>CAWHOQ010000010.1:0-71619 GCA_963831065.1 uncultured Pseudomonadota bacterium
CACGACCTATGAAAACTTTGTCGGTGGTCTTGCTCCTGAGCAAGTGAACGACTCCCTAGGACTGCGCTTCGCTCCTAAGCGCGGCTTCCTGCTCGAAGCTGCAGAGAAAGCCCAGCGCCTGACCCAGCTCTATCTATTGCATATCGACGAAATCAATCGCGCCGATCTATCAGAGGTGCTCGGAGAAGCGATCTACCTACTAGAAGCAGATTCCGAGGGAAGGAAAATCACTCTTCCGCACGATTTCGGACCTCTCATTAGCACGACACTCAGATTACCCACGAATCTTCATATTGTCGGTACGATGAACACCGCTGATCGCAGCCTCGCCCTGCTGGATGTTGCAATTCGACGTCGCTTTGCTTTTGCGAAGCTCTGGCCTCAACTGAGCGTGGTTGAGCAAGGCGGCGCCCCTCTGATGCGTAAAGCATTTGAAAAATTGATCAGCATTTTTGTTGAACATGCTACTGATGATGCGTTCAACTTGATTCCCGGTCATTCTTATTTTCTCGAAAAAGACGAATCGAACGCCCGCCTCCGCCTAAAAGTTACCCTCGTGCCACTCATTGAAGAGTATCTAACCCAAGGTTATGTCGCATCCTTCTCAGAACCACTTAGGGCCTATTTGCAGTGGCTAGAAAGCCTCTAAGTCGCCTACAGCGTGGCTTCGGACGGTCGCACTTCGATCCGCTAGGAACATATGCGACTGGACAACATATCACCCAAGAGATAGTCGATTCGGGTCAGAGCCGTCTTAATGCTAGCTTTCTTATCCAGGGCCAGTCGCCTCGCGATCCTGCCTCGCTCATCGCGCGGCTCCTTGAACAATTCATACGCCATAACCGACATCGGTTGCTCGCGCTGGATTTAGAAGTTGAGCCACAATTCGATGGCAAAGATATCTATATTAAAGTAAGAACGGGTGCGAAAATCGGTGCAATCTCCTTAATCTCGCCGACCAGCGGTAAATCGGACTATGGCTTAGTAGTAAAACCTCGCTATGGTTGGTCGGGAATTGGCGCGATTCTCGCCGCAACTGGGTGGCGAACTTTGCCTTCAATTCTAGCCCAACCAATGCTGCCGCGCTCCGACCGTAAGATTCCTCCTTGGGTGATTGCAACAGTTGTCCTGTTCCGATTAAAGGCACTACTTGCTTCACTACAACGGAAGTTCGAACTGATTCGCACCGAGTGTTCCGCGCCCCGCGGCTCCGTCAATTGGAACCTCTATGCGACTCGTCAGATAAGTCGCGCTAATTTTCTCAACGTGCCTTGCCAATTTCCCGACCTTCTCGACGATCGCCAGCTCAGGTCCGCAATAAAATTCGTGCTCGAAACTTTACTGCGCAACCTCATTTCGCAGCACGATACAACGACGTTCGTACTCGTTCTTATCAACCTATGCCAACAGCTACTTACTCAGACTCGCGACGTCGAATCCCACCGGCCAACACCATCGATGCTGGGCTCATGGCTCCACCGACGGCTCAGCACGGACGTGTTCCGCGACGGCATAACTGCGCTTGAATGGACCATCGATCAGCGCGGCTTAGCTGGCTCCAGTGACCTCGGCGGTCTTCCCTGGGTACTCCCGATGGATCAGTTCTTTGAAGCCTGGTCAGAGACAATAGTAAGTCGGGTTGTCGCGCGATGCGGTGGAATACTTCGGACCGGTCGAAAGCAAGAAACCGTCGCACCAATTACTTGGGACCCTCCCTATGATGGCTCTCAAAGATCTCTCATTCCCGACCTCATCGTTGACCATGACGATCTAACCATCATCATTGATGCCAAGTACAAGGATCATTGGGAAGAGCTGCAGTTATATGGTTGGGCCAATCTCGCTGAGCGAGTTCGCGAACGCCATCGAGAAGACTTGCTCCAAATTCTCGCGTACGCAACCATCGCGAGGTCCTCTAATGTCCTTGTCTGCCTCGCTTATCCCTGCCAAGAGGAAACTTGGAATTCACTTCGCGCGCGCGGGCGCTTATTTCATCGAGCATCCATTCCCGCCGCTAATCGCCGCGTCGATCTACTGCTCACAGCTTTTCCATTATCCGTACGCTTGTTAAACGACGTGGCTGCACTATTCGCAGCGGAGATCAGAGCAGTCACGTAAGCCAAACGAACTTCTACTGATGGGATGGACCCGGCCCTCGTTTTTTCAATCTGATCCGTACTCGACCAGGATGGCAATGAAGTATCAGAACGAATCTGCGAGGGAGATACAAAGATGGATATAAGGACGTTGGGAATCGACTTGGCCAAGAATGTGTTTCAAGTTCACGGCGTCGACGGCCAAGGCCGGACGGTAGTGCAGCGCCAGCTCCGCCGCGCGCAGCTGCTGAGGTTTGTAGTGCAGCTGCGTCCGTGTTTGGTGGCGATGGAGGCGTGTGGCAGCGCCCACTATTGGGCCCGCGAGATTGCCCAGCGCGGTCACCAGGTCAAGTTGATGAGTGCGCGGTTTGTGCGGCCGTACGTGAAATCCAACAAGAACGATGCGCGCGATGCCGAGGCGATCTGTGAAGCGGTCGGACGGCCGTCGATGCGCTTCGTCGCGGTCAAGAGCCAGGCGCAGCAGGACATGCTGGCGCTGCATCGGGTGCGCTCATTGATCATCCGCGAGCGCACCGCGCTGATGAACCAGATGCGCGGACTGCTGGCCGAGCGCGGGGTCGTAATTACGCCGGGCGCCGTCCCGCTCCGCCGGGCCCTGGTGCCGATCCTGGAGGCCGGCGACAACGGCGTGAGTGCGCTGATGCGCGAACTGCTGGGCGAGATGAGTGAACGTCTGCGCTTTATCGAGGACCGCTTGAAACGGTACGACCTGCGGATCGCGGAATTCGCCCGCGCCGACGAGCGCGCCGCTCGTCTGATGGCGGTCGAGGGGGTGGGTCCGCTGACCGCCACCGCACTGATTGCCGCGGTCGGCAACGCCCGCCAGTTCCGCAGCGGGCGCGAACTGAGTGCCTGGCTGGGGCTGGTGCCGCGCCAACACTCGAGCGGCGGGCGCAGCGTCTTACTCGGCATCAGCAAGCGCGGCGACCGCTACCTGCGCACCTTACTGATCCACGGGGCGCGCGCGACGCTACGCTTCGCCGCGCGTAAACGCGATCCACGCAGCCGGTGGATCAGCGCCATGCGGGAACGGCGCGGCACCAATGTCACGGCGGTGGCCCTGGCCAATAAGAACGCCCGCGTGCTGTGGGCGCTGCTCGTACACAACGAGAATTACCGCGTCCCGGCCGCCGCCTGAAACACGGGCCGGGGCAAAACTTGCCACAGGAGTTGCGAAGGTTGTCTGCCAAACTGATGGCGAACCGGTCGGACCGGCACCTTGTTAACCTGTCGAACTCTCAGGGCCCTCAAGCCCGTTCTACTGATCAGGCAAAGGTGCGCGGATTTCCATCATGGCCCGGAGTGCAACGCTGCCCTCCACCAAAGGCCGAATACATGACTGCAACCGGATCAAAAGCAATCAGAGCAGCCACCTTGCGCACGGGGCTGGGTCCATACATGAGAGTTCTACCGATTCTTTCTATTTTATTCCCCTACTGCGCTACGTAGCCCCCATCGACCGGCATCGGCAACCCGGTCACGAACGACGACGCCTCCGAGCTTAGCCACAGCACCGCCTCGGCGATCTCTTCCGGCTTGCCCATCCGATACATCGGCTCCGACGCGAAAATCTGCTCCTCACTGAAGCTGCCCTTGTCGAGCGCGCGCTCGACCATCGGCGTACGGATAAAGCCCGGGCAAACCGCGTTGACCCGAATCCCTTTGCGCGCGAACTCCAGCGCCGCGGTCTTGGTCAGCCCATTGACCCCATGCTTGGCCGCGACGTAAGCCGGCGCTCCCGGCAGCCCGATCAGTCCCGCGGCCGACGCGGTATTCACGATACTGCCGCCGCCCTGCTTGAGCATCTGCGCGGTTTCATACTTCATACACAAAAAGACGCCGGTGAGATTGATCGCGATCACCCGATGCCAGTTGTCGAGCGAGCACTCCGCCGTGTCCATCATTTGCCCCTCGATCCCGGCGTTGTTGAACGCGCAATCGAGCCGCCCATAAGTCTCGACCGCCTTGGCCACTAGCGCCTCGACTTCTTGAGGATTCGCCACGTCGGCATACTGGAAGATCGCGCTTCCGCCGCTCTCCGCGATCTCTTTCACGACCCGCTCGCCGCCCGCAGCATTGTAGTCCGCGACGACCACTTTCGCGCCCTCGCGCCCAAACAGGAGCGCGGTGGCGCGTCCGATTCCCGAACCACCGCCCGTGATCAGCGCTACTTTGCCTTCCACTCGTCCCGCCATGATTTTCCTCCTCGCTCCGTCCTCGCCAGCTTCTTAGTGATACGGGTGATTTCGGCACGCCCGAAATTTGCCGACGCTACAGTCAATAAGAGATTAACGCGCTCATACTGTCGGACGGCTTTCAGGCCGTCCCGCCCGCAACAGCACGCCCGCCAATCCGGTCAAATCCTCATCATTATAGAACTCCAGCTCGACCCGCCCGGGCTGCTTGCCCCGATTCCGTACGATCCGGATCTTCCGCTTGAGCGCTCGCTGAATCGTCTCGACCAGCGCCGTCAGATTTGGATCCTGAGCCGGCTCGAAACGAATTCCCTGCCCACGCCGTCCGCCCCGCTTGGCGCTCGCGATCGCCTCGGCGTTGCGCGACGAGATACCCGCTTGCGCGATTTTGCGCGCCTCGGCCAGCTGCGCCTCCGGCGAGCTGAGCGCCAGCAGCGGCCGCACCTGCCCGCCGGTCAACTCGCGCCGCCCGATCATTTCGAGCACTTCCTGCGGCAGCTCCAGCAACCGAATTATGTTCGTCACATACGAACGGCTCTTGCCGACCCGCTCGGCGATCTCCTCGTGCGTTTGGCCGAACTCGCGATTCAGCCGCCCAAACGCCTGACCCTCCTCGATCACGTTTAAGTCCTCGCGCAGCAGATTCTCGACCAGCGAGATTTCGAGTGCCGCCCGATCGTCGAGTTCGCGTACGATCACCGGCACACTCGTCAGCCCGGCGATCCGCGCCGCGCGCAGCCGCCGCTCTCCGGCGATGAGCTCGTAGCCGCCGTCAGCCGCCGGCCGCGCGACCAGCGGTTCGATAATCCCCTGCGCCTTGATCGCGACCGCTAGCTCTTGCAGCTTGTTCTCTTCGAAATACTCGCGCGGCTGAAACCGCCCGGGCGTGATCTGGTCAAGCGAGATCATTCGCAACCCCGCCCCTTGCTCGTCCGCCCCCTCGAAAGCCGCTCCGGTCTCGACCGCTTCGCGCGCCGTATTCCGAATCAGCGCATCCAGTCCCCGCCCGAGTGATCGTCGATTCATTTCCCTCTCCTTGCCCGTTCATCATTACGCGCGAACAGCGCCCGCAGGCTCCACGCCTTGCGATTCGCCGGATTCTCCGCCGCAGTCTCAGATAATTCGTGCTGACCCGAGATTCGCGCGCGCAGCTCCGCCGCCAGCCCGCGATAGGCCTCCGCGCCGGCCGATTTCGAGTCATATTCCAGCACCGAAAGTCCGTGACTCGGGCTTTCTGACAGCCGCACGTTGCGCGGAATCACCGCCTGGAAGACGTCGCTCGGCAGATGCTTGGCCACTTCGCGCGCAATTTCATGGCTCAGCCGGTTGCGCGCATCGAACATCGTCAGCACCACGCCCTCGATTCGCAGCTTCGGATTCAACGTCTGCCGCACTTTGGTGATCGTCCCGAGCAGCGCTGAAAGGCCCTCCAGCGCGTAATACTCACACTGCATCGGCACCAGCACCGAATCCGCTGCGACCAGCGCGTTAAGCGTGAGCAGTCCCAACGACGGCGGTGTATCAATCAGAATGAATTCGTAATCGTCGCGCACCGGCTTGAATGCATTCAGCAGCCGCCGTTCGCGCCCCACAACCGACGCGAGCTCGATTTCCGCACCGACCAAATCCGGATCCGAAGGAGCCACAAAGACATTCTCTCGGGCCTTAAAAACGATGTTTTGAAATCGAGCGTGACCAGTGATCAAATCGTAAATGGTATTAGTAGCCGCTTTCACATTCGATAGCTTATTTGAAGCGATTAAACCCGAGGTCGCATTCCCTTGGGGGTCTAAATCTACTAAGAGGGTGCTTCGCGCCGAGTTCTCGGCCAGTCCCACCGCCAAATTGATCGCGGTGGTCGTCTTTCCCACTCCGCCTTTCTGATTTGCAATTGCAATCAACCGCCCCACAACGTCCTCTTTATATCGCTATTATGCTCGGTGGCAGTCGAAGTCGTCGATGTTTCACGTGAAACATCGGTCGCTGATGCTGCACTCGATACTGCCCTCCGAGATTTCTCCCTGCGGTAGCCCGTGCCTCAGATAAAAACCCTTAGTCAGGCTTGCTCTGCTCATTCGTTCTCATCCAACGAGGCCTCTTTTTGTCATTCGATTAGAGCGGAGCGGAGAGAGGAATCTCTGATTTTTAGCATTTCCTATTGAAAGTAAGCGCCAATGTTTCACGTGAAACATCGATCGCGCGACCTCATTATGGCTTCCCATGAGCTGAAAGCCAAAGGCCGCAGATCAAGAATCCACAACTTCGCGCGATATCAGCCCGGATTCTTATGCCAGACCAGCAGCCTTCGCGAGACTGCCTGTCCATCGCGATAAATCTGATAGGGAATCTCGATCTCTGGCGCCCTGGTATCGGCTTGCAGCTCAATCGACTTGGTTCCACTCGCATAGAGTATTGCCGCTCCGCCGATTCGTAGTGCCGCCAATGCTGAGGTGAGAAACACGGAGCGCTTTGCAAAAGCCCGCCCTACTAAGACGTCGAAGCTCGGCCGCAAATCCTCTGGCCTAAGATATGTCCCTTCGATCCTGACGTTCCCCAACCCCATCTCCGCCGCGGCGACTCTGAGAAAGCTCACTCGCTTGCGGCGGCTTTCGAGCAGGGTGAAATCAGCCTCCGTCGCAGCCGCTAGTACCAAGCCTGGCAATCCCGCTCCGCTGCCCAAATCGAGCACTCGCTTTCCCTTAGCAAAAATGCCCTCGTCCTTTTCAATATTCCCCATCAATGGGATCGGCATTAAGCAATCCACAATATGGAAAGCCAGCTCGGACGGATTCTCTGGCTTAGCGGTCAGATTATGCCGCATACCCCAGAGGCTCAGTATTCTCGCAAACCGTTCGATTCGTTCGAAGAAATCCGCTCGAATTTGGAAAGGTTCCATCGACGCGAGCACATCTCCCACCCGCTGCCGTGTCTCCGCTCCGATTTCCTCTGCCGTCACGACCGTTTGTTCATTCCGATGTTTCACGTGAAACATCGCAGTCATTATTGAGTCTTCAGAGCCTTCAGTCGCGAGTGCGTTCCTTGCGCGTATCGCGGCTTCGCAGATGGACCGCGAGGATCGATACCGCTGCGGGTGTCACGCCCGGCATTCGCGCCGCCTGACCTAACGAGCGCGGCCGCACTCGCGTCAGGCGCTCGCGTACCTCGGTCGAAAGCCCTCCGACTTCCCCGAAATCAAGCCCTTCCGGAATCAGGCTGTGCTCCAATCGATTAGACCGCTCGATTCCCTCCGCCTGACGGCGTGCATATCCCGCGTATTTCACCTCGACTTCAAGCTCAGCCGCCGCATCGGTATCAAGTACCCGCTCCAGCCTAGCTAACTCCAGCAATGTTTCGTATGAAACCTCGGGACGTCGCAGCAACTCGAGCGCCCTGACCGATTCGTTCAAGCCGGCCGATCCCAATGCAACGAGGGCTGCATTGGTCGAATCCGTTGCTGGGACAACTGATTCCTTTAATCGCTGAAGCTCGTCGCGGATATGGACGGCTTTGGTATGAACCCGCGAGGCATCTTCCGATCCGAGCAAGCCGATTTTTTGGCCGATCGCGGAAAGTCGGCGGTCGGCGTTGTCCTCGCGCAGCAATAGCCGATACTCGGCCCGCGAGGTGAACATCCGATAAGGCTCGCCGCCTATCCCGCGCGTCACCAGATCATCAATCATCACCCCGATATAGGCCCGATCGCGGGCTAAAATCAGCGGTACCTCTCCGCGCACCGTCAGCATCGCATTAATTCCTGCCATCAATCCCTGCGCCGCCGCTTCCTCATAGCCGGTCGTGCCGTTGATCTGCCCGGCAAAGAACAGATTTTTGACCAGCTTGGTTTCGAGCGAAGGCTTTAATTGAGTCGGGTCGGCAAAATCATACTCGATTGCGTAGCCCGGTCGCATGATTTCCGCCTGCTCCAGGCCTTCGATCGAGCGCACCATCGCCAGCTGCACATCCAGTGGCAGACTCGTTGAGAGCCCATTCGGATAGACCTCGATCGTATCGCGGCCCTCGGGTTCGAGGAAAATCTGATGGCGTGACTTGTCTGCAAAACGCATCACCTTATCTTCAACCGAGGGGCAATAACGCGGACCGCGACTCTGGATTACGCCGGAGTACATCGGTGACCGATCAATCGCGCCACGGATAATCTGATGGGTCCGCTCATTGGTCCAAGTGAGATGACACGGTATCTGCTGTTGCTTCAGATGTTTCGTGCGAAACGAAAAGGCCGGCGGCGGTTCGTCACCGGGCTGAATCTCCAGCCGCGAATAGTCGATCGTGCGGCCGTCGAGCCGCGGACAGGTACCGGTCTTAAGCCGCCCAATCGAGAAGCCTAGCTGCGCAAGATTGTCGCTAAGTCCCATCGCGGCAAAATCCCCGGCACGCCCGGCGCTATAATTCTTCAGCCCGATATGCACCAGTCCTTTCAGAAAAGTGCCGGTGGTCAAGATTACAGTGCGCGCGTCAAAGACTTCGCCGATTTCGGATTCAACTCCTGTGACTGTTCCATTCTCGGTTATTAATCGCTCGGCGCTCGCTTGGCGGATTGTCAGATTCTGCGTCCTCTCCATCACGCGCTTCATGCGGACGCGATAGGCTGCTTTGTCGGCCTGCACCCGGCGCGCCCGCACCGCCGGACCCTTACGGGTATTCAGAAATCGGAACTGGATTCCGGTTTCATCGATTGCCAATCCCATTTCGCCGCCGAGCGCATCGATCTCGCGCACCAGATGCCCTTTGCCAATTCCGCCGATCGCAGGATTACAGGACATCTGGCCGATATGATCGAGATTCAGGGTGAGCATCAGAGTGCGCGCGCCCATTCGAGCCGCCGCGAGCGCAGCCTCAATACCGGCATGCCCAGCGCCAACTACAATCACGTCATAAAGCATAGATTTTGACCATCAAGAGATTATGGCGCGGCTGGTCGCGCTCCGAAAGCGCGTGACACTATAAACTGGTCTGTCGCGGAACGAGTAAGGAGCCGGCCCTGAGTTTATCGAAAAGTTCGCAAGCTGCATCAAGACCTTAGGGCGGAACGCATTGGAGCCGAGCAGGCAACTGGCTCTGCCCCGTCGAAGGAAATCCGCAAGCTACATCGACGATCATGGCGATGTTTCACGTGAAACATCGCCGTCTTAACTGAACAGGCCGAGGTAACCGAAGACCTTCGCAGGAACCTTCCCACGAAAGTCCAGAAATGCTAACCAACACACAATCACAAGGAAAATGCAGCCGACTCAGCCAGTATGAAATTATCAGCTATCGGAGCCTCGATAGTCGGACTCGCAACTGGAGTCGGCGCGATCCTGACAGTGGTCGAACAATGGCACAATATCGAGCAGTGGAATAAGCCCGCGCCGAACGCCGCAGTTACGGCGGCTGTTCTGCCAATCGACCGTCAGCCGCGATTCCGGCGTCCGCTGACGCCGCGGTTCATTCGCAGTCCGCGCCCGGACTCAGCGGATGCTTTCTCGGTTCTGTCGGCAGTGCGCTCGCGCCGTTCGCGCAGTGCGGCAATTTTGGACCACTCTCGTGGGGCCTCAACAAACTGAAAATCTGCTTAAGTCCCGATAGTAGCAGTGACCAAGCTACTGCGATTTTTCAGGAAGATCGTAACTTCCTTGAACAGAACGGGTTGAGCGTGATGCGGGAGCATACGCAGACGCACGTGACCGATTTCGCCAGTAATAGCGTCGATCTGGAACTCATTTACACTCGCGTTGATATAAATACCTATGGGACTCAGGTACCGGTGCTGGTTGAAGTGACCCTAAGCTGTCATAGCGGCGAAGGCGCACTCGACTGCCGAGTACAGCCCCAACGCGCAAATTATAATGGCGCGGCCTGCGGGATCGTCGGAGATGAAGTGCAGGCCAGCCTTGCGGGCCAGTAATCGACAACGCTCGCGATGAACGGAGCGAACGATGATTGCATACCTCGATAGCAAATCGTTCGACCATCTTTATAGTAAGCACGGATGCACCAGCGCCGACATTGGAAATCTGCGCAAAAGGATTTACGGCCGCGAACTCTCGATTCCACTGAGTATCCATCATTTAGAAGAGATAATGCTCGATCGTCATGCGCGGCCGGAATTGCGAGTCGCCAAGGTCAAGCTCACGCTCTCGATCGGTAATTTCCGCCGGATGGTCAAACCCTGCGAGCAACTCCTGACTGACGCAATGCGCGCCCGCATGAGTGGCGAAGAAAACCCGCGACCACTGATTGACGCGAGTCTGCAGAACGTAATTAGTGAAGGGCTGAGCGATCTGATCGAGTCCGACGGCGAAGAATTGAATGAAGATTTGATAGGCGTGCTCGAAGAGGCCCGCGCCCAACGAGAAAGATTTGCTGCTGGTTTTCGTGAAGCGCTCGCCGAGATCGCAGAGCACACAGTCGGCGCATCGAGCCGGACCGAGTATTACACCCAATGCGCTCCGCTGCTTACAAAAAAACTGGCGAGCGCCGCCGGACTAGTCATCAGCAATCCGTCGCAGTGTGATGAACTCATGGGGGTGAAGAGTATTCAGGCGTATGTGGCTATCGCGACGTCACTGGAATACGCAGTCACATCAACTCACTATTCGCGACCGACCGACTATAATGTAGTTATGCACGCGATCGGCGCTGCGGAAGCTGCGCAAGTGTTCGTAAGCAGCGACGCCATTCTGCGCGAAGCACTAGATAATCCGCACACTCCGATCGCGGTGCTGGATTTGCCAGGCTTCCTGCATCAGGCAGGCTAGATCGAATCAGCGAGCATCCTCGAATCGCGCTTGACACGCGCCTGCACAAATATTATTTTCCTAATCAGTTAATTAGCTCAATGGTTAATTACGTAGCTGGTAAAACATGGGAACAGACCATCTGAGCGCGGCCTTTGCGGCCTTGGCCGATCCGACCAGGCGCGCGATTCTGGCGCGGCTGGCCAAAGGCGAGATGACCGTGACTGAACTCGCCAAGCCCTTAGCGATTAGTGGACCGGCGCTTTCCAAACATCTGAAGGTATTAGAACGCTCCGGCTTGATCGCGCGCAGTCGCGAAGCGCAATGGCGGCCATGCCGATTACGGCCGCAGGGACTGAAGCTGGTGGACGATTGGCTGGAAAAATATCGGCGCTATTGGGGCGAAAGCTTCGATCGCCTCGATAAATATCTGCACGATCTACAAACGAAAGAGCAAAGAGATGGACGCAAAAAATAATGCTGCGGCAGAGTCGGACCGAGAATTAGTAATCGAACGAGTCTTCGAGGCGCCGCGCGAGTTGGTCTTCCGGGCATTCACTGAGATCGAGATGGCGTTACATTGGATGGGCCCGCGTGAATTTCCGATGACTCATCTGGAAGGTGACCTGCGGGTCGGCGGTAAATGGCGCGGCTGCCTGAAGGCGGCAGACGGAAGAGAGCTGTGGCAGGGCGGCGAGTGGCGCGAAGTCGTCGCGCCCGAGCGACTAGCCTTTACGTTTGGGTGGGAGCAGCCGGACGGTTCGCGTGGGCCGGAAACGCTGATCACGATCGCGTTTGCCGAGCAGGGCGGCAAGACCCTGATGATGTTCCGTCAAGAAATGTTCGACACCAAAGAGAATCGCGATGGGCATCGATTAGGCTGGAATAGTGCGTTCGATCGGTTAGCCGAATATCTCGTGAGTTTTTGAACCAGCAACACCCATCATCACACGGAGGAGCTTAAGACCATGGAACATCGAATCGGATCGAGGGAAGAATGGCTAGTCGCGCGCAAGCAACTGCTGCTCAAAGAAAAGGAGCTCACGCATTTGCGTGATCGATTGAGCGCCGCGCGGCGCGAGCTGCCGTGGGTGAAAATCGAGAAGAATTATCTGTTCGATGCGCCCGAAGGGAAGGTGTCGCTTGCCGACCTATTCGACGGGCGCAGCCAACTGTACATCAAGCATTTCATGCTCAGCCCGGGGCAGAACACACAATGCGTCGGGTGTTCATTTGAAATCGATCATGCCGAAGGCATTTTGGTGCATCTGGAGAATCATGACGTGAGTTATGTCGCAGTGGCGCGTGCGCCAATGCCTGAGATCGAACAGATAAGAAGCCGGATGGGGTGGCGGGTGAGATGGGTATCGTCGTTCGGCAGTGACTTCAACTATGATTTCAACGTATCGTTCAAGCCGCAAGAAATTGCTAGCGGGCAGGTCTATTACAACTACGACACGCGACCGATTACGATCGAGGACTTATCCGGCAATAGCGTGTTCTATAAGAATGAGAGAGGAGAGATATTTCATACTTACTCGACCTTTGGGCGAGGTGGAGAGGCAACCTTAGGCGCCTACGCGATCCTAGATTGCATGCCCAAAGGACGGAATGAGAATGGGCCTTATCACTCGATGACCGATTGGGTACGTCCGCACGATCGTTATGGTGAAGAGGGATTCGTCGAGCCGAACGGACGATATCACGCCGGGCCTGATGGACCAGCAGGATGTTGCGGCGGGAAGAAGTAATAGATGCGCGGGTGGTCGCGTGATTGAGTAAGCTTGATCTGTAAAAGGCGACGCGAATTAATCTTCACTCGCGTTCGTATGTACTTGAACGCAGCTGGCGGATTCTTGTTCAGGCTCTCCGGGCGCGCTCCTGCTCAGCTCCGCTACGTTCCGCCTAGCGTCACGGCCGACGCGCTCCGCTGACGTTATCCTGAACGCAGCTCGCAGACTCGCCTGCTCGCTGCGCGCGGCAACCGCGCTCCGCTAGCGTTACCAACTCTGCTACTTGATTCCTATGCGCTATCCAATCCGCCCCCTCCAATATTTGCTATCGATGATTCTTCCTGTCGCGATACTTGCTAGTTCGGTTTACGCTCAGACCTCGCTTAGCGATGCCTACCACATAATCGCAAGCAAGCAATTCGTCGATCTGACTCACTCCTTCAGCCCACTCACGCCGGTCTGGAAGGGATTTCGGCCCGGCGACTTTCTCCGCGGCCGCCGATCCTGCTACGGGACAGCCCTACACCATCGATCATGACGGCTTCCACACCCTTTTCTATTCGCTCGTCGGTCAGTACGGAACTCACATCGATCCGCCCGCCCATTTCGATCCGCATGGTAAGACAATGGACGAGTTGCCGCTCAAGCAGATGATTCTGCCGCTGGTGGTTTTCGATATCACGCGGCTCCTCGCACACGATCCAAATCACGCGCTGACCATTGCCGATATTCGCGAATGGGAACGCGTACACGGGCGCGTTCCGTCCGGCTGTTTCGCGGCCCTGCGTACCGATATGTCCAAGGATTGGGACGCTAATCCTGAGCGCTTCAAACGTTATCCATTTCCGGCTTGGTCGCTGGAGGCGATTCAATTTCTTTACGAACAGCGCGGAATCATCGCCAACGGCCACGAATCGATGGACACCGACGCGACGGCTGACCTGAAATCTGAGACATGGTTACTTAAACACGGCCATTGGCAAATCGAGGTGATGGCTAATCTCGACCAGGTTCCGGCAACTGGCGCATTGATCATCGCGACGTGGCCAAAACCGGCGCATGGACTGGGTTTTCCCGCGCGGGTATTCGCGATTCTGCCGTGAGGCTGGTTTCGAAAAAGCTGGCCGGCGGTCACGCAAACTTTGCCGCTTTGTAGTGCTTCTTTCCTCTGGACGTTGCCTCTGATTAAAGTACGAGTGATTACGGTTCAGGAGGCGGCTCATTGCGCGTGTCAGATGATTGCGCCGACCGCGCATTATGCTTTCTTTTAAGTAAGCGGAACGTGACCGACCGAAAAAGCGAATTGAGCGTTGAAGCGCGGCTGTTCTACAGTGAGCAGCGGCTTCGATTGGCTCAAGCTGCGGCGGAAATCGGAACTTGGGAATGGGACCCCGAGAGCGAAGCGGCTTCGTGGACCGAGGAAGCTTACAAGATCTACGACATACCGATTTCGGAACCGCATCTCCATCGCACCTGGCGCACCAAAGTTCATCCGGCGGACTATGACGCGATCGATCAATTCACGCGCGAATGCGCCGCTACCGGCAGTATGGAGGTCGAGTACCGGTATTACCACTCGGAACGCGGCCTGATTTGGATCGCGACCAAGGCCAGAATGATGCCGGGCGCGGATGGCCGCCGGCTGATGTACGGTGTGGCGGTGGATGTGACCGAGCGCAAGCGCCGCGAGATCATGCTGACGGTAAAAAGTGAGGCGAGTGCGATGATGTCCAGCGCGCTCGAGGCCGAACATATCCTCAATCAATTGCCGGCAACCATGGTTCCTCGAGTCGCGGATTTCTGCACGATGTACTTGATGGATAATGACGAAAGCGCCGGGCCGCTAACTTCATTCAAAATTGGATTGCATCATGCCGATCGGGCGCAGGAGACGATGTTACGAAAGTTAACCGACTATGCAGTTATTGCGGGACCCGACGCGCCGATTCCAACGGTGATGCGGACCGGCGCACCACTGCTGGTTGAGGAGATCATTCTCACTAAGTTCGAGCATAACGCGGTCAATGAGGAGCATCGCCGTTGCGCCGCGAACTCGGCAATACGTCGCTGATGACGCTGCCGCTGACCGCGCGCGGCCGTACCTTCGGAATAATCTCTCTAGGGTTGACGGAATCCGGAAATTTTCCAGGCCGTAGATTTGACCAAGCCGATCTGGATTGGGCGGCCGAACTCGCGTCACACACCGCCGTCGCATTAGAGAACGCCCGCCTTTATCGCGAAGCGCAGGAGGCGCTCGCCGGGCTGCGCGAGGCGGACCGCCAGAAGAACGAATTTTTGGCGATGCTCGGCCATGAACTGCGGAATCCACTGATGCCGCTGCGCAATGCGCTTGAACTGCTCGCGATCAATAATTCTGACGGCCGCGAATTCAACCGGCTGCGCGAGATGATGAATCGTCAGTTGGGCAATCTCACTCGGATTATTGACGAGCTGCTCGACATCGCGCGAGTCGTTCATGGCAAGCTCCAGCTGGAAAAGAGCTGGATACCGGTTTCGGACGTGCTAGCGCGAGCCGTAGAGTTGGCAGACGAGCAGCTTCGTGCACGCGCGCATAAGCTGTACGTAAGGAATCCGCCAGAGATGCTGATGATCGAAGGTGACGCCGGCCGACTGGCGCAAGCTGTCGCCAACCTGCTGAGTAATGCGGCTAAATACACCGATCCAGCAGGCAGGATCGAACTTTCCGGCGAGCAGGAGGACAAAGAAGCGCTGATTCGCGTGCGCGATAACGGCGCTGGCATCGCGGCGGAGTTCTTACCAGCTGTCTTTGATCTTTTTTCGCAAGCGGAGAGCTCGCTGGACCGCTCGCAGGGAGGCTTGGGAATTGGACTTGCTCTAGTCAAGCGGCTGGTCGAGATGCACGGCGGGAGGGTCTCGGCGCACAGCGCGGGTCTGGGTAGAGGCAGTGAATTCCTGATCCGGCTGCCGGCGCGGTATGCAGGGATTGCCGATCACAGTGCGCGCGTCGATAGCGACGGATTGAGGACCACGGCGCCTGCGCAACGACGCATCATGGTAGTCGATGATAATCGGGACGCTGCGGAAAGCTTGGCAATGCTGCTGCAAATTTATGGGCATCAGGTCAGCACCGTTCATGATGGGCTGGAGGCGATCGGCAAAGCGCGTGAGTTCGCCCCGGAGGTCGCGTTATTGGATTTAGGCCTTCCGGGGCTGGATGGATACAAGCTCGCGTGTCAGTTACGCGATTCGCCGCCAACGGCTAACGCCGTGCTTATTGCAGTTTCGGGCTATGGACAGCCGGAAGATCGACGGCGTTCACAGGAGGCCGGTTTCGACGATCACCTGCTTAAACCGGTCGATCCGGCGTGGCTTAACGGTCGCATTGCAGAACTTTTTGCAAAGCGCAGCGCGATGAGCAGCAAATGAACTCTTAGAACGTCAGCATTGAAGTCAGGCGCAGACGAGCGGCGCGCCAAGATTGAGGCCTCGCGCGGGTTGTTCGCCGAGGACGCTCGGGCTAATTAGGGAGAATCATGGATATTGGAAAAATCGGCATTTGGTTTTTTCTCGACGGGATGAACGCGGCGGAGAGCGTCGAGTTCGCCCGCAAAGTCGAGAAGCTTGGCTATGGCGCATTGTGGATTCCCGAAGCGGTCGGCCGCGAGCCGTTCGCGCACGCGGCGTACCTTGCGGCGAATACGGAACGCGTGGTTTTCGCCACCGGCATCGCAAATATCTACGCGCGCGATCCGATCACGATGTCGGCGGCTTCCAAGACCGTCGGCGAGCTGTCGGGCGGACGCTTTCTGCTCGGTATCGGCGTCAGTCATAAACCACTGGTCGATAATCTGCGCGGGCATAGCTACGATAAGCCCTACAGCTACATGAAGGAATATCTGCCGAAAATGAAGAGCGCGTTATATCGCGCGCCGAAAGCCAAGGAAGAGGTTCCGGTGGTTATCGCAGCGTTACATCCGAAGATGCTCGCGTTGGCCGCCGAGCAGACTAATGGCACGCATACCTACTTCGTCCCGCCGGAGCATACGGCGAAGGCCCGCGCTGCAATCGGTGAGAAGCCGTGGATTTGCGCCGCGCAGGCCGTGATTCTCGAGACCGATGCGACTAAAGCGCGCACCGCCGCTCGTGCATATATGAAAACTTATGTGCCGCGCCTGCCGAACTATACGAATAATCTGAAGAATCTCGGATGGCAGGATAAAGAGTTCGAAAATGGAGGTAGCGACGCACTGGTCGATGCGATCGTGGCGTGGGGTACTGCCGACAAAATCCGCGATCGAATCGACGCGCATCTCAAGGCCGGCGCGACTCACGTTTGTATCCTGCCGATTCGAGTCGATAATGAGTCGTTGCCTGATCCACGCGTGATGGAAGCGCTTGCGCCCAAGCAGTAGCAACTCCGTCCACATGATTTTTCGTGTAATGGCCAGCGCCGTAATTGTGGCGGCGCTGGCGTCGGTATCGTTTGGCTGCGCATCGTCAAATGATCAGGCGCAGCAGGAGATTCAGCAGGCGCAAGAGGCGCAAGCTCGCGCCGCACACGCCGAGGAATCCGCACGAAAGGCGCAACTAGCAGCCGAACAGGCAACGATCGCCGCCGACAATGCACGCAAGGCGGTGGACGATGCTACTAAAGAGATCAATCGAGTCGCCGATCATCTCA
Organism: uncultured Pseudomonadota bacterium; assembly: GCA_963831065.1. Taxonomy (GTDB): domain Bacteria; phylum Desulfobacterota; class Binatia; order Binatales; family Binataceae; genus JAJPHI01. The sequence goes on from CAWHOQ010000010.1 coordinate 17,446, forward strand.
ATCAGCTTCAGCGCGACGAGAATAACAGCGACTGATCTCAGGATCTCTTTGGGAGCATCCGCTCGATTTCCGGATGGAGTAATCCGTTGGACGCGACGAAACCTTTGAGCTTGACCGAGGCCTGATTGAAGCGAATCGTGCTGCCGTCGAGTTCGGTGACGCGTCCGCCCGCTTCGACTATCAGCGCGATCCCCGAGGCGACGTCCCATTCGCTTTTGGGAGTAAGTGTAAAGGTGGCGTCAGCGCGACCGGCTGCAACCAGCGCGAGCTTATAAGCGACGCTGCCGATCGGATCGATCTTGATCTGCCCTTCGTAGGCTTTCCATTCACCGCGTGAGGTTTCACTGCGGCTGGCAAGTACGATCGCATTGATTAGGGTTGCGCGATCGGTCACGCGCACGGACTGACCATTCAGCGTCACGCCGGCGCCGCGGGCGCAGGAGAAAAGCTCGTCTCGAATCGGATTATACGTCACGCCGAGAATCGGCACGCCGTGCTCAGCCAAGGCGATCGCGACGACAAACTCCGGGATGCCCTTGATAAATTCCTTGGTGCCGTCGAGCGGATCGACAATCCAGACGCGCTCACGATCGAGCCGCTGGCTATTGTCCACAGTTTCCTCCGAGAGCCATCCATAATGCGGGAAGCCGCCGTGGAGCAACTCTTTGAGTTTATGATCGGCTTCAAAATCTGCGGTTGTGACCGGGTTGTCCTTGCCCTTTTGATCAATCGTAAAGCCGCGATCGCGATAGTGGCGCCGTAGGATTTCTCCGGCAGCGATTGCGGCCGCGCGCGCCGCTTCGAGTTCGTGTATCAGGTCGTGACTTTGCGCGATTGGCTGCGTTGCTCCAAGCTCATTTGACATGAAGGTGGATTGTATCCGACCGACCCGCTTAATTCATGACGCTTTATTGCGCTGGCGTTTGCGGCGCACCTTCTCGTAGGCGGCTTTTACCGCAGCCAGCATCTCTTCACGATGCTCATACAGGCGCCGCGGCTTACGCGGTTTGCGCCGTGCGAGCGCATACGCGGTGATCAATGGCAGCGCGACGGTCGAATCCACATAGCAAACTACGGTATCCGGCAGCTTGTCGGGATCGATCTTGCCCCAGCTCACCGCTTCATTGGGCGTCGCGCCCGAGAGTCCACCGGTATCGGGCCGCGCATCGGTGATCTGTAAAAAATAATCGTGGCCTTTTTCGGCCACGCCCATCACTTCCTGAATCTGCGGCTCGGTTTGCAGGACAAAGTTCTTGGGCGAGCCGCCGCCGAGAATGAAGACCCCGCTATTCATCCCATTGGCTTTGGCAGAATAGACGATCGCGGCAGTCTCGTTGACGTCGGCCAGCGGATCGATCCGCAACTGATAGCCTTCCAGCTCCAGCAGCGCGAGGTTCATCCCGATCGAGGAATCACCGGGCGACGAAGTATAGATCGGCACCGCATGTTCATACGCGGCAGCCAGTAGTGAACGGCGCTTGAGCTTCAGCACGCGCTCGCGCTCCGCGACGTAGCGTCCGGCGCGATAGTGAAATTCCGCCGTGCCCATCGGATGCTGGAACTCGTCGTTGCGCGCCAGCTCGCGAAAGAAAGCGTCGGTCGAGAGCAGCACGTGATAGTCGAAAAAAATGTCATAGATGCGGACGACGCCGGACTCGCGCAAGGCCACGTCGTTCGCCTCGGAGGTGCCTTGAAACATCTTCAGGCCCAGGCCGAAATGGGTATCGTGATAAAGATTGGCGCCGGTCGAAACGATCCAATCGACGAAGCCGTTTTCGATTAGTGGAATCAGACACGACATGCCCAGCCCCGCCGGCGTGAGCGCTCCCGTGATGCTCATCCCGACGACCGCATCAGGCGCGAGCATTTTCTCAGCAAACAGCCGGCAAGCCTCGCGCAGCCGTCGTCCGTTGTAGGCCATGAAAGCGGTATCGATCAGGTCCGCCGCGGTCATATTGCCGCGCACTGCGGCGGGAGCGATCTCCGCGCCGCCCAGAAAGCGATCGAGTTTTTTCGATTTCGGCATTGATAGGAATACCTGTATTGATTTGGTCGCTCGCATCGTAGTCATCGGAAAGTATCGATGCCATCACGAAAAGCTGTTTGCCACTAGCGCAAGGCCGCCCTAAGATGCGGCTTGGGGACCTGTTTCTCTAGGGGAGATAACATGGCGATTGTTGCAATGACCCAGCATATCGGGACGCGGCCGTTCGAGCTCGGGCAAATCACTGCCGAACGATTAGGTTATCGTTTCCTGACCGCCGATCAGATTATCGCCCAGGCCGCGACCGTTTATGGAATCAAGCCCGAAGAATTAGTCATCGCCGACGAGCGCCGTCCGCATTTCTGGGAGCGACTCAAGACTGACACTGAGCGCTTCGTCCGTTTTTTCCGCGCCGCAGTGCTGAAAGAGATGGCCCGCGATCGTTTAGTGGTAGTGGGCCGTTCGGTGACTCACATGATGCCCGCCTATGCCTGCGGGCTGCGGGTGCGTCTGACCGGACCTTTCAATGATCGGGTACGCGTCGTCGCGGCAGAGGAGAAGCTGGCGCAAGCGATCGCCGAGCGACGCGTGCGGGATTACGATCGCGAGACGCGGGCCCGTATCCAGACGCTGCTCGATGTCGATATCGACGAGCCAAGCAATTTCACCCTGGTGCTTAATACGCATGTCTTGCCGCTGGGACTATTGGCGGGCGTCCTGGCCGATCTGGCGAACGAGATTGATAAGACCGCGAAGCCGGACGATTGGCGCGGGATGCGCGATGCGGCGCTGGCAGCGGAAGTCCAGGCGGCCCTCATGTTACATCCCAAGATCGGCCACGCGCCGCTCGAAGTGCAGTGCGCCTCGGGCATCATACAGGTTAGCGGACCGGGACTCGTTCCGCCGTGGGACGGCTTAATTAACGATGTTGCCCGGCAAATTGACGGGGTCCGAGCGGTGGAAGTGAGCGCCGACGAGCAGCCGATCGTCCGTCCGCAGTAAAGATCGCGACTGCAGCTCGCAGACTCATTTGCTCGGCTACACTGCGCTCCGCTTAATGTTTGCGGGCGCGGTCGATAACTGCGCGCGAGCTATCGTGCGCGGCGCGGGCAGCCTCCATGACTCCTCGATTACGTTGCTCAATCGAAAGTATCTCGATTGAAAACGGCGCATCCACACCCATCTGATCGAGCATCTGGATGAAACCAGTAAGATCGAATGATCCTTCACCGGGAAGGCGGCGATAGTCGGTCGTATCTTCCATCCAGTCGCCGGCCATTCGCGCATCGGCGTCGTCGAACTGAATCAAGAAGAAGCGATCAGCCGGGATCGCGCGCACTTGAGCGGGATCGGCTGCGCCGCGGAAGTAGTGCCATGTATCGATCAGGATACCGCCGTTTTTGCGATCAGCCAGCGCGATCAGCCGCCCAGCCGTGGCTGCGTCGGGAACGTCCGACCACGGTAGGAACTCAAACGCGACGAGCAAGTTATGATGGGCGGCGCGATCGCAGAGCATCCCGAAGCGCTCGGCCACGATCTCCAAGGCGGGCAACGTCCCACGCGTCCCCGGACTGCCAACATTCATGTGGCGCACTCCGAAGGCGTCGGCCGCGGCATAAAACTTCTCTTCCAGCTCGCGCGAGCGATTGCCCTTCTCGTCGTCGCACCACCAGTTCGTCAGGAACTCGAGCTCGGCAATGGCGATACCGTGATCATCGGCGGTTCGGCGCAGCTCGGCGTCACTGACACCGCGCGAGCGCATCGCAGCATAATCCTCGACCGCCAGACCGATAGCCGCAAAACCGGCGCGGGCCGCCGCGGCGATCCGCTCCACAAAGCTGAAGCGGGGCGGCTGAAAGACTGCCGACCCCGACAGGGTGTATGAACTGGCGATCAGATCATTGCGGCCGAGAGTGCGATGCGTGCTCGTCATTGGCCATCTCCATGCTGCACGGTTGCGTGCGTCGCGCCAATTGTAGAAAGTCTGACTAGACCTCCAAAGGAGTCGCGAAGTGGAGCTGCGGACGCTCGGAAAATCTGGCTTACAGGTATCGCTCGTCGGACTTGGTTGCAACAACTTCGGGATGAAGCTCGATCGCGAGGCGACACGCAAGGTCGTCGATGCGGCGATCGAACACGGCATCACGCTCTTCGATACTGCCGATATTTACGGTAATCGCGGCGGCTCGGAGAATTTCCTCGGCGAGGTGCTCGGCGAGCGGCGCAAGGCAATCGTGCTCGCAACCAAGTTCGGGATGCAGATGGACAAGGCGGGCACGCTCAAGGGCGGTTCCCGGCGATATATTATGGCCGCCGCCGAAGATAGTCTGCGACGGCTCAAAACTGACTGGATCGATCTCTATCAGATTCATCAGCCTGACCCGCTGACGCCGATTGAAGAAACTCTGCGCGCGCTCGACGACCTCGTCCATCAGGGCAAAGTGCGCTATCTCGGATGCTCGAATTTGCCGGCTTGGCAAGTGGTCGCAGCGCATTGGACATCCAAGCTGCATAATCTCAACAGCTTCATCTCCTGTCAGGACGAATATAGTTTGCTCGTGCGCGATCCTGACCGCGAGCTGATTCCGGCGATGCAAGCCTATGGCCTCGGCCTGCTGCCGTATTTTCCGCTCGCGAGCGGAATGCTGACCGGCAAGTATCATCGCAACGCCGCGCTCCCCGCCGGTACGCGATTCGCCCTGATGGAATCGCTGGCCAATCGCTATATGAATGAGGCGAACTGGACAATCGTCGAAGCGCTTGAAAAGTTCGCAAATAGCCGCAGCCACTCGATACTCGAGCTGGCCTTCAGTTGGCTCGCTGCCCGTTCGCCGGTAGCGAGCGTGATCGCGGGCGCGACTACTCCCGAGCAGGTCGCACAGAACGTCAAAGCCGCCGAATGGAAGTTATCGCCGGAGGACCTCGCCGAAGTCGAGCGCATCACGCGCAAGCGCTAGTGTGTAGGATTCTATGAATAGGTTTCTCAAAATAGGCCAAAGCAAGTCATTCTGAGGGAGTCTGCGACCGAAGAATCTCGCCTGCCTTGCCAAATCGGACAAAGCTAGTGCGTTAAATCGAGCATAAGAGATCGCTAGATTCTTCACTCCGCAGACTCGCGTTCAGAATAACATTTTACGTGTGCGGAGGTTCGCCTATCGCGCGTAAGTCACGCGCGTGGTTCGCAGCGGCTGCCGCTTTGACGCACTGCTTGAACATCGTGCAGTAATTGGTCTTCACCGCGAGACCCTTCATGATCCCGTCGAGCCCAATCAAGGCGCGCAGCAAGAAGATGCTATGGCGGGGTGACTTGTAGAGCTTGTGCTCGAACGCGATCTCGCTGACCTCTGCCGCCTTGCTCACTGCGTCGTATTCGTCCGGATGGTAAGTGCGGTCGGTAATTACCGGCTCGAACAGAATGTAGATTACCTTGACCATCGGCGCAGCATCCTGATTCGGATCGAGATAGCCGAGTTTGCGCAGAGCCGCGCCCACACTTGCGTCATCGCGCACCAGGATCGCCTGCGCGAGTTGCAGACTGGCCTTTCGCACGGTCTCCGAAAAATGCCGCACCGAACCGAAATCGAGCACGGCGAGGCGCGGATGATAAGTGACCAGATAATTTCCCGGCTGCGGATCGGTATGAAGCACGCCGAATTCCAGAATCTGCCGCCAGATCAGCCTATAATACTTGCGGGCAACCCACATGCGCAGTTTATGATCGGCTTGCTCGCCGAAAACATCCGACAGCCGATAACCGTCAAGGTAGGTCATCGTGAGCACTCGACGGCTGCTCAACTCCTTGACGACGCGCGGAATCATCACGTCAGGCTCGTCAGCTAATAGCCTGCCGAACTCATTGAGATTGCGCGCCTCGTTTACGTAATCGAGCTCCTCACGCAGGCGCTCTTCAAGTTCGGCAAAAATACTTTTCGTATCGATCTTCTGACGCATCAGATCGCCGGCGATCGCTTGCAGAGTGCGTAGTAGAAGCTTGAGATTGCTGAGGTCCTGCTCGACCGTCTGATCGATGCCGGGATACTGAATCTTGACCGCGACTTCGGAACCATCTTTGAGACGTGCGCGATGTACCTGGCCGAGCGACGCGGCGGCGAACGCGTCGCGCTCGAAAGATGCGAAAAGCTGCTCAGGTGGTTTGCCCAGCTCGCGCCGTAGCTGCTGCGAGATCAGCTTGTAGTCCATCGGCGGTACGCTCGATTGCGTGATCTTCAGGATATCGAGCGCCTCGATGGGCAGCAGATCGCCCCGTGTCGAGAGCATCTGGATCAGCTTCATGAACGCGCCGCGCAACTGCTGCGAACTCGCCACGATACGCTTGGCGTTCTTCAGATGGGTATCGAGCAGCTCCTGATCGTAGCGCCCGCTATTCAGGAAGGGCCGCCGGAGCGACGCCCACAGATAGCTCGACCCGACTTGCGAGGCGAGCCCGCCAATTTTAATCGCGCGGCGCGCGCGTCCGCTGGTGAGCGTCTTTCGTTCTGCCATTGCTGTGCGAGGGACTCAATCCAACCCGGTTGATTAGAGTTGCGGCGAGCGCCGCACCGAAGCCGTTATCGATGTTGACCACGGTCACGCCGCCGGCGCAACTGTTCAGCATTCCAAAGAGCGCTGCAAGGCCGCCCAGCGCCACGCCATAACCGATACTGGTCGGCACGGCGATAACCGGCTTGTCCATTAGGCCGGCTACTACCGACGGCAACGCACCTTCCATCCCGGCCACGACGATCAACACACTTGCGTTGTCGAGCAGCTCAGACTGCGCCATCAGCCGATGGATTCCTGCGACGCCAACATCATAGAGCCGCTCGACCCGATTGCCAAACAGTTCCGCGCAGAGGGCGGCTTCCTCTGCTACTGGCACATCGGAGGTGCCGGCGCTCAGCACGGCGACCACGCCATGTCCGCGAATCTTCGGAGTTTCGGAAATCACCAGTCCGATACGAGCGTCAGCGCGGTAGTCGAGTGCGCGTAGTTTGCGCTTTACGGCGCGCGCCTTGTCGTCGCTTAGACGCGTTACGATCAGGTTGACCTGCGCTGCGATCATGCGGCGACCGATCGCCGTTATCTGCTCGACGCTTTTCCCGTCGCCGAAAACCACTTCAGGCACACCACGGCGGATCGAGCGATGGTTGTCGATGCGCGCGAAACCCAAGTCCTCGAAAGGGAGATGGCGGAGCCGTTCATAGGCCTGATCGGTAGTAAGCTGGCGCGCCGCGACGCTCGCCAGCAGCTCACGGATTTTCGCTTCGGTCATCGCCGCCGTGGGAATTCCGCGCGGAGCGGATGATCGGGTTGCAACATAACTTCGCGGACCGCGCGCGTGTCACTGCGGGTGACCGTTATCGTCGCATCGCCAGCCTTAAGTTGTTCGCCAAATTTCGGAATATGCCCCAAGCGTTCGACCACCAGGCCGCCGATCGTAGCATAGTCATCACCCTCAGGGAGCTTGAGGCCAAAGCGCTCGTTAAGCGCGGCGACTTCGGCCTGTGCGGCGATCATCATGGTGCGCGGGTTTACGATCCGCACCAGCTCCTCGCTCACGTCGTGCTCGTCCTCGATTTCGCCAACAACTTCTTCGAGCAGGTCCTCCATTGTGATAATTCCGGACGCGCCGCCATACTCATCGACCACCACCGCAAGGCTTTCGCGCGTGCGTTGCAAAGCGATCAGAATTTCATCGAGTGGAGTCGCTTCGGGAAAGTAGCTGACCTGACGCATCACTTCGGCAACCGGGCGTGACAGGTCGGGCGCCTCAAGCAGGTCAAAAGCGTGAAGCACCCCGATTATATTGACGATCTGATTGCTGAACACGGGAATGCGAGTGAAGCCTTCGCGCCGCACCATCTCGATCGCGCCGCCAATAGTAGCTTGTTCAGACAAAGCCTCGACCCGCAGCAACGGCACCATCGCTTTGCGCGCTTCGGCCCGTGTGAAACGAAAGATGCGGCTGATCATCCGCTGCTCAGCCGGCAGAATGGCGTCGGGCGAAGTAGCGGCATTACCCGGAGAGCGTCGCACCAGCATCGCGAGGTCTTCGCGGCTGAGAAAGACGCCGGTTTCAGTCGAGACTCCGACGAGCCATCGCAACAGTCTGCTAAGCGCGGTTTCCACTGCGAGCAGAGGCAGAAAGATCGCGGCGAGAATACTCAGTGGACGAGCGGTCAACCGCGCAAACCGCAGTGGCGCGCGCAGAGCCAGCACTTTGGGGGCCGCTTCGCCGAGTAGCAAAGATAAAGGCGCCAAGATAAATGCCGCCAAGTACGAACTGCTGGGGCTGATCGCGTGCATGAAACTGGTCAGCACGGTAGCCGCAATGACGGTTGCGAGATTCGATCCGGTGAGCATCAGCGCGACAACGCGGTCGCGCCGCTCGAGCAACCCGCCCAGTACGCGAGCGGTGCGATCACCGCGCTCGCGTTCGGCGCGAACTTTCGCCCCGTCCGCGGCGACGAGTGCGATTTCGCTAGCCGCAAAGAAAGCCTGCACGATCAGGCACGCCGCGACCACGCCGGCTACTACCCACCACGTCATCGTCGCAATCTCACCAGTTCAATTGTGGCGCCGTGTACCCGCTCGATTCCTGCTTCGAGATCGCCGAGCTGAATTTTTTCGCCACGCCGTGGCACTCGCCGCAACTGGCGCAGCAGCAGACTGCCCAGCGTCTCCGAGCCATTGGGAACGAGGCTCGCGCCGTCGATCGCCTCACGCAGCCGATTCATCTCGATTCCGCCCGAAGCCAGCCACTCGTGTGGGCCGACCGGTATCAGCTCGGGACCTTCGTAATCGAACTCATCATGTATTTCGCCGAAGAGTTCTTCGAGCAGGTCTTCGAGCGTGATTAGCCCGAGCAAAGCGCCATATTCATTGACTACCAGTGCGAGCTGAAAGCGGCCGCGCCGCATCTCGTCGAACAGTTCGCCTACGAGCTTTACTGGTGGCACGAAGTAGGCCTGACGGACCATCCGCTCGAGTCGCATGATCCCCTGATCAAGCCGCCGCGTAACGAGGTCTTTGACGTGCAGGATTCCGATCATATTGTCCGGCGTGCCGCGATAGATCGGCACACGCGAGAAATGGCCGCTGATCACCTTTGGGATGAGTTGGTCCGGAGGTGTCGCAATATCGATCGCGAAGATTTGATCACGCGGTATCATCACTTCTGAGACACGCCGTTGCCCGAAGTCGAATACTCGATGGATCAGTTCGCGCTCTTGCGGTTCGATTTCGCCGACGATCTCGCCCGCGCGCAGCAGCGCCTTGAATTCGTCTTCAGAGAGCGCCGCCGGACGTGGCGGTTCAACCACGGGCAACATCCATCGCGCGAGTGGACTGTGCCCCTGAGACCAGCATCGCAAGTGGCCGTGCGGAGATTCGAGTGATACCGCGCGGGATAGCCCAACGCGAAGGTCTTGGGCGTGATGTCACAGAAGATCAACACCGTGACGAGCATCACCGGAGCTGCCCACCACGCGCCGATTGGACCCATCCAAGCCAGGAACAGCACCGTCGCTAAACAATCCGCGAAGACATTACAACCCTCGTTCAGTCCAATAATTACAACCAGAGCTTCGAGCGGATGCTCCATCAGGCGATCCAGCGCCTGGCGCACCGAAGCGGACAACTTCTCGCGCGTATCTTCCATCCGAAGCAGCGCGAACAAGGACGTCTCGGACGCGGCGAGCAGCGCGCTTAAGCATAGAAGCAACACCACCACCGATGACAAAAGGAGAAACACGTCAACCACCGCGCGTGCGTAACTGATTCCATCCGCCCAGCCGCGCGGAGCGGCTGCCCGAGCGGGGCTTGCCGTCGATTAGGTTTCGGCCCTTTTTGACGATTCGCCCGATTCGAGTGACCTGCACGCCAAGTTTACGGGTCAAAATCGCATCGGTGAAGCGCGGCGGCATACAGAAGAGCAACTCGTAATCCTCGCCGCCGGTCAAGGCGAGCTCAGGATTATTTCCGCTGAGGGACTCGTAGGCGGGAGAGCGCGGCAGCAGTTGTGTCTCCAGCTCCGCGCCAACCGCGCTGCGTTCGAGAATATGGCCGAGGTCCTGCCACAATCCGTCACTTATATCGATCGCGGCAGGTAGCGGGCGCATTCCCGCCAGTCGTTGAGCGGCGGCGATTCGGGCAGTAGGGTGCAAAAAACGATTGATCAGGTATTCGCGCACCGCGCCGTGTGCATCGACTTGTTTCTGCAGGACACGCAGGCCCAGCGCCGCATCACCGATCGTACCCGTAACATATATATTATCACCGGGATGTGCGCCGTCCCGCCGCATCGCGCCTTTCGTTTCACCCAGCAATGCGATCGTGATCGCCAATTGATCGGCGCGAGTCACATTGCCACCGATGATATCAACCTTCACGCCTTGAGCGGCTTCGCTTAAGCCGGCGTAAAGCCTTGTCAGGTATCGTTGATCCACTCCGGGACGGACCGCAAGATTAATCACGCATACTGTCGGCGTTCCGCCCATCGCGGCGATATCGCTGAGGTTCACCATCAGCGCCTTCGCGCCCAATAGTTCGGGAGTGCCCCAGCCAAGCTTGAAATGCACACCCTCGACCATCGAGTCGATCGTGATTAGTTGTCGTGTGCCGCTGGTGAAGATTGCACAGTCATCACCGGGACCCAGGATAGTTTGGCGGCCTTGCGGAAGATTGGCGCATAGTCGCGCGATTAGCTCAAACTCGTCCAAGTTTTCAAGCTTCTCTTCTATAAACAAATTACGGATTTCACACCGAGATAAAGTGGCCGTCGTCGGCTGGAAATAGGATCGCGCATTTCAGCTCAGGTACAAACGTTGCAAATGGCATGGTGAACTGATCAACTTAGCGAATCCATCAGACGATGAGACAAATAAAGATGATTAAATAGTTAAGAGCGATCGTGTCGCAAGGCTCCGAGTCATGTATGACTTCGGCAGTTGGCGATATTTAATCTTTGCTGAGTTTGAAAGGAATCACTCACTTGAAACGAATACCCTTGGTTCTGTCAGTAATTAGTACTTTTCTGCTCACCTATTCTATCCACGGGAAGGCCTTCGCCCAAAGCACACTCGATCCGGCTCTGGCATTTGCCTTGTCCTCGTCGAATCAAATCAGCTTAGGAGTCAACAGCACCGTTAATGGATCAGTTGGCGCATTGAAAAATCTGACCGTCGGCGGTCGCAGTTCGGTAACGACGGATGCCGCCGCGCTGGGCAAACTGACGCTCCGCGGCTTTGCTAAGGTAGGGCAGGCCTGCGCAAGCCTGACGCAGCCCAAAGTTCCGCACTCAGCATCGTGCAATACGGTTCAAGTAGGTTCGACTAGTCCGGCGATACTCCCGCTGCAAACGCTTTCGACCTCGGGAGTGAGTTATTGTCCGGCGACTGGAACCTCGAATGGCGCGATCAATGTTAAGCGAAATGGCACGGCTTTGATAACCATAAACTCGCCTGTCAACTCTCTGCCTACAGTACTGGATTACAAGAGCATCAAACTTGGGAATGGGGCGGTCCTTACGATCGGCGGAGCATCCGACGGCTTAGCCGTCATTAATGTTTCGGGAATTCTCAAAATCGGCACGAATGCAAAGATCACGACTGATGGCGTCCTTCCGGTATCGAGCATTCTGATCATCGCGGACAAGGTGCAGCTGGGCCGACGTGCTAGCGTGAGTTCGACAGTCTTTACCGCCGGGTCGTGCGATCTCGGGGTTAATGCGACAATTAACGGCCAATTATATTGCAAATCCAGAGTATCGCTAGCGAAGAACGCAACAATCAACGAAACCCAGCTGGATTCGGCAGTCGCAATGGGTGTGACATGCTCTATACCGTAAGTCGGGTTTAGCTATCGCCGAAAGCAGATTCGCTTGAGACGGTCACATTATCTAAGATTGCCTGATGCTTTCGGATAATTGGCCGTCGCTCGTCTTATGGATGCTGCTTTGCCTTGCGACGGGCGCTGGATCGTGGTGGTTGACGCGCGGTGAAATTCCCGAATGGTACGGGGGATTACGCAAGCCGGAGTTCAATCCGCCAAACTGGATTTTTGCGCCGGTTTGGAATGTTCTTTACGTTCTGATGGGGGTTGCTGCGTGGATAGTCTGGACGGAGCGCGGCCGGAATGCGGTGGGTGTCGCGCTCGCGATATTCATAGTACAGCTCCTGCTGAATTTCTTCTGGAGCATCATTTTCTTCCGATGGCATCAGCCAGTCGCAGCGTTCATTGAAATCGTCGCGCTGTGGCTGGCGATAGCGGCGACCCTCATCGCTTTTTCCGCAATTCACATCTGGTCAGGGATTTTAATCGTTCCGTATCTGGCATGGGTCTCTTTCGCGACCTACTTGAACGGCGCGATTTGGCGCTTGAATCGACCTGCACTCGCGGGATGAGAGGATGTCATTGCACAAATGTTGGTTGTGAATTGTGGCCTCTTCACGCAAATTGACACGATGAATCTGTACGTCCTGATTAATCCGGGCTCATTTTTGCCCATCCAAAGAGCGCGACCATGCTAATTATTCTCGGCGGCCTGTTGGCGCTTGCAGTGGGGGCCGGCTTTGTGGGGTCACTCTCTGGTTTAGGTGGCGGAGTCTTTATCGTGCCGGGCTTGGTGCTGCTGGCCGGAATGCCGATGCACGTCGCGATCGGCGCCAGCCTGATTTCAGTAGTCGCGACCAGCGCCGGAGCAAGCGTGGCATTCGTCCGCGATGGATGGACCAACGTGCGCCTCGCGATGATTCTCGAATGTGCGACGGTGACCGGAGCTCTCACCGGCGCTTATCTGGCAGGGATCGTTCCGGCGCGAGTCCTGGAGCTGTTGTTCGCCTTGATGATGCTCCAATCGGCCTATTTCGCGCTGCGCAAGCATGGCGAGGATATTGTCACTAAAAGCGATCCGATTTGCGCGCGACTGCATCTTGATGGCGAACTGCCGCGCGAAGATGGCTCCTCGATGCATTATGGCGTCGTCAAGCTGCCGCTTGGCGCGAGCTTGATGGTGGTCGCGGGCCTGATGTCGGGGCTGCTCGGCGTCGGTGCGGGAGCTCTGAAAGTCGCCGCGATGGATTACTTCATGCGCCTGCCTCTCAAAGTATCGAGTGCAACCAGTAACTTCATGATCGGCGTGACTGCGGGAGCAGGCGCGATTGTATTTCTAGTGCGCGGCGACGTCGCGACCGTCGTTGCTGCTCCAGTGGCTTTAGGCGTAACGGCTGGAGCATTGGTTGGTAGCCGGATTCTGCCACACGCGAACGTTCAGGCGCTGAGATATATGTTCGTGGGGATTTTAGTATTGATCGCGGTGGAGATGGGATGGCGCGCGCTATCGGGAATTTGAACCGCGGGCAAACTTCCCCCGACGGCAGGCTCGGCGAGGAAAACCGGATCCTGCGGGTCTGGACGCCAGTTGTGCTTCGCGGCGTTTTGATTCTCGCCGCTACGATCCTGATTATCGGATTAATAGCCACGGCAATTCATTCACCGGGCTATTATGCCGAGCGCTTCCATATGGTTCAGAGCGGAGGCGTGCTGCACGTTCGTGAGGACTGGGTCAGGCTTTTTCACGATGCGCTGCGAGGGGATCCTCGTGACATCATGACGATCGGCCTGGTGGCTCTGACCCTCGTACCATTGGTCCGCGTCGCCTTCACCTTCGTACTTTTTTTGCGTGAAGGAGATCGCGTATTTATCGCAGCTACGGCTTACGTGCTTACGGGACTAATTCTCGGTATTCTGCTTGGTCGAATCGGCTAATCCCCGCATCCGCATCCACTAATCTAAAGAGAAATGCTCACTTGGCTAATACTGGGTTAAAGCTCGTCAGCTGGTCGCATGTTCCGCTCGGAACACCAACGATCGATCACCTCAGCATTAAAGCGCCAGTCAGTCCCGATGCGGAAGCCCGGCAATTCCCCTCGCCGTAAAAGCTTGTAAATGGTCGAAGGATGCACCCGAAGGTAGGATGACAATTCTCTAACAGTCATAACCGGTGGTAAGCCGTATCGTGAGTCCGCCATAATATTTACTCCTGTAGTCACGAAAGTCGAAATTCAAGCGCGGCTGAAACCTTGACGCCAGTTTTAGCCTCTTCGACATTGGATGCCGGAGTACGCCTCTCTTGACCAACTTAACCTAGCCAAAACTCCGTTGGTCGGTCAAGTTGCGGAAAATAACTTATCGAAATCCAAGCCATTCCTGATTTCCCGTTTTCGATGCTAGCTTACCATTCAAGAATTCGCTCCCCGCGCCGTATGCTTTCCATTCTGAAGAGCGGCGCACGCGTAAATATTCGAGTGATTTAGGATGAAATCGCACTTTCACATCGATCTTGGAATTGCGCTGGCCGCGCTGATTTTACCGGTCGCTTTTCGTTCTATCTGCGTGGCATCTGAGGTGAAACACCTTGCGCTCAATAGTCCCAGCTTCGCTGCTGGAGGAGTTATTCCGGCTACTTACACCTGTGCAGGCAGCGATCAATCTCCACCACTGAGGTGGAATAACGTTCCGAAGAATACCCGAAGTTTAGCGTTGATACTCGACGATCCCGATGCTCCCGCAGGAGATTTTGTGCATTGGGTGATCTACAACTTATCGTCTAATTCTTCCGGACTACCCGCGAAAATCCCGAAGAGCGCGACCCTCCCGTCCGGCGCGCATCAAGGCGTCAACGGTTTCGGGCATGTCGGTTACAATGGACCATGTCCGCCGCTCGGACCGCCTCATCACTATCATTTCAGGCTTTATGCCCTCGGGAGCTTGCTGGATCTGCCTGATAACGCGACAGCTTCTGATCTTAAGCAGGCGATGCGCGGAAAGGTTCTAGATATGGGCGAGATGGTCGCGACGTTCGGGCGCTAACTCCGCTAGAATCATCGCGGATGAAGTTTGCGGCTGAATTTCTACGCTCCGTCACTACTGCCGGCGAGTATCCAGGCTGGAACAGGATCGAGATCGCTCTGGCGGGCCGTTCCAACGTCGGCAAAAGTTCGATGCTCAATGCGCTGACCGGCAACCCCAAGCTCGCCCGTATCAGTAAAACTCCCGGCCGCACCCGCGCGGTTAATTATTTTAGCATCGGTCCTACGCTGACATTGGTCGATCTGCCCGGCTATGGCTATGCCAAGATGTCAAAAGCTGAAGCTGCGAAAATCAGCGATTTGATGAAAAATTATCTTACACGTAGCGAGCGGCTGGCCGCGTTGGTTCTGTTGATCGATGTGCGGCGCGGTCCGGGCGATATCGAGCTCGAATTGATTAGGTCGATACCCGCGGAACACGAAGCTCTTTGCGGCAGACCTGTGATGATGATAGTCGCCGGAACGAAATCCGATAAACTACGCCGTTCAGAACGGGCCGCTGCGCTCAAACGCTTTGCGAATTTTGGAATCGAGCCAATAATGTGTTCGGCTCATACTGGCGAGGGCATTGAGGAGCTACGCCGCCGAATCCTCCTTGCTGAAGAACGGTTTTGATGATCGACCATTAGAGTTCAACGCAGAAGATGCTTCCCGATGTTAGCGTAATCGTCCCCTCGTATAATCGTGTGGCGATGTTGCGTGACGCCGTCGCGAGCGTGCTTGCTCAACGTGGCGTGCGCTGCGAGTTGATCGTCGTAGATGACGGCTCGATTGACGGCACCCGCGAAGAGATGGAGCAATTGATCTCATCGGCGCGCGCCGCTAATTGCGCAGCCTCGATCCATTTTCTCCGGCACGAGCGCAATCGCGGCGTCGCCGCGGCGCGAAATGCCGGCGCGAGTCTGGCAACCGCGCCGTGGCTGGCCTTTCTCGATTCCGACGATCTCTGGGCGCCCGAGAAACTTAGCCGGCAATTGCAATTTTTCGCCGATAATCCGCGTTGCGAGATCGCGCAAACCGGCGAAATATGGATTCGCAATGGCGTTCGTGTGAATCCGGGCCGCCGTCACTGCAAGCGCGTCGGCGATTGTTTTATCGAGTCGTTACGAACTTGTCTGCTCAGCCCTTCTGCGACGATGATGCGGACCCGTCTGTTTCGCCGCATGGGTGGATTCGACGAGGATTTGATTGCTGCCGAAGATTACGATCTCTGGTTGCGTATCATGGTTGATTGCGAAATTGGTCTGCTTGATGAGCCGCTTGTGACGCGTCGCGCCGGTCATCCAGGGCAATTGTCGGCGAGCGTGGCCGCAATTGATCGCTTCCGTATCGTCACATTGCTCAAGCTTCTGACAATCAATGGCCTTTCTGAGGCAAGACGCGCAGCGGTCGCCGAGGCGCTCGTAGAAAAATCCCGTATCTATGCTGGCGGTTTGATCAGGCGCGGTCATTTCAGCGCGGCTAATCTAATGGGAGAAGTTATTGAGTCCGCGCCGGTGTGGGGCGAACAGGCCGACCCGCGGCTCACAGAAATAGTCGAGTTAATTCGGAAAATGATCAAGAATCCGAGCGCTAGTGGAACGAGTATTTCAAGCGCAGTGAGCACAATGAATGAATTCGTCCAATGAATGAATCCATAGTCGATGAGCGCATTCGCGCTTGGGCGGCGGAGCGGCGGCTGCCGCAAACACAGCTTGTACGATGGTTGGGCTTGGCTGACGAGGATCGTCTCGCGATGCTGAAGCTTGCCGAACAATTGCGGATGCGCGCCGGTCAATTTTTGGCCGCCTACGAATTGCTCGATGAAATCAGCGTGCAGGGAAAGCGCCTCGATAACTTCAATTCTCTCGCGAACCGAAGTTTGCCGGGTGATCGAAGGGAACGGCTCTGCTCCCGGCAGAGCGCGTGGACTGCTCGATGTCCTGCGGGCAATCCGCTTTCCCCGTCTGAAACGGATGACAGAACGGCTCGTAGAGAAGGTCGCGGAACTCAAGCTTCCCCCCAACATTCGCGTTGTTCTACCAGCCGATTTGCAATCTGATGAGCTGCGACTGGAGTTGATTGCTCACAGCAGTGTCGAACTCCATCAATCGTTGGAGAAGCTGGTTGAAAGGAGGGCGGCGTTGTGCCGCCTTGCCGATACACTGGGTGGCTCGGATGAGGTTTGAGCTCGACGCCCTGTTTATCGAGGAAGCCTGTCGCGAAAGCGATCTTGCCCGGCGCGTGACGGCTCAAATCCCCGCGCACATTCCGGTGCATTATGTCGAAGATGCACGATCGGTGATGCGCGCCGAAGTCCAGTCAAACGACACGTTCGGCGCAGCGAAGCGCCGGATGGTGCTGATGAACCGTCGCACACCCTTCCTGATGGGTTGTCCGGCGGGTTCGCAGGAGTTTGCCTGCTGCGGTTATCTCGTGATGGTGCTGGCGTCGAACTGCCCGATGGATTGCAGCTATTGCTTCCTGCAGGAGTACGTCGCCGATAATCCGGCTTGGCAAATCTATGCCAATTACGCGAGGTTTTCGACGAACTGGAGCGGCTCGGGCGCAGTAGCCCGAGTCGTTCGCTGCGCATTGGCACTGGAGAGCTGGCCGATTCGCTCGCTTTCGACTCGCGTAACTGGTATCAGCCGCGAATTGGTCCAATATTTCGCCACACGCGAGAATTTGCTGCTGGAACTTAAGACCAAGACCGATGAAATCGACGGTCTCCTGGAGGTCGATCCGAGGGGGCGCACGCTGGTTTCATGGACGCTGTCGCCGGAGCGAGTCTATCGCAGCTCGGAGCATCGCACCGCGTCACCCGCATCACGTATCATAGCAGCGGCGCGGATGCTGGATTCCGGTTACAAAGTCGCATTTCACCTTGACCCGATCATCGCGTATCCGGAAGCCGAAAGCGATTATGCAGAGTTGTTTGAGCAGCTCTTCGATCGAGTAGCGCCGCAACGCATCTCCTTCATGAGCATGGGCGGACTGCGCCTGACGCCAAAGTTGCGGACCGTCGCGCGGCGGCGCTTTCCGCGCGATTCAATGCTGATCGGCGAAGAAGTGCTTTCCTCCGACGGCCGCTACCGGGCCTTTACGCCGCTGCGATTTAGGCTTTATGCGAAGCTCCGCGAGCAACTAGTGCGAGCGAATCCGCAGCTTCCAATCTATTTGTGCATGGAAAACGCCAGCGTCCATCATCGAGTGTTTGGCGCCGCGCCGCCGCACCTGATCAGCCTTGGCGCGCGACTGGCAGAAAGCTGAGACGATGGCGCGCCGCAATCCCGAAGCTTCCTCGCGCCGTGAGAAAGTCGTTTCAATCAGTGGAAGGATGCGTCCGCGCAGCGGCGTCGCCGCGGTGGATAATCGCGCCCGGGCGATTGGCGTCTTCGATTCGGGTATCGGCGGCCTGACGGTCTTGCGTGAACTGGTCGAGGGTATGCCGGCCGAGGACTTCATCTATCTCGGCGACACCGCACGACTGCCTTATGGCACCAAGTCGAGCGAGGTGATTATCCGTTACTCGCGCGAAAACACCGAATTTCTGCTGGCGAAGGGAATCAAGCTGCTGGTCGTCGCCTGCAATACTTCAAGCGCGGTTGCCTTGCACGAGATTTCGCGGGCGACCATCGTGCCGGTGATTGGCGTGATCGAGCCGGGCGCGCGGGCCGCGATTAATGCTTCGCGCTCGGGCAAAATCGGCGTGATCGGCACCGAGGCGACGATCGCCTCGGGCGCTTACACTCGCGCCTTACAGCAACTGCGACCAGGCGTCGAGGTTTACACGCGCGCTTGTCCAATGCTGGTGCCGCTGGTCGAAGAGGGCTGGCTCGACAATGATATCGCTGAGCGGACGGTAGCCCATTATCTGGAAAGTCTTAAGGCCAGCGGAATCGATACGTTGTTGCTGGGCTGCACGCATTATCCACTGCTGCGCGAGCTTTTTCGGCGAATGCTGGGCCCCGGCGTACGTATCGTGGATTCGGCCAGCGCGACGGCGCTTGCGGTGCACGAGCGATTGGCCGAATTGCGGCTCGGACGGATCCGCGGGGGCGGTTCGCAGAGCTTCTTCGTCACTGAGACGCCAGAGCGCTTCGTACGCGTGGGGCGCCGATTTCTCGGCCCGCAGGTCGAATCCGCTGTCCGTATCGAACGCTGAAAAGAGCGCGGCAATCCGCTAGAATCTCTTTGCTATTTCCAAATCAGAACTAACGAGAGCTTTCTCGATCGAGTGAATCCGTATCCATGGCTTCAGCGCTGACTCAGATTTCGTACAAGATTTTCGGCTCGCGCAATGAGCGTGAAATCAAACGATTGCGGCCATCAGTAAGCCGCATCAATGAGCTCGAACCTGAATTCGTCAAGAAAACCGACGACGAACTGCGCGCCCAGATCGCCGAATGGAAGACGCGTATTAGCGCGATCGAAGAGAACGACGAACGCGCAGAGGCGCTCTGGGAAGTGCTGCCGGAGGTGTTCGCGACGGTCCGCGAGGCTTCCAAGCGCACCCTCGGCCAGCGCCATTTCGACGTGCAGCTGATCGGCGGCATGGTGCTGCATCAGGGCAAGATCGCCGAGATGAAGACCGGCGAAGGTAAGACTCTGGTGGCGACGCTGCCGGCGGTGCTCAATGCGCTGAGCGGACGCGGCGTGCATGTCGTTACGGTCAATGACTATCTGGCGCGGCGCGACTCCGAATGGATGGGGCGCATCTACAACTTTCTCGGGCTAAGCGTCGGCGTGGTCGTGCATGGCGTGACCGATCAGGAGCGCAAAGTCGCGTACGGCAGCGACATCACGTACGGCCAGAACAACGAGTTCGGCTTCGATTACCTGCGCGACAACATGAAGTTCAATCTGGAGGATTATGTTCAGCGCGAGCACAACTTCGCGATCGTCGATGAAGTCGATTCGATCCTGATCGACGAAGCCCGCACGCCGCTGATCATATCGGGCGCGTCCGAAGAATCGACCGACACCTATTACATCGTCGATCGCGTGATTCCCCGGCTGAAGCAGGAGGAGCATTACACCATCGATGAGAAATTGCGCACGGCGGTACTGACCGAGGAAGGCGTGACGCGCGTCGAGCAGCTGCTCGGGGTCGAAAATCTCTACGACCCGCGCAATATCCTGCTGCTCCATCATGTGAATCAGGCGCTCAAAGCCCATGCGCTTTTCAAGCGCGACGTCGAGTACGTGGTAAAAGAAGGCGCAGGTCGTCATCGTCGATGAATTCACCGGGCGCCTGATGCCGGGGCGGCGCTGGAGCGACGGACTTCATCAGGCGATCGAGGCGAAAGAAAACGTCAAGATCGAATCGGAAAACCAGACCCTCGCGACGATCACCTTCCAGAATTATTTCCGCATGTACAAGAAGCTCTCCGGGATGACCGGCACGGCGGATACCGAGTCGGTCGAGTTCCGCGAGATTTACAATCTCGAAGTCATGGTGATTCCGACCAACAAGCCGATGATCCGCGTCGATAATCATGACGTGGTTTTCAAGAGCGAGGACGAAAAATTCGACGCGGTAATCGAGGAGATCTGAAGGACTGCCACGAACGCGGCCAGCCGGTGCTGGTCGGCACGGTCTCGATCGAAAAATCCGAGCGCGTCGCACAGCAAGCTCAAGAAAACCGGCATCAAGCATTACGTGCTCAATGCCAAGAATCATGAGCGCGAAGCGGAATATCGTCGCGCAGGCCGGACGCATCAAAGCGGTCACGATTTCCACCAATATGGCGGGTCGCGGCACCGATATCGTGCTCGGCGGCAATCCGGAAGGACTGGCGGCGGCCGAAGCCGGCACGCGCGACCCCAACGACCCGAATTTCCAGCGGCGCTGGAGACGATATCGCAGAGCAATGCGCGGACGAGCGCGAGCAGGTGCTCGCGGCCGGCGGCTTGCACATCCTCGGCACCGAGCGCCACGAATCGCGGCGGATCGATAATCAGCTGCGCGGCCGTTCGGGACGCCAGGGCGATCCCGGGATCATCGCGCTTTTACCTCTCGCTGGAAGATGATCTGCTGCGGATCTTCGGCGCCGATCGGCTCAAGGGACTGATGGGCCGAATCGGGATGGAGGACGGCGTCCCGATCGAGCATCGATGGATTTCCCGCGCGATCGAAAACGCGCAGAAGAAAGTCGAGGCGCACAACTTCGACATCCGCAAACATCTGCTCGAATACGACGACGTGATGAACAAGCAGCGCGAGGTGGTTTATCATCGCCGCCGCGAGCTGCTGTCGGGCGCGCCGCTCAAGGAAGACATCCTCGAGATGTGCGACGAGCAGATCGAGGCGATCGTCGGCGCGCACGCCGATCCTGAGAAGGAGCCGTCAGAATGGGACTGGAAGGAAATCGAGGACGCGTTCTTCAAGCAGTTCAAATTTCGCCCGGAGTTCCGCGAACAACGGCGACAGGCCTTCGACACTCCCGATGATCTGATCGAAGCAGCGCATCGAACGGGTTCAGCGCGCTCTACGAACAGCGCGAAACGGAATTCACCGAGCCGGTGATGCGGCAAATCGAAAAGATCGTGATGCTGCAAACGCTCGATGCGCTGTGGAAAGACCATCTGCTCGCGATGGACCATCTGAAGGAAGGAATCGGTCTGCGCGGCTATGGCCAGCTCAATCCGCTGGTCGAGTACCAGAAGGAAGGCTTCGACGATGTTCGAGGCGATGATGCGGGCGATGCAGCAGGACGTAGTCGAGAAAGTCTTCTCGGTGCAGGTGCGGCGCGAGCAGGACGTGCAGCAGATGGAGCAGCAGCCGCAGCGTCCGCAGAAGGTCGTGATGAGTCATGGCAGCCGAGACCGTCGAGCAGCGCGACCCGCCGACCGGTCAAGCGCGATAGCCGACAAGGTCGGGCGCAACGATCTATGTCCGTGCGGCTCGGGCAAGAAATACAAACGCTGCCACGGCAAGTGAGCCGGGACATTCGACTCTATTTTCCGATCCCGCTCAGCGCGACCGATTTTTGCAGCATCGTATTGGCCCCGGAATCGTAATTGACAATCAGCGAACTCGTGCGCGCGCCTGATGCCGCTGGCTGAAAATCGACGTTGACGTGGCACTTGGCTCCGCTCGGCAGCAAAACCGGGCAGTCGCTCGTCGCGGAGAAATCGCCGTCCGCCGCGATGCTATCGATTTGCACTGGGGGCTTTTGCCGTCCGGCATTTCTGAGCGTCACTCGCCGGATTTTCGCGCTGCCGAGTTTCACTGTTTCGAAATTCAACGCAGCTTTGACTTTCAATCCTCCCAACACCGGCTGCGGCGCGGAATAACCCGACAAGGGAATAACCTGGGTTGATTTTGGCTTGGAAGTCTCGATTTTTAACTTGCCGGTCAAAATTCCTGAATCGCTCGGCTCGAAAGTCACCGTGATCGTGCAGCTCGCCTCGGAAGCCAGCATCGCCGGGGACACGGGGCAGTTGTTGGTCACGGCGAAATCACGGCTGGGCGCCGCGGTGATGCCGGTGATGGTCGCACTATCTGGCCGATATATTCTGAGCCGTAACGGTTTCGGCATAATGACCGAGGCTCGCGATCGCTGGTGGATAGTCAAGCTCGATGGGTTCGTAAGCAATCCCAGACTTGCCGGGCATCGAAGTGGGCATGGGCGTCGGCGTTGGATAGACTGGAGGCGGCGGACAAGTGCGCTGCGCCAGCGAGACCGGAGTCGATGGAGTTTGATTAAAATCGAAGGCATCGGCGAAATCGTTGGCGGAAACATCGCGCGCCCCGAGACTCGGCAGCGCAAACCATTCTTCGATCTGCTTCAGCACTGACGAGAACTCGTATTGCACATGAGAGACAAAGCCGCGTTTAGCCCATGGCGAAATCACGATCATCGGTACGCGTGGTCCGAGCCCGATACTATCGATCGCGGGGGCGGCACGTGATCATAGAAGCCCCCAAAGTCGTCCCAAGTTAGGAAAATTGCGGTGCTATTCCACTGCGGACCTTTCATCACCGCATTGATCTGCTGCACGGCCCAGTTCTCGCTCAGGCACATCGAGCTTGGCGGATGATCACTGTCACCTTGATCGCTTACCAGCCATGACACTTGCGGCAGGTTTCCGCTCGCCGCATCACTCACGAATTGCGTCGAGGAGACGACGTTCGACCACATCGCCGTGTTCCGGATGTGATTGATTGCGTCCAGCGAAGACCAACCATAACCGGAGGTATCTTCGGGCGCAGCATAGTAACGCCAGCTAATCCCCGCGTTCTGCAACAAATCAGGTAGGGTCTGGAAATCGAAGCACGGATATTGCTGGCACCGTGCCCGCCGTCGTGAGCGTCTGCACGGTCGCATATGAAGGATCGTCGCAGCCCCATCTACCGCCCGCATTATATGGATTATTGAACGCACCTCCGGTTTGCGCCCCAATCGTGTACAGATGATTGGGAAAGCTCGGACCACCCATCGAGGTAAACATATTGTCGCACAGGGTATAGCTCTGCGCGTACGACCAGTAGTTAGGAATATCGCGCTGATAGTATTGCTTCATGCTGTAATCCGAGCCGTCAACTACCGCGCCTGGAATCAGATCGAACCGATCCATCTTGCCGCCATCAACCGCGAGTTGAGAGTCTTCGTATTCATGATCGATGTCTCTTGGAATAGAGTCGGGTTCTTCGCCCAGAGTGACGGTCCGACCGGTCGAGATTTTCCCAACAGTCACGCCGTTCGCGCCGGGGAACGTCCCGAACATATTGTCGAAGGTGTGATTTTCGCGCACAAAGAAAATCACATGCTTGATTGGCACGATTTGGGCCATAACTGGGGCGGCGCACGATAGGATTCCGGCAGTAATCACGAGGAGCAGAAGTTTTAGATTTTTAACGCGAATTTTTGACGAGAATATTTTTGGCAAATGCATAAGCATCGCTGAGCAATGGAATGCGCTATAAAAGAAATGATTGTATTAGATAGATAAGAATCGATGCAAATGACAGGTCAGAATATACGAGTGTCTATTTAACTGTAAATGGCGAGCATTGGACTATCTTGTGGATAGCTTTCCGACTGCGCTTACCTCGATGCCAGCGGCTGGATCCTGCCGCCTTGCAAGCACCCATCGCCACACTATGAGATGCACACTGGAGGCTATTCCGGATGGAAGTACGGCTTGAGCCGGTTGCGATAGAAGGTTTTCGCTATGCAGGCGTCGTAGCAGGGCTGCGGAGTGAATCTGAACGAAAAGATTTAGGAATTATCGTTGCCGACCATCCCGCCAGCGTGGCCGGGGTGTTTACCACCAATCAAGTCAAAGCGGCTCCGGTGATCGTCGCGCAAGAGCGCACGCGCGCCGGGCAAGTGCGAGCAGTTACGGTGAATTCAGGCTCGGCGAATTGCTTTACCGGTAGCGCAGGTCTGAAGCTCGCGCGAGATTCCGCCGCCGCCCTCGCGACCGCTATCGGGTGCGATCCGCTAAGCGTGGCGCCGTGCTCGACCGGCGTAATTGGCCATCTCTATGATTTGGCGAAATATCGTGCGGGAATCACCGAGGCCGTCGCGCAATTAAATCGCAATGGACTGGCCGATTTCGCTACTGCGATCATGACCACCGATACGCGGCCGAAGGTGTCCTCGACGCGCATCAGATTAGGCCGGACCGAAATCACGGTAGCTGGTTGCGCCAAGGGGGCCGGCATGATTCAGCCGAAAATGGCGACGATGCTGGCTTTCATTCTGACTGACGCTGCAATCAAGCCGCCACAGCTTCGGGCCATTCTGAAAAACATTCTTCCCCGCAGTTTCAACGCAGTTACAGTAGATGGTGACATGTCCACCAACGACACCCTGCTGCTACTTGCGAGCGGTGCGGCTGGGAATCAAACGCTAGCCGGGCGTGAGTTGACCAAGTTGGAAAGCGCCGTGAGTGGCGTTGCGGAGGCGCTCGCGCGCGAACTGGTTCGCGATGGCGAAGGAGCGACCAAACTGGTTACAATCGATGTGCGCGGCGCACGCACGTCCGCCGATGCCGATCGCGTGGCCCGCGAAATCGCCAATTCCCCGCTAGTTAAGACCGCCTTCTTCGGCTGCGATCCAAACTTCGGACGCATCGCGATGGCGGCCGGCAAAGCCGGGGTTAGGCTCGATCTTGAGCGCTTCGAAGTCAGCCTGGGCGGAATCAAGATCGCCCGTCGCGGCGCGCTCGACGTAAGCGCGCTTCCCGCAGCGGCGAGCAAAATGAAAGAGCGCGAATTTTCCCTGATGCTCGATCTCAAGCAGGGCAATGCACAGGCGCGCGTGATGACCTGCGATTTGAGCTTCGATTATGTGAAGATCAATGCGGAATATACGACGTGACGGGCGCGTGTGCCGGACTTACAATAAATTTCTGAACGTTAGTCTCGCTAGTATGCTGTCTGGCAAATAAGCTTTTTCCAAGCCGCTGGCGCTCTGAATGACTTCCGAGGGGCTGTATTGGGCAAGGTTATTAATGGGACAGAATACGAGTGGCCGCAAACAGCAGTCCCGCCCCGTACGTAACGATTCCTGCGGCAATCCCGATTCCCATGCTTTCCAATCCACTACGCCACCATGGTCGCGCAGTAATTAAAGTTTTAAGCGCACCAACGACAAACAACACCAGAATTGTCGCGAGCGCGGAGGCCAGGATTCCTAGCGGAGGATTCACGACCAAGTAGGGTAACAGCGGCACCGCAGCACCAATCAGATAAGAGATTCCGACCGTTGCGCCCGATCTGAGCGGCGGCTCACTCACCTCAGCACCGAAGCCCAATTCCTCGCGCATCATCACGTTGCGCCAGCGGGTGGGATCGGCGGTGATATGCCCGACGATCTGATCGAGCAGTACGCCGCTAAATCCTTTGTTGCGATAAATCGCGCGGACCTCGTCCCGTTCGCGCTCCGGCCACCGAACGATCTCGTCGCGTTCGCGCCGCTTCTCGCTTTGATAAAACTCGTAGTGCGCTCGCGCGGAAGCATAGGCCGCCAAACCCATCGAGACTGCGCCGCCGAGCATCTCGGCCATTCCGGCCATTACTACAATCTTGGAACTGCTGAACGCACCGGCGACGCCCGACGTTACGGCAAAAGCCGCGACTAACCCGTCATTCAACCCAAGCATCACGTCACGTAAACGGGTTCCACCCGGCGCGTGAATTTTCTCGGTATGGTGATCAAGATTGCGCTGCAAAACTGGAAGAGCCATCAGCAATCCCTAGGTATGAAGTCAGAGTCAGCTTAACTTGTGGTCCATTAGCGCTCAGCGACCTATCAGGCGCATCGCTTCGGTGTTGAACCCGAAGGAGACTGTGATCCGACCGCGCAAACTCGCGCGCGACGCTCGACGTGTCTATAAACTGCCAGATAGTGCTTCATCAAGCGCCGAGCCGCGCCGCGTAAAAGCTCTCTATCCCAATAATTATAGAAGAAGCGCAGACGCTTCGCACGTGATGCAAATCTTCCGATGCTCCGATCCAAATGCACCAGATTAAGCATTCGTCGCCGTTCCGACACATGTTTTACCTGGCGAAAATCCTCGAAATCCACCAAGTAGACAATAATTGCATCGCCGCGCTCTTCGACCATGAGGTTAGTCTCCTGCAAGTCGCGGGTATAAATACCCGCGTCGTGCAGCCGGCGGATTTCCGTGGCTACTCGCCGCAGGACCGCACACCGCCGGCTAAGCTCTCGCGCTCGCGGCAGCGCGAGCAGGCTCAGTATCTGCGCCTCCTGCAGCGCCTCAGTTACGATATAGCTGGATCGGATCGCTCCGCCCCGGCGCTCTTCCATAAACAGCAACGGCGCGGGATGCGCGAATCCTGCCGTCTTGAGGATACGCACACCCCGTGCGGCACGTGCGGCACGCGAGCCGAAGCTTCGCGCCGCCCATCCTTTGAGCGCGCCTCCGCTCTCAATTCGCTTTACAAATACGCGTTGCCCGCAATACGGCAGAAAGCCTGCGGTAGTTCGCGCCGTTCTTTTGGTCAGCTCAAAACTCGCACTGCCGATTAATAAATCCAGCCGCTCGCCGAGCCGCTCCCACTCGGACGACGCTGCATAGATTATCCGCCGTCGCATCCTATGAAGCGCGAGTGTTCAGCCAGACCTGCACATCGCGCAACCAGCACCCAGCGCAGTTGCTTGAGATCCTCATCCATTGAACTGCTTGCAGAGGCGGCTCCACGTCATGATCATCAAATGCTGCCTTGTATGGAATGTAGAAAGAAACCCGATCGAGCAGGCCGTCGAAGCGCTCACGGATCTTGTCGCCGATATTGTCGTAAGTGCCGGTCACCGCATAAACGTCGAGCATCTCGTCGGTGATCAGTTTCGGCATTGACGCCCAATCGCCCTTGGCCGTCAGCTCGTTGAGCTTGAACGCGACATCGCCCCATCCATGCATATCGAGTACGATCTTGTAGGTGCGGGTCGAAGCATAGAAGGAGATCTGTTGGCGGACGCCCGCTTTGGCGCGTTCGATTTCTTCCTGATTACGTCCGACGATCACGAAAGCGGTGGTGAAGATCGTAAAGTCTTTGCGAGCACGTCCCGACTTTTGCAGACCCTCCTCCACGTGCGGCAGCAGGTATTCGCGCAGGTACTTCGGCGAGGTAAACGGATGCGCGTGCAAGCCGTCGCAATGCTCCCCGGCGAGCCGCAGGATATGCTCATTAACGCCGGCGATATAAATCGGAATCGGATAGTTATGCGGCTTGGGCGCAAAGAACGGCGTCATCAGCGAAAGATTGTAGTACTTCCCCTGAAACGAGAGCTTCTTGCCGCCGTCGGCCCACGATTTGAAGATCGCCTTGAGCGATTGAATATACTCGCGCAGCTTCGGCACGGGCGGCTCCCATTTGACTCCATAGCGGCGCTCGATGTGCCCTTTGACCTGAGTGCCCAGGCCGAGAATAAAGCGGCCTTTCGATAATGCCGCCAAATCCCATGAGGTGTAGGCCGTCGCCATCGGACTGCGCGGAAAGGCGATCGCGACCGACGGTCCCATCTTGATCCGGCTGGTATGCTCCGCCGCCAGCGCGAGCGGCAGAAAGCCGTCATTGCCCGCTTCCATCGACCAGATCGCGTCAAAGCCGAGGTCCTCGGCTCGCTTCGCTTCCGCCGCGACTTCGCTCAGATCGCGCGTGCTGATTCCGGTATCGAGTTTCATAACTTACCGCGCCTCCGCGATAATTGTGCCGTTTCGAAGAGCATGGGGACAAACGGCCGGATAGTTTTACAATGTGCACAAGGAATAAACTTCTGCTTGTGCAATCAACACTCGTTTCGTACTGGACTTTGCGCGATTAATGAAAATAGTTCTAATCGACCGATGAGGATTTTGTGAGAGGGTTCGTACCGACGCCGTCAGAAATCGTGGAATGCATGGTGGAGCACCTTTTCCGAAGTAGGCTGCCTAAAAGCACGGACATCCTGCTCGACCCGGGATGTGGAACGGGAGTGTTCTTGGAGGGGGTGATTCGTTGGTGCCGAGAAAATCGAGTCTCATCACGCCAAAAATGGTGGGTATCGAATCCGAGCCGGGCCGGGCACGTCAAGCGCAGGAGCGATTGAAAGAAATTGGCCATGTCCAAATACGGAACACGGATTTCCTAGCCGGTGCGGAGGAACGTTATGATTTCATAATAGGGAATCCACCATACGTATCGATTTACAATTTTGCCGAATACGAAAAGCGTGAATTTCGGCTTACGTATGAAGCGGCGCGCGGCCGTTTCGATCTATATATGCTTTTCTTTGAGCGCGCTCTAAAGAGTTTAACACCCAGCGGCCGACTGGTTTTTATTACACCTGAGAAATTCCTGTATGTCGAGACCGCGGCGCCTCTAAGACGTTTGCTGAGTAGGGTTCAGATTGAAGAGATCGATCTAGTCAGATGAGCAAAGCTTCGATGGCCTCGTGACCTACCCAACAATAACTACGATCATGAATGATCGCGTCTTCACGAGCTACATTGATACGTCGGCGCGATGGAACTCACCGAAGGTGCAGACTCGGCGCTGACGGGGCATCATGGATGCCGGCTATCCGCGGCGCGAGGGAAAGACAATCACTCGCGGCAAGATTGAAAGATATCTGCATCAGAGTGAGTTGTGGCGTTGCTACTGGTGCAGACGATGATTTTTGTCCGCGAGGCTGCTGCTTAGAGCCGGAACTGGCGCCCTTTGCCCGCCCTACAATCGCAGGGCGCAACCTTAAAAAATCCGGAGAAGCAAAGCCGGAAGGCGCGATGCTAGTTCCATATACCAAGGATGGCGCGTTATTAGCGGAGCATGAATTAGGGCCACTTGGCCATTATTTGTCAAGGATGCGCGAACGCTTGATGGAGCGGACATGCGTGCGCAGCAAACCTTGGTATGCCTTTCATGAGACACCACCATTGCGAGATATTTTGCGACCCAAAATCCTCTGCAAGGATATTACAGCCAAGCCGTGTTTCTGGATTGATCGTGAAGGATCGCTCGTTCCGCGCCATTCTGTTTACTACATAGTTCCCATAGAGCCGGGTATCATTGAGCGCCTTTGTTCGTATCTTAATTCTCAATCAGCCGCCGACTGGCTCGCCGAGCACTGTCAGCGCGCTGCGAACGGGTTTTTGCGTTTGCAGAGCAACATTTTAAAGGCAATGCCTATCCCCGAAGCGCTAGCGCATTCGCGTCGGAGGATGCCCTTATCCGCATCGGCAGCTTGATTTGCGTGAGTTTGACAATACCGAAGGTTTTACCGATCGATGATGACTCCTTTCGATGTTGTCATAGAGCAAATTAAGCTCAGGGGTTTTCACAATCAGCGGCTCGAAGACCATTCAGATATCGTTAGCGACGGGATACTGAATGATCTGCGACAGCGATGTGCTCCGTTTGGCGCAGACTTTACATCCGGCGAGATTACCTCATGGTTAAACGTACGGGCGCCTGGTGCTCGTAATCGGAAGATTGATCTTCTCGTGGGGCAACCCGATGCAGATGGGAAGCCCGACCTCGAAAATTTGCGTTTCTGCATTGAAAACAAATCGGTGATCACCGCGCATCGGAACCTGTATGCCCGCTTCGACGACCTTAACGAAGCTCTACAGGTATTACACAAAGCGAAAGCCGAAGCCGTTCTAGTAGCGACGGTTATCGTTGGTATCGCGGGACGAGTGCTAAATGTGCCCGATGGGGTGAAACCGCGCTACCGAAAACGGCCAGCGGAGTTCGTCGAGCAGGTATTACCGCGACTATCGTCCGGAGACCAGTCATTATGGAACGATTTCGACTGGGCGGTCAGCGTCAACAAGAAAGATGATCCTGCAAAAACGGTGAGCAAATTTCGCCAGTTGCCGACGCGGCCTCCGGGCCATACCCATATTGTCGGATATGACTACATATTGCTGATACCCGCCTTCATCGACAACGTGAATCCTCCTTACATTCCTGAGGCCAGCGATCCTCAGAGTCTAGGGATCGACGTGCCAGCCGAATACAACGCGATGTTAGATGCTATCTGCAAAGCCTACGCCGCTCGATGGCACCTATGAAGTATGCGCTCCTTCATAGGCCGTTCCAGCCATGATAAGCGATAAATGGCTTTATTTGGAGCTGCCCGTCGGAGTCGAACCGACGACCTGCTGATTACGACCGCTGGTCACCATCCTTCAGATATGATTCTTCTAAACTCCTGATTGAATAATGCTTTCGGCGATGCTGATTTGGTAACAGCACGCCTTGTACCCTAAGACGGTAAGCGCGGCTCGTAGTTTCAGACTTCTTCCGATGTAGCTATAGCTTCCAGAGCAAGGCGTTAAAATTAGCGCCGCTTGTGAGAATCAGTTCCTCCGGACTGGATAGCCGGCCTGGTTCCAACTCTTCATCCCGCCACCTAGAATCATTACTTGCTCAAACCCAGCTTTCGAGAGCATTTCCGCAGCGCTCGCCGAGCGCTGCTCGGTTTGTCAGATGGTTACTATAGGCTTGTGCTGGGACTCGGTCATCTCCGGGATTTTTGCGGGTAGTTCGGCTATAGGAATGTTAGTTGCCCCCGCGATGTGCCCGTGCGGTCCCTGGAACTCTTCGGCGCTGCGCACATCTATGAGTACCATTTCTCCACCACTTTCCAGCCAGCTTCTAAGCGTCGCTGGATCAACATAGCGTCGCCCCTTCACCCTGCGAACCATTCGCGGCAGGAAAGCGACCGCGGCAAGCAGCGTTAAAGCGAGCAGGGCCTTGCGGATTGTCCCCGCCTGGCCGGAGGCCGCCTCACGCCCTGCATAGCCTAAATAGGTATAGGCTGCTGCGCCCGGCGCCATGCATACAAACGAGACGAGGACATAATCGCGAAGCCGGATGCGCGTCAGGCCGAAGGCATAGTTCATCAGATTGAACGGAAAAAGCGGCACTAGCCGCACGAACGCCACGAAGCGCCAGCCTTCCTCATCAACTCCGTGGATCAGACGACCGAGGCGTTCGCCACTGCGCGCCGCAACCCAGTCTGAGGCGACGTAACGGGCGATCATGAAGGCGAGCGTGGCGCCCACGGTTGCACCGGAAAGGTTCCACAAGGCGCCCCAGATGGGGCCAAAGAGGGCGCCGCCCGCCACGGTCATCACCGCACCCGGCACGAATAAGGCCGTAGCTAAGGCGTAAAGCAGAACAAACACGATCGGAGCCCCCGGACCGAAGCGACGTAATTCGCGCTCGATAGTCGCGGGCTGGAGAAGTTCGCGATGGAGCCCAAGCCATATAATTGCTGCAACAAGCGCGGCGACCACAATGACACGAAAAGCCAAAACCCACTTGTTCATGCCGCGCCCCTCCAGGTGATCGCGTAAGCGCCCGCAGGCCCGCGAAACGGCTGCGATACCATCCGATCAAGCCACAACTCGCGAGCTTCACGGAACTGCTCGATGCCAATCGTCATGCCTTGATGGCCGGCGGCGGGCTGATCGCGATAGGTGCCAAGCAATCGATCCCACCACGGCAGATTGAAGCCGAAGTTGCTATTGGTTTCGCCGATCACAATCGAGTGGTGGACGCGATGCATGTCAGGCGTGACCACGAGCCATCGAAGATAGTGATCGAGCTGCGTGGGAATGCGAGCATTTCCGTGATTGAACATCGAGGTTACGTTAAGCAGAACCTCAAAGATCAGCACTCCTAGCGCGGGCGCTCCCAGCGCTACCACCACGCCGAACTTGATTATCATTGACAGAACAATCTCGATTGGGTGGAAACGCGCACCTGTGGTGACATCGAAGTCGAGATCGGCATGATGCATCCGATGCACCCGCCAAAGCGCAGGCACTGCGTGAAACATCACGTGCTGGAGGTAGATGGCCGCATCGAGCAGCACCACCGACGCAATGATTGCGATCCAGATTGGAACCGACAGATTGTTGAGCAGACCCCAGTCGCGTTTTTCGCCGACCAACGCCAAACTAACGGCCGTGGCTGGCAGTATGATTCTCACTAACGCGGTATTCACCGCGACGAGGGCCACATTGCTCGGCCAGCGCCTTAACCTTGAGTAGCATCGAGGCCGGCGTGGCGCCGCCGCTTCCCACAGCGCCATCACCACAAAGATAGTGATAAATCCTCCCAGGCGTATGGCAGCCTCATGAGTCGGTAGTGGGCGGTTTTGAATCTAGGGGACAAGAGCGGCAATCTCTTTCAACGTCCAAACGTGATCGCTCAATCCCGCTTCCATCGCTGGCGTTACGCGCAAGGTCTGATGGATGCGCCCGAAATTATAGTACATGAAAGAAGATCGCCAACATGTGCTTGTGATTCGCCAAACTTTTTGGAGAATGCATTGGTTAAGCGTGTGAAGCGGCGATTTGACATGCGGATCGTCAGATTGTGGCGTTCGACATAGCTGGTTGAAATGTGCTCGGGATCGGGGCGACCGCGAACAGGCTCTTTGTCTGCGCCGACGCAAACGGCAGGGCTATAACGCTTCTCCGATTCGGCGGTATCGCCATACTTTTTAACCAGCATTGCGTAATCGATCTGGCGGTCGAAAGCCTCATCGACCGCAGCAAGATAAGCGTGATTGCCATCGCTGGTTAGCTGGATTCGGTTCGCCAGTCTGCTCGCAACATCGTTCATAAACGTGTGCGCCGCCTGAGCGTCGCGCCGTCCGACGTGCCACGCGATCATCAGCTTGGTAGTCCGCATCAATTGCCGTCCACGTCCATACGTCGCCATAACCGAACTCACCCTGCTTGTCTTGAGGAACGTTCTTCGCCTTCGCGTGAACGAAGCTCCAAACCTCATCGACTTGTACACGTTTGGACGTAACGCCATGCACGTAACCTTCGTGATAAGCCGCGCAGACTTCGCCAGCATCGACGACTAGCTTGAGAACCGCATCTTTTGAGGATTGAGCACTTCGCCGATTGCTTCTTCGACTACGCGGAGCGCATTCTGAACGACATCGGCGCGGTTACCGCCTCTACTTGCTCGGGCAGGCATGAGTACAGTATGACACGGTGCATGTCATGGATGAAAGCGATTATCTCCGGGGTCGCACTCATCGCGCTTGCTGGCTGTAACGATTGGCCCCAACCTGTGCCGCACTATGAGATCGTTACTACCGGTGATGGGATGAGAGCTTTTGTCGTCAATCAACAAACCGGTGAAGTCACATTTTGTGATGTCGCGGCCTCGGATCTGAGTTATGGATGCGACGTTTTACCTTCGCCATCATCTTCAAACGCAACCCCGACCCCCGCACCATCAAAATAAATCAAAACCGCCCACTACCCATGAGTCAGCATGTGTAGCCTTTATTCTATCATTCAATTAATCTATTGAATGATGAGACGATAAGAAGTATCGTCAGCCATGTCAAGTCAGAATCCGAAACGTGCAATATTTGAACTGTTCGCAGCAGTCGCTCGTACGATAGGTTCGGCACACCGCCTGGAATTGCTGGAGCTGCTCGCACAGACCGAGCGCAGTGTAGAAGAGTTGGCCGGGCTGAGCGGACTGACGATTGCCAATGCATCACAGCATCTGCAACATCTCCGTCGCTTTGGACTCGTCGAGTCGCGCAGAGCTGGGAAACAGATACTCTACAGGCTCGCCGACGATGATGTACTCATACTGCTGGGCGCTTTGCGCCGGATTACCGAGCGCAACGTCGGTGCTGTCGAAAAGGTGCTCAATCGCTACTTTCGCCAACGCGACAGTCTCGAAGCTGTGTCGCGTAAGGAGCTGTTGCGACGCATGCGAGAAGGACGCATCACGGTGATCGATACCCGCCCGGCGGAAGAATTCGCCGCAGGTCACTTGCGTGGCGCCATCAACGTGCCGATGCACGAACTCAAACGCCGGCTAGGGGAAATGCCACGCGACCAGGAGATCGTCGCCTACTGCCGCGGAGCTTATTGCGTGCTCTCGTATGAGGCGGTCGCCGAGCTCCGTAGGCGCGGCTTCAAGGCTTTCAGGCTCGAAGACGGCTATCCTGAGTGGAAGGCGGCGGGGCTGCCGATCGAAAACGACGGCCGGCTTACATAGCGGAATCCGCTGCATGAGATTGTTATCGATGCTCCAGCTAAGGCATGCCTTTGTAATTTCAAGCGCTCTGTTGATGGAACGGTAGCCACCCGTCGGATTCGAACCGACGACCTGCTGATTACGAATCAGCTGCTCTACCAACTGAGCTAGGGTGGCCTTCTCCGCGAGCGGGGCAGTCTGCTAGCTAAGCACGAACATCCTTCTCGGAAAAGACGGGCACAGCACACTGCTGGCGTCTTTGCACCGCGTTTCACTAGGGTGCAAAGCACGCGCGTGTCCATTCGATCAGCAATTTCATCAGGCGCGGACGCGGGTCGCCCAGATGCGATTTCGTGCCGCCCGCGCGCATGAAGTGGTCAGCCCCTTCGATAAATTCCAGTTGCTTGTCGCCGGCGCCCGACAGCTCGAACTCGGTCCGGCACGTCAGAGAGGAAAATGTCCTGATCGGCCATCGCGCCGACCACAAGCGTCGGAACCGTAACGCGCGGCAGGTTGCGCTTGAGATTCGCGTAGGAGCTCAGCCCCGACCAGGTCGAAAGCCACGCGTCCGGAGTGACTACGCGGCTCAGACCGAAGACATGGTAATTAAACAGGTCCGGCCGCGCGGCGAAGATCGAACCAAGTACGCGCTCGGAGGGTTCGAGGCTCAGGTCCTGATAATTCGGATTGGCGAGCGTGCGATAAATCGTCATGAGCTTCGGCGCCATCATCCGGCGCTGCATGAAATTGCGATAGTCTGGAGAGGCCTGTTTGAAATCCGCGGCGCGAGTAGCTGCGCGGGCGGTTTGCGTTTCCTCGATATAGCGGCGGGCGATCGCGTCGAGCCGTGCGACTCGCGCCTGCTGCGCCGCCCGATAATTCGCAAGCCAATCAGCAGCGTAGCGGCTTTCCGCCGGCGGCGAGCGGAAGCCGTTGCGCTCGTCATACATATCGAGCGCCGGATCGGTCGCAAATGGATCGTTTTCATCGACCACGGCGGGATCGAGCGAGCCCATCAGCACCTTGCCTTGACCCGGATGCGCCGCAAGCATGATAAATCCGTCGGCAGTCGGAAAGTCGAATTGATTGAGGTCAGGCGGGCCACCCCCGGGAGGTGACGCGATCCGTTCTCCTTTAGGCTTGCGTGCTTCGGCGTCGTAGTAGGCAAAGAGCGAACCGCCGCCCGAATTCCCAAGCATCACGACGTGCTCGAAGCCGCGTTCCTCGCGCAGGTAGCGGAGACCCGCCGCAAGATCGAGCAGCAGATTCTCATGCAGCATCGTCGAATCATTATTGAGGTAGCGGGTATTCTGCGCGAAAGCGGCGTAACCGGCCTCGACCCAATACGGAATCGAGTAATGCTGTGCGAACTCGGCCCGCGGATGCGCCATAATGACGACGGTGCGTGGGTCGCGATCAGGCGGCAGATAAAGGATGCCGCGCGATTTGCCCCCGTCGGCGGCGTAGAGCTGCACGACAAGCTGGCGAACCGCCGGATCGAGCTCGGCGAAATCGATCGGATAGCGAGTCTGGTAATCCGCAGGCGCCTTGGGCATTGTGGTCCTCCTCGCGAGCACGCTAGCGGAGCGCCAACTGGCACGGGAGCCAGCAGGCGGCCTGTTCTGAGTTCCTCGAAAGGTCTGCGGACCGGATGCTAGCGCATTTTCCTGATATTTATAATGGAAGAGAGGCGCTTTAATGGAACGTCAAAGAAATGATCCTGCACGCGAGTTAGCACGGCAAATCGGCGTCGATTTTGGCGCGTCGCTAACGGTTGCATTGGCGTTTATCGGCGATCAGCTCGGTATCTTCAAAGCAATCGCGGAAGGTGGTGCGATGACCACAGCGCAACTCGCTGAGCGCACACGCTTGAACGAGCGTTATCTCCGCGAGTGGGAATCAGCGATGGCCGCGTCAGGATATATTGATTACGATCCTGTTGGCCAGACCTTCAGTCTCAACGCGGCGCAGCGCACGGTTTTACTCGACGAACATAGCCCCTTCCAGATGGCCGGAACGTTCCAATACGCCGTAACCTGCATCCGGCAACTGCCTCGGCTGGCGATGGCATTTCGCGAGGGAGGTGGAATTCCGTTCGCTGATTTTGGTCCCGAGATCGCGGAGGCGATTCGCCGGATGTTTCAGGCTGGATACGAAATCTGGGTTGCCCAACAATGGATTCCGGGCGTCCCTGAAATAAATCAGCGGTTGCAGAATGGGGGCGAGGCGGCGGAGGTCGGATGCGGCGGCGGACAATGTCTGCTTCCGGTGGCGAAGGCTTTCCCGAAGTCCCGCTTTATTGGTTACGACGTCGATCCGGGTTCGATTGCGCGCGCCAAAGAACGCGCGACAAAGGAGGGGCTTCAGGATCGAGTTATGTTCGAGCAGTGCCCGGCCGAGGAGATGCGCGTCGTGAATCGCTTTGATCTGGTGATGGCTTTCAATTGTATCCACGATATGGCGAATCCGCGCGGCGCGCTTCGTGCCATTCGGGAGGCGATCAAGCCGGACGGCGTGATGCTGTGGTCAGAGGCTAAGGCTTCCGACCGGCTTGAGGAAAATCTCAATACTTGGGGACGCTCGCTTTATGGAGCTAGCACGATGCATTGCATGACGGTCTCGCTCGCGCATCAGGGGGAAGGACTGGGCTGCGTAATCGGCGAGCGATTAGCCGGCGAGCTCGCGCGCGAGGCGGGGTTTGTCAGCTTCGAGCGGCTCGGAGTCGATAATCCCTTCCATCAGATATTCGTGCTGCGCAAATGAGGCCGCGACGATTTTGATCAATGCGACAGGAGTTAAGGATTGAAGACTGGAATAATCGGGGCGCGCGGCGCCGGTAAAACGATGGTGTTTCACGCTTTGACCGGACTGGCGCCGCTCGCGAGTCAGGCTGATGTACGTAATCGGGCGCGTCCTGGGCAACTCAAGGTAGCTGATCCACGGTTGGACTTTCTCGAGGCGACTTACGGCTCGAAGAAAAAGGTCGAAATCGAGCTGACCGTGCTGGATTTCGCTCCGAATCCTAAAGAGCAGAAAGAAGGCGCGGCGCTCGATCCGAGTCTCTTGCCATTGATTCGCGATCTCGATGCGTTGTTGATTGTTGTTCCCCAATTCGCCGGAAACGAAGCTCCACTGCTACCGACCGTCGAGAGTATCGAAGCGGAATTGGTCTTCGCCGATTATGAGCAGGGGGAACGGCGGCTGGAGCGGCTCAAGAAAGAAAAGGGGCCGGTCGATTTTGAACGCGGTGCGCTGGAAAAGTGTCTCAAGTGGCTGGAGCAGGGTCAGCCATTACGATTGCTTGAGCTCACGGCGCAGGAGCTTCAGGCATTCGCCAGCTTCGGCTTCGTTTCGCGCAAGCCCGCGCTGGTGGTGGTCAACTGCGAGATGGAGCATGCGACGGACGAGGCATCTGCCGCAGAGCACGCCGCGCTTGCTGCCCGCGGACTCGATTTCTTTCGGCTGGCGGCAGCTTTCGAAGCGGAACTATGGGAGCTCGATGGTGAAAGTCAGCGCGAGATGCTGCGCGAAGCGGGGCTTGAAGCTCCGGCGCGCGATCGGTTAATCACCGCGGTTTTTCGTCATCTGGGACTAATGACCTTCTATACAGCGGGCGAGCCGGAGGCTCACGCCTGGCCGCTCCGGCGTGGCGCGACTGCACTCGAAGCGGCGGGCCGAATCCATAGTGACATTGCGCGCGGCTTCATTCGCGCTGAAGTGGTGAGTTACGAAGATTTTGCCGCGTTGCGCTCGGACGCCAAAGTCAAAGAAGCCGGCAAGCTGCGGCTCGAAGGCCGCGACTACGTGATGCGCGATGGCGACATCATCCATATACGTTTCAAGGTTTGAGCTGACGATTACGCGTCGCAGCGAAGAGAATGCCCCTTATTGCGGAGCACCACTCCGGCTGAAACAATACGTCGCGCTTCGGGCGCGACCTTTCTGAGACAATCTTTTCTTAATGCGGCGAGTCGAAACCCTTATTATTGTTCTGGCGCTGGGCTTTTACGTTTGGTTCTTACGCCGGTTTGGCTTCGTTCACGTTTTCGATTACGTCCGATTGGCTGGATGGGGGCTGGTTGCGACAATCTCGCTGGAATTCATCGCACGATTCGCCAACACGCTCGGCTGGCGCGTGGCGATCGAGCACTTTCCGCGCAATCTGGGTTTGGGCGAGCTTTTTGTCGCGCGGATTGCGGGCGAGGCGATCGACTATGTGACCCCCTCGGCCCAGCTTGGTGGACAGTTTGTAATGGCGCTGATGGTCCGGCGCAAATTGGCGATGGCGGTTGGGCTTGCGACGGTGATCGCGGCGTCGTTAGCCGAGGCAGTCGGGCAAATCGGCTTTATAAGCGGCGGCCTGCTCTCGACCCTACCTTTCACCCGCGGATTACGTCATTTGTTTTGGCCAATTGTCGCCGGTTTCATGATCGCTCTAGGGCTGATTGCAGGATTCTTTTTTGTTCAGCTTAAACAACCGTTCTCCCATCTATGGAAGGCGGCGGCCAAGCTCAAAATTCCACAGCTCGCCAATTCAGAAGTCAAAGCCGCGGCCACCGACGCCGATCGGATCCTGATTGACTTCTATGCGCGGCATCGCGGCCGCTTTGCCTTGTCCTGTGTCTGTTATTTGCTCGCCTGGAGTATGGGGCCGATCGAGATCCTGATCTATCTCAAGCTGTTGCATCAGAAATTTAATTGGATGGCGCCTGTATTGGTCGAGGCTTTGGGATTATTGATCGAACGCGCGACCTTCCTGATTCCCGGTAAGTTAGTCAGTCAGGAGGGCGGCAAGGCGTTAATTCTCTCGATGCTGGGGTATCCGCCGGGAATTGGTTTCGCGATTGGCTTGTTGCGGCGCATCAAGGAGATGGTGTGGGTGCTGTTCGGCCTGACCGGACTAGCGATTCATCGGATGTTGACGGGAACCGCGATACGACCTCGCGCGCGATCCGCGACAAATTTACTGAAAATCAGCAGCATTAACGAAGGGGAAACATAATGAGAAAAACCGCCGCAATAGCGCTCACGCTCCTGCTCCTGACCGGAGGGATTGCGAGCGCAGGCGTTGTCGTTGACGAACAGCAGGTTAGTGATCGCGGCGCCGGCGCTCCGGTTACCCACAAGATCACGGTGATGGTGCAGGGCAACAAGCAGAAATCGATCATCGATGGCGGCAAGCAATCACTGGTGACCAATCTCGACAATGGCACGCGCATGATGATCAGTTCCGAGCGCAAAATGTACGTTGAGATGCCCTTCCCACCGAAGAACATGCCGGTCATGCAAGATGCGGGAAAGGGCTTGAACTTCAAAAAAACCGGCGAGCATCACACGATCGCGGGCTATCCCTGCGATGACTATCTGGGCACTGGCACCATGGGCGGCAATCCGATGACGGTACGTGGATGCTTTTCTACCGCCGCGCCGGGTGCAGCCGAATTTAATGCATTTCAAAAGGCCATGGCTGATAAAGTTAAAGGCACTCCGATGGCGATGATGGCGAGTGCACCAGCAGGAGTCCCCCTGCAAATCGATACGAGCATGAAAGTGACGCACATGACTGTTCCCGGGATGAATCCGCAACAGGCCGAGGAGTTCAACAAGCAACTCGCGAATCGTCCGCCGGTCGTGACGCATATGACAGTGTCAA
Organism: uncultured Pseudomonadota bacterium; assembly: GCA_963831065.1. Classification (GTDB taxonomy): domain Bacteria; phylum Desulfobacterota; class Binatia; order Binatales; family Binataceae; genus JAJPHI01. The sequence goes on from CAWHOQ010000010.1 coordinate 57,426, forward strand.
AGATCTCGACCAAGCAACTGGCGGCGAATACTTTCATGCCCCCGCAAGGCTATACCAAACAGTCGATGCCGATGATGGGGGGCGGGATGGCGGGACATCCGAGCCCTCCGATTGGCGGCAAGCCGATGCTGATGATGCCGCCCGCGAGCCCGGCAGCATCATCGACGAAGGTACCGGAATAACGCTAGCGGAGCGCGGCTGCCGTGCGGAGCGAGCAGGCGAGTCTGCGAGCTGTGTTAAGAACAAAGTCCAATGAAAAATCTTGACTCGAAGTCCATTGCTCGAGTCGAGATTCTTCGCTGCGCTCAGCATGACTTGAGCGGAGCCTATTGCCGCTAGCGGCGAATCTCATACAGCACCGAGAACGCATCCTTTACCGGCAAGCGTTTGAATTGGGTGAAGCCGGCGGTCGCGACGAGTTCGCGAGCTTTCGGTTCACCCATCATCGCACCGATACCGGCGCCGCCATGAGCAAGCGACACCGTCATGCAATAGAGCGTGCTCGCCGAGTACATCATCCGGCCCATCGGATTGATATTGTCGGCAAGATCGTTCGAAACATTGACCTCGACCATCAAATAGGTGCCATTCGGCTTGAGGGCCGTATGAATTGATTTGAGCAAGCTGACCGGATCGACGGAGTCATGGATCACGTCAAAGGTTGCGATGAAATCAAATTCCTCAGCGGGCAGCTTGGTGCAATCCACGGCCTCAAAGGTTACGCGGTCGGCAACTCCAGCTTCGCGAGCATTGTTGCGGGCGCGCTCGATCGATCCCGGATGACCGTCATAGCCGAATAGCTTGGCTTTCGGATACGCGTTAGCGAGCGCGATAACTGCACGACCGCTGCCGCATCCGACGTCGAGCGCCGAACCACCGGCATTGAGCGACTCGACTACTTGGGGCATCGCGGGAATCCATTTGCGGACCAGTGAATGGCGGTACATCGGAGCCGAGCCACGCTCAATCGCCTCGAAAACTTCGGGCGGATATTCACTCTGCGGCACGCCTTTGCCGGTGCGGAATGATTCGAGCAGTTTGGGCGCCATCCCGACTTCCGGCACGACCATCTGCATGAACCCGCCCATGAAGAAGGGCGAGGTCTCGTCAGCGAGGATCATCGCGTGCTCGGGCGGCATCGAGTAGCGGCCAGTCGCCGAGTCATAGCTGATGTACTTGGCGGCGGTCATCGCGCCGAGCCATTCCCGCAGGTAACGCTCATCGAGCGCGGCCTTCGCGGCGAGATCGCCACTGGTGATAGGTCCGGCGGCGGCGAGCGTCTTGAAGATGCCCAAGCGGTCGCCAATATAGCTCAGCGCGCCTTGCAGGGCCGCGCCGAGGTCGTTGGTCATCAGTCCGGCGAATTCCTTTACTTTGCCCCAATCGAGATTTCTTTCTTCCGCCATTGTGCTTATCTCCAGATCCTTTGCATGATGAGCACTTCCAGTAGCAGTTTTCTAAGACTGATCGCCAGTTCCGGGATCACCGACCGTATCGGCGAACAAATTCGATTGCGCCATCTCTGCTTCAACGGGGACTCCGGATTCAGCGGTCGCAAATAATCCGTTGCGTTCGACAAAGGGGCGGAATTTCTCGTACAGAGTATCGAGCTTGGCCAGATAGTAGGCGATATTTTCGTCGGGATGAGCCGGATCGTAATCGGCGATCATCCGGGCGGTATTGGCGACCTTGACTCTCGCGCTTTCGCCAGTGACGTAGTAGGAAACCTGATCGCCGCTCAGGTAAGCGCGATTCGCTTTGAGCGCCAATTCGTAAGCTGCCGCGATATTGCGCCGACTACCGCCACGCTTTTGCTGATAGGTCTCGATCGAATCTTGCAAAGTCTCGGTTTTGGCTAATTCGGTAATGCCAAGCGCATGCTGTTCGATGCGCTTGCGGTAGTCCTGATATAACTGCGGGACCTCGGCGGCCTTACTTGTCAGCAGCAGACAAAAGAGCTCCTCCATGAAGCGCCGCTGAAAACGTTCAAGGCCGCGGGACTTGAGACCGGAGCCGCGAATTGTCAACTCGCCCTGCTCATCAAGCAGGACGTAGTTCTTCATCTTGTAACTAAGCATCGCCGGGTAATGGCCATCGATTTCGAGCCGGATGCCCTCGGGCATCGCAAGACCTACCTGGTCGAGCAGTGACCGTGCTTTCTCGGCGTTCTCCAATGGGAACGGAGCGACGAAATAAATACCATCAGTATCAACTTCGATGACCAGTGCGTCGCGCGCTTCGAGTTCGACGATTGCACGCTGAATCAATTCGCGTCCGCGCCGCGTAACCACATTGGCTTGGACAAAATCATTGAAGTGCCCCAGCGAAAAGCCCAGATAACCATAGAAGGAATTGAGCAGGATTTTGAAGGTTTGCTGCAAAGCTTCGAGGTCGCGACGCTCGTTCCCGTCGAGTTCACGCACGGCGGCCTTGGTCTGGACGCGAAAGCTGCGCAGATCAGAAACCATTTTTAGAAAGACGCCTAACCGATCATTGCCCGGCGCATGTCGTCCTTCGAGCATCAGCGACGGATATAGTGAGGTCACGTCGCAGTGCAGGACGTTGCGCGCGACGCCGGTACGACGCATCTCGGTGTAGCCTCCGGCGACTTCAGTCGGCTCGTTCGGCGCTGGGATCGAGTGGCGCGCAGCGAGATAGGCGCGCATCAGGAGCGCATCGATTTTGGTGGCATTCCCGCGCAAGACGACGTTCTGATAGGAGTACGGAAAAATCTGCGCCTGAACGAAGTAACTAGGTGACAAACTCTCAGCCAGACTCGCCGTTTCCCGGGCATTATCGAGCGCATGGGCCAGCACTCGCTCTGGTTCGCGATCAAAGGAATCGCTGGTCCGCGCTGGATCGAGATAAACCCGTCCGAGACGCGCTGCGCCAAAATGCCGGGCAAGATCGTTCAGCGCGAAGCTTTCCAGTTCGCGGCTGGAAATATCGTAATGCTGAGCCAGCAGCCAGGTATCAATCAGGCTGCGGCCGTATGCCTCATACCGGCGATAGGCGATCGTGCGTTCCGCGATCTGCATCCGCGACGCGCGCCCGCGCAAGATGCTATCGTTTCGGCCAAGCGCCAGCTTAACTTTGTGCCGGCGTGCACGAGCTTCCAGATATTCCAGAACGAAGCGAAAGAGATTGTGACCTTCGATCACGTCGGGATCGCGTTCATGGATAATTCGCACCAACTCCAGCAGCATCGTGCGTTCATCCATCTCGCGACCGGACAGAACGCGTGCACAGCCTTGCGAATCAGTAAGCGCGATCGCGATTATGCGATCGCCCTCGCGTGCCGCCATCGGAAATTCGAAGCCCGCGCTCACATAGACTTCCAGCGCGATCTGCATTCGATGCAAATCCGCGAACTGCATCTGCATAAACGGCGTGCCGCCCGTGAGCATCAGGTGTTGCTCGATGGGATCGGCGAGGATCAGATATGGGGCATCCGGCGCGCCCGGTCCTTTGCCGGTGACATTACGCAGATGGAGCCGCGCCGCGTCGAGTCCCTCCGCCGAGCTGAACTCTGCGAGATAGCGAAACCGGAAATCGCCCGCGAGTTCGATAATTTTTTGTCCGGCGCGAAGACCAGCAAACAACTCGCGATTGGCGCCTAGCGCGAAGAGTCGCAGCGGACGGCGCTCGCGGGTCAACTTCTCGTCGATACGTTTGAAGACTTCGACCTGAGTGTTGGATGCAATCTCAGTGGCGACCGTACCCGCATCCGTTAGATCGCCGAAGAGCAATCGATTCGTATAGAACTGTCGTGAGATATCAGCGTATCGGTTCGTGAGACAGCACCTCGCCACAATTCTGCATGTGCATGAAAGTAGTTTTCAACCGCAAGTTTCCAAGATCTTAAAGATAATCGCGCCGCGCTGACTCCTATAGGTCAGTAATCGTCACTGCAAATCTGTCCATGCACCACTGCAACTCCCACTTAGCGGCCATTGGTTCGATTCGCTTAGCTTACCGCGATTTTTTTCTCTGGCATCGGCGATGCTCCTGTCAGGCTGATCACATTAACGTCCCGCATCAGCCGCCGCAGACTCGATTCGAGTGTTTCCGGCGAGTGCGAGACCTACAGGAGATTACGAAAGATGCCCGGCAAATGGACCTCACTCAAAAACACGCCGCCCTTCAATGTCAGCACGATGCTGCTTATGACTGACGGCTCGATCATGTGTCAGGACGGTGGCGGCGCAGGCGCGAGCGCTGGCGATATCGGCACCTCCAACTGGTGGAAGCTCACACCCGACAAGTTTGGCAGCTATCACGACGGAACCTGGTCGCCGCTCGCGACCGGGCCCAATTCGCCGCTCTTCTATGCCTCAGCGGTATTGCGCGATGGCCGCGTCTTCGTCTCCGGCGGCGAGTACAACGCCGGCGCTCCGGTCGATCTACTTGCCGCGGAAATCTATGATCCCGTCGCCAACGCCTGGTCGATTGTTCCGACGCCGCCCGGATGGACCAACGTCGGCGACGCTTCCTGCTGCGTGCTCCCCGACGGCCGGCTGCTGATGGGCAACATTAATGACCCCCGCACCGCGATCTACGATCCTGTCGCTAATTCATGGACCGCGGCCGCCCTCAAGAACAACTCGCGCGTCAGCGAAGAAACCTGGACCCTGCTGCCCGATGAAACGATCCTCACGGCGGACTGCTTTGGTCATCCGCAGACTGAGAAGTACGTGATCGCCGCCGATAAATGGATCAATCTCGGACCCACGCCGGGCGATCTCGTCAAAGCTGATACGTCTGAAGTCGGCCCGGCGCTCCTCCTTCACGATGCGCGTACCTTCGCCATCGGGGCGACCGGCCACACAGCTCTCTACACGATGCCCGATGTCGCCAGCGAGCCCGGCACTTGGACCGCCGGTCCTGACTTCCCGGCCGTCGGCGGTATTCCCGTCGGGGCCGAGGATGCGCCCGCCTGCCTGATGCCCAATGGCCGCGTGTTATGCGCCGTTGGTCCGATTAATGGCGACTACTTGCCGCCGACTTATTTCTTCGAATTTCACCCGCGCAGCGGCCACCTTCATCAGATTCCCGCGCCATCCAACAGCTCTCGTTCGCCGTTTCTCAGCCGCATGATGCTCTTGCCGACCGGTCATGTGATGTTCGCTAATGGCACTACTGACGTCGAAATCTACATACCCGAGGACGAAGACCCCGAGCCGATCGCCCGTCCGCTTATTACGCATGTGCCGCATGACTTGCAGAAGGGTAATACCTATACGCTCAAGGGACGGCAGCTGAACGGCCTCTCGCAGGCGGTCAGCTATGGCGACGACGCCACGATGGCGACCAACTATCCCCTGGTCCAGATTCGTCACGAATGGTCGTCGGTCGTTCATTACTGCCGCACGTTCAATCACTCAACGATGGGCGTTGCGACCGGCAGCATTCCGGTTTCTACCAACTTTGAGGTTCCCACTGGTATTCCATCCGGCAAGTATCATCTGACGGTGATTGCTAATGGCAGCCGTTCCGAACACGTCACTGTGACCGTATCGTAGTCAAGCTGCCTCGCAGTTTGGCTCGACCGGGCCGCCGCGCTCCTCCATGCGGCGGCCCGTTTCTGTCTAATGATTTCCTTGCAGAAATCATTTGCCGCGTACTAAAAGAGACAAGATGCTGACGCGGGCGTCTCCGCGATTATCAGCAACCCAAAGGAGAATCGATATGGCGGCCAATTGTGAGAAAGTGGTTAACGATCTCTTTGCGGCGTGGACTCGCCTCAATCTCGATGAGGTGATGGGTTTCTTCGCCGAGGACGGCGTGTGGGATAATGTCCCGATGTCCCCGGCCAAGGGTAAGCAAGCCATCCGCGAGATGACCAACGGCTTCATGAAGGATGCGACTTCTTTCAGCGCGAAGATTCTGCGCACCGTGCATGAAGGCAACGTGGTTTGTAATGAACGTGTTGATACGATCGTGATGAAGAACGGCAAGAAAGCTGAAATTCCGGTCGCCGGGATGTTCGAGATGGATAATAGCGGCAAGATCAAAATCTGGCGCGACTACTTCGATCTCAGCTCCTTCACCAAGCAACTCGGCTGAGCTAGGTGGCCGATCGATTCTCGTGCGATATCTCGGCGCGGGGATCGAATCGGCGAGCTTTATTATGGTTCCGGACTGCTTGGCAGCGATGATTCCCCCATTAGATACGTATCGACTGCGCGCGCACATTCACGTCCTTCCCAGATAGCCCATACCACCAGTGATTGACCGCGCCGCGCGTCACCCGCGGCAAACACGCCCGGCACGCTCGACTGATAATTCTCGCACGCGATATTGCTCCGCTGATCGAGCTTCAATCCCAGTTCCGCGATAATTCCGTCGGGCTCCGGGCCCAGAAAACCCAGCGCGAGCAGTACCAAATCGCATTCCAGCTCGAACTCGCTGCCCTTGATCTCTTCCATCACCATCCGGCCCATTATCGCGTTTCCAATCCAGCCGGATACCGTGCAGCTTCTTTACCGTGCCGTTCTCGCCCGCAAAAAACTTGGTGTTGATACTCCAGTCGCGCTTGACACCTTCCTCATGCGAGGTCGAGGTCCGCAGGATCATCGGCCAGTCCGGCCACGGCATCTCAGCGGTTCGCTTCTCCGGCGGCATCGCTAAGAGCTCGAACTGATGCACGCTGGCGGCGCCCTGCCGATTCGAGGTCCCGAGGCAGTCTGAGCCGGTATCGCCACCGCCGAGGATAACTACTTTCTTCCCTTTCGCCGTCAGTGAGATATCGGATGGAATCGTATCGCCTGCATTGCGCTTGTTCTGCTGCGGGAGGAACTCCATCGCGAAATGGATTCCCTTGAGCTCGCGCCCGGGTACCGGCAGATCGCGGGGCTTGGTCGAGCCGAGCGTCAACGCAATCGCGTCATACTTGCCGCGCAACTCATCGGCATGAATATCGATTCCAATGCAGCAGCTCGTGACGATCTCGACGCCCTCGCCTTTCATTTGCTCGACACGCCGCTCCACCTGCCATTTTTCGAGCTTGAAGTCAGGGATTCCGTAGCGCAGTAGTCCGCCGATTCGATCGGAACGTTCATACAGCGTCACGCTGTGACCCGCGCGCGCCAATTGTTGGGCGCATGCCATTCCCGACGGCCCCGAGCCGATCACCGCGACCTTCTTGCCGGTCTTACGCGGATTCACCTGCGGCCCCACCCAACCCTCCGCCCACGCATGATCGATGATATGTTTCTCAATCTGTTTAATCGTGACCGGATCGTTATTGATATTCAGGACGCAGGCTTCTTCGCACGGCGCAGGACAGACCCGTCCGGTAAATTCCGGGAAGTTATTGGTCCAATGCAGGCGCTCAATCGCCTCCCGCCATCGCCCGCGATATACCAAGTCATTCCAATCGGGAATTATGTTGCCGAGCGGGCATCCGCGATGGCAAAACGGAATGCCGCAGTCCATGCATCGCGCGCCCTGCTGTTGCAGCTTGGCTTCGGGCATCTTGAGTTCATATTCGCGCCAATCCTTGACGCGTTCGGGAACTGGCCGCCGCGACGGATTCTCGCGTTTGATCTCCATGAAGCCCGTTATCTTGCCCATTGACTACTTACTCTCCCGACTGACTATTTAACTTGCTCTCCCAATTTGTCATTCCCGTGCGTCTTTACTTGTCCAGCGCGCGGATCCGGACTTGAGATACATAATGCGGCAGCACGAAGGATCTCATGGACAATCGTTTTAGTTACACTGCTGCCAGCTTTGCCATATCCGACTTCATATCGAACTGCCCGGCGAGCACTCGCCGATACTCAGTCGGCATTATCTTGACGAACTTGGCGCGGTAGTCATCCCAGTCATCGAGTATCCGGCGCGCCACCTCACTCTCCGTGTATTGGTAATGCCGTGAAATCAGCGTGTGAATTTCTTTCACCTCATTCGGTTCGTCGAGCGGATGCAGTTCGATCATGCCCATGTTGCATTTGCTCGCGAAATTGCGGTCCGCGTCGAGTACATAGGCAACTCCGCCGCTCATTCCCGCTGCGAAGTTCCGCCCGGTCCGGCCCAGCACGACGACCGTGCCGCGCGTCATGTACTCGCACCCGTGATCGCCCACGCCTTCGACCACTGCCGTCGCGCCGCTGTTGCGCACTGCGAAACGTTCCCCCGCCAACCCGCGAAAGAACGCCTCGCCGCCGGTAGCGCCATACAGCGCGACATTCCCGATTATAATGTTCTCCTCGGCCTTGAAGGTCGCACCGCGCGGCGGTCGCACCGCCATGAAGCCGCCCGACAATCCCTTGCCGCAGTAGTCATTCGCGTCGCCTTCCAGGTACAGCGCGACTCCCGGCGCAAGCCACGCGCCGAAGCTCTGGCCCGCCGTGCCCTTAAAGTGAATCTGGATCGTATAGTGCGGCAGCCCGCGCTCGCCCTGCCGCCGTGACACTTCCGATGACAGGATCGTTCCAACCGTGCGATTCACGTTGCGGATCGGCAGATGCATCTCGACGGGCCGGCGATGGTCGAGCGCGTCCTTGCACAACTCCTTAAGCTGCTGGTCGAGCGCCTTTTCGATTCCGTGGTCCTGCTTCTCCACACAATGCAGCGGCCAGTCCGCCGGCACTTCGGGCCGCTTCAGGATCGCGCTCAGGTCGATATGCTTTGCCTTCCAGTGCTGGATCGCTTCATTCGCATCTAAACATTCGACATGCCCGACCATCTCGGCAACCGTGCGGAAGCCTAACTGCGCCATGTATTCGCGCATCTCCTCCGCGATAAACATCATCAGGTTGACTACGTGCTCGGGCTTGCCCTCGAACTTCTTACGCAGCTCCGGATCCTGCGTCGCGACGCCGACCGGACAGGTGTTCAGATGACATACCCGCATCATGATACAGCCCGATGCCACCAGCGCGGCGCTCGCGAATCCGAACTCTTCCGCGCCCAGGAGCGCCGCGATTGTCACGTCGCGACCGGTTTTGAGCTGACCGTCAGTCTCGACGTGGATTCGCCCGCGCAGATTGTTCAATACGAGAGTCTGTTGCGTCTCGGCGAGTCCCAGTTCCCACGGAATTCCCGCGTGCTTGATCGAAGTCAGTGGCGACGCGCCGGTCCCGCCATCGTAACCGCTGATCAGCACGACGTCGGCCTTGGCCTTCGCCACTCCCGCCGCGACCGTGCCGACTCCGACCTCGGCCACCAGCTTCACGCTGACCCGTGCGCGATCATTAGCATTCTTCAGATCGTGAATCAGTTGTGCGAGGTCTTCGATCGAATAGATATCATGATGCGGCGGCGGGGAAATCAGCCCTACACCCGGCGTCGAGTAGCGAATCTTGGCGATAAAATCATCGACCTTATGTCCGGGTAGCTGGCCGCCTTCGCCCGGCTTGGCCCCTTGCGCCATCTTGATCTGCAACTCGTCGGCATTGACCAGATACCAGCTCGTCACGCCGAACCGTCCCGACGCGACCTGCTTGATCGCGCTTCGCCGCCAGTCGCCATTCGCGTCGCGCTCAAAGCGCGCCGGGATCCTCGCCGCCTTCGCCGGTATTGGACTTGCCGCCCAGCCGGTTCATTGCGATCGCGAGATTCTCGTGCGCTTCCTTACTGATCGACCCGAACGACATCGCGCCGGTCTTGAAGCGCTTGACAATCGCGGTTGCCGGCTCGACTTCCTCGATCGGCGCCGGCTGCCGCTCATGCTTGAACTTAAGCAGGCTCCGCAATGTCGCGAGATTGCGGCTGTATCATCGACCAGCCGCGTATATTCCTTGAACATCCGATAGTTACCCGAGCGCACCGCGTGTTGCAGCTTCGCGATCGTGTTCGGATTGTACATGTGGAATTCGCCGCGCCGCCGCCATTGATACTGGCCACCCGCTTCGAGCTCGCCGTCGAGATTCGGATCGGTGCCGAATGCCAGCCGATGGCGATTCGCTGATCTCGCGCGCAATCACGTCGAGGCCCGATGCCGCCCACCCGCGATGCGGTCCAGGTAAAGTAGCGATCGACTACTTCCTTGCTCAGCCCGATCGCCTCGAAAATTTGCGCTCCGCGATAGCTCTGCACCGTCGAGATGCCCATCTTTGATGCGACTTTGATCAGGCTCTTGCCGGCCGCTTTGATCAGATGCTCAACCGCTTCCTCCTCATCGACATCCTTAAGCTGCCCGTCCTCAATCATTCCGGCCAGCGTCGCGTAGGCTAGATACGGATTAACAGCGCCCGCGCCATAGCCAATCAGCAGACAGAAATGCATCACTTCGCGCGGCTCGCCCGATTCGACGATTAATCCGCACTTGGTGCGTGTACCCTCGCGAATCAGATGGTGATGCACGGCGCCAGTCGCCAGCAGACTCGGGATCGGCGCGAATTCCGGATTCACCCCACGATCCGACAGTACGATTATCGTGTAGCCATTCTCGATCGCCTTCGACGCCTCGCGGCACAGCTGATCGAGCGCCTCGCGCAAGCCTCGCTCGCCATCCGCCACCTTGAACAGCGTCGGGATGGTAATCGTGCGCAAGCCCGGCCGCGCCAGCCGCTTGATCTTTTCGAGCTGCTCATTGGTCAGAATCGGATTCTTCAGCTTGAGCTGACGGCAATGAAGCGGCGTCTCCTCGAACAGATTCTGCTCCGCCCCGATCGTCGTCTCCGCCGACATAATCATCTCTTCGCGAATCGAATCACCGGCGGATTCGTCACCTGTGCAAAGAGTTGCTTGAAATACTGGAACAGCAGCGGCGATATGATCCGATAACGCTGCAATCGGCGTGTCCGTTCCCATCGAGCCGACGGCTTCCTGCCCATTCGCCGCCATCGGCGCGAGCAGCATTTTCAACTCTTCGAGCGTATAGCCGAAGGCTTGCTGCTGTTTGAGCAAATCGTAAGGCTCGTACCCATTGACCGCCGGACTCGACGGCGGCGCGGGCAGCGCGTCCAGCTCCACTAGATGCTCGTCCAGCCATTTGCGATACGGATGACGTTGCGCGAAGCTCTGCTTGATTTCCTCGTCCTGCACGATCCGGCCTTCCACCGTATCGACGAAAAAAATCTTGCCCGGCTGCAAGCGTCCCTTGAATTCGACCTGCTCCGGCGGAATATCCAGTACGCCCGCCTCCGACGCCATCACTACCAATCCATCTTTGGTGACGTAGTAGCGCGACGGCCGCAGCCCATTGCGATCCAGCACCGCGCCGATCCGCCGCCCATCAGTAAACGTGATCGACGCCGGTCCGTCCCACGGCTCCATCATGCAGGAATGGAACTCATAGAAGGCTTTCTTGGCCGGATCCATCAGCTTGTCGTTCTGCCACGCCTCCGGAATCATCATCAGGACCGCGTGCGGCAATGACCGTCCGGTCCGGATCAGCAATTCGAGGCAATTATCGAAGACGGCCGAATCGCTGCCGTGCTCCTCAATTATCGGCTGAACCTTCTTGATATCCTCGCCGAATAGCTCCGAGACGAACTGCTTCTCACGCGCGTGCATCCAGTTGATATTGCCGCGCAGCGTATTGATCTCGCCGTTATGGCTAAGAAAGCGGTATGGATGCGCCCGGTCCCAACTTGGAAACGTATTAGTGGAGAACCGCTGATGCACCATCGCCAGCGCCGTCGTCACCGCCGGATCAAGTAAATCGGGATAGAAGCGCGGTATCTGATGCGAAATCAGTTGCCCTTTATAAACAATCGTCGAGCTGGAGAGGCTGCACACGTAGAACAACTCGCCATCTCTCAGCTTGAGGCTCTTGCTCTGGTTTGTAACGCGTTTGCGGATTATATACAGCTTGCGCTCGAACGCTTCCTGATCCGCGACGCCGTCTCCGCGCCCAATAAAGATTTGCCGAATCGCCGGCATCCCTTCGCGCGCGATCACCCCGCATTGCGTCGCGTCGATCGGTACTGTCCGCCAGCCCAAAAATATCTGACCCTCTTCGCGGATAACGCGCTCGAATAACTCTTCACACGCGGCACGCTGCTCCGCGTCGCGCGGCATGAAGACGATGCCGACGCTGTATTCACCCGCTGTGGGCAACGCAAACCCCAGCTTCGCCGTTTCTCGCACCATGAACTCATGCGGAATCTGCATCAGGATTCCCGCGCCGTCACCGGTCAGCGGATCGCATCCGCAGGCCCCCGATGAGTCAGGTTGTCGAGCACCTCCAGTGCTTTGCGCACGATCTCGTGCGATCGCTCACCTTTGATATTGACCACGAAGCCGGTTCCGCATGCGTCGTGCTCGTGCTGTGGATCGTAAAGTCCCTGCGCTTTCGGCAATCCGCGAAACCCCTGCATGATCATGTCCTTCTTGACTCGGCGTTTAAGATTTTTCACAAGCCCATGCCGCGCCCGCCGCCCATTCCCCGGCTCATGCTGCGTCTCATCTTCATCTACTGAAATCTGCGCGCGTTCCGTATGCGTTGACAGCACGACCATCGTCTCCGTACGCGATACCCCGTCGATCAGCCGGATCGTCCGAATTACCTGTTCAAGCGTCGCCGTACTGTGCGTCTTCACCTTGAGCAGCACGGTATGCTCGCCGGTCACATGATGGCATTCGAGGACGTCGGGCATCAGCGCGACCGTCTCCTCGAAGAGATTAACCGTCCGCGGAGAACCAATCGACACCCCGATGAACGCGGTTACATCTTTCCCGAGCTTCCGCGCATCCACCGACGCGTGATAGCCGGTGATAAGTCCGCAATCTTCGAGCTTCTTGACCCGTTCGATTACTGATGGCGCGGATAGTCCCACTTGATCCGCCAGCTTCGCGTGCGGAATCCGTCCATGCTCCTGCAAAATCTCGAGGATTCGCAGGTCAATCTCGTCAGGCTCGAAGGCCTCGATTCCTGCTTTCATAGGGCAAAACTACAATTGAGCCGCAAACATAATGGCTCGAAGGTGGCTTTGTCAAGGGAATCGAAGGCAAATTAGTAAATAGAAGATATTTGCTCGATTTCGGCCGTATCGTCAAATTCAAGCGACGGTCATCGGCCAGGTATTGTAGGTGTCGCTGCTTACACCAAATTTCCCGCGGCGTGCGCTTCCGTGAACATCATTGAAATAAATGCGACTCGGTCTTTCACCTCGATGACGGCACCCTTCTGTTGCCGCTTTCGTATTCAGCAAAAGTCCGGCGCGTAACGGCGCTGATGCTGTTGCCCATCGATCCAAGGAATTGTGATGCCGTAGACGCTTCATCCATTTAACGACATGCGGATCGCATCCAACCGAAGCCGTCGTGCGCCACTCCATGCGCTGTGATAGGATTCGAAATTCCACGGACTTTTCGTCGGGTCCGGGTAATTGCCGCGAATACTAATCGCCATGTTCAATGATTCCCGCGACCAGACCTGGGATGGCACTGATTTTTGACTTGACCTGCCGAAGCATCTTCCACGCGAAGTCCACTTCTGCCCGATCGGGCGAGTCCTAGCGAAGAATCGTTCAGAAATTTCGCTCTGACATGATGGAGCAGTGCACTGTAAACGCAATCCTTAAAAGAAGCAGCGTAGCCGGCCATTATGGTCAACTCCTCAGCTGTATCGAGCAGGGTAGTTTTCACAGCATCGCGAGCGGCTTCATCGGAGACCTGTGAGGCATTAGCGGGGCCGCCTTCCTCAGGGGCCGCGTGAATCGTTTTCCAACCTTTGCCGCCTAATTCTTGACCGATAACGCCAGCGATACCCAGCTTGGTGATTTCTATGACGGTAGGGTCAAAAACGAGCGCAATTCGTTCTGTCGCCGAAAATCACGTTATATTGGCGCCCGGAGAAGAACGGTGGGTCGATGTAAATCAGGTCGATACTCTCGCTCGGCAGTTGCCGCATCACATGAAGATTGTCATCCCAAAACAGCCGGCTAGGTTCAACCGCCGGATGCCCGAATGAAAACCCGCTCAACCCACCTGGAACGGCAGCAATACGAGCGGGAACAATTTGCGAAAACCCCGGCGGCGATCCCAGCCGAGCGGCTCCTTTTCGACCGGCACACTGCCAAAGCGAACCGGCGGTCGCCAAAACTCTTCCTGACTCGATAGCGCGTCGGTTCGTTCGTCCGCTTCGGTCGACTCTGGCGGCGCGACAAATTCCCCTTTCACCGGGCCTTTCGCCACCGCAACTTGCTCTTCCTTGTTTTGCTTCAGCGCCATCTTTCCCCCTCGCTGTCACAACGAAGATGTACTTGAAACTCACACGTTCGGATATGCTTCACTGCCC
>CAWHOQ010000011.1:0-25389 GCA_963831065.1 uncultured Pseudomonadota bacterium
AGAGACCCATTGGTGGAACGCTGAGACTGAGCCCCTCTCGCCACCCCATAGCAGCGGCGGATGAACTCGTCGGCATCTAATTCTGCATCGAGATAGAGTACAGGGCATCGCTCCACCGAGCGTCCCGCAAGGGGTAGACCAAGGACCATGCAAGTCGCCAAGAAGAGCGCGATGTAACTCTTACCGAGACCGCCATCGCCAAACAGGATGGTGAGCGCGCCGGAGGGTATTAGGCCTCTTACCGCATCACGTCGAGGGCCGGGTTCCGGCATTTTGCAAACTTCAACGAGCTTCCCTTCCTTCCCTTTCTCTTCTTTAGGGGAATGGGAACGGGAATGGCCGGTTTCGTATCTAGCCCGCAATTCATCCCATCCCCAACTACAGGAACTGTGGTGGCAACCCGCCACGATTGCGCCATTGTGACGGACACCGACGAATGCCGTTCGTCCGGTGTGTGCCGAGTTGAACGGGCATGGGTCAATTTCCAAAGGCGGGGTCCGCCATCCCATGTGTGAGACTCAGCACAAACTGGGACGTCATGATCCAGGAGCCACCGCTCTAGATTGAAGGGCTCGTTGTCGTGGGTGCCAGTCCAGTCTTGCCGCTGTTCATAGTCCTCCTCCTTGGCGGCGAGCGCCGCTAACGCGGCTACCTGCTCCCGTGTCACAGATCCGGTATCAGGGTGTTCCTCAATGATTGCTGCGAGACGATGAACACGCCCCTCAATCTCGTCTCCCTTGGCAGCGAGGGTGCCCGGGATTTTAATCAATCGATTCGCTGTAGCCACAGACGAATCAATTTCGGCTTGCGCGCCTGCTGTTGTTCCGAACTTATGCTCAAGAGCTTCGAGTGCGCGAGTGAAAAGTGCCGCGGTTTTTCGTCATTAGGCTCGTCCGCTCTGAACAACAGCCAATAGCCATTGCCGGAATCGACTACCAAAACGGGCTCAGGCCACCCAGCTGCCGAAAGAAAGTTTTGGATTGCGTGGAGCACTTCACACGCACCCCCGCGTTCTGCATCTGTTGCACTGATCCCGGCGATCCGATCGGGCGAAGGCATCGATATCGATGAAAAACAGACGTCGTCGAACGATGGCGTCTTTGCCTGTCGATTCGCCCTTACCGAGGCGATCTACGCGATTGGCACGTCTAGCAAGAAGTGCAGGTTTGCAAGGATTAAGCGTGATACACACCGACTCGGCCTTGCCGCTGTAATTCACCGCTTGATTGATCAAGGCATCGAGATGCTCGCTGTCAAAATATCCTCCGTCCTGGGCTTCGCCACGCTGACCTTTAAGCTTGAGCGCAACAAAGCCGTGAACCGTGCCAGCATCGATCATTAGGCTGAGTGCCCGGCGGATTGTGGCCCGGTCAGCCTTCCAGACGGGGGAGCGTTCATCGGTACTCGCAGAATCCCCAGCCGCAAGGTAACGGGCGATCTCTTCGCGCCGAATAATTATTCTTCGTCCCAACCGAGTCAGCAGCAACCTGCCGCGCCTCGATTCAAGACGCAGAAAGCTCACCGAGACACTGAGCATGCGTGCTACCTCCGGCAACGCGTATGCGAGTTGCTCGTCATCGGCGTGCTGTTCGGTTGCAGGTAATGTCCCACTTTTCATTCGGTCGAACCTCTTGTGTCCAGATGGCATCTGAGGCTATTCTTTCGCTGTACCCGTGTGCCAATCAATACAGGGTATGGTCAATTATTGGTACAGTAACGTGACTCGAAAGTGTGACAATAAGCTTGGATTCTGGCTCAATTTGGCCAACTTATATACGCCGCTACCTCAGTCTGACTGGTCAGCTGAAGGGCTCGAAGGCGACGCCTACGTTCTCCGTATGCGAGATCAGTTTGCCCGCTCTGCCGAGGAGCGCTCGGCTAACCCACGACTCGACCAGGTCCCTGCGGGCTTTGCCAAGAAAGTAAGGGAGTTGTTGCCTTCGGACTATAAGCCAGAGGGTCTCGAAGTTTTCCTTGATACTCACTCAAAGCACATGATGAAAATGGATGGTGGCTCGCGCAGACCACCTATTATCTGCCTGGGCGCGTGCGCAAAGCGTGCAAAGGACCCGCAATCACCGCCTTACTTCAGCGGCTTGATTTTCTTCGTTCGCTGCTCATCTCCACTGCTACGGAGGAGGGACTCATCAGCGATCGTGCGCGTTGATCCGGTCGAACCATTGCGTCGGTTGCTCGATGGCCGCCCTGTCAATTCGATCGGCAAATGCCTAGTCTGTGACCGCTTATTCGAGCGATTGAAGGAAAGATCAAAATGCGATGTGCGCCGCTGTCGTGATACGTGGCGGAAACGGCAGTCGCGTCGCCAGAACGTCAGCAGCATCGGCGAACCAACCGACGATTGATCCGCAAACGGCGAATGTCGGAGGAAGCAACGGTGAGAGAGACGAAATGAATGGCGTAATGAAGGTGCGAAATGAGCCGAGTTTTTGAACGTAGGGAGGGTGAATGGTGGATTGACTTCAAAGATGCATCAGGAGTGCGTCATCGGCGCAAGATTGGACCGTCCAAACGGGTTGCGAAAGAAGTGCTCGACGGCATCCTCGGCAACGTTGCGCGCCGACAGCACCTCGGAGTAATCGAGGATTCCGCAATCAGCTTTGCTGATTTCGCGAATATCTGGTGCGAGCGGGTCGCGCCAACGCTCAAGCCGCGTTCACAGGAGCGCTGGTTTGGGATTGTCGAAAAGCATCTTGAAGCCGCATTCCCGGGCACCCTCCGAGCCATTGCTGCCGAGACCGATCGATACATCGCGCGTCGCGCGGGAGGCCGGGGCAAACGCAGCGACAATCAATCGCGAGATGACCGTGCTTAAGCACATGCTGCGGCGTGCCGTCCTCTTGGAGTACCTCGGCCGGAATCAAGTCGAGAACGTCAAGCCATTGAAAGAATCGCCCGGAAGAACGCGTTTTTTGAGGGTTGAGGAGATCGAGAAATTGCTTGAGACTTGCGTTTTTCAGGATGCGCGGTCAGAGCTAGGGCGCGGCTATTTACGACCTTTTGTCGTTGCCCTCAATACCGGGATGCGACGCAACGAAATCCTGTCTCTTACTCGACGTTCGGTCGATTGGACAAATCGCATGGTGACGCTCGAATCAACCAAAAATGGGGAAGCCCGGCACGTCTACCTGAATGCAACCGCCATGGAGACGCTGCGGTCCTGCCTGTAAGAATTAATATGATCGGCTATTTCCGTTTGGCCCCTGGCAGATCACGATGGCCTTCAGACGAGCCGCGAAGCGGGCAGGATTGAGGATTTCCGGCTGCATGATCTCAGACATACCTTCGCCTCGTATCAGGCGATGGGAGGCGTAAGCGCGAGACTTCAGGCTCTCCTCGGGCATAAAGACAATCGCATGACAATGCGCTACAGCCATCTCGCGGACGCGTATCTGCGATGCGGGGGACAACGGGTAAATATCGGATCAAAAGCAAGAGACGAGATGACAGCCAAAAAGATGGCACCTATTTGGCACTGGCAGTCGTGAGCGAAGAGACGAGGATCGCTAAATAGTTGATTTAATTGGTGATCCCAGCGGGAGTCGAACCCGCGTTACCGACGTGAGAGGCCGGTGTCCTAACCACTAGACGATGGGACCGCTTCCTGCTGGCTGAGGAGGGAGGACTCGAACCTCCAATAACCTGATCCAGAGTCAGGTGGCTTGCCAATTTGCCCACTCCTCAGCGCTCCTCATTTATATCCGGCGCCATCGACAGTTCCAAGAGCCGAGGCAACGCATCGCGCCTGCAACGGATCGCGAAACCTCGATCAGGCGTGAGACACCTTCCGTCGCAATTTAGAGCAGTCGAGATCGGTTTGGGTCATTGCCGGCGGTTTGACGGCTCGTGCAACCGGCTTTTGCGCTGCTCTCGATGGCGTGGCGTTTGCTCTCAGATTGCATCGGAGGTGCGCGGAACCAGTTCGCGATGCTCGCTGGCCAAGAATAGTTTGCTGGTCAACGATGATTCCTGAATCAGCATCGCGCGACCTCACAGTTCCCGTTTCGTCTTGGAGTGATTGACTAGTGAGTCACAAGTGAGAGGATTGCACGATGATCGCGAGTGGATCGACCTCGGAGCATTGGTATCGCCCGCAGGATATGCCGGAATCATCGGAAACTCGCGCGCGATGCGCACGATGCTCACGACGATCGAGCGTTTCGCGCCCTACAAAAGCACCGTCTTGATTACCGGACAATCGGGATCAGGCAAGGAGCTTACCGCCCGAATGTTGCACCTGTTAGGGCCATTTTCGAAAGGCCCTTTCATCTCGTTTAACTGTTCGAATCTGGTCGAGGGGTTGGCCGAGTCACAACTGTTTGGCCACACTAAAGGTGCATTTACTCATGCGCGTGACGCTAACCTTGGATGTTTTCGGCAGGCGCATGGCGGCACTCTGCTGCTCGACGAAATCGGCGAGTTGCCTGCTGGGATGCAGGCGAAGCTGTTGCGCGTATGCGATTCGCTGGAAATCCAGCCGGTCGGCTCGACCGAGTCGATACAGCTCGATCTGCGCCTGCTCGCGGCGACCAATCGCAACCTGCACGCGATGGTCACGGCGGGCGAGTTTCGTGCCGACCTCTTTTTTAGGCTCAATGTTGCTGCAATCGAGACGCCGCCGCTAAGCGCGCGACTGGAAGACGTGGGGCGCTGATCGCCCACTTCGCGCAACATCATAATCGGGCTTTCGGCAAGTTCGTGCAGTCGATCTCGCGGCAGGCGCTCACTTACCTATGCACCTATCGATGGCCCGGTAATGTCCGGGAGCTGTCTCATGTAATCGAACGCGCAATTTTGCTGGGCGACGGCAAGCGAATCGACTTGGCCGATTTACCGCCGGATTTGATCGAGTCCGTTGAAAGCGACGCTGCGGTTATCTCGGAATTCTCGTTCAGGCATCAATGACGAAAGTGGGCTCAAGACACTGGATACCATCCTCAAAGGCGCAATCGAACATTCGTTGGCGCAGGCGCGGGGCGATTGTGCCGAGGCGGCGCGGATGCTGGGTATTTCGCGCCCGTCAATTTACCGCAAAATGGTCCGCTTCGGGATTTCCAGCCGATCCACTCGACCATATCGAGGCGATTTGGCTTCATCATTGCGATTCAGCAAACCTGCTCAATAAAACCGCTCTAATCTTACATTCAGCCGTCTTTACCAGCGGCGAGATCGGAGCGTTTTTCGGCACCGTCGCCCAAGGCGCCGAGATTTACGATCCGGCGCTCAAGACCTTCTCCTGTATCGGCAGGACCGTCCCGGTAAGCAAGACAAGTCAGACGGTGTGCGCTTCCATAATGAAGCATCCGCACGCGGGTCACACCGCAGTCCTGCTCAACGACGGTACTGTGCTGGTTGCGGGAGGTTTCGGCAGCTCAAAGAACACCAGAAACGCCAAAACTACGAAAGTGGCGGAAATCTATGATCCGACTACTGGGAATTTCACTAAGGTTGGCTCAATGAAAACCGGCGTAGCTTTAGGCGAAGCGGCGCTAATCTCAGGCCCCGCACTTCCATAAATTTTCGCCGCACCATCAGCAGCCGCCGACGGTCTCCAGCAACTCGACCATACGCTTGAATCCGTCGGCCACTTCTTTCACCTGAAGCCGCTCGTTGATGCCGTGGACGCCTTTTTCCTCGGCTGGCGTAAGTTCGATCGGGATAAAGCCGTAAGCATTAATCCATGATGATTCACTTGACTCAAGATTGACTCCTCGTTAAGCTCTCTCGTGAAGGGCTACCGCCTCGATTTTGGTTTCTTCGCTGGCTCACCTTTAGCAGCGGCGCGAAATTCCTTGACATATTCTTTTGGTAAGACTCGCGCGATTAGCTTATCTGTCGGCAAGTCGGAGAGCTTCTTTTTCTTTCGTACCGGCATGGAGAATCACCGTGGATGACATGAATTTAGGTCGGTTGCTTCGAGAGTTTGGCTCCGATGATAAATGCCGCGAAGCGCTTGAGGAATTGGTCTGGCCAGATGGTGTCCGCTGTCCGCGTTGCAAGTCGGAGAAGGTTTCGCATGTCCAGAAGCGCCATATTTATGACTGCGATTCATGCCGCTACCAGTTCAGTGTAACCGCTGGAACCATTTTCCATGACACGCATCTGCCGCTCGCGAAGTGGTTTGCTGCCATCTATCTCATGTGCAAATCCAAGAAGAGCATATCGGCTCGCCAGATTCAGCGGATGCTTCCTGTCGCGAGCTACAAAACCGCATGGTATCTCTGTCATCGCATCCGCAAAGCGATGGCGGACGTCAACCCCGAACCGCTCAAGGGTACGGTTGAGTATGACGATACGTGGCACGGCGGTAGCCGCAAGGGCATAGGCAGAGGCTACGTCGGCAATAAGACTACAATCATGGGTGTCATCGAGCGTGGCGGCCCGATCCGACTCAAAGTTGAGAAGCGAGTTAATTCTAAAACGGTTAGCCATTTCTGCAAAAGACTATTGGCCTAGACACGGAGCGCATTTACACGGATTCTGCGCCTACTTTTTGTGCAGTAGATTTCGGAACCGCCAACACGCAAGCGTTGACCATAGCGCTCAGGAATGGGTTCGCGGTGACGTTCATACCAATAGCATCGAAGGCGTATGGAGCTTGTTCAAGCGGAGCGTCATTGGCAGCTACCACCAGCTGAGCGAAAAGCATCTGCAATCCTGATTCGATGAACATGCTTTTCGATTCAATAACCGTAAGAACCCGCATATGTTTCGCGACACCCTGAAGCAGCTACTCCGCACCGAGCCATTGCCATTTGCCAAACTAACCGCTGACAGCCAAGAGGCTGTGAATCAATAATAACGATAAGGTAATTATTGCTTCTTATCAGCGCGTTTCGATTTAGTCGTTGCCGATTCTTTCAAAAGCCGCGTTGCGAAGTCTTTAAGCCCATTTCGCCATTTCGCTAGGCGGTCTTGCTTTACAGCCACAGCCCGAGAAAATGGCGATTTCGTTACCTCGCCAAACCATCCTCCAATATGGTCTGCTAGGGGTATAGGTATGCGGGTACTTGTTAAGCCAAGCATGATTTCGCCATCCCAATCAACGCCAACGCCTTGAACAACTTCTGCATGAGCGTTAGCGTTGAAGGTATTATAGATTGCCTCATCCAAAGCCCAGCGTTGTCGGTCATAGTTTTCAGCTAAGAGCCTTCCTAATGCTGCGGTATATCCGACCCCGATCGGGCGAAAGCCAACGGAATCGTAAGACGATACTGTCCCGGGTCGTTTATAGAGAATATATGAGGTATCAGTCGGCCCTTACGCGGCCCATCTCGGCCAAAACCGCATACTAAAAGCTGCGTAGTTGTGTGACAGTTGGCGATCTGCGTTTCTCATGCTGGTGCGTACTCTCTCACTTAATGGTGCCAATGACACGGGTCTTTGACTATACAATTCTTTGGTCAAAAGATTAGGCCGTAGAATACTCGTCTCGATCAAAGCCTCGCGGGTATCTTGGAAAGCGGTCAAGCCACATTCCATCATTGCATCTAAGAAATCGAGTACCGCGCCATTCCCGATTAGCTTAGCGTTCATCTTGCCGATAGCTCTCTCACCGAAGGAAGGATCGCCCGCAACAAGTACTCTCGCCAACGTCCGACCGAATAAATCTTTCTTATGTCAGTCTCCGCCCAAATAGCAGGAATGCTCGGGTCTTCGGCCTCATACGTAACTGCCTTATCCGCAACTAAAATGATCGCCTTGGACTGTGCCGCCATTGTCGCGACGCATACCGTCATGAAGCACCGCCTGCGTCGGGATTGAAGTGCCGCCCGAGGCAGTGTCATCGTACAGAACCGCGCTGCCTTGAGTCAAGTCAATCATCATGGATTAATCCTTTCTGACGAAAGTAATGGCTGTCGGTAAAACCCGCGATCATCATCGGGACGACGCGCGCATTGTCGCTGCATGCGACCAGCACGATTACTCCCTCATTCTGCTGTCTTGAAACCGCTCATTACCATGCAGCTACGGATAATATTACTGTCGACTGGAGTACTATACTGAGATCCCACACATACTATGCCTGCTTTCGCAGGCTGGCGGCTTTCTCAGCATGCAGGAGACGCTCGATAATTCGGCGCGCGGCGATCAGGCAGGCGTCTGACTTGATTGCCACCATTGGCGCATCAGGCTTCAACTCGAGCGATCGCTGCTGGGCTTCAAAGACCGCTACATCCTCTTGCACGCTCCGCTGAATGTCGCGAAAAAATCCGTCGATCAGCGGCTCATCCTTGGTCGTCCGGTCTTGCGCGACTGCCCAATAATAGTGCGTCGCCTTTGCGGTTTCGGGCGTCATTACATTGATTGTGTGCACGCCGAGCGCGCGGCTGAAATTCCCTTCAAAAGCGCCGCTACCGGTCTCCGCCGCACCCGCATCGAGACTGACGAAGGCGGGAGGTTGGAAACGACTAATCTGCCAGCGATCTATATTTCCTTTGAAAGCGCCCCGTGCATAGGTCGGAGGCGGTTCAACATCCACTTGCCATCGCGAATTAGTAACGGAGTCCTCCGCGAACTCATTCTTGACCTGTACTTCGTCCAGCTTCGCGGCGGATCCAAGCGTGCGTGGATGCACGAAAGGCAAGTGCGTCAGATCAAGCAGATTGTCAATAATCAATTGATAATTGCAGTTGACATAGAGACGCTCCCCTCTGGCGTCCCAATCCGGATGGTCGAACCAATGGCAATCGGGAATCGAGGCTGGGTCGGCCAACGATGGCTCGCCCATCCAGATCCACACAAAACCCCATCGCTCGACAATTGGATAGTTCTGAATATCAGCGCCGGATGGAACTCGAGATTGGCTAGGCACCTTGACGCAGTGTCCTAAGCAGTCAAACGTGATTCCGTGATAGCCGCATGCGAGGGTATCGTCAATAAGACGACCCTTATGGAGTGGAAAGCCACGATGCGAACAGCGGTCTTCGAGAGCGACAACCGTGCCGTCCTTCTTACGAAAGAAGACCACCGGCTCGTTCAACAGGATACGGCCTAACAGACGCCGTTCAATTTCATCCGACCGGGCGCCCACGTACCAATAATTCCTTAGGAACATCAAAATCCCCTATTTCCGATCCACTGATTATCTGATGAGACGCCGTATTTGCCTGATGGATGCCGCTTACGATTTGTTGAGGATCGCAGCCATAGTAGTGGCATTCATAATCCCGAAATTCTGATAGCAGTTGTTGAAGATTGCATACGCCCGTCTGATCCCGCGCGATTCTAGATTTTCCAAACCTTGCGCGAGTGAGCGCAATTCAGCTTCCGAGTACAGATATTTATACCTTTCGCCCACCGGAATATTGCGTTTGAGCCAATTCTCCCGATTCCTTCCATGAAAGCGCATATAAAGCTGATCCCCGGTGGCTTCGACGAACGACGGTACGAGCGCATTGTCCTGAGGGGCGTCGATCGAGGTGTAGTAGAGGCCATGCGACCGCAAGAATTGCATTGTCGCGTTTCGTTGATCCTGATCACAAACCCAGCTCGGATGACGAAATTCGATAGCGATCGATGCGCCCGGCAGCCGTTCCTGGAGACTGGCGAGGTAGTCGAAGTTGCGCGAATTCGCGACAAAGTATGGCGGGAACTGGAAAGCGATCATTCCGAGTTTGCCGGCGCTATGCAGTGGGCTCATCGCACTCCAGAACATCCGAAAAGCCATCTCCAGAACCTCTCGCGAGGGTCTCGTAAGCTGCCGACTCTTCGCGCTGCGATCTTGGCAACATCTCACGCAAATTCTTCGGCAGTCGTGAAATCTCCGCCGGATGTTGCGTCATGAGCGCGAAGGTCTTGACGTTGAAAAGAAATCCATCGGGCGTACGCTCCGCCCAGAGTCTCGCATTGCGCTCTGCGGGCAATACATAATACGTCGAATCCACCTCGACCGTATTGAAGTGTTCCGTGTAGAACCGCAATCGATCCTCGGCTGTACGCGCTGAAGCAGGATAAAAAAGATCCGACCCGATCAGTGCTCGATCGGTCCAGGATGCTGTACCGACGCGGAATTCTACTTCGCTAATCACAATCAGTTCGGCGTTGCCGCTAGATTCAATACGTAATTGATCAACGAATCTCGAAAACCCTTCGCGAATTTATCGAACCCGATCACTCATAGTATTAACGACTATACTACCAATGTGATGACCCTCTAACGCGCTTTCAAATCAGTAATCATAAGAGCGGCCGCGGAACAGCAATGCGGATCATCTGACGGTAACGTACACAGAGATAGGGCGTAGCATTATTGGGACGAATGGTCCATAATTGGATCGTCGCCGATGCGACGCAGTGATCAAAGATGAGACGAGTCGAAGCTAACAACGAGCACCGGGGACGCGGGCGGCCGCGAATCGCCGGTTTGCGCGAAAAGATACTGGCAAGTGCGACCAGACTATTCGGCGAAAAGAATTTTACCGAGGTAAGCACCGAGGAACTAGCGGCTTTAGCCGGCGTCGGCAAAGGCAGCATCTACCGCGAATTCGGCTCGAAAGAATCCCTGTACGCGACCACAGTTATTGCCGGGCTTCATCAACTCTTGAGTCAGATGACCGCAACCCTCAAGGAGGTCCCTGCGGGCGCCGAAGCAGTCAAGACAGTTATTCGCGAAGCCACCATATATTTCTGGGATCACGGCGAATTTTTTGCCTTGCTGAGGGATCCGACTGCGTTGCCGATAAGCCAACTCAGCCATTTTCGGCAAGAGCGCGCGAAGCTCGCACTATTAATCGCGAAGGTTTTGCAGGAAGGCTCCGCGGCAGGCGTCTTTCGGAACGATCTGAAGCCCGAACTCGTTGCGGAGGCGATCCTCGGCATGATTCGTGGCATCCGGCGCCATCGGATGAAGGAGATTACGATCGCGCAAGCGATCGCCACCATCGAAGAGATCTTTCTCGAAGGTTATTTGGCCGATGTGGACGAAGGCACGATTATTCGCCGCCACGCGAGCAACATGAGCCAGCGATGAATCTGGATAAAACTGACTTTCAAGCAACCTCGAGAGGGCCGGCCTCCCGACCGGTAGAAAGAGTAAAGGGAAACGGTCGTTTCATGTCCCGACGCTCATTTTGGATCGTGGCAACCTGCCTGATCGCTCTCGGAGTCTTCCTGTGGCTCAAGCGCAGCAGGCCCGCCAAACCTTCGGTGATCGCGCCGGCGGTTCCGGTCGCCGCCGCCATCGCCAAAAAGGGCAACCTCGATATTTATCTAAGCCAGATCGGAACGGTTACGCCTTTTGCCACAGTGACGATCAAGAGCCGGGTAGCGGGTCAGATTCTGAAGCTCGGGTTCAAAGAAGGCGAGATGGTGAATGTCGGGCAACCGCTTTTCACGATCGATCCGCGTCCCTATCAAGCCCAACTCGATCAGTATCGCGGCCAACTCGCGCGTGATGAGGCAACTCTGGCTAACGCGCGTATAACGCTCGAACGTTACAAGACTTTGCTGCGGCAAGGCGTAATCGCCCGGCAAGACCTGGACAACCAGCAGGCGCTCTACTCTCAAGCGGTGGGAACGGTTCAAAACGACCAGGGGCTAATCGAGGGGGTCAACGTCAACCTGGGCTACTGCTCGATCGCGTCACCGATCAAAGGGCGGATCGGTTTGCGTCAAGTCGATCTGGGCAACTACGTGCAAGCCAGCGACACCCTCGCAGTGATCACGCAATTACAGCCAATCTCGGTTATTTTCAGCGTTTCCGAAGACAATATCCCGGCAATTGCGAAGGACATGGGAACTGATCGCCGAATACCCGTGCAGGCCTGGAACCGCGATTTCAGCCATCAACTGGCCGATGGCTTCCTGCTGACCTTTGACAATGTGATCGACCAGAGCACCGGCACCGTCAAGTTGCGGGCGCAATTCGCCAACGACGACTACAGCTTGTTTCCGGATCAGTTCGTCAACGCCCGCCTGCTGCTCAATACGATTGCCGATACGACACTGGTGCCGACTGCGTCCGTGCAACAGACTCGGCAGGGCGCTTATCTCTACGTCGTGCAAGCCGAATCAGAGTGTGACGCGCCGCGAGGTGACCGTCGCCGCAGCAGAAGGCGACACCACCGCAATTTCCTCGGGAGTCAGCTCGGGCGAGATGGTCGTGACGGATGGCCTCGATAAGCTGCAGCCTGGTTCGCGCGTCAATGCACGACTTGAAGCCGGCACGCCGGCCGCCAGCCCGGCGCCTCTCTAAGCGCTTCATAAAGCCCTGATATGAATTTGTCGCGACCATTTATCTTGCGGCCAATCGCAACCTCGTTGCTGATGGCGGCCATCCTGATGGCGGGCGCCTTCGCCTATAAGGAACTCCCCGTCTCGGCACTGCCGGAGGTGGACTATCCGACGATCCAGGTGGTGACGTTTTATCCGGGCGCGAGTCCGGACGTGATGGCGTCCTCGGTGACCGCGCCGCTTGAACGCCAGTTCGGCGAAGTACCGGGACTCAACCAGATGACCTCGAGCAGCTCGTTTGGCAGCTCGGTCGTGACGCTGCAATTCGATTTGAATCTGAATATCGATATAGCCGAACAGGAGGTGCAGGAGGCGATCAATGCGGCGGCAACCTATCTGCCGACTAACCTGCCGACCCCACCGATCTACAGCAAAATTAATCCGGCCGATGCGCCGATTCTGACGCTCGCACTGACCTCGACCGAGCTGCCGCTGGATCAAGTTGAGGATCTGGCGGACACGCGTCTGTCGGAGAAGATTTCGCAGGTGCCGGGCGTTGGACTGGTGAGTATCAGCGGAGGCCAAAAGCCGTCCGTACGAATTCAGGTCAATCCGGACCAGCTCGCGTCCTACGGACTCACCCTCGAGCAGGTGCGCACCGCGATCGCGGCGTCGAATGTTGACGCGGCCAAGGGCAATTTCGACGGAACCAGCCTGGATTACACGATTGAGGACAACGACCAGCTATTAGCGGCGCAAGATTATCTGCCGTTGATCATCGCGGAGCACAACGGCGCGGTGGTGCGCCTCTCGGATATCGCCAAGGTTATCGCTGCGCCCGAGAACGTGAACCAGGCGGCCTGGATGAACGAGGCGCCCGCCGTGATTCTGAATGTGCAGCGTCAGCCCGGCTCGAACATCATCACAGTAGTCGATCAGATCAAGGCGCTGTTGCCGCGACTCCAGAGCTCGCTGCCGCCATCGGTCAAGGTGACGGTGCTGACCGATCGCACGGTTACGATTCGCGCTTCGGTCAACGATGTCGAGTTCGAGCTGATGCTCACCGTGGCGCTGGTGGTGCTGGTCATCTTCCTGTTCCTGCGTAGCCTCGCGGCCACCGTTATCCCAAGCGTGGCAGTGCCGTTGTCGCTGATCGGCGCCTTCGGCGTGATGTATCTGTTGGGCTACAGCCTGAACAATCTCACCCTGATGGCGTTGACGATTTCGACCGGCTTCGTCGTGGATGACGCGATCGTGATGATCGAGAATATCGATCGCTTTATCGAAGCTGGCGACAGCGCTCTGGAAGCGGCGCTCAAAGGCGCGCGGCAGATTGGGTTCACGATTCTGTCGCTGACGATCTCCTTGATCGCGGTGTTGATTCCGCTGCTTTTCATGGGCGACGTGGTCGGACGTCTGTTCCGTGAATTTGCGATTACACTGGCAGTGACCATCCTGGTCTCCGCAGTCGTCTCGCTGACGTTGACGCCGATGATGTCGGCTAAGCTGCTCCGCAACATCCCGGAAAAAGAGCGGAGCCGCTTCTACAGGGTATCCGAGCGGGCGTTCCAGCGTGCGATCGATTTCTACAGTCGCACGCTGACCTGGGTGCTGGGCCATCAGGCGGCGACGCTCGTCGTGGCGATCGGAACGCTGGTGCTCACGATCGGTCTCTATTGGTATATCCCCAAAGGTTTTTTCCCGGTCGAGGATACCGGAGTAATTCAGGGGGTCTCGCAAGCGCCGCAGAATATTTCGTTTGCTGCGATGGCGATCAAGCAGCAGGCGCTGGCGAGGGTGGTCTTGCAGGATCCGGCGGTCGAGAGCCTGTCGTCGTTTATCGGGATTGACGGGACTAACACTACGGTCAACAGCGGACGCTTGTTGATCAATCTGAAACCGTTCAGCGAACGACACGCGAGCGTCGAGCAGATTATCGCGCGGCTCGAACCCAAGCTGGCTCAGGTTGAAGGAATCGAGCTGTACTTGCAGCCGGTGCAGGATTTGACGGTGGATGATCGCGTCAGCCGGACGCAATATCAATTCACGCTCGAGGATGCCGACAGCGCGGAACTGCGAACGTGGACGGCGAAACTGGTGCAGGCGCTCGGGAAATTACCGGCGCTCCGCAACGTGGCGACCGATCAACAGAACGACGGCCTCGGCGCCCATCTGATAATCGATCGCAGCACCGCCTCGCGGCTTGGGATCACGGCGTCAACTATCGACAACACGCTCTACGATGCGTTCGGCCAACGCCAGATCTCGACCATGTTTACGCAGCTCAATCAGTACCACGTAGTCCTCGAAGTCGCGCCGGAGTTCCAGCGCGATCCGAAAACCTTGCAGGACATTTACGTGGGCGCGGCCAATGGCGGCGAGGCTCCGCTCAGCGCTTTTACGCATTTCGAGGCGACTAGCGCACCGCTCACCGTGAATCATCAGGGGCAATTTCCGGCGGTGACGATCTCCTTCAACGTTGCAAACGGTTACTCGCTGGGCGAGGCGGTTGACGCGATTAAGGCGACGCGGAATCAAATTGGCGTGCCGGCGAGCGTGCAGGTTTCTTTCCAAGGGAGCGCCGCAGCGTTCAGCGCCTCATTGGCAAGCGAGCCACTGCTGATCCTCGCAGCGTTAATCGTCGTCTATATCGTCTTGGGGATTCTGTACGAGAGCTACATCCATCCGATTACGATTCTCTCGACTCTGCCGTCGGCGGGCGTGGGCGCAATCCTTGCCCTGCTGATTTGCCGGATGGAATTAGACGTGGTCGCCCTCATCGGGATCATCCTTTTGATCGGTATCGTCAAAAAGAACGCAATCATGATGATCGATTTTGCGCTCGAAGCGCAGCGCGAGGGCGGCAAAAGCCCAGTGGATGCGATTTTTCAAGCCTGCCTGATGCGCTTCAGGCCGATCATGATGACCACCATGGCGGCGCTGCTGGGCGCCCTCCCACTCGCCTTCGGCAGCGGAGCTGGTTCGGAACTGCGCCGCCCGCTCGGCGTAGCGATCGTCGGTGGGCTGCTGCTCAGTCAAGTACTGACCTTGTACACCACTCCAGTGATCTTCCTCTATTTCGAGAGGCTGGCTTCGGCTTCGACCAAATCCGCGGATGAGATGGAGACGCCGGAGTTGGCGGCGCGGGCGTCATGAATTTCTCCGCAACCTTCATCCGGAATTCGGTCGGCACTACGCTGCTGACAATTGCGATCACGCTGGCCGGAATCGCGGCCTTCCGCTGGCTGCCGGTCGCGCCCTTACCCGCGGTCGATTTTCCGACGATTCAGGTGCAGGCCCAATTGCCCGGCGCCAGCCCCGAAACAATGGCGAGCTCGGTCGCGACCCCGCTCGAGCGGCAGTTCGGTCATATCGCCTCGCTGACCGACATGACCTCGACCAGCGCGCAAGGCCAGACTGCGATTGTTTTGCAGTTCGATCTGAATCGCAATATCGACGCGGCGGGGCGCGACGTACAGGCGGCGATCAATGCCGCAAGCAGTTATCTGCCGGCGAATCTGCCGGCCAAACCGACCTATCGCAAAGTGAATCCGGCGGACCCGCCGGTCGTGATTCTGGCCCTGACCTCAGCGGTTAAATCGCCCGGTCAACTCTACGACGCCGCGGATTCGATTTTGCAGCAGAAGCTCTCTCAGATTGAGGGCGTCGGACAGGTCGTTGTCGGAGGCGGAGCGCTGCCGGCCGTGCGCGTCGAACTCAACCCTACACAGCTCAAGGACCTCGGCATCAGTCTCGAGCAGGTGCGCGGCGTGCTGAGCTCGGCTAACGCCAATCTTCCCAAGGGCGAATTCGCCGATAGTCACAATGCCTGGGCGATCAGTACTACCGATCAGCTGCTCTCGGCGGATCAGTACAAGCCGCTGATCGTTGGCTATCACAACGGTTCTGCGGTGCGGCTGAATGACGTGGCGACCGTGCAGAATTCGGTGCAAAACCTGCGCGCGTCGGGCTACTCGGACGCGCATCGCGCGATTCTGGTGCTGGTGTGGCGCCAGCCGGGCGCCAACGTGATCGATACGGTGGACCGGGTCAAAGCGGCACTGCCGGCTTTGCGCGCCTCGATTCCGGCTTCGATCAAGCTCGACGTTGTACTCGATCGCAGTTCGAGCATCCGCTCCTCAGTCCACGACGTTGAGCTGACCCTCCTGATTTCGGTGGGACTGGTCGTGCTCGTGGTCTTTGTGTTTCTACGCAATCTGCGCACGACTGCGATTCCGGGGATAGTCGTGCCGGTTTCGCTGATCGCGACGTTCGGCGTGATGTACCTGTGCGGGTTCAGCATCGACAATCTCTCCCTGATGGCATTGACGATCTCGACCGGCTTCGTCGTGGACGACGCGATCGTCGTGGTCGAAAATATCTCGCGCTATATCGAGCAGGGGATGCCGCGTGTTCAGGCAGCATTGCTGGGGGCACGGGAGATTGGCTTCACGGTTGTCTCGATCAGCATCTCCTTGATTGCGGTGTTCATCCCGATTCTGCTGATGGGCGGAATCGTCGGACGCCTGTTCCGCGAATTCGCGGTCACCCTGGCGGCGGCAGTGGCGGTCTCGATGATAGTGTCGCTGACCACTACGCCGATGATGTGCGCAAAGCTCTTGCGCCGCGAAGATGGCCGTCGCCACAACCGGCTGTATCAGTTGAGCGAGCGTGGTTTCGCGCGGATGCTCACCGGCTACGAATCAGGCTTGCGCTGGGTGCTGCGTCACGCGCCGTTGGCGGCGGCGGTCACCGTGCTGACAGTCGCGCTTAATATCTATCTTTTCTATATCGCGCCGAAAGGCTTCTTCCCGGAGCAGGACAATGGCCGTTTGGCCGGAGCAATTGTCGCGGACCAGGATACCTCTTATCAGGAGATGAATCGACGTCTGGTTAGCCTAATCACGAAAGTTGGTGAAGACCCGGCCGTGTACAACGTGCTCGCCTTCACCGGCACCAATGGCGCGACCAACACCGCCAATATGTATGTGGGACTAAAGCCGCTCAGTGAGCGTAAGGTCAGCGCGCAACAAGTGATCGCGCGAATCCGGAAGAAGTTAAAGGATCAGGCCGGGCTGAGTCTCTATCTGCAAGCGACGCAGGATTTGCGCATTGGCGGACGGAGTTCGAATGCGGAATACCAATACACGCTGACCAGCGACGATCTTCATCTGCTGACCGCGTGGGCGCCGCAACTACTCGCGAAACTGCGGACGCTCCCGCAGTTGACCGACGTCAGCAGTGACCAGCAAAACGCCGGACTCGCCGCCAACGTCATGATTGACCGCGACAGCGCCGCGCGCCTGGGACTATCCACGCAGATGATCGACGATACGCTCTACGACGCCTATGGCCAGCGTGAAGTCTCGACGATGTATACGCCGTTAAATCAATACTTCGTGGTGATGGAGGTGGCGCCGCAGTATTGGCAAGACCCCGCTTCGCTTGGCGAGATCCACTTCAGTCCGGCGCCTGCGCCCGCTGCGACCGCGATGCCGGACCGCAGCGCTCCGCTCGTCCTTGGAGGAGCCTCGGCTCAATCTCCCAAACTTACGATAATCGGCACGCCCAATAGCGCAGCAGCGCCAGCCGCCCCAGCCAACAGTGCCACCAACATGATTCCGCTCGGTGCGATCAGCCGCTTCGATAATTCGACTACCTCACTGGCCGTCAATCATCAGGGGCAGTTTCCGGCGGTGACGATCTCCTTCAATCTCGCGCCCGGTGTTTCACTGGGTGATGCGGTTAATCTGATCAATCAGGCCGAAGCCGCAATCCATCTGCCGGCTGGAATCCGTGGCGCGTTCGCCGGCACCGCTCAAGCCTTCCAGGCCTCACTCGCGAACGAGCCGATGCTGATTCTCGCCGCCCTGCTCAGCGTTTATATCGTGCTCGGGATTTTGTACGAGAGCTATATTCATCCGATCACGATTTTATCCACGCTGCCGTCAGCCGGAATCGGCGCGCTGCTGGCGCTGCGAATTTGCGGGATCGATCTGAGCGTGATCGCACTGGTCGGGATCGTCCTGCTGATCGGCATCGTGAAAAAGAACGCTATCCTGATGATCGATTTCGCGCTCGAGGCCGAGCGCAAGCAGGGCAAATCTTCGGAGGACGCCATCTTCCAGGCCTGCCTATTGCGCTTTCGACCAATCATGATGACCACCATGGCGGCTTTGCTCGGTGGTCTGCCGCTGGCGCTCGGAACCGGCTATGGAGCGGAGCTACGGCGGCCTCTCGGCGTGGCGATCGTGGGCGGACTGATCGTCAGTCAGGCTCTTACCCTGTTTACGACGCCGGTGGTCTATCTATACCTCGACCGCTTACGACTATGGCTCTTGAACAGCCGCTTCTCGCGCCGCTGGCGCTCCCCGATTTGCGCCAGCCGCGAATCGCGTGAGCTGAGCCCCAACTTCGAGATTTCCCTTGTCATTGTTAGATGACTTGTAATCTTCCGAACAGTTTTTGCATGTCCGTGGCGTGTTGTTCCTCAACCATCAAGATGTCAGCAACTAGCTTGCGACTGGTCACGTCAGTATCACCCAACCATCTAACAACTTCTGAATAGGCTTCTACCGCAATACGTTCAGCTATCAGGTCTTCCCTGATCATCTCATGGAGGGTATTGGCATTCGTGTATTGTGAGAGACTACGTTCCGTTAATGTCGCCGGATTAAAATCAGGTCTGCCGTTTAACTCCACAATCCGCTCAGCAATCCGCTCGGCATGTTGCTGCGCTTCTTGGGCGTGCTCCAGAAATTCCTTCTTCGCAACTCCGGCATAAATTCCAGCAGCCATGAAGTAATGACGCTTATAGCGCAGCACACACATTAATTCGGTTGCCAAAAGCGTATTAAGGACTCTCACTACTTCTGCACGGTCGGCATTGTACTCATCCGTAACTGCACCGGAAGCAAGATGCTGCTCTGCACGTTTTCTTAAGCTCTCCACGTCATTCAGAATACCCATTACTTTAACTCCTGAGGCTTTTGTACTGCCTTATCTTGCATTAACTGCCCAATTATTCTATCGATTCCTAAAGAGTCTTAATTAGGATACATTATTGGTTGGCCCTGCCGTTCGTACCCTTTGGCCAGTCTGGGGGGGCCATGTACCAGCCGGAGGGCCGAGTTCAGCAGGGCCATCACAATCTTATCACGTATAGTTTTGGCTGCCGGATTTTTACACCAAGAAATCAATATTTCGCGACTCTGTCCGGCTTACTGTCGATCCTCAATTTTCATCATTGGCAGTCACGTTGCTGGTTCGAAAAGAATTCCCGCTTCGCCCAAAACTAATAGCTAAGTAGCCAGAAGTATTTCTGATCAGATCGATCGCAGTTCTGATCGGCTATGCCGAAAAGGCTTGGCGGAACATGGCGTGGCGCCGTGGCCGAATTTCGCGCCGCCCTCATTTCGGCTTGAGATTGCTGCGATCGAGATCTCGTTGTCATACGCGCAGCTCGACGATCTTGACGGCTAATCTCCCATTTCAAGCAGCTTCGTAATCGGGCTTTTGGGAAACGTACGCTGTCAACTTTGGCGCAATGTGCTGTGTCTATACGCCTGAAGGCAGGCGATTGTTATTCTAAATGTACTTGTTTTTGCGATTCAGTGCATTTAGCTAAATAAAGCTCTCATGACCTTATATTTATAGACCTATATTAACCTAATTACTATTTAGCTGTGTTAATCGGTAATGGTCTCCATATCCAATAACGAGTCATCATTTGGCACTGATGAGCTTCTCAGAGGAGTAAAAAAGATACGATGAAGAGATTAACCCGCTACTGGTTCGTTTGGGCAGCAGCTTTATGTTTTCTCGGCCCACTGATCCAGGACTGCTCCAGCGCCGGATCGATTAATCAACAGTTCACTCCACCACGAGTCGCGGAGATGAGAGACATGATCATCCGCAACGACAGTGGCGCTCCCGGCGAAAAGGAACCCCGCAATGCGCCCGGTGTTGGTGACATCATGATCGCCGGAGGTATCAAAGGCAGCAAATCGACTACTCAGGTGCAGTTCTATAGTTTCACGAAGAAAAAATTCATCAAGACCGGCGCACTGACGACCGATCGTGCAGAGCCTTGTGGATTGACATTGCTGGTCGGTCCGGGCAGCGCGGAGCTGCCGCTCTTCGTGGTCGGGGGGGCCCAGGTTTCGGCTCAGACTAAAGGCTCGATCACTTTAACTATGACCACGCTCAACAGCGCTGAGGAATATGGTCGCGACACGGCTAAATTTGTGGCGTTGACCGCGCCGTAACCAGCTGAGTCAGCCGCGAGCCGGATGTACCGCGACCACGTTCAATGATGGCACGGTCCTGATTACGGGAGGACTCGATGCGTCAGGCAACCCGCAGAATACGGCAGAGATCTTTGATCCGGCAGCAATTACTCTTTACCCCGACTACCGGCAATATGAGCAGCCCGCGCGCTTTTCACACGGCGACGCTGTTGACGACAGGCCCATACGCCGGCGACGTCCTGATCACGGGTGGCCTCGCCAATAATAGCAGCACCTCCAGCCTGCAGGGCGAGACCCTGAACACCGCAGAGCTTTACCATCCGTTCACGGGAACCTTCACCAGTCTTAGCAGCCCGATGTCGGCTTCTCGCGCGTTCCATACTGCAACGCCGCTTAAGGATGGCACCATCCTGATTGCGGGCGGCGATAGCGACTTGGCGAGCGGTGGCGGGGCTTTTGGCGCAACCGCGGCGGCCGATATCTTCGATCCTTCAACGCAAACCTTTACGGCTACTACAGGACCGCTGATGGAACCGCTGCTCTTGCACGGCGCCACGCTGTTACAGGACGAGAAGGGAACAGTGTTGATCAGCGGCGGCTTCGACGTAAGTCAGATTGTAATCTCCTCGAATGGCAGTATCGGCTCATTTGTCGGTACCGTCGCGCAGGGCGCGGAGCTTTACGACCCGACGTCAAAGACCTTCTCCTGCGTCGGCGGCGCCCCCATCACCATCACTGTCAATAATACTAGCCAGACGGTCTGCGCTTCAGCGATGAAGCATCCGCATGCGGGTCACGTCGCAGTCCTGCTCGATGACAACACCGTACTACGTTGCGGGCGGTTTCGGCGGCGCGAAAAACACCAGTAATGCCAAAACCACAAAAGTCGCAGAGATTTACAATCCGACCACGCAGACCTTTACCAAAGTCGGCTCGATGAAACCCGGGGTGGCCTTAGGCGCAGCCTCGCTGCCCCTCGGTCTGGAATCTCCATAAGCCGCATCTACCGATCGCCGACGGTCTTGAGCAGTTCGACCATTCGCTTGAGGCCGTCGGCTAGTTCTTTCACCTGAATCCGCTCGTTGATGCCGTGGACGCCTTTTTCCTCGGCGGGCGCAAGCTCGATCGGGATAAAGCCATAAGCGATCAGTCCCTTTTGACGAAAGTAATGGCTGTCGGTAAAGCCCGCGATCATCATCGGGACGACGCGGGCATTGTCGCTACTGGCGAGTTTCTCGATTGCACCCATCAGATGCGATTTGCGGGGCGACGAGATCGAAGGAAAATTTAGAATTACATCAATTTTGATCGAGTCATCGCCGATAACTTTACGCAAATTGGCGACATCCGTTTTAGGGTCATCTCCGGGCAACAGACGGCCATCAATTTCGGCAGTCGCCGTCGCTGGAATCACATTCGTCTTGTCGCTCGCGCTCAACACGGTAGGCGTGAAGGTATCGCGCACGACCGCGTTCTGCCGGGGTACTGAGACAAACTTGCGGGCGAAATCCGGGTCGTTGCGCAACGATCGCGCGAGATCAAGAAATTCCGGCGGGCCGCCGTCCAGTTCCGCGATCGCTTTGAAATAGTCGCGCACCTGGTCGATCACCCGGATCTGCGCATGATACGCAATCACTCGCTGTAGCGCCTGAACCAGCCGGGTGACCGCTGTCTGCTCGGGTGGGACCGCGCCATGGCCCTCCGCGCCCTCTGCAGTGAGTCGCAACCACAGCGGCGTTTTTTCTGTAATCGACACGTCGAAAGCGAGCTTTCCGTTGGGCCGCGCACTGATTCCGCCGCCTTCGTTGAGCAGGTACTTGGCGTCGGCAAAAACCTCGGCCTGATGATCGACCATCCAGCCCGCGCCTTTGCGTCCGCCTTCCTCTTCGTCTCCGGTCGCAATAAAGACGATATCGCGATCGAGCAGGAGGCCGGCGCGCTTAATCGCGAGCATCGCCATGAGCTCGATTACTCCCGGTCCTTTGTCATCAATCGCACCCCGGCCCCAAATGACTCCGTCTTTGACTTCGCCGGCGAACGGCGGCACTTGCCATTCTTTGGGGTTGGCCGGAACCACATCGAGATGGCTCAGCAGCACAAGTGCGGGACTGCGGCCGCCTGCTCCGTGCAACCGCGCCGCAATCGCGCCACGGCCCGGGTATGGCTCCCAAATCGTCGCCGGAATGCCGTCCGCAAGAAATTTCTCTTTGAGCAGCTTTGCCGCTGCGAGCTCGTTGCCCGGCGGATTGGTCGTGTTAATGCGGATTTCCTGCGTCAACAGGTCGGTAGCTTCTTGCGTAAGCTTGTCGTAATCGATTGGCTTGGGCGGGGGTGCAGGTTCAACCAGGCCTTTGAGATGCGATGACTTCCTTTCTGCGGTCTGCGCAATGAAAGGCTTGCACAGCAAGAGAGCCGCTGCAGCGCATCCGGCGAAACTCGCGTAATGGAAGATCGCTAGGCGGGTCCGGGTCCGGCCCGCGCGACCCCTAGCGGTCGCCATAATTGAAAATATCGATCACGGTCTGAAGAAACGCTGCCGCGGGTACGCCATCGATAATCCGATGATCGAAAGTCAGCGACAGCGCGAGCATCGAGCGCTTCGCAATCTCGCCGCGGTAAATCGCCGGTTTCTCGATTATCCGTCCGATACCGAGTATGCCAGTCTCGCCGAGATTCAGGATCGGCGTAAAGGTATCGATGCCGAAGCCGCCGAGATTGGTGATGGTGAACGTGCCGCCGCTGACATCGTCGAGTTTCAGCTTGCCCGTCCGGGCGCGTTCTACGAGTTCACTGGTCTCGCCTGCAATTTCGCGCAATGCCTTATGGTCTGCATCGCGAATTACCGGCACGATCAGGCCTTCGTCGAGCGCTACGGCCATCCCGACATTAATCTCCGCAACCGAGATGATCGCGTCGTCGGTCAGCCGTGAGTTCATCCGGGGATGCCGAAAGAGTGCGCGGGCGACGGCATGAATCAGCAGGTCAGTATAGGTGAAATCAAATTCGCGCGTGAGGCGGCTGCGCAGTTCGACCGCGGCGGTCACGTCGGCCTCGGTGCTGATGGTGAGCTGGGCGGTATCGCGCAAGCTCTGATGCATCCGGGACGCGATCGTCTTGCGCATTCCGCGCATCGGCAGACTGCGCAGCGCGGGGTTTGGCGGAGGTGGGCGGCACGGCGGCAGAAGCCGCCTCGCCGCTCACCTGCCGCGGCATCCTGAGTGCCGGTCCCATTCGCGGTCGAGGCGGGAGGATGTGGAGCGCGCGGCTGCGCCGCGCGCTCCACATCCTCCCGCGTGATTCGTCCGCCCGGGCCGCTGCCGGCGACGCGCGCAAGCTCGACGCCAAGTTCGGCGGCGAGCTTGCGCGCGACCGGGCTAATCGGGCGGCGCGCGCCTGCGGAGGCCCCGCCAGTATCGTTGGGGTCAGTGGGCGCGCCTTCCGATGCGCCCACTGACCCCAACGACAGCTTGGGATGGAGCAGGAGCGGCAGCGCTTCGCGCTGCCGCTCCTGCCCATCGGCGGCCGCCACCGCCGCGACATCTTCCCCCGATGCGGCAATCAGCGCGACCAGTCCGCCGCACTCCACCACCGCGCCTTCTTCGTGCACCCATCGCGCGAGGATGCCTGAGGCGGGCGCCTCGACCTCATACAGAACCTTTTCGGTTTCGACTTCATAAAGCGGCTCGCCCGCTTTGACGTTATCGCCAATCGCTTTGAAGTAGCGTTGGATCGTCCCTTCGTGCATCGTCAGCCCGAACTTGGGCATCGTAACTTCGATCGGCATCTGGCTACGTCTTAGCTTCCGTACTGAACCTCGACGACATAGCCATCCGGGTCAGCGAGATAGGTGTGCGTGAACATTCCGCCGTGATCGCAGCGAACGACAAGATGTCCGCCGAAGTCGGCGACTTGTGCAATGACGCGTTCATACTCCTCTGGGCTTGGGAGCATGTAGCCGAAATGCGCAATCCCGCCCTGCACCCCGGCGAGCTTTTCCTCGCGCGGCTGCTCGGTCGCGCAGCCTCCGGGATAGCCCCCGAACCGCCCGGATTCAAGGCAAGGAGATCGTTACGCCCAGGGGTGGTGAGGAAAACGAGAGTCCCGTCCCTAAATTCGATTTGCTCCATACCGAAGAGGCCAGTGTAAAAGCGCAATGATTTCTCGAGTTCCCGGACAACCAGATGCGTATGAAAGAGTCCTTTGCCGACCATGACGCGCCTCCTGAGAGCGAAGTCTAGGCAAACCTGAGTTCAGAGCAGCTCGCGGATCGCCGCCTCGATCCGCGCCTCGTCAGCAATGGTGGCCT
The DNA here is from genome assembly GCA_963831065.1 of uncultured Pseudomonadota bacterium. Lineage (GTDB taxonomy): Bacteria > Desulfobacterota > Binatia > Binatales > Binataceae > JAJPHI01. The sequence continues at coordinate 24,748 of CAWHOQ010000011.1, forward strand.
TTTCGAGCGGCGGGCTGAAGGGAATCGGCACGTCGAGCGAGGTGACGCGCTTGACCGGCCCATCGAGGAAATCGAAACCCTTCTCGCCGATCATTGCGGCGATATCAGTCGCGGCGCCGCCCCGCAGATGGCCTTCGTCAGCAATCACGGCGCGATTGGTTTTCTCGATTGAGCTGAGGATAGTGTCCTCATCGAGGGGAACCAGCGTGCGCGGATCGACAACTTCCACGCTGATATCTTCCTTGGCGAGCTTGTCGCGCGACCTTGAGCGCCTTCGGCACCATCGCGCCGATCGCGACCAGCGTTACGTTTTCACCGGTTCGTTTCACTGCGGCTTTGCCGAGCGGCACCAGATGCTCGCCGGCAGGTATCTCTTCGCGTAAACGCCCCAAACCGCCGTGCTCAAAGACGATCACCGGATTATCATCGCGGATCGCGCTCTTGAGCAGTCCTTTCACATCAGAGGGACTCGACGGCACAACGATCTTAAGACCGGGAACGCTCAGAAATTGCGCATAGACGGTTTCCGAGTGCTGCGCGGCTGCCCCGCCCATCGCGCCGTACACGGTGCGAAAGGTGATCGGCAGCTTGGCCTGGCCGCCCGACATATAACGAAGCTTCGCCGCCTGATTGCATACTTGA
>CAWHOQ010000012.1:0-275789 GCA_963831065.1 uncultured Pseudomonadota bacterium
GCAGCCGCACAACTGGGTCGGCCAGCGCATCCCCTTGCACGCGAGCACGTCCAACGGCAAGGTGCTGCGTCAGCCGGGCTCCTGATCCGACCGAGGCCCAGCGGCAGGCCGGCGAGCTGCGCCGCTGACACCGACGCAACGACCGTGACCGGCTGGGACGGCGCTCCGCCCGCGAGTATACGGCGAGGTACGCGCTCCGCTGGCTCACGGGGTTGGCGATCGACGAGGTCGAGATCGGGCTCACCGCCGTGGCGGGACCTGATCCACAGGAGCCACGGCGAGGCCATCGCCTCCATCAGCGTCTCCGGGCCGACCTTCCGACGGTTCGATGCGCCCGCCGGCTGCCGCAGTCCGCCGCCGCAGCCTGGTGCAGGGCGGCCGAGGGACGTCTCGTTCCGCGCTCGCGCCCTGGCGCGGGGCGGCCTGAGGCAGGCCAGGATCGGCTCGGTTGCTCTGACGCAGCCCGTCGCATGCTGGTTACCTTCTGTTGTGCGTAGATCACAGCGCGTGTGTTGTGATACGCAACTCGCCCGGCGGCTGGGTCGCCGGGAGCGCCCGGCGCTCGACCTGTACATCGACGGGCTCCTGGCGCGCCCGCTCGCCGACGGCGCGGGACGCCGCGCACGATCCGCTGCCCCGGCCGGAGATAGCCCGCGATTTGAACCATTGCGTGAGTGCGATTCTTACGGTCGCGAAAGATGATCGCGTTGCGTTCGTTTTGCTCGCTCGCGACGTCGCGAAAGGCCGCCTTGAATTCTCCGGCAGTATGTTTGACCCGTACGACCTCTCCGCTTACCGGCGCGCGATTCACATGAACGTCAAGTGGCGACATGAAGACCGAGACCCGTTGGGCAGGCGGGCCGCCAACTTCCGGCAGCGGAGCTTCACTAACTTCGCAGACTCGTCCATCGGCCGCGGATATGACGACATCGCCGGAGACCCGCGGATGACGCTCCGGATCACGAAAGAATGCGCCGACCGCAAGCGCTATCAACAAGAGCGGCACGCCGATCCACGGGAGTCCTATAATTGAAACGACAATACCCACTGCCGCGATCGCGACGGTGAGTATCGCTCCTTCAGCCGCGATCCCGACGGCCGAAGCTATGCGTGTAATTAGATTGCTCAACCAGGATCAGTTGCGGTAACAATGGCGATCACTTTCAAATACTCAGTTTCGGCTGCGATCGACCAGCCGCTCACTGCCGAGCCACGGCATGAACGAGCGCAACTTGCCGTCCGACTTCTTCCACCGGATGCTTTTCGCCCTCGGAGCGCAGCCGCTTGAAATTCGTCAGTCCCTGCGCGATATTCCCCGATCCATTCGTTAGCGAATTTGCCCTGACTGGATATCCGCGAGGATCTGCTTCATCGCCTTGCGGGTGGCCTCACCGACCACCTTCGTGCCCCGCGTCATATCGCCATACTCAGCGGTATTGCTGATCGAGTAGCGCATGTTCGAGATGCCGCCCTCGTAGATCAAATCGACGATCAGCTTCACTTCATGCACACACTCGAAGTACGCCATTTCCGGCGCGTAACCCGCCTCGACCAGCGTTTCGTAGCCTGCGCGAATCAGCTCGGTCAGGCCGCCGCACAGCACCGACTGCTCGCCGAAGAGATCGGTCTCGGTCTCCTCGCGATAGCTGGTTTCGATAATGGCCGCGCGGCCGCCTCCGATCGCACATCCATAGGCGAGTCCGATTTTGTGGGTATCGCCCGAGGGATCCTGCTCGACCGCGAGCAGGCACGGCACGCCGCGCCCTTTGACGAATTCCGAGCGCACCAGATGCCCGGGGCCCTTCGGCGCGATCATGAAAACATTCACGTCTTTCGACGGCTGGATAAATTTGAAATGGATATTGAAGCCGTGACCGAAGGCCAGATACTTGCCCTTGGTCATGAATGGTTCGATTTCAGCCTTATAGATGTCCGCCGCCATCTCGTCGGGCACCAAGACCATTACTATGTCGGCCTCGCTCGCAGCCTCCGAAGTATCCAGCACGCGCAAGCCCTGCTTTTCGGCCTTGGCGACCGATCGGGCTATCTTTGCGAAGTCCCACCCGCACATCGACTCCACTGTCACGCAAGTTCAGCGCATGGGCATGGCCCTGGCTCCCGAAACCCATAATCGCGATCTTATGCGGCTTCAGCGCGCTCAGATCGGCGTCGCGATCGTAGAAAACCTTCATGAGTTAACTCCCTGCATCAGACTGTCCAAAGGGATTTCAAGCCACTTCACGCGCGTTGCGATGATTATTGCTTTCAAGCTGGGCCGATCGCGCCATCGCGATCTTCCCGGTGCGGACTATCTCGCGAATACCCAAGCGGCCGGACTAGCGCGACAAAAGCCTTGAGCTTGTCATCATCGCCGGTGACTTCGATCGTTTGCGAGCGCGGCCCAATATCCACGACGTGCGCGCGGAACGCCTGCACGATTGAATCCAGTTCGGACCGCGAGCGTTCTTCCACCGCGACTTTAACCAGCATCAACTCGCGATCGACCGTATCGACTTCGTGGAAGTCGATTACCTTGATCACGCAGACCAGCTTGTTGAGTTGTTTGTTGATCTGTTCAAGCACCTGATCATCGCCGGCGCTGATCACGACGATCCGCGAAACTGTCGGGTCGAGCGGATCGGCGTTGACCGTTAAAGATTCAATATTGAAACCGCGGCTCGAAAATAGACCCGCCACCCGGGCGAGTACTCCGAACTCATTTTCCACTAAGACAGATATGGTATGGCTTGGCATCGTGACGTCTAAGCGCCGCTGCAGTGAGAATCGAAACTGTCGGACACGGTACGCGGACTAATCCGCGTGCGCGTGCTGATACCGATTCAGGATCTCCATCATGCGATCTTTGGAGGCTAATTTCAGCTTTTGCAGGCGGCGCTTTTCGATTTCCTCCTCGGTCGTGAGATGGATTTTGTGGCGGAAGGTCTCTAGTTGATGCTTCAAATCCTGATGCTCGTCATAGAGTCCACGCAGTTCGTCGTCATGTGTCAGGTAACGCTCGATCAATTCTTCCTCTCGACGCTCCATTGCTCTCTTCTCCCGATTTTGTGACGGCCTTTGATTTTATGGTGGCCCGCCTTCCTTGAGGACAGCTCCCGACGCACGAACATAAAGCGGCTCAAGTGATGCGATTCGATCGCAGTCATCGCGGGCTATTCGCGCGGCGCCGATCGCCGCGATCCAGCTTCCACGCTGCTCAAGCTCGGCATACACGTTTGCAATACAACCCCGAGCCTCAGCCAAGGCACGCGCCTCAATGGCTTTCGCACCGCCGACGAAAATAACCTTTCCGTTTATCTGTGAAATCAGCCTCGTGAACGGCGCCACCATGTCACCTGTAATTCTTTCTAGCGCATCGCCGGAGAAGCGGTAAAGCGCCGCGTAAACTTCGCCTCGGCGCGCATCGATTACCGGACAGACTAATGTCCCGGGAGTCAGGCGCGATTCCGCACACAACGCCATCGCATCGATTGATGACGCGCCCACGATTGGTAGTTGTCGCGCAGTGGCGAGTCCTTTGGCATAGCTCAGCCCAATCCTAAGGCCTGTAAATGATCCCGGTCCAATCCCGACCGCAATTCCAGCCAGATCAGCGATTCGCAGGCTGGCCATGTCGAGCACCTCATCAACCGCAGCCGGCAGTCCCGCGCAATGCGAAGTGGACGATCGTGTAAGGCTGCTCCGAGACCGTCCCTCGGCGACTATCCCCAGACTTGCTTCCGGCCCTCCCGTGTCGAGCCCCAGCACTGGCCCAATCGTCGCGCTCTCGCGCAACAGGGAATCAGCCGATAAGACGAGAGATGTCATTCAGGATTACGAAAGCCATCAGGATCGCGAGCAGAAACAGTCCAATTTGCATCGCAATCTCGCGGTGGCGCAGTTTGAGCGGCTCCCCCCGCACACCCTCGATCACGAAAAACAACAAATGACCGCCATCCAAAAGGGGTACTGGCAATAAATTGATAATGCCGAGTTCCAGACTGAGCATCACCATGAACAGCGCGACATCCGCGAAACCCTGATGCGCTTCCTTGCCGGCCATCTGCGCAATCATGATCGGACCGCCGAGCGCCTGCCGGACTGGTGTAGCTCCAGTAATGATCTTGCCGATTCCGACGAACAGCGCACCGGTCATCCGGACGGTCTCGATCACGCCGGTTGAAATCGCCTGCAATGGCGGGAACTTCCGGATGGCTTCGTCCCCGCGCGGCATCACACCCAGAATCCAGGTCGGCGCTTGGTTGCCGTAGATCGTCTGCTCCGGGACCAGCTTGGGCTGCGCCGCGATTTTCATCGTGACCGGCGCGCCATTTTTGATTCGATTGACCGAGAGCTCCAGCTGATGGCCGTTGCTCTCCTTGACCATCCGCGACAATTCGTCCCAGGTAGTGATCGCTTTCCCATCGACGGCGACGACCCGATCGCCCGGCCGCAGCCCGGCAGCATAGCCCGGCATATCCTGCTTGATCGTCCCCAACACCGGCAACGTGGTCGGTACGCCAAGCATAAAGACGGCGATCATGAGCAACGGCGCAAACAGGATATTTGCCGCCGGGCCCGCCAGCACAATTGCGAATCGCCGGCTCAACTTCTGACTGGGGAACGCTCGACTATTGAATGCGCTGAGCAGTGCGGCAGGTTTCAGGTTGGCGAGTTTTTCGATCGCCAGCTTGACCGTCGCGCTTTTGCTAATCTCACGTAGCAGGATCGCTTCGTCCGGCTTGACCGCGCGCCCGAAGAGAGCTTGTCCATCATTAGCCGATTCGCTCATCGGTTCCGGCATGACTGATGGTCCGCCGGTGCCGGTCAGCGCGCTCACCTGATTCTGACGCGCTTTGTACTCTTCTGCGAGCGCGACCAACGCTTCATCGCCGGATTTGCCAATTCTGGCGAGCGTGCCGGACGCTCGCGCCGCCTCGAGCAGATCGACTCGCAATTCGCCCAGATAACCGGCGATAGTTTCGGCGCTGGGCTCCTCGGCGATCTCGTCGCCAAGCATTTTCACGTAGCCGCCGAGCGGCGTTGCGCCGAGCGAATAATCAGTTTCACCGCGCCGGATGCCAAATAGGCGCGGCGGATAACCAATCGAAAAGCGCAACACGCGCACACCCATCCGCTTCGCCATGAAGAAATGGCCGGCCTCGTGCACGATGATCAGGATCGCGAAAATTACAACTGCCGAAACGATTGATAGGATCATGTAATGGAAACGCGAAACCAGTAACGCGTTAATAAAGATAATAGTAGGTGAAGACCGCCGGAAAGACTAGGCTGCAAGTCCGATCGAGCAGCCCGCCATGCCCGGGGAAAATCCATCCCGAATCCTTGACCCGCGCGACGCGCTTGAACGCGGAATTAGCCAAATCTCCGAGTTGCGCCAAAAACCCGATCGCGACGCCCAGTATAATCGTGCGGGATGCGGTAAGCTCCGGCGCCAGCCACCGGCGCAGGAGGAGCGCGATGGCCATGCTCGCTGCCAGGCCACCAATCGCGCCCTCGACGGTTTTGTTAGGACTAACTTTAGGCAGCAGCTTGATTCGTCCAATCGATCGCCCGACGAAATAAGCCCCGGAATCACTCGCGACTACGATCAGCAACATCAGGATTATCAATGTGATCCCGTACGGGGCATTGCGTACAAAGGCAAAGTAGGGGAATAACGCCCCAACCCATACCGCGCCGAGCACGACCAGCCACGGTCCTTTATCTTCAGGTCCGTTGACGCCGACCCGCACGGTCAGCGAAGTCATCGAGAAGATTGCCACAGCGGGCAGCAGCCACGGTCCACCCGAATGCATCAGCAGGATCGTCGCGGGCATCAGGCCGCAGACCGCGAGCAGCGCGATAGCGCCCGGACCGGACTCGGTCATTGCGCTGACTTCATAGAGACCGATTACGCTGAGCAGTCCAATAAATCCGCTGAAAATATTCGGTGGTGCGAAGATTACAATCGCGAGCGTCGCCGGCAATGCGATTGCCGCGGTAATGAGCCTGGTCCGCAGCACGCTGATTCAGAAACCTTTAAGGGCGAGCACTTCGAGTGCGCGGGTGCGATCGCCGGTGCAGCTGATCATGCGGGGTGCATCGAGCATTTTCAGCAAAAAGCCGCATTTTCCATACAGCTCGACTATCCGGTCGGTTGCCTGATTCGATAGAACCACCGGACCATGATGGCGCGCGAGCCATTCCGCCAACCGCACCTGATCGTCCCACGTGAAGTCTTCCTTGGCGTATCTGGTGAACTCCACGTCATAAGGCGGGTCAGCATAAACGAAATCATCCGGCTCCACGTCAAGCTTTGCAAAGTCTCCGCAACGAAATTCCCATCCCGCGAAAACCGCGCGATACTCTGAGAAATCCGTCACATAGTTGATCGCTTTGTACTTCCCGAACGGGACGTTGAAAAATCCGCTGCTATTAAAGCGGCACAGCCCGTTGTATCCGGTTCGATTCAGATAATAGAACAGCACTGCGGCCTCAGCACTGTGCGCGTCACCCTGCTTGATTACCGTGTTGAAGCGTTCGCGATAAGGGTAGTAGAGCGCTTCCTGATTATGCATCGGGAGCTCGACGGGCAAGCCTCTCGCGAGCCATTGGTAAAAATTAATTGCGTGCGGATTGATATCGTTGAGAATCGCTCGGGTAGGTCGCAGTCCTATCGCCACGGCGAGCCCGCCGCAAAATGGCTCGACTAATCGGCGCGTCTGATTCCCTTTCCAGAACTTTCGCAGATGCGGTATCAGCCAGCGTTTGCCCCCCGCCCATTTCAGCGGGGGCCGGATCGCTTCGGGCTCCGCAGCTGAGTCGAGCATCCTCGCTCTGCTAGCTCCGTGCGCCATCAGCCGGTGGAGCGCACTGGATTTGGTCCCGCGCTGGCGCAGTTCGCGACCGTGCCGAACCGCCGCTCACGCGACTGATATTCCGCAAGCGCCTTCATCAAATCGCGTTCGCGGAAATCCGGCCAGAGCGTCTCGGTGAAGTAAAGCTCGGTGTAGGCCAGTTGGAAAAGAAAGAAATTCGAGATGCGCTGCTCGCCCGAGGTACGAATCAACAGGTCCGGATCGGGAATCCCGTCCGTCATCAGCTCGCGCGCGACCAAAGCTTCGTCCACCTCGTCCGGCCTGATCGTTCCCTCCAAAACGCCCTGCGCGATCCGTCTGGCCGCCGCCGCCAGATCCTGACGGCCTCCATAGGAAAGCGCGAGCGCCACCGTCATTGCACGATTAGCCGCCGTCAACTCGACCATCTGGTCCAGCGCGCGCCGGACCGGAAGCGGCAGCCGAGTCGCATCGCCGATCGCAACGACCCGCACGCCGCGCTTCATCAGCCGCTTGGTTTCGGTGAGCAGAAATCGATGGAATAGCTGCATCAGGAAGCGGACTTCCGCGGTCGGGCGCTGCCAATTCTCATTTGAGAAAACGAATAGCGTGAGATATGGAATCCCCAGTTCGAGCGCCGCCTCGACCACCGCTCGCACCGCATCCTTGCCTCGCCGATGACCCTCGCGGCGATGAAGTCCGCGCTGTGTCGCCCAGCGGCCATTGCCGTCCATCACGATAGCCACGTGACGCGGCATCCGTCCCGCTTCGAGTGATAGCTGTGGGAATTCGTCGAAAGGTAAAGACGCCACTTGCGGTTGAAATCGTCAGTCTGGCCCCGATAATCCCGGGTCAGACCTCCATGATCTCCGCTTCCTTGGCCGTCAGCACCTTGTCGAGCTTCTCGATGTTCTCGGTCGTCAGATGCTGAACCTTTGCTTCCGTGGCGCGCATGTCATCTTCGGTGATCTGCTTGTCCTTGTGCATCTGCTTGAGCATCTCGTTGGCGTCGCGGCGATGATTCCGGACGCTCACGCGAAACTCTTCGGCAGTCTTGCGCACATGGCGGACCAGTTCCTTGCGGCGCTCTTCATTCAACTCAGGAATGGCGATCCGAATCACTTTTCCGTCATTCATCGGGTTAAGCCCGAGATCAGAGGTTTGGATCGCCTTCTCGATTTCGTGCATCGCGCCGCGATCGTACGGCGTGATTACCAGCAGCCGGGCTTCCGGCGCAGCCAGCCCCGCCACCTGACGGATTGGCGTGCGCGCCCCATAATAATTGACGTAGAGATTTTCGAGGAGCGCCGTCGAAGCCCGTCCGGTGCGCACCCGGCTCAACTCATGACGGAAAGCCTCGACTGCCTGTTCCATCTCCGCTTGTGCGAGTTCGACAACTTCATCGTCCATGGCTGCCGCAGTTCCCTATAAATTCCGGCGTTGCTATCGCCTAGGCTGACGCCACTGCCGACTCGACACTTTGGTCGGGTCCAATCCAGGTTCCGATCGCTTCACCGGTGATTGCTCTTCTTATATTCCCCGGCTTGCGCAAATTAAAGACGATAATCGGTAGCTGCTTCTCCATGCATAGGGTAAAGGCGGTCGAGTCCATCACCTTAAGGTCGCGGCGGAGCACTTCCCGGTAACTCAGCCGATCAAACTTGATCGCGTCGGCTTCCCGCATCGGATCGCGATCGTAAACGCCGTCAATGTGATGGCTTGCCTTGAGGATCACCTGCGCGCCAATCTCCATTGCGCGCAGGCTCGCCGCGGTATCAGTGGTGAAATAGGGATTGCCGGTGCCTGCCGCAAAGATCACCGCGCGGCCTTTTTCGAGATGGCGCAGCGCACGCCGCTGGATGTACGACTCGCATACCGCCTGCATCGCAATCGCGGACAGCACGCGGGTTGGAATCTCACAATGCTCAAGCGCATTTTGCAGAGCCAAGGCATTGATCACCGTCGCCAGCATGCCCATCTGGTCAGCCGCCGAGCGATCCATCCCACGCGCCTCGTAGTCGCTGCCGCGCAGGATATTGCCGCCCCCAATCACCATCGCCAGCTCAACGCCCATCGCGACGATTTCCTTGATTTCACTCGCAATTCCAGCGAGCGCATCGAGATCGATCCCGCAGCCTGAGGCCGGCGTCAGCGCTTCACCTGATAATTTCAGCAACACCCGCTGATAGCGGGCCGCGCCACTGATATTGCCTTGAGAGGCCGTGGATTGTGTCATCACCGATGCTGACTACAATAGCACAGCTCTCCCATACATCGTGTATTCAAGCGGTTTTGGCGGCGGAATTTTCACCCAATTGAAAGCGGACAAAGCGCCGGATCTCGATTTTCTCGCCAAGCTTGCCTACATATTCACCGACCAAATCACTGATCGTTCGATTCGGATCGCGCACCCAGGCTTGCTCGTTGAGCACCGCGTCCTTGTAGAATTTTTCGAGTTTGCCCTCGACGATCTTATTGATCACTTGTTCAGGCTTGCCGACTGATTGCGACGCATAGATTTGGCGTTCTTGCTCGATAATCGCCGGATCGAGCTCTTCACGCCGGACACAGCGCGGATTCGCTGCCGCAATATGCATCCCGATCTCTTTGACCAGCGTCTGGAACTCCGGGGTCTTCGCGACGAAGTCGCTCTCGCAATTGACCTCGACTAACACGCCGAGCTTGCCGCCCGCATGAATATACGAACCGATCGAGCCTTCCGAAGCCATCCGGCCCGCGCGCTTCGCCGCCTGCGCGATACCCTTCTCGCGCAGCCATACCGTCGCCTTTTCCAGATCGCCCTGGCTCTCGGCCAAAGCCTTCTTGCAGTCCATTATGCCCGCGCCGGTCTTGTCGCGGAGGTCTCTGACGAGATTTGCGTTTACGTCCATTCTTGTTCCCGGTTATTCTCCCACTCAGTCTCAAACGTCATTCTGAGGAGTCCGCGACCGAAGAATCTCGACTCCAACTCCATTGCTCGTATCGAGATTCTTCGCTGCGCTCAGAATGACAGCTTGTGCTTCCAGAATTACTGAGGGCACTACACTAGATTTGCGCTGACGGCGGCTCAGCCGATTGCGGCGCAGCGGGCATCGTCATCATCTCGTCGGCGCCTTTGGCGCGCTCCTCAGACGATCTGCTTGCCCTCGATTACCGCGTCGGCAATCGCCGCGCGTGAAGAGCTTGATCGCGCGGATCGCGTCGTCATTGCCCGGAATTCGGTAGGCAATCAGATCGGGATCGCAATTGGTATCAACCACCGCGACCACCGGAATTCCGAGGCGGTTAGCCTCGGCGACCGCGATCTCTTCTTTCTTGGTGTCGATTACCCAGAGCGCATCCGGCAGCTTGCGCATATTCTTGATCCCGGCCAGCGTCGCCATCAGTTTTTCATGGGCGCGCGCATTTTCGCTCATCTCTTTCTTGGTGAGCGCCTGGATCATTTCCGGATCCGCCATGATCTCTTCGAGCTTCTTGAGCCGATCGATTGACGCGCGAATGGTCTGGAAATTGGTCAGCATGCCGCCCAGCCAGCGGTTATTCACATAGAACATCCCGCAGCGCTCGGCTTCTTCACGAACGATATCCTGCGCCTGCTTCTTGGTCCCGACGAACAGGATCGTGCCGCCGTCGGCGGCCAGGTCGCGCACGAAATCATACAGGCCTTGCGGAACATTTTGACGGTCTGTTGCAGGTCAATGATATAGATGCCATTACGCGCGCCGAAGATGTACGGCTTCATCTTCGGATTCCAGCGGCTGGTCTGATGGCCAAAGTGAACTCCGGCCTCCAGCAGCTGCTTCATGCTGATTTCGGTCATAGGCGCTATCGGAACCTCTCTGCCCGCCTGTGCGGGAAAGTTATTGATTCGATGAAATTCTTGCGCATCCAGCCCCAATCATCAAACGCAAGCTACGCGAGGAGGCTATGCATTCATCGATTCCAGGAACTCTTCGTTGGTCTTCGTCCCTTGCATCTTGTCCAGCAGAAACTCCATCGCCTCGACCGCGTTCAGTTGCGACAGTAGTTTCCGCAAAATCCACACTCGATTCAGCGTACTGCGCGGCAGCAATAATTCTTCCTTTCGCGTCGAGGAGCGTTGGATATCGACCGTTGGGAAGATGCGCTTTTCGAGCAGTCGGCGATCCAGTGCAATCTGCTGATTGCCGGTGCCCTTGAACTCCTCGAAAATTACTTCGTCCATCCGGCTGCCAGTATCCACCAGCGCCGTTGCGATGATGGTCAAGCTGCCGCCATCCTCAGTATTGCGCGCCGCACCAAAGAATTTTTTGGGTTTATGCAGTGCGTTCGAGTCCACCCCGCCCGACAGAATCTTGCCCGAGGGCGGCACGACCGTATTGTAGGCGCGCGCCAGCCGTGTGATTGAATCGAGCAGGATCACGACGTCGCGGCCATGCTCGACCAGCCGCCGCGCCTTCTCGATCACCATCTCGGCTACCTGCACATGGCGGGTCGGCGGCTCGTCGAAAGTCGAACTCACGACTTCGCCGTGCACCGAGCGCAGCATATCGGTGACTTCCTCAGGCCGCTCATCGACCAGCAATACAATCAGCACGATCTCCGGATGATTATGCGCGATTGCCTTCGCAATCGCCTGCAGCATCATGGTCTTGCCGGTGAAGGGCGCCGCGACTATCAATCCGCGCTGGCCTTTTCCGATCGGCGCAACCAGATCGATAATCCGCGTCGTGTAATCTTCGTGGTCGTATTCGAGCTTGATCCGCTCTTCGGGATAGAGCGGCGTCAGGTTGTCGAATAGGATCTTGTCGCGCGCCTGCTCCGGCTCTTCATAATTGATCGATTCAACCTTGAGCAGGGCGAAATAACGCTCGCCTTCTTTCGGCGGGCGAATCAATCCCGAAACAATATCACCGGTACGCAGATTGAACTTTCGAATCTGACTCGGCGAGATATAGATATCGTCCGGGCCGGGCAAATAATTGTAATCGGGCGCGCGCAGGAAGCCGAATCCGTCGGGCAAAATCTCCAGTACGCCTTCGCCGAGGATCGACCCATTGCGCTGTGCCTGCGACTGCAGGATCGAGAAAATCATCTCCTGCTTGCGCATATTGGTCGCGCCGTCGATATTGTAATCGCGCGCGATGCCCGCCAGTTCGGTTATTTTCGCGCCTTTCAGCGCCTTCAGGTTCAGCGTCCCATTCTCGCTGATAATGCTGACCGGCTCACGCGGGATCGCCGGAACTGGTGGAGACGGTGGAGGAGGCTGCGGCGGCTCGCGAGGCGCCATTAGCACCCGCCGCAGCATTCTCCTGGATTCCGCCATTGCTGGTATTTGCAGCCGGCTGATGGTATGATGATGCGATCCGCGCGGCCGTACTATCGCCGTCGGATGCTGCGATGGCTCCTCGGCAGCTGCATCGCTCGTTTCACTTCGAGCTGGTCCTCGCCCTCTTGCCATAATTACCTCGCCCGCAACTTCGCTCCGGCCTGATATTCCCCCGACTGTGCGGCGCTCTAGTCCGCAGTCAACGCTATCTATTCCGGTTCCGGCGTCAGCGATTATCGGGAATAATCGCGTCTTTTTGGAACCCGCCTCTCGTTTATCTTGCTAAAATCGTTCGGTATCCAAACGGCCGTCGATTCCTGCGGTCGTTGATGGTGGGAGACGGGCGGAACACTTTGCCGCTGCGAAACTCGATGCGGAAGTTAGGTATCTAACGTAACGCAGCCCCTTCGATCTGTCAAATAGGATTCGTAACAATTGAACGATTCAAGTATCGGTGGTCGGTCGCTCACGGTTTGCTCAAATTCTTTCCAATTACGAACCAAAATCTCGCTCGATTGAAGACCATTGGCGCCCAACCAGTCCTCCATCTCCGCGGCTATCGGCGCGACAAATTCCATGTTGATCGCGCTTCGTGGATGACTAACCCGCAGCGCATAAGCGTGGAGCGCCTGCCGTCCAATAATAGTTGTCGCGCCGCTCGTATGGCCATACGTAGAATCATCGATACAGGGATTTCCAATCGACGCTAAATGAACCCTGATCTGATGGGTCCGGCCAGTCTCGGGCCGCACTCCCACCAGCGTGGCGTCATCGAATCGATGCAAAACTGTGACGTGACTGACCGCTTCGCGCGGCGTCCGCGAATTGACTGACATCCGCTTACGGTCCACCGGATGGCGTCCTACGGGCCGCCTGATCGTCAGCCGTTCTTGCGCGACCCGCCCGCGCACAATCGCCACGTAAAACTTCCGTACCGTGCGTTCCTTGAATTGCCGCGACAGCGACATCCGTGCGAATGCCGTTCGCGCAACGACCATCACTCCGGACGTATCCTTGTCCAGCCGATGCACGATTCCGGGACGTATCACGCCGTCCGGTTCCACCATCGCAGCCAGTTCAGGAAATCGCGCGAGGAGTCCATCGACCAAAGTCGAATCGGCATGACCGGGCGCCCGATGGACCGTCATGCCTGCCGGTTTGTTCACGACGATCAATTCCGCGTCTTCATAGATCACGTCGATCTCAGGCGCGTTGCTCGGCGCGAGCATCGCAGGCGGCAGCGCAGGTTTTACAATCTCGATCGTATCGCCGCGATGCAATATCGATGATGCCCGGGCGTTTGCGTGATTGATCGTGACCAACCCCGCCTTGATCATCCGGGCGACCTGCGACCGCGAACACTCCGGCGCAAGCGCCGCCGCGACGAATTGATCGAGCCGCATCCGCTCATGCCCGGCTTCAACCATTAGCGGATGCGCATTCGACGCTTCGGTTGTGGTCAGCGCCATCTCCATCCGATCGCCGTAATCGCTGCCGGCTATGCTCGATAGGGCGACGGATGCGCCGCTTCGTACGCAGTGATTTCCTGCTCGTGAGCCGAGCGTCAATGCGACATCGTCGAGGCCTTCGAGCAGGCATTTCTTCGGGAACTCATCAATCGGAAAACGCGCCGACCAGCCGTATTCGTCGGAGACCTTTTGCCCCGCCAGATCGATCGTGAGCGTGTAGTCCATCGTGCGCCTTGACCGCATTGAAGATCGCATCGACTTCTTCCGGCTTGAGGATGATCGTCAGCACCCCATTCTTGAGGCAGTTGTTGCGGAAGATATCAGCGAATGACGGCGCGATCACCGCGCGAAAGCCAAAATCCGCCAGCGCCCATACGGCGTGCTCACGCGAAGATCCGCAGCCGAAATTCGCCCGTGATACGAGGATATTCGCCTGCTTGAAACGCGGCTCCTGCAAGCACGAATTGGCTATCGGGCTGATTACGCCAATCGAAGAACAACCCGGCTCCGAGTCCGCTGCGCACCACCGCTTTGAGAAACTGTTTAGGGATAATCTGATCGGTATCGACGTTCGGACGATCCAGCGGCGCAACAATTCCCGTGAAATTCTTGAATTTTTCCATCTTATCTCGCCCACTCTCGCGCACATCGACGAAATGTCCCGCGACCGCCGCGGCTGCCGCCATGATCGGGCTCACCAGATGGGTGCGGCCGCCCTTGCCCTGACGTCCCTCGAAATTCCGATTCGAGGTGCTTGCCGAGCGTTCGCCGGGCTGCAAAATATCCGGATTCATCCCGAGGCACATGCTGCATCCCGATTCGCGCCACTCAAAGCCAGCCTCGACGAACACCCGATCGAGCCCGAGCTTTTCCGCCTCGAGCTTTACCTGCTGCGATCCCGGCACCACCAGCGCATTAACTTTGGACGATACTTTCCGCCCCTTGACGATCTCCGCCGCCGCCTGAAGATCGCTTACCCGACCATTGGTGCACGAGCCGATAAACACCCGGTCCACTGCGATATCCTCGATCGCCGTCCCCGGATGCAATCCCATGTATTCGAGCGCAAGCTCAGCCGCGCGCCGCTGGGTCGCGTCGGCAAAGCTGCGACGGGTCCGGCACCTTGGCCGTAACCTCCGTCACCATTCCGGGATTCGTGCCCCAAGTCACCTGCGGCGCGAACGACGCCGCATCGAAGCTGATACTGCGATCGAATTTCGCACCCTCATCGGTGCGGAAACTCAGCCAGCGCTGCGCAGCTTTTTCGAAATCGGCGCCCGTCGGCACATAGCGGCGGCCCCGCAGATAATCGATCGTCTTCTGATCCGCCGCGACCATCCCGGCCCGCGCGCCGCCCTCGATCGACATATTGCAGACCGTCATCCGCTCTTCCATCGAGAGTCCCTCGATAGTCGTGCCGCGATACTCGATCACGTGACCGGTGCCGCCGTCCGTCGTAATTCGACCGATGATTCCGAGGATGAGGTCTTTGGCCCCAACGCCAAGCCCGAGCTTGCCGTCAACCCGCACCTCCATCGTCTTGGGTCGCGCCTGCCATAAGCATTGCGTCGCCAGCACATGCTCGACTTCGCTGGTGCCGATTCCGAAAGCCAATGCTCCCAGCGCGCCGTGCGTCGCGGTATGACTGTCGCCGCATACGATCGTCATCCCGGGCTGGGAAAGTCCCAACTCCGGTCCGATCACGTGTACGATTCCCTGTTCTGTCGCACCAAGATCAAACAGTGTTACGCCGAAGTCGCGGCAGTTCTTCCGCATCATCTCGATCTGCAGCTTCGAGTCCGGATCAGCAATCGGCAACGACCGGTCGGTCGTCGGAACATTATGGTCCTGCGTCGCGAAGGTCAGGTCGGGCCGCCGCACTTTGCGACCCGCCTTGGCGAGACCCTCGAAGGCCTGCGGCGAGGTCACCTCATGCACCAGATGTAGATCGATATAAATCAGCGCCGGCTGCCCCGGCGTTTCATAAACTACGTGTTGCTCCCAAATCTTCTCGAAGAGCGTTCGCGCTGCCATCTTGGAAAAAACTACCTCCTAAGATTTGCCCATCATCAGAATTAGCCGACCGGAACGATCCGCGTAAAGCGCCGCTTATTCGATTACATCGTGAATGTGCGAGGTTTCCCTATGGCGCAGGCTTATCGCTCTCGCTGGCCGGCGCCAGCCCCACCGAGATGTGATCGACCAGGTAGCGCCATTTCCCGCGCGTCTGATGGATCAGCTCAGTCGCGCGGAATTGCGCGCGTGCGCCATTCTTGTCGGTCGCATCGATCACGCGAACGATCATTACGTAATCAGGCCCCAGTGGTGTCGCCGCGAAGCTGGCATCCTTGAGCGTCGATTGTTTCAAGTCATTGGGGCAGAAGGCCTTCGAGAAGTTGTTTACCAACCGCCCGATCGCGACCTTGCCGCGTTCCATCTCGCCTTCGCCAGGGAAAATCGCCAGCGCGTCATCATCGAACAGCTCAACCGCAGTGTCCGGCTTGCACGCAAGAATTGCATCATCAAACTTCTGATCGATTCCGCGCGCGGTCTCGAGCGGCCCCGCCCACGCTGCTATTGAAATACTAAGAAGCATCGCCGTAATTATTGCCGCACTGGTTTTTTTCACTGCTCCCCCACACTGCGCTGATTTTTCATTCGATTCGCTCCGGCCATTTCTGCGCCCCGTGGAAAACTCGCAAGACGTCCACCGTCTTGTCGCTTACCCGATATGCAATTACATAGCTGGTGCCGGCAATTACCAGTTCGCGAGTTCCCGCTATCCGTCCCACCCGACCTATTGCCGGGAAACGCTCCAGTACTGAAGCTGCACTAATGATTCGTTGAGCTATCGACGTGGCCGCCTCAGGGTCGGCAGCCCAGACATGGGTACGCAGCGCCACCAAATCGTCGATTGCCGCAGCCAACCAGCGTACAATCACAGCGGCGGCTTGCGTTCACGCGAGGTTCCCCAGCTCGCAAGCCATTTTTTTACTTCTTCGTGATCGACCCACCTAGCGCTCGGGCTATCTGCTTCCTTGACCGCCTGTTTGATCTCCGCGATTTGCCACTCGTTCAATTCGATATATGCGCGGATCGCTTCGGCAGCGAGATAGGACTTGGTGCGGTCGGTGGCCTTGGCCAGCTTCTCCAGCCGCATCTTGGTCTTGCGATCGACCCGGATCGTCATCACTTCTGACATGAGACGTATTATCTTGTGTACAAGCGATTACCGCAAGTGATGCGACGGTTACGCTTCCGGACCGATCATCTTCTCCGCCACGACGTACCGATCAAATTCGTCCGCCTTCAGCAGTCCTAACGCCAGACAGGCTTCCTTCAACGTCGTGCCCTCCTGATGCGCCCGCTTGGCGACCTTAGCTGCATTGTCATAGCCGATATGCGGACTCAGCGCCGTCACCAGCATCAGCGAGCTTTCGACGTAGCTCTTGATCCGGTCGCGATTCACCACGATCCCTTCGATGCAATGCTCGGCGAACAGCCGGCACGAGTCCGACAACAGCGCGACCGAGTGCAGCAGATTGTGAATGATCAGCGGCTTGAAGACGTTCAGCTCGAAATTCCCCTGTGATCCCGCAATTCCGATCGCCGTGTCATTGCCCATCACCTGCACGCAAATCATCGTCATCGCCTCGGACTGAGTCGGATTCACCTTGCCCGGCATAATCGATGATCCCGGCTCGTTCTCGGGCAGCGACAACTCGCCCAGGCCGCAGCGCGGCCCCGACCCCATCCAGCGGATATCGTTAGCCAGCTTCATCAGCGCGCAGGCTAATGCTTTGAGCATCCCACTCGCCGCCACCAGCACATCGTGAGCGGCCAGCGCCGCAAATTTGTTCGGCGCTGATTTGAACGGCAGCCCGGTTAATTCCGCGATTCGCGCCGCGACCCGCTCGGCAAACTCTGGATGGGTATTCAGGCCGGTCCCGACCGCCGTCCCGCCGATCGCGAGTTCCATCACCTCGGGCAGGATCAATCTAATTCGCTCGATTCCCTGCTCAAGCTGCGCAATATATCCGGAGAACTCCTGCCCCAGCGTTAGCGGCACCGCATCCATCAGATGCGTCCGCCCAATCTTCACGATATCGCCAATTTCCGCCTGTTTTTTCTTTAGTGCTTCAATCAGCACTTCAACCGAGGGAATCAAGCGATTGGTCAGTTCTTCCGCTGCCGCGATATGCATCGCCGCCGGAAATGTATCATTGGACGATTGCGACATGTTGACGTGATCGTTCGGATGGACGGGCTTTTTGCTACCCATCTCGCCGCCGGCCAGCTCAATCGCCCGATTCGAGATCACCTCGTTGGCGTTCATGTTGGTCTGCGTTCCGCTGCCGGTCTGCCATATATGCAGTGGAAATTCGTCATCGAGCTTTCCCTCAGTTACTTCGTCCGCCGCACGCACAATCAGCTGAGCTAGATCCGGCGCGAGCTTCTTGAGATCGCGATTAACTTCGGCAGCCGCCTTTTTCAGTACGCCGAAGGCTCGGATCACCGAGCGCGGCATCACGTCCTCGCCGCTGGCAAAGTGGATCAGCGAGCGTTCCGTCTGTGCGCCCCAGTAATGATCCGCAGGGACCTCGATTTTACCCATGCTGTCGCTTTCGATTCGCACCCGCTTGCCGTCCTGCGCCATGACCGTGCTCCGTTGCCAAGATTCCTAATCAAAATTTTATGCATCTTAGCAGAGTGCCGGAAACCGGCGAAAATCAGTTCGCAAGATGCTCATGTGGCTGTCCCGACCACGCTTTAATGCCACCCCCAGCGTTCTTTATCGAGTCACTCGCAGACGCTCCTGCTCATCGCTCCGGCGGGCCGTTGAAACCTCACGTCAGCTATGCCAAAAACTGCTAAAGTCTGATTCTGAACAAACGGTGACCCGAAGCCTTTGCTTGGGTTTCCGGACCAGCTAGTTTATTCGCGCACACGCGCACGAGAGGATTTGCTGCTATGCCATGGACGATCACCCGTCTTTGTATTGATTGCGTCGACACCGGATGCGTCAGCGTATGCCCGGTCGATTGCATTTATGAATACGTCGGCGAGGACCGCGAGCACTTTCCCAATATGCTCTATATCCACCCCGACGAATGTATCGATTGCGGTGCTTGTGAACCGGAATGCCCGTGGCAGGCAATCTTCGAGGAACCAGCCGTCCCCGATGTCTTCAAAGATGATATTGAGCTCAATCACAAAACCGTCGATATGGTCGATCAGTTCAAGGTTAAAACCTTCGTCCAGACGGAACATCCGACGCCCGACCAAATCGCCGCCAACAAAGCCAAATGGGGCTGGACCGAGGGCTAACCCCTCGTTCTACTAATCGAAACTTACCGGCTTTGCTCGCTCGAACTTGACGAGCAGAGCCGGTAAGTTCCCTATTCATCCTTGCTCGATTATCGCGGCTGCTCTGTCGCAAATTTCGCCAATAGCGCATTGAGTTGTTTGAAATTGACCGGCTTCACCAGATGAACCGTGAAGCCGGCTGCCGCCGAACGCTCGCGATCAGTTTCCTGTCCCCAACCGCTGAGCGCTACCAATCCGACGTTGCCAAGCCCCGGCAACTCTCGTAACTTGCGCGCGGTTTCGTATCCATCCATACCCGGCATCCCAATATCGAGAATTACCAGCTCGGGTTTAAGCCGCTCGGCTTCCTCCAACGCTTCAGGTCCGCTGAAACTGGCGCCGACTTCATGCCCTTCGAGACGCAAAATTGTTTGCAGACTCTCAGCAGCATCGCGATTGTCGTCCACGATTAGTATCCGTATACTGCGCTTCGACCGCTCCGACTGTTCTGTCATCTGGTCAACCCTCTGTACTGACGGGTGCTCCGGCCTAAGTGGCAGAAAACTCTAAATTCGCTTCCCCGATTCAATCCACCGCTGAATGCTTCGACGTGGCCGTCATGCATCTGGGATCATCTGGTCGATAGTTAGTTTCATCCCGCGGAATTCGTTCGGCAATTTACGTTCCCGATGACAGGAATTTTTTATTTTGCGAGCTGAGGATCGCCGATAATTTAGACGATCCGTTTCTGGCCGTGCTGGAAACCGCCCTGTTGTCCAGGCGGTGGATTCTCTCGATTGCGTGGACCACCTCGTCCGCGCGGCCGGTCGCGTGACCCCGGATTGCCACTACTATCGCGCCGCCCATCGATCGGAACAATCTGTATCGCTCGCAGAAAACCCTCGCCCGCCGAACGTGTCGTCACCAGCGGATCATCCTTCAGCGCCAGGTGAACAATCCGTCGATCCCGCGGGGGCATTGGTTCAAGCGTTACCGCCTGATGCTCCCGTTTGGCTTCCTCGCCTTTGGATAGCGCCATGCGATGCAGTTGGCCACGCCGTCGCGCCCGATACGATTCGGTATCAATCGAGATTGGCGCCGCCTCCCGGATACGTCGCGCCAAAATCCGGTTCACCACGTATTCGAGCGCATCCAGAGTCTGCCCATGACGGCCGATCAGCAGGCCGGAGCCGTCTCCTTTGATATTCAGTTCGAGCATCTCCGGATCGTCATCGCAGACCGTCTCGATCGCGGCCTTCTCGCCCATGAGCTCGAGAATCTTTCCTAGAAGGTCGGCGCCTTCGGCAACCTGCGCGCGCGTCTCAACTGCGCTTCGCGCGTCCGCTTTCCCGTCGTCCTCCGGTTTGTCGCTCTCCGGCTTCTCAGTCTCTTCGATCAGCTCCTCGACGTGCTCCTCTTCTTCCTGCGGCATCGGCCGCTCGCCGGGACGCTCCGGAATGGGAGTGGCTGCCGAAGCGCGAGAGCCGGCATTGGTGAAGAGCGGGCCTAACTGATGGCTGCGATGGATGCTCGCGAGCCTGTGCTGCTGACTGCGCGGCGTGGGTGGCGGAGCCGGCGGCGGTGACGTTACTCCGCTGGATGCAGCTTCCGGCGAGCGCCGCGTAACCCGTACCCGAGCTTGTCGCGCACCAAGTCCGAGCAATCCGGAGCGTGGCGTGCTCAGCACCTCAATCGCGACATCGTCCTGCTCCGCTTGCAAACGTTCCAAGGCCTGGCTGATCGCCTCGTCAATTGAGGCGGCCGCTACTTCGATTGAATCGGTCGAAATACTCATGTCTTCGCTTGGGAAGTACTTTGTTGAAATTCTTTATTAAGGATAACCTGCTGAGCGATTCCTAGCAGGTTTGACGCCAGATAATAAAGTGAAAGTCCAGCCGGTAATGATAGAAAGATCAGACTGAACGCTACCGGCATGTACATCATCAGTTTTTGCTGACTGGGATCCGCCTGCCGGGGCATCAACCATTGTTGCAAAAAGGCCGATACCGTCATTAGCGCGACCAGCACCGGAATTCCATGACAAGTCGTCAGTGGGAGTTGCGGCATGCCCGGAATATGTAAGCAGTCAGGCGCAGATAAGTCTTGAATCCAGCCGAAAAACGGCGCGTGACGCAGGTCAACCGCGTTGAGCAGCGCCTCATATAATCCGATAAATACTGGAAATTGGACGATCATTGGCAAGCAGCCACCGACCGGATTGACGTGATTGCGCTTGTACAGCTCCATCATCTCGCGGTTGAGGCGCTCCGAATCGTCCTTGAACTTCTCCCTGATCCGCTCGACCTGCGGCTGCAATCGCTGCATCCGCATCATCGAGCGCTGACCTTTGATTGACATCGGTAGCGTTGCTAAACGCACCAAAACAGTCAATAGGATAATTGCTACCCCATAATTGGGAACCACGTGGTAGAAAAGCTTCAAGAGTCGCAGAAAGGGCAGGGCGATTATGCCCCAGAAGCCGAGGTCGATCGCTTTACTGAGCGCCGGATCGGCTCGCTCCAGCACATCGAGGGCTTTCGGTCCCATGTAGATCCGAGTCGCGACCGCACTAGTTCCGTCGAACATCATCTGAGCGTCCGCCTCAGCTCCGGCATAACTCATGACGAGCGTGCCTGCGGTCGGCTTCTGCGGAATAAAGGCCGCGAGAAAATAGACGATCGCCGAAACCGGCATACGAGATCGTACCGTTGAGCGGCTGCACTCCTTTGCGCAGCGCCTTTTCCATCTCGGTCGTAGCCTTACCCTGCACGTCAGCCTGAATCTCCGGATAGTCCCGATAACCCGCCAAGGCTGCCAGCGGCTGGCTCATCGTCAGCCCGATCCCCGCCGGTGCCCCGCCACTCGGGGCCACAGCGTGCGCATCCAAATCAAAGACATAGGTTCCCGGACTAAAAGTAAACCTCTTTTCGAGCTTGAGTCCGCCGCTGGTCACTCCCCTGAATACCACCGTAGTCGGGCTGCCGCTTACAGGCGATTTGCGCGGGCGCATCCGTGGAATACTCGACATCGGCATCATCGATTGTCTGATTGCCTTGCATTACGAACAACCCGAGCGGCATCCGATCGCCCGGCCTGATCATTTCATAGGGCGGGCTATTGGCTGCTCCAGTCTCGCGATATTTCTTGAGTTTGAAGCTCAGCAAGCGAGCGCCATAGCTCGTTAATGTAGCGCTATAGTAATCCGTATCGACAGTTATGGTTCGCTCCGGAGCCTTGACGATTGCGCCTGCACTGCTAGTCGCAGCATTTCCCAGCGCTGGCGTGGCTTGTGCCGCTGACTGGGCTTGATTGCCGCTTGGTGTTGCTTCAACCGCGCCATTCGTTGACGCTACCGATGATGGCCGCGCCTTCGGGCCGTACAGATTCGGATACCGCCATTGTAAAAATTCCTGGTACCCGAACAGCACCACCATTATCACGAGGATTCCAATTATAAGCCGACTATTCTCCACTACGTCTCGCTCAGCGCGCCTTTCCTGCCTGCCTAGCTTCGGGAACCCGTCTCAAATTGTGCTGAGCGGGAAACGATCTTTTCGTTGATAGTTGAATTAAGTGGTCGCGGCGACGGATCGTACCCCCATCCGCCACCCGGTCGGCAACGCATCAGCCGGCGCAAACCCATCCATCCCCCGCGCGCGATGCCATGCTCGGTGATTGCGGACAAAGTATAGGCTGAACAGGTCGGCTCAAACCGGCAGGCTGGCCCGATCGCTATCAGCAGCAGCGGAGAGACCACCCATTGATAGATTTTCAGTGTCGCGATCGCACCGGCGCGACTGATCGCCTCGGCCGCCCCGATGACCCGCTTCAGCCCGAACCGGATCATCCCGCACACATCCGGCTGCGCAGGCGCTGCACTCCGTTGCGGAGCTCGTCGCAAATTGCCCGCGAGCCCATCTCAGCAGCGCCAATTCCGGCCTCGCGCAATCACAACAATATCCGTTCCTGCAACTAGGTCGCTGCGCAGCTTTAATCGAAAGCATTCGCGGACCCGCCGTTTGAGTCGATTGCGCATCACGGCGTTGCCGACCTTGCGTGACACCGTCACGCCGAGGCGCGTTACAGAATTGCTCGCCAATGACCGCATAGATCACGAAATGTGCAGTCTGCCAGCGGATCCCGGTTCGTTGGGTGCGGAGAAACTCGGTTCGCCGATGCAACCGGTCAGCCGCCGTGAACTGATATCCGTCAACCGGTTCTTCTACCCGGGCTGCTTCGGAGGAATCGAGATCGCCAGCCGTGCGCGACCCTTCGCGCGCCGCCGCCGCAGGACGTTGCGGCCGCCCGGCGTCGCCATCCGCGCCAGAAATCCGTGGGTTCGCACCCGTTTGCGATTGTGAGGTTGATAGGTCCTTTTCATGCGTCGCGGCCAACTTCGACGAGCCTGATACTCGTGGCTTTGCTTTCAATTGCTCCCATGTCTTGGGGAATCGTGACTTCGCTCAGATCAACGCATCATCGAACCATACCCTCGCAGCGGGAGCAAGTAGCTGAAAACGGCTCTCCTGACTATCGAAGATTCATCGGAAGACTTTCGGCGCTGATCCGGAAGTCTCATGCTAACCTTCATCCTCGCGATGTACCCTGCTGATACCATCGTCGCCCCCGCAACGCCGCCCGGACGCGGCGCAGTCGCGATTATCCGCCTCTCCGGCCCCGACGCGATTACGATCGCCCATGCCCTCTGGCATCCACTGAATCGATCGCAAGTTGTTGCTCCCAGAGAGCTCCGCCTCGGCGAGATCCGCGCCCCCGACACGCAAATCGTGCTCGATCGCGCAATGTGCGTAGTCTTTCCGGCTCCGCGCAGCTTGACCGGCGAAGACGTCGCCGAGCTCCACTGCCACGGTGGTCCTTATCTGGTTCGCCGTATCCTTGGTCTTGCTGCCGATCACGGAGCGCGCATCGCCGAACCCGGCGAATTTACTCGCCGCGCCTACCTCAACGGACGCCTTGATCTGACTGCGGCCGAGGCTATCGCCGACCTGATCGACGCCCGCGGCGAGAATGCCCTTGCGCAAGCCATCGCCCAACTCGGCGGCGCACTCTCCGCGCGTGTTGATAGCCTCCGCAACCGGCTCATCGGGCTTCGCGCGCATCTCGAAGCTGAAATCGACTTCTCTGACGAGGACCTCGATCTTCCTTCACGCGGCCAGCTTACCCGCGATCTTGATTATATAGCCGCCGATCTCCGCCTCCTGCATGATAGTTTCGTCCGTGGCCGGCTCGCTCGCGATGGTGTACGCGTCGCGATTATCGGCAAGCCTAACGCCGGCAAATCGAGCATCCTCAACCTGATGCTCGGTGCTGATCGCGCCATCGTCACCTCGATTCCCGGCACCACTCGCGACGTCATTGAGGATACGCTCAGCCTCGGTTCCTATGCGCTCGTTTTGCAGGATACTGCTGGCCTGCGTGACAGCCACGACGAAGTTGAACAAATCGGCATTGCCCGTACCCGCCGGAGCGCCCTGGATGCGGACCTGCTGATCGCCGTCTTCGATTCTGCCCGCTCCTTTGATCACGACGACGCCCATACTATCGCGCTTACCAACGGACGCTTCGGCATCGCGCTGCTCAATAAGCGCGATCTGCCGCAATCTCTTTTATCAGGCGAGTTGCGCGCCAACGGCCTCACGCTGCCGATCCTGGATTTCTCTGCGACTACAACTGAAGGACTCGATCAGCTACGCGGGGAACTTCTTGGCGCGATCGAAACGCTGGCTGGCGATGACAATTCCATCAGCAACATTCCGATCTCGCGCGAGCGCCATCGCGCCGCGCTCGCTCAGGCGCTCGACGCGCTCGCTGCCACTCGCACCTCATTATGCGCATCGATGCCCCCCGAGATTGTCGCCGTCGATCTCACCCTCGCGACCGAAGCGCTCGCCTCGCTCACCGGCGCCATTTCGAATGAAGACATCCTCGATACCGTTTTCCGAGAATTCTGTATTGGCAAATAACCAGAGCCGGACCGGTCGTTTCGATACTATCGCTGGCGAGCCTCGAACCTGCTCAAAATCAATGCGAAGCTCGCAAAAGTATGAATGGTTCCGGAGGTGCTTATTTGAACTTAAATTCTGCTATTATCGTTATAATAGACTTAATAGCTCTCTTGCGATCGCTTGGACGACACAGACGATCCGGCAAAAATGTAGTATAAGAGCCAAAACTCATTGCACTGGGAGGAACTTATGGCCGAATTCGTGCTTACATTAAGACAGTTGAGCGAAAGGGCGGCACGCTACTGCGATTGACTTGCGGAGGACCGCTTAATAGGATCGAAAGGTTTCAGCCGCTTTCTTGATCAGGAAACGGCTCCGAAGGTTTTCTGGTTTGCAAAATCGCAAATACAGACCGAAATTCGAAATGTTCCGATCATCGCTTGCGCTATTGCAAGCATCGCTGAACTTGGCGAGGACGGAAACTTACTAGGATGAAGCAAAAGTACGAAGGAAAGGATCTACAGGGTCTGGTCGATCTGGGCCGCGAGCAGGGATATCTGACGTTCGAACAGGTCAACGACTTTCTTCCGCAGGACGTTACCTCGCCGACTGACCTCCGTTCGGCGCTCGATAGCTTCGAGGACATGGATATCAAGGTCCTCGACGACGCGCCGGTCGACGGTGCTGACGGCGAAATCGAGAGCGACAGCAAGGAAGAACCCGAAGAAGCGGCTGAAGCTGCGCCTGCGCAAGTTGATTCGCTGACCGAGTCGTCTGATCCGGTCCGGCTCTATCTCAAAGAGATGGGCAACTTCCAGCTCCTCTCGCGCGAACAGGAAGTCGAAATCGCAAAGCGAATCGAAGCCGGCGAAAACGAGGCCGAAGACGAAGTCCTCCTCTCACCGGTGACATTGGAGGCGGTAATTGACTTGGCCGATCGCATCGAGATCGGCGAGGCTGACCTGCGCGACATTATTCGAAGAGAACGAGGATCCGAATAACAGCAGCGAGTCCGAGGAGGAGCGCGGTCCCGAGGCCAACGAGAAACAGCTCAAAAAACTGGCCCTCAGCACGAAAAAGCTGAAATCCCTCCGCAGCCGAATCGATAGTCTTGAGAATAAACCGAGGGAGCGAAGCCAAAACGCCGCTTAAGGGCAAGCTCGACAAATCGATTAGTCGTTTGCGCGACACGATCAAAGAAGAACTGCGCTCGATGGAGCTGTCGCGGCACTTTCAAGACGCGGTGATCGAAGAGATGCGCCGGCTGCTCAGAGAGCTGATCAACGCCAAAACCTTGATCGAGCATTACGAAGAGGCGACCGGCCGCAGCAAAGCGCAGTTATTGCGCGAAGCTCATGAAGCCGAAGACCGGCGCCACCTGCTCAAGGTGAACGGCACGCGCGAAAATCTGCTCGATATCGCAGCGCGTATCAAGGAAGCGCAGAAAATCAGTCAAAGATATCGAGCGCCGGGTGCAGGGCTGATGCGTCGAGAATTTGCGCGTTCGCTCGAAACAATCGCAGCCGGCCAGGACCGCAGCAGGCGCGCGAAGAAGGAGCTGACCGAAGCCAACCTGCGGCTCGTCGTCAGTCTCGCAAAGCGCTATACCAACCGCGGCCTCGGCTTCCTCGACCTGATTCAGGAAGGCAATATCGGCCTGATGCGGGCGGTCGACAAGTTCGAGTACCAGCGCGGCTATAAGTTCTCGACCTACGCAACCTGGTGGATTCGGCAATCGATGTCGCGCGCGATCGCGGACCAGGGCCGCACGATTCGTATTCCGGTCCACATGGTCGAAACCATCAACAAGTTGCTGCGCGTCACGCGATTGCTGGTGCAGCGGCTGGGCCGCGAGCCGAGTCCGGAAGAGATCGCCGAGCAGATGGAGATGCCGCTGGACAAGGTCCAGAAGGTGCTCAAGATCGTCAAGGAGCCGATTTCGCTGGAAACTCCAATCGGCGACGAGGAAGAGAGCTCGCTCGGCGACTTCGTCGAGGACGAATTGGCGCCCTCGCCAGTCGAGGCGGCAATTCAGGGCAATCTCGGCGAGCAGACCCGCAAAGTGCTCGCGACTCTGACGCCGCGCGAGGAGCAGATCCTGCGGATGCGCTTCGGGATCGGACAGAAGACCGATTACACGCTCGAAGAAGTCGGCAAGCAGTTCGCCGTCACCCGCGAGCGTATTCGGCAAATCGAGGCCAAGGCGTTGCGCAAGCTGCGTCAGACCGGGCGTTCGCGCACTCTCGAAGGCTTCATGGAGCGCGAGAACTAGAACGGCGCTTCGTAAGTACGCGAGGTTACATAAAAAGGGCCGCTGATGAGCGGCCCTTTTCTTTTCCAAAATGCCCGCTCGGGAGTTCTCCTTGACACTGAGCGCAACCGCATGGTCTAGAAATCCATCAGCTTATTCACGGAGTTTGCAGATGAAAGCCGCGGTTTTTCATGGCCCGAAACAACCCCTCATGATCGAAGATGTAGAGATCGACAGCCCGCAGGATCGCGAGGTGCTGGTCCGGACGGTAGCGAGCGGCGTTTGTCATAGCGATCTTCATTTCATCGAAGGCCTTTATCCTTATCCCGCGCCTGCCGTGCTCGGACACGAAGCGGCGGGGGTTGTCGAGGAAGTCGGCAAGAGCGTTACGTACCTTAAGCCCGGGGATCATGTAATCGCATGTTTGTCAGTCTTTTGTGGTTTCTGCGAAGACTGCATGTCCGGTCATCCGAATCGATGCCTGAACAAAGGTGCGATTCGTCGCAACAAAGATCAAAAGTCGCGCTTGGCGCAGAATGGCAAACCTATCAAGCAGTTCGCCGAACTCTCGACCTATGCCGAAAAGATGCTCGTACATGAGAACGCACTGGTCAAAATCGGCGATAAGGTGCCGTTGGACCGCGCCGCGCTAATCGGTTGCGGGGTCACTACCGGCATGGGCGCAGTGCTGAACACGGCACGAATCGAGCCGGGATCGACAGTCGCGGTATTCGGATGCGGCGGCGTCGGCCTCGCCGCGATTCAGGGCGCGCGGATCGCGGGCGCGCGGATGATCATCGCGGTCGATCAGTTCCCGTCAAAACTTGAGCTTGCCCGACGCCTCGGCGCGACGCATACCGTTGATTCGTCAAAGGACGAGCCGGTCAAAGCGATTCGGAATCTGACCAACGAGATGGCTGGCGGCTTGAATGTCGCCCGGCAATGACGGCGTCGATTACGCGTTCGAAGCAGTGGGGCTCAAGCAACTTGCCGAAATGTGCTTCGAATGCATCAGGCCCGGCGGTACGGCAACGATTATCGGGATGATTCCGGTCGGGCAGAAAGTCGCGATCAATGGCGCCAAGCTGCTGACCGAGCGCAAGCTGCAAGGCACCAATATGGGCTCGAACCGCTTCCGGATCGATATGCCGCGCTACCTCGATTATTACCAACAGGGCCGTCTGAATCTCGACGATATGATCAGCCGTCGAGGCCGTCTGGAAGATGTGAACGAAGCTTTCCGCGCGATGAAAGCCGGCGAGGTCGCGCGCACCGTTCTGATGTTTGACTAGCACGACTGGTTTGCGCGAGCATCGCGCTCGCGAGAATCGAAACTTCGCGGGAGGATACCATCATGAAGGCCGCCATTTTTCACGGACCCCATCAGCCGCTGACGATCGAGCAGGTCGATATCGATGAGCCGCAGGATCGCGAGGTGCTGGTGCGCACCGCCGCGAGCGGCGTATGCCACAGCGATCTGCATTTCGTCGAGGGTCTGTATCCGTTTCCCGCGCCGGCGATTCTCGGGCACGAAGCAGCCGGAGTAGTTGAGAAGGTCGGCAAAGCCGTCACCTACCTGAAACCTGGCGATCATGTCATTTCGTGTCCTTCCGTATTCTGCGGCTATTGCGACGAGTGCATGTCGGGCCATCCGAATCGATGCTCGAATCGGAAGGCGACACAGCGTGGTAAGAACGACAAGCCGCGCCTGTCGCAAAACGGCAAGCCGGTTACGCAGTTCGCTGATCTCTCGACTTACGCGGAAAAGATGCTGCTGCATGAGAATGCGCTGGTGAAGATTACCGACAAGATTCCGCTGGATCGGGCTGCGTTAATCGGATGCGGCGTGACGACCGGCGTCGGCGCGGTGCTCAATACGGCGAAAATCGAGCCGGGCTCAACGGTAGCGGTGTTTGGATGCGGCGGCGTCGGCCTCTCGGCGATTCAGGGCGCCAAACTCGCCGGCGCCCGGATGATTATTGCCGTCGATCAGTTCGAATCGAAGCTCGCGATGGCCAAGCGATTCGGAGCAACTCACACCGTCGATGCTTCTAATACGGATGCAGTCGAAGCGATCCGCAAGCTCGCGTCCGGCGATACCGAAAGCGGCGACGATCTACTTTCAGCGATGACGGCGAGCACCGGCGTTGATTACTCGTTCGAGGCCGTCGGCATGAAGAAGCTAGCCGAGCAGTGTTTCGAGTGTATCAAGCCGGGCGGTACTGCAACGATTATTGGGATGATTCCCGTCGGTCAGAAGGTCGAGCTCGACGGTCCCAAGTTCCTCACGGAACGTAAAATTCAAGGCACGATGATGGGGGGCAATCGCTTCCGAATCGATATGCCGCGCTATATCGATTACTACCTGCAAGGACGGCTCAACCTCGACGACATGATCAGCAAGCGGATGAAGCTGGAGGACGTGAACGAGGCCTTCCGCGCGATGAAATCCGGCGAAGTCGCCCGCTCAGTGTTAATGTTCCAGTAATAGCTGTCTTACAATACTCGACAGAAAGCGCCGGCCCAGATGGGCCGGCGCTTTCTTAAATTTCGGTTGTGCGCTGCTTGCGCGCCGATATGCTTATTAATTGATTGCTACGTTGCGGCGCTTGAGCAGTGCGTCAACGTCGAACTTGAACATTTTGCGCGCTGTTCAGGCCGAGGATCTTCGCGCGGCTTTCCTCCTTCAGACTCGCCCATCTGCCGCTCGATCGATTCCGCCGAATGCGGCCATGAGCCCTCGTGATGCGGATAGTCGTTGGCCCACAGGAAGTTATTCACGAGGTTGTGCTTTTCGGCCAGTTCGAGGCCGATCGGATCGTCCTGAAACGACGCCGCGCCGTGCTCGCGGAAATACTCGCTCGGCAGCTTCTTGAGCTTCGGGAAAGCCCACATGTGATGCTTGCGGGCCGCTTCGTCCATCGCCTCGAGCGCCCACGGCACCCATCCGATGCCGCACTCGATTCCGGCGAAGCGCAGCTTCGAGAAACGCTCCAGACACGCCCGAGGCGCACAGGCACGCGATCGGCTCGACTGTTGGCGATAACGCATGCGCGGCATAGTTGATGATCGCGCCGCCGTCCTTGCGCGCCGCGCGCGGGTCGCGCCCGGTCGAAATATGGAACGTGATCGTGATGTCGCAGTCCTGGATCGACTTCCCACATCGGATCGAATATCGCCATATTGTAGTTGGGATGCCGCGCGTCGTGTGCGCCGAAAATCGGCTTGCAGGGCAGGTTGATGCCGCGATAGCCGAGCTTCGCGACTCGCTTGATCTCTTCAATCGCTAAATTGATGTCGGCGGTCATGATTGCCGCGATCGGCGACATGAAATCGTTGTAGGGACCGTAAGTTTCCCACGCCCAGTCATTCCAGACTTTGCATTGCGCCGCGCCGAATTCAGCATCGGTAGTGGCCCATACCGAAAGGCCCTTGTTGGGGAACATGATTTCCGCGTCGATGCCGTCGCGCAGATGGTCTTTGATGCGCTGTTCGGGGGTAGCGCCCGCCTTGTTGCGAATCGCTTCTTCGCCGGTCATCTGATGGTCGATCATGCGCGAGCGTTGCATGCCTTCTGCGATGACCCACTTCACGCCGTTTTCGTCAGTTTCGATTCGCGGCAAGCGGTTGTGATATTTTTTGTCGATCCGTTCGAGCCATAACCCGGACGGCTCGTTAGCGTGACAGTCAGCCGAGATCATCAGGTACTTGTTCGGATCGCCGGCGCGCGCGGTGCGCTTCCAACCCTCATGGCCAGGGGTTTCAAGCCGCCAGCGATTGTTGGCGTCAACTTGGGTGTTGGTGTCCTCGATCATCGTTTCCTCCGTGATTAGCGGATCAATCGTAGGATCCTGCTTTATCAGTCGATTAGAGTATCATAGGAGCCGCAGTTCTTTCATCGCCGATTGCAGCCGCTCGGCGGCTCCCGCGGTCATCGTTAGCAGCGGCATACGCACGTCGTTAGTGCACTTGCCCATGAAGGCGCAGGCCTGCTTGATCGGAATCGGATTGGTCTCGACGAACAGCGCGCGCATCAGCGGCAGCATCTTGAAATGGATTTCGCGGGCGCGGCTGAAGTCGCCGCTCAGGGCCGCCGCCGCCAACTCGTGCATCTCGCGCGGCATCACATTGGTGATAGCGAGATAACGCCTTTCGCGCCCAACGACATCAGCGGCAGGGTGAAGGAGTCGTCGCCGGAGAGCATCGTGAGTCGTTCACCGCACAGCCTCAGGATGTCGGAGCATTGATCCATCGAGCCCGAAGCTTCCTTGATGCCGACGATCTGCTTGATCTCGCATATCCGGGCGAAGGTCTCCGGCAGGATATTCGAGCCGGTGCGGCCCGGGATGTTGTAAACGATCAGCGGAAGATCGACGCTCGCGCCGATCGCCTTGTAATGCCTGATAGATGCCGTCCTGAGTGGGCTTGTTGTAATACGGCGAGATCAGCAGAGCGCCGTCCGCGCCGACTTCGCGAGCAAATTGCGGTGAGCCGGATCGCTTCGGCCGTCGAGTTCGAGCCGGTGCCCGCAATTACCGGAACCCGCCGCCGCGTCTGATCGATAACTAGGCGAATCACCTGTTCGTGCTCGGCATGGGTCAGCGTCGCGGATTCGCCGGTCGAGCCGCATGGCACCAGCCCATCGATGCCCGACTGGATTTGCCATTCGACGAGTTCGCGCAAAGCGGCTTCATCGACTCTGCCATCGCGAAACGGCGTGATTAGTGCCGAGAAAGCTCCGTGAAACATGGCTATGACCTCCCGTCAGCCGCGATCAATTCGTCCACGCCGACTTCGAGTTCGCCTCTGAATACTTCGATTGCTTCGCCGGTCATAAAAACGTGATTGGCGTCCGGTCGCCATGCTCACGCCACTCGATTTCGAGATTTCCACCGCGTAGCTCGACCGTAGCTGAACGTTCGGCGTGGCCGGTCAGGACGGCCGCGACGAGTGCGGCGCATGCGCCGGTGCCGCAGGCCAGCGTCTCGCCGGAGCCGCGCTCCCACACGCGCATCCGCAGGCGATCGCGCGATAACGGCAGAATGAATTCAGTATTCACGCGATGGGGAAAGAACGGATGATGCTCGAACTCACGTCCGAGCCGCGCAAATTCAGCGTCGTCGAGTTCGAGAATCCGTGCGTCGTCGTGAAAACTACGCAATGCGGATTGCCCATCGAGACCGCAGTAATCGGCTCGATGCGGCCCGCGACTCTCCAGCGGATAGTCGATGATCGCGTCCGTCGTGCGCGACCGGAATTTCGCGCCCCTCCAGAATCGGCTCGCCCATATCGACTGTGGCGGCGACGTTTGCACCGTCATAACGTCAGAGTGATCGTTTTGACGCCGCAATCGGTATCGACCGTGATCGGATTCTTCGCGCGACCGGTGTTCTGATGATAGAGCCGCGCGACGCACCGGATGCCATTGCCGCACATCTCTCCCCGGCTGCCGTCGGCGTTGTACATCTCCATTCGCACGTCGGCCTTGTCCGACGGACACAGCATGATGAGCCCATCGCCGCCGATTCCGAATCGACGGTCCGAGATGCGCTGGGCGAGCGCCCCCGGCTGCGCGGGCCGCAGCTTGTCCGCGACTACATAGATGTAGTCGTTGCCGCAGCCATGCATCTTGACGAAGGGCAGCTTAGGCATCGGGACCAGCTTGGATCGTTACCATCTTTTCGCCGCGGATGATGTCCTCGAACGAGTCGCGCTCACGCATTACTTGCGTAATCCGCGCCATTGACGATCACCTCCGGCGCGCGCGGACGGCTGTTGTAGTTCGACGCCATCACGAAGCCATACGCACCGGCGCTCATCACCGCGAGCAGATCGCCCGGTCTGAGCCTCTGGAAGCTCTCGCTCCCGGGCGAAGAAATCCCCGCTCTCGCACACCGGTCCGACCACATCGGCAGTGACCAATTTGGCGCTCTTGCGCTCCATCACTGGCCGAATCTCGTGATAAGCCTCGTAGAGCACCGGACGGATCAGGTCATTCATCGCGCCATCGACGACAATGAATCGCTTAACATCGGTCTCTTTCACGTAAAGCACTTTGGTCAGGAAGATACCCGCGTTGCCGACCAGGACCCGACCCGGCTCGATGATGAATTTGACTCCGAGTCCCCGCAGCGGCCCCATCAGCGCTGCCGCGTATTGCGATGGCGGAGGCGGCTCCTCCTGATAGGGAATACCGAGTCCGCCGCCAAGATCGAGGTATTGGAGCGCGATTCCATCGGAGCGCAGGTCTTTGACAATTCGCGCGACTTTCTCGGCGGCTTCGATGAACGGGCCGGTCTCCGTGATCTGCGAGCCGATATGGGTGCTCAGGCCGGCGAGTTCGAGATTGGGCAAGTGCCGAGCCTCGGCATAATACTCGGTGACTTGCGAGAGCGGAATGCCGAATTTGCTATCGCGATGGCCGGTCGAAATGTGCGGATGAGTCCCCGGATCAAGATCGGGATTCACGCGCAGACTGACCGGAGCCGACAAGCCCATGCGGCGCGCAACTTCGGAGACTCGAACCAACTCGGGGCGCGACTCGACGTTGATCATCAAGATATTCGCCTTGAGCGCGGCTTCAATCTCTTCGTCGGTCTTGCCCACGCCGGAAAAAACAATCTTGCGCGGGTCCGCGCCAGCCTTCAGGCAGCGCATCAACTCGCCCACCGATACGATATCGAAACCAGCGCCCAAATCGCCAAATAGCTTCAGTACACTGAGGTTGGAAAGCGCCTTCATCGCGAAGCAAATCAGAACATCGGTGCCCTTGAAGGCATCACTTAACACTCGGAAATGCCGCCGGAGCGTTCGTGCGCTATAAACGTAAAGCGGAGTGCCGAGATGCGTGCGCCAAATCGGCGACGCGGACATCTTCGGCAAAGAGTTCGTGATTTCGGTAATTGAAATAGTTCATTAAACCGCCGGAAATAAACCTGCTGGTGCAGGTTTTTGTACCACAGGCCGGCTCGTGACCGAAATAGCTGCGGTCAGGAGGCCGGAGTCGCAAGCGGAGTTGGGGTAGGAAGCGTGTAGGTTTCCGGGTTGGGCGGCGGAGCCGGCTTGACGCGCGTAAAAGTCACCTGGTTCGAGGGTTGGCTGACATAGCCGTCGCTCGTCCGGGAAATTATCTCATAAGCATAGCGCCTACCAACGACCGTCTCATTATCGATATAGCCGAACTGACGCTGTACTGAAAATCGCTCCCGATCGGTAACCGGCAATTCGACCAGCGGCTCGGCAGGACCATTCCCTTCACGTTCTAAGAATTACGAAACCGCTCAGGTCGCGCATGGTATGGCCGCCGGTGTAGCGCGTCGGGCGTTCCCAAGTGAGTTTGATGCCATTGGGATCAGCCGCCGCGCGGAGGTCCAGAATACGTTGCGGACGGACAAGCTCGGGCGCAATCGGCGCACTCTTCACGCCGCATCCGTCGAGGGCGAGGACGAGCCCGAAAACCGGCGTAAAAATTATCAAGGCGAATCGAGCAAGCTTCATTCGGATGACCTCAGCTTGCGGATCCGGCACCGAACCGTTTCAGGAGCCGGACCACCGGTCAGCTTGCGCGCGCGTAACGAGTTCTCGACGGTGAGCCTGGGCAGCGCGTCAGCTTCGAATTTCGATGAATACTGCCGCAAGTCTTCCAGACTGATATTGCTAAGCGGCCTGTTTTTCGCCACGAGATCGCGCACCAATGAACCGACGATCTCATGGGCCTCGCGAAAGGGCATGCCACGCGCGACCAGATATTCCGCCAGGTCGGTAGCGAGAGCGAAGCCACCTGCCGCCTCATTCATTGCGTCGTGATTGAATACCAGGCGCGGCCAGAATTGCGTGAGCAGGCTCAGAATAGGCTTAAGCGTATCGACCACGTCGAACACGTGTTCTTTGTCTTCCTGCAGATCCGAGTTATACGCGAGCGGCAGCCCTTTAAGGACTGTCAACATCCCCATCAGCCCGCCGACGACTCTGCCGGTTTTACCGCGCATGAGTTCGAGCAGATCGGGATTTTTCTTCTGCGGCATCATCGAACTGCCGGTCGCGAATTCATCGGGAAGTTGCGCGAACCCGAATTCGGCGGTGGTCCATAGGATGATCTCCTCGGCCATCCGTGACAGATGAATCGCGAGAATCGCCGCGGCGGACAGGAAGTCGAGCGCAAAATCGCGATCGGAAACTGCGTCGATACTGTTTTGTGTGATCTGGCTGAAGCCTAACTCCCGCGCGACCATCTCCCGGTCAATTGGCAGTGTGGTGCCGGCCAGCGCACCAGCCCCCAGTGGCATCACATCGATGCGCGCCAGAGCTTGCGCAAAGCGTTCGCCGTCCCGAGCCAGCATCTCCACATAAGCCAGCAGGTGATGAGCCAACGTTACCGGCTGCGCGCGTTGAAGATGCGTATAGCCGGGCATTACGGTCTCAACGTGAGCTTCGGCAAGATCGATCAAGGTGTTGCGCAACATGGCGACGAGACGGGCGATTTCCTCAGTTTCGTCGCGCAGATAGAGCCGGAAGTCGAGCGCCACCTGATCATTGCGCGAGCGTGCGGTGTGTAATCTTTGTCCCGCCGCGCCAATCTTTTCGGTTAAGCGGCGCTCGATCGCGAGATGTATATCTTCGTCGGCAACTGCAAAGCGGAAGCGCCCCGTCTCGATCTCCTTTTCTATTTCACGCAGGCCCGCGACGATCGCGTTCGCTTCGCGCAGCGCTGAGTAATTTGACCTTCGCGAGCATCCGCGCATGAGCGATCGATCCGCGAATATCGTGACGATAAAGCCGACGGTCGAACGGAATGGACGCGGTGAATGCTTCCACCTCCGGAAGACGGGGACGTTTGAAACGGCCACGGAGCAGATTGCCCTTGCCGACGCGTTTGGTCTGCGCCGCTTTGGATTCGCTCACCGGCCTCATCGATCGGAAGTAGAGATTACCAAACTTGCTTGCAACTAATGTTTCTATGATCTAACGTATCGGCGCGGTGCGGCACAGACATCCGCGCGCGGCGCAAGTCAGCGCGCCGTTCGGATGGGTCACGTGTACGTCCATTTTGTGGCCGCACTTGGCGCACTCGCCGGCACGAGCTCGGGGCACGAGCTTCGGTGTGGGACGCGGCGGCCTGAATTGAATCACCTTGCCCACAGCGCACGTCTCCTACAGCTTGCTCCGATTACGCTGATCGATTCGCGCCAGAGCTTTCAGGCGCAAGCTCGCAAGCCGAATGAATCCTTCCGCGTCAGCTTGCTGGTAACCGCCTGCCTCCTCAAAACTGGCGATCGCCGGATCGTAAAGCGAGTTGACGGATCGCCGTCCGGCAATCGAGACGCTTCCCTTATAGAGTTTCAGGCGAGCCACACCGGTTACATTCTTCTGCGCATCGTCAATCAATGCTTGCAGTCCCTCACGTTCGGGCGCGAACCAATGGCCATTGTAAACCATCTCGGCATAACGCGGGATCAGGCTATCACGCAGATGCATTACCTCGCGGTCAAGCGTGAGCTGCTCCACCGCACGATGCCCATGCAGTAGCAGAGTAACGCCGGGCGTCTCATAAACCCCGCGCGACTTGATTCCGACATAGCGATTTTCAACCAGATCGACGCGGCCTATGCCATGCCGCCCGCCAAGCTCATTGGCCCGCTCAATTAGATATTCAGGCGGAAGCCGCTCGCCGTTAATCGCGATCGGATCGCCGCGCTCATATTCGATTTCGATATATTCGGGCTGTGCAGGAGCCTTCTCCGGCGCGACCGTCATACGGAACATGTCATCGTAGGGTTCGCGCCATGGGTCTTCGAGCACGCCGCCTTCATAGCTGACGTGAACCAGATTGCGGTCCATCGAATAGGGTTTTTCAGCCGTGACTGGCACCGGGATTTTTTTCTCCGCGGCGTAGGTGATCATGTCAGCGCGCCCCTTGAACGGCCAATCCGGGTTTCGCCATGGTGCGACCACTTTGAGCTCCGGTCCTAGTCGCGCAAAAGCAAGTTCAAAGCGAACTTGATCGTTACCTTTGCCAGTCGCGCCGTGAGCGACAGCATCAGCGCCTTCGCGCCGCGCAATCTCGACCTGCTTGCGCGCGATCGCTGGTCGCGCGATTGAAGTTCCGAGCAGGTAATAGCTTTCGTAAATCGCGTTCGCCCGCATCATTGGGAACACGAACTCGCGCGCGAACTCGACACGGAGGTCTTCGAGATAAAGTTTGCTCGCGCCAGTTTCTATCGCCTTTTTTTCTAATCCTGCGGTTTCTTCCGCCTGTCCGACATCGGCGCAATAGGCGATGACCTCACATTGATAATAGTCGCGAATCCAGCGCAGCATCACTGAAGTATCGAGACCACCCGAGTAAGCGAGCACGATCTTGCGAAGCTTCGACTCGCTCGCGGATTGAGTTGTCACAGGCCGTCCGATGCTCCCGACGCAAGAACGCTCGGCTTAAGCAACCATATCATTACAGCTTTTTGTGCATGCAAGCGGTTCTCCGCCTGTTCGAGCACCACAGATTGCGGACCGTCGATTACCTCGTCGGTTATCTCTTCTCCCCGATGCGCCGGCAGGCAGTGCATTACAAGTGCGCCGGGCTTGGCATGCCTGAGCAACGCGGCATTCACCTGGAAGTTTTTGAAATCGCGACGCCGTTTGGCCGCTTCGTTCTCCTGTCCCATCGAAGTCCAAGTATCAGTATAGATCACATCCGCGCCGCGCGCCGCCGCGATCGGATCATTGGTCAACACGCCCAGTTTGTTCCGGCGCATTCGCGTCACAAAGCTTTTCTCGGGCTCGTAATCCGATGGACAGGCGATCCACAACTCAAATTCGAGCAAAGCCGCGGCTTCGATCCAGCTTTGCGCCAGATTGAAACCGTCCCCGATGAAGGCGATTTTCAATTTGTGCAGGTCGGGAAAGTGCTCACGTAAAGTCTGCAGATCGGCCAGCACCTGACACGGATGAAGCAGATCGGTCAGACCATTGATCACCGGAATCGATGCAGCCTCTGCCAATTCGACGCAAGTCGAGTGCGAAAAAGTCCGGATCATGATGAGATCGACCCAGCATGAAAGATTGCGCGCGACATCCTTGACGGATTCCCGCTCGCCGATTCCGACTTCTTGCGGGCCGAGGTAAATCGCGTGACCGCCAAGCTGCGCCATTCCGGTTTCAAAAGTAAGCCGTGTGCGCAATGAGGGTTTTTGGAAGATCATCGCGAGCGTTTTGCCCCGCAGGCAATGATTTTCCCGTCCCGTCCTGAGTTCGGTTTTGAGCCTCGCCGCGAGTCGCAGCAGGCCATCAAGCTCAGCGGTATTCAGCGAATTGAAGTCGAGAAAGTCACGCTTCGCCGGCGCTTGCCGGGGTTGTTCCGAATCAAGATCGGCCATTGAAATTCATCGGCGCTAGATTAAGCCCCTGCTGTGCCAGCCTCAGCACGCAAGGCGCGTTCGATAATTGCTAATCCGGAATCCGCCTCTTCACGCGTTAAGATCAATGGCGGTAATAACCGCAGAACATTATCCGCCGTTCCATTCACTACTAAATGCTCGGCGAAGCAGGCATCTACGATGGGTTTGGCCGGCTGCTTTAGGACGACTCCGATAATCATCCCGGCGCCGCGCACCTCACGCACGTTGGGGCATTCCTTCGCAATTTCTCGCAAGCGGCTGATCATATAGCCACCTATTTCAGCGGCATTTGCGATTGCGCCGTCCTCTTCCAGCGCATCGAAGACGGCCAACGCCGCCGCGCACGCGATCGGATTACCGCCGAAGGTCGAGCCATGAGTGCCGGGCGGGAGCGAAGAGGCTAGCTCTGACTTCGCGACCATCGCGCCAATCGGCACGCCACTCCCCAACGCTTTCGCCAGCGTAATGATGTCCGGCTTAATTCCGGAATGCTGATAGCCGAAGAGCTTACCCGTCCGGCCCATCCCAGTCTGCACTTCGTCCACGATCAAGAGGATCTTCGCGCGGTCGCAAAGCTCGCGCAGTCTCGTGAGATAGTCAGGCTTGGGTGTCACCACGCCGCCTTCACCCTGAATCGGCTCCACCAGAATCGCGGCGGTCTGATCATTAACCGCGCGCTCGGCTGCGGTAACGTCGTCATAGGGAATCATCTTGAAGCCAGGCACCAGCGGCTGGAATCCAAGATGATATTTCTCCTGACCGGTGGCGCTCAGAGTGCCGAAGGTGCGGCCATGAAATGATCCCAGAGTCGAGATGAACTCGAAACGTCCGCCGTTGGCATGACCCCAGCGACGCGCCAGCTTGAGCGCGGCTTCGTTGGCCTCGGCGCCGGAATTGGCGAAGAAAACCCGCCCATCGCCGAATGCATGGCCAATCCGCGCCGCCAACCGCGCCATCGGCTCGGTATGGAAGACGTTGCAGGCGTGAGTGAGCTTCTCGGCCTGCTCCTTGATCGCGCGCACAATCCGCGGATAGCCATGACCAAGACTCGTTACCGCCAGCCCACAAAAGAAATCCAGATAGCGGTTGCCATCGGCATCATAGAGGTAAGCGCCGTGCCCGCGCACGAAGGCGAGCGGCATGCATCCGTAGGTATTGATTAGATTGGCGTGCGCGAGTTCGACAATTTCGGCGTTGTTCATTACCAGCGTAATCCTATGTTTTCGGCGCGGGGCTGAGGACGGCCATTCGTGGCTGTCGGCGCCCGCCTTGCGGATGACTTCGGTACCCACGCCGGCGTCGGTAAAGACTTCAAGTAGCACCGAATGCCGTACGCGGCCATCGATTACATGTGCGCTGCTCGCGCCGGCCTGCAACGCATCGAGACAGCACTCGACTTTCGGAATCATCCCGTCGCCGATCTCCCCCGAATTTATCATCCTTCGTGCTTGCGAAGCATCCAGAGTGCGGACGAGCGTTCCGTCTCTGGTTCTTTACACCTTCAACATCAGTCAGCAGGATCAGCTTCTGTGCTTTGAGCGCACCCGCGAGCGCCCCCGCCGCTACATCGGCATTTATATTGTAGGTCAACTCGTCAGTCCCGACTCCCACCGGCGCAATAACGGGAATGAAGCCCGCCGGTTCGAGCGCCTGCAATGCTATCGGGTTGACCTCGGCGACCTCTCCGACCAAACCAATATCGACCTTGCGCGTACGTCCGTTCTGGCCCTTTTCCGACAGATACATTTTGCGCGCAACCAGCAGGTTGCCATCTTTGCCCGATAAACCGATCGCGCGACCGCCCTGCCGCCAAATCAAGGCGATGATTTCCTTGTTGATCTTTTGCAGGACCATCTCGGCCGCGTCCATCGTCGCTTCGTCGGTCACGCGCATCCCGCGCACGAAATTGGACTTAAGTCCGAGCTTGCTGATGAGCTCGGTGATCTGTGGGCCGCCGCCGTGGACAATCACGGGCTTGATACCCACGGATTCGAGGAGAACCACATCCTGGGCAAAACTCTCGCGCAATTCCGGCGTGAGCATCGCATGGCCGCCGTACTTGATCACGAAAGTCGCGCCGCGAAAGCGCTGGATATACGGCAGCGCCTCGGCCAGCACCTGCGCCCGCTCGAGGAGGTCTTTCAAAGCGCAGCTCTCAGGACGCTCGAACCGTAGCTAAAGGATATATCGCGATAAGTCTTCGTTTTTGAGAATCGGATCAAGCCGCGCATGCACATAGCTTGCGTCAATATCGATTTCCTGATCGTTAAGCTCGGGCGCGTTGAACGACAGCTCTTCAAGCAATCGTTCGAGCACGGTATGTAGTCGGCGCGCGCCGATATTCTCTGAACGCGCGTTGACCTGTGCTGCGATTTCGGCGAGTGCCGCAACCGCGTCCTCGGCGAAGCGCAGAGTAATTTTTTCGGTTTGGAGCAGCGCAACGTACTGTTTGGTCAACGCATTTTCAGGTTCCGTCAGGATGCGGACAAAATCTTCCTTGGTCAAGGCCTTAAGCTCGACCCGGATCGGAAAGCGGCCCTGGAATTCCGGAATCAAGTCGGACGGTTTCGAGGTATGAAACGCTCCCGACGCGACAAACAGAATATGGTCCGTGCGGACCGCGCCATATTTGGTATTGACCGTCGAGCCCTCGACGATCGGCAGCAGGTCGCGCTGCACTCCTTGCCGCGAGACGTCCGCGCCGTGGCTTGATTCACGTCCGGCAATCTTGTCGATTTCGTCGATAAAGACGATGCCGGATTGCTCGGCGCGATGGATCGCTTCACGCGCCACATTTTCCATATCGACCAGCCGCGCAGCCTCCTCCTGCGTCAGGATTTCCAGGGCTTCCGGCACTTTGACCTTACGATGACGAGTCTTCTTCGGCATGATCTGGCTGAACAGATCCTTCATGTTCACGCCCATCTCCTCCATCCCTTGGGGCGTGAGCACCTCGACCATCGGCATGGCCTGCGCCGTAACTTCGATATCGACGTCGCGATCGTTCAGATAGCCGTCGCGCAAGAGCTTGCGTAGCTTCTCGCGCGTATCGCTATGCGAGTCGGAGTCAGCAATCTCGACCCCGCCTTGGGCATCGATTACTGCAGGCCGGCGGGTTTTGCCGGCTGGTGCGGGATAAAGGATGTCAAGCAGGCGCTCCTCAGCGCCCTCTTTCGCCTTGATCTGTACCCGGATTCGTTCTTCTTCGCGCACCAATTTGACGGATATTTCAGCAAGATCGCGAATCATTGATTCGACGTCGCGTCCGACGTAGCCGACTTCGGTGTATCGCGAGGCTTCAACCTTGACGAAGGGTGCTTGCGCCAGTTTGGCGAGTCGGCGCGCGATTTCGGTTTTGCCAATCCCGGTCGGCCCGATCATCAGGATATT
Source organism: uncultured Pseudomonadota bacterium (assembly GCA_963831065.1). Taxonomy (GTDB): domain Bacteria; phylum Desulfobacterota; class Binatia; order Binatales; family Binataceae; genus JAJPHI01. The sequence goes on from CAWHOQ010000012.1 coordinate 41,921, forward strand.
TTTGGGAGCGATTTCGTCGCGCAGCTCGGGAGGGACATTCTGGCGGCGCCAGCGGTTGCGCAGCGCGATCGCCACGGCGCGCTTGGCGTCGTTCTGACCAACAATATAGCGATCGAGCTCCGAGACGATTTCGCGCGGAGTCATTACTTGCGAGGGAGCCATACAGCTATTTTGTACTGTGCGTGCGCGAAAACCAAATATAGCCCTTCAACTAATTGCGATGAGCGCCTCGCGACTCAGCGCCAATTATGGCTAAACCGCAAGGATTGTAGGACGTGCTTGCGTTACAAGATGTATTTACTCTATCCGTATGCTGCTATCCGACTGACAGTTTAACGAGGCCCACCCGATGACCAATTCCCGCGAGAATCTTCCGGTCCTCAAACATGCTTATCAAAATCATCAGATGGACAGTCTGCGCTGGAATTTCTTTGCGCCCCGCTCCGACGATATCGTCGTTGCGACGTCATACAAAGCCGGTACCACCTGGGTTCAGGCGATCGTTGGTAATCTAATCTTTTCCGGTAAGCCCCCGGCCATTCCGATCGACGAGATATCGCCGTGGCTTGATAGCCGATTATTTCCGCTTGAGCTCGTTCTAACGGGGCTCGAACGACAGACGCATCGCCGCTCGATCAAAACCCACTTGCCGCTCGATAGCCTGCCTTTCCATCAGGCGACCAAATATCTATACGTCGGACGCGACCCCCGGGACGTATTCATGTCGTATTGGAACTTCTATCGCGATTTCTCACCTAAACTGATCAACATGATTAACAGCGTTCCGGGACGGATCGGTAGTGAATTGCCATCCTGTCCGGATGATATCCACGAGCTTTGGCGCGGTTGGATGACGAAGGGAGCATTCGAGTGGGAGACTGAAGGTTATCCGTGGTGGTCGGTGCTCCGTCACGCGCAATCATGGTGGGATTATCGGCATCTTGCCGAATATCCTGTTCGTCCACTACTCGGATTTGCTGGCCGATCTTGCAGCCGGAATGAGACGTATCGCCAGCTTTCTTGAGATCGAGCCGCCTGCAGAAACGTGGCCCTTGATCGTGCGCAACTGCACCTTCTCCGAAATGAAGATTCGCGGCGCCGAATTGGTGCCGATAATGAAGGTGCTTTTGAAAGGCGGTCCGGATTCCTTCTTTAACAAGGGAACCAACGGACGATGGCGCGAGGTGCTAAGCGCCGAGGAACTCAAACTTTACGATGCCGCCGCGCAGCGCGAACTGACGCCCGAGTGTCGAGATTGGCTGGAGAATGGCGGCTGGACCTGAACTGCTGTCAGCTTACTAGATTTCTTCGATCACGAACTGGTCGTTGGTATAGACACAGATATCGGCAGCGATCGTCATGGCTGCCTGAGCGATATCTCTCGCGCTGAGGTCCTTGCCAAAGCGAGTTAATGCTCGTGCGGCGGCAAGCGCATAATTTCCGCCGGAGCCGATCGCGAGAATGCCGTCGTCAGGCTCGATCACGTCGCCTGCACCAGAAATCAGCAATGAGTTCTCAGCATCGGCGACCACCAGCATCGCTTCAAGCCGGCGCAGAATACGATCGGTGCGCCAGTCTTTTGCTAATTCAACGGCGGCTCTGCGGAGATTACCATTAACTTCCTGCAGCTTGCTCTCAAATTTGTCGAAAAGCGTCAGCGCATCGGCCGTAGAGCCCGCGAATCCTGCCAGGATTGCGTTGTTGTGCAGTCGCCGGACCTTGCGTGCGCCGCGCTTCATGATGGTCTGACCCACGCTGACCTGGCCGTCCCCAGCCATCACGGCTTTGCCATTGTGACGAACGCACAAAATAGTCGTTGAACGAACGCGATTAGCAGATTCCATATCAGGCTCGCGGATGGGCACGGCGATAAACCTCTTTCAGATGGCGCACACTAACATGAGTATATCGCTGAGTCGTTGTGAGACTCGAATGACCGAGCATCTCCTGAATCGAGCGCAAGTCCGCTCCCGCATTGAGCAAATGAGTTGCGAAGCAGTGACGCAGCCCGTGAGGGGTAAGCGGAGTATCGATGCCCGCCAAAATCAAGCGCCGCGCGACAATATTTTGCACCGATCGTGGTGTCAGGCGAGTCCCGCGAAGATTGAGGAAAACGGGACTATCGGGCGACCATGCAACCGGTATCGCGGCGCGCCATTTTAACAGTGCATCGAGCGCCGGTTCGCCAAGCGGAACGAGACGATCTTTGTTGCCCTTGCCCTGACGCACCATCGCCATGCCGATATCAATATCGACGTCGCGCCAGTCGAGGCCGGTCAGTTCGCTCACGCGCAAGCCCGCCGCATAAAGAACTTCAAGGATTGCACGATCTCGCAGTGCGGCTGGAGAATCCTGCTCGGGATCAGCTTCGACCAGCTTTGCGGTCTCACGTTCATTGATAATCTCTGGCAGGCGCTTTTCGAGCTTGGGGGAACGTAGCTCGCGCGCCGGATTTGGCTTGCCTGAAAGGCTTTCGCGCCATCGAAAGAATGCCTTGATAGCAAACAGCCTTCTCTGAACGGTTGCGCGCGACGCCTTGATACGCATCATCTCAGTGAGGTAATTGCGGATGTGATCGGCTGTAATCAGGTCGGGATTAATCTGGCCGCGATGGTTGAGTGTCGAATCGCCGCTCAGCAGGTAACCGTGAAAGTCTTTAAGGTCGCGCCGATAACTGACGACAGTGTTTTCCGAAGCACGTTGCGCGCCGCGCATCGCGGACGCGAACGCTGCAATTTCATCGATCATCCTGCCGCTCCCAGCCGAACCCTCAGAGCGCTATGCTACCAGTGGACCGCGACAGACAATACGGCCGATGAAGTGCTTTCACTGCGGACGGGAAATTGAGTTCAATGAGCGCGTGGGCTTCCGCGATCGTTGCCCGGCGTGTGATCGTCCGGCCCACGCCTGCCTGAATTGCGGGTTTTACGATCCCGGTTATCACAACCAATGTCGTGAGACGCAAGCTGATCGCGTGGTGGATAAAGATAGGGCCAATTTTTGTGATTTCTTTCAGCCGCATTCCAAAAAGGCTCCTAAGATCGCGAGCGGCGCCGATGCGCGGGCAAAACTTGACGCCTTATTCAAGAAATCCTGAATTCAGAACTCCCTGAATCTCAAGCCTCGTCGCTGTCGCTGCGATATAATTGCGCGCCATGGACGATTCTATCGCAGCTATCGTGCTGGCCGCCGGACTCGGCGTGCGGATGCGCTCGCAGCGCGCCAAGGTGCTGCATCAACTTGGGGGCGAGTCGCTTATCCGGCGGAGCTTGCGGCCGTTCGCGTCGCTTGATCCGCAACCATTAATCGTTGTGACCGGTCATCAGGCGCGCGAGGTTGAAGACGAGGTCCGCACGTCATTTCCGCATGCTGCGCTGCACTTTGCGATTCAACGCGAGCAGCGCGGCACGGGCGACGCCGTCCGATGTGCGATTACGGAATTGCCGAACGATTTCACCGGCAAAGTCCTGATCGGCTATGGCGACATGCCGCTCCTGAGTGCCGCGAGTCTCGCCGCTTTCGTGCAAGCACATCGCGCAGGTAAATCGCCGCTCTCGTTTATCAGTACAATGCTCGACAATCCTGCCGGATATGGGCGCGTCGTACGCGACGCGCGCGGATCAGTTGCGCGGATAGTCGAGGAGCGTGATGCGACAGCCGACGAACGCATGATAAAAGAGGTTAATACCGGCATCTATCTCGTCGATGCGCGGTTCTTATGCACGGCGCTCGAAGAGATTCGCCCGAGTAATGCACAGCATGAATACTACTTGACCGATATAGTTGCGATTGCGCGCGAACGCGGGCTTACAGCCGATACCTGGAACGGCGAGAACGCGAAGGAATTCGCCGGCGTCAATTCGCGCGAGGAGCTGGCCCGGATGGAAACGGAGAATCGGGAAGAGACAAATCGGCGTTGGATGACTGCCGGAGTTACTTTCATCGATTCAGCAACTGCGTATATCGGCCCTGAAGTGACAATCGGGCAGGACACTACGATCGGGCCCAACGTGCAGATCATGGGCAAGAGCTCGATCGGCACGGGAGTTCTCATCGAGGGGACGGCGTGGCTGCGCGACGTGGTAATCGGCGACCGCTGCCATCTGAAGCTTGGCGTACGGGCCGAACGATGCGAAATCGGCGATGAATGTGAAATCGGGCCGTTCGCGAATTTACGGGAGGGCACTCGTCTCGCAGGTCATAACCGGATCGGCAACTTCGTCGAGACCAAGCAGGCCACGATCGGGCATGGCACTAAGGCAAGCCATCTCAGCTATCTCGGTGACGCAATTATCGGTGCGGATACGAATATCGGCTGCGGCGTAATCACCGTCAATTACGACGGTTACGACAAGCATCAGACCCGGATCGGTGATCGATGCATGGTCGGATGCGATACGCAGCTCATCGCGCCGGTGAAAGTCGGCGACGACGTGTATGTCGCTTCCGGCACGACGATCTTGCGCGACATAGAAAACGGAGCGTTGGCCGTCTCTGATCATCCACAGCGCGAGAAGCCCGGATGGACCGCGAAGTGGCACGCCCGTCATGCCGATCATCCCAAGGCAAAGAAGGACAAATAGCAAGTGTGCGGAATAATCGGATACGTGGGGCCGCGCGACGCCGCGCCGATCCTGCTGGGCGGGCTTGCGCGGCTTGAATATCGTGGCTACGACTCAGCCGGCATCGCGACCCTTTCGACGGGGCGCCGGATGGAAATCCGCCGCGCCGTCGGCAAGCTCGAAAATCTGAAAAAGCTGCTCGGCGAAGTTCCGCTCGCCGGGCAAATCGGAATCGGCCATACGCGATGGGCGACGCATGGTCGGCCCTCGGAAACCAATGCGCATCCGCATCAGGCCGGTCCGGTCGCGGTAATTCATAACGGCATCATCGAGAATTATGTCGAGCTCCGCGCGACCCTGCTCAAGCGCGGCCATAAGCTCAAGTCGGAAACCGACAGCGAGCTCATTTCGCATCTGATCGAGGAGCGTCTGCGCGCAATACCGTCGCTGGTCGAGGCCGTACGATCAGTGATTCAGGAATTGCGCGGCTCGTTTTCGCTGGTAGTGCTATCCGAGACCGCGCCGGGAACGCTGGTCGCAGCCAAGACTGCGACGCCGCTGGTGCTCGGATTGGGCGATGGTGAGAATTTCGTCGCCTCGGACATCCCGGCAATCCTCGAACATACGCGCCGCGCGATCGTGCTCGAAGACGGCGAGATGGCGGAGCTGAATGCCGACTCAATCACGCTTATGACCTTTGCCGGCGACCCGATCGAGCGTCAGCCGCGGACGATCGAATGGGACGCGGTGGCCGCGACCAAGGCCGGCTACGCTCATTATTTGCGCAAGGAAATCGCCGAGCAGCCGCAGGCTTGGATCGATACCCTCAGCGGACGGGTCAGCGCCGGAGCTTCCGATCAGCGCTTCGAGTCGGTCCGCTTTGAGTCGGAACTGCTGCCGGCGAGCGGCGCCGAGACGATCCGGCGGATCGTGATGGTTTCGGCGGGCGCGTCGTGGATCTCCTCGCAAATCGGCAAGTTCATGATCGAAGAGCTGTGCGGCATTCCGGCCGAGGTCGATTACTCGGCCGAGTTCCGCTATCGCAATCCCGCGATTGACGCGCATACGCTGATGATCGCGGTGTCGCAGTCCGGCGAGACCGCCGACACGCTCGCCGCGGTCGAAGAAGGCAAACGGCGCGGCAGCCATCTGCTCGCGCTGACCAATACCGTCGATTCATCGATCGCGCGCAAGGCTCACGCGTCAGTTGTACACGCGATGCGGTCCCGAGATCAGCGTCACTACCACCAAGTGTTTCCTGACCCAAATCGAGGCGTTCTATCTCTTCGCGATCCATCTGGCGCTGCGCCTCGGGCGGCTCGGCGCGTTGCAAGCGGACGAGTTACTGCGCCCGCTCTTCGCGATACCGAAGCAGATCGAAGCGATTATCGCGCAGGAGCGGAAAATCGAGAAGATCGCGCGGAAATACGGCAAGGCGCGCGACTTCCTTTATCTCGGACGCGGAATCAATTATCCGGTCGCGCTCGAGGGCGCTCTCAAGCTCAAGGAGATTTCCTATATCCACGCCGAAGGCTATTCAGCCGGCGAGATGAAGCACGGGCCGATTGCCCTTATCGATGAAGAAATGCCGGTGGTGGTGATTATTCCGAACGACAATGTTTTCGATAAGACGCTCTCGAATCTGAAGGAAGTCGAATCGCGCAACGGCCGGATTATCGCCGTGACTGACCATCCATCGCCCGAACTGGAAGAGGTCGCGTGGGATATTATCGACGTTCCGACGACCAATCGCTTCCTGATGCCGGTGCTGACGACCGTGCCGCTGCAACTGCTCGCCTACCATATCGCGGTGTATCGCGGCACCGACGTCGATCAGCCGCGCAACCTCGCCAAGTCAGTCACGGTGGAGTAAGAAGGTCAATGGGTCGGCTCACCCTTTTTGAAGTATATGATCGATTTTCCTGAAAGCGGCTCATTATTATCAAGTGCTCGAAGTGTTTCGATTTTCGGCTCACGGTCTGCCAACACTTCGATCACATCGTCTTCAGTGACAATGACGTAATGAAGTAGGGTCGGATGATGGAGTCCTACCAGCGGCTCTTTGCTTAGCTCCCATATCCAAGACGAGGGATTCGCAATTCGACTCCATCCAATATCGGACTCAACGTCATAATCCTTCCAATGTGTGAGCCCATACTCCTCCAGCACGTTTCGGTATATCGGATAGCTCTCAAATGTGACTTTGTACTGAATTTGTACTGAAGTCGTTCTTCCAATGCGTCCTGCAAAATGATTTCCAAAGTTCCTTTACGGTCGCATAACGACTCCATTCGCAAACTGCTTGCGTCAGAGAATGGTGTTTGCCACCTTCTTAAGCCCCAATGATTACTCATAAGATTCTATCCGAGCCATCGACTCAGTCGCGCGGGACGCTCCCTGCTGTTCTTCATTACTCGTACCTCAGCGCATCGATCGGGTCGAGCAGTGACGCTTTGCGCGCGGGATACCATCCGAAGAACACGCCGACGGCGGCAGCGAATAGAAATCCTCCGATTACTGACACCGGGGAGATCAGCGTCGGCCAGTGCGCGATAATTGATAGCAGCTTCGACGCGAGAATCCCGAGTGCCGCCCCGGCCAAGCCGCCGATGATGCTCAACAGCACCGATTCGACCAGGAATTGCAGCAGGATATGTAGTCGCCGCGCGCCGATCGCCATCCGGATACCGATCTCGCGCGTCCGCTCGGTGACCGACACCAGCATGATATTCATGATGCCGATGCCGCCGACCAGCAGCGAAATCGACGCCACTGCGGCAAGCAGCAAGGTCATCACGCGGCTGGCGCTCTCCGAGGCCTGCGCGAGTTCGTTGAGGCTCCGTACGGTAAAATCATTGTCTTGACCTGGCTGAATGTGATGACGTCGATGGAGCACCTGCTCGGTCTGACGCAGCACTGAATCGACATCATTTCCGCTTGCAGCCTGCACATAGATCATGTTGACAACGCCGGCGATTTTCGGCGGACTGCCGAATGGGCTGAAGAGCGTCGTACCGGACGCGTAGATCGAGGTGCTGGTGGTTACTCCGGCGTAAGGATTGAGCACGGGATTGGTCGAGCCATTGCCGGTGATCGAGGAGACGGTCTCGGCGACTGCGGCGACGCCGAGCACTTTTCGTTCGGCGGTGTCGAACGGCATGATCACGACGTCATCCTGGTCCTGGCCGAAGGTGGATTGGCCCTTGATGCCAAGCACGCCGACCACGCGCAGGGGAAAATTCTTGATCCGGATTGTCGCGCCGACCGGATTTTCACCCGCAGCAAAAAGATTGTTGACGACGGTCTGTCCGAGCAGGCATACCGGCGCCGCGCTGCGCGTCTCCTCGTCGGTAAAGCTGCGGCCCTGCACGACCGGCCAGTCACGAATCGTGAGATAAGCCGGGGTCGCACCATTGATACTGGTGCTCCAGTTGCGGCCTTGATACACGACCTGTGCAATCTGACGATCGGTGTAGCTGGTTGCAACCGCGTCGCGAACATCCTTCTGGATGGCATCCGCGTCCATCACAGTAAGGGTTGAGGTGCTGCCGAATCCGGCGTGAACGCCGTTCGAGGTAGTGGCGCCGGGCAGCACCACGACCATGTTCGTGCCGAGGCTTTGAATCTGCTGTTGGACCGCAGAACGAGCGCCATCACCCACCGCGGTCATCGCGATCACCGCGGCTACGCCGATAAAGATGCCGAGCATCGTGAGGATCGCACGCATTTTGTTGCGGCGCAGCGCGCGCGCCGCCGCGATCAGCGCCATCTGCGGCGAAGGTCCAGGCGGCCGGTTCGCGCGCCGGAGGCGCGACAGTGCGGAGTGGATGTTTTTGCTGCGACAGATGGCGCAACGATAGTTGCCGGCGGGGGCTTCTCGTTGCGATGATCGGAGATGATCACGCCGTCGCGAAAAGTGATCACGCGATCGGCATAGGCCGCCACATCGGCATCGTGCGTGACGACAATTACGGTGATGCCGCCGTCGCGATTGAGCCGCGTGAGCAGCTCCATAATTTCGGCGGAGTTCTTTGAGTCGAGATTCCCGGTCGGTTCGTCGGCGAGCAGGATCGATGGTTCATTGATCAAAGCCCGCGCAATCGCGACCCGCTGCTGTTGGCCGCCGGAGAGCTGATTCGGATGGTTCTGCTCGCGTCCGTGAAGTCCGACTTTCTCGGCGAGCGCATGCGCCCGTTCCTCACCGCTCACGGCGTGACCCGAATAGAACAGCGGCAATTCGATATTCTCGATTGCGCTGGTCCGCGACAACAGATTGAAGTTCTGAAAAACGAAGCCGATCTGCCGGCTGCGAACCGCCGCGAGTTCTTCTTCACTCAGCGAGGCGACGTTGACGCCTTCAAGCAGGTAGCTGCCGGAGGTCGGTCGATCGAGGCATCCGAGGATGTTCATCAGGGTCGATTTGCCCGACCCCGAAGCGCCCATGATCGCAACGAATTCGCCGCGGGCGATCGTCAGACTCACGTCGCGAAGCGCACGAACTTCGATCTCGCCCAGTCGATAGGTTTTGCTCAGACCGGCGATGTCAATGACGGAAGCCATCGCGCTGCTAATGCGGCATATGCATCGAGAATGGCGATGTCTGACCGGTGCTCGCGCCCGCGTTGCGGATTTCGTCGGTGACGACCTGATCTCCGGGCTTGAGGTCGCCGCTGAGCAGCTCGACATTATTGCCGTCATCGAGGCCGGTGGTGATCGTCACAGGCGTGAGTTGATCGTCATGGAGGGTCCAGACTTGAGATTGACGCGAGTGATGAGTCTCGACTGGCGGCGCTGTTGAAGTCAGCTCGCTTCGCGTATTTCGTGGCCGGAAGCGCAGCGCCTGCTCGGGAACCCGCACGACCTCGTCGCGTTTGGCGGTGATAATCGTCACGTTCGCCGTCATGCCCGGTTTCAGCAGCAGCTCCGGATTGGCGACGTTTACGACGACATCATAAGTGACGACGTTCTGAACGGTAATCGGCGCTTGCCGCACCTGCGTTACGGTTCCATCGAAGGTGCGATTGGGAAAGGCGTCAACCTTGAACTCTCCCGTCTCGCCGTTCAAGACATGGCCGATATCCGACTCGCTGACGTTGGTATCGACCTGCATTTGCGTCAGGTCCTTGGCGATCAGGAATAGTGTCGGCGTCTGGAAGCTCGCCGCGACGGTCTGACCTACATCGACGTTGCGCGAGACCACGGTGCCATCGACCGGCGAAATTATATTGGTGTAGTTGAGTTGGACTTGAGCGTCCTGCACGTTAGCCTGCTGCTGCTGGATATTCGCTTGATCGAGCGCAACCTGAGCCACCGCCTGCGCCGCCGCGCTGTATGCACTGTCCAACGTATCCTTCGAGACCGCGTCGGCCTTGTAGAGCCGCTGATTGCGTCGCCAGGTGAGCTGCTTGTAGTCGCGATCGGCGATATCCTTGCCGAGCTGCGCCTTCGCATTGGCGAGCGCCGCCTGACTTTCCGCGACTTTTACCGCGAACGGTCGCGGATCGATCTTGGCGATCAATTGGCCGGCTTTTACCGGCGCATTGAAATCGGCGTAAATCGCCTGAATCGGTCCCGAGACATAGCTGCCGACCTGCACCGTAGTGACTGGATTGACGGTGCCGGTCGCGATCACTGCGCGCACAATCGGTCCGCGCGTAATCGGCGCGGTCACATAATGTGCTTGCGTCTGTCGGCCGCGCCAGAAATAGATTCCGGCGATGATCAGCACCAGCGCGACCGCGATCGCAACTCCGACGCGAGTAACGGGCGAAGCACGCGAGGTCATCGGGCGCGAATAGGCGAGACGATTTCCACTGGTGGCGATCTCTGCTGGACATACTTAAGTATATAGGACGCAGCCGGGTGCTTCGAGTTTCAATCCTGCGCAATTTTCAAGTGAGTCAAACCAATGGCTGAAAGCTGCGCCTCTGGCAGGAATCAAAGTTGTCGATTTCACGCGCTATCTGGCCGGACCTTTCTGCACCCAGATTCTCGGCGATTACGGCGCGGAGGTCATCAAGATCGAGCCGGTCGAGGGCGCGCGCGCCGAGATGGGTGGCTATAGCGGCAAGGATTCCTACTTCTTCATGAGCGCCAATCGCTCGAAAAAGAGCGTGCAAATTTCGACCAAAAGTGCGGAAGGCCGCGCAGTCCTGCTCAAGCTGCTCGATTCCGCCGACGTGGTCGTCGATAACTTCCGGCCCGGCGTGATGGAAGCGCTCGGCTTCGGCTACGAAGCTCTGGCGAAGCGCAATCCGCGCATAATCGCATGCAGCGTTACGGGCTTCGGACCGAACGGCCCGATGCGCGATAATCCGGGCTTCGATCAAATCGCCCAAGGCTTCTCCGGCCTGATGAGCGTGACCGGCACGAGCGAGAGCGGTCCGACCCGGGTAGGAATCGCGATTTGCGACCTGCTGGGCGGGATTTTCGCCGCGCAAGGAATTTTGCTCGCGCTCGAAGCGCGCCATCGCACCGGACGCGGCCAAAAGGTCGAGACCTCGCTAATCGAGGCAATCATCAGCACACTCAGCTGGTCCGCCGGAATCTACTTCGATACCGGTAAAAGTCCCGTACCCGCCGGAAATCATCATCCGCTGGGCTCGCCCTATGGAACATTTCAGGCTTCTGATCGCCCGTTCAATATCGCTGTAGGCAACGACGCGATGTGGCGAAGCTTCGTCGAGGTGATCGAACGTCCGGAACTGGCGACGGATCCTCGCTTCGACTCGCTGGGCCATCGCATCAAATATCGCGACGAGCTGACCGCCGAAATCAATCGCGCGTTGGCGAGCCATCCGGCGGATTACTGGATTGATCGATTTAATCAAAGCGGAATTCCCGCCGGTCCGATTTTGACCATCGAGGAGATGTTTCAGCATCCGCAGACCGCGGCGCGTGAGATGCTCTTGCGGATGCCGCATCCGGTGCACGGCGAGTTCAAGACCACCGGATTAGGAGTGAAACTGTCGGGTACTCCGGGTAATGTGTCGCGACCACCGTTGCTGGGCGAGCATACGGACGAGGTCCTGCTCGCGCATGGCTACAATCTCGGCGGAGCTGCAAAAACTACGGGAAGCGGGAGCGATCAAGTAGCTGACGTGGCCGAGCATTGCTCACGTTGTAGCGCCTGATTGAGTTCGACCGCATCACTTCGGCGGCTTCGGCGGCGGCTTCATCCGGCCGCAAATCCGGGCGTTTGCAGATACGCATACATCAGACTGCGGCTGGCATTGACTATTACCCCGAGGCCGTCAGGACGCGCCGCCGCGACCGCATCGTCGGCGCTGGCGCCTTGTGCGCCGTATCCGGGGACGAGAACGACGCTGTTGGGCATCAGCTCACGCGCCCGCACTGCATGATCAGGGTAGGTCGCGCCGACTACTGCGCCCACCGGAGTTAGATCGTGCGCGCCGATAAAATCGCTGCCCCATCCATGCACGCGCTCGGCGACCATCTCCCAGAGCGGGCGCTCTGGCGCGAGCCGGTCCTGAAATTCACTCGAAGAAGGATTCGAGGTTTTCACGAGTACGAACAGGCCGCGTCCCTTGCGAACTCGTGCGACAAATGGTGCAAGCGCGTCGCTGCCGAGATAAGGATTCACCGTGATAGCGTCGCAGGCGAAATCGCCGTCGCCGAGAAACGCTTCGGCATAAGCCGCCGAGGTCGAGCCGATATCGCCGCGCTTGGCATCAGCGATCGTTATAAGTCCCAATCTGCGCGCGAGCTTCAGCACTTCGGTCAATGCGTGTAATCCGTCGAGCCCGCGCGCTTCAAAAAAAGCCAGTTGCGGCTTGATCGCAACTACTGAGGCCGCGCACGCCTCGACGATCTCGCAACAGAAGCGGGATAGCGCATATCCATCCGGTACCCCGGGTTGTTTCGCGGAATCGAGCTGCGGATCAACTCCGAGTACCGCGACGCTATGCTTGGCTTGTTGCGCCTCGACGATACGAGCGATCAATTCCGTCATTTGACTCTCGACAGAGTTCGCACGGTCTTTTTCGCCTGTGCGGAGCTCTTACTTTTTAGCTTAGTCGAAGGTGTTTTCTCGGGCTTTATCGGAGCCTTGATCACTTCGGCATCCGGCGTGACCACGCGCATGCTTTGCCACAAATACCACGCCGCCGCGGTGCGATAAGGCCGCCAGCGCTCGCCCAATTCGCGCAATTCTTTGGCGGTGATCGGGAGCGCGAAACCGTATTCCTTGGTTGCCGCATTGCGCAGCCCGAGATCATCGACCGCGAGAACATCCGGACGGCCCAGATTGAACATCAGGAACATCTCGGCGGTCCAGCGTCCGATCCCGCGCACGCGCGTCAACTCGACGATAATTTCTTCGTCTTCCATTCGCGGAAAGCGATGGAAGTTCAGTTTGCGATCATTGACGTGCGTCGGCGAGATCGCGCAGATAGCTCAGCTTGCCGCGCGACAATCCGGCCCCGCGCATCACCTCGTCCGAAGCCGCGAGTCACCTGTTCCGGAGTCGGAAACCGCTTACCACCAACCGCCGCGACGAAACGATTGAAGATCGTAAGCGCAGCCGCGCCGGCGAGTTGCTGGAAAATGATCGCGCGGACCAACGCCTGAAACCGCTCGGGACGACGGCTGATTTGGAGTGGTCCGACGCGCGCGATAATCCGCGCCATCACCGGATCGGCTTCGTGCAGATGACGCATCGCGTCGCTCCCCCATGACGGCGAATCGGAAGCTTTCATTGAGTGAGCGTCTCCTGTGCGGGACGCGGCGATAGCCACACTTTTTCCAATCGGGTCGGACGCATCGGATTGAGTATATAGTCATTCACCCACGGCTGACGAATAACGTAAGTCACCGGATGATACAGCGGAACCCAAGGCGCGTCGGCCATGATGGTCCTTTGCGCCGCGTCGTATAACGCGTAACGCCGATGCAGATCGCTGACCGATGCGGCTTCGGCGAGGAGCGCATCAACGCGCGGATTCTCATAGAAAGTATCGTTGTTGTCGCCCCACTGTTTTTTCGCGAACAGCACTTCAAGAAAGTTCTGCGGGTCGGGGAAATCCGCTTCCCATCCGAAACTCATCAGTTCAACCGTGTTGGGCTGCCGCACGGCTTCGAGCAACGGTGGCCAGGCGACCGGCTTAAGTCTCACGTGAACGCCGATTTCCGCGAGGTCCTGCTGAATCGATTCGCCTTGGATCGTTTCGATCTGATCGGCGCGCATCCACAGCACCGGGGCGAAATCGCGGGCGACGCCTGCCGCTTCAAGCAGTTCGCGCGCCTTGGCCGGGTCATACGGATAGCCCATGACTGCGGGATCGTATCCGGGCAGTCCGGGCGGAAGAATTCCATTCGCGCTAACGCCGCGTCCGTTCAGGATCGCGATTAGCTTGGGCTTGCGAATCGCATAATTGATCGCACGGCGGACCTGGACGTCGTCGAAGGGCTTCATCTGACAGTTCATGCCGAGATAATCGGTGCTCAGCGTCGTGATGTGCAGCGTGAGAGCCTTGAGCCTCGGCGTTTTCATCACGTAGGGAAACTCGTCAGGCGGAATCGCTGCAACATCGATCTCTCCGGTCTGAAATTTCAGCCATTGCAACTCCTGATTGACGCCCATTTGCTCCACGATCGCGTCGAGGCGGGGCAGCTCGCGGATAAAATAATGCGGGTTGCGCAACAGCACGATGCGCTGGCCGGCGATCCATTGGCGCAGCATGAAAGGACCACTGCCCACAACGTGCTGTGAGAAATCGTCGCCCCAGCGCTCTGCGATATCACGCGGAATCGCAGCCGCAAACGGCATCGCGAGCTTGTGAATGAAAATCGGATCCGGCGTGTTCAGATGAAAGATGATCGTCCGCTTGTCGGGCGTCTCAATTCCGGAAACATGGTCGGCTTTGCCTGCAACGAACGGCTCTGCACCGCCGATCTCGCGATAGTATTCGCCGCCGCGCGAGCGAGTTGCGGGATTCAACACCCGCTCGATTGCGTATTTGAAGTCGGTGCTCGATACCACGTTGCCATCGCTGAACTTCGCGTCGTCACGAAGAACAAAGCGCAAGGTTTTCGCGTCAGGCGAGGCGCTCCAGGAAATCGCCAGATCGGGTACAAGGTCCACGCCCGCGTCGCTGTAGCGCACGAGCGTATCGAAAATCATCTGCTCATAACTCCACGATACGGTGTCGTAGCCCGCTGCCGGATCGAGCGTCGGAACATCGTCGAGTGCCGCTAAATGAAGAATTTTTGCTCCGCGGGGCAGGTTCAGTTCAGGACTTTCACGCTCGCACCCAGTGCCGAGTAGCAGCAACGATACAATCGGGATTAAGATGGCGATGCGCCGGGACTTCATCGCGTGATTACGTTAGCGCGCGCGTTGCGACGCAGATAGCCATAACCGAGCAGATTAAAACCCATCACCGCATAGAAGATCGCCAGCCCGGGGAAGGCAGCGAGCCACGGCGCAGTGCGAAAATACATCGTCGCTTCATCGATCATTCGGCCCCAGCTGGGCGTCGGCGGCGGCACTCCGAGACCGAGGAAGCTCAGGCCCGCATCGAGCAGCAGTGTAGCGGACGTTCCCAGCACCGCCATCACGATTATGATCGGCATCACGTTCGGGAAGACATGAAACCAGATCAGGCGGCGCGAAGATGCGCCGAGTGCGTGCGCGCCCATCACGAAATCGCGTTGCGCAACGCTGAGCGTCTCGCCCCTAACCACCCGCGCGACGCCGGTCCATGAGACCAGTCCGATCACGAGCAGGATGCTGAGCAGGCTCGGATGCAACACGGTCACGAATGCCATCGCGAGCAGCAGTGTCGGGAAGGCGAGCATGATGTCGGTCAAGCGCATCAGCGCGAAATCAATTGCGCCGCCGAAGAAGCCTGCGATCAGTCCAATCGGCACGCCAATCGCCATCGTCACTGCCATCGCAGTGACGCCGATCTCGAGCGATATTCGCGCCCCCCAGATTATGCGCGACAGAACGTCGCGGCCCAACTCGTCAGTTCCGAGCGGAAAGGCGCGTGACGGCGCTCCCGGGTCGCCGAAGGTGTTCGCGACTGCGCGAGCAGGATCGTGCGGCGCCAAAAACGGCGCACCCACTGCAACCGCAGTCAGGATCAATACCATGCTCGCGCCGACCAGTTCGATCATCGTGAGTCTCATGCGGGGCGCTCAGCCGATCGCATTCAGCCGGATACGCGGATCAAGCCACGCATACAGCAAGTCCACGAAGATATTGGCCGTGATTACCAACGCCGCGCTGAACAGCACGGTCCCCATAATCAGCGGAATATCGAGGTTGAATACCGCTTCAAAGGCGAGCCGGCCAATGCCGGGCCAATTGAACACGGTCTCGGTGAGCACCACGCCGGATAACAATCCCGCGAGATCGACACCGGCCAGCGTTACCAAAGGGATCAGGGCATTGGCCAACGCATGCCGGGCAATTGCTCGTTGACGAGACAAACCCTTGCCGCGCGCAGTGCGCACGTAATCCTGATCCATTTCGGCGCTCAGATTGGTATGAAGAATTCTTGAGTAGTATCCGGCTGAGCCGAGCGCGAGTGTAATTGTCGGCAGGATTAAACTGCGCCAGTTGCCGAATCCGCCCAAAGGCAAAGAACGGACGTTTGCCGCCGCTGCGATCAACAGCATCGTGCCGAGCCAGAAGACGGGAATCGAAACGAACGCCAACGACGCGACCAGCATCGCATGATCGAGGGCTTGTCCCCGCCGCATCGCAGCGACTATACCCATCAAGATGCCGAGCGTCAGCGCGAGTCCCATCGCACTTACAGCGAGAATCGCCGTCGCCGGGAAACGTTGCAGAATCAGCGCCATCACGCTTTCACGCCGAATGTAGGAGCGGCCGAGGTCGCCATGCACTGCATGCTCAAGATAACGCCCATATTGCAGATAGAGCGGCTGCTCCAGGCCGAGCTGCTTGCGAATTGTCGCGAGCGTTTGCGGATCGGCCTTCGCTCCGGCTATCGCGACCGCCGGGTCAGCCGGTACCACATAGGCGATCAAGAACGTGATAATCGAGACGCCGAGCAGGACGCCTGCGCCGATTACCAACCGCCGCAAAACGAACTGAATCATGCTGCCACGCGGCTCAGCTTTGCAGCCATCCGGCGGCGGTGAGGCGATGAGTAAGTTGCAGTTCGGCGCGTTCGACGCGGCGGGCGAGCGCATCGCGAGTGATGGGGTCTACGGGGTCGGCTGGGGCGGGGTCTTCCGGCCCCGCCCCAGCCGACCCCGCCGTCGTTTCGAGCAGGGCTGCGCGCTCGCGGGGATGGAGCGTGTTGATCACACGCTCCATCCCCGCGAGCAACTCCTGCTCCTGCGGGGAGCGAGCGGCGACAACGTCGCCGCTCGCTCCCCGCAGCGCCCGCCAATGCGCGAGGAAAGCCGCTACTGACGAATACACCCGCGGCGTCACATTGCGCCTCCCAGCGGCGAGATCGCCACGCCAATCACATAACCCACTGCCGCGGCGCTTAACGCGATCGCGAGAAAGCGCAGACCGGCTATCGCTGGGAAGCGCTCGTCACCGAGGCGTCCCTCGACGAAATAGCCCACCGCGAAGAGCACCAATGCGGTGGTTCCGATTCCGGCGATCAAGCCGTCGCGCACTGACTTGATGAGCAGGAACGGCAACAACGGAACGAGTGCGCCGAGCAGGAATGCGACGCCCATCAACAGACCGTCAGCAACTGGATTGCCGAAGCTGCCTTTCGTCAAGCCGTAAATCTTCTCTTCAGCCGTGGAGTAGAGCGCCTCGGGCGCGGAACTCAGCAATTGGACCACCCGATAACTGGCCTCGCGCGAGAGCCCTTCATGCGCAAGGGCATTGAGCAGGCTTTCTTGCACGACATAGGGCTGGTCGTGCGATTCTTCGCGAGCACGGCGCAGCTCGCTGCGGATTACTTCGGTTTCTGCACGCGTCCCGAGATAAGCTCCGGCCCCCATCGAGAGCGCGCCCGCGACGGTCGAGGCGAGCGCCGCCAGGATTACCTGCGAACGCCCGGTTACCGCACCGCTCAGACCAGCCAATACGCCCGCCGTTGTCAGCACGCCGTCCTGGATGCCGAAGACAATTTCGCGCAGGTTGGCGAGTCGTTCAAAGACTCGTCGTTTTTCTTGCGGTTTAAGCCTCGCCAAGCGCGCCTATTTGGAAACCAGCGCCTCGGTGGACTCGCCCGGCTGCCAATCCGCCGGACATTGCCGGCCGCTACGCAGCGCCCGCACAACGCGCAGTGTTTCGCTGACGCTCCGCCCCACATTGATTGAACTTGCCACGGCATAGGCCACGAGGCGTGCTTCGTCGAGCACGAACGTCGCACGCATCGCGACTTTTTCGCTCTCGTCGAACACGCCATAAAGACGAGTTATCGTGCCGTCCGGATCGGCAAGCAACGGATAACTCAAACCGCCGAGCTCCGCCGCCCAGCGCCGATGCGTTTCCGCGTCATCGACGCTCACGCCGACCAGACTGGTATGTTCACTCTTAAACGCTGCCTGCGCCTTATGAAATCCGATCACTTCGGTTGGACAGATAAACGAGAAATCGCGCGGATAAAAAAACAGCACCACCATCTCGGAGCGCAATCCGCTAAGCGCAAGATGGCTGATGCGTCCATCAAAGGCGCAGGACAGATCGAATTGAGGTGCAGCGTCACCCGGCTTGAGCATCGGCAAAGAACCCGAGAACCAGCCTACTGAATCTCGTAGCTCAACGAAACGGTTGCCGGTACCGTGACTTGTCCGGCCTCGATCGGCGTTGCTTCGCTGCGCATCATCGCGGTCGCCTGCATGCGCATCACCGGGACCGGTCGCGATTCGCTGATGGTCGAGGCTTTGAGCACCGGCCCGAGTTTGACGCCCAGATGCAGTCGCGAGGGCCTGGGCTTGAGCCTGCGCATCTTTGGCCGCCTTTGCGATCGCCTCGTCACGTGCCTGCGTGTTGTCGCGCAGATCGTAGGCCAGCGAATCTACCCGATTCGCCCCTGCGCCAATCGCCGCATCGATCAACGGTCCCACCAGATCGAGCGCGCCGGTCTGAACGGTGATGGAGTTCTGCGCGCGATAGCCGAGAATCTTGGCCTCGCCGCCATTGCGCGGTTCGCTGTAATCGGGATAGAGCGAGTAGCCTCCCGTCCAGAGCTTGCCCCGATCACCCAGTGTCGCCTTAAGCGCGTTGCGAACCTTCTGCGCCAGCGCTCCGTTGCTGCCGGCGGCCTGCGCCGCAGTCGTGGCGTGCGTCTCGATCGCCAATTGCAGCATCGCCTGATCCGGCGCGGCTTGCGTTTCGCCGTCGCCGCTCACTTCGATGGTCCGCTGCTTCGAGACATCGGTTTGAGCGATCGCAGGGCCTCCCATTAACGTCGCGACCATTACCAGCGCGGCAGCAAACGCAACTTTCCCGCGTAACATCGATTCCTCCTTACGATTCAGTTAAAAGAAATCGTTTTCGCCATGCTATCATTTGCTAAAGGAACTTCCGCGCTTGCGGTCGCCGATTGATGCCCGACAAGACTAATGAAAGAAACGACCGGAAGGTCACGCCTCGCGGCGAGGATTTCGCCGCCTGGTACAACGATATTATTCTCCGCGCCGAGTTGGCTGACTATTCGCCGGTGCGCGGATGCATCGTGTTTCGTCCGGATGGCTTTGCCATTTGGGAAAATCTGCGCGACGAACTTGATCGCCGCATCAAACGAACCGGCGCGCGCAATGCCTATTTTCCGCTCTTTATCCCGCTGAGCTTTCTGCAGAAGGAAGCGCAGCATGTAGAAGGGTTCGCGCCCGAGGTCGCGGTCGTGACCCACGGCGGCGGCAAGGAACTGGAAGAACCGCTGGTCGTGCGTCCGACCTCCGAGACCATCATCAATCATATGTTCGCGCAATGGATTCATTCGCATCGCGACCTGCCCCTGATGGTCAATCAGTGGTGCAATGTCGTGCGATGGGAGATGCGAACGCGGCCCTTCTTGCGGACTACCGAGTTCCTCTGGCAGGAGGGGCATACTGCGCATGCGACGCGCGCGGAGGCCGAGCGCGAGACACTCACGATGCTCGAAGTTTATCGCAGCTTCGTCGAGGATTTTCTCGCGGTTCCCTTGGTCCATGGGCGCAAGAGCGCCGCCGAACGTTTTCCCGGCGCTGAGGAGACCTACACGATTGAGAGCCTGATGCCTGATGGTCGCGCGCTGCAATGCGGCACATCGCATTATCTCGGCCAGAATTTTGCCAAAGCCTTCGAGATTAAATTTCTCGATGAGAATAACCAGTTACAGCATCCCCATCAGACCAGCTGGGGTGTTTCGACTCGCCTGCTCGGCGCGATCATCATGGCTCATGGCGACGATCAGGGGCTGCGACTGCCGCCGGCGGTCGCCGCGACCCAGGTCGTGATCGTGCCGATCTGGCGCAAAGCTGAGGAAGGCGAACCGGTGCTCGCCGCCGCGCGCAAGCTGCACGATTCGCTCGATCAGGCAGGGCTGCGCGTGCGTCTCGACAATCGTGAGGGATTAACGCCGGGGTTCAAGTTCAACGACTGGGAGATGCGTGGCGTGCCGCTCCGAATCGAGATTGGTCCGCGCGATCTAAGCACCAACGAAGCAATACTGGCCCGTCGCGACATTTCTGGAAAAGATGGCAAGTCTAAAGTCTCACTCGACCAACTGACTAATCGCGCAATCGAGTTGCTCGACGAGATTCAGAAGAATCTCTATCAGCAGGCGCGCGCCGCGATGGACTCGAATACTCATCGGCTCGATTCCTACGATGATCTCCGCTCGCGGATGGAAGGCGAGGGCGGGGGCGGCTTCGCCGATATCTATTGGTGCGGCAATCCGGCCTGCGAGACCAAAGATTCGCGATGAAACGCGCGCGACTTGCCGTGCGATCCCGCTCAATCAGGACGGCGCGACCGGACGATGCATTGTATGCCGTGAGCCCGCTCGCGAGCGCGCGTTCTTCGCCAAAGCGTATTGAGCCTATTACTGGTGAGTCATGCCCACAATAAAGGCTATTTTATCGAAAATTCTCCCGATGGGAGTGCCCGCCTCAAGAGCGCTGAAATCTTCTCTCCCGTATCCGACGATTTCTTTTTGCGCAAATTGCAAACATCTTAGATAAGTCTCGGGAGAGTAACCCGGCTGCGTGCCTCGGGAAAAGGGAACATTGAGATGATCTCGGAACGCCGTGGCAGCGTTACGGTCGAGCATCAAAAACAGATCCGGATAGAGCCAGTGTAAGATTTTAGTAGCGCCGACATCGAAGCGTCTACCTTGCCCTAGCTCGGGATCGGCGAATGATCGGTACAAGTGTTTAATCGCTTTGCTATGCCCCTGGAAATCTGCGGTTCCCAACTTGTGCTCGCTCGGCAAGGTGCACAGAGTCTCTTTCAGCGAGCTGAGACGTTTCAATAGTCTCCCCGCAAACCCGTTTGTTGAATATGGATTACCATTACCCATCTGGCGGCGCATATCGAAACCGCATAATCCGGCAACGATATAAGGCGCGTATTCCGTGGATTGCGCCCCGAATTTTAGCCTCGCCTGGTATACGCCGGCCGCCACGAGGTTGTAGTGAATACATGTCTGATTGTAGTTGAGCAAAGACAGTTGCGCCTGTGCGAGAAGTCCCATTCCTTTAATGCTTCCTCTACTCAAACTCGTACGTGACCTGCATCGCGGCAGGCCTTCCTAGCGGCGCCCAACCTCAATTGCGAGAGGCCATCTTTGCTTCCAATGCCGCCAGACGCTCACGGATATCGACCGCATCATCGAGGCGCTTGTTGGTATAGGCGAGCCCTTGACGCATTTCTTCCCGCAAGGAACTCAGCTCTCCGCGCAATCCCACCTGACCTTGGCGCATCTCCTCCCGCAGCGAGCCTATCTCCTGATGTACAAAGGATTGACCTTCCTCCATACGTTTTTCGAGAGAGTCCACTTCGGTCTTAAGACCCGAGATTTCATCTTTGGGCCCTACTATTTCGCCGCTGATACGTTCCAACTGCGGCGCAATTAGGTCCTGAATTGCCTATTTGAAAGCGTCATGTGCCTTTGATGGCCATCTGTGTATCTAATGTATCGGAATTTCGGATTTTCGACTATACAGACTTATACGCGATCTCTTTCATGAGGCGCACCTAGAAAATGCGCTTCCGATTTAGCCGAAACTCTGCTTCTTGGAGAAATTCGACGGGCTCGATAACCTGCAACTTACTCCTCTAACTCGTAATTCCTCTCTTTCATGGAGTAACTTGCATGTCCATCTCGCTTCTCTACCCGTTAATCATCGTGGCGGGTATTCTTCAGGCCTTTGGACCCCCGATGAACGCCCGGCTGCGCGATGCATTGGTCAATCCGTGGCTCGCGACGCTGGTGTCGTTCGCATTAATCGTTGCACTGTTCATCGGCGTTGCTGCCTGTCTTCCGCGGCCGCTGCCGACTGCCCAGAGCGTCGCGAATATGCCGTGGTGGGCGCCGCTCGGCGGTGTCGCAGGAGCATTCGCCGTGGTCGCCGGTCTGCTGTTCGTTGATCGGATCGGTGCGGGCCCCTACGCCGCATTAACCATCGGCGCAAACCTGCTGACGTCAGTGGTCTTGGATCAGTTCGGACTAATCAACTTGCCGGTACATACCCTTAGCCCATGGCGCGGGATCGGCGTCGTGCTGATGATCGTGGGCGTCGTCCTGATTGCCCGATTTTAGCTGACGTCCATGCCGCCATGATCAGTTGGCGTCGGAGCCGTTTCGGTGTAGAGGATAATTTGATTGCCCGAGCGTCTATCCCCGAGAGGAGAACGACTCTATGCAACTGATGTATTTCACCGAACGCCCTTATCGTTACGTGCCCGAAGACGAAGTCATCAAGCACGGCGCATTTTTCGGATTACCGAATAAATTCTTCGACCATGAAAAAGGCGCGCAGCTTTATCAGGAATATCTCGATGAGGCGGTCTATGCCGAAGAGATGGGCTTCGATGCGGTGATGCTCAATGAGCATCACGGGACGCCCTTCTGTATGGGCAGCGTAATGAATGTCGAAGCATCGATCCTGGCGCGTATCACTAAGAAAGTCAGAATCGTGCTCCTCGGGAATCCACTCCCGACCTTCAAGAATCCACTTCGAGTCGCTGAAGAGCTGGCGACTATCGATTGTATCTCGCGCGGGCGGTTGGTTCCCGGATGGGTTCGCGGCGCAGGCAGCGAGCAGATCTTTAATAACGCGAATCCCGCCTACAATCGCGAGCTTTTCAACGAAGCACACGACCTGATTCTGGCGGCGTGGACACGCCCGGGTCCCTTCCGATGGGAAGGCAAGCACTTCAACTATCGCTACATCAATCCATGGGTCACGCCATACCAGAAGCCGCGCCCGCAAATCTGGATTCCGGGCGTGCTCAGTCCCGAGACCGTCGAATGGTGCGCCAAGCGCCGTTACCTCTATCTCGGCCTCGGCACCGGGCTTAAGGCGACTGTCGAGTTATGGAACATTTATGGCGACGTCGCGGCTCAGGAAGGTTATGTCGCCGGTCCCGAGAATTTCGGCTATCTGCAACATGTTTTTTGTGCGGAAACCGAAGAGAAAGCCGATGAGCTTGGGAAATGCCATCTGTTCGGTGGCGGGCAGGTGAACTTTTCTCGACCGGAACATACGCTTCCACCCGGCTATAACTCTAAGGAAGCGACGCGCCGGCTCGCGCGCGCGACGGCGAGCGATAGTGGCGCAGGAACCCTCGGCATTAGCGCGGAACAACTCGGCCGCGCTCAAGAAGGTCCGAAAAAAGAGAGCACCAAGAAACGCCTCCAGCGCGGCGACGCCTCGATCGAGGAAGCGAAAGCCGCCATCTATGGTCGCTACGAAAAAACCAAGAAGAGTATGGCGGTCATTTCCGGAACGCCGAAATCAGTGCTGCCGAAAATCCGCCGGATTCTCGAAACGCTGCGTCCCAGTGTTTTCGGCTTCTTCTCAAGTCAGGGGCCGGTCAGCTTCGAAGATCGCATGACCAACATCCGGCTGCTCGGTCAGGAAGTCTTGCCCGCTGTTCGCGAGATGGGCAAAGAGCTTGGGCTGGTCGATCCTTTCGAACGGGAACCGGGCTCACGACCATATATTGCGGGTACTGCGCGCGAGCCGCTGGTGTCGCTCAGGGCTGCCGCCAACGCCCCTAGCTGATTGGAGGAGAATTGACTCGGCTGCTAACGTGGAAATCGGCAGATGTCGCGAGTAAACTCGCGTCAGTCAGCGAACCAGCGATAAACTGGATTCGAGTTGCCAACTCCTATTGCTGCGGAATAATCTGGATCAATTCGGAGTCAAACCTGTATGGACCTTTTCGCACCTTCGCATCTTTTGATATTGCTGCTGATCATCCTTGTGATTTTCGGTCCGAGTAAGCTCGGCGACGTCGGTGGCGCGATGGGCCGCGCGATCCGCGATTTCAAGCGCGCGATGAACGACCCCGATACCCCTGCGCCAGCCGCTGCCGGACAGCCGAAAGTGATCGGGAGTACCGAACCGCCAGCAACGTGAAAAGCCGGTGACGCCCTCCTGAGAGCGGCTCACCGATTGAGTCAGCTTCGATAACTGGGAAGACGATGCGCCTCGCCGCATGGTTTGGCGCTGGCATACTTGCGATTTATGCGTTTTCTCTGATCGCGCTCGGCCGCGGCGAGCATCCGAGCGTCGTCTGGTTTGTCGTCGCGGCAATCTGCGTTTATACGATTGCTTACCGCTTCTACTCCCGCTTTATAGCCGATCGTGTCCTTGAGCTCGACGATTCGCGTCCGACCCCGGCCGTGCGGCTCAACAATGGTCGCGATTACGTACCGACCGCGCGATGGATAACGTTCGGCCATCACTTCGCCGCGATTGCGGGACCGGGTCCATTAGTCGGTCCGGTGCTGGCGGCGCAATTCGGTTATTTACCTTCGACGCTCTGGATCATCATTGGCGCGGTGCTCGGCGGCTGCGTGCAGGATTTCGTGATTCTTGGCTATTCGCTGCGACGCGATGGCCGCTCGCTGGGCAAGATGGCGCGTGAAGAGATCGGACCGGTCGGCGGAGCGACTGCGTTAGCCGCAGTCTTGCTGATCATGGTGATTCTAATCGCGGTGCTGGGACTCGTAGTCGTCAATGCGATGAAGCATAGCGCGTGGGCGACTTCGACGGTCGGCGCGACGATTCCGATCGCGATCCTGGTCGGGTTGTATATGACCTATTTCCGCCCGGGACGGATTGCCGAAGCCTCTGTATTGGGTGTCATCCTGGTGCTGTTGTCGGTAGTCGGAGGCCGCTATGTAGCCGAGCTGGGAGCAGGCGGAATTTTTGACCTGACCGCACCACAGCTTGCCGTCTGGATCATTGCCTACGGCCTGCTCGCCTCGATTTTGCCCGTATGGATTCTGCTGGCGCCCCGCGACTATCTCTCCGCATATATTAAAATCGGCGCCATCGCGGCGCTTGCTGTCGGGATTCTGGTGCTTCATCCGCCAATTCTGATGCCGCCATTAACCCGGTTCACAGACGGGAGTGGTCCGATTTTCGGCGGCAAAGTATTTCCCTTCGCGTTTATCACAGTTGCCTGTGGCGCGATTTCAGGATTTCACTCACTGATTGCTTCGGGCACAACGCCAAAAATGCTCGAACGCGAACGCGACGCCCGCATCGTCGGTTACGGTTGCATGTTAATCGAGTCGTTTGTCGCGGTGATGGCGATGATCGCTGCGGTGATGCTGAAGCCGGGCGTTTATTTCGCGATCAACTCGCCGGCGGGAGTCATCGGTGAAGGCGCAGCGGCCTGCGCGAAGATCAGCTCGTGGGGTTTTCCGGTTTCCGGCCTTGAGATGCAGCATCTGGCGGCTGCGGTCGGTGAAACCTCGCTCTTCTCACGCACCGGCGGTGCGCCGTCGCTGGCGGTAGGGATGGCGCAGATTTTTGGCGCAGTATTCGGCAGCGGACGCGTGCTTGCGCTGTGGTATCACTTCGCGATTATGTTCGAGGCGCTCTTTATCCTTAGTACCCTCGACGCCGGTACGCGTGTCGCACGCTTCATGTTGCAGGATTTGGCCGGAAACATCTGGAAACCGTTCGCCAACAGCTCTTCTTACGTCAATATCGTGGCGAGTTCGATCGTGGTGGTCGCCGCGTGGGGATACTTTCTCTATCTCGGCACAATCGATCCGCTTGGCGGGATCAATTCTCTGTGGCCCCTCTTCGGGATCGCGAATCAGATGCTGGCGACGATTGCCTTGTGTGTCGCAACCACTGCGATTATCCGCAGCGGCAAGACCCGCTATTGCTGGATAACAATTACTCCCCTCCTATGGTTGCTAGCAGTAACGCTAACCGCGGGATTCGAGAAGATCTTTAGTCCGCTTCCCAACGTCGGCTTTCTCGCGCACGCCACGATGCTGCGTGCGGCGCCGATCAGTCGCGCCGGAGCCGACCTCACGCGTTTGATCTGGAACGATCGCATTGACGCACTCCTGACCGCAATCCTTATTGGAGTGGTGCTGGTTGTGTTGATTGATTCTGTCCGGGTCTGGACGAAATTGATGGTTTCGGCACGCGCGCAGCGACCTTATCGCGCCGAGGCGCTCGCCCAATGAGCTATCTCCAGCAGCTAATGATTTTGAGCCAACATATCAATTCATGCAGGAGTCGAGTTACGGCTTTCGTTTGCGATTTTTTTCGTGGGATATCGCTATTGGATCAGCCAAAGGGTTTGCCGTCTGCCGCCAAGGTACCGACCCGGGCTGATGCGATCAGGCAGACCAAGCAGTTCCTTGCCGGCAAGTACGAACATCCGAACCGGTGCTGCTAATGCCGATGGGAACGCTTCCATGTGGCGCGCAATAGAGATATGCCGTTCGGAACAGCGCTCCAACTAGGTACTTTTCCCTAGATTTCTAGGTACTCTTCTCCTCAAAACTAGGGCTTTTTCCGATTGGGTAATCCCCAGCTCCCAGATAGGTTCGGTCTTGTCTGTTTCGTGCAATTTTCGCTCGTAATCGCTTGCTAGTTGCACGAGTCAGAACGAAAGGGGCTTCTGTGGATAAGTTCAATATGACGGAAACCGACTCTCAAAAATCACTGGCCGAAACCGACTATTGCAGTTCAGCGGCTTCGTGGAGCAAAGGGCTAGGCGCGGATACACTTGGTAACCTTGCGCATGAATTGCGCACGCCCATTCAGGTGATGACCGGTCTAATCGAAATCTTGCGCGAAGAGTATCTCGAGCAGTTGGGCGATCAGCCGCGCGCGATCGTCGAACGAATGAACGTGAACATCTGCGATTTGGCCCAAACGCTCGACAATCTGATGGCCTATGCTCTCCTGCAGGCGGGCGGCGCGAACGGCTTCGACGAAGAGATCACTATCAATAGTATCCTGGCGGATATCGGCTCAACGATCGAAGCCGCCAATGCGGGAAAGCATCTGGATGTGATCTTCGATCTGAAGGACGCCCCGCCGACCATCCGCGCGCCACGCCGGATCACCAAATCGATCATCCTCAACCTGATTCTTAATGCGATTAAATTTACCGAGACCGGTTCCGTGAACGTCGCAATCCGCCAAGTACCGAAGCGAAATGTTGCAACGCGCCGCAGCGCCAATCAGATCGAGATTCAGATCAGCGATACCGGCGCAGGTCTCGATCCTGAGTTGCTGGAGCAGGTCTCACAGCCCTTCTCGCAACTCTCACATTCGAGCGTCAGGCGTTATCGCGGCCTCGGGCTCGGCCTTGCGATCGTGCGTCACAATGTCGCGATGCTTGGAGGCCAACTCGAATTGCAATCGAGTCCCGGTCATGGAGCGACCTTTATCGTGAGATTTCCCGCCCGCGAGAAAACTACTCAGACCCATGCCGTAAACCGAGAAGTATTCCCGCAGCCGCTCCGCCGCCGAAATTACCCGTCCAGCAAGCCGTCACGAGCCAACCTGCGGCGATGAGGCGGATTATGAACGAGCGGAGTTTAATTCGGATAATGCTCAACGATAATGGCGCATCAGCCCTACAACCACCCCGCGGATCCGCAGTTGATCAGCCTCGACGAAAATCGGTTGCATGCTCGGATTGGCGGGCTGTAACCGTACGGTGCCGTTTTCCCCCGGGTAATACTTCTTTACCGTGGCCTCGTCACCGATGAGGGCCACCACAGTATCGCCAGGATTGGCGCCGGCGCGCTCCTCGACAATGATATAGTCGCCGTCGCGAATCCCCTCATCCACCATCGATTCGCCTTTAACCAATAAACAAAAAGTATCATTACGACGTACAAATTCTTCCGGCACCGAGATCGAATCACGGCCTTCGATTGCCTCGATCGGAATACCGGCGGCGACCTGCCCCACTAATGCGAGTTTTCGCGCGCCAGCCGGAACTTTGCCGAGATTTTCCATCTCCAGCGCCCGGCTATGATTATGCGTTCTGCGGATGAAGCCCTTGGACTCTAGGTTGTATAAATGTTTGTGCACCGTGGCGAGTGAAGAAAGCCCGAAATACTGGCCAATTTCAGCCAAGGTTGGCGCGTACCCCTGCTCGTCGATATAATTTTGCAGATAGTCAATCATTTGCTTTTGTCGCTTGGTCAATGTCGGCATCGGCTTTGGTTCCTCTCGCACCTCGAATTTATTTTGGCGAAGTGTCGGCGAAGACTCAAGACTTTTAATATGCTGATTATGATTCTGGCGTGATCTATGACGATAATACGATGCAAATACCGCAACTAATTTACCGGCAACTTTCCCCAAGCGGGATTTGCTGACACCCTCATAATGGCCAAACTACGTATTATCTTTGAAAACGGCGATCCAGAGCAGGTGATCGAGTTCAATCCTGCCGACGCGCCGTTCCATCATGATGGCCAGCCCGGCTCGATTTTGGACGTGATGCTCGGCCATCATGTGCATCTGGAGCATGCCTGTGGCGGCAATTGCGCCTGCACAACGTGTCACGTAGTCGTCAAACAAGGATTCGCCGAACTTGGAGAAGCTTCCGAACAGGAGGAAGATCTACTCGATCGTGCACCTGGATTAACCCCGAGCTCACGATTGGGATGCCAGGCGGTGATCGAGAATCCCGATGCGGAAATAGTTATCGTGGTACCGCGTTTTACGATCAATCAGGTGAGCGAAACTCAGAGCAGCTAGGCCTCGCAAAGCGCTAGCTGATGGAGCCGTGAGCGAGAAATTGCCGAGCCAAGGGGCTGGTTCACAGAGAAGGATCTATCGCGGGCGGATCGAGCGGATTCTCGATCGTGCGGCTGACGTCCGTTCGATCTTCATGCGCATCGAAAATCAGACTTTGCCGGCCTTTGCGCCTGGAATGTTTATCTCTGTTTCGATTCCGCTCGGCGACGAAATCCGCGTTCGCCCTTACACAATTGCATCAAACTACGAAGACGGCGAACCGCTTGAACTGGTTTTCGATCGTGTGCCGAACGGCCGCGGCTCGGCCTGGCTGTTTGATCGCCGAGTCGGTGATGAATTCGATTTCACCGGTCCATTCGGGCTTTTTACACTCACAGAGCAGCCGCAGGCGGAGTTGATTTTTGTGGCAGAAGGTACCGCGATAGCGCCGATTCGGCCGATGCTCCGTCGAGTGCTGAAGCAGCCACTCACGTATCCAATCCGGCTTCTCTACGCCGCGCGAAGTACAGAGCATCTCCTGTATCACACAGAATTTGAAGCTTGGCAGAATCGGCTTGCAGATTTTGAATACGCGACAATCATCGAGAAAAATCGCACCGAACTTTATCTTCGTCTGCGCAAAGAAACTCGCCAACGCTGGGTGCAATCGGACCTCGATCGCAGTCGTAGCTTCTACATCTGCGGTATCGGTCCCGGAATAATCGAAATTCGCGATTTGCTACGTAATGCGGGCTATGAACGCCGTGCCGTGCACTACGAGAAATGGTAGAGCGCAGATCGCGAGCCTGAGGTTGGCTCCGCTGAAGCCCTTGAGTTGCTAATTGATCAATTCTTTAGAAGAGTTGAAGATGCTAAATGGTCCGAAGCTCAGATGCTTCGGACCATTATCGGAGTGATTGCGGACCGCGACTACACATGACGCTTAGGCAACTCGCTTGAATCCGCCATCATCATGACTCCCAGCCTGATGAGCATCGCGACTGCCGTTAATCGGGCTAAGTCCTTGAGGGACCCGTGCATCCGGAATAGAGGTCAAACTCCATACGAACCAGTTGGTGGCCATCAGAACAGAGAGAATCCCGATTGCGATGAAAATCATAGACATTGTTGGATATAGCATCGATTTTCTCCTTCGTAGTATCTGAGTGGAACTTAAGCACGATCAATGCCATTCGCAATTAACAAAAATTATAGATTTTCTGATAGTTACGCGATTTTTGATTTGGCAAAAAGCGAACTGACCGATCAACATACTGCTAATTGCGAATTGTTCCTCATAACGAGACTGATCGCACTCCCTAGCAATGAGTCATCCAAACGCGCCATTGGAGACCATTGAAGGTACGCTCGATCAAATCCTCTTCGTTAGCGAATCCAATGGCTATACCATCGCAGTTTTGAGGGTTGAGCAGGACGGGGTCTCATCGAATGGGCGTGATCGCCTCACCATCGTCGGCGATATCGATTTACTGGAAATTGGCTGCGGTCTGAAACTGAGCGGCCGTTTCGAGCAGCATCCGCGCTATGGCGAGCAGTTCCGAGTTGAATTTTTCGAGACCACACGGCCCGCAGGCGTAGCCGCATTGGAGCGTTATCTTGCGGCAGAGATCAAGGGCGTGGGACCTGCACTGGCGCGCCGGATCGTGACCCATTTCGGTGAGGCACTTCCGACCGTCCTGGATTCGACTCCCGAGCGTCTGCATGAAGTGCGAGGCTTACCCAGTGCCGCAGCCCATCGGATTACTGCGGCTTGGCGTGATTCCTCCGGATTGCGTGAGCTGACAGTCTTTTTGCGCGGGCATGGAATCCCGGCGTCTCATGCACGCCGTATTCATAAGATTTATGGACGCGATTCGCTTGAGACGATCCGCGGCGATCCTTACATGCTGGCGCGAACCGTCGCGGGGATTGGTTTTCGCACCGCAGACCGCGTCGCCGAAAAATTGGGAATTCCGCGCAATTCGCTTCAGCGCGCGCGGGCCGCCGTCATCTATTTGCTCGAACGGATGGCCGAGGATGGGCACGTTTACGCACCCGTGGTCCAGCTCGAAAGCCAGTTCAGCAACGCGCTTGAGATGGAATCGTCACTGGTCCGCAGGGCGCTGGAAGATCTGGTGCGAAGCGGCGAAGTAGTCACGGAACAATCCAACGAACTCGATATCGCCTACTTGAAGCGGCTACATGAGGCTGAGATTACAGTTGCTGATCGGCTTCACGTATTAGCCGCCGGGCAAGCGATGGGCGATAAGGCGATCGCCGGAGCGCTCGCTGCGGCGGTCAAGCTCGGTAGTGACTTTGCCCTGACGCCCGAGCAAACGCGCGCTCTCACTTTTGCGCTTAAGAGCCGCGTCGCAGTGATCACCGGCGGGCCGGGCACGGGCAAGACAACTTTGTTGAAGACTTTGCTGCGCGCCCTCGATGCCGCCGGACTTAAACCCACGCTCGCTGCGCCAACCGGGCGCGCGGCGCGCCGGCTGAGCGACGCGACCGGTCGTGACGCTCGCACGCTTCATCGGCTGCTCGAATACTCGCCGGAGACACAAAGTTTCGCGCGCACCGAGACCTTTCCGCTACGGACCAATTATCTCGTGATCGATGAAGCCTCGATGATGGATGTCGAGTTGGCGGCGAGCGTCGTGCGCGCCCTAATGCCGAACTCCTCGCTACTCTTGGTGGGTGATCGCGATCAGCTGCCGTCGGTCGGTCCGGGTAGTGTGCTCAAGGACGTCATTGCGTCGGGGCTGGTTCCAGTGGCGCAGCTGCAAGTAGTTTTTCGTCAGGCGCGAGAGAGTCTGATCGTCGCGAATGCTCATCGATTAAATCGCGGCGAGACCCCGGAGACCAAAAATGATCCGGAAGGCGATTTCTTCTTCTTCGAGCGCAATTCGCCCGAGGATGTTCTAGGCACGATCCGGCAGCTCGTGCAGCATCGACTGATCGGGCGGTTTGGCCTTCAGGACCCGCGCGAGATTCAGGTGCTGACGCCGATGAATCGCGGGCCGCTCGGAGTCCACGCGCTCAATCGCGAACTACAGGCGTTGCTAAATCCGCGCGGACGCGAGTTGCGCGTCGGCGATCGATCCTTCCGCGAAGGCGATCGCGTTATCCAGTTGCGTAACGATTATGACAGGCTGGTGTTCAATGGCGCGATTGGACGAATCGCCGCGATCGATTTGGAGCGCAGCAAAGTCGGCGTCATATTCGACGAAGGGCATGCGGAATATGAACTGCCGGAACTCGACGCCCTCGGATTGGCCTATGCTATCTCGATTCACAAAAGTCAGGGCAGCCAATATCCCGCAGTCATAATTCCGGTTCATCAGACGCATTATCTGATGCTCCGGCGGAATCTCCTTTACACTGCGATCACGCGTGCAGAGCGGGTATGCGTACTGGTTGGAACCCGCAATGCGATGCTGCAAGCGGTGCGCAATGAAGATGAGCGCCGCCGCTTCAGTCGCCTCGCCGACCGCCTGCGTATCGACTAGGGCGAAACCGAATGTCTGCTTCTCTTAAGAGGGAACTGGCTTGATCGCCGGTTCCTAGCGTACCTCTATTATCGTTCTAGATTGTCAAAGCTTCGCCTCTCACTTCTTATATCCCCTAGAAGATGCTGCGTTACGGCGTTTGGGTCCATAGTGGGGCTGTGATAGTTATTCCAGTGAGTGTGGAATAAGGATCCGTATCCGTTGACGACCAGCCGTATGGGTCGACTAGTGGAGTGTAACATCTGAATAGAGAGTATAATCGTGTTGATGAGCAACACGCTTGTACTGCTGCCGATGGAACGCGAAGAACTGACCCAGCGGACTAGCCGTCAGTCCGGGCGAGCCGACGAGGCGCGACGTGCACGACTGATTCTCCTATTGGATGCAGGTCACAGCTGGGCTTGGATCCGAGAAAAGCTCGACTGCACGGATAGCTTCATCGATCGCTGGCATAAGCGGTTTAGGGCAGAACGCCTCGCCGGGTTATTTAGCCGCCACGCCGGGCAGTTGCCGACCACGCTCACGCCGGCGCTGGAGGCGCGCATCCTGGAGTGGAGCGTAAAGCGCAAACCTCGCGACGGCGCGACCCACTGGAGTACGCGCAAACTCGCAGCCCAATTGGGCATTAGCCACATGATGGTGGCGCGGGTGTGGCGCAAGCATGCCTGGCGACCGCATCGGCTGGAGGGCTACCTGGCCTCGAATGATCCCGATTTTGAGACCAAAGCTGCCGATATCATTGGGTTGTATCTGCATCCGCCGCAACACGCGGCGGTATTTTGCGTCGATGAGAAGACTGCCATCCAGGCGCTTGATCGCAAGGACCCCGTGCTGCCGCTCTCTCCGGGACGGGCCGAGCGGCATGGCTTTGAGTATTACCGCCACGGCACGCTCTCCTTATACGCGGCGTTCAATACCCAGACCGGTGAGGTGCTGGGCAAGACCGCAGCACGCCACACCGCGGCCGAGTTCGTCGCCTTCCTCAGCGACCTCGTGGCCAATCAACGGCGCGGCAAAGAAATCCACGTAATCGCTGATAACCTCTCGGCCCACAAGAGCCAAGTGGTTAAAGCCTTCCTCGAGGCTCAGCGGAAGGTTCACCTGCACTTCACGCCAACCTACTCATCGTGGCTCAACCAGGTGGAGCTGTGGTTCGCCAAGATCGAACGTGAGGTCATTGCCCGCGGCGTCTTCACCTCGCTTCCGGACTTGAAGCGCAAACTCATGCGTTACATCCGCCAATACAACCAAACCCCCAAACCCGTAAAGTGGAAGTACTTCGATCCCTCTCGACGCATCACTTCCCAATCAGCTGTTACAGGCCACTAGTATGTATTGGAATTGAGATTTAAGCGCCGCGGGGGCTGATTCTTGAACCTCGAAATGCAGATGCGGCGCAAGGCAGCCCACAGAATACGGGGAAGCATTTCCAGATGCTCCAACAGTATCGCCCGCATTTACCGTCGAACCCGAGGGTATAACCCCGGTCTGATCTACCCGACTAAAGCTATAACCATCTAGCACTGGAGTGATGTTGTAGTAGCCGTCTTGTAAACCTGAAAACGTGTACGCACCCGTTTTATCCGTTTTCGTTCGCATCGTGACACACGTTCCATCGGCAGTCGTTGTGCCTACTAGTTGGACCAACACCTTCTGAGTGGCCGTTCCGGATATATTCCCGGCTACTGAATAAGCAGGAGCTTTAGCGTGGCTTTGATCTATGTGGGGTACTGCTTTAGCGGGCGCGAACTGTTCAGAAACCATCGATACACTGGCCGCCGTTGAGATTACGCCGATAAAGTTTTGATCAGTATAATTCGAATTGACGCGACGCGAGATCGTCCGCGGGTTCGTAGAAAGATGCAGATATTCGACCTTTATGCCATTACCAGTATTAATTTCCAGTACGTTCCATCCTAATGTCACGCCCAAGCCGTCAAGCGTATCCGGGTAAGATACGACTCCGTGCACCGCCGCTTGCACCGCCGTCCCCCAAGCTGCTCGGTAGTCATAGCCAGGATGATTGTCATAACAGAGAAAGTTGCCACCGCTATATTGATTGGGACTGCCAATTACGAATTGTTTGTCTTGGCTGCTATCCTGAGGGTAACAGCGCTGATCAATTTTTGTTCCCTTTCCGGTACCGTATATTTTTTGGCCTTTAGCCGCTGTATAGGCTTGAACTACGCCGTCCACATTCGAACCGCTGCCATAAATATGGAATCGTCCACTTGCATCGGCCATTGAGTGATCGAATACAGAGTTGATTGTGGCGGTGTATGGAGTCAAACCTGCCAGCGGAAAGGTAAGCGTGGATATGCCCGCCGGGCAAACAGTGGCGCCATATGCTGGAGTAGTAGAGTTGTCTCCGAAGGATGTGCTGGTGCCATCGGTTGCAATGCGGGCGACAGAAGGGCCGGAGCCGCTTGGCGGTGTAACCGTCACATAGAGATTCCCGGAACTGTCGAATGCCATGAGTCCCAAAGCACCACTGATCGGCGGTAATGTAGAAAGCGGGGTGCCGTCTGGCGCATATTTGTACACATTGCTAACACCGCCAACAGGTCCTTGTGATACGAAACGTTGCCAGTACTATCAATTGCCAGGCCGGCGGGGTTCTCGACACCTGTGATAAAGTCAATTCCCGTTTGTGGGCTGTTGAAGGGGGGCGCGACCCGTACGATTCGGCTCGCATGAGTAAAATAGCCGCTAGTGGCTTCTGCAGCGATCAGATCGCCCGAATTCAGAAAAGCAATATCGGCCCCGGAGCCGCCTTGAGACGTAAACGGCAATATGACCTGGGCCGGGGTCGCGGTATCAGGCGGAAGTGACGTGATCCCCGGGACCTCCACACACCAGTGGCAAAAAGTGTGCCCTGGTGTGAAGTTAAGGTGTTAAAAAAGAGCGCTTGGTTGGGACCAAATTTAAGGCCTTCTGGCCCACCGCTCGACTGAAGAGCGGTCACTGTAGTCGTATCAAAGTCCAAAACTTTGGTTTGGGTCTTGCCATCAAGACTTACACGCCAGGCCTGCCGCGCAGGCGAGCAGCAGCTATAGCCGCTGAGCGCCACATAAAGGTTTCCATCAGGACCACATGCCAATCCCGATGCAAAACCGGGCACAGTGGCGATGGGTGTTCCTTGCGGTATGGGCTGGGTCAGGTCGAAGGTCGATATCGTGCTTGAGGAACCGACACCGTCGGCTTGACCGGCGACGAACAATGCGGGTTGTTGCGCTTGCGCAAAGCAACACAAAAACAATTGGATAGATACGGCAACCAGCGCCGAAATCAGTGCAGTTTTGCTTAAACTCATGCGATGGCAAAGCCGGTATCGTGTAAGGAAGCATGACCGATGGGCACCACAATGGAGTTGTGCGGTCCGGAGTATCGAAGTCACGAATGAGGTTCGAAATTCATATTCCCCTCAAGCGGAAGAAGTATTCAAACTTCAGTCAGTTATTTGCAGTCGCGTACAAACCCCAGCCACGAGCATCGACAAGGAAGTCGAGCGGCATATGAAAGGAGGGGCGGCTTTTTGAAAAATGAACTAAGTAACAGAGAATGTCAAGGAAAAACAGACAAAAACAGACAAAAACAGAATAACGAGAATCTCTAGCATTTTTACGATTTACATCAGTCATCGGCGACCATGAACGCAGAATGCGCGAAGCACTCCGCTGCTGAGAAACAGCGGTTTTCACCTCATTCTTTTCCGCTGAGAGAGATTGTGGTTGAGCAAGTGCTAACGGACGAGTCTTTGAGCGCAGCGAGCACGCTAGTCTGCGATCTTTGATTCAGTAAGAAATAGAAAATTCCGTTAAACAACCTGCTAGGGCGAAACTGGATTCAGCGCAGGGTTGGCAACAGGCGGGGTGAGCGTGAAATCCGCCGGGACATTGCAGCAAATCTGATAGCTGTCACCGGCGCGCGGGTCTGCGATGTAACCTTCAAGCGAGCCGTCGCCATTGACCTTTACCGCCTGATAACTGACTGAGCCTGAAGCGCGCGTCACCATGAACACGTAGTAATGGTCCGGTTCGAGCGCCTCGGGTGCACCATTGTCAGGGATCGTCTCGACAAAATGCTCCGGCAGTGATCCATATTTCACTTCGTCAGGTGCGTAGGGCTTCGGTTTTCCTCC
Organism: uncultured Pseudomonadota bacterium; assembly: GCA_963831065.1. Classification (GTDB taxonomy): domain Bacteria; phylum Desulfobacterota; class Binatia; order Binatales; family Binataceae; genus JAJPHI01. The sequence continues at coordinate 78,271 of CAWHOQ010000012.1, forward strand.
GATCAACGGTACTCCACTCAGGAACGCCTTCTCGACCGCGAATTGCCACACAATCACTCCGCCGCTGAAACGAACCGTCGCGGTGGTTCCTTCGGGACTGATGCCAGTGCGCAAAGTGTCCGCGCCATCGTATTTGGTCACGATCATTGAGCTGAGGAAATCGCCGGGTCGCGAATAGCTGATATGGATTTTTGCCTCCGGCGCACCCGATTGATCTTCGGGATTTTCGTCCGTCGCGGGCGCCGCAGTCGGAGATTCCGCCGGAGCTTTCTTGTGCGAGGCACATCCGAAGATCAGCGCAGCGGCTAATATCGCCGATACCGAACGGAGCACCCAGGTCTCATTCCGCAAAATCATCAATTTGGTTCCAATTGCGCAGAAGGATGCTATCGATCAAATTCGATCGGTTGAGGTAAACTGCCCCCGGCGTTGTAACCGAACACCATCCATCCTCCGTAATCGACGCCGTGCACGAGCGTTCCAGTCATCACGATCAACAGCAAGATAAAGAGGAGCTTGCCGCGACGAGGAAACGGTCGTGCCGCAATTGCCCAGCCCGCAAGCACGATACTCATGATCCAGGTCGCGACCATCAAATGCTTGTGATGTATCAGGATATGCGCACGTACTGTCGGCGCTACCATCACGCTGTCTTCTGCACGGAGGCCCGTCCAAATTCCCAACGTTGCCGCCGCCGCCCCTGCCATCAACATCCAGAATGCCGCCTGCGCCCACTGCTCGCGCCGCATTAACAACGCAATCAAATAGAGCACCGTCGCGCTGATTAGAAATACGATCGGGAAATGAACGACCAACGGATGCAGATTCTGCATCGACGCGACGCCCGGGAAATTCAGGAGCTCCCGCAGCGCGGCCCCTCGCTGGTCGAGCGCCAAAGCCGCTATTTTACCGACTTCACCGTCAAATAATTAACCCCGCCTTTGCTGTATTCATCGCCGGTTACGGTGACTTGATCTTCCATTTTGCCAAGCACGCTTGATGGCAAAGGTTCGTCATTTTTGGGTGGCAGCAGAACGTACATATTATCGGTGCCCTTTTCGACCAGCGCCACCGGGATGCCCTTCTTGGCGCACTCGGTCGCGCATTTCTTATGATCAGCTCCATGGGCGCCCAGCGTGACGTAACAGAAGCTGTCCTCAAGCGTTCCGGAAACCGTCTTCTCGGCAGCCAGAGCTGAGCTTGCAACAAATGCGCAAAGTATCAGGCCAGAAACAGCAAGTGCAGTGGTTTTCATCGCATCCTCCAGTAATGACATCGTTGGCGACTCGGCAAAGCCGTAAGAAGTCTATCCTGTTATTGAAATCAGGCGAAGAAAGCAGGAGTAAAATTTAAGAATTACGAAATCAGAGCCACAAGTCAGCGGCGGAGCGAACGAATCTCCATCGGGGATCCGATACTGCCGACTCTCTCGCGCGAGCGGGCGCGTTTGGCGCCGACTCCGGCGCGGCCCAAGCGCTCAAGATGCTGCTCCAGGACCAATTTCAATTCGTGGCTGAGCGCCTCGATTTCCGCCTCCTCAGCCAATCTAGGACGTTCCTGCCCGTCGTGAAGTCCGCGCCGCCGCCGTCCATAGAGCTCCTGCAAACGTAATTCGGCTTTCGCCAGCGCGCCGCGATATTTGTAATCGAGCCGCCGCAACGATTCATTCATTTCGGCGACCGCGCGAAAACGATTACGCAACATCCACCACTCGATCAGCAGCAGCAGCATCGCGCCCATCGCCACCAGAGCAATGGCGGCAATCACATACCCGGCCGCCCGCCACCAAGTGAGCAGACGAACATCGTGGGTCATCTGCTGATTGGTCACGCGCAAGGCCCGTGCGTCATTGTGTGCGGATTCCATTTGGGCTTGCGCAGTTTCGGCGTGATTGTTCGCGTCTTGCAGGTCGCGTGAAAGCTGCTCGATCTGCGCCGTCAGCTCACGCTCATGAGCGACTGACGGGTTCGGAACTTTCAGCGTGTCTCCGACCGTCAATTCGGAACTCTCGCTGATGTGATTGGCGCGAGTCAGATCCGAGATAGACAGCCCGAATTCAGAAGCGATCAGACCGAGCGTATCGCCGGAACGGATCGTGTACGGAAAGGTCGCTCGAGGCATCAGCGGCTGCTCGATACTGCGGGGCGGCGAAGTCTGCGTAGATGCTTCTGGAGTGGGGCGTAACCGTGGTTCGGATTTCTTATCCTGAGTTGAACGTGTATGAGCAGCCGCGGAGGGTGCTCACATGAGTTGCCGACGCGCCGATTCTTTCTTCCGATACCGCTCGCGCTTCGCTGACCCAGAGCAAAGCAGTCAGAATCAAAAGGAGCTCGGTTATTGCAATTGTCTCGCAAATCCAAGCCCAGCCATCTCGATAATGGATTCTTCGGCGCGCCAATAGCCCTCAGCGTAATCGAATTGTCGCTCGATGCAAACACCCCATATTGCGGATCGATAGTTTTAGCTCAGTTTTGGCTACAATCGAACGTGTTTAGAAGCAATGTCACTTATTTGCATGAGTCTGGTAGGAAATTAGCTCCGGTTCAAAGTCGCTTATAATACTGACCGCGAAAAAGGGCATCTGCGCTCCATATCAGATCCATCGCATAGTCTTCGAGAGGAATTTCGGCGACGACTATCTGGATATATGTGCACGCGCTTGCGTACGGCGATGAAGGTCGCCATCTGCGCTAAATGCGTGTGCGAAAAAAGCCCATCAGTGAGAAGACGCGTACCGAGGAAGATCGGTTATGAAAAGAATTAAACGGGTAAGTTTGGAGAAACTGGAGAGGGCGATTAAGTCGCTATTGGACATTCTGGTGAAGGGTCAGACAGCCACCGCCTGACCCTTCGGGTGGTCCGGGGTTATTTTGCGGAAGAAAGTGGCTATTAATTTTATAGCGCAATAACAGACGTTAATTGAAGCAGATTTCTTTGACGTCACCTATTTCCCTTTCGCTATACGCAAAGAGAACACGAAACGAATCAGAAATTCGTGATTACCGGCTGCACCGGTGATCGGTGATTCGATCCATCCAGCGCAGTGCAAGCCGAGATTAGTACCGAAATTTACTACTTCTTGAACGGTTGCTCGGCGCAGGTCAACATCACGCACGATTCCCCCTCGTCCGACTTGATCCTTACCAACTTCAAATTGAGGTTTTATCAAAGCGATAATATCAGCCGCAGGCGTCAGGAGCGGAAGCACCGATGGGATGACGAGCCTCAAAGAAATAAAGCTGGTATCGATAACTGCGAGATCGGGTTGATAAGGCAGGTCGTCGGCTCGCAGATGCCGCACATTGGTGCGGTCCATCACTGTCACCCGCGGATCGATTCGCAGAGGCTCCGCTAATTGACCGTATCCAACGTCGATCGCAATCACGTGCGCCGCGCCCCGCCGTAACAAAACATCGGTGAAGCCGCCGGTGGACGCGCCCACATCGATCGCGCGACGGTCTTTGATCATAAGGCCGAAATGGTCGAGTGCGGCGATCAGCTTGTAGGCGCCGCGACTGGCGTATTCGCGCTCAGTCCCGATTATCGCGATTGCTGTGCGCTCATCTACTTTCAGATCAGCCTTGTCTGCCGGTCGTGAGTTCACCCTGACACGACCGGCCATGATCAGACGCTGCGCGGCTTCACGGCTGGTCGCGAGACCACGTCGGGCTATTTCCAGATCGAGTCGCGAGCGCATCTACTCGCAACACCTTACATCGATACGATTACTGTCGTGAGTTTTGCTTGCCGCCGATTTCAACGTCATCAACATCGGCATGAAAGAAGATGATCTTTTCGTGCTGGATTTTCCATTCATGGTTCACGCGCCGATACTGTTCGTCGTAACGCGCGATGATTCGCAGCGGGCGTGGCTCGCCTGGGCGAATTATACAATCGAGCAGATACCATTTGCCGGTCGCGCGATCGCCCTCGACGCGAATTAATGGATTAGTGACGGCATGGATCGCGAGCGGTGAACCCGCGGGACGGTCGCCCTCAACCTCCTGAAATTTGCGCAGGATTTCACTCCGGCCGCGCGCGATTCCGAAGTACGGCTCGAAATCGCAAACCGCGTCTTCGGTGAACAGATTCACGAGGTCATCGAGGCGATTCTCATCCATCGCATAGCAATACTCGGCCTTCAACTGTTTGATCGCTTCGATATCCTCGAGTATGCCCATGTTCGGTCTCCCGATTCACAGCGAGTCGTCATCATCGTCGGCAGACTCGTCGCGGGTCTCTTCCGCTCCATTCTCATTTTGATACAGGATAACCTTGAGCTGGCCTTGAGCGCCGCGCGTCAGGACTTCAACTCGTCGATCGACTTCGTCAAGCTTCTGATTGAGCGAGCGTACCAGCCCTACGCCCCGCTCAAACATATTGATCGAATCCTCCAGCGAGAGCTCCCCGGAATCGATAAGCGTCACCAGCGCCTCAAGATCGGCGAGCTCCTCTTCGAATTTGCGCCCATTTTGCTCTGCCATGCTACGGTCCCCTTACAGCTCGCGGCTCAGCGCTGCAGCCCGGATTCGCCCGTGCGCCAGCCGGATCTGCAATTCATCGCCGGCCTCGACTTCGCGCGCATCGGTGACAACCCTGCCGATACGATTATTTGTCACGACCGCATAACCACGTTGCAGTACACGCAAAGGCGAAACCGCGTCGAGTCGATGAGCCTCCGTGCCGAGCCTCGCGCGCTGCGCGGTAATCGCGGCGCGGGCCGCCGTTTCCAGCCGCTCACTGAGATGTTGCAGTCCGAGGCGTCGCGCTGCGAGATTTATCCGAAGGCTGAAGGCGCCAAGAGCGGACTCCAATTCGCGCACCCGCCGCCGGAGCCGATCTAATCTGTGAGCCGATTGCTCGATCGAGTTCGATAGTATTCTCGTCAAGACGCTGGCGTGCTTGGCGAATCATCGATCCCGGATCACGTACCCGCAAGCCGACTTGAGCTACATGCCTGCGATAATTTTCCTGGTGTCTCGTATTGAAGCGTGGAGCGCGGCATGAAACTCGTCAAGCCGGCGGCGCAAATCCGCTTTGATCGGAACAGCGATTTGAGCCGCGGCAGATGGTGTCGGCGCGCGCAGATCAGCAGCGAAATCCGCGATAGTGTAATCGACTTCATGACCGACAGCCGAGATTACCGGAACTATTGAGCCCCGGATCGCGCGTGCGACGCCTTCATCATTGAATGGCCACAGGTCTTCAAGTGAGCCGCCGCCGCGCGCGACTATTATCAGCTCGGCGCGGCTGTCGCGATTCAGATCGTCAATCGCGCTCGCGATTTCACGCGCCGCGCCGTTTCCCTGTACTGTCGAGGGCCGAATGATCACGTGCAAATTGGGATAGCGATCGAGCAGAATCCGCAATAGGTCTTGCAATACTGCGCCGCCCAAAGCCGTGACGATGCCGATCATTCGCGGAAATTGCGGCAGCGCACGCTTGATCGAAGCGTCGAATAATCCTTCTGCCGTGAGGCGATCTTTGAGCTGCTCGAACGCGAGCTGCAGCGCCCCCAAGCCGCGCGGCTCGACCGCTTCCGCATAAAGCTGAAGTGTTCCGCGGGCTTCGTACAAGTTTACCCGCCCGCGAACCAGAACCTGCAGCCCGTCTTCAACCCGAAAACGCAGTCGCCGCGCTGCCGAGCTAAACATCACTACATTGATCGAGCTGCGGGCGTCTTTAAGCGTGAAGTACAAATGATTCGACGGAGCCATCCGCGCGTTTGAGACCTCGCCCATTACCCAATACTCGCCGAGATGGACTTCGAGGGTTTCGCGTACCACCCGTACGAGTTGAGTGACATTGAGCGCCACCCGTCGCGGCGTTTCGCTCAAGCCGAATTCAAGTTGCCCCGCCATGGTAAATAAGCCGCGTTTACTTGTCCACTTCAGCCTGAAAGCAGCAGCTAATGGCTCGCTTGCGAGCTGGCGAGGGTGTCAGCGCTATCCGTTTTAGCGAGTTGCACCTTGTATTGATTCCAGTGTTCGAGGATGCTCACCGCTTTATCCAGCTGAATATCCTTTTCAATCTTTGCTGCCTTGGCCTGCTCTTTGAGCTTGGTAGCCGGTGATTCAGTCTTAGCGCCTGGCCCGCCATTTTGAAGCTCAGAATTCCCGGCGCCATTCTTATGCTGAGTGTTCTGAAAATGATGGAGTAAGTCGCTCTCATGAATTTCGTCGTCGCCGTTCAGCTGGATGTCGGGTGATTCGAGCGAGGCCAGCGTCGGTTTGGGCAGTTCCACCACGACGTCAGGAGTGATGCCCACGGCCTGAATCGAGCGGCCATTCGGCGTAAAGTAACGCGCGGTGGTCAGACGCAGGGCCGATTCATCGTCAAGCGGCAAGATCGTCTGGACGGAGCCTTTGCCGAAGGTCTGGGTGCCCTCGATAATCGCACGACGCTGATCCTGTAGCGCGCCCGCGACAATCTCACTGGCGCTGGCGCTGCCGCCATTGACCAGCACGACCATCGGATAGTCGCGGAAGGTTTTCTTCTTCTGCGAGAAATACTTCTGCTGCTGATTTTCGCTGCGTCCCTGCGTATAGACGATCAGGCCGCCATCAAGAAAATCATTCGATACCGAGACTGCCTGATTCAGCAGACCGCCGGGATTATCGCGCAAGTCGAGCACGACGCCTTTGATCTGTCCCTGTTTGCCGAATTTTGTCAGCGCCTTCTCGACATCTTCGTTGGTGCCGTCCTGAAAGGTTGAAACCCGCACGTAGCCATATCCATCTTTCAGTTCTTTCGATTTGACCGACTGGATTCGGATGACGTCGCGCATGACCGAAACCGTAAACAGATCAGGGATACCCTCACGATGAAGTGTCAGGCGGATTCTGCTGCCCTTTGGCCCGCGCATCATCTTGACCGCGTCAGTCAGCGTCATTCCTTTAGTGAAATCGTCATTGATCTTGATGATCTCGTCGCCGGACTTGACGCCGGCCTTCTCGGCGGGCGTGCCTTCGATCGGTGCGACGACCGTAAGCACATCGTTCTTGACCGTGATTTCGATACCCAAGCCGCCGAAGCTGCCGCGCGTTTCGACTTCGAGATCGCGATAAAGATCCGGCGTCAAATAGGCGCTATGCGGATCGAGTGACGACAGCATCCCGACAATCGCGCCATTGACCAGGTCTTTAGTCGAGACCGGTTCGACATAGTTTTTCTGGACAATTGCCAGCACGTTGGCGAAAGTCTGCAACTCTTTGTAGGTATCGTCCGGGAGCGCCTGCGCCCGCCGCACCGCAAGATCGGTTATTACGAACAAACTGACGACGAGCGCAATCGCCATCGCCACAACTAGCCGGTTTCGCTTATTTCCTGACATCCTCAATCCGCCTGATTATCGAATATCGGTTCTACTCGTTTGCCACTTACTCGTACTAGAATTTAGCCCGGTTTGGACTTGATTAGGTCCTGCAGCGCGCTCCGGATATCCGTATTGCCCCAGTCATACGGGCCGACATGATGCGCTACGATACGTCCATCACGGCCAATCACGAAAGACTCCGGCAATCCGCTCACGCCATACGCCTCGCCCACACTGTTCGAGGGATCGAGCAGCACGGTAAAGTCGAAATTGTTTTTTTTGATGTAGCTCGGGACTGGGTTGCTTTCGGAATCTTCACTCACCGCCAGCACGACGAAGTCAGGGTCCTTCTGAAAGGCTCGATGGAGCGCTTCAATCGACGGCATCTCTTCGCGACACGGCGGACACCAAGTCGCCCACAAATTAAGAAAAACCACCCGGCCGCGTAACTTGGAAAGCGATACCGGCTTGCCCGCCAGGTCCTTTAGATGGAAATCGGGCGCGATTTTCCCTGCGGCCACCGAACTGTCGTTAATGGACGCGGGCGTGGTGCTCGCCGCTACCTGACTCTGCTCTCGCGCCATCAGGCTGATAAAAACGATCAAGACAATCGCCGCCAGCATGATCCCGCCCGCGATTGCCGAAAGAATTTTGGCGTCGCGACTCATCCTTAAGCCCGGATCGCCTCGCGCGGAGCAATCGTCTGCGGACGTGCTGACAGCAGCATCCAGCATGATCGCGCCGGCCGCGATCATTACTATCGAGATCAGTTGCGCCTCGCTCAGACCCCACAAAACTCGCGGATTGATTCGTACAAATTCAACGAGAAAGCGTGCCGCGCCTGCGAGGATTAGATAGAGACACACCAACTGTCCGGCGAAGCTCGTCCGCGTGCGCATCGACCATAACACGGCGAAGATCGCCAAATAAAGAATAATCTCGTAAATCGGCGCCGGATGCACCCGCACGCCGGGAAAAAACCCGTCCACCAGCATCCCGTGTTGATTCAACTTAAGGACGGTCGCCGGAATCACACCGCCATCCCGCAAATGGATATCACCGTGCCAGCCTACGATCGCTTTCGGAAATGCCATCGCCCAGGGCAATTTCGACGGCAGTCCCCAATCGCCATCGCCCGAAAGCAGGCATCCCATCCGTCCGAACGCCATACCGAGCACCAGCGGCGCAACCGACATATCGAAAACCGTCAGTAATGGGACCTTGTAATAGCGCGCGACCAGCCACGTCGAGATGATCCCCCCGATCAGCCCGCCATACCATACGAAACCGGAACCCGAGAAGATGACGGATAGTGGATGCGCGGCGTAATTCTGCCAATTATCGAACGCGTCATAGATGCGTGCACCCGCGAATCCGGCGAGTGCGCCGAACACGATGAGTGAATCGGCGAGACCCGGATCCAACCCGCGGCGGCGGACTTCGTTCGACAAAACGAAATTGGCGGCGAGAAAACCCATCGCCGCCATCACGCCAAAGCTGTAAATCGGCAACGATCCTATATGAAACAGAACCGGAATCATTGGTTGATAAGCCTACCTCAGGCAGCCGACACGCGCGAGTCAGGCGCTCCTGACAGTCTGAGATCGGCTTATATCCGCGATTATTATACGACGTAATCATGCGAGCAGTTGTTCAACGAGTAATCCGGGCGGAAGTTCGCGTCGCCGGAACCGCGATCGCGAAGATCGGACGCGGGTTTGCCGTCCTGCTCGGGATCGGCGCGTGACGATCAGGAAGCCGACGCCGATTTCATCCTCGACCGCATTCTCGGTTTGCGGGTTTTCGCGGATTCCGCCGGCAAAATGAATCTCGCGCTCAGCGCGCTCGACGGCGCTTTGATAGTCGTCTCGCAATTCACGCTGTTTGCCGATACCAGTCAGCGCCGGCCCTCGTTCATCGGCGCCGCGCCGCCCGAACAGGCACGCCGGCTCTATGATCACTTTATCTCGCAGGCGCGAATGCGCGGTGTTAAATTGGAAACAGGTGAATTCGGGGCGCATATGGAACTGGATTTGATCAATGACGGCCCGGTCACAATTCTCCTCGACAGCCGGAGTCGCTGATGGCGCGTGCGGGTTTTTACGCGGTCGAGTCGGGCAAGATTTCGTTCCGCCGCGACGGTAACTGGTACAGCGACGACGACCGTATCGACAATCCGCGTATCGCGCTGCTGTTCAGCAAGAGTATCCGGCAGAATCCGGACGGCAGCTTCTATCTGCAGGTCGCCGAAGAGCGCGCCTCGATTACCGTCGAAGACACGCCCTATGTCGTCACCACCATCGATGACGACGGTCATGGCGGATTTATCGTCGTCACGAACGATGGCGAGCGCGAGCCGCTCGATCCGGCGACGCTCGAAGTCGGCGCGGAGAATGTTCTCTACTGCCGGGTCAAAGGTGGCCAGTTTCGCGCCCGCTTCCTGCGCTCCGCCTATTACCACCTGAGCGAGCACTTCATAGTCCGATGATGACGGGCGGTTTTCTATCGTGAGCGGCGGCCGGCATTACCCGATTAAGGCAATGGACACGAGTGTTGGATAGGTTGGATGTCCGATCCAACTTTTCACGTTGTGCTGGTGCGGCCGGAAATTCCGCAGAACACCGGCTCGATTGCGCGGCTGGTGGCGGCGACTAAGACGCGGTTGCATCTGGTCGGGCCGTTGGGTTTTTCGCTCGAAGATCGGTATTTGAAGCGCGCCGGACTCGATTATTGGCCGCTGGTCGATCTGCGGGTTTATCCCGCATGGACCGATTTCGATGCGGTATTTGCGACCGAGCAGTCGCCTAACTTCAAATATTTTTCGGCGCGCGCCGAGAAATCATATCTAAAAGCGAAGTATCAGCCGGGCGATTTCCTCGTCTTCGGTAGCGAGACTAAAGGCCTCGGCGCGGAATTTCTGAGGACGCGGCAAGCGGCGTCCTATCGGATCCCGATTTTCGAGCCGGGCGTCCGCAGTCTCAATCTCGCCAACGCGGTCTCGATCGTGCTGTACGAAGCACTGCGCCAATCGCACCTGCAGGCTTAGAGCTCATCGGGCGGCTTGAGATCTATTAAGCGGCAGCTTGCCCCGCCAAAATGGGAGTGACCGGCGCTTGCTTGCCCTTAGCGTCGTCAGGATAGTGAACCGTCGAATGATTATAGATTGCCAGCCGCGCGATAACTTCGTCCTCTGCGATCGACAGAAACGCAAGCTCCATCTGTATCTCTGTGTTGAAGCCGAGAAGCTTTGAAATTTCGGTTTTATCAGCTGCGGCTACGGGAGAAAGCGCGTACTTGGTTTTGATCGCTGCGCCCTTAGTCGAACCGAGGATCTGGCGAACAATCATTCGCGCGTCGAGCACACCTCTAACCATAAACTTTTCCCGGAACGTCTGGACCTTGGCCGGTCCCATGAACTCGATCAGCAAGGCCTGATCCTGCCAATCACAGATACATTGCAGGCTATAGATTGTATTGAAGAATAGGCGAGGGGTTGGGGCAAAAGCGAGCGCATGAACTGAATCGACTCCCTCTTCGCCGAGCCGTGCGACATCTTCATCGTTCAAGCCATCGATCTGGCGCAAGTCGCTGGTGTGCTGCGGAGTTAGATTTTTCACACCTAAAAAGTTGGCGGCACGATCAGTCACTTCCCCAAAAATTCGATCGCCGAGCAACCCGATCGCTGCCCCGACCAATGCTGCGCCAAAGTCATTACTGCACAGCTCTTTCAGAGCGGCGCTGCTGCACATGATACCGATCAAAAAGAAGGAGCTGGGAATAACCAACAAAAGGTTTCGGCACGCGCCAGCGAAGAGCCGGGCGTTGGCATCCAAATTCGACGCTCTCTGCAGAAAATTCCCGAAGCTTACAGCGAAATAAACTAGCGCTGATGTTCCAACACCGACCGTAAGCGCGACCTGATCGGCACTGTAGCCATGCTTTCCAACTGTCCGGACAATGATGTAAGAAATTGCGCAGAACTCGATTACTATCGATGCCATCGAGCCAAAGAGAAATACGTAATCTGACGCCTGGTGAAGAATGCGTTGAAAGCGATCGGATTCGAAATCCCAGAGCGCGCTAGCCCGCTTGTATAAGTTCGTCTGGTCAGCATCAGACTGGGCGGAGGTCCAGAGCTTGCACCGGACTCGATTCGATCGCTGGCTGAGAATCAGTGATACCCAGTAAGACAGCAGGTATGGCAACATCCCAGCACCTATCGCAAGCAGACTGCCGAACTCGACCGTTGTAGAGGTTCCTCCTCTCGTCCAAAGCCTGGTGATCCAGAGAACATATGCAGTGACAACGACCACTGCCCAGAGTAAAGCCAGCAAAGCTTGAATCGTGAGTGCTCTAAGAAGTTCTCCCATTTTGCTTTCACCCGTCACGGCGGCACCTCCGGGATGAAGACTGGCGATTGGTTTATAATGGCGGACTGTAGCAAGATTTGCTTCAAGTGCTAGCTAAGGATAGCAGACTTTCGGCTAGCCTTGCTCAGCTGGACCTTACATAACAAGGGGCGACAAGGCAGAATTGATTAGAGAAGGATTCCAAAATGACCGATCTCGGAGTCTTTGAGGCAATTCATACCGCGCGGGCATTGCGGCGCTTTAAGCCGGACGCGGTGCCGTCCGAATTAATAACGCAAATACTCGAAGCGGCAGTTTGCGCGCCCTCCGGCGGCAACACTCAGGACTGGTACTTCGTCGTGATCACCGAGTCCCGATCAACGTCGGCGCGTCGCAGCGGCCTATGCAAAGGCCTCGCGGAGCGTCCGTCCATTTTATGAGAACCGGCCACGGCCCGCGCACATGACCGAGGCGGAGGAACGCCGCCTGCACAGCGCCGGCTTCCATCTTCATGAGCATCTGGACGAAGCACCGGTGTTGCTCCTCGTATGCGGTCGCAGCCGCGTCCCGCGTCCCGATATCACCCATATCGGAGCCGCCGCATTGGCGAGACACGCCCTGTGCAGCACCTTCGCCAGCATCTATCCCGCGGTCCAAAACGTTATCTTGACATGTCGCGCGCTGGGTCTCGGAACCGTGCTCACAACCAATCACCTGTTGTGCGAAGAGGAAATCAAGTCAGCTATCGGCATTCCGGCTGAGGTGGATACGTTTGCGCTGATGCCGATCGGCTATCCGCGCGACAAGTTCGGTCCGGTACGACGCAAGCCGGTGAACGAAGTCGCGATGCACGATCGTTGGAACAATCCGTGGCAGGGCTAGTCACGTGAATCGGCGATATTGCTGGTTCCATCGGCGAAGAATCATGGTGCTGATTTGCAGTCTCTGCAATCTCCTGTTGATTGCCTTGCCTCGCAACGTCTCGGTACAGGCGCAGGAAAAGTGCGACCAGATAAGTCCTTTGGATGATCCGAATGCCAAGCCACCGCGCGGCGCCGATCCCGAGTATTGGGAAAAACAACTACGTATGTGCCGTAAAATAGCTGGCGAGCTGAAGAGGCGCGCCTCATTGTCACCCAACGAGTTAAAAAAGCTGCCGCGTTTTCCTTTTCCCTATGCCGCAATCGAGAACTGCAGGGATGAATTTGCCGTTCCTTGCCATCGGCCAAAGATTCCGTCCACGACTTTCAATCCTTCCGGGCCTTGGCCGCGCGCAATGGGCATGTCCACTCCGGCCCCTCCACCTGTCTCAATGCCCATAACCAACACTGAGCCCCGCACGCCACCGAATTCGTCTTCGCAAATTAATCCGCCACGCTTCTCCTCGCGATTAATCACTCCTGAATTCAACGAAGCATCAACTCCCTGACGCTTGTTACACGATTGCCAATTTCTGAGATCAGATTCGCCTTTATTCAGACAATTTCATATCGGGCGTCCTTTCCGTCCTTGCTTAAATTAAAAGAGCCGGTCCGAGGACCGGCTCTTTTAATTGCCTCAGTATATCTGAGCGTTACGCCGCTTTCTTCTTACGGCTCCCGTTGCCATTGCCGGTTGCGGCGTGCTCGTCCTTGCGAACGATGAAACGAGTATCGAGCTGTCCCATCTTTTCGACGACGCCGCCGTATTCGAGCTCGGTATAGGGGAGCATCGCGGGACCTGAGAATCCTTGCGCACGAATTTCCGCGGCTTTCGCCGAGACGTTGTTGCGCACCCAGTCCCAGAATGGATGATCGAAGAGGTCCACGACCTCGGTGAACTTGCCATTGTGGACGCAGAAGCCTGCGCCACTGACGATTGCCGGTCCATCGAAGAAGCTGATAGTCGAATTGAGCTTCACCGGCATCAGCGGACCATGATGGCTCCCGCGCATCGTGCCCGCCACGTAATGGCCGATGCGGAAGGGCGACAGCACCTCGCCGGTCGCCGGGAAGTTGCCCTGCGTGCGTACGAGCGCGACCGGATCGTCCTTGCCGGTGTAGGTTCCCGCGATATTGTGCAGACGCGAGGTCGAGACCACGCATCCGATGTCGCCGTTGGCGCGACTACGGATCGATTCGATCACGAAGCGCTCGTTGTCGCGCAGCAAGCACGCGATATCATAAAGCTCCTCGGGGGCGTTCAGTTCGATTACCCGATCGCCTTCGGTGTGATTCACATCCATGATCGTAAATGTGAAACCCTTCGCCATCTTGGGTGACAGCAGCAAGCCAGCGCAGTGCATCGGATCGGCAAACGCGAGATAAAACGGCAGGTTGTAAGCGCCGGGATCAGTTTTATCCGCGGCAAAGAAGACGAACGGCTCGTTCGGACGCTCCTCGAATTCCATCTCGCATGAAGCTGGTCCGAGGCCGCGGATATTGCCGGAAAAAGCGTCCTTCAGCAGATCCTGACCCGCGCCATAGAGCCCTTGCTCTTTGGCGACTTTGGTTCCCGCCATGAACGCATCCCAGGCCAATTCATGGATTTTAGAGTCATCAACGCCGCGATCATGCGCCATCAGCAGCGCGACATCGTCGCCGGTCGAGCTGACGTACACGTCCATCAGAAGCTTTTTGCCCTTTTCGCGGACAAAGCTCTCGACCGTCTGTTTCAGGCGGGCGCTGGGTTTGATGTGGCCGCCGATCGAACCGACGTCGGCCTTGATTACTGAAATCGTTGTCTTCATGGGCGTGTGCCTCCGAGCCGTTTCTTTGCTTCTCGTCTGATGATGCGATGAGTTAATTTGTTTTGGTTGAGCATGCGCAGCCTCCGCCACATCCGCCGGAACTACCTGCACCGGAAGTCCTCGCACCGGAAGCGCGCGCTCGCGGCGCGAGGATCGCATAGCCCTGCTCCTCCAGCTCTTGCGTTGACAAGAGCTGCAACGCCGAGGTGATCGGGCGATCGCAGCGCACGCAGAGTCGCGTCACTTCGCCTGCCTCACCGATCCCAATATGAGTCAGAACGGTTGTGCCACAGGCCGCGCAGCTTGCGGCAGGGAAAGCAGATGAGCTAAACGGACGTTCGCGCATGTTCAGATTTTCTTATCCTAACTTTGGATCCTGTGAAAGACAAACCAATATCTATAACGCGTTCGGGTTAACCGTTTTCGAGTCAGCAATGGTGAGTAATCGATGACGACGAAGCTCCCGCCCATAATGTCCGCAGCGGAAATGGCGGCGCGCATCAATCAAGCCGAGCTACATGACCTTGATCAGCAACGCTGGAATCTGATCATTGCCGATCAAAAGCCGGTGCGTCCGCGTACCGGCTGGCTTTACCTATCGATTGCGCTGGCGCGAGAAAAATCCGGCGAGCCGTCGCGCACCCCTCTCGCGATGGGCATCGTTAGTGGCGGCGGACGCTACGTGATGTCGTGGTTTGAACTGCGGCTGTATCCGGCTGTCACGTTGGCAGATGGTGCAATCTTCGACGCGCGCGGCGCGAGCGTGGAGGCCGCTCTAGTGAATCTGATCGGAAGCCTTATTCCTCCCGGCGGTCATCTCATGATCGAATACGAAAGCCCGGGCCAGAACGAAACCCATGCGGAACTTTTGTTACGTGTTCCACCACTCGCCAGCTATCTGGGCTCCTTGATGTTCGAGGCTGGATTTCGAGGCGAATTCAAGGACTGGTACATCTCGGAAGGCGGCCACGAAGGTCCGCGCAAGCTGCAAGCCAATAAATCACCGAACCCAATCGCAGCTAACGATGCCCTTAAAAACCATCGACGCGAGTTGCTTGCATTCCTGAAACGTCCGCTGCCCGACGACGCCTCTGACGCGATAATCATAAAGCGCGCTCAGGATCGCGCGCGCAAGCTACTGAAATCCCTGCGGTAACTGCACTTGTGAAGCCTATCGCCGCGATGTTACTCGGATAGCATTCAGCAGCCGCTCCGCAATGAGGTCTGAGATGGCAGATACCGCGCAAGCTCGCTCCGATGTTGGCCGATGTGAAGGTTCTCGACTTTACTCAATATCTCGCCGGACCGACGATCAGCCGCTTCATGGCCGAGATGGGCGCTCACATTATCAAAGTTGAACAGGCCCCGATGGGTGATCCGTCACGCCTGCTGCCCGCAATCAAAAACGGCCGCAGTGGCTACTTCGTCCAGCAGAATCGCGGGAAGCAAAGTCTCTGCCTCGATTTTGCCAAACCGGAATCGATCGAATTATTAAGATCGCTCGCCGCCAAAGTGGACGTGGTGCTCGAGAACTATGGTCCCGGCGTAATGGAGAAGCGCGGACTCGACTATCAATCGCTCAAGCAGATTAATCCGCGCCTCGTGATGGCGTCGATTTCGGCCTTCGGCAAGACCGGAGTCTATTCGCATCGGGTAGGATTCGACTTTATCGCGCAGGCCTTCTCCGGCCTGATGCACATGACTGGTCCCGCCGACGGGCCGCCGATGTTCGTCGGCCTCGGCATCGCCGATCAGGGGAGCGGCGTACACGCCTTCTCGGCAATCGGCTATGCACTTTATTACAGAGAAAAAACCGGCATCGGCCAGCACATTGACATCTCGATGGTCGATTCGTTGTTCCACATGCATGAAGTTAACGTCCAAGCGTACGGCCTGACTGACGGGACATTCGTCCCATCGCGTATGGGCTCGCATCACGCGCTGATCTGTCCGTGCGGAAGTTTCAAGGGACCCGAAGGTTACATCGTGATCCTGGTGCTTGAGCGGCAATGGCCGGCGCTGGCAAAGGCTATGGGGCGTTCCGACCTGATCGATGATCCGCGTTACGCGACCGGCTCGGATCGCGGTAAAAATCAGAAAGAGCTGATTGCGATTATCGAGAACTGGATGGCGACTTTTCCGACCGATGAAGCAGTATTAGCCGTGCTCGAAGAGCATCGCGTGCCCTCCGCGCCAGTGATGTCGGTAGTCGGCGCACTCGATCATCCGTATTTCAAGGCGCGCAACATGGTCCGCAAGGTGAGCGATCCGATTCTCGGCGAGATGACGATGCCGGGCTTCCCACTGAAGTTCTCTGAATTTCCGGAATTGCCCGAATTGCAAGCGCCGCTGTTCGGTGAGCACGGCGCCGCAGTACTGAAGGAATATTTAGGATTGTCGGATCAGAAGATCGCAGACTTGAGCGCCTCGGGAGTACTGCATTCGGAAAACAAATAAGCGAGTTCACTCCCGAACATAGGGTTCGCCGAGCGCGCTGGGCGATTGCGCCTGGCCGCCAACGGTCGTGAGCACGATCAAAGTCAGGACGTAAGGTACCGCGAGGAAAAGCTGATACGGCAGCTTTATTCCAGTCGCCTGCAAGGCGAACTGAAGCGCCATCGCCGCACCGAATAAAATTGACGCAGCCGCGATACCCCACGCATTCCAGCGCCCAACGATTACCATCGCGAGCGCCACGAACCCCCGCCCGCCAGTGATCCCCTCCACGAAGGTATTCGTATAAGCTAGCGTGAGGTAAGCGCCCGCCGAGACCGGAGAGCGCTCCGGCAATTATCAGCGCGGTCCATCGAACTCGATAAACCCGGATACCCAGTGCGTCCGCGGCGGCTGGATGCTCTCCGGCGGCGCGCAAACGAAGCCCGAATTGGGTCCGCGCCAAGCAGAAGCTGCCAAGCGGGACTAGCACGAACGCAATATAAACCAGAACATTCTGATCGAAGAGGGCTTGCCCAATAATTGGAAGACGTGCCAGTGGACCCAAGGCGATTGGCGGCAATGGGGTTACCGTAAATGCTCGACCGGTCGCTCCAAACATCCGCCGATACGCCACACCACTTATACCCAGCGCGAAAATATCGAGCGCCGTACCCGCGACCACCTGATTCACCGCGAGATTCACGACGAGACCCGCCAGCAGGGCATTGAGCGCGATCGCCGCAGCGATCGCCGCGATGATTCCGAGCGCGATGCTGCCGGTGAGGTATGCTGTCGCGAGACCGAAAAACGCGCCGAGCAGCATCGCGCCCTCAATCGCGATATTCAGTACGCCGCTTTGCTCGACGATCAACTCGCCGAGCGCGGCGAGCAGGATCGGCGTCGCCATCGCGATCGTCGAAGCGAGAAAAGCCTCAAGCATCGGACGCTCCGGGCACTTCGGCTTCCAGCGCTTCGCGCACCGCAAGCGTCTCGGTGACTGCGGGACGTAATCCCCGCAATACTGTGCTGTCCAGCGCGAGCAACACGATAATCACTAATCCCTCAAGCACTTGCACGAGTTCCGGCGCGATTCCGGCTGACCGTTGCATCGCCTGCGCGCCATTGTCGAGCGCGCCAAAAAACACCGCCGTCGGAATAATCGCCAATGGATTGAGGCGGGCGACCAGCGCGACCGCGATTGCCTCATAGCCCCATCCGGGCGAAATTGTCTCGTAGAGCCGATGGGTAATCGCAGAGACGTGGACCGCGCCGCCGATTCCCGCCAGCGCGCCACTCAGCGCCATCGCACCAACACCGAGCCGCGCTGCGGAGATTCCGAACCATGCCGTCGCGCGAGGATTACGTCCGACAGCCCGCAATTTGAAACCGGTCGCGGTATGGAACAGCAGAGCATACGCGCCGCTCGCGAGCAGCACTGCGAGCAGCATGCCGAAATTCAGGCGGCTCGGCGCTAAATACAAACGCAGCTCGGCGCTGGCCGCGATCGGTGCGCTTTTGGGGAACGCTCGCGTGGGCTCAATCAGTGGTCCGTGCACCGCCCAGCTCAGAAGTTGCGCTGCGGTGAAATTCAGCATGATCGTGCTGATAATCTCGCTCACGTTGCGCCGCGCGCGCAGCCATCCGGCGATACCACCCCAGAGTGCGCCGCCGCCCGCGCCGGCCAACAGCATCGCGAAAAGCGCGACAGTATGCGGCCAGCCGCCGAGGGCCGGTCCGAGCGCTCCCGCGATTAGCGCACCGGCGATCAGTTGTCCTTCCGCGCCGATATTCCAAATCGAAGCTTCAAAAGCGATCGCGACGGCGAGCCCGCAGAAGAGCAGGGGCGTGGCTTTCACCAGCGTATCGGAACAGGCCAGCCAGTTACCGAATGCGCCTTCGACGAGGGCCGCCAAAACGGTTGCAGGAGATGCGCCGAGGCCGAGCAGGACCAGCCCAATTAGCAACGCGGACAGGGCAATCGCCGCGATCGAGGCGGCTAATGCTCTCCACCTCATGCAGGCGTGCCTGACATTAGAAGCCCGATCCGCGATGGATCGCGGTCATTCGCCGGGACCTCCGTTAGCCGCCCGCCGCTCATCACATGAATTCGATTACATAGCGCGAAGATCTCGTCGAGATCGCTCGAAATCAGCAGTACCGCGCCCCCGGAAGCGGCGTAGTCGCGCAGGCGTTGATGAGCCATAGAGGTCGCTTGCTGGTCCATCCCGCGGCAGAGATCGTGGGCGACCACCACGCGCGGTGAGGCGGCAAACGCCCGCGCCATCATTAGACGCTGGCGATTCCCGCCGGAGAGCGCGTCGGCGTTGAGTTCAGGCTGGCGGGCACGAATCGCAAATTGCTCGAGAATTCGGCGGCAAAACTCCATCGCCGATTGACGGTTTAGCCATCCGCGGTGCACGAACTTATCGCGAAGCGGCTGTGAAAGCATCAGATTTTCCCACAGCGCCATCGGGAGAATTAGGCCGTCAAGATCGCGATTCTGCGGAATGACGGCGAGGCTCTCCGGGGCGTCGCTCCAAAGTTTACCCGCTGAGGGCTGAATCAGTCCGGCGAGCATCGCAGCCAACTCAGTCTGACCATTGCCGTCCACGCCCGCGATACCGACAATCTCGTGCGTATGAACCCTGAGGGATAAGACATCCAGTACGCGCCGGCTGCGATCCTCATAAATGATCCCTTCGAGGGACAGCGCAGGTTTACCCGCCGCCATTTCAGTGTTCGAGTAATCGCGCTGGACCGCCGCTTCGCCGATCATCAGACGAGCCAGCTCCGCTTGGTCAGTGCGCTCGGCGTCGCGGTCAGCGACTTTCCTTCCGCCGCGCAGCACTGTCACGTGATCGGCGACGGCAAGCGCCTCGGCCAGCTTATGCGTTACGAGAATAATTGCGCGCCCGGCGCTGCGAAGACGACGAAGCAGATCGAGAAAGGTATCGCGTTCGGTGGGCGCAAGCACGCTGGTGGGCTCGTCGAGGATCAGCACACGCGGCTCGAGACTCAGCGCGCGCAAGATTTCGAGCCGGACGCGTTGATTGATCGAACAGTCGGCGACGCGTACCCCATCGGCGGGCAGCTCGAAGCCAAGCTCATCTGCGAGCTTCCGCGCCCGCCCAGCGACGTGATCGAGATCGAGTCGCATCGCTTTACTGGCGAATCCTCCCAAAGCGAGGTTCTCCGCCCATGACATCCGCTCGAACAGCATCGGCGACTGGAACACCGCTGCGACTCCGCCGCGATGCATCGGTTCGCGACCACCTCTACGCAGAGTCATGCTGTCGAGGACGATGTGGCCACTGTCCGGACGGAGTCGGCCCGCGAGGATATTGACGAGCGTGCTTTTGCCCGCGCCGTTCTCACCAATCAGGGCATGGATTTCACCATCGCGAACGAGCAGATCAACCGCGTCCAGTGCGATCGTCGGTCCGAACCTTTTGCTGATGCTGCTCGCCCGCAACACGATCAACTTCCCCCTAGCTTCGTCAAGCGGCGCTTATTGCGAATAATGCTCCTGCACGTAGCGCAAGGCCTCCTCGGGCGTCTGCAACTCGCCATCCAGATG
The DNA here is from genome assembly GCA_963831065.1 of uncultured Pseudomonadota bacterium. GTDB lineage: Bacteria > Desulfobacterota > Binatia > Binatales > Binataceae > JAJPHI01. The sequence continues at coordinate 98,676 of CAWHOQ010000012.1, forward strand.
CAAATCCTCAATCTCGTGCAGAATCTGTTTGAATGATGGACCGGGTTTGAAACCGAGAGCGATCAGATCGTCGCCACCGATCAGCGGCTTGGGCTGAAATTCGACGGCGCTCATCTCAGCCATCGCCCGGCGGCAGAAATGATAAAACCCGAGATAAGAATTAGATCCCAGCGCGTCGAGCCGCGAAAGCTCCAGCAATTCCGTAAAACCTTCTTCGGCCAGCATTCGCTTCAGCGTCGCGCGACGCATCCGCGGCGCCATACACATCCGCAGATGATAGCGCACCAGATAAGCCACGCGCTCCTGCACGGCGCGCGGGCGCTTGAGCCGCCGCAGCGCCTCGGTCGCGACCTCCGCGCCGCGATCAGTATGACCGTAATAGGTCATTTTGCCGCTGCCGTCAATCGCGAAGCATTGCGGCTTCGCGATATCGTGAAACAGCACGCCGAACGCTAGCGTCTCGGCGCATCCTTTCGGCAGCATCGAGAGCATCAGACGCGTATGGCGATAGACGTCGCCCTCCGGATGGAAGTTAGCGGGCTGCGGGCAGTCCGCTAAAGGCGGCACCTCCGGCAGCACTACGCTGGCGACGCCGCTCTCGACCAGCCGGTCGAGTCCGCTGGCGGCCCCGCCTTCGGTCAGGATCATGACGATTTCTTCGCCGACCCGCTCGGCGGCGATCCGGCTGATCGCCGATGCGTTGTGCTGCATCGCGGTCCAGGTACTGCGGCTCAATCGTGAAGTCGAGTCGTGCCGCGAAGCGGACCGCACGCAGAATCCGCAGATGGTCTTCCTCGAAGCGCTCCTCCGGATTTCCTATTGCGCGGATAATGCCGGCTTGGAGGTCGCGTCGCCCACCGACGAGGTCGATTACGCGATCGTGGGCAGCATCGTAATACATCCCATTGATCGTAAAATCACGGCGGCGGGCGTCTTCCTCAATCGTACCGAAACGCACCGCCGACGGATGCCGTCCGTCGTGATAAGCCGCATCCGCGCGGAATGTCGCGACCTCGAAATGATCGCCGTCGAGCATCACGACAATTACCCCGAACCGCGCGCCGACCGCCACCGTATTCTCGAATAGCCGCTGCACCACTTCGGGCCGGGCGTCGGTCGCGACATCATAATCCTTCGCGGCGACTCCCATAATACGATCGCGCACACATCCACCGGCCAGATAGGCCACGAAGCCGGCGCTGCGCAGGCGCTCGATTACGTGTAGCGCCTTGATTTCTCGCGCATTTTCCACGTTCAGGTAAGTTTTGCGGCGCCGCTCGATGCGCTGGCCGAAATAATCGAAGTTGTTCCTGAGACTCTAACCGAACTTTCGCCAGTCAGCGGTTCTTCGGCGGCCACTGCGAGGGCGGCATCCTCCTCGACATAAGTACGGCGATAAACCTGCAAGAGGCTCGCGAAGACCGCGATAACCGCTGGTCCCGCAAAGATTCCCAGCGGTCCATAGGCCTCAATCCCACCGGCCAGCCCGAAAAACAGCGCAACCGTCGGGAGTCCTGTGCCATGACCCATCGCGAGCGGTTTGACAATATTATCTACCAACGCGAGCACGATAGCTGCCCAAACTACGAGCAGGATCGCGGATGTCCAGCCGGCGGTGAACGCGAGATAGCCAGCGATCGGAATCCACACGATGGCGGTGCCGCCGATCGGTAATAGTCCTGCGGCCGCAGTCAGCAAGGACAGCAGCTCCCAATAGGGCACGCCGAGAACTACATAGCCGACGCCGAGCGCTACGCCATCGAGCAGCGCCGTCAGCATCAGCCCGCGCATTACCGCCGAGAGGGTCAAGCGCAGGCTCTCGAAAACCGCCAGCTTGTCTTCTTCCTGTAGTGGAGTCAGCCCGCGAATTCCGTTGTACCAGGATTCGCCGTCACGCAGCAGATAAAACAGCGTAAGCATCGCGATTACGAAATGGAAGAGAAAGCTGGCGACATTGCTCGCCGCCGCGCCGCCATGATTGACCAGATAATTACTGGTGGTTTTGACGCTCTGGATTCCGACGCTGCGGACTTCGTCCTCGAGCTTGATTCCGTGACTCGCGAGTGCAGCTGCCAGTTTCGCTCCCGGGCGCGTGCCGCGAATCCAGTCGCTGGCCCGGGCAAGATCGTCGCTGCCGGAGACTTGGGAGAGCGTGGCGTAAAGGCTCTGCGCCTCGCGTGCGAGGATCGCCGACAGCGACACCGCCGGAAGAATTACGCCGAGCGCGATCAGAAGCGTAATCAGCAACGCGCAAAGCGAGCGGCTGCGGACCTGGCGATTCAGCGCAACCAGCAGTGGATGAGCTAAAAAGGCGAGCAGTATCGCCCATGCGATCGGAGTCAGGAACGGTTCAAGGACTGCATAGAGCTCATAAGTAATGAACGCCAGCAGCGCAAAAAATGAGAATACGAATATTCGTTGATGGTCCATCGGAGTCGTTTCGGCATATAACCTAGCAGATGAAATGCAGCCGGTCGCCTCGGCGTAATCCTGCTGCTACAACGAGAACGAGGACCCGAACTGTGGAGATCAACGGCGTTGCCCATATCTATCTGAGTGTGATCAAGTTCGACGAGTGCGCGCGATTCTATCGAAGATTGCTGCCATTTCTCGGGATGACCTACGTCGTGCGCGACACCCCTGACGACTTGTATTGTATCGGCGGACGCACCGGCTTCGGTCTCACGCGATGCCCGCCCGAACATCGGGAGAACGGTTTTATTCAAGGCCGCGCCGGGCTACATCATGTATGTTTCCGGGCACGCTCGCGCGAAGACGTTGACGCGGTGTATCAGCTGGTCCGTGAGTTGGGAGCAAAAATCGAACGCGCGCCGGAAGTCGGTAAATGGGCGCCCGGTTACTATTCGGTGCTGTTCGAAGATCCGGACGGCATCCGTCTCGAAGTGAATTACATCCCCGGCAAAGGTCTGCTCGCTAATCAAGAAGCGTGAATTCTGCATCCAGAGACAGTTGCCGCATGGCGCAAGATTGTTTACCCTTCCGGTCTGCTTACCGATGCTCATCTATATTTGGCGCTCAAAGGCACGTAGCTCAGCGGGAGAGCACTTCCCTGACACGGAAGGGGTCGGCGGTTCAATCCCGCCCGTGCCTACCATCAAACAAATGATTATAATTACTTACCTATAATGAAGATCGTGAAGTTGCTTTGATGCGCTGCAAGCTCATTTCCCACACCTACTCCGGTCACCCTGTTTTCGATGAGCGCTGAAATAAGCGTTATCTCCAATGGTGAGGCGCGCAAGGTCGCTGCGCGGCACGCGCGTGCGCGAGATTCTCGACGGGAATGGCCGCGGCGTCGTAGCGGCGAAAGTGAACGGCAAGCTGGTCGATCTCAGCCGTCCGCTCGAAACCGACGCCACTATCGAGCCGATTCCTGCAGAGAGCGCCGAGGGCATCGATGTGCTCCGCCATTCGACCGCCCATCTGATGGCCCAAGCGGTGCAGAGTCTCTTTCCGGGCACGCAGGTCACGATCGGCCCGACGATCGAAGACGGCTTTTTTTACGATTTCGCGCCGCCGCGACCCTTCACGGTCGAGGATTTGCCGAAGATCGAGCAGAAGATGCGCGAGTTGGCGAAGGCCGATCTCAGGGTCGAGCGCGTCGAAGTTCCGCGCGCCGAGGCGATCGCGATTTTCGAGCGGATGGGCGAGCATTACAAGGTCGAAATCCTGAAAGGCATCCCGGAAGAGACCGTATCGATTTACCGGCAGGGCGAATGGATGGACCTTTGCCGCGGGCCGCACGTGCCTTCGACCGGCTATATCCGCGCCTTCAAACTGACCAGCGTGGCGGGCGCTTACTGGCGCGGCGATGAGCATAACGCGATGCTCTCGCGAATTTACGGCACCTCCTTCGCGAGCAAAGAAGCGCTCGAAGAGCATCTGCGGCTGATCGAGCTGGCGCGCCAGCGGGACCATCGCAGGCTCGGGCGCGAGATGGGCCTGTTCCTGTTCGATCCGATTGCGCCGGGCCAGCCGTTCTACCTGCCAAAGGGATCGTGATCTTTAATGCGCTGGTCGATTACATGCGACGGCTCTATCGGCGCTACGGCTTCGACGAAGTGATCACGCCGCAGATTTATCAGCAACGAGCTGTGGCATACGTCGGGCCATTGGGACAATTTCCGCGAGAACATGTTCCTGACGGCCGATCCCGAGGGCTGAGCGAGCCGACGATCGATACCGGACCCGAAGGATGGCGTCAGGGATACGGCGTTCAAGCCGATGAACTGCCCCGGCCATACTTATCGTCTATCGCGCGGAGAAACGCTCATATCGTGATCTGCCGCTGCGCTTCGCCGAGTTCTCGCCGGCTCCATCGCGCCGAACGCTCGGGCGTCCTGCACGGACTGACGCGCGCGCGCGTGATGTCGCAGGACGACGCGCATATTTTCTGCACCGAGGCGCAGATCGAAGACGAGGTCGACGCTCAATCTTGCGATGGTGCGCGACGTTTATCGGCACGCTCGGCTTCGAGAACGTCGAATTCAAGCTGGCAACGATGCCGGACCAGCATCTCGGCACTGAAGAGCGCTGGCGGATCAGCGAGGAGCAGCTTGCCAATGCGCTCCGCCGCAACGGCGTGCAATTCGAGATCAATCCCGGCGAAGGCGCGTTTTACGGACCGAAAATCGAAATCTACGTGCCCGATGCGCTCAAGCGACGAAATGGCAGGTCGCCACAATTCAGCTCGACTACAATATGCCGGAGCGCTTCGACCTGCACTTACACCGCGAGCGCCGGCGCGGAAGAGCGCCCGGTAATGATCCATCGCGCGATTCTCGGCTCGCTCGAGCGCTTCATCGGCGTGCTGCTCGAGCATACCGGCGGCGTGTTGCCGTTTTGGCTCGCGCCGGAGCAGGTGCGGGTGCTGTCGCTCAGCGAAAAGGTCGAGAGATTATGCGGGCGAGATTGCGGCGATGCTCAAAGGCGAGGGCTTTCGCGCCAGTCGCCGACATGCGCAACGAGAAGCTCGGCTTCAAGGTTCGCGAGGCGGAGATGGCCAAGGTTCCGTATATGGTGGTCGTCGGCGAGCGCGAGGCCGCTGCGCGACAGGTATCGTTGCGGCTGCTGCGCGGCGCGAAGAGCCGAAGCGATGCCAGTCTCGAAGATCTTGATGCTGCGACTCAAGTCAGAACCATTGCCATGCCTAGTATTTTGCTTTCTCACCGGCTATATTTCGAATGCTATGTTGGCGGAACTCAAATTCTCGGCGCTGGCTGCCGAGGGAGGTGACTTATTCGTAGAGATTTTCGTACCCCACCGTCACGCGAGCCGGCGATTCGTCGTCAACAATCTGATTCGCGTCGCCCGAAGTCCGAGTGATCGATGTCGACGGAAGCCAGGTCGGAGTTATGCCGCATCCGCGAAGCAATCCGGCTGGCCGAGAGCCGAGGGCTGGATCTGGTCGAAGTCGCATCCAACTGCGCAACCGCCAGTTTGCCGCGTTACCGATTTCGACAAATATCGCTACGCGCAGAAGAAGAAGACGCATGACTCGAAGCGCGGTTCCACCGCCAGCGCGATCAAGGAAGTCAAGATGGGCGCGCTGACCGAGAAGCATGACGTCGATTTCAAAGATCAAACACATCAGGCGCTTTGTATCCGAGGGTCAGCGTGTTAAGCTCTCGGTTTCGTTTCGCGGGCGGCAGATAACTCATCCGGAACTGGGACGTACGCTGCATCGATGGAATCGTTGAGCAAGTACGCGATGTCGCGCAGCCCGACGGCCTGACCCGGATGGAAGGGCGCAATATGTCGGTTCTGCTGACGCCGCGATAACATTAGTAAAGAGCGACAGAAAGAACCCATGCCGAAGATCAAAACCTCGCGCAGCGCAGCCAAGCGCTTCAAGTTCACGAAGACCGGCAAGGTCAAGCATAAGCAGGCCTACTTGCGCCATCTGCTATCGAGCAAAAGCCGGGGCCGAAAACGCCATCTGCGCCAGGCGGAGCTTTGAATCGCACCGAGAGCGCAAAAATTCGCGCCATGCTGCCTTATCTTTAGATAAACAATTGATTCCCAAGGCAATCTAGAAAGCAGGTAACGTTCCGATGCCTCGTGCCAAAGGCGGACCCAAAACTCGCCGCCGTCATAAACGGCAACTGAAGCTCGCTTCCGGCTTTGTCGGCGGGCGCAAGCTTTACCGGCAGGCCCGCAACACTTTTGAAAAGGGGCTGACCTATGCCTATCGCGATCGCAAGCAAAAGAAGCGCAACTTCCGCTCGCTGTGGATCGCGCGAATCAATGCGCTGGTCCGTGAACACGGGATGAGCTACAGCAGCTTCATCAACGGACTCAAGAAGGGCGGCATCGAGCTCGATCGCAAGCAACTGGCCGTGCTGGCGCTGCGCCGCGATCAATTGTTTACCGACCTCGTACGCGCCGCGAAGGAGGCGCTGGGCGCTCAAGCCGCTTAGCCGTCCAAGACTCGCGGGGCAGTTTAAGGACCATGTGGCGACTAACCACATGGTCTTTTGTTTGACGAGTGCGGCTCACCGCTCAATTCGGCTTGCTTTTTGGAGATACGTACGATGAAGGAACAACTCGAGGAGATTCGCGCGCGTGCGATTGCGGAACTCGAGGCCGACGCGAGCGACGCGCAGATCGAAGCAGTGCGGGTACGCGTGCTCGGGCGCTCCGGCGAATTGACCGAAATCATGCGCCGGATGCGCGAGGTTCCGAACGAGGAACAGCCCGCAATCGGCCGGCTGGTCAACGAGATCAAGGGCGAGGTCGAAGCTCGCATCGCAAGTTTAGTCGAAAAGCACAAGCGCGCCGCGATGGAGCGCTCGCTCGCCGAGAGCCCGTATCGACGTAACGTTGCCCGGCACGCGCATGTGCCGCGCGGATCGGCCCATCCGGTGACCCAGAGCCGCGAGCGGATGCTCGAGATTTTCGCCTCGATGGGGTTCGAGATAATTGAGACCCACGACGTCGAGGACGATTTTCATAATTTCGGTGCGCTGAACTTCCCGCCGGATCATCCGGCGCGCGAGATGCAGGACACGTTTTTCCTCCCGGCGGGCCTGCTGCTGCGAACGCATACCTCGAACGGCCAGATCCGCGTGATGGAGCGGCGCAAGCCGCCGCTGGCGGTCGTATGCCCGGGTAACTGCTATCGTCGCGACGAACTCAGCGTCCGCGCCTCGCCGATGTTCAGCCAAATCGAGGGCTTCATGGTCGATCGAGCAGGGATCATCACAATGGCGCATTTGAAAGGCGTGATCACCGAATTTCTGCGCGCCTTTTTTGGTTCAGATACCGGCGTCCGTTTTCGTTCGAGCTTCTTTCCCTTCACCGAGCCGAGCGCCGAAGTCGATATCTCGTGCCTCCTTTGTCAGGGGGCCGGATGCCGCGTTTGCAAGCAGACGGGATGGACCGAAATTCTGGGCTCCGGAATGATTCATCCGAACGTTCTGCGCGCGGTCGGCTACGATCCCGCTGAATTCCAGGGCTTCGCCTTCGGCCTCGGCGTCGAGCGGACCTCGCTGTTGAAGCTGGGAGTTGACGATCTTCGGCTGTTTTTTGAAAACGATCTGCGCTTCCTGAGCCAATTCCAGTCAGGCGAGGCTGCTTTATGAAGCTGCCGCTAAGCTGGCTCAAAGAATTCGTCCAGATCGACGCCGAGCTTCCCGAAATCTGCCACCGGCTGACTGTTGCCGGCCTCGAAGTCGAAAGCATCGATCACATAAACCCCACCTTTGCAGACGTGTTCGTGGCGAAGGTAGTCATCGTCGAACGCCATCCGAACGCTGATCGGCTGAGTGTTTGTGAGGTCGATGCGGGTTCGGCGGGGCACTTCAGAGTCGTCTGCGGCGCTCCGAATGTGCGTGCTGGGATGAGCGCGGCGCTCGCGAAAGTCGGTGCGCGGCTCGCTGGCGGGGTTCATGGCGAAGGCGCCGGCAGTCTCGAAAACGCTACTCCTTTGCAAGCCGCAGTAATTCGCGGCGTACCCTCCGAGGGAATGCTCTGCTCAGAGTTGGAACTTGGGATGTCACAGGACCATGAGGGTATCCTCGATTTGTCGCCGGATGCGACCCCCGGCGTCGCTCTCGAAAGCTATCTGAGGCTGCCGGATGTGGTGCTCGATATCGCGATTACGCCCAATCGCGGCGATTGCCTATCGATTCTGGGACTCGCGCGCGAGCTCGCGGCGTTGTTTGAGGTCAGATTGCAAACGCCCCGTATACGCACGCCTAAAATTAAGGATGATTCGGCAAGTAGCTGGACACCGATAACCGTCGCCCTCGATGCGCCGGAGCTGTGCCCGCGCTATGCCGCTCTCGCGATGCAGCATATCAAGCTCGGCCCATCACCGTTCTGGATGCGGCGGCGGCTTGAGCTTTGCGGGATGCGCTCGATCAACAATGTTGTCGATGTCACGAATTATGTGATGCTTGAGCGCGGCCAACCGCTCCACGCCTTCGACGCGGCGCGGGTCGCCAATCATGCGATCAAAGTCCGGCGTGCGGATCAGGATCATGATTTTGAGACTCTCGATGGGACCACGCGAACCCTCGATCCGAACGATCTGATTATCGCCGATCGCGAGAAGCCGCTCGCGATCGCCGGGGTGATGGGCGGGCGGAATTCGGAAGTCGATCAGGCGACCAACGCGATCATCCTGGAAAGCGCGTACTTCGAGCCGATGACGATCGCGCGCACCGCACGACGCCTCGGTCTGCGCAGCGAGGCCAGCTATCGTTTCGAGCGCGGCATTGACCGTGCGGGACAAGTGACCGCGCTGTTGCGTGCAGCCGAGTTGCTCCGACAGATCGCGGGCGGCACTGAAGTTGAGCTCCCATCCTCGATGTCGAGCCGGTTCCGGCGCGGCTGAGAGAAATCGACTTCGATACCATAGCCATGAACTCATTGCTCGGAACCGAATTGCCGGTGCGCGAAATCAAACGCCGCCTGCAAAGTATCGGATGTGAAGTCGAGAGCGGCGGACGCGGAATGCTCAGAGTCATGCCGCCGTCGTTTAGGCCTGACCTCAATGAAAGTGCGGACTTGGCCGAGGAAGTCGCGCGACTCAAAGGGCTAGCGGAGATTCCCGCGATTCCTCCGGTCCGCCCAGCAATACTTACTCCGCCGAACCCGCGGCGGATGCTGGTGCGCCGGATTTACGAGACCCTGATTGGATGCGGCCTCGTCGAGTCCAAGACCATCGCGTTTCTCGCGCCCGCGGATAATGAGCGTTTTCCCGGCATCGATGGCGTCGAGCCTGTGCCGGTGATCAATCCACTGTCGGCTGAGCTTTCGGAGATGCGACGTAGCTTGGTCCCGGGTCTCCTTGCCGCGTTGCGCTTCAATCTAAATCGGGAAGCGAGCGTCTTCCACGCCTTCGAAGTTGGCCGGGTTTTCGGTCTGCGGGACGGCAGCCCGGTCGAGTTCGAGCGGATCGCGGCTGTCAGTTATGGCGACTACGCGATGGGCATGGTGGGCGAGCCTGCCGTCGGCGCAAGCTTCTTTAGCCTCAAGGGCATCCTCGAGGCGCTGCTCCGTTCATTAGGGAGCAAGAAGGATATTGAATTTCGGCCGATTGAGGCCGACCGCGCAACTTACCTTCATCCGGGCCGCAGCGCCTCGATCAGCTTTGAAGGCGGAGCTTTGGGAGTTTTGGGCGAATTGCATCCAGCGGAAGTACTACGCTTTGACCTGGCCCATCCCTGTGCGCTTTTTGAAATTGACTTAGCGCGAGTCATTGCCTATGGTTCACAGCCACGTCAACGAGTGACAGCGCCGCCGCGCTTCCCGGCTATTCGGCGAGACGTGGCGTTGGTAGTCGATCGAGATTTTCCGGCTGGGAAAGTGACCGAAGCTATCTCGAAACTGAATGCGGCTTTGCTCGAAAGCGTCGAGCTGTTCGATGTTTACGAAGGCGGATCGTTACCGCCCGGCAAAAAGAGTATCGCCGTGGCGTGTCGTTATCGAGGAAAAGATCGAACGCTCACGGATGAGGAAGTGAATCGCGCGCATGCCGCCTTGGTCGAACAGGCGACGGCGCAATTGGGGGCGGAGTTGCGATACTGATTACGGCATCACTCCTGTGATGCTGTGAAGGGGTTGGTCAGGCAGCAAGCATGACCAAGGCCGATCTGGTAGAACTCGTTCATGAGCGCGTAGGCTCCTCAAAGAAAGAGGCGGTCGAGGTGGTAGAGGAGGTTTTCGCAATTGTTCGGGAGTGCTTGTGCCAGGGCGACAAGGTTAAAATTTCCGGCTTCGGAAGTTTTACGGTCAATCAGAAGCGCGCCCGCCGTGGACGCAATCCACAAACCGGCGACGCGATTACGATAGACTCGCGCGCGGTCCTCTCGTTTAAGCCAAGCGGCCTCCTGAAAGAACGCGTTCTCAACGGTAACTCACGCAAGTAATGGCGAGCTCGCGCTCGAAAACAGTCAAGCCGAAGCGGAGGCGCCCAATGCCCTCTGGCAAGACTGCAACGGAATCGCGCCCGCTCAAGATCGGTGAAGCCGCCCGCCTGCTGGGCGTCGAAGCCTATGTACTGCGGTTCTGGGAAACACAATTTCCCTTCTTGCGACCCCGCCATACCGCTTCATCGCATCGGATGTATGCGCCCGAAAATATCGAGTCGCTCAAGATGGTGAAGCGGCTCCTGCATGTCGAGGGCTTCACTATTGCGGGCGCCAAGCGGCATATCCGCGAGGTGGGGCTGGCGCGACTCCGCGCCCCCGAAGCTGACCCGGCGCCGCTCGCAACTACTGCTCCCGAACCCAGTCCCACCACCGGCAATTTCGGTCACCCGGACTTACGGCAGACACTCAACGCGATCCGCACCGATTTGCAATCGCTCTACGATTCCCTGAAGAACTAACCGGCGTCGTTCCCATCGTCGATCAGTAAAGAACAGCGGATGCCCATTTCAGTATTGCTTGGTCAAGTTCAAGTCCATCTCGGAGCCGCCATTCGAGCTCGTACTGGTAGTGATCGATAGCCAGCGCAGGAAGAAATACTGTAACGAGACTTTTCTACCCTGCGTACCGCCGACATCCTCGGACGCGGAGACGTAGGTGTTGCTGCCGATGTAACGACCGAAGCCGAGTGCGCCACCGGTGGTGCTGACCCCGCTTAGCTGAACTCCCAGGTCTTCGAGCCCCAACGATTGAGCGACAGCCTGGCCAACCTGGCCGGCGGCATATCCGCCCGCCATCTGCATTGCACGCTGCTGTAATGTTTGTTGCTCGCCTTGACCGAGCGCCGAGGTCGTTTTGCCGAAGATGATCAATGACAGGATATCGGACTGCGCGAGCGACGGCTGGCTCCTGAGTTGTAAAGTAGGCGCGCTTGCAGTCCCTCCAACGATAATATCGACGAGGTAGTCCGGCAGCGTATAACGCGCGTCAATGTCCAGCGCTGGATCGATTTTCACCCCACCTTGAAACGTGATCGTGCCCGACTGCAAATCAAATCGTCGCTGATCGTAAATGATCCAGCCTCGCACCGTATGAATCTCGCCGACAATCCTGATCGGCCCCTTCGCCTGCTTAGTGATTTGGAGCCGGCCTTCGAGTTCGGCATTCGCCTGGTCGTGGCGAATCCAGGTGTTGCGATGAATCCGGACCGCAACGTTCATCATGAGATTATTGAACCGCGACGGGGCGGGTGTATTGGAAAGATTTTGATTTTGGTTCGCGCTTGGTGCAGGCGCAGCCTCGCCCGGCTGGATCACTTTGATGGTTTCATCGGGAGCGAGTTGAGAGGAAGCGGTAAGGAAGGCAAGGTCCGGGCGAATCATGCCGCTCAGCACGTCGAGATTGCCGGCAATTCGTGGATTATCGACGCTGCCGCTGGCCTCAAGCTGTCCGCCCAGCACTGCATTGTACTCGTGAGTAGCGATCGTCGGCCATTGATCAAACTTGATGGTAAGTTGAACTGCGCCGGGCGAGTAATCGTGCATCCCGAGCGCACCCGAAGCAGTGATGGAGCCGTTCCCGGATATTGCAGTGAAGTTAGTGATCCTTATCTGGTCCGGACTTAGATCGACCCGCGCATGCGCTTCGCTGATCGTAACTCCCAGCGGAACTATCTCACCCTTGATTCCGGCAACGCGCAGACTCCCGATAAGGATCGGCTTGAAAATCGAACCGCCGATTCGCAGGTCAATCGAGCCGATACCTTGGAATTTACGCACGTCGCGCGGCGCTAATAATGCAAGTCGCGCGAGATCGAGATGTGCCGACGTGACGCGCACGTCGAGCGGGCCAGCTTCGCGGAGCTTAACGCCCTGCGCCCAAGAAATATTAACCGGGATTGCGCCAGCCGCAGTGATCATATTGGCGCGGTCTTCGCGCAAGGCTGCATCGAGGGTAGCTTCGTCCTTACTATAAGCAATCGAGGCCGATAAATTGCCGACGCGCTGTCCATTCGCGACGATCCTCGCGATCGTGATGCTTGGTATTGATCTTAGGCGCGGCGGCGGTTCCCTTGATTCTTACCTCCGCTGAAACTGCGCCATCGACCGGATTGGATTTCCTCACAGCCCCGAGTATCGCGAGGTCAAGATCGCTCAATGTCAGATGGAAATCCTGCTTTCCCGCAAGCCCGAGGGTTCCGTCCATGAGCAGGGCACGTTTGCCGTTTTGCAGCTCGAATCGGCTAAGCGTCACACTTTGACGGGTCGCTTCAAAATTGACCGGCGCAGCCAGCCGCCACGTTCCGTCGGGTAAACCGAGCACCGCCTGACGCAGATGGCCGCTCATCCGTTCCGGACGGTAGCTGAGGTCCAGCGCGAGATAATCGTGTGTACCTTTATCGTCCCTTGCGTCGAGGGTGAGTGAGAGCGGTCCCGGCGGTGCTTTGGCGGTCTTTATCTGGAAGTTCAGGCTCCGCAGATTCACCCCAGCGCGCACTTCGCTGAGGTGCCCGGCGATACTGCCGGTCACCGCGGCATGGCCGATCGCAACAAGATCGTAACGCAGGTCGCCCGTCTGCAGCCGGTAGTCGCCGGTTTGGAAGGCTTGCAGCTTCATCGTGCCGACGGAACGTAGATGAGCCGAGGGCCCGCTCAAGGTTCCTCTCAACTCGAAGCTGCCGTTCCCGTTGACTCGCGCGAGCTTGAGCAATTGCGCGACGTTAGTACTGCTTACGCGGTATTCGAGCTGTGAGTTCTCGTCTGATTGAAACGCCGCGACGCCATGTAAATTGAGTGCGGCGCCTGCGACATCAAAATTCGCGCGGGCGATCTGCGCCTGTCCGCGAATGATTCGCACGTCGAGGTCGCCACGTGAAACCGCCGCGCCGGCGATTGACGAATTCCTGACCTTGGCGACCACTCGCGCGTCCATCGTTGACAGTCCCAAACCGTTTCCATCAACTGAGGCGTCAAGGTTTAGATTCGTCGCGACCATCCCCGAGATCGGCATCTTCGCCAGATCGAGACGCTGACTTGATAGCTTGAGTCGATAGCTTTTAACTGCCGCGAGACTCGCGACGCCGTCGAGCGCGACTTCTCCCGCTGGTCCGGCTAGCTTTCCGTTCGTGTGCAATTTCGTTCCAGACGAATCGGCAGTTAGAAGCAGCTTGCCAAGCGAGCTTTTATTTACGGCGAGATTATTGCCAGTAAGATTTCCTTTTGCTGAGATTTGCGCGAGTGAAAATCCTTTGCCCGCGACTTCAAGATCGGCGTCGAATATTCCTCCGAGGTTCTTTTGATCGACTAACTGGTTGAGATTGGCTCCCATTAATTTCAGCGTGGCGGAAAAAATCGGCGAATTCGCCGCCAAGTCAAACTGACCGATTCCATCGAGAGTTGCGCCCGCTGCGGCAAGCGCGAGATGGGCTTTGAGCGTATCGAGCGGCCCCTCGGCATGTGCCGTGCCACTTATATCTGGCTTAAGCCTGAGTTGAGGCAGAAATCGGTTTAGGTCTGCGGCGGCGAATTTCGCGATCGACATATTCAGATCAAGATGTGTTAATTGTTGGCGCTTTAACGCGCCGGTCAGCGACAGATCAGAATCGCTGGTGCGAAATCGAAGTTGTGCAAGCCTAAGATCGATCGCCTGTCGATCCTGCCTAAAGGCCAACTGTGAGTTGACCTGTATCGACGGTAAGCCGGGTGCACCGATCACAGTCTCGAACGATTGGACCTGCACCTGAGTCGTCGACTTTAATTCAACGCTCATTTCAGTATCGAGTCGCACCAAACGGTAAAATGCACTATCGTGCGCGGGTCTAACCTCGATCGCACCATTGTGGACCGTGATCCGATCCAGCGCGATCGTCCATCGCGCCGCCGATTGCGTTGCCGAAGGATGCTGTTCCCTCAGTGCTTCGAGCAAATTCCAGTTTCCATCGGAGTCGCGAACGACCTCGGCGATAGGTGTATCGATAGCTATGTCCAAATGAACCGCGCGCCACAGCAGCGGGACGACTGATGCGTCGAGAGTGACGCGAGGAACGCGGACAACTTCCGCGCCTCGATAGTTGAGCGTGACCTCGCGCAGGACGACCTCACTCCAGATCGATCCTTCAATTGCGCCAATTCTGATCGATCCGCGAAAAGTCGTCGCGAGATACGGCGTCAGTTTCGCCAGAATAATCGAATTGAAAGTTCCCGTTTGCGTAAAAATGAAAACCCCGCCGACTGCGATCAGGAACAGCAACAACAGCGCCATGCTGATGCGACGGATCCACCTGAAAAGTATGTGCATTGCTTAGTAGAACTGTCCGATACTGAAATAGACTTGCCAACTCGCGTCGCCGCGCGGTCGTTTGGTAGGAATCCCGAGATCGAGCCGCACCGGGCCGACCGGAGTCGCCATGCTGACGGCGGGTCCATAGCCGCATTGGAGGTTACCGACTGGAATTCGGTAGGGATGCACTGAGACCTGGCCACAATCGAAGAAAGCGGCGCCGGCCAAACGCCAGAAGAGCGGCCGGCGCAATTCGACTGATCCTTCAAATAGGCTCAGGCCGCCCAGCGGTTCGTTCGCCGGACTAAGCGGACCGATCCGTCGCAAGCCATAACCGCGCACGCTCCCTTCGCCACCCGAGTAGAATCGTTCGGAGAGCGGGATATCGCGAGTCGGACCGAAGGTATCCGCCAGTCCCAGCTCAACCCGACTCGCAAAAATAGTTTTCCATCCTACCGGTACGTAATGGCGCAATTCGCCGAGAGTGCGCCAGTAGCGATAATCGCTGCCGAACAGATGATTAGTGATATTACCCTGGAAGGTCATGATTATGCCGTGATGGGGGTCGAGCGGATCGTCAGTAGTATTGTAAATTGCGGAACCGGCTGGCCCGGAAAGAATGCCGTCGCGCCGCACCCCGCCTTCTGCCGCGATCGTCAGCGGGTTCAGCGTGTCGAATTTCAGGTATTCGAGTCGCCAACCAAAGGTCGCGATTAGTTGAGGCGTGATCAGATAATCAATCCGTGGCTGGAAACGTGAGGCGTTCAACGTATAGGTTTGATACGTTTCCTGCTCCTGCATCACTTCAAGAATGCCGCGTGTGTTGCGCGATAGCAGATAAGGTTGGATCAATTTCGCGTCGAGGTAACTGGTGATATCCGAATAAGTTGCATCGAGCAGGAGTTGGCGTCCGCCTCCAAGAAAATTGTAGTGATTCCACTGAATCGACGCATTGAACAAGCTCTCGGTGTTATAGCCGATCATCAGATTAACTTGGCGCGGCGGTTTCTCACGAACTTTCACGACAATCGGCACGATTGTCCGATCGTCGGGATTTTCCTGCGGCACAAAATCGACCGAACTGAACAGATTAAGATTCAAGATCTTCTGACGCGAGGCCGCTACCTTGCCGGCGTCGAACTGCTCACCTGCCTTATAAGTCAGTTCACGGGTCACCAGGCGCCGATTAACTTTTCGGGTTCCCTCGACCGTGGTCGATCCAAAATTTGCGCGATTCCCAGGCGTGACCGCATACCAAATATATGCGCGACCCGACCCCACATAGATTTCCGCGCCGCGGCTGGCATGCGCGAACGGATAACCGTGCCGCTGATACAAGCCCAGAAGCTTCTGCTCGCCCAACTGATAGGCCTTCTCATCAAAAGGATCGCCCGTGGCGAGCGGCAGTTTGAACTGCGGATTTAATACCACAGGTTGCACTGCGCCATTTACCTTGAGAATAACCGACGCGACATTAACCCGCGGACCCTCATCGATCACGATATGAGCCGTGACGAGCTTGCCTCGAACATCAAGCGGATACTTGATTGCGGCGCGGTAATAACCGTCTTTTTGATAAAGACGTTTCAGTCGGCCCATATCGGCATCAAAGGTGTCCGGATCAAAAGGAGGTCGCGCTTTCCAGAATTGATAAAACGGCCGCGTATGCGTTTGCATCACGGCTGTCAGATCGGAGTCCGAGAACCGATGATTACCGGAGAACGTGATGTCAGCGGCTTGGTACGACTTAGCCGGATCGAGCTGATCTCGTGTTGCGGCTAGAGCCCAGCCGGCAATGCCGAAAATCGCGATTTGCAGCAAAAGCCAGAGTTTTGCATCAGGCAATGACCAAGGCATCACCACAAATAATTGCATTTCCTCGCCAGCTCGGGACCGATCGCATCGCTCGCATGAGCTGCACGAAGCACGAATCCGGCTCGATCAATGGTATCTACTCACGTCTTTGGAACAAGCCTCGACTCAAGAGCCGAGACTTTCCGCATAATGCTGATGCGCATGGGCGAAACCGTGATAAGTGGTCTCTGCTGTCAGAGTTCAGGCTTCGAAGAAGCGGCGCGGATTCTCGACCATCATAGTTTCAATTTTCTGATCGGGAATGCCCGCAGCTTTAAGCTTCGGCAGAATATTCTTGAAAATGTGAGTCGGCTTCCAATTCTTGATTAATTCCATCACTTCAGGCGGCAAACCAAGTCCTCGACCGAGAATGCAGGCTACTGAATCATGCGAAAGCACGATCTGTTTCTCGAAGCCGACGCCGAGCAGACCAATAAGCGACGCGAGCCGCAGCCGATCAGGATGCAGAAAATCTAGCCCGAAACGATCGAATCCTAGATAGCAGCCGCGATCCAGCATATCGGTGTGATAGCCGAGATTGGCCGAGCCGCAGCTATGCCCGATGATTACTTTTTTGAGATCAATGCCCTCGGATTCGAAGATATCGAGCTGCTCGCGCCCCATCGTGCCTTCGTCTGTATGGGTCGTGATCGGCGCGCCGGTCTTCTTTGAAGCTCGCGCGGCGGCACGCAGGCATTTGTCTTCGTATTCGGTGATGCGATCCTTACCGGTAGCAGCCTTGATCAGGCCAGCCTTGATGCCGGTCTCACCGATACCTTCGGTCAGCTCGGCCGTATAGATGTCCGCGATTTCGTCGGCAGAGCGCTGCTTCATATAGACCGTGTTGCCGAGATCTTCTTTGTAGAGCCCCGAGGAGCAGATGATATTCACGCCAGTAGCGTCGGCCACCTCGGCCATGAACACGACGTCGCGACCGATATCATTGGGGCATGGATCGACGAAGGTGCTGAGGCCGAGATCCTTGAGTTCCTTTAGACGATCAATCGCGCCACGCAGCGCTGCCTTACGATCAAAGCGCGGAGCCTTGCAGTCAAGCTCCCACCCGGCCCAGCCGACCAGCAGATGCTCATGCACGAGGGTCGTGCCGAGTTTGTCGCTGCTAACAGTTCCAGTCACCGTGTTGATTGTCTTCGCCATCGATCTACTCCTGCGAGCGTCGCTCCACGTGGCTCAAACCTAGATCGAGTAGAGCTGTAGCGTCAAACCCGACGAATCGGGTTCGCATCAGTCAGAAGCCAATTATCTATTGTTTAGCCTTAATTTGTGAGTGGTTGACCTTTCAAAAGGATAGCGGTGTCACTGTGGCCTGAGGCCGGCGGATTGGTCACCACGGTAATACCGACATTACCCGGGGTAACCGCGTCCATCTGAAGTTGTACGGAGCAACCATTAAGCGGCGGTCCGCACCAGGGATTAGTCGGCGCCAGCGGATCGAAGTTAATTCGTGCCTGACCACTGACAGCGCCTATCGCAGTTAGCGTCGCTCCCATCGGCGAGCCATTGAAAATCGTGTAGCTGTGGATATCGGCTGGAGGATTTGTTCCTCCCTGACAGGTGACCCGCAGATTCACATCGATTTGGGAAGGCGGCGCATCCGCCGAATAGGTATATGCGATCTCGTTGCTGCCTTCGTAAGTAATAAGTGTGTTGCGGTTGCCCGGATCAAAGTTGAAGCAAGGCAACCGGCAGCTCGCGATTGTCCGAAGGGTCGAATTTACCGGCATTGCCGGATTACTCGGAATTAATCTGCAGAAGGTTTCTGTAGTGTTCTGGGCAAATGCGGGTTCAGCGACCGCAAGCGTCAAAACGATTCCTACGAATTGTTTGAGTATCATGTTCCCCTCACTCAGCATGATACCGTCACGTCTCTAATACGTAGACTTAACTTAATATTGCTAATTGCGCAATTTTGTTAGATATTCGCCTTCTTTTGAGCTTAGATGATCAAATTGATGCAGCTGGAGTATTGACGGCGTAAGGACCTTACGCCCGGAGCTATATTTCGCTCTACACTCCTGACGGTGACCGCGCGAAAGTGCCGATTAGCAGAATAATCGCCACCCCGATCGTGATTGCGCTGTCAGCGATGTTGAACACCGGGTAACTGAACGATGCATGATGGAAATAGATGAAATCGGTCACCTTCCCACGCACCAATCGATCGATCAAATTGCCGATCGTGCCGCCGAGGATCAGCGCAAATCCGAGGGATGAAGTAAACGTTGTCGTGCGCCGCACGATCAGATAAGTCAGCACGATGATCGCTGCGATCGACAGGACGACAAAGAAAAGGCGGCGGAACATCGCGGGCATCGTCGCGAACAGGCTGAAAGCCGCGCCCGGATTCAGTGTGTAGGTCAGATCGAGCCAGCCCGGAATGATCGGAACCCGGCTGCTGTAAAGCTCAAGATGGGTGCTGATCAGGTATTTGCTGAGTTGATCAAGAATCAGCACCGGCAGCGTAACCAGCCCGAGCATCATGAGGGGGTGGTTCCTCGGTACAGCCGGGGACGGTGTCTCGGCGATTTCGCGAGCCGAACTCGAACTCACGCTGATTGGGCCGCTACGACCGCGCGGCAACGCGGGTCCAGATTCGAATCGCCGCTGTCTTCAAAGTAGCGCCAGCAACGTTCGCACTTGACCCCCCGCGCATGCTGGCCCGCAACGATTAGTGGTGGTTGCGAGCCGACTCGTCCATAGAATCCATCTGACATGAATGATTCATCGCCATTCGCCGCGTCTTTGAGCCTGTCTATTTCTCGCTCGTCTAGCATCCCGACCTGCGACACTATCAGAAGGTCCTTCAATGCTCCTTGAGCGTCTGCCAAGGTTTGCGTCAAGCCGTTCGCGCGAGGTTCGGTTACGCCAAGCTTCAAACTCGCGTCGAGCGGCGCGCCGATTGTCCCGGCTTGCCGCATCGCCTCCAGCACCTTGAGCGCCTGGCCGCGCACTTCGAGCAAACGCTCCCAATGCGCTTCGAGTTCCTCATCGATAAAGCGCGTATCGGCCGGCAGCATCGTCAGCAGATGAACGCTGCTCGCGGTCCTGCCCGGGATATGCGAGTAGATTTCGTCGGCGGTAAACGGGATCAGCGGCGCGAGCATCCGCACGAGCGCATCGAGCATCAGGTAGAGCGCGGTCTGGGCCGAGCGGCGTTCGCGCGAATTTGCGCCGCGTCGCAATAGAGCCGATCGCGCGCGACATCGATAAACAGCGAGCTGAGATCGACCACGACGAAATTCAGAATCGCATGATAGGCGGCCTGAAAGTCGAACTCCTCGTAAGCGCGGCGCACGTCGCCTTGAGCCGTTCGATGCGGCGCCAGCATGAAGCGATCGAACTCGAGCATCTGCGGCAGGTGCAACCGCGTCGCGCGCCGGATCGAAATCGGCGAGATTGCCGAGCATGAAGCGGCAGGTATTGCGAATCTTGCGATAGGCCTCGGACACCGCACTGAAAAGGTTCTCGCCGACATTCATGTCGGAGCTGTAATCGACCGAGGCGAAGACCAGGCGGAAGACATCGGCGCCGATCCGATTGACGACTTCCGAGGCGTACTCGAAGTTGCCCAGCGACTTCGACATCTTGCGCCCGAGTTCGTCGAGTGCCAGGCCGTGGCTGACGACGTTGTCGTAAGGGCGCGCGCCGCGCGTCGCGGCCGCGGTGATCAGCGAGACCTGGAACCATCCGCGGGTCTGATCGACGCCTTCGACAGTAGGCATCGGCAGGGCCAGTGCAGGTCTCGGCGCATGCCGAGCACGGCCGCATGCGAGCAGCCTGAGTCGAACCAGACGTCGAGCACGTCTTCGGTCTTGGCGAATTCGTCTGCTGCCGCACGGAAGGACACGCTGAATCGCCGCGAAGTCGCTCGCCGGTCGCGCGTACCACGCGTCGGAGCCTTCGCGCGCGAAGATCTCCTCGGCGCGCCGCAGCACGTCGTGTGTCGAGCATGACGTTGCCGCAGCCTGCGCACTTCAGCGCCGGAATCGGCACGCCCCACGCGCGCTGGCGCGAGATGCACCAGTCCGGGCGCGATCTCGACCATGTTGCGGATCCGATCGCGCGACCACGCCGGAATCCAGTTGACCGCGTCGATTTCGGCGAGCGCCCGTTCGCGCAGTCCATCATGATCGATGCGCAGGAACCATTGCTCGGTCGCGACGAAAGATCAGCGGATTTTTGCATCGCCAGCAATGCGGATAGCTATGCGTGAGGGTCTCCGCCTTGAGCAGCGCGCCGACTTCTTTGCAGACTGCTCGACGATCGCGTCGTTGGCCTCGAAGACGTTGCTGCCCTGCCCATTCGCCGGCCTCGGCGGTGAAGCGGCCCGCCGTCATCGACCGGCGTCAGAATCGGCAAGCCGTAGCGATTGCCGACCACGAAATCTTCGTAGCCGTGGCCGGGCGCGGTATGCACGAGGCCGGTGCCGGCGTCGGCGGTGACGTGATCGCCGTACATCAGGCGCACGTCACGATCGGCAAACGGATGACGGAAGATATCGTGCCCGTCGAGCGCCTTGAGCGCCTCGCGATCCAGCGGGATGCGTTTATCGACGCTGCAGTCCGCAGGCCTGCTCAACTGCCTCGGCGAGCCGTGCCGCGACGATGTAATAATTGTCGCCCGACTTGAGCGCGACGTAATCGAAATTCTCGTTGAGCGTGATGCCGAGATTGGCCGGCAGCGTCCACGGCGTGGTGGTCCAGATCACGGCGAAGAGCTTGCCGGCGCGATGCGCCGCTGCGAGTTCGCGCTTGTTCAGCCTGATCGGCCGCGAGCTGCGCCGACGTCGTCCGCGCGTTCGATTGACGCGGAACGCTACATAAATCGAGGGCGAGCTATGATCGCGATATTCGACCTCGGCTTCGGCCAGTGCGGTGCGGCAATCGAAGCACCAATGCACCGGGCGCTAAGATCGCGATAGATGAAGCCGTACTCTGACGAGGTCACGCAGCACGCCGATTTCCGCCGCTTCGTACTCAGGCGCAAAGGTCAGATACGGATTCCACCAGTCGCCGATCACCCCGAGCCGGATGAACTCCTGCCGCTGCGATGTCGATCCATTTCTCGGCAAATTCGCGGCAGAGCTGGCGCAATTTCGAGCTTCGGCATCGTGCGGATCTTCTGGGCCGAGCGCGCGCGCCACCTGAAGCTCGATCGGCATCCCGTGGCAGTCCCATCCGGGAACAAAGGGCGTGCGATACCCGAGCATCGAGCGCGAGCGCACCACGAAATCCTTCAAGAATCTTGTTCAGCGCCGTGCCGAAATGAACGCGGCCATTGGCGTAAGGCGGGCCGTCATGCAGAATCCATGTCCGGGCATCCGCGCGCGCCGCGAGCATCTGCGCGTAGAGCCCGGCCTCCTCCCAGCGCTTGAGCATCTCCGGCTCCCGCTTGGGCAGGTTGGCCTTCATCGGGAAATCGGTTTTGGGAAGCTTGAGGGTGGATTTATAATCGCGCGCTGTCACGTTCAGTGAGCCGCCAATAATAATGAGCGGCCCTTCAACTCCTTGGGATGATGCTGGTTAGCATCACAATCTAGCACAGACGTCGCATGGTTGGGATTTTTCAGGTCGGTTTGATTGATTTCTTCGCGTTTCGTCCCATTTTACCCGCTATACTGTGCCGATTATGAACCTGCGAAGTACCGTAGTCATAATTTATGCATTGATCGGCGCGATGATGACGCCCGGTATGGTAGGGGCGCAAGTCACGCCGCCGAACGAAATTCGCGTAATCGTGACCAATTTGCGCAATGATCACGGTCGCGTCGGATGCGGCCTGTTCAAAGGGCCGGACGGCTTTCCGCGTGATAAGGCGAAAGAATATCGCGGAACTTGGGCTTCAATCACGAACAGCACCGCAGTATGCGATTTCAAGGGCGTTCCGGCGGGCGACTACGCCGTTACGGTTCTGCACGACGAGAATCTAAACGGCAAGATGGATTTCAATATGTTGGGGATTCCCACCAAGGGATATGGTTTTTCGAACGACGCCAAAGCAACCGTGAAACCGCCGTCATTTGAGGCGGCGCAGGTTACGTACAGCGGGACGGGGACGCTCGATGTCCCGATCAAGATCGTTTACTGGACCAAATCTCTCTGAGGCTTAGACGCGCCGTGCAAACTTTCGATTCCGGCCCGAGCGCGCTCAGCGGCCTACGTGTCCTCGATTTGACCGATTATCGAGGAACGCTGTGCGCGCGCCTGATGGCCGATATGGGCGCTGACGTGATCAAGATTGAGCCGCCTGAAGGCGAATCAGGGCGGCGCGTTGGCCCGTTCCTCGACGATATTCCGCATCGCGACCGAAGCCTGTTCTTCTGGTTCTACAATCTCAACAAGCGCTCGCTTATCCTCGATCTGACTCGACCACAAGGTGCTGACTTGCTGCTCAAGCTTGCAGAATCAGCCGATATCCTGATCGAGAACCTCCCTCCCGGCGAAATCGAAGCGCGCGGCTTCGGCTGGGACAAACTGCACGCTCTCAATCCCGCACTCATTCTCCTTTCCATTTCACCCTTCGGCCAGACCGGGCCATTTCGCGATTTTGTTGCCGATGACACCGTGCTGACTGCCCAAGGCGGGATGCTCTATGTCAATGGATGGCCGAATCGTCAGCCGGTTCGGCCGCTCGGATTACAGGCGTATCACTCGTCGGCATATTTCGCCGCGATCGAAGTTATGTCGGCGCTATTTGCCCGCGATCGCGACGGCGCGGGTCAATGGATCGACCTCAGTATGCAGGCCGCGACCGCCTGTGCTGTCGAGCACGTGGCGGGCAGCTATTTCGGGGAAGGACGAATCGAGCCGCGACGCGGAACATTGCACTGGAGTCGCTATTTCCGGGTCGGCCGATGCCGCGACGGGTACATCATGCATTGCACCCTCGGCGATTGGACCTCATTGGTCGAATGGGTCACAGCGGACGGCAAGGCGCAGGACCTGACTGCTCCCGAATGGGATGACGTGGCCTATCGCGCCGAACACGCCGAGCATCTCTTTGACGTGCTCGACGATTGGGTCAAGGACTATGCTCGCGACGAGTTGCTCGAACGCGCACAGACTCTGCGCCTGCCCTATGCGACAGTGCGTCCACCGGAGGCGCTCCTGAGCGATGAGCAGTTGAGCGCGCGCGGCTACTTCGTCGAGGTCGAGCATCCTGAATTGGGCCGGACCTTTCGCTATCCCGGCGCGCCGTATCTCTTCAATGGCTCGCCATGGCGCGTCTATCGGCGGCCACCGCTGCTCGGCGAGCATACTGCGCGAGATTCTTCATCGCGACCTCGGCCTTGACCTTGCCGAAATCGTGGCGCTGGCTGCCGAGGGCATCATCTGATGACCGAACTGCCGCTGGCGGGAATCCGCGTCCTCGACTTCACCTGGGTAGTCGCCGGTCCAGTTGCGACGCGAATCCTGGCCGACCATGGAGCGGAGGTAATCAAGCTCGAACGCAAGCCGGGTCCACTCGGCTCGCGACAGACCGGATTGCAGGGCGACCTGCATCGCAACAAGCGCTCGATCGCGGTGAATATGGCGAATCCGCGCGGCATCGAAATCGCGCGACGCCTCGCGGCGAAAAGCGACCTAATAATCGACAACTTCTCGGCGCGCGTGATGCGCAGTTGGGGGATGGATTACGCCAGCCTCAGCCAGCTCAAGCCGGACATCATCTGTATCAGCATGTCGGGCCTCGGCCATACTGGGCCACGTGCGAATTATGTCAGTTATGGACCGACCTTGCAGGCGCTCAGCGGCTACACGCTGCTGATGGCGGATGAGCAAGGCCGCCCCGCCGGCTTCGGCTACTCTTACGCGGATATGTCCGGCGGCTACACCGGCGCGCTCGCCGCGATGCTCGCCCTATGGCATCGAAAGCGCACCGGCAAGGGTCAATTCGTCGATCTTTCGCAGTTCGAGGCGGTGGTCAGCGTAATCGGACCTTCGCTGCTCGATATCGCGGTGAATGGGCGCACCTCAAAGCCGCCCGGCTACGAATCGCAGGAGGCCCCGGCTGCGCCGCACGGCGTTTATCGATGCGCCCCGATGGGCGACGACTCCGACCGCTGGCTCGCGCTCAGCGTGCATACACAACCCGAATGGGAACGGCTGATCTCGGTCATGGAATCGCCGGCGTGGACATCGGAGCCGCAGTTTCGCACGCTCTACCTGCGGATGAGAAATCATGGCGAGCTCGACTGCTCATATCTCCCGCTGGACAATCGAGCAAAATGCCGAAGACCTGATGGAGCGTTTGCAGCGCACAAAAATTCCAGCTGGCGTCGTGTGTAATGGCGCGGATCTCTGCGAACGGAATCCGCAGCTTCGCTCCCGCGATTTCTGGCCTGTGATTACACTGCCCGACGGCAATACGACCCGCGTCACCGGAATCCCCGCACGGTCATCGCCGGAGTTGGCCTCGATCCGCACCCCGTCTCCGCTAATCGGCTCGTCGAATGACTACGTGCTCGGCGAAATCCTTGGATATAGTGCTGACGAATGCGCCGCACTGATCGAGGAAAAAGCGATTTGGTGATAATTTCCGTGGCAGCGAATTTCTAGCGTTGACAGCAAATTTATCTGCACGGAGTATCTCGGCAAAACCTGCGGGAGGTACTGTGCGATGAAGTTAGCCAAATCGACGATGGGGTTGGCGCTGCTCCTAATTGGCGCTCTGGCAGCGCCAGCGATGGCGGTCACGATTGATGTCTGCGCCACCGCGGCCACCGACGCCCGCTTTGATTCGACCGGCACCTTTTTTACGGCCGCAGCGCCAATCTATCCGGGTGGCACGATTGCGCAGAGCAATACGGCGGTTGACTGCTCCCAAATTACTGCGGCGAAAATCGGCACATTCTTTACTAACGGCGCTTTCGTTAACGGGTTGCCCGCGGCCGATCCTAAGGACTTGGCGCTCGTGACTTGGCATTTCCGCGTCGGCAATCAAGCGTTTGACACGGTGGGGCCGGTACAGGGCGCGGCGACCGGCGGAGCCACGCCGGGACAGACTTATCCGCAGACCGTAATCGGTTCCTCGATGCGGAACCCGGTAAGCGGCGTTGCGACCGTCAAGGTTCTGGATCCAACGGGTTTCGTCTTCGAGATAAAGACCCCATAAAGATTGATCCCAATCGCACTCTTCACAACGGGAACCTCAGCTGGTTCCCGTTTGTTTCCACCGTTAGGTGACGGGATGGTAGGCAAGTTCCGCGGTCGGCGCGGGCAGCCACGGCACTTACGTCGCAAATATCCTGTCCAAATCACTTGTTATGGCTCGGCCGGGAGAGTCCCACTGATAATATGTTGCGCTTTGTGCGACGCAATGATGTAAATTCCACGTACACTATCAAGTCGCAGGAGCGAGGTAGCCGAGGTTGCTCGCGAGCGTACTTTCGGGCGCAATCTTCGGGGTGGACGCCTTTCCGGTCGAAGTCGAAGTCGATATCGGCGGCGGCACGCCGGCTTTCCGGATGGTCGGGCTGGCCGAAGGCGCAGTCCGCGAAGCCTACGAGCGGATGAAATCCGCGATCCGCAACTCAATCTACAAATTTCCCGGCGGCAAAGTCACAGTCAATCTCGCTCCCGCCGATACCCGCAAGGAAGGCTCCGGTTTCGACCTGCCGATGGCGCTCGGTATTCTCGCCGGCGCCGGCCAGATCGAGAAACGCGACCGGCTCGGTCGCTATCTGGTGCTCGGCGAGTTGGCGCTCGACGGACGAATCAAGGGGATCAAAGGGGCATTGCCGAGCGCAATTCTGGCCCGTGATCGCGCAATGGAGGGGATCGTGCTACCGCGCGAGAACGCGCCGGAAGCGTCGGTGATCGGCGACGCTGTGACGGTGGTTGGAGTTGAGACCCTGCAGGAAGCAGTCGAGTTCTTCGAGGGTCGCCGCGAAGCGACGCCCTGCGATGCGAACCTTAACCAACTTTTCGCCGACGCCAGCCGCTACGAGGTCGATTTCAGTGAGGTCAAGGGTCAGGAGCAGGCCAAGCGTGCGCTCGAAGTCGCCGCCGCGGGTGGTCATAACGTCCTGATGATCGGGCCGCCCGGTTCGGGCAAGACGATGCTCGCCAAGCGGCTGCCGACGATCCTCCCGGCGATGACCTTTGAGGAAGCGATCGAATCCACCAAAGTTTATAGCGTCGCGGGCATCCTTGATGGCCGTGCGCTGATTGCGACGCGCCCCTTCCGCTCGCCCCATCATACGATCTCGGACGCCGGGTTAATCGGCGGCGGGCCGATTCCGCGACCGGGCGAGGTGAGTCTCGCGCATAACGGCGTCCTGTTCCTCGACGAGTTGCCCGAATTCCGCAAGAACGTGCTCGAAGTGCTGCGCCAGCCGCTCGAAGATAATCGGATTACGATCGCCCGCGTAATGGGTACGATGACCTTCCCGGCCAGCGTGATGCTGATAGCCGCAATGAACCCATGTCCATGCGGCTTCTTCACCGATACGCAGCACGAATGCACCTGCTCGCCGATTGTGATTCAGCGCTATCGCTCGCGTATCTCCGGGCCGCTGCTCGATCGCATCGACATCCACGTCGAGGTACCGGCGGTGAAGTATCGCGACCTGACCAATCGCGGTGCGGGCGAGTCTTCGGCGGCGATTCGCGAGCGGGTGAATCAGGCGCGCAATCGGCAGCTGGAACGCTTTCGCGGTACATCGTTCTTCTGCAACGCCCAGATGGGCGCGCGCGAGCTGCACGCCAATTGCCAGGTGGAAGCCGGCGGCGAGCGGCTGCTCGAACTGGCGATCAATCGACTTGGCCTGAGCGCCCGCGCCTACACGCGGATCCTCAAGGTCGCGCGCACCATCGCCGACCTCGACGACGGCGGCGCAATCCAAGCCCATCACCTCAGCGAAGCAATCCAGTACCGCTCCCTCGATCGACTAGCGCTATAGTTAAGATGCGAAATGCATCTCGGCGAGCGTTCAGCCTGATTATTCGTGAGATTTGAGGCATCGGCGAACCGGACACACGGACGTGTGTGCAGCGAGTCGCTGGCAGCCTCCCAATCAACTCAGAATGAGAACCGATCCAAAACCAAGGCATATCGGCTCCGCCATTTCGATTCTTTTCAAGAACCCGGAAGCCGATCTTGGGCCGACTATGCGAATTGACACGACCTAAGGTGTATCCTAGCTTTATGGGTTCGCGTTAGACTGGCCTGCCGGATTAAACTCTGATCGGCTGAATCAGCCTGCGATAATATAGCGTCATGTTCGATACATTAAGCGATCGGCTCGAAGGCGTTTTCAAAAAGCTGCGCGGACAGGGCCGGATCACCGAGCGCAATATCGAAGAGGCCTTGCGCGAAGTCCGGCTCGCGCTGCTCGAAGCCGACGTCAATATCAAGGTCGTCCGCGACTTCATCGATCACGTCAAGAAGAAGGCGCTCGGTCAGGAAGTCCTGCGCTCGCTCACTCCCGAGCAGCACCTGATTCGAGTTCGTCGCCAACGAACTGTGCGAGGTGATGGGCGGGCAGGCACGCGAGCTTGATCTCAAGGTCAAGCCTCCCGTCAAGATAATGCTCGTTGGTCTGCAAGGCTCCGGCAAAACGACCTCGCTGGCGAAGCTGGCGCGCTTTCTCAAGAACGAGCGCAAACGGCATCCGCTGATGGTCTCGACCGATATGCAGCGGCCCGCCGCGATGGAACAGTTGCGAGTGCTTGGCGCAGCAGATCGGGATTCCGGTCGCCGAGAGCCGCGAGGATCAGGACCCGGTCGAGATCGTCAGCCGCGCGATGGTCAAGGCCGATCTCGGCGGCCACGACGCATTATTGATCGACACCGCGGGACGCTTGCAGATCGACGACGAACTGATGGAGGAGTTGGCGCGGCTGAAGAGCTGCCGCGCAGCCGCATCATACGATATCTGGTGGCCGATGCGATGACCGGTCAGGACGCCGTCAATGTCGCGCAGGGCTTCCATGAGCGGCTCAAGATCTCGGGTCTGATCCTGACCAAGCTCGACAGTGACGCGCGCGGTGGCGCGGCCTTATCGGTGCGAGCGATCACCGGCGCGCCGATCCTGTTTGCCGGCACTCGGCGAGAAGCTCGACGCGCTCGAAGTCTTCCATCCGGATCGCCTCGCCTCGCGCATTCTGGGCATGGGCGACATGCTGAGCCTGATCGAAAAGGCCCAGCAGAATTACGATCAGGGCAAAGCGAAAGAACTCGAACGCAAGCTCAAAAAGAATGAATTTACGATCGAGGATTTCGGCGACCAGCTCAAGACGATCAAGAAGATGGGATCGATCGGCGATCTGCTCGGGATGATTCCCGGGCTTAAGAAAATCGCGGGCGCAGGCGGATTCCGACGAAGCCAAGCGCGAGTTGGTGCGGATTCAGGCGATAATCGACTCGATGACCTTTCAGGAGCGCCGCAATCATCTGATTCTTAATGGCACGACGACGCGTGCGGATCGCCTCTGGCAGCGGCACCTCCGTACAGGAGGTCAATCGATTTTTGAAACAGTTCGATCAGACGCGCAAGGTGATGAAGAAGTTCACCAAAATGGGCGCGGGACGTTCGATGATGCGCGGGACTGGGTTTTGGGAGCTAGAATAGAAGGTAGAAGGGAATAATTATCGATGGGACTTGTGATCCGATTGCGCCGTCACGGCGGCCGCAAGAAGCCGTTCTTTCGAATCGTAGTCGCCGATTCGCGTTCGCCGCGCGACGGCCGCTTCGTCGAACAGATCGGAACCTATGATCCGGCGATGAATCCGGCCAAGGTTACGTTGCAAGCAGGAAGATGCAGAGCGCTGGCTTCAAGCGGGCGCGCAACCCTCGCGACACGGTAAGGAAGTTACTCAAGTTGGCCGAGCGGCGCCGCCTAAAATTCTCCAGTCGCGCTTCAGGAGCCAGCCATGAAGGAGCTAGTTCAGTTTCTGGCGCAACAGCTGGTCAATAACCCTGACGCAGTTGAGGTCAAGGAGACCCAGGGCGATACCGCGTCGGTGCTTGGAACTGCGGGTCGCTAAGGAAGACCTTGGTCGCGTGATTGGTAAACAGGGGCGTACCGCAAAATCGATGCGCACGATTTTGAATGCGGTCGCCTCGCGCACCAATCGCAAAGTCGTGCTCGAAATAATCGAAGAAAAATAAGCGCACGTTGACTCTTCGTTATCACTGGCGGCGCGATAGATGAGCAGCGCCGAAAGTTCCCCTCGCCTGATTCGGATCGGCCGGATCAGCCGCCCGCATGGATTAAAGGGAGGACTGCGTGTGATACTGGACCATCCTGAGTCCAGCACGCTCGAATCGACCCACCGGATATTTCTGCAATCGAGCGGTGGGACCAATTGTGAGTATTCGATTCAGGCCGCCCGCCCGCTTGGTCATCGCGCAGTCTGGCTGAAGCTCGCCGGAATTGAGACTTGCGAAGCGGCAGAAGAGTTGCGCAGTCAGACAGTTTTGATCGAGGAAGCGGATCTGCCGCCTGCTTCGGCAGACGAGTTTTACGATTATCAGGCGATAGGCTGCGAGGTCGTGACGACTGACGGCCAGCCCTTGGGCACGGTTAAGGAGATCTTCGGCACTGGTGCAAATGACGTATTGGTCGTGAGCGGCATCGGGCGCGAAATCCTCGTACCCGTGATCGCCGATGTAATCAAACAAATGGACTTTGACGCACGCCGGATCACGATCGAAGCAGTGCCCGGGCTACTCGACTGAACGCCTCCGCGGGCGGCGAACCTCGATGGAATTTCATGTAATCACGCTGTTTCCCGCGATGTTCGCCGCGCTCGACGCGGGACTGATCGGCAAAGCGCGCCAGCAAGGACTGATCACGATTCAGCACGCACGATTTGCGTGAGCATGGGCTGGGATCCTACCGGCAGGTGGATGACACGCCTTACGGCGGCGGCAGCGGGATGGTGTTGCGGCCCGAGCCGGTCGCGGCGGCAATCGATGCGGTGATGGCCGAGTCGCCGACTTTGATCCGCATCCTGATGACGCCGCAGGGTGAGGTTTTCGACCAATCAATCGCTCGAGAGCTAGCCGCGAGCGAGCGGAACCTGCTGCTGATTGCGGGCCGTTACGAAGGCTTCGATGAGCGGGTGCGCACGATGGTCGATCGGGAGCTCTCGATCGGCGATTACGTTCTGAGCGGTGGCGAGCTTGCCGCGATGGTGGTAATCGAAGCGACGGCGCGACTGCTGCCGGGCGTACTCGGTAACTCCGAATCGCTGCGTGAGGAATCATTCAGCGCGGCGGCACTCGAATATCCGCATTACACGCGGCCGGAGGAGTTTCGCGGGATGCGTGTGCCGGAGATATTGCTCAGCGGCGATCACGGCAAGATCGCGCGCTGGCGTGAAGCCGAAGCGCGCACGCGTACCGAGCGCCGCCGGCCCGACCTAATCTCCAATCGGCGTAAATCCTGATCGTGGCCGACCTGTTTCTCGCGTTGATTCACTATCCGGTGCTCGACCGCAATGGGCGGGTAGTCACCTCGGCGATTACCAGCCTCGATCTACATGATCTCGCACGATCGTCGCGGACGTATGGTGTACGCGCGATGTACGTGGTGCATCCGATCGCCGAGCAGCGCGAGTTTGCGTTGCGGGTGCTCGATCATTGGCGGCTCAACGATGGAAGGTTGTACGATTCGCGCCGCCGCGAGGCGCTCGATCTGGTTGAAGTGGTCGATACGCTCGACGATGCGCTAGCCGCCGCGGAGACGCTGACGAGGGCTCGTCCGGTTCTGGTGCATACGTCAGCGCGCACTACCGATGGAATCAGTTACACGGAGATGCGATCACGGCTCGAATTAGTGGACGGGTCGCCGCTGATGCTGATGATTGGCACCGGCTTTGGACTCGCGCCGCCGATGCGCGAGCGGGCGGACCTGGCGCTCGCGCCGCTTCGTGGGCCGGGCGAGTATAACCATCTGTCGGTGCGCGCCGCCGCGAGCATCATTCTCGATCGCCTGTGCGGGCGTTAGGCGGAATGCTACCTTTTCGGGACGATGCGGCTATTTTCTGACTTGCTGATTTTCTTCGGCGCGATCCTGCTGACCTTCGGCACCGACCTGATAATCGAGACTGCGGGGCAGAATCTCGCGAGCGTAGGCGGCCTGCTCGGGCTGCTCGCGTCGTTGATCGGCGTGTCGATCCTCACGACCGGTCTGCTGAGTCATTTCCGCCTGTCGCGCGAAGGCGATGATGAAGACGAGCCTCGGCCATCGTCACCCCGTCGAGCCCCGCTAAGCCGATCTTGAAGGCAATGCATGGCACGGAGGAGCGAGAGGGGCTGCGGCGGATTCGTCATGCGCATTGGTGGTTCTGGGGAATCGTGAGCCTCTATGCGCCGGTGCTTTGGATCGTGGTCCGGCATACTAATCAGCATCGCATAATTCTTCCGTTCACGGTTATCTGGGGAGTCGTTGCGTTGTGTTCAGCGTTACGCGTCGCTTTCTTCCGATGCCCGCGCTGCCGCGAATACTTCCATTCGGCGGGCGTACATTGGTCGCTGCGGCATCTCTCGGCTTCGCGCTGCCTGCACTGCGGACTGTCGCTGCGCGTCGAGCGCGTGATCTATCCCAGCATGGAGTAATTTCCATTATCCATACCGGAGGCGTTCTGTTGCGCCAGTGTGTTGGCCTCTCCGCTTAAAGAACGCCTTGCATCATCTGCATCATCTTCCGAATTATGAACGGAAGCACGGCATCTCGCCTCAAATGGCCTTGCGGCTAGAAAAGGTTTTCGGTGGCAGCGATGAACGCTGGCTGGTGCAATAGGCAGACTATGATCTTGCCCATGTTCGCATCGGCCTCATCAAATTGAAGCGATTGGAATCGGCATAATCGTGGCCGCGCTTCAGCATTCGACAGAATAGTTCAATTACGAACGGCATGTGGCGCAATCGGAGTCAGCCTATAACGATCTTACACTATTGATTGTCCTCCATTTGGTCTATTTGTTTTCAATGCAAACTTTTGGTGCGCCGCAGTTGTCCACCAAGCACCAGCATCAGCAAGGCACCGCGGTGAATAACTGAGTAAGTTCCTAGAGGATAAACAAATGGACCTTGGGTTCGCGACTATTGGGAATGCTACCTTGATTTGTCACGACCGGCGCCCCGTGCTGGTCACCGATCCGTGGATCGTTGGTCCTGCCTACTTTGGTTCCTGGGGTTTGCCTCACGACGTACCGGCGGAAGTGCTCGACGATATCAAACATTGCCAGTACGTATGGATATCTCACGGTCATCCCGATCATCTGAGCCCGCGCTCGCTCGACCTTCTGGAGGGCAAGCAGATTTTCCTCGCCGATCATGTCGGCGGGAGGATACACGATGGCCTGAAGGACCGCGGCTTCAAGGTGACTGTCCTGAATGATCGCGAATGGTGTCCGATTTCCGACCGCATCCGGATTTTGAGCATTGCCGATTACAATCAGGATTCTATTCTTCTCGTTGATATCGGCGGTCGGCTAATAGTCAACTTCAATGACGCCAACGATTGCGGGTGGGGCCCATTCGTAAGGCGGACGATTCGCGAGTACAAGGTGTCATTCCACCTTCAACTCCTCTCCAATGATGCTGACATGATCAATATCTGGAGCGAGGATGGCGCGTTCGTCGGAGCGAAACTTCCGACCGAAGGCTATGGCCCGGGAGCGGCCCACCTTACCCGCGGGTGGGGAACAAAATATTTTATCCCGTTCAGCTCACTTCATGTGTATCAGAGGAGCGATAGCGTCTGGGCCAACCAGTACCGAATTCCGGTCTCGAATTATCAAGCAGGCTTCGAGTCCAGAACAAGCGAAATCCTGCCACCGTTCATTCAATACGATCTTGAGAAGGATCGGTACGAGCAACTCGATCCACCCGCAAGAGTAATCGAGCCGCTTGAGCCGAAGGAATTCGGCGACGACTGGAGCGAACCTCTCGAAACTTCGGATCGCGACAAGATCTCGCGATATTTCGGAGCGATTTCGCATCTCGAAAAAATCTTCGATTTCATCGCGGTCCGTGCCGGGGGCAAAGAGCACGTGGTGGAGCTCGCGAAGAAGAAGTTCAAGCGGGGTTTGACGTTCGAGGCTCCCCGGCATTCTCTAATGACTGCCATAGAAAATGAGATCTTCGACGATATGCTGATCGGCAACTTTATGAAGA
Organism: uncultured Pseudomonadota bacterium; assembly: GCA_963831065.1. Lineage (GTDB taxonomy): Bacteria > Desulfobacterota > Binatia > Binatales > Binataceae > JAJPHI01. The sequence continues at coordinate 132,357 of CAWHOQ010000012.1, forward strand.
CGACTCTTCATGGCCGTTTTGGGGGCCGGGCACTCTATCCGCATTTCAGCCCTTATGTGGCGAAGTACGCCGATAATGGTCTCGCAAAATCCAAACAGGAACTGGATACATATTTTAGAAACTACGCCACGCGAGCACCGCTGGATTACCTGAAGCATAGAATGCTAGCGAGTGCGGTCAACTTCGGCCGTTCTTCATTAGAAACAGATTCTGCCTCATATGTGATCGCAAAACGGACCTACCATTGGTTAAAAGAAAACGGGAAGAGCGTCGCGTGGCGCCCGCGAGCATGAACCTTGATTATGAGAGAGGGTATCCGGTTCTTTCGACGCTGCGAGCCGCTGCCGAAACGGGAGACCTGGGTACCTATTCACTGGGCGTGATCTATCCGAGCATGGAATAGGACCGAGGAGGATGTTTCACGGGAAACCTGTAATCCTTCACCCCTGCAGAGTTTCGCCTTGATGGCGTGTGGTCTGCGGACAGTCGCGGCCGTGCGGGCATTTGAAGTAATTGTGCAAACCAGAACGTTACGTCGGGTTGTCGGGCAGTTTTGTTGATTAGATAGTAACGTCAAACGCTCAGGTAAGCGCGCTATCAGAAGCTTAGGATGATAGCCGCTGAATACTTGAAGAAAAACTAAATTTATGTCTTTCGCTCGGCAGGTGGCTTTACTTCCACCCTCACGTTTACTGTTGGCTTTTTCGCGAGCGATATTTCCGATGGTACCTCTACACGGATCGGCGGATCGGACCTAAGCAACTCCGCGGTCGCTGCCTTTGCCTCTTCGTCCAAGGAAGATGTGGGATAACGTAAATTGAGGCTCAAAACTTTGTCTCTCGGTATGTAAAGATTCTTTCCAGGTATTTCCTTCCAATACGATTTTGCTTTTGCCTCTGGATTTGTCTGCTTGTCACGCAAATAACCAGCGCGATCGAACCGGAATGGGTCTTCTAGGGAAAAACCAGACAGGCTGCCGTCGCTCTCAATGTAGTAATTGGCAACATCACCCTGATAAAGATGATCTTCGATCGTCAGAATGTCGGCTGTGACTCTTCTAGCTTCAGATGAGGCAAAATTAAATGTCGTTAACAGGACATGCCACTCGCTTACGCCACGCAATAATACACGTTCAACGAGCCAATCATAGATTTTGGACTTTCCTCGCCAATTACCATATCTTCTCACCAGTATGACGAACAATATCGCCTCGGCAATTACTAAGGGATAAACATAGATAAGGAGGAACTCGAATTGCGAGACAGCTACCTTCCAAAGAGATGACCAGAATTGGATTTGTGAACTTTCGAAAGCTCCCTCAGAGTACGAGCCTGCGAAAATAAGCTTATAATCGGTTCGAGAAACACCGAAATGTGGTTCGCTCAGAGCCCAAATGAGCAGGAGCCCGAAAATCAGCGGCACCAAGCAGATCCATGCGGCGAAGGTTACTTCTTCAGTTCGCGTGCGCTGGAATTTGAGTGGAAGCCAAATATCAACGAGCTGAAAAATCGCTCGCGGGATTAGAAGATACGCAACTAAAAAATACGAGACCAAAAGCGCTACCATTCAGCAGCGCAATTCCTCCCTCGAATATGCCTTATCTTTGGCGTTGGCGCGGACGAGCCTAAATGTTCTGCCATCCACTCTGATCTCAGAAGAACCGATCTCGTTGATTTCACGGTCTATCCGAGCTCGGTCCGCCTTGATCGCGGCCAGCAAGTTTGCGCCTGGAGCGGGTGCCGCCTTGTCGAGCGAACGCGACAGTCTTTTTAGATCAGTAATCACAATTTGCGTCAATCAGTTCCATCTGCATCATTAATACCACGAAAACAGCTTAAACGTAAGTGGCTGCGTTGGTGCCAATGAGCCCAGAAAGCCGGTAAGACTAGGGTGGGGAACATGTATCGATAAATTTTCGAGGCTTACTCCAAATCTAGACAATAGTTACTGAGCCGCCTCACGCGAGGCGATGTTGCGGCCGAAGCGGGAGACCTCGGATTGCCACTGGTTGCCGAAAGCCAGAATCAGCACCTGCTGATTGATTTGTTGGTCCTTGGTGAGGCTCTTCCAAACGCCGCCGCCCGCCGCCGCCATCGATTGATACGCATTGCGGGTCTGCGTGTAGAAGGCCGGCATAGCCTGGAACGCGCCGGGCGGAGGCTTCAGGCCTTGCGAGGCGTACCATTCGATGACGAAGCGTTCGTGCTCTTCGGTAGTCACGTCCACCGTATTAAAGACTCCGTTCTCGGCGCGGAAGCGGCGGATTTCATCGAGTACCGGCTGATAATCCTCGTTGAACGGCGGAGTATCACCGATGAGGATAATTACTTTGTGAGTATTGGGCTTCCATCCCATCCGGTCGATCGCAGTGCGGACTGCGCCGAGCGTATCTTCCTGCCATTCGCCGCCATTATGCGCGGCAATGTTATTTAGAAAAGTGATCAGCGTATCGGGGCGGAGCGTCAGCGGCTGCACCTGAATCGGTTCGCCGCGTCCGCCAAAAACGACGATGCCCATCCGGGCGGTCGGCACGAGTCGATGGATGGCGAGGAGTAGATGCTTCATGCGGTCTTTGGCGTCGCCGATGACCCGGAGCATCGAGCCGGTACCATCGATAATGAGAGTGACTTCAAGGCCGGATTTGCGTAGACCGGCGATGAAGCCGCCGAAGCCCTGGCCGACGCCGCGCCCATAGCCGGTACCGATCCCGCCGCCGCGTCCCGCGCCGATTCCACTGCCTGACACGCTGCGGAGATAGTGGGTGGCGGTCGCGATCGTCTCGGAGCTTTGCGAAGCGACGATGGGCCGCTCGATCGGGAGTGGCGCGCGCATTTCCGGCATCGGCATCTCGGGAAGGTCCAGCTGTTTAGCTTCATTCTTGCTGCCGCCGCCACCGCCGGATTGGAGATTGACCATGATCAGGTTGCGGCCAGCTTCAAGGTGCACGCCCCAGAGCAGAGCGAGAATGATCACGACGTGGAGGGCAATGGAAATCTCGAAGGGGCCTTCGATGAAGCGGAAGACGTCCCAAATGGAGCGACGGCGTCCGCCGAGTAACGGATCTTCGGCGAGCGGCGGCGGCGCTGACTTCCGGCGGCGCGCTGAGGAACGATAAAGGATGACGCTCGCGATCACGGTCGCGAGCACAATGACAGCGACGATTGCGATGACGACTATCGGGTCCATCAGGGAGGACCTGAGGGCGAGACCGGTTCCGGCGCCGGCTCGAGGCCGGGGGCGACGTTTTCGGGGACAGGCGCGTCAGGCTCGGGCGCGGATTCGGCAGCCGGTCCCGAAGCTTGGGAGACGGCGAGCGCGATCTGGGCAGCGCCTGCCCGCTTGGCGATATCGACGATGCGGACGGCATCACCGAGGATGACGCGCGGGTCCCCGTTGAACACGACCGTCTTGTCGGTTGTATCGGCGAGGGCGGCACTGACGGCGGCGGCCAATTCCGGCTCAGCCACAGATTTCTGGTTGACGAAAATCTGATGATCGGAGGTGTAAGTCACGGTCACGCCGCGCGCCTGAGTCGGTTCGCTGGGGGCCTGCAATTTGGGTAGGTCAACATGGGCGGCGGATTCGATCGTGACGGCGGTCGCGACCATAAAGATGATCAGCAGGACGAGAAAGATGTCGGTGAGCGGGGTGATATTGATGGAGGCGAAAATGCCGCCCTGATCGCCAGTCGGAATTGCCATCAAAGAAGCCTTGGGACGCGCGAAGGATTAGGAACCATTTCAGTTATATCTAAACGGCAGTCTGCACTCTGCATTGATGTTCGCTTTTAGTTTCGATTCTGAAAAGGTCCCTCACCCTTGTCCTCTCCCAAGGGGAGAGGGATCACGGAGCCGTAATTACTCACCGGTGTTGACGGTTTCTGCGGAAAAAATTCGGACGCCACGACGTATCAGCCTGCGGCAGGCGGAGAAGTCACGCTGCCGGTGGAGCGTTTGGCGGCAATCGCGATCTGCTCTGCGCCGGCGGCCTTGGCGATGTCCAAAATGCGCACCATATCGCCGAGCAGGACAGTACGATCGCCCTGAAAGATTACGATTTTGGCATCGACGCGGCTCAAGGCGTCGTGCAGCGCGGGTTCAAATTCGCGCTCAGGAACATCTTTGGAATTAACGAAAAGCTCATGATTCGCCGTGTAGGTGACGATCACGCCTTTGTTTTCCGGCGAAGTGCTCTCGGCGGAAGGCAAATCGACGTGAGTGGCGGATTCGACCGCGACTGATGCGGTGACCATAAAGATGATCAACAGGACAAGGAAGATATCGGTGAGCGGGGTGATGTTGATTTCCCAGAACATCCCGCCTTGACCCCGGGGTGCGCTAATGGCCACTGACAGCCCTCCCGGCGACTGCGGCATCGATCAGCCGCGCGGCGCATACGTGGATAGTCGCGTTGATGCGCTCGATTTTCTGCGAGAAATAATTATAGAAAATCACTGCGATGATTGCGACAACGAGGCCGAGCGCGGTCGAGATGAGCGCCTCGGAGATGCCGGCCGCGACGACCGAAAAGCCGCCGGTGCCCATCACGGCCATCGATTGGAAGGCGACCAGGATACCGACGACAGTGCCGAACAGTCCAATAAAGGGGGCCGAAGCGCCGGAAGTAGCGAGTATCCAGATCGAGCCGCGGAGCTGGAGGATTTCGGCAAAGCGGCGCTCCTCGTCCACTTCGTTGAGGCGTTCGCGAGGGGCGGACTGGGCCTCGGCGATAATCTCGTGGAAGATACGGTCGCCGGCGGCGCGGCGGCCGTTCAGTTGCTGCAGCGCGTCGTCGAACTTGCCTTGTTTGAGCGGCGGGATGAGCTGTTCGGCACGGCGGGTCGCGCGGGAGCTGACGCCCCATAGCATCCAGATGCGCTCCAGGATGATCGTGACACAGATGACCGAGATGATGAGGAGTGGGTAGGTGGCGTACCATCCCTGCTGGATCATCGCGAAGATATTGAACTGATTCTGCATACCTCGCCGTCCCCATTGACGAAAGCTGCGGCGGCTGAATGAGCGTTCATCCGCAATCGGTCAAGTCTGATGAAAAGGGGGTCCGTGTCAAGAGGGGTAGATTCACGGCTGCAGTGCACTGTTGCACATCCCGATTTGGAGCGGCATTTAGTAATTGAGCATAAATCGTTAAAATCAGCCGCCGTGGGAGAAGAGGGGCGAGATGATTCGCATCATTTCGAATTCGATCTAGATCGAGGCATTCGCGCTCAAGCTATCGAGAAGCTAGAGGCGAGTCCGCTGCTTTCGCTCAGAAAAGATGTCGGCCCGGTAGCGAGTGGAATCTATGCCCTCTATTACAAAGATTTATTAGTCTATTTGGGAAAAGCTTCTAAAGGCACGACCAAAAGCCAACGCACTTTGCGACAGCGTCTCAACGAGCATGTCGATAAGATAAAAGGCCGAAACAATATCACACTCAATGAGATGCGGTGCCGGTATCTCACATTCGATAGTGAGTGGTGGGTATTTGCGGCCGAATTGGCCCTGATTACGCATTATGAGCCGGAGTGGAACACAACCGGCTTTGGCAGCAAAGTTCCCGGAGCCGGGAGGCCCGGGCACCCATCGCGTGAGCAAGTGGGATCAGTTATTTCCGAAGAAGCCACCCGATAATTAGTGCTCGCAGCTATCGCTATTGCGGCAAATGATCCAGAAGCAGTGGCGCTTGCGCGCATGATGAGCTTCTTTCCATTTGGTCGAGACCATCGGGCCGACACGAACCTTGATAATTAAGTCGCAGACGGTAAATCCGGCTTCCTCCGCCATCCGCATAAAGTCGCAATGCGCCCACTTGGAGCGGTGGTTGTTCACCATGTCGGTGATTTTGGCGAGCAGCAGGCCGCCCGGTTTTAGCACCCGCTTAGCTTGCTGCAAAAATGGTGGATAGAGATAGCTGAGATTCCAGTCCTGTGCTTTTCCGCATTCGACGGTCGCGCCGAAATCGACGTCAAACTTCTTGCGGCTTTTGTCGCGTCCCTGGGGGCCGACGTGCGGCGGATCGTAAATGACTGCGCCAAAGGCAGCATCCGGCACACCGATCATTTTGCGATTGTCGCCCACGATCATCGGCTTATAACGCCGGTCAATATCCATCGAGATTACTTGCCGCGAGGACCCCTTCCACATACGTCCCGCGTTATAGGTTGAATCGAGAATCGGCTCCGGCGCGATACCGCGTAAAAGCTGAAGATGGCTTCCAGCAGTTCGCTGTCAGTGCCTTCCCACACACTGCTGAGTGGCGCGTAAGTTGATTTCTTCGGAACAGGGCGCTTCGTCTTTTGGTCGGGTGGGAGCGCGGTTGCGAGTCCCGTTAAGGCGAGCAACACCTGTTTCATGATGGAATGATCAAAGCGGAAACTACATTCGCGGACAAGCCGCAAAACGTTTCCTCGTTAAGATGAAATCACAGTATTATCTCGCGCGGATGACATAGCATAAGCGGGAATCGCGCCTTGACATTGGGCGGGGGCGGAGTCTATCCAAAAACACCAAGAATCGCGGCGATTTGGGCCGCATAGAGAGGGAAGTATCCAAGATGGCATTACTTGAAGGCAAGGTCGTGGTCATAACGGGCGCTGGCCGGGGGATCGGACGGGAAGAAGCGCTGCTGATGGCCAAGCACGGCGCACGAGTCGTGATCAACGACTTGGGAGGGCATTTCGACGGTACCGGACAATCGCGCTCCCCGGCCGAGGAAGTGGTCAGGGAGATTCGCGCGGGTGGCGGCGAGGCGGTCGCAAATTTCGAGAGCGTGACCGACTTCAAGGCGGCCAAGCGGATAATCGAGTGCGCGATCGATAATTTCGGCAAGCTCAATATCGTGGTCAACAATGCCGGTATTCTGCGCGACCGCATGATCTTCAACATGAATGAGGATGACTTCGACGCGGTCATCGGGGTGCATCTGAAGGGCACCTTCAATATGGCGCGGCACGCGTGCAATTACTGGCGCGAGCAGCACAAGGCCGGCAATCTGCTGAACGGACGATTGATCAATACGAGCTCGGATTCGGGCGTACTGGGCAACGCCGGGCAGAGCAATTACGGAACGGCCAAGGCGGCGGTAGCGACCATGGCGATTATCATGGACCGCGAGATGTCGCGGTATGGCGTCGCGATCAATGCGATCGCGCCGGTCGCGCGGACGCGATTGACGATCGATGCAACGCCACAGACCGCAGCGACGATGCCTGCGCCGAAGACCGGCGAGGTCGATATGTTTAGTCCGGCGCATGTCGCGCCGCTCGTAACGTGGCTCGCGAGCGACGACGCCAAGGATATACACGGCGAGGTGTTTCGCGTAGGACTCGGCAAGGTGTGGTTGCTGCAGGGCTGGCATACCGTCGCGAAGATCGAGCAATCGGGGCCGCTCAAGTTCTGGGAGCCGGCGGAACTCGGTGCGCGGGTCAAGGAACAGCTCGCGACCGGCGTCACGAAGAAGGAGAATCTCGGGGACGTACTGTCGGGCAAGGTTTGAGAAGATAAACAGTTCATTGTAAACCGGACTCGCAACGCGAGTCCGGTTTTTCTCGCAGTGGCTAATTTCCCCTAGATGTTCGCCCGATTGATTCGTAGTGCCGCCAATTCTAACAACCCTCGACGTTTGACCATTAAGCAATGACCGCATTAAGTTCGGGGCAGATTCCATTCGCGGGAGTAACAAGCGATGGCAAGCACGGAACTCGAAAAGCGGATCACCGAACTCGAAGATATCGAAGCGATCAAGAAGCTGAAGGCGCTCTACTGCGATATTTGCGACGATGATCATAATCCCGATCGCATCTGGAAGATTTTCGCCGAGGACGGCATCTGGGAGGGCGGCGACTTCGGCAAGGCGCAGGGGCATGACGCGATTCGCAAGCTGTTCGGCGGCTTTCAGAAGCTGATCAGCTTCTCACAGCATAACGTGTTCAATCCGCAGATCGTCGTGAATGGCGATCGCGGCGCATGGGAGCTGGTATCTACTCGGGCCGTTCACGTTCCGCGAGAAGGGTGACGCGCGCTGGATCGCGTGCCGTTACGAGGACGACTACGTGAAGATCAATGGCGAGTGGAAGTATCAGCATCTGCGGGCGACGATCCGGGTGGCCGCGCCATACGAGACCGGCTGGGCGAAACAATCATAGGCGATGGGCCGCGCGAGTCAAAAGAGGATTAGGGATTCCTCGCGCGACATACTTAAATTTGCGAATTGGTCTGCTCGTGCCGAGGCACTCACGAGGGCGCGCGGGAATGGCATAAAAGAATCGGAAGCGGAATGGGCGAATCGCATTGAAGTAACGCAACGCGAAGGCTGACTATTAGGAAGCATTAGATGAAATTCGGACTGATGTTCATCAATTCCGGGCCGTTCAGCGAGCCCGACCTGCTGGCTCATCTGGCGGTGACGGCGGAGAACTGCGGGTTCGAGTCGCTATGGACGGTCGAGCACGTGGTGATCCCGAAAGGCTACGCGTCGCCATATCCGTACTCGAAAGACGGGAAGATTCCGGGCGGGGAGGACGTAGCGATTCCCGATCCGCTGATTCCGCTGGGGTTCGTCGCGGCGCTTACGAAGAAGATCAAGCTGGCGACCGGCGTGATGATCCTGCCGCAGCGGAATCCGCTGTATGTCGCCAAGGAGATGGCGACGCTCGACGTGCTGTCAGGCGGGCGGACAATCCTCGGGATCGGATCGGGCTGGCTGAAAGAGGAGTTCGATGCACTCGGGCTCGATTTTCACGCACGTGGCGCGCGGACTGACGAGGCGATCAAGTCGCTGCACGCGCTGTGGTGCGAGAATCCGTCGAGCTTTCACGGCAAGCAGTTCAATTTTGGTCCGGTGATCAGCTTTCCGAAGCCGGTACAGCGTGAAGGAATCCCGGTGCATATTGGAGGGCATTCGTCGGCGGCGGCGAAGCGCGCGGGACGACTCGGCGACGGATTTTTCCCGGCGCTCAGTGATGTCGCGAAACTCAAGGAGCTGTTCGGGTGATGCGCGAGGAAGCCGATAAGACGAAGCGCAATGCCGATCGCATCGAGCTGTCCTGCATGGGCCGCGCAAAGGTTGAGGCGGTGAAGCCATTCGCCGACATAGGAGTTTCGCGGATGATCGTCGCGCCGCCGGGTTTCGATAAGGAGGCGCTGTCGCGCGGGCTGGAGAAAATCGGGAATGAGGTGATCGCGCGGGCGTAGCTGAGACTTGGCCGAACTGATTGGAGCTTGCAGTCAGCGCCAGAAGAATATGCTCCGCAGCAGGGCGAAGGGGCCGCGCGGCGCCAGGCGCGCAGCATTGAAGGAAGCGTATACATGATCGGCGTCGGCGCGCTGCAAGGCATCGGCGATGAGGTCTTCGGAAATCTCGACGCGTCCATGTAGTAGTCGAGCGATTACGCGGGCGCGCAATTCAAGCAGCGCCTGACTCAATTCGCGGCTAATCATTCGGGCCGGGGCTGGATGCCGACAGCGGCGTCTTCAGAGGATGCTTGATAAAAGAGAACTGTCGACGGTGCGCATGCGCGTCTTTGTAAGTCTCTTTATTGTTTCCGGTCTGATCGAGCACGTTCACGACGAAGCGGCAATCGTGCTGCACGCTGTAGTTGAAGACGCCTTGAGTCTGAGCGGTGAAGTCGGCATCGGAGAGTGCGCGATCGAAGGTGATTTGGTTCAGCGGGAGCTTTGCTTCTTCGTCGCGATGGGTCGGCAGGTCGTTCTGGTGGACAACGATGCCTGCATCGGTGAGGCTTGACGTCGAAGATGTAGTCAGGCTTGCCTGCGGAGTCCTTGAAGCATGAAGGATAATCGGCGCCGCTTGGGCCCGGCTGGGTCATCGCCTGGGCTTTCTGCTTGAGCTGAGCCAGCTCTTTTTTGAGTTGCTCATTTTCGGCTTTTAGCTTCTCGATTTCCTGTTCGAGTTCTTTGATTTTCGGTTTTAGTTTCTTCTCATCCTCATTGCAGGCTTTAAGGCGCTCCTCGCATAGGGTCAGTTTCCGAAAGGTCGCATCGAAGTCGTCGGTGGGATGAGCGGTGGGGGCGGGCGGCGGCGGTTTGGTTCCGGAGGCTTATTCGCGGATTTTGCGGCTCTGCGTTCTGCCGACTTTCGCCGCGAATGCGAAGAGCAGTGCGAAAACGATGAGCAAGAAGATTTCGGCGAGAGACCATCCCAACACCAGCCCGCGACGATACGAATGATCGTCACGCGACGGGACGGCCATTGCCTAGCTTGTCGGAGATGAATTTGATCAGTGAGACGGCGTGGGTTTGCAGCTCATCGTGCAGGTCGCGAATTTGCGCAAGCTCGCGATCGAGTTCCGCGCGATAGGTCGTGCTCAGCTTCGTTTCAGTCTTCTCGCGTTCGCGGATGCGGGCGGCGAGTGGGCCGAAGGCGGCCGCGGTTTCGCCGGCGATGGTGCGGATGCGAGCTAACTCGCCGTCGAGCGACTGACGATTGCGCGCGACCATCTCGGCGTCCTGCGCGGACTGGTCGGCGACGCGTTGCAGGGTCTCGGCCGATTTTGCGGCCGCTCCGGTGATGGAATCGCTGGATCTGCTGAGTTGATTCGCGAGCTTATCGACTTCGGCGCAGATGCGGCGGACCAGTTCGAGCAGGGGGTCGAGCTCGTCGTGCACCGAAAGCAGCTTAAGCATGGTCGCGTTGAGCCCGGCGGAGTTGGCGTCGAGCGCGACCAGCACGGCGTTGAGCTTGTCGATGCCGGATGCCATTTGCGTAGTCGCCTGATCGATGCGCGCCGCATTGTTGTTCAGCGACCGGGTGAGCGGGGTGAGCTTCTGGGCGAGCAGGTCCTTGGGAATCTCGACGGCGGCGAGCCGCGCCGCCAAGCTCGTTCATCTGCTTGACGATCGCGGCGAGCGCTGCTTCGGATTGGCCGAGGAGCGTTTTGAGGCGATCGAGCGTTTCGTCGAAGATCTGCTGGGTTTGCGCCATCGCGCCGGTAAGGAATTGTGAGGCGCTGTGGAGTTGCATCCCGATGGTGCGGATCTGATCGCCGAGTTGCAGCATCGCGGCTTCGGGGCTGACGTCCTGTTCGCCGTGAATCTGGTAGGCGATCGTTCGCAGGAGCATTCCGATCAAAGTGGTAACTAGGCGATGCCGAAAGTGCGAACTAGATTGGAAGTCAGATTGTCCGAGAGATTGAAAGATATGAGCGCGATCAGCAGGCCAGTAAGGGTCAGGAGGAAGCCGAGGTAGTAAAGATGATCACCGAGCTTGTCCCCCCGGCCGGTGTAATCTCCACGAACTACGTGCCACGCGCCGTACGCCAGCATGATTACGACCAGAAGAAGCTCGGCGAGAAACTGGTGCGCTCCACCCGCGCTGAAAATCAGAATGGCCGCGACTCCTGCGGCGAAGGCCATGAGAAAGGGGATGGTGTCGCTGGCCGAGGACCTCACGTTTTGTGGAGCGGCGGCCATGGTCATCCGTTAATCGAGTCGGAGCTAAAGCCTATGGCGCCCGCGTCGGTGAAGTAATCGCGCCAGAAGTCGAGGTGCTGCGTACGGCCTTGGATGCGGAAAACGTCGGCGCGGCGCAAGTAGAGGATGGTAACGTTCACGCCGTCGAGGTTGGGTCGTACGGTCAGGTAGTAAGGGGTGTGCTTGAACTGATCGAAGGTCTCGGATTGCCGGTACTGCGAAAAACCGGGAGTGTTTTGCACCATGTCCGATACGATGATGAGTTGCTTGGGAACCTGTTTGAAGGCGGGCGCATCGAAGACGCTTGCCGAAACGTTCTGGATGCTTTCAAGGATGGGCGAGGTATTGGCGGACGGTGCTTTCAACAAGCTTGTCAATTGATGTTCGAGGGAGTCGGAGAATTGTTGCTTCCAACGCCGCTCCAATCGACGCGGGTTCGAGTTGAATTCGCTCGCGCCCTTGCCGTTGCCGGGATTGCAGACGGTGGCGAGCGGACGCAGCATCGAATCGCCCGCCGGTCCGACGGTGAAGGGCTGGAATTCCGCGTATTGCGGCGCGTTGTCGAGGCTCCGTGCGTGAGCGCGTTCATTACTTCCGTATGCTGCACGGCGGAGAGTCGGTCGGTGGTGTCCAGCAGGACGACGATGATCGCGGCGGGCGGGTTGCCATCCGTGGGGCAGTTGGTGGCTGAATCGAGCGGCCGCGCAACTGGGGCAACGAACTTCGAATCGATAGTAGAAGAAAAACGCCACACCCAGAGCAACTGCTGCCAGCAGAATGACAGCCTGATCCGTCTTTTTGCGTTTTTTCTGCGCCGCGCGGTAGGTTCATAGTTCTTCGAGTGATCGGGAATCTGACTTGCAGTCTCATCGTAGGCGGCGACGATGCGATCGGTACAGCCGTTCAGCCGGTCAATAGAAATGTCGTCGTCTGAGTTCGATTGACGTTCTGTATCCGCGCCGTTGTCGAGACGGAGCGGGGAGGCAAAATGAGCGGGGGCATATGGTCTTGCGCGCGCTGCCGATTCGCCTGACGATAGATCTGCAACCAAATGGTTCGCCAATGACTCAAGTCCGTGTAAATAAGCGTTCAACCGCGTGCGCATCTGCTCTGCGCGGCGCGCCTTTTCGGCATGTTCCGCAACCAAGCCATAAGCGAAGTCGCGTTCCGCGTTGACGGTTCAAAGCTTCTCGTCCTTCGACCATTGCAAAGGCGCGGCGCTCGGCTTCGATAGTTTCGGCAGAATCTTCGATGACTTGTCGACGCTTGCCGAAGTCAAGTGGCCCATAACCCGGGTAGGGATCCTCAAAATGAATTCCGTCGATGAAAGCGGCGACGGCGAAAATGATACCCATCGCGAGGAGCAGCAGCGAGCGCCAGGTTGGCAATAACGAGGGGACGTGAAAGCAGCCCCGACAGCGCCGCGGTCCAGACGTTATCGGGATCTATCGCCAAGGCATCGCGAAAGTGGGCGACCGCCAGATTAAGCCCGATTACCCACATCAAAGCCAAAGCCGCGATAACGTATCCGAAAAGCTTGAGCGCGGCCTGCCGGTGAAAGACGTATCGCGCGATCCAACCGAGCGGAAAGGAGACGCCGGCGTTGAGCGCGGCGAACAGCGCAGCCTGGCCCCACCCGCCGATCAGGCCGGTGCTGGGTCCGGTGGCGAGCTGGGTCCCGTTGAACAATGCTTCGACGACTATCAGGCCCACGAGCACAGCAATGTTCCAAATCCCGGCCTCAGGGTAGCGGCTGGCGCGATCCAAGCCGTGCTGACGGCGGAAGCTTTCGAATTCGCGCTTCTTTTCGCGTGCGTCGTCGCGCGCCAGATAGCTGCGATTGAGCGGAGCCTTGGCCTCGGCCCTGAGGTTGCTGACTCGCAATCCGTTCGGCCTCCACGGTTTTTTCGATTTGCGCGCCGTACGCGCGCGGCGAGCTGATGTATCTGTTGCAAATCGGCGACGCATTTGCCACTCCTCGGACATGCGGCGAGCCTGTTGGTGCGCCCATGCGACGATGTCGAGCTCGATCGGATCGAGGGCGGTGCTATCGCTGGGGGGCTGTTCGAGTGCGCCGCGCTCGCGACCTTGTTTTTCGAGCTCGAACGCGCGCGCCGTCTCGTTGATCGCCAAACCCGGGAAGTGGAGTTCGACGTGGGTATGGAGCGGTTCAATCTCGACGGGCGACGCGACGACGATTGCCTTATTGTCCTCATCACAGTCGTCGTGCGCGATGGGTTGGGGGCGATCTCCGGCTAGCCATAGGAAAAATTTGGCGATAGCACGCCATAAGCGCTGGAGCCATCGGGTCACGCTTAACGACGATGCTCTACGCGGTTAGGCGCTTCTGAAATCACATTCACTCTTTAGGCAGCTTCAAGGTCGAAATGCAATGATTTTCCTACTACAACGAAATCGCTAATTTGGTTTTGCTTCATACTAGGGCTGTCCTGTGCTTTGATGCGGCGAAGCAGACGAATCAGCGAGAGGCGGACGGGAGCGTATGAAAGCTGGAATAATCTTCGCCAATTCAGGAAAATTCAGTCAGCCGGAGTTGTTCGCGCAGCTCGCGCTCGATTGCGAGCGGCTGGGCTTCGAGTCGCTCTGGACGGTCGAGCACGTCGTTATCCCGCAGCCGCATATGCCGTATCCCGGCTCGAAGGATGGCCAGATGCCGGGCGGCGACGAGGTGCCGATTCCTGACCCACTGATTCCACTGGCGTACGCCGCGGCGATCACGAGCAAGATCAAACTTTCGACGGGAGTGATAATTCTCCCGCAAAGGCATCCGCTGTATCTCGCCAAGCAGCTTGCAACGCTGGATCGGCTGTCGAAGGGGCGGATGATGATCGGGATCGGCAGCGGCTGGATGAAGGAAGAGTTCGAGTCGGTAGGAGTGGGCTTCAATGTACGCGGCGCGCGGACCGACGAGGCGATCGCGGCGATGCGTGCGATCTGGCGCGAGGACGTGGCGTCGTTCCACGGCAAGCATTTCCATTTCCACGACGTGAAGAGTTTTCCGAAGCCGATCCAGAAGGACGGTATCCCGATTCACGTCGGTGGGCATTCGGCGGCGGCGGCGCGCCGCGCGGGCAAATACGGCGACGGCTTTTTCCCGACAGTTACCGATCCGGCCAAGCTGAAGGAGATGTTCGTGCAGGTACAGGAAGAGGCGCAGAAGGCCGGGCGCAATCCCTCCGCGATCGAGTTTTCGGCGATGGCTGCACCGAAAGCAGACTCGCTCAAGGCACTGGCCGGAATCGGAGTCGAGCGGGTGATCTTCGGACCGCCGTCGTCGGAGCCGGCGAAACTCAGAGCCGGACTCGAAGCCGCAGCGAACGAACTCGCGAAGGCTTAAGTTGCTGCCATGGCGCTCGATGCATCCTTAGTCGGAACGCGAATTGGGCCGGTCGAGGCCGAAATCGACGCGCGCTGGACGATGGCCTATGCGGCGGCACTGGATGATCTGATCCCGTGCTATCTCGATACGCGGCGCCGCGAAGGGATTATCGCGCATCCGCTGTTCCCGGTCTGCTTTGAGTGGCCGGCGGCAGGAGAGATTAGGGCCAAGCTACGCGCGACGATGGCGGCGGGCGAGCCGGCGCGCGGCGTCCACGCGACGCATCATACGGTTGTGCATCGAATGATTCGGCCACCAATGCGGGTGAGCACGACTGCCGAAGTAATCGGGATCGAGCGGCGAAGTGTGGGCGCCTACGAGACGGTTCGGTTCGATACGGTGGATGAGAAAAGCGAGCCGGTCTGCACAACCTATTATGGGAGTCTCTATCGCAAGGTCGAGGTGAACGGGGCCGATCATCCGACGGAGTTGCCGAAGCCGCTCGCGCCTTCGAGCACGCCACGCAGTCCGCGCGCCGAATTGCCAATTAGAATTGGCGGTGGACTGGCGCATATCTATACGGAATGTGCACGTATCTGGAATCCGATTCACACCGACGAGGCGGTGGCCGCATCGGCGGGTCTGCCCGGGTTAATCCTGCATGGGACGGCGACACTGGCGCTGGCGGTCTCTGCGATTGTGAAGGCGGAAGCGGGCAACGAGCCGGAGCGGGTCGGTGAAATTTATGGACGCTTCGGGGCGATGGTGATGATGCCGTCGGAGGTTGTCGTGCGGGTGTATGCGCGCGATCGGACCGAACGGGGCGACGCAGTCTTTTTCGAGGCGATCAATGCTGACGGCGGCCGGGCGATCCGCGACGGAATGATCCTGCTGCGCGCACAATAGGGCAAGCGTAGCGCTCGCACTTTGGTCACGAACAGGACATTGACGCGATCTTTGAGTGGCAAAAGGCTCAGAGCAGGCATGGCTTGCACCCGCTAACAGGTGATGAGATTCTGCCGGCTCGGAGGCTCGCGACATGGACTTCGGTTTCACGTACCTCGCGACACCACAAGTTTACAAAGACGCGATGGTTGCGGAGCGGTTGGGCTTTACTCACGCCTGGCTCTATGACAGCCAGATGCTGGCGGCGGACGTGTACGCGGCGCTGGCGCTGGTCGCAGCCAACACAAAGAAGATCAAGATGGGTCCCGGGGTCACCAATCCCTCATCGCGAATAGCGCCCTTGACGGCGAGCGCGATCGCGACGATCAATGCGATCGCGCCGGGACGAGTGATTTTGGGCATTGGCACCGGTAATACTGCGCGGCGGACGCTGGGCATGCCAGCCGCGAAGGTCGCGGAGATGCGCGAGTATATCGAGGTGGTGCGTGGTTTGATCGCGGGGAAGGTCGTGCCCTATCGCGAGGGGGAGCGCCATCGGCAGATCAGGTTCCTCAATCCGAAAGCCGGATGGATCAATATCAAGGATAAGATTCCGATTTACATCGCGGCGAGCGGAATCAAGAGCCTCGAACTGGCGGGCGAGATCGCAGACGGGGTGATTTTGTTCGGCGCAGTCGGACCGAGCCTGATCGAATTCGTGATGGAGAAGGTGCAGGCGGGAGCGAAGCGCGCGGGGCGCAATCCGAAAAAGATTTATGCGCTGGTGATGACGGCATTCCATCTGACCCGGCCCGGCGAGCGATTAGAGACCTCGGCGGTGCGGCGCGCGGTTGGACCGTTCGTGGCGTCGGGATCGAATTTATTCGCGCTGGCGGCCAGCTCACCGGAGGAACTGCCGGCGGATATCAGTGATGATATCATGAGTTTTCGCGACGCCTTTCGCGCGCCGGACGAACCCGCCGAGACGCGCCATCTGAAGCTCTACTCGGGCTATCTAACGAACTTCAAAAAAGAGCATGAGCGGCTGGTCACGGAGAAAATGATTCGTGCGACTACCTTGACCGGCACGCGCGACGAAGTACTCGAGGCGGTGCGGCGGATGAGTGCAGCGGGTATTAATCAGGTCGTGGTGCAACCAGTGACAGAGATGGGCGAAACGCTCCAGAGCTTTGCCAAAGAAGTCATTCGACCGCTGGGCCGTGAATAAATATCGATGGCGTGGCGACTTCACGCCTGTTATGCAGGCGCAATGGGAGGCCGGGATTTGTGATAACGAGGGCGGCGGTGGCGTATCAGGCGGGTGCGCCGCTGGAAATTACCGAAGTCGAGCTCGCCGGTCCGCAGGTGGGCGAGGTGATGGTCGAGATCAAGGCTACGGGCGTATGCCATACCGATGCCTTTACCTTGTCAGGCAGCGATCCGGAGGGGCTGTTCCCGTCGATTTTGGGGCACGAAGGAGCGGGAGTCGTGGTCGAGATCGGCGCGGGCGTTACGTCGGTTAAGGCGGGCGATCACGTAATCCCATTGTATATCCCGGAGTGTCGGCAATGCCCGGCCTGCGTTTCAGGAAAAACTAATCTATGCATGGCGATTCGCGAGACGCAGGGACGCGGCCTGATGCCCGATGGAACGAGTCGATTCTCTAAGGATGGCAAGCCGCTCTATCATTATATGGGAACCTCGACGTTCGCGAATTTCACGGTGTTGCCCGAGATTGCCGTCGCGAAAATTCGCGAGGACGCACCGTTCGACAAGGTCTGCTATGTGGGCTGCGGAGTGACGACCGGAATCGGCGCGGTGATCAATACGGCGAAGGTGCAGGTGGGCGATCGGGTAGTGGTTTTCGGGCTCGGCGGGATCGGGTTGAATGTCGTGCAGGGTGCGCGGCTGGCGGGCGCGTCGATGATCGTCGGGATCGATCTGAATGCCGGGCGGCGGCTAATGGCTGAGAAGTTCGGAATGACGCATTTTGTGAATCCGGCAGAGGTGGGCGGTGAGCTCGTGCCGTATATCGTCGATTTGACCAAGGGCGGTGCGGACTTCTCCTTTGAATGCGTCGGCAACGTCGAACTGATGCGGCAGGCGCTGGAATGCTGTCAGCGCGGATGGGGCACCTGTGTCATAATCGGGGTGGCGGGAGCGGGTCAGGAGATTTCGACGCGTCCATTTCAACTGGTCACGGGGCGCACCTGGAAGGGTACGGCATTTGGTGGTGCGAAGAGCCGTCGCGACGTGCCGAAGATCGTCGATTGGTACATGAACGGGCGAATCAATATTGACGATCTGATCACCCATGAGATGCCGCTCGAACAGATCAATCATGCATTCGAGCTGATGCATCAGGGAAAATCGATCCGAAGCGTGGTTGTCTACTGAATTCGCAAACAACAAAGACGAGCCCGCGGCGGCTGATGCTCGGGCTGGTGCTGATGGCCACAATGCTTGGTACAAGCTGTCGCCATAGCGGTACACACGCCTGCTCGCCATTCGGTAATCCGCCGGCGAAATTTCTCTCCAACGTCATCCCGCAGTGCAATAAAGGGGTGCGGATCGGGCCGTGGAAGGATAGCGACGGCACCGACCGGTATGCGTGTCTCTATGAACCCGCGCAGGCGTCGCGGTCGAAACCATTACCGATGGTCGTATGGCTACATCCGTCGCTGTTTGCAGCGGATATTCTTGAGACCACGACCAACCTGCTGGATTATTTAGGTACAGCCGACCTAAGCGGGGAGCGAAGACCGGGATTCATCCTGCTCGCGCCGGAAGGCCGCAATACTGAACACTACTATGCGTGGCCCGACAATAGCGGCAAAGGTTGGGACAATTGGTATCGTCAGTTCTCGCCCGAGGGTGACGTGACGATGGGCGGGCATCTTTACCGAGAGAATGTGGATGCGGCGACAATCGATCATTTTATTGCGGCTGAAGAGGCGAGCGGCAAAGTCGATCCGAAACGGATATATGTCAGCGGCTGGTCGAATGGTGCGGCGATGGCGTATGCGTATGGGCTAAGCCGTCCGAAGATCGCGGCAATCGGGGTCTATTCGGCGACCGATCCGTACGAGATGGTGCTCGATCCCTGCCCGCAAACTCCGGTGGCGGCGGTTCCATCGAATAACTCCCAGCTACAGGTCTTCAATCCGCACGTGCCCTCGTATCAGATACATAATGACTGCGATATCGCGGGCATCTGTCCGAACGTGTTGATGCTGGAATCGCAGCTTCGCGCATTGGGGGGCAGCGTCACGGATATCATCATCGATGCAGCGCAGAATCAGGTGGCGCAATGTGATGACAATTGCGGGACCAATAAGGATGGCGATTTGCATAATCTGAGCGCGGGTACTCGTGGCGTCGCGAACCATCTGCGCTGGCCGAAGAAATGGACCGGGGCGATGCTGGACTTCTTCCGGCAGCATCCGCTGAATACCGTAAATACTGAGAGAGCCGGATAAGTTTTGCAATGGATTTTTCTTTCAGTGCCGAGCAGCAAATCCTGCAAAAGACACTCGCTGATTTCGCGGCGCGTGAACTGGCGCCGCATTACATGTCGCGCGATCGCGATGCAGACCTGCCGCGCGAGATCGTGAACGAGCTCGGTGCGATGGGCCTGCTGGCGCCGATGGTCGATGCGGCGTACGGGGGGCAATCGTTGGACTATGTTTCAACCGGGATCGCGTTCGAGGAGATTTCGCGCGGCGACTTCAATGCGGGATACGTGCTGCTATTGTCGGCATTGGTCGGGGCAATCGTCTATGCGCATGGCGACGAGCGGCAGAAGCAACAGATGCTGCCGGCGATCTGTCGCGGCGACGTAGTAACGGCGCTGGCGACGACCGAGCCGGGCGGCGGCTCCGATGCGGCCCACGTCAAGTTAGCGGCACGTCGCGAGGGGGACGCCTACATTCTCGATGGCGAGAAGACCTCGATCTCGCTCGGATCGTGGGCGGATACCGCCTTGGTCGCGGCGCGCACCGGTACTTATGAGCAGGGTGCACGCGGCGTCAGCGCGTTCTATGTCGATCTCAATGCTGCGGGCGTCAGCCGGAATCGATTCAAGGATTTGGGCACGCGAGCGATCGGCCGGGCGCAGCTTTTTTTCGATGGAGTGCGGGTACCGGCGGCGGCGCGGATCGGCGAGGAGGGAGCCGGATTCGTGCAAGTGATGCAGGGGTTTGACTTCAGTCGCTCGCTGATCGGGTTGATGTGTATTGGGGTGGCGCAGCAGAGCGTCGATGAGACCTGCAAGTATGTCGTGGAACGGCAGGCGTTCGGCGGCAGTCTCGCGCGTTTCGAGGGAGTGTCGTTCCCGCTGGCTGAGGCGGCGGTCAAGCTGCGGGCGGCACGGCTGCTCTGTTACGAAGCGTTATGGCTGAAGGATCAGGGGCAGCCGCATGGATGGATCGCGGCAGGGGCGAAGTGGTGGGCGCCGGAACTATCAGCCCAAGTACTGCATCAGTGTCTGCTCCTGCATGGTCATCTGGGGTTCAGCCTCGATTTACCGCATCAGCAGCGGATGCGCGATGTGATCGGGCTGGAGATTGGTGACGGCACCGCGCAGATTATGAAACTGCTGGTGGCACGAGCAATAATTGGCAGCCAAGCGCGCGGCTATTGATCCCGCACGATTGTCCTACCCCTAAATTCTAGCTATAAGCGTCTCCGTGGTTCCGATTGCATCCGAATCGATGAGCCAAGGCGGGGGACTATGAATCAAGCATCAAAACAACTTAAGGCGCTCACGATACTGGCGGGGATTATCCTCGGCATCCTATTAATGCCGAGGGACTCGCGAGCCGATAGCTACTACTTCTGCGATCAGTTCCCGTACCTATGTACGGATCCAGTTCACTATCCGGGCACCGCATACGTCGGTCATGACGAGCCAGCGCTGATCTTTTACTCGGCCACGCCAGGGGCGGGGAATTCATTCAAGGGATTGCTAACGCTACCCAAGGACCCCTCGACCAAGCCGAATCAATCAGGGACGGGCGGCACCTGGAACTTTCAGCTTCATCCGGCGTTCTGGTTCGGCATGGCAATGTGCGACACGCAGTCATTCCCGGAATTCACGACGACCTGCACGCCCGATAGTGATGCCAATATTTTCGACAATGCGGACTCGTCTGCCGCGGACTTTATCGGAAAGCATCCGGGGACCGCTTTCATGGAGATGCAGTTCTATCCGCCGGGTTGGGTAATCGCGCCTAATTCTACCCCATGCAGCGCGACTAAGTGGTGCGCGGCGCTGAATATCGACAGCTACCTGCTGAACGCAAGCACGCAAGTGTTAAACAACAGCGCTTGCCAATCGGCGGTAGGCGACGAGACGGTGAATTTCGCATACATCACGATGTCTGGAAACAGCGTTGTGGCAGCTAGTCCGCTAACCGGGTTTCAGAATCAATTAGTTATTAGTAAGGACGTCTTTTTGATGAACCCGGGCGATACGCTCGAGGTCCGGATGTTCGACAACACCGCTGCGGATCCGGCCGGCGGCTTTGAGGTGGTGATCCACGACCTTACGTCAGGCAAGAGCGGCTCGATGACGGCGAACATCAATAATGGTTTCGCCCAGATCAACTACCAACCGTCGTCGGCAAGCTGCACTGCCACGCCTTATTCGTTCCATCCGATGTATTCGACGGCGACGGTGCATACGCGAGTACCCTGGGCGGCGCATTCGTATAACGTCGCGTTCTCGGACGAGATTGGTCATTTCGAGCTTTGCAGTGATACGGCCTGCACGGTCGGCGACGACGGCGGTTTGCTGATCGACGACTTTAGCTGTTTCTCGTCAGACAAGTCCTCGAAAATCAAAGTCGGCGCCTGTACCTCTAACGATACCGATTTTAACGGTGCGGCTTATTTGCTCGATTGGCCCGGTACGGATAGCAATACGAAGACCGATGCAAAGGTTCACGCAAAGCCGGTAATTTTCAGCGGTTCGCTGGTCGGCACGACCGACGGCGCAGGTCATCAGTTTGACTCGACCGCATTCGAGACTGATCTGCCGGCGATCCAGGGATGCACCGGGCCGAGCTGTCCGAATCCTCCCACCGGTGCGGCCTTCTACCCATTCTTTTCGACCGCTAATGATGCGAACAGCGGATGCGTCTGGCAGCTGGGCGGCGCCAGTCTCGCGAACAGTAATTATACATTTGACGGAAATACCTACTCCGACTCGACTGAGTATGGAACGAGCGCGGTTTCTTTAGTCTATCCGCTCTTTTCATCGACCCAAACATCGTTCGAGGATTTTCAGCGTCCGCTGAGCACAAACCCGTGCACCGCGGCATTGCCGAATCTTACTCCGAGCCTGACTTCGATCAGGTTCAAGAATACGAAGGCCGGCAAGTCGAGTGCGGCCAAGACGGTCAAACTGACGAATAGTCTGACTAATAAACTGGGTCTGAGGAATCGTCTCAGTAGTGGCACGGGTCGATGATACGACGGATTTTACTATTTCCAAGAATACTTGTACCGGTGAGGTATTGCCGAAGAAGCATTGCACTATCTCAGTCAAGGCGACGCCGTCAGCGGCAAGCAGCTTCAGCGGGAACCTGATTATCGACTCCGATTCGAGCAGCGGAGCGATTCAGATTCCCTTGACCGTCACCGGTGACTGATCGCGAGGCTCAGTGCGGGAGATGGGCGGCGAAGCGCAGGCGGATATAGTCGGCGGTCCATCGATTCTGTTCATCGCAGAGCACCGGGCGCAGCAGCGCAACGACTTCGTCGCGAGCGGCGGCACGCTGATCCTCGGGTAGGTGCTTGAACAGGGGATCGCCAAAGGTCTGTAACCAGCCGTCAACACCGGTCGGCAAAGGGGTCGGTCGCGGAATCAGCTCGATATAATCGACGGTGAAGCCGGCCCGCTCGAGCCGCGCACGGTAGTCGTCAACGGTCGGGAAATACCACGGGATTACCGACTTGGTATCGACCCCGCGATGCTGGAGCACGGTGAGCATCGCGACCGTGACGGCGGCGACGCAGCCATGACCGCCCATCTCGGCAACGAAACGGCCGTCCGGCTTGAGGGCGCGCGCGACACCGTTGATGACCGCGTCGGGAGCGGATTTCATCCAGTGGAGAGCGGCATTCGAGAAGACCGCGTCGAACTCGCGCGAAAAGCTGAGGTTCGCGCCATCCATCACGCGCGCATCGAGACCGCGTCTCCGCGCCGCGTCGATCATTTCCGGCGAGGCGTCAACGCCGACTACCGTTGCGCCTGCCGCGACGAGTTTCTCGGTCAGGACGCCGTCGCCACATCCGAGATCGAGGATGCGCTCACCAGCACGCGGCTTCAGCAGGTCAAGGACAGGCTGGCCGAGCGCTGGGACGAAGTGGGCGTTGCGGGAGTAGCGATCGGCATTCCATTCCTGAGCGGTATTGTGCGTCGGCATTGCGACCTCGCATACGAAGTAGATCGCTCAACTTGTACTGGAGAAGGCGGCGCAGCGGCAAGCCAGCGGCACGGATGATCATTGAAGCTGGACGCTTCGCGGGTCGATCGCATAGTCTGCCGTCTCGTGACGGTCGGGCCAACAATTGCGGGTTTGGCGGGTAGTTCAGGCAACTGCCGAGCCGGACTCGCACTAATCCAAAATGCCATCATGCGCGTAGCATAGAGTAGGGCGGGTGCAGAAAGTCTCCACCACTCCGGTTTCGGACCACGCGCTGGTTCAGGCAATCGCCGGGGGCGATCAGCAGGCCTTGCAGGCGCTCAACCAGCGCTACGGGCATGCGCTCGCGGCGGTGGCTGATCGCAATCCTGATGGATAAAGCGGATGCCGAGGAGGTTGCTGCCGACGTGCTGTGGCAGGTTTGGCGGCAGGCGGTGGTGTTTGATCCACAGCGAGGTTCGGTGGCGGCGTGGCTGATGACCGTGGTGAGGAGCCGCGCGATCAATCGGCTGCGCGCGCGTAACGTGCGATCGCGAACGATCGATAATGTAAGCGAGGAGCCGAAGGTTGCTGATGCGTCGGACGAAATTAGCAGCGCGGAACGGCGAAAATTTGTCGCTGCCGCGCTCAAGACGCTGAGCGAAAGCGAACGCGCGGTACTGGAACTGGCCTACTACTCGGATCTGTCGCAATCCGCGATCGCAGAGAAAACCGGACTCCCGCTGGGCACAGTGAAGAGCCGGATACGCAATGCACTGATCAAGTTGAGGGAGGATCTTAAGAGGTTCGGCAATTAGGCGGTCAATGGATCACGAGCAGCTAAAAGAGCTCCTGCCGATAGAGGCGCTGGGCCGTCTCGAAGGCGAGGAAGCACGCGAGCTGGAAGCACATCTGCGGGAGGGGTGCGACGAGTGCGACGCCGAGTTGCGATCGTTTCGCGAGACGCTCGCAGCGATGGCGCTCAGTGAGGCGGGCGAAGGTCCGGCCGATCGCATCTGGCGCAAGCTCGAGCAGCGGATGACGCCTGCAATGCTTGAATCTGCGCCGATTGCACGCAAAGCGGACCGTCCGTGGTCGCGTACAACTGAACCGGCAGGACGTCCCGGGGTAGCTCGCGGATGGCGCGTAGCGACCGCAGTCAGTATCGCGGCAGCAATCGTGCTGGCGATCGTGGCTGGAAATTTCGCGAATCAACTCAACACGACGCAGCGCGATAATTCTACACAGCTGGCCGCACTCGAAACGCAAGTCCATCAACTGAGCCAGCAACTATTGCAACGTAATCGCGAGCTGGTAAGTCTGCGCAATCAGGTGGCGGCTGCGGGTGCATTAACCCAGACAATGCTCGCACCGGATCTGCGGACGATCAAGTTGGGGCCGCTGCCGCCCGCGCCTGATGCAGCGGGTCTGGTAGCGATCAGCACCTCACGCGATCAGACGCTGCTCGAAGTAGCCGGACTGCCACCAGCGCCGGCGGGTAAGGCTTATGAACTCTGGTGGATTCGGGCAAAGAGCGGGCCGGTACGCGCCGCGCTCTTTACTCCCGGGCCGCACGGTACGGCGATCGTTCCCGACGACGATACCGCCGGCGGACGAGACCATCCTCGCCAGCGCGATCACGCTCGAACCGGCAGGGGGCGTCGATAAGCCGACCGGCGCGATGTATCTGAAGGGCGCACCCTGAGTTTCAGTGGTTAAAAAGAGTAGGCACGTTTACCTCGTTCGGCTGAGCCTCTATCCTGTAATTGTGAATATGGAAACTATGGTCGAAGTAAAAAACCGGCTCGGACTCCATCTGCGAGCCGCATCCACTCTCGCGCAGTCGCTCAAGCCATTCGATTCGGTAGTGACGCTAACTAAGGGGCGTCAGCAGGCCAATGCGCGCAGCGTCACCAGCCTCATCATGCTGGGCGCCGGCACTGGTGCAAGATTGCAGGTCACAGCCGAGGGGCCGGATGCTGACGACGCCCTCGCAACGGTAAAATCGATTTTCGAGCAGGGCTTTGGGGAAGATTAAATCGGACAGAACAATCGACTATAGGCGTCAATCTGATGCGTGACGCTGCCTTGACCCCTACGATAATCGCTGATTATATCTAACGGCACCTGATTTTAGCGTCACTGAATGTGCCGTGCGCGCCCTAGTTAACGAGGGCCGATGAACTATTGAAGCAAGGATTGACCGCACCCGGTGCGCAAAACCGAGCCTGCCGTTTGTATTGCCTGACCACTCAAGGAGCTCTGTCCAATGCCTTTGAATGATTTTCTGTTTACTTCGGAATCGGTTTCCGAAGGCCATCCGGATAAGTTGTGCGACCAGATTTCGGATGCGGTGCTGGACGCGCTGATCGCCGAGGATCCAAACTCGCGAGTGGCGCTGGAAACTTTGGCCAAAACCGGGCTGATCGTTCTGGCGGGCGAGATCACTTCGCGAGCGAATCCAGATTTCATCAAGATTGCGCGGCGACACGGCCGTCGAAATTGGTTACGACCATGACGACGTGGGCTTCAACGGCAACATGTGTGCAGTGCTGACCGCGATCGAGCCGCAATCGCCGGATATTTCGCAGGGCGTGACCGAGGGCGAAGGACTGCATAAGGAGCAGGGCGCCGGTGATCAGGGCCTGATGTTCGGTTATGCGTGCGATGAAACGCCGGAACTGATGCCGCTGCCGATCGCGCTGGCGCATCAGCTGATGGAGAATCTGTCACGCCTGCGCACGCGAGAAGAAGCTCGATTTCCTGCGGCCTGACGGCAAGAGCCAAGTCACTGTGCGCTATGTCGATGGCCGTCCGGTGGGAATCAGTGCGGTTGTGGTATCGACACAACACAGTCCAGCGGTAGGTCATGCCACGATTCGCGAAGCGATTATTGAAGAGCTGATCAAGAAGACTATTCCGGAGCAGTATCTCGATAGATCGACGGTCTATCCACGTAAATCCGACCGGCAGTTTCGTCGTCGGCGGTCCGCATGGAGATTGCGGACTCACGGGGCGCAAAATTATCGTCGATAGTTATGGCGGTTATGGACGTCATGGCGGCGGCGCGTTTTCAGGCAAGGATCCGACAAGGTCGATCGTTCGGCATGCTACATGGCGCGCCACGTCGCGAAAAACGTGGTGGCGGCGGGACTCGCGACGCGATGCGAGATTCAGGTTGCCTATGCGATCGGAGTTGCCGAGCCGGTTTCGATATTGATCGACACCTTCGACACTGGACTGGTGCCGGATCAGAAACTCTCGACGGCGCTGCGCGAACTGTTCGATTTCCGGCCGGCGGCGATTATCAAGACGCTCAATTTGCGACGGCCGATTTATCAGGCGACGGCGGCCTATGGGCATTTCGGACGGTCGCCGCAAGCGGGATTCTTCCCGTGGGAGCGGACCGACATGGTCGATTCGTTGCGGGGCGCATTCGGGATCAATGGTCGCTGAGCTAAGCGGCGAACGTTCGAGCGGGCCAAACGCCATCTAAATTCTCAGCAGGAGATTCTTCGTAATGCCTGATTCACGCAGTGCGGGGCATGACGTTCACGATATGAGTTTGGCCGAGGCCGGCCGCAAGCGGATCGAATGGGCCGACAAGCAGATGCCGGTGCTACGGCTGATTCGCGAACGATTTGCGAAAGAGATGCCGCTGAAAGGCTATCGGATGGGAGCGTGCCTGCATGTGACGTGCGAGACCGCGAATCTGCTGCGTGCGCTCAAAGCGGGCGGGGCCGAGGTGATCTGCTGTGCGAGCAATCCACTATCGACGCAGGACGACGTCGCGGCGGCGCTGGTAACGCATTACGGGATCCCGGTTTTTGCGATTCACGGCGAAGATCGCGACACTTATTACAGTCATCTGCGGGCAGTACTGGAGCGCCGTCCGACGATCACAATGGATGACGGTGCCGACCTGGTCAGCCTGCTGCATACCGAGTTCAAAGAGCACGCGAGCGAAGTTCGCGCGAGCATGGAGGAGACCACGACCGGCGTAATCCGGCTGCGCGCGATGGCGCAGGAGGGGGCGCTCAAGATTCCGGTGGTGGCGGTCAACGACGCCCAGACCAAGCATCTATTCGATAATCGTTATGGCACCGGCCAGTCCACGATGGACGGCGTGATTCGCGCGACTGGCGTGCTGATCGCCGGTTCGGTCATAGTCGTCGCAGGCTATGGATGGTGCGGGCGCGGGATCGCGTCGCGCGCACGGGGGCTTGGCGCCGATGTGATCGTGACAGAGGTGGATCCGATTCGGGCGCTGGAAGCGGCGATGGACGGATTACGGGTGATGCCGATGGTCGAAGCGGCGCGCGTCGGCGATATCTTTATCAGCGCGACCGGCGATCGCTCAGTGCTCGGCGCGGAGCACTTCAACCTGATGAAGAGCGGCGCGATTTTGGCCAATTCCGGCCACTTCGATGTGGAGATCGATCTCGCCTACCTCAGTGATTCGGCGGCGAAAGTCGAGCGCAACGTCACGCATAACGTTGACGCATATCATCTCAAGAGTGGCCGCATGCTCTACATGCTCGGCGAGGGGCGGCTGGTGAATCTAGCCTGCGCGGAAGGTCATCCGGCGCAAGTGATGGATATGAGTTTCGCGACGCAGGCGATGGCTTCGCATTGGGTGGCGACGAGCAAGCCGCTATCGGTGCAGGTTCACGACGTTCCGCAGGCGATCGAGAACGAAGTCGCGAGTCTCAAGCTGGCAGCGATGGGCATCAAGATCGACGCGTTATCCGAGGAGCAGAAGAAGTATTTGTCGAGCTGGGAATCCGGCACTTAACCCAAAGATCGAACAACGCTCGTCACTACTGTCATCGGCAGGAGCTTCTCTCATGTCATTCTGAGGGAGTCTTCGACCGAAGAATCTCGGCTGCTATCCCAAATCGGAAGAATCTAATGCGTGAGATCGGGCGTAAGAGGCAGCTAGATTCTTCGCTTCAGCAGCCTTCAGAATGACGGATCACGGCTTCGTAAATTTTGTTTGATGGAACGCCAAGCGAGGACAAACTAAGACAATCCGGGTGAGAACTCGTGTTTGTTCCCCTAAAGCGGAGGACCATTTCGTCGCCACCTCATGGCGAACTGAACGGTCGCTAGGATAGATAATCAAGCGGTGATGGGGACGCGTTTCCAGCGGCGGTAGGCCTCGCCTCCGGCGAAACAACACAAGATCAATCCGATCGCGATGAAGAATCGCGGCGACGTCGGATGCCATAGCGCGTCGCCGAGGAAGGCAAAGAGCACCGTCCCGGGGATCATCCCGACCAGGGTCGCCCAGAGATAATCGCGGAAGGTAATCGGAGAGGCGCCGGCGAGCAGGTTGAGCGCGTTGTACGGAATAACCGGCACAAGCCGCAGGTAGAGAATCACGTAAAAGCCGTTGCGCATCAGGCTTTGCATCAATTGCTGGAAGCGCTTACCGATAATGCCTTCGACGAAGGATTTGCCGAGGAAGCGGCCTGCGGCAAAAGCGATCAATGCGCCTAGATTAGCGCCCGCCAGCGACCAGATCGCTCCCCAGAATGCGCCGAAGGCGAGCCCGCCAGCGATCGTCATCACCGCGCCGGGAACCAGAAAGGAGGGGCCAACTGCGTACAGGAGAATATAAGCAATCGGTCCCCACGCACCCAAAGAAAGCAATTCGGTTTTGATCAGCCGCGGATTCTCGAACCATTCGGCGTGAGTCCACAGGAGATAGGCCGAGCCGCCGACCAGAACCAGCAGAAAAACGGCACGAAGAACTTTAACTGTGAGACCGTCGCCCTCGGACTTGGCCGGAGGTGTTGGTATGGGGGAAACTGCTGCCATATTTTCGATGCTCAATGATAAATAGAGGTGTAGTTTGTGACAAGCCGTTTAGCTGTCGCGATAACTCGCAAGTGCTGTTTCACGATTGAACGGACTTATGGGGTTAATCGAATCCGCAAATGGTCCCGGTCAGCTGCAAGAGGTATTTCAAATGACGGAATCGAAAGAGAAAGTTGCAATTATTACCGGTGGAGGTTACGGGATCGGGCGGCAGATCGCGCGGCGCTATGGCGAGGCTGGGATGCGGCTGATGCTGGCGGCACGCGGTGCGGGGCCGCTTGGAGGAGGCCTGCCGCGAACTTCAGACGGCGGGCGCAAAGGCATTATCGGTGCAGGCAGATGTCGCAAAGGAAGCCGACTGCAAGAAGATGGTCGAAGCGGCGCTTGCCGCCTTTGGGCGGGTCGATATTCTTGTGAACAACGCCGGTATCGCAGGACCGACCAAGAACAGTGTTGAGATGAGCCTGCGCGAGTGGCAGGAAGTTATTGATATCAATCTGACGGGAGCGTGGCTGGCGTCGCGCGCGGTGATTCCCGCGATGAGCAATCAAGGGAGCGGTAATATCCTGATGATCTCGTCGGGCGCGGGGCGGCGGGGTTATCCACTGCGGTCACCTTATTCTACTTCCAAATGGGGCATGATCGGTCTGACGCAGACGCTCGCGGGTGAATGGGGAGCGAAGGGAATCCGCGTCAACTGTATCTGTCCGGGGGCAGTCGAGGGCGATCGGATCGAGCGGGTGATTCGGGCGCGGGCTGAGGCGATGGGCGTTCCGGACGAGCAGGTCCGCAAGGGTTTTACTTCGACGGCCGCGTTGCAACGGATGGTGACTGAGGAAGAAGTGGCGCGGGTGGCGCTGTTCCTCGTTAGCGATTTATCCAATGGGATGACCGGACAGACGCTCAACGTCGATGCCGGCAGCATCATGAATTAGCGGGATTTGACAATTTATTTCGGCGGATGCTAACGCACGATTTGGAGGATAGGCCAATGGTTTACCTGACTGCGCAGATCAAATTGTACCCCGGCAAGCTGCCGGCGTTTATCGAACTGATCAACAAGCTCGCGCCGACGATCCTGGCCAAGCATAACTGGAAGCTGGTCGGCAGCTACGCGACGATAGCCGGACGGCTCAATACCGTGATGGATTTGTGGGAATTGCCTGAGCCGAATGCGCTCGAGAAAGCCTTGGCGGATCCCGAATTTCAGAAATACGCGGCGGAGATCGCTCGATCGTCGAGGACGAAGTGCTCACGATGAGCACGAAGTTGCCGATCGGCTGATTGAATCCATAGTGAGCTGGCCGTTCGTGTGTCGCGAGCGGCCAGCCTCATTTTCCGCCTGCTTCAGGAGTAGCGACGATCACGCTCGTGCGGCGTGGTGAAATCAATCATGGGGCCTTCGGGTACGATGCGGGTCGGGTTAATGCTCGTGTGGCTCCAGTAATAGTGCCGCTTAATCTGAGGGATGCTGACGGTCTCGGCCACGCCCGGCCATTGATAAAGCTCGCGCGTGTAGCCCCATAGATTCGGATAGTCGATGATGCGCCGCTGATTGCACTTGAAGTGGCCGTTGTACACCGAATCGAAGCGCACCAGTGTCGTGAATAGGCGCCAGTC
Organism: uncultured Pseudomonadota bacterium; assembly: GCA_963831065.1. Classification (GTDB taxonomy): domain Bacteria; phylum Desulfobacterota; class Binatia; order Binatales; family Binataceae; genus JAJPHI01. The sequence continues at coordinate 162,866 of CAWHOQ010000012.1, forward strand.
GGCCTCCGTAATGCGATTACCGGTCAGATAACGATTGCGGGCGAGCCGCGCTTCAATATCGTCGAGCATGCGAAACAGAACGGCGAACGCCTCGGCGTAGGCGGCCTGTGAGGTCGCGAAACCGCATCGATAGACCCCATTATTAACATTGGGATAAATGATCGCGTTGATCTCGTCGATGGCCGGTCGCAGATCCGGTGGATACAGATCGAGTGACGAGTCGCCCCATTCATCGAATGCCTGATTGAGTATCCGGATGATCTCGGAGGATTCGTTATTGACAATCGTCGAGTTGCGCTTGTCCCAAAGGATCGGGACTGTGACCCGTCCAGTGAAATCGGGTTCGGCGCGCGCATAGATTTCGTACAGATAGCGCGCGCCGAAGAGATGGTCCGGGGTCGAGCCCGCGGTGAGCGAGCCGGTGGGACTCGTGAAGGCCCATCCGTTCTCGCCCATCGAGGGATCGACGACAGAAACCGAGATTACGTTTTCGAGCCGCTTGAGTTTGCGGAAGATCAGCGTGCGATGCGCCCACGGGCAGGCGAGCGACACATAGAGATGATAGCGATTCGGTTCGGCGCGGAAGCCGCCGTGCCCGACGGTCCCGGCGAGCCGTCGCGAGTGACCCAGTTACGGAATCCCGCGTCCTGCCGGACGAAGTGGCCGCCGGTGTCGGTAGCGAAGGTTGGATTCGGCTCCCATCTGCCATTGATCAGCATACCCATCATAATCAAAATGTCCCGTCCGGCTGCCACCAATTGTAGGAAGCTAGGCGTAAAAGCGAGACATAAAACACCGCTAGCTTCCTCGCTTCGGTCAGCCTACGCTCAGAATGACAAACCTTTCCTTGCCGACGAAACCTTCCGAAGACGAATCTTGCCCGAGAAAGTTATGTGCGGATGCGACATCAGGCGCGATGCTTTTCGGCTGCGCGGCGGCCACGCGTCATCGATTGAACTATCAATTTGATCTGCGGGTCATCGCCGAGCGATTCCAACTTCATGCTCAAGCGTCTGCGCCAGTTAGGATATTGATTGGTTGTGGCGGGCAGATTGACCTGCGTGATCTCGCCGAGGAGGTTTTCCATCCGGAGCATCGCGATCGCGGCATTGCTGCGGCCAAGAAAAGTATGAACCGCGCACGCGAGGCGATCGCGATCGTTGCCATCGCCCGGGTCTAATCCCTGTTTCTGAAGAGCCTGCAATAGATGCCGCTTCTCTTTTTCACGGGTATCGCGTTGGCGGCGACCTTCCTCCGGATCGGAATAGAGCTGATTGATCTCCCGCAATTCGATGTCGTGGGACTGCCACCATCCACGCAAAGTGGCGAGGTCGTGGCTGCCGACCGTCGCCAGAGCGAGCAACGGATAGTCTTCGGGTGGGAGAAATTCGCCGCTTTCGGGATCCTGTTCGAAATAAAGCACCTTGTACGACAAGATACCAAGCGCCGCCATTTTGTCGCGGAAGCCGGGAGGGACCGTGCCCAGATCCTCGCCGACGATCAAACATCGATTGCGATGACTTTCGAGGGCCAGGATGCCGGTCAGATCCTCGAAGGGATAGGTGACATACGCGCCCTCGGACGGCGGTTGCCCTTCAGGAACCCAGTAGAGATGCTGGAGTCCGACGACGTGATCGATGCGCAATGCGCCTGCATGCCGCATATTGGCTCGCACCAAAGCGATAAAGGCGGCATAACCAGTCTCGCGCAAGACCCGAGGATCAAAGGGGGCAGACCCCAATCCTGCCCGTCAGTATTAAGGAGATCCGGCGGAGCACCGGCATGGGCGCGCGAAACTACGGTATCGGGCTGTGACCAGGTTTCCGCTCCGGCAGCGTCCGCGCCTACCGCGAGGTCGCGATAGAGTCCGAGCGCCATCCCGTTTTGACGGGCGGTCTCGGCGGCGTGCGCTAATTGCGTCTCGGCGAGCCATTGGGTCCAGCGGAGAAAATCGATCTCCTCGCGATGGTTATCGGCAAAGCGCGCGACTCCGGGTGCGTCGAATGTGCGGAGGTCCTCGGGCCATTGCCGCCAATCCACTGGAGCGCCCATGCGGGCCTGCTCGAGTCGCAGCGCCTGAAAGATGCAGAACTGCTCAAGAGCGGGGCCAGCGCTCCGCACGAATTGATCGAAGGCGCCGCCGTCGTTCCGATGCAGCTTCATGCTGGAAAGTCCGAAAGAGACTTCGCAGGGCATCGAGCTTGAGCTTCGCGACACTCTCGTAATCGAGCAAGGAAGCGGCGCGCGCTTTTTCCAGCGCCGCCTTGAACTGATCGCTTTCAAGCGTCGTCCGCATCGCGGAACTGGTCGCGAACTCGGGAATCGCGGTCACATCAACATTCAGAACGTTTAGAAACAGGCGACTCACCGGTGAATAGGGGCTCGCGTGAGTGGGGTTATCAAGAAACATCGCATGAAGGGGATTTAGTCCCACCAGAGCGGCGCCCCATCCGGCGGCCAGATCGAGCAGTTTACGTAAGTCACTGAAGTCACCGATACCCCAATTACTATCGGATTGAAGCAGGTAGAGCTGGGTTGCGAGTCCCCACATCTTGGCGCCCTGCTCGAGCGCCGGGGGAATCCAACATCGACGCGGCGCGACGATAAGCAGCATCCGGGCATTCAGTTGATCGATTTCGAGTTGATGATAGCCCGGCGGCAGATGCTGCTCGATCGTGAGCAGGCGAAGATCAGGATTGGATGTGGAGGCGGCAGCTTCAAGACGATTCTTGTCAGTGCTGCCCTCGATAATCGCGCCGTCCTCAAGGGCGAGCCGCCAAGCAAGTGGAGTATCTCCGGAATCGAAACGCACCGGGACGCGCAGTGGATGCTGATCGTCGCGAACGACCATCACCGGCGGCAGCGATCGCCCTTCTTCCTTGGCTTCGAGCGCGGCGAGCTGATCCTGAGCGTCCATGTCCTTAGTAAGGGACAGATTCATCGCGGCTAAAATCGCGCGCACTACGCCGGGATCGATTGCGACCGATTCGCCGGCAGCGTTTAAGTATTCGAGCTCAATTCCGACTCGCCGCGCCAATTCAGCCAGCGGCGAATTCTCGAAATCAGTCCGGGACGGCAAAGATATGGAGTCTGACAAATGCTTTCTCGATATATGGGCGAATTGATAAGCGGCACTACAGGGCTATGAGCTCAAACCTCTTTGCCTTTCTCGGCGAGATTCTGGACGCTCACATTCAACATGGGCAATACGACGCGGGGTTTGATCCCGTTTGCGGAAAACCACTACATATTGTTCGCTTTCCGCATCGAGCGGCTTATGACAACGGCAGCAAAGTTCAACTTCCGGCATTCGCTTCAATCCATTCCGTGAGGTGATTCACCACCTATTCTATTTCAGTAAATCTCGCCATCAATGAGGAATCACTCGCCGTGGCCAAGTATCGATGGCAGGCTTGTCGAGCGATACCCCAATAATGACGAGCAGTGACAATTACTTCATCGCAATGTGCGCGAGCCGCTCGAGCTTCTTGCGATAATCGCCGACACCGAAGAGCGGCTCGGCGGCGCTGACTTCGACTATGCGTCCGACGCCCATCGCGGCGAGCTCGCCCAGCAGGTCCTGCGTACGCGAACGGTCATCGGGCAGAGAGATCATCAGGGTGATATCAAGCTTGCCGAAATCCTTGCCGACTTTGGCGCATTCGTCCTTCAGTTCGGCGAGCTTACGCCGCATGAAAGTTGCGGCTTTAGCGGTATCGAAGCAGACCGGATTGTAGCCATCGGCCCATCGCGCGACCCACTTGAGCGCATTCTTATCCATGCTGCCGATCAGGATCGGCGGTCCGGGCTGCTGGAGGGGTTTGGGATTGCATACGATCCGATCGAAGTTGGCGTATTTGCCATGAAAGGAGGCGGAAGGTTTCGACCATAGCTCACGCATCGCGGCGACGTATTCAGCCGCCTGAGTCCATCGATGAGCGAAATCGGAGCCGAGCGGTTCGGCGGCTTCGCGCAGCCATCCGGCGCCTACGCCAAGGAGCAGGCGGCCACCGGAGAGGCGGTCGAGCGTCGCAATCGTTTTGGCAGTCTTGAGCGGTTCGTGCTCAGGCACCAGCAGCACCGAAGTTCCAATGCGCAGAGTTTTTGGTGGTGGCGGCGGCCATCGCGAGCACGACGAAGGGCTCGGGGAAGTGCGCATAGTGATCCGGAATCGGACCGCCGGCGGGAAACGGAGTTTTGGGCTCGGCATGAAACAGCATGTGATCGCCGACCCAGACTGATTCGAGGCCGAGTTGCTCGCATTCGAGGGCAAAGGCTCCGGGATTGGGCGCTGATTCATCGACGCGCTTGTAAATCATTGAGATGCCGATTTTCATACAGGTTCCTCCGCGATGTGATCTTGCGTGGACAGTACTAAATCGGTTCAGCAGCGCAATGGCGCTAAGTGCGCACAGAAAGAAAATGGGTTTCTAGCCTTTGTAAAATCTCAGACGCCGGAACGCCGCTCTATCGTGCTGACGCCGAGATCAATCGTGATACTGCGGAAATCAGCCGCTACGTACCGACCAATACCGGCTGGGTCGTGATCGACTCGCCTGAATATCCGAGCCCGCAATCGGGCTATGGCACCACAAATTTGCGGATGGTCAATGATATGGCGGACTATCTGCTGGGCCGCGGCGACGTCTCGGCGGTGATCGGATTGGACGGGCTGGTCGAGAAGCCGATGAATCAACTGTTTCACAATAGCGCGCCGAAGTATTTTGCGATCCCGGATAGTAACAATCTAAGTACCGCGCTGTTCTTTTTTTTCGTGCAGAGCGCGACGCCCGACGAAGTAACGGCCTACTTTCAAAACCTGATGTCGGCGCGCAATAGCTGCGTGCGACTGCTGATGCCGGATCATACGTCGGCGCGCCTCGCACGGATGCGCGACGATCTGAATTACTTCGTGCGGGAAAGAGTGACCGCAGACCCGAATTTAAGCGGCGTCAAGCTTCATTATCTGGGCGGGGACGCCGGGCTGTATCAGGCGACTGACGACGTAATGAAGCAGATCAATCGCCGCAACCTGGTTCTGGTATTCAGCGCGATCTTCATTCTCGCAATAGTATTCTTTCGCTCGGTGATTGCAGGTGCGTTGTTAGTACTAATTGCCCTGATGGCCAACCTGATTGCCTTTACTTACATGAACTGGGAAGGGATGGGTTTAACAGTTGATACAGTCTCAGTAATTTCACTTGGCGTGGGACTGGGTATCAGTTATGCGACTCTACATGCTATGGGCGATTCGCGAGGAGGTCGCGGCCCGGGTTCCGCTTAATCAGGCAATCCGAGCTACGCTCTCCGGTTCCGGCGCTACAATCGCTGGGGGTTATGCGGTGATGGTTGCGGGATTGTTGCCGTGGGTCTTCTCGCCGGTACTCTTTCAGAACGAGATGAGCGCGCTGCTGATCCTTTTGATGACGACGAACCTGATCGCGGGACTACTGATTCTGCCAGCGCTGCTGGTGATGATACGTCCGCGCTTTCTAGTGCGGTCGGAACCGGAGAGTCCGTTGACAATAAGCGAGCAGGCGAGCGCCCGTATTGGCCACTGACAGCTGTGGTAGAGCGCTTCGGATGTGATTCAAGCTGCTCGTTGTCAAGCAAGCAAGATTTGCTGGATTCGATACCGACTGACCGAGCCGCTTGTAAATGACCGAAGGGTTGACTGCGTAATATAGCGCGTTAAATTCTGTTGCTGCTCGAGGGAGGCATTTGTCTTTTTGTTGTGTTCTCGGGTGACGCTAGACTGCGATTGGAGTATACGGATTTGTAACTACTACCAAGTACGTCGTCGCATTCGAGCACCGCGTGAAATTTGGGGTCGTCTAAGATTAGTGCGCTACTGGAAGGCGATTGCGTGGCAACAAGCGCGTAAACTCTCTCACCCCGGTCCAATTGATCCGAGCGCAAATGGTCCTCTCGATCCCCCGCCCAAGAGTTCTCCCGATTGAATTATTCTGCAAATAATGTTCAGAGCCGGTCCGTAGCCCACGTTTTTTACGAAGAGAGATCGATGATCGCCGGTCTTTTCGTCCGTGAAACAGATTAGAGGCATCCTATTGGCACGTTCGATCTTCTTCTCTAAGGCGACGATTCGGGAATTCACACAAATTGCCCCCGCCACGACTACGGTTGCCAACGCGTAACCAAAGTCGCGAATGCCATGACGCCTGCTTGGTTGTTACCAAGCCATGCAATAACGCAGTTCACGAAAGCCTCCACCCTCGCCTAGTCAGCCTATCGAGGCAGAATTCCCATACTGCGCCAGTGTGGAGTCCCGCAATAAGCTTAAGAAGTCATTCTGAGCAACACTAGACGAAATACAGTCGGAGCCGAGCAGGCGAGTCCGCGAGCTGCGTTGAGGAGCGAAGAATCTAACGGTCTCACGTACGGCCTTCGCGATCTTCGTCCCTTGAAGTACTTCAGTCGAGATTCTTCGGTCGCAGATTCCCTCAGAATGACTTGCCGGCTGACGCCCAGTACCAAGTTATCTACGGGAACCATACTGGCAGTCTTAACGTTACGAGCGTTGTGCAATCGAGAGCGGTTTGCGGTATTGATGGCGCATCCTGAGCAGTCGAGGCCATTATCATGGGACGCCTTGAGGGAAAGATAGCGCTGATCGTCGGCGGCGGCGCGAACGGTCCGCCGAATCCCGGTGAGGAGCTCTCGATCGGCAACGGCCGTGCGACCGCGATCCTGTGCGCGCGCGAGGGCGCGTCGGTGATGGTCGCCGATCGCGACGAGACGCTCGCGCACGAGACCGCCGCGGCGATCCGCGCCGAGGAGGGCAGGGCGGATTCGGTCGCGGCGGACGTCAGCAGGGAGCAGGATTGCCGTCATCTGGTCGAGGAAGCGGTCCGGCGTTTCGGCGCGATCCATCTGCTGGTCAACAACGTCGGGATCGCGATCGGGCGATCGCTGCTGAATACCACGATCGACGAATTCAACACGATGTACGAGGTCAATCTGCGCAGCCATTTCCTGACGATGCGCTTCGCCGTGCCGGAGATTATCAAGGCGGGCGGCGGTGCGATCGTGAATGTGTCCTCGGTGGCGGCGATTCTGGCGGGCAGCGGGATCGCCTACGAGGCGACCAAGGCGGCGCTGCTCGGACTATCGCGATCGGTGGCGGTGCGCTACGCGCGCGACGGAATCCGCTGCAATACGATTTTGCCCGGACTGATCAACTCGTCGATGGTGCGGCGTGAGATCGGCGATCGCGAGGCGCGGGTCGCGCCGCGTATCCCGATGGGGCGTCAGGGGACGCCATGGGAGATCGCGAAAGCCGTGGTCTTTCTGCTCTCCGACGATGCGTCGTATATTACCGGTACGAACCTGATCGTCGATGGAGGAATCACCGCCGGCGAGGGAATGCGACGTTCACGCAATCAGCAATGAACAATTTAGCTCAGGTTAAGGATCGACTAATGCTGAAACTGTTTACCTTTGCGACCAGTCCGTACGCGCGCAAGATTCAGATCGTGCTCGACTACAAGGGCGTGCCGTATGAGTCGTGCGAACGATGCTACTCGCTGGATCGCAAGGAGGATTTACGCGAGGCGAGCAAGCGCGCCGAGGTGCCGGTGCTTCAGTTAAGCGATGGGCGGACAATCGCGGATTCGACGATCATCGCTGAATACCTCGAGCAGGTCTATCCCGATCCGCCGGTCTATCCGAAAGACGCGTTTGAGCGCGCGCGGGCGCGCATGATCGAGGATTTGTGCGATCGCAGTTTCGACGCGATCGGCTTTGGCTACTTTTTCGGTATCCTCCGCAAGGACGCCCCGGAAGCTGCGTCGATGCAGGAAGCGGCCAAGCGCGAGTGCCTCGCAATGATCGAGATTTTTGAGCGGGAGCTGGACGAACGTTCCTTCTTCTGCGGCGAGACCCCGACGATCGCGGATTTCGCGGCGATCACGCATGCGCCGCTCGCCCGCGCGATGCGGCTAGACCTGAAAGCCACGCCACGCGTCCTCGCCTGGATGGAACGGATGCGCCTGCTTCCCGCGGTCGAAGCCGACCATGCGCGCGCGGCCAAGGCGTGGCAGGGCGTCACCAATATCGCAGCGGAGTTTGAGGGACCCGACGGCCGGATTCATTGGCGCGACAGCCGGCTGGAATGGCCGGTGCGTCATGGATTTATCGAAGTAGTCGCGCGCGAATTTCGCGCCGGCAAGATGATGTTTCCGCCCGACGCGGCTTGAGCTATACAGAGAAGACCTATGCCAGTCGATTACATCCCGCGCACTCGCGAGCTTTACAAGAGTTTCACGCCCTATCGATGGGTAGTGAATACCGATACGCCGCCGTGGGCGCCGCTTAGAAAACCGCTTGCGCAATGTAAAGTCGCGCTGATGAGCTCCGGTGGGATTCTTTATCGCGATCAGCCGAGGTTTCATCGGGAGGACGCGACCTATCGCGAAATTCCAAAGAGCGCGACTCAGGCGGACCTTGATATCTGGCATTTCGGCTATCGCACGGCGGACGCCCAGTCAGATCACAACTGTGTGTTTCCGCTCGCACGAATGCGCGAGCTGGAGGCAGACGGCACGATTCGGCGAACTGGCTGATCCCTCGTACAGCTTCATGGGGGGGATTTATTCATCGCGCAAAGTGCGTGACGAGTTGGCGCCGCGAATCGCCGATGAGCTTAAACGCGCGCACGTCGATGCGTTTTATCTGGTGCCTGCCTGACCAGTTTGCCATCAGTCCGTTGGACTGATCGCGCGAGTGGTTGAGGCAGCCGGGATTCCGACCCTGTGCATGACGTCGGCACTGGATATTACGCGGGCGGTGAATCCGCCGCGCGCGGTGTTCGTAAATTTTCCGCTAGGCCATCAGACCGGCAAACCGCATCAGCCGGAGTTGCAACGAGCGATCGTGCGCGACGCGATGCGCGCGTTTGAGACGATCACGCAATCCGGCACGATCGTCGAGTTGCCGTATGTGTGGGATCCGAACGATCGCAACTGGGAAGAGACCGATTACACAGGGAATTTCCTGCCGCCGCGGCCCGAGAAAGAAGATGCCGATCGGATCGAAGCGGAGCGGCGTACCCGATTTGAGAACGTCTGAGCGCGACAACTCTCTTGGGCTACTAAGCGGAAAATTAGATCGCCCAAAGAAATATTCTTCCCTCTGGATTGCCCCCGCCCTTAGAATCGCTTGAGCTTCCCGCGTTTGTGCGAACGCGTCGCTCTGAAAGCGAATAAGCAATGGACCCAAACGTCGGAGACTGGGTTTGGCACGACGCGCCAGATCCCAGATTCAATACGCTCCCAGGTATCGTTGTGGCAACGAGCGGCGCACCCCCAACTAGAGGTGGCAACACAGTTTGCCTCATGTTCGACAACCGGTTTACGTCGTGGCTGAGCCGGGACTGGATGCGGCCATGCTCGCGCGATCAAGCGATGAAATCTCGACTTGACGCTAGGATAGAAGATCCCGAACGAAATACGGTTGACGAAATTGAGGAAAACGCCCGCGAATGGCGTGAACGTCGCCTAACTCGTTCACGGCGCAGCTTCACGATTCAGAAATCTTCCAGAGCTTAAGCATGGCTGTCGATTATCTTCATCGACTCGTAGTGACCGGGCCTCCGAAGGAATTGAAGGCATTTCGTAAGGCAGTGAGCCTCACCGTGACCCGCAGGCCGGCCGTAAAAATTCCGGAATGGCGCGAGTATGTGCCGATTTCTTTTGCCGCGATGTATGCACGTTGTCCAAGACTGACCCGCGTTGAGCCGAACCTGCCTTCCGATCCCTACGATATTTCCCAGTGGCCGAAGCGCTCTCTGCCGGATGGACGCGACGAGATCCGCTATAAATTTGACATTCGCAATCTCGAGATGAAGGATTTTTTGGTGCCTTTTTCGCGCGAGTTTCCGGAAATCGAATGCAAGCTCGTGATCTTTTGCCTCGATGGTGACAGCATCGATAGTTACCTGATCCGCAATGGCAAGGCGCGAAAATATGCTTTACCCCTGTCGAGACACGAATGGCATTGGGAGCAGGCGCGAAAGCAATTCGTAATTGAGGGTGACGAGGTTTACGAGGACGACGAGGCACGTTCGTTCGCTGAACAAGGGATGCTCGAAGAGTCGCTCGATCATTGGGAGTTCACCACCGGAAACGGAGCAGCGGCGCCTGTCCGGCGGCGCAAGCGGCGAAACTGGTGGAATCGGCCAACCGTGCGAAATATTGCATTCGAGAGAGAACTCTTCATGGCCGAAATTTCGCAACAGAGGGCGGACGAGGCAGCCGCAAAGCGCAGCGCAAAAAAGAAACGGCGCCCATGACACACGTTGCGTCGTCTTGTAACGGCTTCGGTTATGTTGCACTCTTGCGATATTGATCGCCTTTCCCCGGAGTGCGCCCACGATGTCCGAGCGCCAAGCTGTAATTGAAGCGAACCGAAGCTTTTACGCCGCTTTCGAGAGCCTCGAAGTCGATAAGATGGAGCAGGTCTGGCTGAGCGATCCGAAGATCGTGTGTATCCATCCGGGATGGCACAAGCTGAGCGGCTGGGGGCCGGTAATGCAGAGTTGGTCGCGAATCTTCGACAGTGCGTTCGAGATGAAGTTTGAGGTGCGTGAAGTCGAGGTTTTTGCCGGCACGGATTACGCCGTGGTCGTGACTGAGGAGAACCTGACGCAGCGCGGCTATGAAGGAAGCTCGCGCTCGCAAGTACTGGCGACGAACGTCTTCGAGCGGATCGGTCAAAAATGGATGATGGTGCTGCATCATGGGTCGCCGGTGATCCAGCCATCCGACGATGAGCCGCCCCTCCAGTAATCGCGCCCATCCACATCAGTCTCTGCACATCAGATTAAGCTGCTTTGCGCTCCCGTCAGATGAACGATTTCTATAGCGATGCGCAGTGTGCTATTCGCCTGAGAGCAGCAAGTTCATAAGGCCGGTCCGAGGAGGGCAGCGACAGTGGCATCAGTGGAATTTGGCACGGCGATACCGGGCGTGAAGTCGATTGCGGACTACGCGCGCAAGGCAGAAAGCATGGGTTTCGATTATCTGTGCGCGGGCGAGCACATGATGTTTCACGGACCGGTCTCGAATTCCCTGATCAATCTTTCGGTCGCCGCCGGTGCGACTACCAAGATTAAGCTGATGAGCACGGTGGTGCTGCTGCCGCTCTACCGTCCGATGGTGGTTGCCAAGCTGACCTCGATTCTCGACGTCGCGTCAGATGGGCGTTACCACATGGGAATCGGCATAGGCGGCGAATTTCCGAAAGAGTTCGAAGCGTGCGGCGTGCCGGTCAAGCAGCGCGGCTCGCGCTCGAACGAAGCACTCGAAGTAATCACCAAATTATGGACTGAAAAGGACGTCACTTTTGAAGGACGCTACACGAAATTCTCCGGCGTGACCCTTGAGCCGCGACCGACGCAGAAGCCTCATCCGCCGATCTGGGTGGCGGGTCGCAAGGAACCCGCGATGCGTCGTGCTGCGACGTATGCGCAAGGCTGGATTCCGTACATGTACACGCCCGAGATGCTGCATGAAAGCCTCGACAAGATTCATCAGTTCGGCAAAGAGGCCGGTCGCGATCTGAGCGCATTTCGGCCCGGCCTGTTCATCTTTGCTTCAATTTATGCGGATCGGGAGAAAGCCAAAGAGCAGGCGGCGAAAGCTCTCGGCGGGACCTATGCGCAGGACTTTTCGAAGATCGCGGGACGCTACACGCTTTACGGCAATCCCGACGATTGCCGCAAACGGCTCAAGGAATATGTTGATGCAGGCGCGCGTACCGTCCTGGTCAGCTGGGCCTGCCGTCAGGAGGACATCCCCGAGAATATGCGCCTGATGACTGAGGAGATCGCGCCCGCCTTCAAGTAACCGGTTGGCTACCGGCAGCATTTCCATCTTGATAACTACGCCGGGGGTTAGATCGAGGCGCGCCAGCGCGATCGTCGCGGCGTTACTCACGATCCTCACAATAGGCCAGGCTCGATTGGCCTACGCGGACCATCAGCAGGCGGCGGCAGGCGCAACGCTCGAAGAATTGGCGCGCGTTGAGTTCGGGGATAACCTCAGCGCAGCCGAGATTCAGGTGATTCATACGGCCCCGACTCGCGAGATCGCCTGGGCGTCTCCGAACCATGATCCAGATACGGCGATAAACGATCCTGCCAAGGCGGCGAAGTGGGGTCCGGAGCGGACGATTCGAGCCAACCTGATCGAATGGCTGCTGAGCGATTCGCAGGCGGCGAAGCTAGTACATCCCAGCGGAATCGAGATCGACGGCGCACGTATTATCGATGGGCTTGATTTGCGCTATCTCACCATCGCTGTCCCTCTCACGCTAGTTGACTGCTCGCTAGTTGAGGGCGTCAATCTTAATCACGCGCATCTCGCGAGTCTGGAGCTTACCGGCAGTTGGACGGGTCCGATTTCAGGCGATATGTCCGTAATCGACGGCGATGTTACCTTGCGTTTCGGCCACTACGGCGAAACCAGTTTCTATCGCGCCGAGATTAGCGGAAATCTCGAAGCGAGCGGCAGCCAATTTGTCGGCGATGATCCGCTGTCCGCGATCGACACGACGATCAAAGGTGACGCGCTGTTTCACGACGGGTTTCAGACCGGTGGCGTGGTCGATTTTCGGCTGGCGCGCATCGGCCGTTCACTCAGTTTCAATCACGCCCGCTTTACCGGTAATGCCGTAAGTGGACTCAATGCCGAACGCGCGACTATCGCCGGCGCGCTCTATTGGGTCGCGATTACGACTACTCCGCACACCCAACTCGATTTGGGCGACGCGCACGCGGGTTCGCTATGGGATGACGCAGCGAGTTGGCCGGCAGCGGGAAATTTGTCGCTCGACGGCTTCGTTTACGGCGATTTCAGCGGCGGTCCCGGCGACAGCTTGAGTCGCCTCGAATGGTTGCATCGTCAACCGCTCGCAATGCAGGCGCAGCCGCAACCCTATCGGCAACTGGCCGAGGTTCTGCGCGCGGACGGAAGGCAAGAGGGCGCAATCAATGTCGAGATGGCGCGCGAGGACGCTATCACGCGATTTGGCCGGATAAGCTTTGCGCAACGGCTATGGCGACTCGCGCTCGATGGCATTATCGGTTATGGCTATCGTCCGCTGCGCGCGCTGTGGTGGATCATCGGGTTCGTGATTCTCGGCACGGTCCTGTTCGGATGGGGTTATCGGGCGCAGCTGATTGCTCCAACCGAAGAGCGCGCTTACGAGACCTTTATGAAAACCGGTCAGCCGCCGCCGCATTATTCGCCCTTCAGCAGTTTTGTCTATTCGCTTGAAAATTTTCTGCCGGTCGTGAATCTGCATCTCGACGAATACTGGCGGCCTAATCCTCGCCACTCACGGGGTAGTGGGCGCCGTTATCTGCGCTTCACCGATGAAACTTTCGCCGCACGAATGCTCCGATGGTATCTGTGGATTCACATCCTTGCCGGATGGACGATCACGCCGCTGCTATTCGCCGGCCTCGCTGGGTTATTACGCAGCTAATAAGACAGGCAGAGCGCGATTCTACGCGCAGTGAGTGGGCGCGTTGCGAGTTGCCTCAAGGTGGAGGCAATTACTAATCACGGTAAGCAGCGGCGGCTTGACAATTTTGCGTTGGGGACGTACATCATTGGATGTTCGATTTTGAGAATCATAATCAATTTCATTGAGGACCACGCATGATTCCTAAAACCTTCCATCTGGGACTTTCTGCCGCGCTAATTCTTTTTGCCGCAGCCGTTGCTCAAGCGACCGAGCCGGGCGGCGAAATCCGTTTTCAGGATCATCATTTTGTGCCTCAGAAATTATCGATTCACGCGGGCCAACCATCGATGCTCAAAGTGACCAACGCGAGCAATGAGACAATCGAATTTGAAAGCTTCAAGCTAAATCGCGAAAAGGCGCTTTCCCCCGGCGAAACGATCAGCGTTCGATTGCCTGCTTTGGGCGCCGGAACTTACGATTTCTATGACGACTTCCATCAGGACGTTCCAGAGGGAGCAATCGTCGTACAGTAGCATCTAATCGATTCGTAGTGTGGTGTGCCGCAAGTAAGCTTAAGAAGTCATTCTGAGCGACGCTAGGCGGAACGCAGTGGAGCCGAGCAAGCGAGTCCGCGAGTTGCGTTGAGGAGCGAAGAATCTAGGAAAGCTCTGCACAAGTGAATTCTTTGAGAATCGCTTCGCGCGGGTCCTTCGACACGGCTCGCGTTGCTCGCCGGCTCAGGATGACAAATTAGGCTGTACAGACTTCTCTAGTGGTCTCTGATGCTCGATCTAATGCACTAGCTTTCTCCGAATCAGATGAGATTCCCTTTGGGGGCGCGTGCTACGACTGTCATTCCAACGCGACGCGCTGGCCCTGGTACAGCCATATCGCGCCGCTCTCGTGGATTATCGTCCGTCACGTCACAAAGGGTCCGAGCAACTCAATTTCTCGGAATGGGATACTTATTATCCGGGCCACGCGGCGTCGCAAATTGCAGTGGATCGCGCGCATGGTACACGAGCGCAAGATGCCGCTCTGGTCCTACCGTCTGATGCATCCGGCAGCGCAGCTGAGTAATGCCGATCGTGCTGCACTGGAGCAGTGGGCGCAAGCTGGCCTGTGAGTCGGGTTCGATGAAAGTGACCAAAATCTGAAATGCGAATAATCCCTATGCTGCTGGCCGGTCCATTGGGACTGGTTTTGGCGCTGTCCTTTTCCCACCGTGCGGGCGCGCAGATCGATCCGTGGGAGTTTGAAGTCTATCCCTATGCGACTGAACAGCGTGGCGTGATCGAGTTAGAAACGCTCAACAGCGTAGTTGCAAATGGTCATAGCCGAGGCGGAGGAGGAACTTCGGCTGGAACGTTCGCCAGTCAGGGGATGTATCGCAATTCATTCGAGCTGACTTATGGCTTGACTGATCGAATCGAAGCTGCGGTCTATCTGAATCTGGCGCAGGTCGGCGGTCACGGTTTCTGGTACGCGGGGTCGAAATACCGGTTGCGCGGACGGCTGTTCGACGAGGAAACCTTGCCGGTCGATCTTGGATGGTATGCTGAACTGGAATGGCACAAGACCCCTCAATTCGACGATGCCGATTTGGAGCTTGAGCTCCGGCCGATTATCGAAAAAGATTTCGGCAGGCTTTCATTGGTGGCAAATCCAGTTTTCGAAAAGAGCCTGCTCGGAGCGGGCCATAATCAAGGCTTCGAGTTCGGCTATCGCAGCGCCGGCTACTATCGATGGCTGCGCTATTTATCGCCGGGCGTGGAGTTTTATGGGGGCGCAGGCCTAATTGACGATCTCGATCCCATAAGCGCGCAGCAGCATTACATTTTCCCCGTGGTCTGGGGTGAATTGCCCTACAGTATCGAGTACAGCGTCGGTCCCGGATTCGGTCTGACGCGCGGTTCCGATCACGTGATCGTCAAATTCAATCTCGAAATTGAGCGCTTTATTGGCGCGGTTTTTGGCCCCAGTTCGGAAACCGGGTGGTTTTTCTGAATGCGCCGTACTAGTTCTGCCCCTTTACTAATTGCGCGAACGCATCCTATAGCGGATCGGCATGTGCTTGATGCCGCCGACGAAGCTCGAGCGCATCCGTTCGATCGGGCCAGTCATCTCGACTGATTCCAATCGCTCGACGAGCTGGCGGAACATGATCTGCAATTCGAGGCGGGCGAGGTTCGCGCCGAGGCAGTAATGCTCGCCGATACCGAAGGCGATTTGCGGATTCGGAGTACGCCGGATATCGAATTTGAACGGATCGGCGAAGACTTCCTCGTCGCGATTGGCCGATGGATAGAAGAGCGCCAGCACCTCGCCTTCCTGAATCTTCTGATTGCGCAGCGTCGTATCGCGCATCGCGATCCGAGTGAACTGGATTACCGGCGAAGTCCATCGCAGGATTTCCTCGATCGCCGCGGGAATCAGCGCCGGGTCGCGCTTGAGCTGCTGCCACTGTTCGGGATGGTTAATCAGGGCGTAAAGGCCGCCGGTAATCGCATTGCGAGTCGTTTCATTGCCCGCGATGATCAACAGCGCGAAATATGAAAGCGTTTCGAACTGCGGGATCGGATCGCCATTAACGCGGCCATGAGCCAGCGCGCTCGCGACATCGTCGCGCGGATTCTTGAGGCGCTCCTGCACCAGTCCGCTGAAGTATTGAAAAAACTCGAGGCGGGCGCGTTCGAGCGTCTCGCGGATGGTCGTGTTCTTGTTGTATTCGGGGTCTTCCGGCCCGATCATCTCGTTGCTCAGCCGGAACATCATCGTCCAGTCCGAGCGCGGAATCCCGAACATCTCGGAGATCACCGCGAGCGGCAGCTTGGCCGATACCTGAGTAACGAAATCACCCTCGTTCGCGCCGGCCACGCTGTCGAGTACGTCCGCCGTGACCTCTTCGATTTGCGCTCGTAGCTGTTCGATCGCACGCGGGGTGAAACGCCGGTTGACCACGGCTCGATAGGATCCGTGCTCCGGCGGATTCATGTTGAGCAATTGCCGCAGGATTGGCTCTTCCGAGCGCTCCTCGTTGGGATTGTCCTTGAAAATTGCCAGACGCTGACGCTCAGCGGGTAGCTCATTGAACAGCTCGGGCTGGCGCGAGACTTCGATCAAATCAGCATGCTTGGTGATCGCCCAAAAGGGATAAACGTCCGGACGTTCATAGTGGAATACAGGCGCTTCGCGCCGCAGCAGAGCCCATTCTTCGTGCGGATAGCCGCGCTGCACGTAGAGATCGGAATCGATGATGTCGAGATTGTCGAGAGTGATCCCAGCCATGGCTGAATGAACCTCCATTCAGTGACTACGCTGAGCGTAACACGCTGCCTCAGATGAGCCTATCCTCCTTTCCCGGTGTGTTCGCTTGAGCCGAAAAGCCCGCTCTGAAAAGCTTGTTCTCTGATGGCCACCGATGAAATCGAGATTCTTCCCGCCCGCTCCCGGCTGTCCGCGTCGATTACTCCGCCGGGATCAAAGAGCATCACGAATCGCGCGATGCTGCTGGCGGCAATGGCGCAGGGATGCTCGATAATTGATGACTCCTTGATGAGCGATGATACCGAGCGGATGGCGACGGCGTTGCAGGCGCTCGGTTTCGATATTGTGGTTACGAATTCCGATCGTCGCATCGTCATCATCGGAAGCGGCGGCGCTATTCCCATCAAAGAAGCCCTGCTCAATGCTGGCGACGCGGGGACTGCGATGCGCTTCCTCGCGGGGTTCCTGACCCTCGGACGCGGCCGCTATCGTCTTGATGGGAGCGCCCGGATGCGCGAGCGGCCGCTCGGCTCCTTGCTCGACGCGATGCGTCAGCTCGGATTAGACGTCTCAAGCGAACTCGGGAATGGCTGCCCTCCGGTCGTAATCGATACGTCCATAAAGGAGTTTACAGGGGGAGAGGTCACGCTCGATGCGAGTCTCTCATCGCAGTTTGTGTCGGCGCTATTGATGCCGGCGCCGCTATGGCACGATGGTCTTAGGCTGAGGATCATCGGTGACACAGCGCGTCCTTTTATCGAGATGACCCTAAAGCTGATGAGCCATTGGGGTGCGCAAAGCTCAGTTGCAGGCGATTCTATAATTGTCCCGGGCGGACAGCGTTATCGGGCGCAGGAATTTTACGTCGAGCCGGACGCCTCGGGGGCGAGCTACTTCGCTGCTGCCGCGGCGACTGTCGGCGGCGCGGTAACCATCCATGGCCTGCGGAAAGATTCAGTGCAGGGCGACCTCGGCTTTCTCTCGATTCTCGAACGGATGGGAGCGCGGATCGAATGGCGAGCGGACGGCGTTGAGATAATCGGGACGGGCGAGTTGCGCGGCGTGGATGTCGCGATGAACGATATGCCGGACGTCGTGCCTACTCTAGCCGCGATCGCGCCGCTGGCGTCGTCACCGACTCGAATCCGCGGCGTCGGCTTTATCCGCCATCATGAGAGCGATCGTATCCATGCGCTGGCGACCGAACTGCGTCGATTGGGCGCGGCAGTCGAAGAATTCGATGATGGCCTCGGGATCGTTCCGTCAAAGCTGCATGGTGAATCGATCGAGACTTACGACGACCATCGGATCGCGATGGCCTTCGCGATTACCGGACTGAGAGTTGCCGGTGTGCACATCAAGAATCCGGGCTGTGTCGCGAAGACCTATCCGGATTTTTTTCGTGATCTCGCGTCAGTTTCGGATCGCGAACATAGTTGATGGGAGACGCGATGGCCGATGAAGAACTTGAACTGAGATTGCTGGGAGTCGATCCCGAAGAGGAGATCGCGGGTGCGCGCAAGCTCCAGCTCCGCACCACGCGAGGCTCGATTCCGATCATCCTGCATGGCGCCGAGACTGCCTCGCGCGGCGTGCTATGCGTATCCGGCGCGATCGGCGGTTTCGACGGCCCGGCCGGACTTTATCCTCGCCTCGGTCTGGAATTGCCAAATCAGGGCTATATCGTCGCAAGGATGAACTATCGGCATCCGAACGATTTCGACGAGTGTCTGCTGGATACGCTCGGCACGTTGAATTTTCTTGCCAGCATCGGTGTCGAGCGCACGGCTTTGATTGGACACTCCTTCGGCGGCGCGATGGCGATCAATGCCGGCACGATTAGACCGTTGCAAGCACGGTAATTGCGATTTCAAGCCAACTCGCGGGCGCGCACGTCGTGGATAAGCTCGCGCCGAAACCTCTGCTATTGATTCATGGCACGGCTGACACGATCCTGCCTGACGAATGCTCGCGGATACTCTATGAGAAAGCTCGCGAGCCCAAGACGCTCCGGCTGTTCGAAGGCGCGGACCATCGGATGAATCCAGCCGGTAAGGAGCTTTTCACCTTCGTACAGGACTGGATCATCTCCAACATTTGAAGCTGTATGGATTAGACCGCACGCCCAATATAGGCTGATCTGACTTTCCCCAACTTGACGAATCGTGATGAGAATTCCAGTAGCAGTAGTAGGAGCAACCGGCATTGCCGGACAGCAAGTCCTGGCCGCACTTGATGGCCATCCGTATATTTGAGATCGCGGCGCTAGCCGCCTCGGAGCGATCGGCCGGGCGCAACTTCGAGGACGCCATCACTGACGCGTCGAGCGGGATGCGCCGATGGTACGTTGAATCGGCAGAGCCGCCACGCGACGCCTTGCGACTCGCAGTGCAGGACGCCAAATCGATGCGGCTCGACGATATCAAGCTGGTATTTGCCGCGATCGAATCCGATGCCGCGCGCGAGCTCGAACCAATCTATGCGCAGCAGGCGCCGACCATCAGCACCGCCCGACCGCATCGGATGGAACCCGACGTGCCGCTGCTGATTCCCGGCGTGAACCTCGATCATATCGCGATAGTCGAAGAGCAGAAGCGGCGGCGCGGATGGAAAGGCTATATTGCGACGCTGCCCAACTGCACCGCGACTGGACTTGCGGTCACGCTCAAGGCGCTCGACACCCGCTTCGGCGTCAGTTCGACAATCGTGACTACGATGCAGGGAATTTCGGGTGCGGGACGCGACCTGCCCGCGCTCGACATCGTAGAAAACATCATCCCGTATATCCCGCGCGAAGAGGAACGCGTCACGATCGAAACGCGCAAGATTCTCGGACAGCTCGCCGAGCGGCACTGTCGCTGAGCATCCGTTGCGAGTCAGCGCGACCTGTACCCGCGCGTCGGTCCTCGCTGGTCATACTGAGTCAGTTACAGTCGAGCTTAAGCGGCCCGCCTCGATCGAGGAGGTCATTGCGGCGTTCGAGGAGTTCGGTCGCGAGTTTACCGGCCTCGGATTGCCAAACTCGCCACAACACATGATCACCGTCCATCGTAATCCGATGCGTCCGCAGCCGCGGCTCGATCGCGACGCGGAGCGCGGCATGACTACGTCGGTAGGTCGCGTCCGCGAGGACGAGGTGATGCGCAATGGCGTCAAGTATCTGCTGGTCAGCCACAATGCCGCTATGGGAGCGGGACGCGGCGCGGTGCTACTCGCCGAGTATCTACAGCATTCCGGCTATATCGGCTAATCGACTCGTCGCATCGCGCCGGCAATAGCGACACTCCGCAAACTTCGTCATTGATTGTTGGGCGAAGCGTGCCAGCCTTTGAAGTATCGGCGCGTTTCGCAGCGCGCCAATCCATCGTTGCGGAAACGCCATGAATCGCCGAAACTTCATCAAAGCAACCATCTCTTCAGTTTTGCTGAGTCCGTTTGCGCGCCCATTATCTGCGGTATGCGGCATCTGGTGGTGAGATGTCGTACCGCACATTGGGCCGCACAGGTCAGAAGGTATCAGTAATCGGAGTTGGCGGCGCGCATATCGGGAACTCCGACGTTTCCGACGACGAGGCTACGCGGATTATCCGTACCGCGATCGATCAGGGCGTCAATTTCATGGATAATTCGTGGGACTATCACGACGGCCGCAGCGAGGAGCGGATGGGTAATGCGCTGCGCGATGGCTATCGTGAGAAAGTTTTCCTGATGACCAAGATCGATGGCCGTACTGCTCAGTCCGCGATGCAGCAGCTCGATCAATCGCTAAAGCGGCTTCAAACCGATCATCTCGACCTGCTGCAATTTCATGAAGTGATCCGGATGAAGATCCGGAACGGATATTCGCTCCAGATGGCGCGTTAGAAGCCGTGCAGAAGGCGCAGAAAGCCGGCAAGCTTCGCTACATCGGATTTACCGGCCATAAGAGTCCCGAGATTCACAAGCACATGATCGAAGTCGCCGACGCGCATCATTTTACTTTCGACACGGTGCAGATGCCGCTCAATGTCATGGATGCGCATTACGACAGTTTCCAACGGATCGTATTGCCGATGGCGCGTCAGCGAAACATGGGGGTGATCGGCATGAAGCCGCTCGGCGACGGCATAATCCTGAAAAGTGACGCGATTACACCGATCGAAGGACTGCGTTACGCGATGAGTGTGCCGCCGGACGTGACAGTAACCGGAATCGATTCGATGCACATTCTCGATCAGGACTTGTCGCTCGCAAAGGATTTCCATCCGCTAAGTCAGAGCGAAAAGCTCGCGCTGCTTGAGAAAACTGCACAAGCCGCGCGCAACGGAAAATACGAGCTGTACAAGACTACACATCACTTTGATGGGACGTACAAAAATCCCTCGTACTTGGGATGAGCCCGGCTTGGGCGGCGAGCGCGAGGAAATCTGCGAGATGAATCACGCGCACATTGGCGTTCCGACGCTTGAGTTCCGCCGCAATCTGAAATTCGCATCCCGGATTCGACAGGATCACGTAGTCTGCGCCAGTGGCAATGATATTGTCGGCTTTGCGCTCAGCGAGGTCGCGCGCCATTTCCGGTTCCGTCAGATTGTAGCTGCCCGCAGATCCGCAGCATAGATCGGATTCGGCCATCTCGATCAGCCGTACGCCGGGAATCGAGCGCAATAGCTCACGCGGCGGCTCGCGCACGCCGAGTCCATGCACCAGATGACATGATTCATGGTAGGTGACGGTCGCGCGGAATGCGTGAGTGAATGGATTGGCGCCCGCCAGTATCAGTGAGCTGAGGTCGCTCACGCGTGACGCGACTTCGCGCGCGTCTTCAGCCACGTCCTTGTCGTTCTTGAGGAGTTCACCGTATCCCGCGATTACGGCGGCGCATCCCGAGGCCGCCGAGACGATCGCGCTTGCTCCACAGCGCTTCAACTCACGCACATTGATTTTCGCCAATTCAATCGCGCACGCTCGCGATTGCCATTGTGAATATCAAGCGCGCCGCAGCAGACCGTACGTCCAAGCTGCACGACTTCATAACCGGCAGCCGCCAACGCCGCTTCGCTATTGCGGTTCTCGGATTCGGTGAGCACCTGTGCAACACATCCGTGATGCACGACGGCAGCCTTGCGGATTCCATTTTCCGCCTCGGCCTGCCGCAGCGTCGGGAATTGCGGAGACGTTATCGCCGGTCAGTGGCGGCAAGAGTTCGAGCCATTGCGCAGTGCGGCAGGAGACCAGCGCTCAAGCAGCGGGCGAAGCCCCATCCATTCAACCAACTTGAGCGGCGCCAGCGCGACCCGAAGCCGATTCGGATACGGGAAAATCGCGCCGATCAATCGATTGCGCAGCCGCTCGCCGAATGGCCGCTGCCAGTTGCGCTCGACATAGACGCGGGCCTTCTCGATCAACCGTCCGTATTTCACGCCTGACGGGCACGCCGTTTCGCATCCGCGGCACTCCAGGCAGAGATCGAGATGGCGCACCGCGTCGGCATCCAGATCGAGACTCCCTTGCGCCAGCGACTTCATCAGATAGATTCGCCCGCGCGGCGAATCCATCTCGGCCCGCGTCAGCACGTAAGTCGGGCAGGATTCGAGACACAAGCCGCAATGCACACAATCGAACAGCAGCTCGTAATCGACGACATCTTTCACCGGATGCGACGGCGTGTACGCGACCGCATCCACGTGTGCCTTCGATATCGTCGGTAATTCCTTTGGCAGCGATAGCCATCAGCGCCGCTCAAAGCCCTCCGACGAAGCAGCCGGGATTGAAAATGTTCTGCGGATCGAAAGTGCTCTTCAACTTGCGCATCAACTCCAGTGCGGATGCCGCCGGAGTATCGAATACTTCAATTTCGTCACGCAGGTTGGGGCTTATCGCGAACAGGCGAAGATGGCCGCGAGCGGTGCGGGCGATCTCGCGCCATCGTGCGATGGTCTTGCGCGCATCATCAGTGTCTTCACAATGCGGTTGATACAGATTGCGCGACGCCGCTCAAGGCATGAGCGCGAAACTCCGCGCCGCTCGCTTCGACGCATCGCGCAAGCTCGCGAGGCAACACGGCGATTTGTCCGGCAAGCGCGGCGTTGTCGAGATCAAGATCGCGCAGCCGCTGATAAGCGTCGCCTGCTTGAGATCCTTCGAGGATTTGCGATAGCGGTTCCGAGAACGGCGCGCAGACGGGCGCGCAGATACTCGACTTCGTCGCGAATCCCCGAATATCCGGCCAGCAGGATAAACTCGCGCGGCTCGTCCGAATGAATCGGCCAAACCCCCGCTGACAATCTCGCAATGCGCGAGCGGCGCGGCTGCTTCGCATCGCCACGCTGCTTCGAAGGCTTCCGTGATTGACGAAAAACCTGGCGATCGCCAGTTCGTAGATCGAGGGAATCGGGCGCACCTTTAGCGCGGCCTCCGTGATAATTCCAAGCGTTCCGAACGAGCCAGTCATCACCTTCATTAAATCATAACCCGCGACGTTTTTGACGACGCGCCCGCCCGCATGAATGATCCGGCCGCCATGTCCGACGAAGCGGATTCCGATAAGGAGGTCGCGCACGGTTCCTTCGCTAAGCCGGAGCGGTCCGGCTTTCGCCCCCGCGATCAACGAACCGACCGTCGTCAGCTCGGGCTGTGAAGGATCCACCGGCAGACGTTGGCCGTGGTCGGACGTTTGCCGAGCGATCGCGGCGAGCGTCATACCGGACTCGCATACAGCGTCATATCGTCGGGGTCGTAAGCGACCAGCCGATTCATCCGGGCGAATGATACCGCTAGCGTCAACCGGTTTCTTGCGGATTATCGCGAGAGTTCGTGCTGCGCCAACTGGTGCAAGCGAGATGCGATCGCGCTCACATTTGGCGACCAACACGCGCTAGCTTCGCTCTCCGTTTGCGGTTCGACGATTATCTGATGCGACGGCAGCGCTCGCGATCGTATAGGCGCGCGGTCTGACGCGTTCAGCCCCGAGCAACGATGCTACCTCGTCGGCTCAGCTCGCCCATCGAGCGCGAACTCACAAGCGGGGCTTGGCGGCGCGGCGTTACGACTCTCGACGCATCCGCCGGGCTGCGGGATCACCTTGTTGGGATTGGAGCGTTGCTCGGGATCGAACACGCGCCGCAACTCGCTCATCACGATCAAATCGTCGGGTGAAAACAAGAGCGGCATTTCGTTGATCTTCTCGACGCCGATTCCGTGCTCGCCGGTGAGACTGCCGCCCAGTCGCGAGACAGGCCTCGAGAATTTCGTGACCCGCATCAATGGCTCGGCGCACCTGATCCGGGTCGCGTTCGTCATAGAGCACGATCGGATGGATATTGCCGTCGCCGGCATGAAAGACATTGCCGATCGCCAGATTGTGCCGCGCGCTGATCGCGAGGATCCGTCCAGAATATCGGGCAGCCGCGTGCGCGGTACGACGCCATCGTGCGTCGCGTAATTCGGCGCGAGCCGTCCGACCGCGCCGAACGCGCGCTTGCGCGCTTTCCAGAGCATCGTGCGCTCGTGCTTCGTCGCGTGCGACCCGCACTTCACGCGCGCCGGCGGCCTTGACCAGCTCACTGACTTGCGCGGCGTGGGCCGGCATTCCCGCAGCGATGCCGTCAAGCTCGATAATCAACACCGCACCCGCATCGACGGGCAATCCCACCTGAAAGGCGTCCTCGACCGCGCGGATAATCAGCCGGTCCATCATTTCGATCGCGCCCGGAATAATCCCATGCGCGATAATTGCCGAAACCGCGCGTGTGGCGTCTTCAACTTCGGCAAACACCGCGAGCATCGTCCGATGCGCCTCGGGGATACGCGACAGCTTCAGCGTCGCGCGGGTGACGATCCCGACAGTCCCCTCGGTTCCGACGACCGCGCCGACCAGATCGTAGCCGCACAGCTCCTCGACCGGACCGCCGAGCTGCGCGATCGCTCCATCCGGCAACACCAGCTCCAGACCGAGCACGTGATTGGTCGTCACGCCGTATTTGAGGGTATGCGGTCCGCCCGAATTTTCCGCGATATTGCCGCCGATCGTGCAGGCCACCTGCGAGGACGGATCGGGCGCATAGATAATAGCCGTCATTCTTGACGGCATTGCTGACATGGAGATTGACGACCCCGCTTTCGACTTCGATTCGGCGGTTGGCGAGGTCAATCGCGAGGATATGGTTCATGCGCGACGTGCAAATCATCACCGGTGCGTTGAGTGGAAGGCATCCGCCCGAAAGCCCGGTGCCCGCGCCACGCGGCACGAACGGAATCCCGCGCTGATGGAGCAGCTTCAGTATCGCGCTGACTTCCGCGGTCGAGCGCGGCCGCACCAGCAGATTCAGGGATGCTCTTCTCGATCGTCCAGCCGTCGCATTCAAAGACCTTGAGCTCAGCCGGGCGGGAAATGACGCCCTCGGGACCGAGTATTTCTCGAAATTCCGCCACGATCCGTCCGTCGAGCGCCATCCCCGATTGCATACCCACGCGCAGCAAGATAGCACGAAAGCACGCAGTCCTCGCTGTCCCCCAGCGCGGAAGATCTAGCGTTTTGACTATGCCGCGAGCTTGCGACAGATCAGCGCGACGGTGCGATGCACGAAATACAACTCGCCATTTTGTCTGAACGGACGCATCCCGCTTAGGTCATTACGCAGGTCATCGTCAATCAGTCGCCGAATCTCGGCGATGGTCTCAAGCGACGGCTGAGTGGAAGTCAGCCAGCTCTCGACATCCGTTTTAATGCGATCCGAATAGACGCTTTCGATTTCAAGATCGGCCCGACCCACCATCGCGATCAATTCGCTGAGCGGGAGTGCGATCGTATGCGAGGTGTCGCGCAGCCGCTCGACTCGATTATTGTACGCGGCTCGTGCGGGATTCTCGCTGGCATAGAGGTCCTCGACCGCAACGACGCCACCCGCGCGGCACACCCGCACCATCTGCGCGAGAATCGCAGCCGGATGTTCGAAATGATGGAACGCAAAGCGGCAGACGACCACATCAAATTCCGCGTCACCGAAAGAAAGACGGTCTGCTTCGCCGACCTGAAAATGAACATTGGTGAGCCCGCGTTCGCGGCTGAGCCGATTGGCGATCGCGATCGGAGCTGGCGTCAAATCGACTCCGATTACTTCGCGGCAACGCGCCGCCAAAGCCATCGCGACGTGGCCCGGGCCCGGTAGCGATTTCAAGGGCGCGGCTGTCCGCCGACGGATTAATCGCCCGCACCAGCCGCGCGAGCCGCTCGGCGTCGGTAATTACGGGCGCGGCAGCGAAAGCGTCAGCCTGACGGGTGAACTCGTCGCGAACGGTATTTTTATGATCAGCGGTTTCAACTACGGATGCAGACGACATTGCAGGCACCTCTTCAGCGTTTCATCGTCACGATACTGGAGTGATTCTTGGGGTTAACATGGTCTATGGAGCCGAGGAAGTGTTTCCTGCTGCTCTTCTATAGGGTCTGCGTTGAGGGATTTTCTCCGATCACCTATGCTCTAGCGTTATCGATGGCCGAAAATCTCCCCACTGCTCCGCCGCCCCGCGTCTATCTCGAGACCTACGGCTGCCAGATGAATCTCGCCGACTCACAGACGGTCTCGGCGGTTCTCCTGCGCGCCGGTTACGCTAAAACCTCGCGTCCCGAGGACGCCGATCTCATTCTGCTCAATACCTGCGCGATCCGTGAACATGCAGAGGCTCGCGTGCTGGGCCGGTTAAGTGATCTCGCGCGGCTCAAACAATCGCGCCCAGGTCTCAAGCTCGGGTTGCTCGGATGCATGGCGCAGCATAATCGCGCGGCTTTGATTGAGCAGGCGCCGTGGCTCGATCTGATCGCCGGTCCCGACGCCTATCGCCGGCTGCCTGAGATGCTGGGGCGAGCGGGCTTCGATCCGACCGTCGATGTGCGTCTGGATCGATCAGAAACCTACGCCGATATCTCGCCCGAATACGAATCCGGCGTCCGCGCTTATGTTACCGTGATGCGCGGATGCGATCGCTTCTGCACCTTCTGCGTCGTTCCTTATGTGCGGGGCCGCGAGCGCAGTTTGCCTCCGGAGGATATCCAGCGCGAAGCAAACGCGCTGGCGGCGCGCGGCGTCAAAGAAATCGTGATGCTCGGGCAGACGGTCAACGCCTATCGTTCCGGCGATATTGAGTTTGGCGGCCTGCTGCACCTGCTCGCCAAAATTGAAGGACTCGAACGAATAAGATTCACCTCGCCGCATCCGTCGGACATGAGCGACTCGGTAATCGACGCGATGGCTTCTGAACCGAAGGTTCAGCCGTACCTGCATCTGCCGGTGCAATCCGGCTCCGACCGGATGCTCGCCGCGATGGAACGTGGCTACACCGTTGCTGAATATCTGGACCTGGTTGATCGACTGCGCGAGGCGATTCCATCGCTCGCACTCTCGACCGACATCATCGCCGGCTTTCACGGCGAGCAGGAGAGCGACTTCGCCGCTACGCTCGATCTGATGCGCACGGTGCGCTATGACTCCGCCTTTTCCTTCAAGTATTCGGTACGCGAGAATACCCGGGCCTATAAACTGGGCGATTCGGTGAGCGAGGCCGAAAAGGGCCGCCGACTGAGCGAAGTAATCGCGCTTCAAGAACAGATTTCGCTCGAACGTAATCTCGTGCTGATCGGCAAGAGGTTTCCGGTCCTAGTTGAGGGTCCGGCACGGCGCGGCGCCGGGATGATCGCCGGAAAGACGCCACAGTTCAAAACCGCAGTCTTCGCCGCTGCTACGGGGACTGTTCCGGGTGACACAACTCAGGTGCGAATCAATTCCGTTACTGCCCATTCTCTCGTTGGAACCATCATTGATACAAATTAGCGCAGCTTGATGGGTTTGCGCGTTCGCAACACCTTCTTGCCCATTATTCGATCGTCGACAAGTAGCTTTACTCTTGCGCGTGGTCATAGAAGATTAGGCATCCGGAGAGTCACGAGTGGACGGAATCTTCCAAGCTTCAGCCAAACACTCGAAAGATTTGGTCAACCGCTTCTGGCGGCGACGATGGCTACGACGGACGGTCGTCACGATCGTGATCATCCTAGTCATTTATGCATTGGGCGGTTTCTTCGGCGTTCCCTATCTATTGCGGCGGGTTTTGACCAATCAGGTCGCCGGCACCATCCATCGACCGACTACGGTCGGTAAAATCGCGTTCAATCCATTTTCGCTGCGGCTGGATCTCGACCGGCTACACATCTCCGATCGCGACCCGCAATTGCCGTTTGTTGATCTGAGGCATCTCCGCGTCAAACTCTCATGGTCTTCGCTATGGCATCTTGCGCCGGTGATCGATCAACTGTCAGTCGCCACTCCAGTAATTCATGTGGTCCGTACCGGCGATCAGACGTTCAATTTTTCCGACCTGATTGAGCGTCCACAAGCGCAGCCGACCGCGCCTTCCACTAAGCCGCCGCGCTTCGCGATATACAATATACAGATCAACAACGGAGCGATTTACCTCGACGACCGCGTGCTCTCACAGCATCATCAAGTGGACCAGCTTCAGTTGGGTGTGCCATTCGTCGCGAATCTGCCCTCCAAGGTCAATATCTTTGTTCAGCCGTTATTACGGATGAAAGTTGACGGCAGTCCCTTCCGGCTGGACGGCAAAACCAAACCTTTCAGGCGTACACAGGAGACGGTAGTCGATTTGAGCCTGCATCGGCTCGATCTGCCACGTTATGTTTCGTACGTTCCGATCAAGCTTCCGATCAAATTACCCAAGGGCGCGCTGACGGTGCTGATGCATTTGCATTTCATCAATGAGCAGGACCATCCGCATATTAGTATTGATGGCGGCGCCGCGCTCGATTCGATTGAATTGCATGACGCAGCAGATGCGCCGCTACTTAACTTGAATCATGCCGTGATGGATATCGCTTCAGTTGAGCCGCTGGAGAACGAGGTTCATCTACAGCGAATTTACATTGACGGGCTAAATACGTTCCTCGTTCTTAATGCCGATGGCACGACGAATCTGACTGCGCTGACTGAGACGAGCAAGCCAGCGCCCGCAACTAGTCAGCCGGTCGCCGCGACAGCGCCTTCGAGCGCTCGACCCCGACCATGTCGGCATCGCCTCAGATTACCCCGCAGCCAACGATCACGCCGTCGGCATCTCCTTCTCCGCCTCAGCCGATCGCGGCTCAAGCGCAGCTTGCGGTTTCGGCGCCTGCGCAGACACCGGCGGCTCAAAGTACGTCCATAACCTCGGGCAAACCGCCGCTGGATTTCTCGTTAAAGTTGTTCGAACTGGTAAACAGCACAGTCCAGATAGCCGACAAAAGTCAGCCGACTCCGGCTACGGCGACGCTCAACGCGATTCATGCCAAGCTCGAAAACTTGCAGATGCCGGGTCAAGGGACAGCGCCCTATGAATTTGGCGCAGCTCTGGGCAGCGGCGGCGCGATTACAGCGAAAGGAAATCTTGACCTTGCGAATAAGGAGGCTGCTACCGACGCCTCGCTCAGCCAGATTGATCTCGCCGGGCTGAAGGCTTTCGCTGCATCGGTTTTGAACGCGGATGTCGCTTCCGGGAAGCTCAACGCGCAAGCCAGCATCAAGACCAATTTCGCCCCGGACAAATTTAACGTGCACGTGGAACCGGCAAACGCGTCGATTGATAGCTTCGATCTGAAGAGCAGCGACGGTAAAGAAGAGCCGCTCGGATGGGAGCGATTTGCCGTGGCGGTTGGACAAGTCGATCTCGCGGCTCATCAAGCCATCCTCAACGAGGTACGTGCCGAAGGATTACGGGTGATCGCGCATCGCGACCGCGAGGGCGGAATCAACCTGATTTCGCTGATTCGCCGGAACCCCCATCCTGCTGTATCGCAACCAACTCCGAGGCGGACCGTTCGCCGAGCGGCCAAGCACGCCTACCGGAAGGTCAAAGAGGAGCAAACTCCGGCGTCTGCTCCGAACACTAACGGCGGCTCGCAGTGGCATTATCAAGTCGCCTCGATCGTGCTTGATAAGGCGTCGATTCACGCGCTCGACGAGCATACGCGCAGGCCGGTCAAGCTCGACCTTACACCATTTCAATTCACCGCGAACAACATTTCAGACGATCTGGCCAAGCCGATCGCGCTCGCGCTCGGCGCGACCGTAAATGGCAAGGGCGGTTTGAAAGTCGAGGGGACTGCCGCGCCCGCACCTCTGGAGGCGAAACTGCATGTGATTACGAATCGACTCGATCTCACTCCGGTAAATGCCTATATCGAGGATCAGGTTAATGCGCGGCTCGCCGCAGCTTTGCTCACGATGAATGGCGTGGTCACGGCTAACAATAATCGCGACAAGCTGCACGCCTCCTATCGCGGCGATCTGACGCTTGGCGGCGTGCGAGTCATGGATAAATTGACCGGCGACAGCTTCACGCGATGGAACTCGCTGAGCGCCCACCGGATCGACGCGGAGTATGGGGGACGCGCGCCCAAAGTACATATCGGCGGACTGGCGCTCTCGGACTTCTATGCGCGGATCATTCTGAATCGCGACGGCAGCCTCAACCTCAGTGATATTACTGCTAATCCCCACCAACGCCCGCGCTCACTGACGCGGGCCAGTTCCGAGACTCAGCCCACGCCCACTGCGATCCCAACGCCGGCGGCGAACAGCGCGCCGCCACCACAGCCGAAACCGCTCAATGCGGATATTGCTCTTGGCGGGATCACGCTCCAAGGCGGACATATTAACTGGACCGACAATTTCATCCGTCCGAACTATACCGCGGATTTGACCGAAGTTGCGGGCAAGATTGGTGCGCTCAGCACCAGTTCGACGCAACCTGCCGACGTGCTGCTGACCGGCATGGTCAATGGCAGCGCGCCGCTTGATATCAAAGGCTCAGCCAATCCGCTGACGCCGCTGGCCTATCTCAATATTGGCGCGAAAGCTGATGGCCTCGAATTGCCCGGTCTTTCCGCTTACTCGACGAAATATATCGGCTACCCAATCATTAAAGGAACGCTCACGGTTAACGTTCATTACCTGCTGCAGAGATCAGCATCTGACGGCAACGAATCATATCTTCATCGACCAACTAACGTTTGGCGACAAGGTCGCGAGCAAGACCGCGATCAATTTGCCGGTCCGATTGGCCGTAGCCGTTCTCAAAGATCCGAGCGGCGCGATCAATCTGGATATCCCGGTTTCGGGCTCGCTGAATGACCCGGAGTTCAGCGTCGGTGGCGTGATATGGCAGGTATTGAAAAATTTAATCGTAAGAGCAGCCACGGCGCCATTCAATCTGATCGCATCGGCGTTCGGTGGTGATAAGAGCTAGTGAACCTCTTAACTATATCGAATTTAATCCGGGCTATGCGCGCCTTACACCCGACGATGAAAAGCGCCTCGACGTGGTCGCTAAGGCGATGGCCGCGCGCCCAGCGTTGAAGCTCGATATCACCGGCCGAGTCGATCCACGAGTCGATAAGGATGGTCTGCGATTAGCCAAGGTCGATGATGCGGTGCGAGATCAACAGATCAAGGCGGAAGGAACGGGCAGCAATGCGTCTTTATCAAAGGATGAATACAACAAATACCTGAAGCGGGCGTACAAAGCGGCGAAATTCGACAAGCCTCGCGACTTTCTCGGGATGACCAAATCGCTGCCTCCGGATGAGATGAAAAAATTAATGGTGGCGAACGAGAAAGTTTCGGACGACGATCTGCGCAAGCTCGCCGACGCGCGGGCCAATGCCGTGCGTACAGCGCTGGTGCAGCGCAAGATCGATCCCGGGCGACTGTTTATCTTAGCGCCCAAGCTCAACGCTGACGATTTGAAGGATCAGGGCAAGACGACGCGCACCGAACTATCGATCAGTTAGTGTGGTGTCCCGCAAACAAACGGTGATGGGCGTCACCCGGCAAGTCATTCTGAGGGAGTCCTGCGACTGAAGAATCTCGGCTGTCTGCCCAATCGTACAAAGCTAGTGCGTTAGATAGAGTCTAAGAGACCGCTAGATTCTTCGTTCCTCAACGCGCTCGCGGACTCGCGTGCTCGGCTCCACTGCGTTTCGCCTAGCGTCGCTCAGAATGACTTCTTAAACTTATTTCCGGGACACCACACTAGCAGATGCCTCCCTATAGATCGCTTAAATGATTGAGCGGCCTTGGGCGCCGTCCACCGGCACGCAGGCTCCAGTGATCCAACTGGCTTTCGGAGACGCCAGCATCAGGACGGCGTAGGCAACTTCCTCAGGACGTCCGAGGCGCCCGGCGGGAAATTCATGGCTAATGAAGTCTTTTTCAAAGCCTGGGTTGGCATTAAAGATGTTTTCCCAAGTACCGCCCGGGTAGAGTATCGAGCCGGGTGCGACTGAATTGACGCGCACACCCTTTGGCGCGAGTTCTCGGGCGAGGGCCTTAGTGAAGGAGATCATCGCGGCTTTCGAGGTGTTATAGCTGATTGGGCCGCCGGCCTCACGCCCGTAAACGGAACTAATGTTGATAATCGAACCGCCACCTCGCTGACTCATTGGCTCAGCGCACAGGCGTGAGAGGCGCACTGCGGAGAAGAAGTTAAGCTCGAAAGCCTGCTGCCAGCCCGCTTCGTCAAGCTGTTTCAGCGTACCGACTTTGGCTCCGCCAGCATTATTGATCAGAATATCGATTCCACCGAATTCCTTAATCGTCGCGGCAGTCCACGTATCCATCGCGGCGGCGTCAGCGACGTCTGCTGCTTGAGTCAGAACTTTTGCCCCCGCTCTCTTGAGTTCCAACGCTGTCCGATCAAGTGCTTCACCGCCACGCGCACAGAGGCTAAGCTGTACGCCCTCGGCCGCGAGCGCCACAGCCATCGCGCGCCCCAATCCGCGGCTCGCCCCGGTGAGCATCGCAACTTTGCCATTTAAGCTTAAATCCATGACTTCTCCAGTGCGTTTGGGGGCTTGCGCCCGCGTTCGCAGAAAACTGCTGCGGTTGACAGGTCGGGTAGCCAGCCCTATCCTCCAGTCTTTATCTGAATTCGCTACGGAGGACTATGGAAATCAGGGTCGAAGGTTCCCTCGATCAAGCGATGCGCGTGCTGAAGCGCAAGCTCGCCAAAGAGGGAGTATTCAAGGAGATGAAAAAGCGGGCTTTCTATGAAAAGCCCAGTGTTCGACGCAAGCGCAAACGTTCTGAAGCGCAGCGGCGCCGCCGCAAAGAACAACGCCGACGACGCGCCTCCTCGATGTAGCAGAGCGCGATCGGTCTCCCGCAGTATCCAGCACAAAGTTACGGCCGTTCGGGAAAAACCAAGCCTCAGGAAACTGGCCGCCAGGTGAAGGTCACGTTGCCGTTGCGGACGTATGAATCGAGCTCAAAATGAGGTAGGCCGAACGCCGCCCGGAGACGGCGGAACTCCTCGATCAGCAGCCGGATTCGATTAGCAATTTCTGCTTCGGGTGCAGCGCCTGAACGGCCAGTAGTTGAACGCGCTATGGGCAAGCCGAGCACGATGCATCCGGGCGGATGATGACGCTCAGCGGCATCACCGGCAAAATCGATCCTTACGCATCTAAGGCATAGCAAGCCGGTTGAGGAGTTCGCTTTAAGGTCTCGCGCGAAGGTCGCCAGCGGCACGCTGCACTCGTCCCACAACTCGCGGGCGCGATTAGTTGAATAGCGCCGGATTGCACGAGCTAGCTTGCTCAGCGTGGTCTCATCAGCTTCGGCAGCCAGATTAAGGACGGTCTCGTCAGACTCATCGACGACCGCACCAAGTTGATCAGCCAGAAATTCCCTGAGATTGATTGGTAAACGACATTCCAGATGCACGCAGGAAGTTTTCAGATTTGGAGCTGAATCAGGAAAATTAGGCGGCCCATGAAATGATTGGCGGCCAAGGATGCGACCGGCCGCCGACGAGCGAACCGTAGAAGGGTTGATTTGCGTGGCGCGTGAAGCATTCGCGCCTCTTCGTATCAAAGGTCCGTTCCGCAAGTGCCTCTCCCTTCGGGCTGGATGCTTACCGCGCGGACCTGACATCGGAGGTCAGCGACTGAGCATTTCGCCACCTCGAAACAGGTTTAATCATGCGCGCATGCCATTGTTTTTCGTTATTCAAGTCGAAGCTTGGCTAATCTGTATTACAACTAATACTTCTTTAGCGCGGCTCGGAGATTGCGGCAATGGGGTCAAATCGGCGCGCCGTCCAAGTTTAGGCTTGACTGGATGCGGGTTACGTGATCGGACGTTGACCAGCAAAGGTGAGCGAATCACAACTTTTATGAGATAAACTAATGCAAGTCATCGGGCGGCGCACAGGGCCAGAGCTGGCATGAGATCCGGTAACGCGTTCTTCGCGTACTGGGACAAGGGTTCAGCTAATCGGCGATATCGTTACTGCATCTGAGCGGGCCGCCGGAAGGTAATCGAGCGCCCAAAGCAGTTCTGCTTCAGCATTAACGGAACAAATGGACAGGACTTGCCCGAATGGGAGCAGGTGCCTTATTCACGCACTCACAAAAAAATTTTCGACAACGATTTTAACCGCTCAATCTTTGCAATCGGGCAAAGACGCGGTTGCGGATCGGCTCATCCCATAATGCGGAAAGCGGTTTCATAAGCTGAAAGACTTCGAGTAGCAGGCGCTGAACCTCGATGTCCTCCCCTTGGAGTGCATCCAGCACGGCAAAATAGCGCGCGCCTTCTTCCATTGCGGGTGGGCGCTCGCCTTTGGTTTTGGGATAGGCGAAGTCGAAATTTGCCGCAAGTATCCACGGAGCACTGATAACGTCTGCTGCTTTGGGGAGAAAGGCGGCGGAGAGGCCATCTAGCCCGGCGTCTGAGATCACCCGAGCGCGCAAGACCTCCTGCAGTGCTCGGACCTGCAGTGCGGCGGAACTCATCCCCTGCCCGTACACGGGATTGAAGCTGCACAGCGCATCGCCGATGATCAGGAAGCCATCGGGAAATGATGGCATCCACTCGTAGTGACGCTGAATACTGGTCGGGAAACGATGGTGGGTAATGTCGCTGACGCGCTTAGCACCTTTGATCAGATCGTAGATGCGCGGCGACGGCAGAGCTTTGGCAAACGCCATAAAGCCAGTTTCGTCGGTGGGCGGATAGTCGCCGAAGCGACCCGCGAGACTGACGTGCCAAGTGTTGTCCTCGATTTCGAATAAACCGCCGCCAGATACCTGATGAGGCGGACGGCCGCCGGCCAACAGCATCGGTTCTTCGTCGTAGCCGGCGGGCTTGGCGAACTTTGCACTGGTATAGGCAAAATCAACGGTGATAACGCTCTCGGGCGGGGCCGGAAAGCCCATACTAGCGAGCCATCGCGGAGCCTGCGAGCCGCGTCCGCCAGCATCAAGGACCAAATCAGCTTCGATGGCTTGGGACCCGCTGGAATGTTCGCAGCTAAGCCCATAGACGCGATGATCTCGATGGGTAAGCGCGCGCACCGGAACACCGCTCTCGAAGCGGAGGTTGGGAATTGCGGTGGTGCGGCGGCGGACGAGATATTCGAGGAGTCCACGGCTTTGACTATGCGCGACAAGGCCGACGTCACGTGGTTCGCGGACCGAACCAGTCAGGTTGTAAGCTTTGCCGTCAGGCAGGTAGAAGGCCATATCCTTGCCGAGACTCCAGCGAACCGCGCCCAGCTCCTGAAGCTCGGCGGTAAAGCCCGGGAACAGCGACGACAGGACCTGCTGCCCGCCTTGCAAGAGCGTATGAAGATGATTGCCCTGCGGGACGGACTTGTGCAGCGCCGGACTGTCCTCGATGGTGTCGCGCTCGAAAATCGTCACCTGATCGAAATGATCGGCGAGTACGCGCGCGCTCATCATCCCGGCCAGGCTGCCGCCGATCACTGCCGCATGTGCGCCGAGACGCTCTGCCATATTCGCTCCTGCCCTGAGGGTTTGGATTGCCTTTGAGGAGGTATAATCAGGGCTCCAGTCGTTCCATCATTCGCGGGAACGGGATCGCCTCTCGAATATGATGGATGCCGCAGCACCACGCCACCATCCGCTCGATACCCATCCCAAAGCCGGCATGAGGAACTGAGCCGTAGCGGCGCAGATCGAGGTACCAGTTAAACGGCTCGAGCGGCAGATCGTGGTCGAGAATGCGCCGGCGCAGCGTTTCGTAATCATCCTCGCGCTGGCCGCCGCCGATGATCTCCCCATAGCCTTCGGGCGCGAGCATATCGACGCAGAGCGCGACTTCGGGGCGCGCTGGATCATGCTTCATGTAGAAGGCTTTGCATTCGGCGGGATAACGATGAACCATCACTGGCCTGTCGAAGTCGCTCGAAAGCGCAGTTTCTTCGTCACCGCCGAGGTCGTCGCCCCAGTTCACCGCGAGGCCTTTGGCCTTGAGCCGTTCGAGTGCCTCATCGTAGGTGATGCGCGGGTAAGGCTTGGTCGCGGCGCGCTCAAGCTTGGCGGTGTCGCGTTCGAGCAGTTTCAGCTCTTCCCGTCGGCGAGCCAACACCCGTGTCAGGATGTAAGAGACAAAATCCTCGGCAAGCTGCATATCGTCGTCGAGATTGAAGTAGGCGACTTCCGGCTCGACCATCCAGAACTCGGTCAGATGACGGCGGGTTTTTGATTTTTCGGCGCGGAAAGTGGGGCCAAAGCAATAGACCTTGCCGAAGGCGAGCGCGCCCGCTTCGGCATAAAGTTGACCGCTCTGCGTGAGATAGGCCTTGCGCTCGCCAAAGTAGTCAATCTCGAAAAGATTGGTCGTGCCTTCGCACGAGGTGGGCGTCAGGATCGGCGAATCGAAAAGAATGAAGCCGCGTTCGTGAAAGAAGTCGTGCGCCGCCGCCGTGACCTCGCTACGAACCCGCAGGATGGCGTGCTGACGTGACGAACGAATCCACAAATGCCGCTGATCGAGCAGGAAGGCGACGCCATGCTCCTTCGGCGTGATGGGATAATCGATCGCCGGCCCGAGCACGTCGATCCTTTTGACGATCAACTCGCGGCCGCCGACCGCGCGCTTGTCCTCGCGGACGACGCCGGTGACTTCGAGCGAAGTCTCCTGTCCCAGATGGTCCGCCTGCGCAAAGGCTTCGGGACCGAGATCAGCGAGCGAGGCGACGCACTGGCATACGCCGGTGCCGTCGCGGACCAACAGGAAATGGATTTTGCCGCTCGAACGGCGATTGTAGAGCCATCCCGCGCAGCGTCACCTCTTCGCCGAGATGCCGCCCGAGGTCCTCGATATAGACCCATGCCATGGAGTTCAGTCTAGGCTAATCGGTGCAGAGAGTTAACGGTTGCCGATGCATGATTGCAGCACAGACGCGGGGACGTACACAACACCGTCCATGAGGCGGCGGGCGGTGCGATAGACCGACGCATAATCGGCAATCCAGGCGTCGCGCTCGCGACGTACCGATGCATTCACGACCGTTACACCGGACGGTTGCGCGATTCGCACTGGATCGCTAAGCGCAGCGGGCGGGCGCGCTAGTTGATGCACGAGACTGCCTTCGAGGCGTGCGGCGACCGCGAGGCACATCGCGCCGGTCAGCGGGACCGCGCGATGCGGCTGGCCGATCGAGATCATCCGCACAACCACGTCAACTGAATCAGCCCCGATGGTTTCGCTGGCGAGTGAGCGCGCGTCCTGCGGCGCGCTGACCACGGCGATCTTCGGAATGCTGGGCTTGCGCGAGGCCTCTTCGGGCGATGTCGCGATACCCATCCGGAGACTCGCCGCGACGCGAATTGCTTCAAGCTGCGCGAGAATAGCGGGGCGACGATCAAGCTCGTCGGGCATTTCGATCCCGGTCATTCCAAGTGAATCGGCAGCAACGAAGACGCATGGATTGGCCGCATCGACCATCGAGACGGCAACTTGTCCGAGGCCGGGCGCCTCGAGCAGATCGAGCAGGTTTCCGGTCGGCAGCAGACTGCCCGTTGCTGCTCCTCCCGGATCGAGAAAATCGAGTCGAATCGGCGCGCCCGAGCCTGATACGCCGGGCAGCCGGAAATCGCCTTCAACCACCGTACGACCGTCGCGGACGGCAAAGCGCGAGACGATCAACTTGCGCGTGTTCGTATTATGGATTCTGACAACTGCCTCGTTGCCGACTGCCTTGACGATTCTCTCGTCGATCGCGAACGGACCGATCGCGGAGGACATATTTCCACAATTACCGCTGTAATCGACGCTCGCGCTGCCGACCGAGACCTGCGCGAACGTATAATCTACGTCGGCTTCGGGATGAGTC
This sequence comes from uncultured Pseudomonadota bacterium, assembly GCA_963831065.1. GTDB lineage: Bacteria > Desulfobacterota > Binatia > Binatales > Binataceae > JAJPHI01. Next base: position 200,795 of record CAWHOQ010000012.1, read on the forward strand.
GGCGGACCGACTATGCAGACTTTGGAGAGTGACGAGAGGCCACCGCCCATCCCGTCGAGCTGGCGGCCATTGGGGTCGGGACTGCCGATCATGGCGAGAAAGATATGGTCGCGCACTGCCTGCGATTCGGGCAGATCGGCGGCGCGAAAAATCAGCGCCTTGCTGGTCCCGCCGCGCATGAATACTGCGCGAAATCCAAGCTGATTCATTCGGAACAACTCCTATCGCCCCGATAACTTTTTCACACGGGATCCTCTTAAGTCATTCTGAGGGAGTCTGCGACCGAAGAATCTCAATCCGAAGCCGATTGCTCGAATCGAGATTCTTCGCTGCGCTCGAAGGACCTATGTCGCTTTGAGAAAAGCATCCACGATGCGGCACTAGCTAGTCCGGTCGCGGGCAGCGGAAGCGCCGGCGATTCGTCCGAACACCGCGCCGGACATCAGGCCCGAGCCGCCCGGGTAATTGTCGTGGAACAGACCGCCGACCATCTCGCCGCAGGCGTAAAGCCCGGGAATCGGTTCCCAGTTCGTCGCGATGACTTGAGCATGATCGTTTACCTTCACTCCGCCAAAGGAGAAGGTGATACCGCCGGTGACCGGATAGGCGCGAAATGGCGGCGTATCGAGCTTCTGCGCCCAGTTGGATTTTGGCAGCGGAAGGCCGTGCGTCGCCATCCGATCGCGCTCGCCGGGATTGAAAACGCCATTTCCAGCGGCGGCATTGAAATCGCCCAGAGTAGCGAGTGCCGTTCTATGATCAAGGTCGAGCCTCTGGATTAAATCGTCGAGGCGGTCGGCGATGATCGGTTCGCTGGTGGCGTAGCGAGGCTCGAGCAGCGGCGTGACTTTCGCATCGAAGAGCTGCCACGCGACGCCGCCGGGCTGATTCAGAATCGCACCGCCGAATTTCGCATAGGTGAAGAGCGCCTGATCTTCGCCCTCATCAACAAAGCGCAGACCGTTCCGATTGAGCATCAGGCCGTAGAGATAGGAAAGGCGGTTGGTTTTATCGGTGAGCTTGCGATCGCCGAAAGCGGGAGCTTCGGCATTGATCGGCGTGGCGTGACATCCGCTCCACTGTCCCCAAGGCAGCGCGCCGATTTCGAGCGCCATCCGCAAGCCGTCGCCCTGATTGTGAGGCGTGCCGCGCACCTTCGCATGGTCCCACGGGCGGCCGAGATACTGCGCGCGCCAGGCGGCGTTGGCCTCGAACCCGCCGCATCCGAGCACCACGGAGGGAGATTCGAGCCGTTGAGTACCGTCAGGCGCGCGCACGATCACGCCGCTGATACGGCCACGCTCGTCGCGCGTCAGTTCAGTCGCGTAGCTGTTGTACCGAATCTCGATGCCTTTGCGCTGCGCAATTGCAAACCACATCCGGGACAGCCCGACACCCTCGTGGACCGCGCGGATGATCGCGCCCTTGGGCCACTTCAGCACGCCGCCGACGCGCACCGCACCGAGTGAGATTGCAGGCTCGAAACGGATGCCGTTATCGGCCATCCAGCAGGCGGTCGCGTACGAGTTGGAGATCAGGATTTCGGCGAGTGCCGGGTCGGTGCGATTGCCGGTCATGCGGCGCAGGTCGGCCCAGAAGGAGGTCTGCGGATACGGCTCGATTCCTTCGATAAAGCCCGGCAGCTCGCGCGCGTCCGGCACGAGCCGCAAAATCTCTTCGACCTTATCGAAGGCGATGCGCAGCAGTCCGCCGCTATAGAAGGTATTGCCGCCGCGCAATTCTTCGGAGGCTTTCTCCAGCACGAGCACTCGTTCAGCGCCGCTATTCCGCGCGGATACGGCAGCCGCCAGAGCGGCATTGCCTGCCCCAATCACGATCACATCGTAAGCGGCCATCTGACTCACCTGAAGGCTGGCATCACGTACTTGGCGAAGCGCTCGAGGGAGCGCATCACGTACTCATGTGGCTCGCCACCTTGCGCGACTTCGAGAATCAGGTAGGTGGCTCCATAAAATTCCGCCGTCCAGCGCACTCGCTCAATCAGGATTTCGGGTTCTCCAATCAGCAACACGCGCATGCGATCGAGCTCGTCGTAGGTGAAGCGGCTAAAGCCGACACCCTTCTTGTAGCGCTCATAAGTTGCGGAGGAGTGCCTACTGCGTTGGTCCAAGGCCTCGAAAAACTTATAGTACTGAAGCGCATAAACGCCGCCGTGCGCGCGGGCTTCCTCGGCCGAATCGCCGCAATACATCTGATAAACTCCAGCAATTTCGCGCTCCGCCGGATCATGCCCGGCGGCGCGTAACGACTGGCGGTAAAGCTCGATATTGTCGCGGACCATCTCAGGGGCCGGGATAAAAAAGGCGGTACCCAGATGGAGTCCCATCGAGCCGGCCCATGCATAGCTTTCCGGCGTGACCGCCCCCGACGCGAAAATCGGCGGCATCGGCTCCTGCAATGGGCGCGGAAAGAACGAATAGTCAGTAAGTTTCCAGAACTTGCCGTCGAAAGAAAAAGGGCCGCGTGAAGTCCAAGCGCGCATTATCAGCTCAGTGCCCTCGCGATACCGAGCGTGGCTTTCGTCAGGATTTATCCCGAAAATCTGGTAAGAGTAGTTGAGAAACCCGCGTCCTATTCCATATTCGAGACGACCGCCGCTCAGCACATCGAGCATCGCATATTCTTCCGCCAGGCGAAGGGGATGATTGAGCGGAATGAGCGACACGCCCGTGCCAAGCTTAATCCGCTTGGTGCGTGCTGCCGCAGCCATCGCAATCACGGGCGGCGAACCGAAGGAGTATCCCGAATAGTGATGCTCACCGAACCACACGGCGTGGTAGCCGAGCTCTTCAGCAAACTGCGTCTGCTCGAGGATCTCGTTATAGTATTTTGTTGGGGAGCCGTGCGTTTCGGGATAATAGTCGGTGTTATAGAGCAGCCCAAATTTCATCGCGACCATCCTTGAGCGCTGATGGCGAGCCTGAAAATTTTCTGCGGCAAGATCGCCTGATACTCAACCCCGGTCAAATATCGCACAAAGCGCCTCGCACCGAAAAACGTTTTGTAATGGGCAGCACCTATTGGAGCAATCACATGATCTGGCTTACGGACGAGACGCAGGCGCCGGCGGGTGAACGGCTCGCGGCGCTGTGGCGCCGGGATGGCATTCTGAGAATTCCGGGCACGCATCATCCGCTCGCGGCGATGCTGGCGCGGCGCGCCGGTTTCGACGCGATCTATCTGTCGGGCGCGGCGCTGAGCGCCAGTCTGGGGCTCGCCGACCTCGGCCTGCTCAGCCTCGATGAAGTTTGCTTTTTTACTCGCGCCATCGTGCGGGTCTGCGATCTGCCGCTTATCGTAGATGTCGATACCGGCTTCGGTGGCGTGCTGAACGTGATGCGCACGGTGCGCGAGCTGGAAGCGGCGGGCGCGGCCGCGATCCAGATCGAGGATCAGATCATCCCCAAGAAGTGCGGGCATCTGAGCGACAAGCAACTGGTCAGCACGACCGAGATGGCGGCGAAGATCAATGCTGCTCGGAAGGCGCGTTCGCATCTGCGGATTATCGCGCGAACTGATGCGGCGGGAGTCGAGGGAATCGAGGCCGCACTCGCGCGGGCGCGCGCGTATCTCGACGCCGGAGCGGATGCGATCTTCCCGGAGGCGCTCGAAACCGAGGCGATGTTCCGCCGCTTCGCGGCTGAAATCGGCGCGCCACTACTCGCCAACATGACCGAGTTCGGGCGGACTCCCTACTTCACCGCGCAGCAGTTTGAGGAGTTCGGTTTCAAGATGGTCATCTGGCCAGTATCGTCATTGCGGATCGCAGCGAAGTCGATCGAAGAGCTATACGCGGCTACTCGCGCGTGACGGCAGCGCAGCCGCGACACTCGATCGGATGCAAACCCGCGCCGAGCTGTACGAGGTCCTTCGCTATTTTGATTACGAGGCGCTCGACGAGACGATCGCGCAGAGCGTGCTGCCTGTTAATCGATGAGGCTTGCCGCGGAAGGAATAAAATTGTGCTAACATTCCTTACGCGAGGTAAGGAATGGCGACCGCGACCATCACCAGCAAGGGGCAAACCACTATCCCCAAAGCAATTCGGGAGCACCTGAAGCTCAAGACGGGAGATCGGCTCGACTTTGTGATCGGCGACGACGGGCGCGTGACGCTTGCTCCACGTAAAATCGATATTGTGAGCTTCGTGGAATTTTCGGGCCTGCGCCGCGCCAGGTGAGCGATCCGGCAGATGGACGAAGCGATCCGTATGGCTGCGGCTGAGCGACACCTCAAACGGGAAATGAAAGCAGTCGATTCCAATGTACTGGTGCGATACATGCTCGGGGACGATAAGGAGCAGGCGAAGAGGGCTAGTCCGGTTTTTAACCCAGGAATGCTCCGACGGATAATGCCTTGCTTTGTAAATCGAATCGTCTCATGCGAACTGGTATGGGTGTTCGAGAGGGTCATACGATCTACCCTGGCAGAGATCGTGTCGCTAATGCTCGTGGAAGCTAATGCAAACCATATCACTGGTAGATCGAAGATCGGGACGAGGCTTCGACAGCCCTGCAGGAATACGGGAATGGTGCTGATTTTGCCGATATGTTCATGGCTAGACTCAATCTCCGATGCAGGGATGTGATTATACAGCGACTTTTGACCGCAAGCCGCGCGCAACGGTCGCAATTTCCGCCTGCTGTAGTTTGGAATGATGAATTCATTCGACATTATAATTGTAGGCGGGGGCAATGCCGCGTTATGCGCTGCTCTCGCCGCGCGCGAACTTGGCGCTTCGGTGCTGGTGCTCGAAGCCGCTCCCGAAGCCGAGCGGGGCGGCAACTCGCGCTTTACTGCCGGTGCGATGCGGGTCGCGTATCGCGGCGTCGAGGACCTCGCGCGCCTGATGCCGGACCTCACCGACGAGGACAAAACCAATACTGATTTCGGCGCGTATCCCGAGGACCAGTTTTACGACGACCTCTGCCGTGTCACTCAATACCGGACGAATCCGCAACTCGCCGAGATGCTCGTGTCGCGGAGCTTCGACACGATGCTCTGGATGCGGGAGAAGGGTGTGCGCTTCGCTCCGATTTATGGACGGCAGGCCTTCAAAGTTGACGGGCGCTTCAAGTTCTGGGGCGGTCTGACGGTCGAGGCGTGGGGCGGCGGTCCGGGGCTGGTCGATTCGCTCTACGCGATCGCGCAAAAGTCTGGAATCGAAGTTCGCTACGCAAGCCGCGCGCTCGAACTGATCACTGATGACAACGGCGTACGCGGCGTCGCGGTCCGCACAGCCGGCGTTACTGACGTGCTCGAAGCCCGCGCAATCGTAATTGCGTCGGGCGGCTTCGAGGCGAATGCCGAATGGCGCACGCGCTATCTCGGCCCCGGATGGGACCTCGCGAAAGTGCGCGGCACCCGCTTCAACACCGGCGACGGCATCCGGATGGCGCTCGACGCGGGCGCGATGCCCTACGGTAACTGGTCGGGATGCCATGCGGTCGGATGGGATCGCAACGCGCCCGAGTTCGGCGACCTGAGCGTCGGCGACGGCTTTCAGAAGCATAGCTATCCTTTCGGGATCATGGTCAATGCGCGCGGGCGGCGCTTCGTCGATGAGGGCGCGGATTTTCGCAACTATACTTACGCCAAATATGGGCGCGCGATCCTCGAACAGCCCGGACAGTTCGCGTGGCAGATCTTCGATCGCAAAGTGGCGCATCTGCTGCGCGACGAATACCGGATCAAGCACGTCACCAAAGTCAGTGCAGACTCACTCGAAGCGCTGGCAGGCAAGCTGGAGGACGTTGACGCGCAGAGCTTTCTGGCCGAGGTCAGCGAGTATAATTCAACTATCGATCAAGGCGTTCCGTTCAATCCGAACATCAAGGACGGGCGCGGGACACGGGGCCTCGCGCTGAACAAGAGCAACTGGGCAAATCTGATCGATACGCCGCCGTTCGAGGCCTATGCCGTGACCTGCGGAATTACGTTCACCTTCGGCGGCTTGCGGATCGATGAGCGCGGCGCGGTGATCAACACCGACGGCGTCCCGATTCGCGGGCTTGTACGCGGCGGGCGAATTGGTCGGCGGGCTCTTCTATTTCAATTACCCGGGCGGTACCGGCCTGATGTCGGGCTCGGTCTTCGGACAGATCGCGGGAACGTCAGCAGGCCGCGCCGCCAAAAGGTCGTAATTCATTCACCGCTGCGCGCGAGTGCCCGATCGACCATCGACTTGAAGTCGCGCACGACCGGCGAGTGATAGAAGCGACCGCGAGTGAAATAAGGATCGCCCGCGTAAAACCATTCATACTGCAACTGGCGGCTGCCGAACTGCTCGCCGATCATGTCCCACGCGAGCTTGAACAGTTGCACGCGATCGCGCGCCGAGACGTTCTTCCCTTGTAGGTACTTGTCGAGGTAAGCGCTGATCTCGGGATTACCGAAATCCTTTTCGGTAGGCGTCATGATCAAGCCGCTCCCGCTGAGCTGGCGAATCACTTCGGCGGCGCGCATATGCGCTTGCGGGAGAAACACCCATAGGGTTGCCGACAAGCTTCGATTCGGCTGCGGACGAGCGCTGCCAAGCGCTACTTCCTGTGCGGCCGCGCGAACCAGACCGCCAGCCAACTCGGCGTTGGCCACCAGCTCGCCCAGTTGCGCCTGCACGTGAACCGCGTCGTTGCGGCCAATCGTCTCCGCCAGATGGCAAGCGAGTCCGGCCAGAAAGCGCAGCTTGACCATCCCGCGAATCGTCGCCTGCAGCAACGCATAACCCGGCGTGCGCGGGAAAACGCCATTGAAGATTTCAACGTCGCCCTTGATAAAAATGCGCTCGAAGGGAACTTCGACATCGTCGAAAATCGCCAGCGCGTCTTCTTCATCGAAGCGCGAGCTGAGCGGGCGATCGAACGTGCTGCGGCCGCTGTCATAAGTTTCGCGGCAGATGAACTTCATTCCCGACGTCGCCATCGGGAGGGCGAAACAGAGCGTATAGGCCTCTTCGCCCGGACGGCGCGGATAGAATGGGCCGACCCAGATTTCGTTGGCAAAGGGCGCAAGCGTCGAGAGCATCTTCGCGCCGCGCACGATTATTCCGCGATCGGTCTCGCGCACGATGCGCAGCGCCATGAAAGGATCGGGCTGTTCAGCCGGTCCTTTCGAGCGATCAATCTGCGGATCGACCAGAGTGTGAGTCAGGCACCAGTCGTTCTCGCGACAATCCTCGTAATAGCGTTGAGCATGCTGACCGAATCGTGGATCGTGACGGCCTAAATATTGATGAGCAACGGCAAAGTCAGTGATGAGAGCATTGCAAAAATCGGGCATCCGGCCCATCAGGCCAAACGTATGCGTCGCGCGAGCCTCCTCGGCGCGGATACGCGCTTCCACTTGTTCGCCGGTCTGCGCGATCAGAAATGACGCGCTGACGGGATTTCTGGTCGTGGGCGACTGATAAGTAAAGATGTCCGCGTTGCGCGTGCTGCAAATCATAGAGTCCGCCGAGCGTCTGAACTACTCCCCTGAACGGCGGATAGGCAGTGACGTCCTTGACGCGCTCGCCATTGACGAAGATGGTGCGTCCGTCGCGCAGACTTTCGATATATTCCTGACCGGTCCGAATACCCATTAGTCACTCAGTATACAGACGGCCGGGTAAGTCATCGCGGACCCGGCCCGGCCGTGCAAAAGAATCAAACGTGATGCGAGTCGCAATAGCTGGAATCAGCTCATCACTTCGCGTGCCGCGAACGCCTCGCTAATACCGCGCTCCTCCGACGCGAACTCCAGCTTGTCCATCCCGCCGTAACCGTCGGCGGCCTTCTGGCGAGCGTACTCGCGCGGATTGTCGCAATAGACTTCAAGCTGATTACCGTCCGGATCGCGGAAATAGATACTCTTGGTGACGCCGTGATCCACAGTGAAAGTTAATGGGAACGTTTTTTTCCTTGAATTCCTGATAAGCCGCGCGGAGATGATCCTCGTCGCGCAAGCGAAACGCGATATGAACCAGGCCGATCTGCTTCGGTTGATTGCCCGCGGCATCTGCGCCGACCTCGACGCACGCGATCTCGTGATGATCCCGGCGATCGCTAGCGAAAAACGCCATCTTGATTTGCGGCAACTCCATCATCAAATCAAGGCCTAGCACATCCATGTAGAACTGCTTGGAACGTTCAATATCCCGGACCTTGATCACCACGTGACCGATCCGTTCAGGTTTAATCATCGCGCAGCCTCCTGTGACTGGTCTTTAACCGTAGTCCCTGTATCGCCCGCAATCGCGGCAAAATCAATAGAGGCGCGGACCGATGAAAACTCCATCGATACCATGTTTGGTGCGAGTCGCGGCTTTTTCGGGAAGCGCCAGCAAACGATCGGCGAGTCGGCGCGTCGCAACCATCAGTTCAGCCGCTGGCGTCACTTCGTTGACCAATCCCATCGCGAAGAGTTCAGCGGCGCTGTAGTGACGGCACAGGATCATGGCTTCTTTGGCGCGCCACGGTCCTAATCTTTTTGCGAGCACCTCCGCCGGCCCGCCGCGGAAAGGCACCCCGAGTTCGACCTCCGGTACCCAGAATTGCGCGGTCTCGGCTGCAACCACGAAATCCATCGCGGCCGCGAGCGCCCATCCGCCGCCGACGGCGAAACCATTGATCGCGCCGATCGTCATGCAGTCGAGCCGCAGGATCGTATCGAAGATTCGTCCGATCACCCGCGGCGCCTGTCCGCTGCGCGAGCTGAAGATGCGCACCCGCTCGGCGGGATCGGTGACGCCCTTGAGGTTCGACATGTCTGCGCCCGCGCAGAAGGCCGCTCCGGTACCGGTCACGATCATTATGCGGGTCTCGCGATCTTCGCGAACCTGAAAGATTAGGGCTTCCAGTTCGTCGAGGACTTCGAGATTCACGCAATTGCGGCGCTCGGGCCGATTAAAGGTGATAGTCGCGACCGGACCGTCCTGCTCGAAGCGGAAATTACCGGACATTGAATTACTCCAAGTAGAAATCGTTGATCTGCGCTTTGGCCTGCACGATCGCACGATGGTTCTTGGCGGCGAGGCTACGCGCCAAATCCGTCGCGACCGGCATCAGCTCGGCGCGCGTGACGACCCGGTTGAGCAGGCCCCATTGATAGAGTTCTTCGGCCTTGAAATGCCGGCAGGTGAAGATGATCTCCTTAGCCCGCGCTGCCCCAACATGCGCGGCGAGCCATTGCTCCGGTCCGCGCGGTCCCGGCGCGCCAAGATCAACTTCGGGCATCCAGAACTCTACGCCCTCGACCGCGATCCGCAAATCGCAGGCAAGCGCGAGGAACCATCCGCCGCCTACCGCGAAGCCATTGACTGCCGCTACTGTCGGCAGTTCGAGATTTCGCAGAAGCTCCAAAGTTCGACGCACGAGTTTGCGCCGCTGCGGTGCGACTGAACCGAACAACCGCTGGCGTTCGGCCTGATCGGTGACACCCTTCATTAGCGACAAATCCGCGCCCGCCGAGAAGGTATTGCCGACGCCGGTCAGCAACAGCGCCTTGATCGCATCGTCGTCGCGGAGCGCGAGCAAGTTGGCTTCAAGCTCCGAGATGCTGTCTTCATTAAACGGATTGCGCTTCTCGTTACGATCGAACGTCAGCGTCGCAACGCCGTCCTGTTTCTCCAATCGAAAATAGTCACTCATTTAGATTCTCCTCGATTGCTGCTGCGGCAGCTTCAGATCACTCCCTCGCGTTGCAATCGGTCAATCTCGTCGGTGCGGATGCCGAGTTCAGTAAGAACCTCGATCGTATCCTCGCCTAGCACCGGGACTCGCGGCGACTCGTCCGCCGTCGGCAGGCCCGACATCTTGATCGCCGAACCCAACACGGCCACCGGCGTGTTGTTACTTTCCAAAAATTCCAGTACGGAGCAGATCCCGGCGTTGCAGCTCTTCGTCAGTAGCGACTTCCGTGATCGTCCGTACCGGCGCGCATGGGATGCCATGCTCGATTAGTAAATTGACCAACTCATCGCGATTCCTTGATGCGACCCATTCGGCCACCATCGCATCGACTTCATCGATAATCGAATAGCGGCTCTGATGGTCCCGGTAGCGCGGATTATCCAGCAGGTCGGCGCGCCCGATTACTTTGGCGAAGCGCCGCCAGTGATCCTCGGTCAGGCAATAGATCAGGATTTGACCGTCCACCGCTGTATAGGTGTTCGAGGGACACGCGCTCGGATGCCGATTGGCGAGGCGCGGCAGCGGATTGCCTTCAAGTGCCGAAGCGATCATCCCGCTGACCGCAGGCACGCAAATATCGAGCATCGCGACTTCGACCTTGCCGCCGCGTCCGGTGCGTCCGCGTTCAATCAGCTTCGCCATGATTCCGGCGGCAAGATGGATCCCGGCGCTTGTATCAATCAGAGCGGCGGTCGCGCGCACCCCCGGCCGATCGGCATAGCCGGTCATATCGATGATTCCTGAGGCCGCCTGCACCGTGAAGTCCATCGCGCCGAGATTTGCCCACCGGCTATCCGCGCCATAGCCTTTGCACGATGCATAGATTAGGCGCGGAAAACGCGGTTCGAGGTCGGCGAACCCCAGACCGAGCCGTTCGAGTGATCCGGCGGCATAGTTTTCGAGCAGCACATCGGCGGTCTCGAGTAACCGGAGCAGGAGATCGCGGCCGCGCGCATCTTTGATATTCAGCGCGACTGACTTCTTGCCCGGATTCAGCATTAGGAAGCCGAGATTTGCGCCGCGCGGGGCCGGCGGGCGCATCCGGAGAAATTCGCCCTCGCCCAGCGGCTCAATCTTGATCACCTCTGCGCCGAAATGCGCGAGCTGCAGTCCGCAATACGGACCTGCATAAATCTGTGCGAGTTCGATCACTCGCAATCCATCGAGGGGCTGAGTCACGGCTGAACTCGTGCGAGCGATTCGCGTCTGATGCTCGCTTCGTCGGCAATGACGTGATGATCGCCAAAACGCAGCCGAGATTCTTCGCTTCCCTCAGAATGACAGGAAAGGGGGAATTCGCTCTTGACCACCCGTTCGCTCCGTCTAGCGCCTAATATTTGGCGATTACTTCGCGGCTGAAATCCTCGATCATCTCGCGACCATGCGGATAGACCACCTGAATCGCGACCTGCTTAACACCCGCCGCTTCGAGGCCCTTGAGCCGCGCGCGGATTTCCTCGCCGCGTCCGGTCAGCGTCATCGTGCCGATCAAGTCAGCATTCGCGTATTTCTCCTCGCCGGGACGCATGTAGATCAGATGGCCCTCGTGCATTTCGAGATAGCGCTTCGACTCGGGGGTTTTCATCGTCGGGATATATTCATCGCGATAGCGCTCCCACAGCTTGAGCAGCGGCCCTTGCAGTCCGGCGGAAACCGCGGACGCTTCCCACAGCGCATGCAGGAAAACTACCGCGAACGGGCCCATCCGCTCGACCACGCGCGGCGAGTCGGGCTTTTCGCCGTCGCGCAGAACGCATCCCGAGGTCAGGATCGCATTCGGCAGATTGTCGAACGAACGTCCGGCACGCTCCGCGCCCTTCTTCACCAGCGCATACTTCTCCTTGAAACGCTCGGGATTGGACAGCACGGTCATCCAGCCGTCGGCGATCTCGCCGGTCATTTCGAGCGCCTTGGGCCCGTCAGCCGCAAGATGGATCGGGATATGATCCGCGATATTGATATAGCCCTGATTGGTCTTGGGATGCAGAAAACGGATCGCGCGCTCGCGTTTGCCGTCGCGATAGGTGACCTCCTCGCCGTGCAGCAGCTTGCGCACCATTGCGACGTACTTGCGGATTCGTTCGAGGGGTACTGGCGGCAAGCCCATCGTGTTGCGGCCGGTGAAGCCGCTGCCGATCCCGAGAATCGTGCGGCCGGGCGCGAGCAGATTGATCGTCGCAATCGAGTGCGCGGTAACCGGCTCGATTCGATTCGATGGGATCGCGACGCCGGTCGAGAGCTTGATCCGCTTGGTATGCTCGGCGGCGAGCGCCATGCAGACGTACACGTCGCTGTAGATCATCTGCGAATCGTAGAACCAGCAATTGACGAAGCCGTTATCCTCGGCAATTGCGATATCTTTCCAGGCGTCCGGCCGCGCCGGGTAGGTGATTGCAAATTCCATCGAACGAACCTCCCGTGTTGGATGTTTCATCCGTGTTCGGGGACTTAATGTCAAGAGATTGCGCAGCATCAGAAGTATAGTGCGTTCACGATGCGGTAAAGCGGGAGTAGGCAGAAACTCGTCGACGTGACCGTGCGCGCTCGGCTTGACGATACTCACCTCGTGCAGGGACAGGGCAACGGAAGCCGATGCGAAAACTTCGTCAGCCGTTACGATCGTCTCCGTCTCGCTGAGCGGTCGCGATCGCGAGATGAAGTACATCGAAGATTCGCAGCGGAAGCCGCACAAATCGAATTAGGCGATCGCGCGCATGGAAAGCATGCCGATCCTCCAGCGGATATACTTCGAAGAAGCCCTGCGCGACATCGTTCTCGAAAGCCGTAAAAATGTGTCGACTCGGTCCGCGAATCTAGTTCGCGACTTCGCCGCCGTCAGCTAAGGAGGCAATGAAGTACGACACGGTCAGCCGGCTAATTGACGCGGCGGTATATCCCGCGAGGAATTGGTCCAATTGTCGGAGCCCGACGAATTCAACCTGCCGATCGGCGCTTCCACGTCACTGGAGTCGAGCAAGCACTGGCACAATATAAATGGCCTGCGAGTTTTAAGGCTCCCGAGAACATGAACGGCTATTCGTACGAGAAAGGCCGGGATTATTGTTGTTACCGTTGGGACTCGACCCTTAACGCGTTGACCTACCTTCGCGCCGGACTGCAACAGGCGGTGCAGGGAGACGATAATGAGCGCACACTAAGGTGGTGCGAAGCAATCTTGCGCTGGGGACTTGGAAATCGCTGGAGAAGACCCAACCAGCGGCTGCTTGAAATAAATCAAAATCCTCGATTTCCTGGTATTTCTAGATACCTCGGCCATGTTAGCCGACACCTCGTCCTGGAGAGTGTGACTATAGGAGACATTACTTCAGATTTGATACCGTATTCTTGTTCGGGATTCGCAAAGAATGGTGATATTCTGCCTCGCAAGTCGATGACGGTCAGGTCATTCTCGATTCAAGGGTTTCGGCAGCGCTCGGCGAATCGTGTTAATCATTTCACTTCGGGGAAGTTCACGATGCGATTATTCCAGAAGTTCTCAGAATTCCCGAGAGGCGTCAGCTCTGTTCCTAAGGGCTCTAGCGTCGATCCGAATTTCTCGCGGCCGACACAGGGCGTGTTATCGGTCGATGTAAGTAGACAGACATCCGCGTATGTCGACACATTCCATAATTGGAACTGAATCGAATAGAGCGATTAGGGACGCAAATCAGGGTCTCATGGTTGCTACCACGCAGTTCTCGAGCGGCAGCCGGCAGAGTAATTTTGCCGAATTTCCATGGAAACGACCTCCCTCTGCGTGCCCACAAATTGGAGGCCGCTCTTTTCATGATGGGTGCTCAGGTCGGAAAGTGCCATCAACTTCCGCCGGTCGTCAGCTGATGCATTTAAAGCGATTGGTAAATATGGGCGAGCATTGACGCCCGCCCATATTATCGAAATTCAGAAACCTAACTGACTACTGGATGTTGTAGTACCGCTTGGCGCCGCCGGCCAGCACATTCGCGAGCGTTTTCGGCGGCAAGCCCATCCGCTTGATCATATTTGCCGCGTCGGGGAAGCCGTCGGCATGCGGATAATCAGTCGCCCATAGTATATTGTCGGAACCGAGATACTCCGCCAGGTATTTCAGGGAACCTTCAACCGGCTCGAAAGAGATAAAGCACTGGCGGCGGAAAATTTCACTGGGGCGCATCGATAGATGCGTGTCATTCATCCCTTTGTCGTCGTAATGCCGGTCCATGCGATCGAGCCATCCGGCCATCCAGCCGCCGCCCGATTCAAGAAATGCGATCCGCAGCCCGGGGAAACGATCGCACACGCCGCACATGATCAAGCTGGTCGCCGCGGCCATCATCTCCATCGTATGGGCTACCAGATGGCGCACAGCAAAGCCCTTAGTAAAGCGATCGAAGCCGACCGTCGCCTGTCCGCTCTCGGAGCCGCTGTGGATGCCGATCGAGAAATCCATCTCCTGCGCTGCGGCCCAGATCGGATCATTAGCTGGATCGTGCAGAACGCGCCCATTGTAGGGATTCGGACGGATGAAACCCGCGCGGAAGCCGAATTCATTCGCCGCGAACTTGAGTTCTTGGACGGCATGCTCAACTGACTGGACCGGCAGCATCGCAGCGCCGAACAGCCGCTCGGGATAAGGTCGGCAATAGTCGGCGAGCCATCGATTGTATGCGCGGCACGCCGCGGCGGAGAATTCGGGGTCCTTGGTCGCGCCGAGAAATAGCCCGAGACTTGGATAGAGGAAGGCCGCGTCGATTCCTTCGGCGTCCATATCCGGGATGCGCGCATGGGGATCGAAACCGCCCGCTCTACCCTTCAGATATTCAGTCCCAAAGGAGTTCATCCCGCCCGCGCGCGCACCGAAAGTGCCAAGACCGCCGAGCTTTACCGGCTTCTTGCCGCGCCCGAGGTCGATCGCGTCGTCGCCCTCGATTCGCAAAATCTCACCGCCATTTTCAGTGAATAGTAATTTGGGACAGGCCTCGCGATATTTAGGCTCAATATATCGTTCCCATAGATCGGGTGGTTCGAGGATATGGCCGTCCGCGTCGATGACGTTATATTCCATGGCTCGGTTACCTCGCCTCTATTGCAAGTTGTAGTATCGCTTCGCGCCAGTTGCGAGCACATTCGCGAGCGTCGATGGCGGTAATCCCATCCGCTTAATCATGTTCGGCGCGTCGAGAAAGCCGTCCAGATGTGGATAATCAGTCGCCCACAAAATATTCTCCGAGCCAATATAGTCGGCGAGATACTTGAGCGAGCCTTCGACGGGTTCGAACGAGATAAAGCATTGACGGCGAAATAGATCGCTGGGCCGCATCGACAGCTTGGTATCATTCATCCCGGCATCGTCGTAATGCCGGTCCATCCGATCGAGCCATCCGGCCATCCAGCCGCCGCCCGATTCGAGGAAGGCGAACTTGACCTTTGGAAAGTGATCGCAAACGCCGCACATAATCAGGCTGGTCGCCGCCGCGATCATCTCGAAGGTGTGCGAAACAACGTGCCGCACCGCGCCGCCGCGCTTGAAACGATCCATCGCGAGGGTCGGCTGGCCGCTCTCGGAGCCGCCGTGGATTCCGATCGAAAAGCCGAGTTCCTGCGCCTCTGTCCAGAGCGGATCATATTCAGGATCGTGCAGGACGCGCCCATTATACGGGTTGGGCCGGATGAAACCCGCCTTGAAATTCAGTTCCTTGACCGCAAAACGCAACTCCTGCACTGCGCCCTCGACCGATTGCATTGGCAGCATCGCAGCGCCGAACAGCCGCTCGGGATAGGGTTTGCAGTAGTCGGCGAGCCATCGGTTATATGCGCGGCAGACCGCAGCGGAGAACTCCGGGTCCTTGGTCGCGCCCATGAACAGGCCCAAGCTGGGATAGAGGAACGCCGCGTCGATTCCCTCGGCGTCCATATCTGGGATGCGCGCATGGGGATCGAAACCGCCCTTGCGACCCTCAGTATAGGGAATGCGCGCGGAGACCTTGCCGTCGCGCGCGCCGATTGCGCCGACCGCGCCAAAACTGATCTGCTTCTTGCCGCGGCTGAGCGAGATTGCGTAATCGCCTTCGATCCGCAGAATTTCCTCGCCACTTTCGAGCGTAATCAGCTTGGGGCAGCCCTCGCGGTACTTGGGCTCGATATATTTTTCCCACAGATCAGGGGGTTCACAGATATGGCCGTCAGCGTCGATGACGTTATATTCCACGACGTTCACCTCGCATAGTTCAGATTAGAATCTGTGGCAATCTAAACACAGTGGGGCTTATTCGTAAACGCTAGGCGGAACACAGCGGAGCCGAGCAGGCAGCCTGCCCGCCGGAGTCCCTCGAAGGGAGTCTGCGAGCTGCGTTAGGGATAAATTACGAAGAACATCTACACTTGCTACCACGCTCACGTCGGTCTGCTAAACTTCTGCTTAAATCATACGAACCGAAGGTAATCCGATTGTGTCGTCGATTCTCCAGATAAAGAAAGAAAAGCGCGCCATCATTCGCCGGTACGCTCAGGCCAATAATGGGAGAGCCTTGACGCAAGTTTTAATCGCATTGGCAGCTCTCGCGCTGGCCTGGTGGGCGGCGGTGTCGAGTATCAACGTTTCGCTTTGGCTAACCGCCGCGGCGGTGTTGCTAATCAGCTTGTTCACTTT
Organism: uncultured Pseudomonadota bacterium; assembly: GCA_963831065.1. Lineage (GTDB taxonomy): Bacteria > Desulfobacterota > Binatia > Binatales > Binataceae > JAJPHI01. The sequence goes on from CAWHOQ010000012.1 coordinate 217,112, forward strand.
GCGCATCTTTGTGCTGATGCACGAATGCGGCCATGGCAGCCTGTTTCGTACCCAATCGCTTAATCGCGCCTTCGGGTTCTTTTTGGGCGTGGTCTCCGGCATGCCGCAGTACGTATGGTCGCGACATCATAGTTATCACCATGCCACGAACGGCAACTGGGACAAATACCGCGGGCTGTATACCACCCTGTCAATTGATGAATATGCGGCGATGACCGCCGCGCAGCAGCTCAGATATCGACTTAAATGCCATATTGCATTCGCTCCAGTGGCCGGCCTTATCTATGCGATTTTTAACCCGCGCTTTAATTGGCTCAGAGGCAGTATTGGTTGGGTGAGCCATATCGTTAGAAGGAAAGTTGCGCAGCCCAACTTGCCGATCAAGGCGCACGCCGCTAGTTTCGCGACGCGCCTTTGGCAATCGGACAAAGAGTACTGGCACATGTTCTGGAACAACGTCTTGCTCCTAAGCATATGGGCCTTGATGTGCTTCGCGGTCGGTCCGCTGCGATTTTTTACGATCTATTTAATTAGCGCATCGCTGGCCGGCGGCGCGGGCGTGATATTGTTCACGGTTCAGCACAATTTTGAGCACTCCTATGCGAGCGACGGCAAAAACTGGGACTACGAGACTGGCGCGATTGAGGGCACGAGTTTTCTGATTTTGCCGCGCTGGCTAAACTGGTTTACCGCCAATATCGCTTATCATCACATCCACCATCTATCGGCGAAAATTCCCAACTATCGTTTAGTCAGGTGCCACAACGAATACCGGCATCTCTTCGGGGATGTCACCCGCGTGAAGTTATCGCAAATTCCCAAAGCCTTGAAATACATTCTCTGGGATACGCGCGCGCAACGAATCATTTCAGTGGCGGAATATCGAGAACTGGTAAATCAGACGCAAATGGTTAATTGACAGAGTCGCGCTAAATCGCAGAACCAGTGCCGATGCTGCGATCCTTATGCGCGCGGTAATGGATGGCGCTCAATTTTCTCATCACCGGGACCGAGATCACGCGTCGGCAAGACCATGCTCGGATGCGCGCTGGCGTTCGCCTTCAAGGTCCGCGGGATGCGCGTCGGCGTGATGAAGCCGATCGCCACCGGATGCGTCGAGGCACATGGTGTGCTGGCTTCAGCGGACGGCGCGGCGCTGATTGCGAGCGCGTCGTCAGACCTGCCAATAGAACTCGTTTCGCCATATCGATACCGCGCGGCTACGCCGCTCCACTGATACTGCTTTCGCACCCGAACTTCGACCGGATAGTCGAAGCGTATCGCGCGATCGCCACACTCAGCGATGCCACGATAATCGAAGACAGCGGCGGTCTCGCGCGCGCCGATTGATAACAGTCACGATTTCGCGGCTCTTGCGGTAGAGTTGGAGACTCGAAATGATTCTAGTGGTCGCGAATCAAGCTGGATTCGTCAAGTCGGCGGCCCGCATAGCCGAGTATGCGACTCGCCGCGGCATTGCGATGCGCGGCTTCGTCCTGAATGCGTTGAGTCGAGAAGCATCAGCTATGGTCGAGCAGGACGCCGAAGCCGTAGCGCGAACAACTGGCATGTCGGGCCTCGGCACAGTGCGCTTCAAGGAACCGGTAAGCCTCGCAATCGTGGAACGGCTGCTACTCTAGTCAGCGATGCTGTATCGTTGTTCTGTTCGTCGAGCCCGAAGGTATCGAGCCGTCAGAGCTAGAGATCGATGAGAAGTAACTGCATCCGACTGCATTCCAAGACGTTCAGTCATCCTCGGCTGGAAACAAATCGTAATGATCCCGAGCGTATCGCCATTCGTCCCACATTGGCACTAACTGATTCAAGAGTTCTCGGCGTCACTTCTTTTGGTCCGCGTTATCAGAAGGACTGAACCACTGGGCTTCTATCCGTTCCCGGACAACGTCTCCCTAAGTGACGGGGAACTTCCTTCTTCGAAATAGCCATTTCAATAAGCACGCGCGAAAACATCGAAGATGTCGCCCTTGTATGGTTCTTGCCGAAGATAGCCCTCTCCAGATGTATATCCATTAAATGTTTGAGACGCGATATCGCTTCTTCTTGCGTCATTTATCTCCCTCATTTCTTATTTTCTTGTGGACGCCCGCTTGTTTTCTCATCTGCTCAGGCCGCGGCCGCATATTGTTTTACGCGGGACTCGGTTCGGGCGCTTCGACGTATTCCGAGATCGCGCTCGGTTCGGGAATCGGGTCGCCGTCGGCGCGCATAGCGTCAAGATGGAGTTCAACCGCTTCTCGAATGAGCCGACGGGTCTCTTCCAGCGTCTCGCCGAGCGCGACGCATCCCGGCAAGTCGGGGATGTAAGCGCCGTAACCACCGTCCGAAGCACGTTCATACACCACCGCATAACGCATCATTGTGACCTCTTCATTTGAGCTTGCTTGAAAATGCTCATCAGCGTGCCCATGGGTACTTCGCGCGACGGATGGCCCGCAACCGTAACCTTGCCGTGCTTGTTCCGGTGCCTGAACTGACGATGACTTCCCTCCATTTGAACCAAATACCAGCCATCATCCTGCAACATTTTGATTAGGTCCCTGAACTTCACTTTCTACCAAGCGCGTGCAGCTTCATCCAGTGCGATGCTAGCTCGCTATTCTCCGCCTACTCGTTGCTTCGCCGATAATGATCCGCGATCACCTCGGCGACGCAGCAGGTGAGTTTTTTCGCATATGGAATATGCAGAAACTCGTTGGGGCCGTGCGCGTTCGAATGAGGTCCCAGCACGCCGGTAATTAGAAATTGCGCCTGCGGGAACTTCTCGCCCAGCATGCTCATAAACGGAATCGTGCCCCCGAGGCCAATGTAAGCGGCCGGCTTGCCGAACCATCGAGCGGACGCCGCCTCCAGTGATCTGCCAAGCCACGGCGCGAGTTCCGGCGCGTTCCAGCCCGACGCGCCCCAATCACTCTTGTAGGTGACCTTCGCCCCATATGGCGGGTCCTTCTCGAGAATCTCCTTCATGCTCTGATTCGCGCGCTTGGGATCGCATCCGGGCGGGATGCGTAATGAGAGTCGCAGCGCCGTCATCGGACGCAAAACATTGCCGGCATTGCCGATTTGCGGGATACCGTCCTGACCAATAATCGAAAGCGCCGGCCGCCAGTCGCGATTCAGCACCAACTCGGCGAGATCATCGTGATGCGGGCCGCGCGCCTTCAACGAATGGGAACTCGTCGCGCATCGAGTCGCCGAGGATCGCGGCGGCGGTCTGCGCCTCTTTGATGCGCGATTCGGGAATCGGCACGTGAAACTCCGGCACCAGCACGCGTCCGGTCTTTTCGTCCTCGATCCGGTTCAGCAGTTGGCGCGCGATGCGGAAGCTATCCGGCACGATCCCGCTCGCGCCCGAGTGGATACCCTCGGTCAGCATCTCGACCCTGAGCGTACCGCCGGCCAGTCCGCGCAACGAGGTCGTGCACCAGAGCTGATCGTAATTGCCGCATCCCGAATCAAGCCCGATCACTAAACTCGGGTTGCCGAGCCGGTCGCCAAGCGCCTCGATATGCTTCGGCAGGTCGAAGCTACCGCTCTCCTCGCAGGCCTCGATTATGACGACGCATCGCGCGTGCGGGATCGAGGCGGCCTGCAATGCGCCAATCGCGCACAGGCACGCGAACATCGAATAGCCGTCGTCGGCCGCGCCGCGACCGTAGAGATGGTCGCCCTCGATTTTCGGCTCCCACGCGCCGCGCCCCTCGGCCCATCCGGTCATCTCGGGCTGCTTGTCCAGATGCCCATACAGGAGCACGCAGTCTTCTGCTGGACGCGCTTGCGCGCTATCGGACTGCCCCGGGACATCGATAAAGATCAGTGGGGTCCGCTTGTCGGCCCGAAGAATCTCGATTTTTGCCTCTTTGAGATTCCGCGTACGCGCCCATTCCTCGAAACGCGCGACGACCTGATCCATATAGCCGTGCTCGCGCCATTCCTTGTCGAAGGCGGGCGACTTGTTCGGGATACGAACGTACTCGATTAGTTCCGGGATAATCGAGTCGTCCCATAACGGCTCGACATAGTTGCGAATTGCGGCTGCGTCCATAAGGAGAATCTACGTGGCGCAGTCGATCCGATCAAAGCTGACCTACTCGAGATCTTGCTCGTCATTCCGAGCAAAGTGAAGAATCCCGGTTTCCACGCGAAAATGGAAAAGATCCGGGATTCTTCACTACACAGACTCCGTTCAAATGACAATCAGATTCAGTGGCATTGCTTACCGATTCCGGTGGTCGCGGGCCAGACCCGGTTCCTTCGGATGCGGGTATGGATGCGCGATCCGGGTGACCTCGCGCGCTGCGACCACCTGCGCCTTCTCTCGGGCGTCGCGCAGGATCTCAATCAGCTTGTCCTCGGCCGCATAGTCGAACGGGTCTTGCAAGCGCTGCTCGATCTCACCGCCCGGATCAGGCTGATTCTCGACATACCAATGTGAGGTTTTCGCGATCGCCTCGACCGCCGGGATGACGTCGCGATAGCCGAGCTGCGTCTTGATCTTGAACAAGTCCATCACGGCGTGATTGATGCTGCCGCCAATCGTGATCGCGCGCGCCGCGGTGCCGAACGAATCCGGCACGCTGATTATTTCCATTTTGTGGTTGAGCTCGCGGCAAATTACCTCGACCACTTGACGCAGCGAGAGCTGCTCCTCGTCGCCGCAGTTATAGATCTGCCCAGCGGCGGCTTTCGGATTGTCGATTGCGAGCAGCACGCCATGCGCGAGATTTTCTGCATAGCCGTGGGTCATCAGCGAAAGCCCGCCATCGGGCAGCAGGATCGCAGGCCGCTTATCGAGAATCCGGCGGATGATGCACCATTCGCGCGGGACGAGCTGATACGGTCCATAGACGTACGGATAACGATAGACCACGCCGTTCGGATGGGTGCTGAGCACGGCGTCTTCGGTACTCTTGATCAGCCACGAGAAGCGCTGCTCCTGCTCGCTCTGCACGAGCGGCGCGTCCTCGGGCACGGGAACTTTGAGTCCCGCCGGGAAATTCGCCAGCGGATCGAAATAGCCGCGATAACTCGGCACGCCGCCGATCGCGATAAAGCATGGCGTCTTGCCGGCCAGCGCCTCCGCCACGAAGCGGATACGGCCATAGGTCGCAATCACCACGTCGAAGGTGCGGTCGCCCAGCGCCGACTCGATAGTTTCACGGAAATGCGGGTCGCCGTGGATATGATCGACTTCGGGCACGATTTCGGGAATTTCGTGGGTGCCGCGATGGAAAATCGTGACCTTGTAGCCGCGCTCGATCAGCCCATTCGCCAGAAAGGGACCCGAGGGACCAGTACCGCCAACAATCAGTGCCTTCATAATTAGCTACACCAAATAGAAGCGAGTTCCGCAGACTACTACTTGATCATCGGCGATGCGGCAATTGCGACGGCCCGCCTCATCGAGGATTCGTTTGCGATCGGCCGCCTTGATATCGATACCGCTGAGCCCTTCGCCGCGACTGTCGGTGGCTTCGACGAAGCGTATACTCGCATTGTCGAGCGGCAGCTCGAACCGTCCGCGCGCATCCTGACGCAGCGGAATCTCCGCGATACTGCTCCAGCGTTCGGCCAGTCCGCGCGGGTCCGCCGCCTGCAGCTCAACAGCAGTGTAGGCCTCGACGACTTCGTTGCGCCGCGCCTTGGGCCATCCGTCGCCGCCCGCCGGCTCCCAACTACCCTCAGGCTCGCCCTTCGCGTCCCAATCGATCTCGAAGAACGCGCCACCGGTATCCGCCGGATGAAGCTGCATCGCATGGAAGGTTTTCGATTCGTGTTCCCAGGCGACGCGGATATTCATCGACGCGGCTTTGGCCTTGCGCGCCGCTTGCGTCTCATGCGAATCGCACTGGCAGATTACCATGTAGCCGCCGTCGCCGTTGCGTCGTTGCAGATAGCGTCCCGCGGCGGTGTTCTCCTTGATTGGCGCGACGACCTCGATAAAGTTGCTGCCGACCGGCATCAGGGAGTTCTCCAACCCGAAAGTTGCGACGCCCTTATCGACGAAGCAGACTTCGAGTCCGAAGATGGCTTTGAAGTCCTCGAGCACCGGCGCGAGTTTGTTCGCGACCAGGCAGATCTGGCGCAGACGTATCGACATGATGAATCCTCCGTTCCGGCGCGCTGGACGCGCTGCCGTGTTGATGGCGACAAATAGCCGAGATGCGCGCGCAGCGCCATAGCTACATGTGAACCATTTGATGGCTGCGTGCGAACGATGGTAGCGTTCGCGCTGTCAGCACGAGGGCAATCACTGGCTTTCAGGGAGGCGCATCATGACGGATTCGGAAAAACTGCAACTCCTGTTCGATCGCGTGCAAATTAGCGAGGCGGTAAATCGTTATCCGGTCACGATCGACTCGCGCGACTGGAAAGGCTTCCGCGCGATCTTCACCGACGAGATCGATATCCTGCTGACGATGGCGAAGCGCGCTGATCGTCCGCGCCAGACCGTCAAGGCCGACGATTTCGCGCGAGTGGTCGAGCAGGTAATCACCAGTTTCTCGGTTACTCAGCACTTTCTCACTGACTATCGCATAGAGATCAAGGGTGACGCGGCGACCTGTCTGAGTTATATGTACGCGCGCCACATGCCGCCATCGGATAAGCCGTCACAGCCGATCTGGGATCTCGGCGGTTACTATGAATTTCATCTGAGACGGAGCCGCGACGGCTGGAAAGTGCCGAAGTATACTCTGATGGTCACTTGGGAAACTGGCCGGCCCAAAGATTTGAAGATCGACCTTTAACGAGACCCGAACTGCGGCTCGCTAGGGGCCGACAGGCGTGAACGCAGCAGTGGCAGGTGCTGGCGTCCGAAAAAAATGTCGTCATCCAGGATATAAGTCGGAACGTCGAACACGCCGCGATCACGAAGTTCCGCCTGAATGCGATCGAGTTCAGCCCGGCCGTCGCCACTGGCGAATCCTTCGAAGCCGGTAACCGGAGCCTTAAGCTCGGCGAGCAAGGCTCGGATCGAGCGCTCGTCCTCGATATCGAGTTGCTCTCCCCAATAACGCTTGAAGACTTGCTCCACGTATGCCCGCGCGAGCGCCGCGCTTTGCCGTTGCGCCCATAACAGACCGATTGCAGCCAGCGTTGAATCTTGGCGCCGATGCAGTCGGCCCATCGCGAGGCCGCGATCAGCAGCATAGCGGGCAATATCGTGGTCGAGGTAATCGGCACGAATCCGTCGATGGCGCGCGCCGCGCTCATCTCCCGAAGCAACTGCCTTTGATGGCGTAACGATCAGTGGCCGCCAATCGATCGAAATTCCGAGTTCATCTGTTAAGGCGCAGGTCGGCGCGATTGCGAGATACGCCTGCGGACTCTTGAAATCAATTACGACCGATAGTTGGTCTCCGCTAGTCGCGCGGGTCGCCGCGCTATCGGCCAGAGGTATCGGGTACGTAATGTCCGGCGGCGCGCCGGAACGCCCCGTGAGCATCCATCGGATTCGCGGCAGATGCTCCCGACCGAAGAATATTTCGCCGTCAACCACGTAGGTCGGTACGCCGAAAATTCCTGCATCGAAGGCCGCGCGCTGAAGGCCATCATAAACTGCACGACCCTCGCCCGATGCGTAATCGCGAAAACCCATCGTACGCGCGCCTGCCTCGGCCAGCATCCCCTCGATTACCCCGGCGTCTTCGAGGTCTAGCTCGCGTTTCCAGAAACGCTCGTACACCAGGGCTGAGTAAGCCCGCAGCGCCGCGGCGCTATGCGCCTTGGCCCACATCATGCCGATGCCCGCGAGCGACGAGTCCCACATCTTGACGGCGCCCCGGATGATCATGCCGCGCAGCGATCCGTACCGCCTCACGTCGTGATAGGCGTACTTTACGCGTGACCATTGGCCAGGCGAGCGCTTTTCCTCGACCACCTTGCCTGCCTGATTGAGCCGGGCGGAGCCTAGATAGCTCGGAATATCGAGAGTGAACGGCCGCCAATCGATCTCGATCCCAAGTTCCGCGCCGAGCGTATAAGTCGGCTCGATCGCGAGATAAGCATACGGGCTCTTGAAATCGACATAAACGATCAGTGGCGCAGAGGAAACGAGCGGCTCGAAATGCTCCGAAGACATGATGGACGATTCCCTTGCAGACTCTAATAGTCTGGGCTACGAAACGGGGCAACCATGTTCTCTTCGCCAACTCGCCGGCACAACTCGCGAGCATTTGAAACCCGGACGCCGGATCGGCGATGATGCGCGCATGATTGACCGCCGGGCGAGCCGGCGCCTGAAGGAGTTGACGATATGGAAATCGGTTTTCTGGCGGCGATGACGGCGGAGGGCGGCGATATCACTGAAATCGCCCGCGCGACCGAGGCGGCGGGTTTCGACTCGCTATGGATTCCCGAGCATCCGGTGATCCCGGTCGGGATGAAAACCGTTTTCCCCTTCACACCTGATGGCAAGCTGCCCGACCACTATGGGCGCTGGGCCGATCCATTCATCGGACTAGCCGCGGCCGCCGCGGTGACCAAGAAAATCAAACTCGGCACCGGCATCTGCCTGATTCCGGAGCGCGAGACGTTGATTACGGCCAAAGCCGCCGCGAGCCTGGACCTGCTGTCGAATGGACGTTTTCTGTTCGGGATCGGCGCGGGATGGCTGCGCGAAGAGACCGAGGCGATGGGCGCCAATTTCGGCTCGCGATGGAAACGCACGCGAGAGAGTATCGAGGCGATGAAGCTGCTCTGGACCAAAGGCACAGCTTCTTATGAGGGTGAATTGGTCCGCTTTGCGAATCTGCGCTGCGAGCCGCGTCCGGTGCAGAAATCGGGTCCTCCGGTAATTCTCGGCGCACATGGGCCTAAGGCTTTGGAGCGCGTCGCCCGCAGCTATGACGGATGGATGCCGCTGGTGCAGGACCCGGCCGAACTCAAACGCGACGTCGCGACAATCAAGAAGCTGCTGAAAGAACGCGGCCGGTCTGAAAGCGCGGTGCAGATCTCCCCACTCGTCGATCCGGGTGAGAATGGCCCGTCGAGCGACGACCTCAAGCGATGGCGCGACGCGGGCGCCGAGCGCATCGTGCTGCTCTCGCAGAATACGGTGGCCGCGACCGCCAATGGTAAAGCGCTCGAACTGATCAAACGCTTCACGCCGGTGGTCGAACGTAATCGCGCGCTGTAATCGGATTCGCGGCGCAGTTTGAGGTGAAGCTCATGGAGAAGTCTGCGAATAATAATGGGCATCGCAACGGCAAGTGGCACGAGCGATATCCGGAACTGGGGACGGCGCCGGTGCCGATCGAGCCGTATATCTCGCCCGAATTCTTCGAACTGGAGCGCGAGCGGGTCTTCCGCCGCACTTGGCTGAATGTGGGACGGATCGAGCAGGTTGCGAATCCCGGCGATTTTTTTGTCAAGGATATCGCGGTCTGCAACACCTCTGTGATTATCGTGCGCGATCGCGAGGGCCGGGTTAATGCCTTCCACAACGTTTGCTCGCATCGCTCAAATAAAGTGGTGTGGGAGGCGAAAGGCGCGTGCGGCGGTTTCAAGTGCCGCTTTCACGCCTGGAGTTATAGGCTCGACGGCAGCCTAAGTTCGGTGCCCGACGAGGCGAACTTCTTCAAACTTGACAAGTCAGAGCTGGGTCTCACGCCGGTCGCAGTGGAGGTGTGGGAAGGTTTCATTTTTATCAATCTCAGTCCGCGTCCCGAGCAGAGTCTCACTGAGTATTTGGGCGACTGGGCGCACGAACTTGAAGGCTATCCTTTCGCGCAAAACGGCGCTGTATATTGCGAATGGCGCACGGAACTACGATGCAACTGGAAACTGATCAAGGATGCCTTCAAGGAAGCCTATCACGTCGCGTTTTTGCATCGGCGATCGCTGCGGGATTCTTTCACCGGACGCGATAATCCGTTCAGCCACGCGCTGGATTTCAAGCTCTTCCCGCTGCATCATCGATGGTCGCTCGGGGCGAACGCCGCCTATGAGACCAAGCCGGTCGAGAGTGTGGCAACACGTTTTGGCTCGTTTATCGTCCGTACTGACTTCGAGCAACAGGAGCAGCCGATCGGGGTGAATCCGACCCGTGCGGCCAACTGGGTAATCGATATTAACGGCATCTTCCCGAACTACATTCTCGATCTGACTAGCGCCGGTTATTTTAGTTACAACATCTGGCCGCTGGCGGTTGATCGAACAATCTGGGAGGTTCGGGCCTATCTGCCGAAGCCGGCGAACGCCGGCCAACGCTTCGCCAACGAATACAATCGAATCGTTTTTCGCGACACGATCATGGAAGACGGCTCGACACTTGAGCAGACGCAGACTGTGTTGGCATCCGGCGCGAAAAAGCATTTCATTTTTCAGGATGAAGAATTGTTGTTGAGGCACGACAACCAGGTCCTGCAGCAATTTATCAGTGAGTGAGGGAGAGTTTACGGCGTGGAATCGAAGCGATTACCAGCAGCCTTTCGCGATCTGGAGCCCTTCGCGGCTGCCTGGGCGCTGCCGAAGGAGAGCCAACGTCATGCGCAGCGCCTTGCTAGCTCGATGGATGAGCTGCGCGCGTTTTATGATGCCGTCGTGCCGCGGCTTGAAGCGATCCTCGCCTACCTCAACGACTTCGCGCTCGATCATCTTTCTCGCGAGGCCGAGAATCTGCTGAATTTGACTCTTTCGCTGGCCGAGATTACTCCGGCGGTGGAGCTTTTCGGTCAATCGGAAGTGCCCGACGCTTTCGATTCTCGCCGCTTCGTACCGGTCGAGGATTGAGGAGTTACATCATGATTGAGAATTTCATCTCCGCCGATTCCCATGTTGTCGAACCTGCGGATCTGTGGACGGTGCGCATGGATCGACGTTTCCGCGATCGTGCGCCGCACTTCGAACGTGGCGCACAGGGCGATCGCTGGGTGGTTGAAGGGCTCAACAGCTTACCAATCGGGTTATTCGGCCCGATGGTGAGTGAAAAAGCGAAAGGCGGCATCGATGAGCGCGGCCAGGAGCGGCATCATGAAGACACCCGTCCCGGCGCTTATAATCCGGAAGCACGAATCGCCGACCAAAGACTAGATCATGTAAGGGCCGAGGTCGTTTATCCCGGCCTCTGCCTCACTCTCTTCGGGATTCCGGACGCAGATTATCAGCGCGAATGCATCCGCGTTTATAACGACTGGCTCGCGGAGTTCTGCGGGAGCGATCCGAAACGCTTGCTGGGCAGCGGGATGCTGCCGATGCGCGGGCCGGCGGAATGGGCGATTGAAGAGGCTCAGCGCTGCGCCAAGCTCGGATTGCGCGGCGTAATGATTCCAGCGGTCAAACGCAAGCCGTCCTACCATGAACCGATTTACAACAAAATGTGGGCGGCGCTGGAAGAACTGAACCTGCCCGTCGGAGTCCATAGCGGCGCCGACGATGAGCCGCTCGCGATTGAATCCGGTATCCCGCTGCACGCGCAGGTTTGCGACAACAAGATGTTCATGATGCAACGGAGTCTCGCCTTGCTGATTACTTCGGCGGTGCCGCAGCGTTTTCCGAAGCTCCGTTTCGTAATCGTTGAGGGCGGAATCGGCTGGATCGCCGCACAATTGCGCTTCATGGACCATTGGTGGGAGGACCACCATCGCTGGATGCAACCGAAGCTCGAAGAGCCGCCGAGCGCCTTTTTCCAGCGTCAGTTCTGGGCGACTTTCGAAGATGATCGGCCCGGCATTCTGACTCGTCACCTGCTGAATATCGACAAGCTGATGTGGGGCTCGGACTATCCGCATACCGAGGGTACGTTTCCCTTTTCGATGGAACGCATCAGGAAGGATTTCGCCGACGTGCCGGAGGATGAAACCCGGAAAATGGTTTACGAGAATGCTGCTGCGCTGTATGGAATATCCGACGTTTGACAAAGTTGCGCTGCGGCAATTTGTGGGAAGTCCAAGATGAAGTTCGGACTGCACTACCAACTACCTTGTTACGGCGAGCAATCCGCCGTGCAGCGCTATCGCGACACGATCGAGCAAGCGGTCTATGGCGAAGCGCTGGGCTTTGAATCGGTATGGCCGGTCGAGCAGCATTTCAATCCCGGCTTGTCGATCATGCCGGCCCCATTATTGCCGCTCGCCGCGATCGCCGAGCGCACGCGTAATCTACGGCTGGGGATCGCGATCGTGCTGCTGCCGCTATCTCATCCACTGCGGGTGGCCGAGGAGATCGCGACGCTCGATGTGATGAGCAACGGGCGGGTCGAGTTTGGCGTCGGCCGCGGCGCGATTCCGAACCATTTTCGTGGCTTTGGCGTTGCCCAGTCGGAAAGTCGTGAGCGGTTATTCGAGGAGCTCGAAATTATCCGGCGCGCGTGGACCGAAGAGAGTTTTTCCTACGAAGGGCGATTCTACAAAGTCGATAATATCTCGGTCGTTCCAAAACCGGTGCAGAAGCCACATCCGCCGATCCGGATCGCGGCAAACAGCGACGACAGCTTCGCTCTGATGGGCCGCGAAGGTTATCCGATCTTTGCCGCCTCGCAGGTCAATTCTTTTAACCGCCTGCGAAAGTTCCTGCCCGCCTATCGTGAAGCTCGCGCCGCGGCGGGTCATCCCGACAACGGCGGCGAGGACCTTTCGCTCTTAATGCCGCTCTATGTCGGTGAAGACCCGGCAGAAATCCGCCGCGATACCGAACCCGGCATCCGCCATCTGCTGGAGACGGTCGCGAGCCTCTATACCTCTGGCATGCCGAAGAGCGAAGGCGGCGCGCGCCGCCTAATGGAACTGGCGGAAAAAACCCGCAGCACGACCTACGAGCAGGCTGCCGAATCGATGGCGGTGTTTGAGACACCCGACGATTGCATCGCGCGGCTGCAAGGGTTTCGCGAAGAGTTCAACATGGGCCGCCTGATCTGCTGGTTCAATCCGGGCGGAGTGCTGCCGCATTATCGCGTGATCCGCAGCATGGAGCTGTTCGCGCGCAAAGTAATGCCGCACTTTCAATAACCAAGGGCAGAATCGCGCCTGCTGGAGGGATAAATATGCGCCGCGATGTCGAGTTCAATGCCGAAGGCATTATCCTGCGTGGATGGCTCTATATGCCGGAAGTGCGCCGGGCCGGTATCCGGCAGTGGTCATGGCGCATGGGTTCTCCGCCGTCAAGGAGATGCATCTCGACGATTATGCCGAGGTCTTCAGCGCCGCCGGCATGGCGACGCTGGTTTTCGATAACCGCAACTTCGGCGCGAGCGGCGGTGAGCCGCGCCAGGAGATCGATCCGTGGCAGCAGGTGCGCGACTACCGTCACGCGATTACGTGGCTCTCGATGCAGTCCGGGATCGACCGGAATAGGATCGGCGTTTGGGGATCGAGCTATAGCGGCGGCCATGCGCTGGTGCTTGGCGCGATTGATCGGCGGGTCAAATGCGTAGTATCGCAGGTGCCGCTGGTAAGTGGCTCGCGCAATTTGAAGCGGCTAGTGCGGGCGGACTTCGCTGCCGGCTTGCGTGAGCAGTTCGACGCCGATCGTGAGGCGCGCTTTCGCGGTGCGGTTCCTACGATGCTTCCTGTGGTCAGCGAAGACCCGATGGGTCCCTCGGCCCTGCCAACCCCCGATTCCTGGCAATGGTTCACCGAAACTGGCAAGCAGCGTGCGCCCGCATGGCGCAACGAGGTGACCCTGCGCACGGTCGAGATGCTGGGGGAATACGAACCCGGTTCGTACATCGGCCAGATCAGCCCGACGCCGTTATTGATGATCATCGCGGACGGTGATCATCTGGCAATCGCCGAGGAAGCATTCTCGGCGTATCATCACGCGCTCGAACCGAAAAAACTGGTGATTCTGCACGGCGGCCATTTCGACGCTTACATCAAGGATTTCGTCAAATCCAGCACTGCCGCCCGTGACTGGTTCCTCGCGCATTTCGTCGAATAAATCGGGATATGAGGGTTTAACCCTCGTATCCTGCAACGGACTTTCGGTCATTTCTTCATAGCTGAGGAAGCGATCACGACCGCGAGCGGCGAAAACGCAAGTCCGTCCGGATGAACCAGCCCGGTAACTACCGGAGTGATGTTGCCGGTGTTCATGTCGAGCAGCCCGACATCGCCCACGGCATCCGCCGCGGTATAAACTTCGTACGCTGGAAAATACGGCTTGGTAAGCTCATAAATCGCATTGGCGTTGGAATCAGTTATGAAGATTGTTCCAGCTGTAGAGGCAATCTCGCTCGTGACTGAATAGGTGAAGATGGTGTCGTTAACCTCGGTCGGCACACCGTCAAGCGTGAGCGGAATTTTTAGCACCGGATTTGTCGCCGAGGCCCCCCGCACGACAATCAGTTCGTCATCGCCTTGGCTATCCAACACTAATTCTCCCGCCGGATCCATCGTCATCGAGTCTGGATCGCTAAGCGCCAGGGTTTCATTGGCCCCGGTGACAACATTAAAGGCCGTCGCATTGCCGGCGATCACCTGCGTCACGGTTGTCACTTTCTTGGGCTTATTGCTGAATTGCGCGATCGCCTGATTGGTGAATGGCGGTCCGCTCGGATTCGACGCCGACAAGAATACATCTTTGGCGTTCTTACTCGAAAAGACTAAATCATCGAAGCCGCCGCCATGAGCAGTCGGACTCGCGAACCCATAGGTTTTGAACTTCCCGGTCTTTGGATTGATAATCGCGATGGTCGAGTTCGCATCTTCGTTCTGGGTCGTCCAGACCTCGTTAGTAGTCGGATTAATCTTTAAACCGTCAGTGTGGCCGAGAATCGAGATATTTTTCAGCACGGCGCCGGAGGCGATGTCATATTCGATGACATTGCTGGATAGACCGTCAGAGCCGTCCGGCGCATGCCCATTACCATAAGCGACCCACAAGTCAGTGTTGTCAGCCGAGATGGCCAGATCGTCCGGTGCGGCAACCCCACTCGGTGGAGCGCCATTGAAAGTCGTTAACGCGTAAGGCGCGATTGCGACTGGCTGCGCGAATGTACGGCCAGCTGCAATAAGAAGACTCGCTGCCGATAGCGCCAGCATTCCAGTTCGGCGCGTCTCGCGCGCAAAATCAAAACTCATTTGAACCTTCGCAACTTAATGCGGCAGGATTTGAGTAGATCTGAACTGCTGGAACTAGCCTTGAAGAGTTAAGAAAATGTTAGCAGCGTATTAATCCAGCGCACTCGCACTTGCATCTACTTCGTGCCATCAGCTCTTCCGGTCTTTGCTTCGCGGTCGAAGCCCGGCAAGATCGTCTTAATGAAGGCGTTCTCGATCAATTGCCCGACTGCCTGCCAGGTGCTCACGTTGGGTTGGTCGATTTTTCCGCTCACGTTGGCAACCGTTGCTACCTTTGTCAGTAGAGCGATTCTTAAACACGTCGGCGACTGCGCCAACAGCGAGCTTGTACGCCTGCTGCAATACCGGTTTGTTCTTGTCCTTTTGATAATTATAAACCTGCAGGTTGCTGAAAAGCGGCTTGACGTAGCCGTCCACGTGCCCTTGATTTGCGGTCATCTGGGTGTACAGGGAGAAATCACCTTGAGCGACACGCAACCGTCCATAAGCCTGAAGCAGGTCATTCATCGTCACCAAATTGGTTCGCTGGATCGCCAGATTGATTTTGAAATCCGGTCCCTGTTTCTGAGGACGGAAATTCCCCGTCATCGTCGTGTCGCCGCTATCCATGAACTTGCCCTTTATATTGAAGGTTGAGGCGCCCTGATCATATTGATTTGATATATTGGTCGCGTGCACGTCGAGGTCTGAAATGAACAACTGGTACGGTGGATTTTTCGCCTTATCGGTATAGGCGAATCGGCTATTCTTGATTGCGGCGGTATCCACTTTGAGGATCAGTCCTGGCTGATTATTCGCCTTCTTCGCCGCCGTTTTCACCTCTTCGGCTCGCCGCGCCTCGGCGGTCGCGGTCTGCGCCATATGAACATAGTTCAGATTGATTCCACTTACCGTTGCGTTATAAACCTCAACGTTTCGCACCTTGGGCGAATATTCGATCAGTCCCTTGCTATCGAGCACGCCGCCACTGACATTCAGGTTGGCGCGTTGCGCGACCGGTTCGAAATGGCTAAGAGGAAGATTGTTCACCCAGTAATGAGTTTTGACAGCAGTAAAGGGCTCGGCAAGAAAGTTCGCATTGCCGTCCAACTGTATTTTGCCTTGATCGAAGGCAACAGTATCCAGATGTATGGGGGAAGGATAGGTCGCGCGCGGCGCCTTAACATTACGGATATTATCCGCGACGAGATTCAGATGAGTCAGATTAAGCGGATGCTGCGGGTCTTTATCGATGTAAGTTGCGGCGCCATCAACGACTTTAAGCCGGTTGATTTTGACTGGATAAATCGCTTCAACCGCGTCCTGCCAGCCTTGCTTTTTTATCGGCACCTTGTTGGTGCGTTCGGTTTCCAACTGCGCAAGGTCGATATGCACTTTCGGATGATAGAGCGTGAATGTCGCGACAATTCGCGCGGCAAGCAAAGCGTCAAGATCGATTTGCGCCTCAAGCTCATCGATATCCGCTACTGGCGGATCCGGATGAGCATTCTGAATGATTTTGATGCCATATAAGGTCAGTGTGCCGGTGAGGAGCTGAAGATGCGCGCGTGCCAGTTGCGTATGATAGCCCACCAGCTTCGCATTCATCTCCTTTTCCATCCGCGAGCGGATAAATGGATCGATGAAGTACGAAAGGATAAACAATGCGACGATTATTGAGGCGATCGTCCAGCCAGCAATTCCGATCGCCCGTCGATGATGGGTATAAAATCCGGCAGCCATAGGTCTAACGCTCTATCGCGACGATGGAGCAAACGACGTGCCGCTTAATCCATAGGCAAGATTGTGACGGAACGCGCAGACAGGCGCATACTTACATTGCCTAGGAATAAATTGCTGGATTAGCTTGTCAAAACAATCATTGAAGCCGGAAATTTATTAGTCGTAGATCGCACTGATGCGATCTTCGGCGGATGATGGATTAAGCGTCGATCTCAGGCTATGATCGAGGCTGTAATGGAAGCCGAAGAAGTACAAAAATTAATCGAGGCGGGATTACCCGACGCGCTGGTGAGCGTGGAGGACACCACGGGAGGCGGCGACCATTTTGAAGCACTCGTGGTAAGTAACGCGTTTGAAGGTAAATCTCTCGTCGAAAGACATCAGGTAGTCTATGCGGCGCTTGGTGATGCGATGCGCCAACGAGTACACGCACTCGCGCTCAAGACACTAACGCCGAGCCAATACAAGAATCAGGGGTAAGCGAATGCCGAACGCGATTGATCGGATCCAAGCCGCAATTAAGGAAAACAAGATTTGCCTGTTTATGAAGGGCAATCGTAATTTCCCGCAATGCGGATTTTCTGCTGCGACCGTGCAGATGCTCGAGGCAGGTCGGCGCCACTTACGGCACGGTTGACGTTCTAAGCGACCCGGAATTGCGTGACCAGATTAAGACTTACAGCAACTGGCCCACGATTCCGCAGGTTTACGTGAACGGCAAATTCGTCGGCGGGTGCGACATCGTGCGCGAGCTTTATGAGAGCGGAGAGCTAAAGTCGCTGGTCGAACAGGCCAGTGCGACTGTCGCCGCAGCAAAATAGTCTGCCGAATTCTGTAATCTCATCGCGACTAGCCGGATGCGAGGAATCGCACCCGGTTGTCTATCTCGCCTCGAAGATATTTATAATCAGGCGGCCCGTCGCGCTCCCATAGCGTTGGACATCACCGAGCGTCCCGTCCACGCTATAAGCACCGGGGCCGACGCTTGCGAGTATCAGCAGCCCGCCCATCATAGAAAGATTCTTCATGTACATGATGGAATTGATCATCACCTGCTGCCCTTCACGAGAAGGAAAGAAATGAAAGATCAGTGTCACCGGGATCAGCCAAAGAAAGATGATTAGGGCAGCGATCCGGGCCTGAAAACCGATTATGATCAATAGACCCCCGCCGAGTTCAATCAGAATCGTTAGAATCAGCCCGGGCATCACCAAGTTATGCGGAATACCAGCACCGGTCATATAACCAGCGGTGCCGGAAAAGCCGCCGATCTTCGAAACGCCTGATAGCACGAAAATCGCAACCAGCAGAATTCGGCCAATCAACACTCCGAGGTCGCGCGATCTGTCCATCGTTCACTCCCCTTCGAGAGCGGTGAAACCAACACCGCGGCGTTACAATGAGCGCCTTTCATGATGAGAGCGCTCGCGAGTGGTTAAACCATGTGCCGTCCCAGCTTCAAACAAGCTTTACGCCCCCGCAGCGGGTCCTGACAAGATCGCAGCCTACAAAATTAGCCGATCGTGCGGATGAACTCGATCAGCAGGTTGTTCACTTCCGCGGGACGCTCCTGCTGTGTCCAGTGTCCGCAATTCGGCAGCATCACGGACCTGGTGAGATTCGGGACCGTTGTCTCCATCGCATCGACTTCGTCCGACCAGAATTCGATTACGGCGTCGCGATCACCGGAGACAAACAAGGTAGGTTGGCGCAACTTGGCTCTATCGAGGAATGGAGTTAAAGCCCAGTTACGATCAACATTGCGATAATAATTAAGGCCGCCTCTGAAGCCGGTGCGCTTGAACTCGGTAACGAAGAAATCGATGTCCTCGTTCGTCACGAAGCTGGGCGTCTGCGATGTTGACGGCATGCTGGATGCCAGCTCTTCGGGTCGCATCGCAAACTTCCACCGCTTATCTGTGGGCGCCTCGCCTGACGCTGAATAAAGCGCGTTCGTGATCGAGGCGCGCACATCAGCCTCGAAAATCTGTTCGGAGCCGGGCGCACGAAAAATTTGCTGATAAAAAATCTGTCCGGGGTAGCGCTGCTTTTCCCATTCACTGGGACTGATAGGCCCGCGCGGAAGGTAAGGAACACTCAATAGCGCGACTGCGCGAAACATATCAGGTCGAAATAATGCGGCGACCTGCGTGACCCATGCACCCCAGTCATGCCCGACGATCACGGCTGACGCCGCTCCGATTGAATTAATCAAGCCCACCAGATCGCCCGTCAATTGGAAAATATCGTAAGCTTCAACTTCCTTGGGCTGGTCAGTCTGTCCATAGCCGCGCATATCGGGTGCGATCGCGTGAAAACCCGCTTCGGCTAGCGCATGTAGCTGATGCCGCCACGAATACCATGACTCTGGAAAGCCATGACAGAGCAGAACGAGAGGACCTGCGCCAGCCTCGGCATAATGCATTCGGATGCCATTAGTGTTTACGAACTGATGGGCAATTTCGGCCATTTGTGATCTCCCGTCAAAGGCGGTTGATGAACACGATAACTCATTTGCGACCGCTATCATCCTGCTTTCGTGAGGCCGTCAGGTATCGTCGGGGAAATTAACACAGCGCACACCTTCAGCAAGCCGGGAGCTCTCACGAAGATGCGCTTAAAATAGTCACGAAGCTGGGCTAGAAACTCGATTGGCCAATATTACAGAATGTAGGACAGGGATACCGACCCGACGCCGCGATCGGCCTTACTGGAAAGTGTCTTCTGTCCCATAGCCTCCTGTCTCCTCATTCCTCGCGACTGTAAGAATCGCAATCAGGAGTACTAACATTGCTATTCTCGTTCTCGATCGTCTTTACATAGAAATCCTTCTTATTCCGGCCTATACCGGGCTTTTCTTGGAAAATTTCGCACGTATGACCTTGAAAAAACAACACAATCCTGCACGTTGAGCATCATATGGCGCTTTTTTCGGCCAAAAACGGCCAATATGAGTGCCAAACTGGGGATTCACGTGAACGTTCGGCTTGACTGATGTGGGTCAGAGTGGGATTGTGTGGGAAATTTGGGGGGAGAACAGTGTTCATCGGGCAGTTCGACCACGCATTGGACGAAAAAGGACGGGTGAGTGTACCCGTCCAATTTCGCGAAGAACTGCAAAGGCAGGGTCATAACCGTCTTTATATTACTAATCGCGTAGTAGCTCGTGAACGCTGCCTCGCCCTCTATCCTCCTAAGCAATGGGAGGAACTGATAGAGCGCATCCGCGAAAAATCTCACGATGATCCCGAGACCGAGCTTCCTGAAATCTTTTACATCGGTCGTGCCCATCAAGTCGAGACCGACCGTCAAGGGCGCATCTTGATTCCCGCTAAGTTACGCGATTTTGCCCATATAGAACGCGACGTCACTTTTTCGGCACAGATCGATTATCTCCAGCTCTGGAGCAGGGCAACACTCGAACGCCTGGATGCCGTTGCTAATAAGCTCGCGGATGAGGATCCGAAATTTATGGCCAAGTTGAGGTGATGATTTTATGCACCTGAATGAGGAAACCAGTTTGAGCGCGGCGAGCCGCCAGCATGTGGCGGTGATGGTGGAGGAGGTGGTGGGGCTCGTTCGCGCTTCAAATCCTTTAGTCGTGGTTGATGCCACTATTGGCACTGGCGGGCATGCAGAGGCGCTGCTCGAAGCAACCGGCGCGCAGCTAATCGGCCTGGATCGTGACGGCGATGCCTTGCGAATCGCAGCGGCAAGGTTGGAGCGATTCGGCTCCCGCGTCAGCCTGCATCAGGCGAATTTCGCCGGTCTTGGCGAGGTGCTCGATCACTCCGGGATGCCGGGCGTAGGGGCGATTTTCGCCGACCTCGGGATGAGCAGCTTTGCCCTGAACAATCCAGCGCGCGGATTTAGTTTCATGGCCGATGGTCCGCTCGATATGCGGATGGATCAGGAGCAGGAACTAAGCGCCTACGATCTGGTCAATGAAGAAACTGAAGAAGAGCTCGCGCATATCATCCACGATTATGGACAAGAACATAGCGCGCGCCGGATTGCCCGGGCTCTGGTGACCGCGCGTCGCCGCGGGCCGCTCGAAACTACTGGCGAGCTGCGGCTGATAATTGAAGGGGCGGTAGGCGGCCGCCGGCGCGGTGGGATTCATCCGGCCACCCGTACTTTTCAGGCGCTCAGGATCGCGGTCAATGCGGAGATGTCGAGTCTAACCAAACTGCTCGATCAGGCGCCGTGCCGGTTAGTGGCGGGCGGACGCATGATCATCCTCGCTTATCATTCGCTGGAGGACGGACCTGTCAAGCGCCGCTTTCGCGAATTGACTGATTACGGGAATTTCCATCTTCTCTCACGTCGTGCGGTGCGCCCTTCTGCCGAAGAGGTTGCGCGTAACCGGCGGGCGCGGAGTGCGCGACTCAGATGCATCGAACGAAAGGCCAACTGACATCCCGCTCAAAGCCTGCTGCGAAGTCGTCAAAACTCGTTCCAGCGCTACTCGGCGCAGCAATCATAGCCGCCGGGTTTAGCACGCTGATGGTTCGACTTGAGGTAACGCAGGAGGGCTATCAGCTGTCCGCATTAGGCACCGAAAGCCGCGAGCTTCAGGAGCGCAATCGGCGCCTGAAACTGGATGTGGCGCAATTGTCTTCGCACGCCCGGCTTCGCGCGCTCGCCCTCAAGCAGGGCATGGGTCCGTCATCGAATAGTCATGTGGTGATCCTGCCGTGAATCCGCCTTTCAAATTGCGCCGGACGCGAATCGGTGCGCTCACCGCGATCTTCGGCGTCGTATTTGGGCTAGTGGCAATTCGGCTCACGATGCTCGTGTTAATCGACGGACCACGGCTCGCCTCGATGGCGAAAAGCGAACATTTGGGTAAGCTTAAGCTGGCGGCCATCCGCGGTCCGATCTTTGATCGTAATGGCGAGACACTGGCGCTTTCGGCAGAAACGCCTTCATTCTTCGCCCATCCGCGCCGACTGCTCGAAAACAGCACCCCAGCTGATCGAACTCTTCTGGCTCGCACGCTTGATCTCTCTCCACGGGAATTGGAGCAGCGTCTGCAGCACAAGAGCTCGTTTGTATGGCTGGCGCGGCAACTGACCCCGAAGCGCGCACGTGAACTGGACGATTTGGCTTTCACAGGAGTTGAAACAGTACCCGAGTATCACAGGTTCTATCCGGAGAGCGGCCTGGCCGCGGCGGTGGTGGGGCAGGCAGGGATGGACGGCCAGGGCCTCTCCGGAGTGGAGCTCGAATACGATCGGATTGTGCGTGGCACGCCGGTCGCGACCGCGTTTTATCACGACGCGCTCGGTCATCCGATTCTGGATTCGCCCTTGGAGATGAGAGAGGCACAGCCCGGAGCACGCCTGGAACTGACTATCGATGCTGCTATCCAGGCGCAAGCCGAGAATTTTCTTGATGCTGAGCTGAAAAGCAGCGGCGCGCGACGCGGCACAGCAATCGTACTCGAACCCTTCAGCGGCGAAGTCCTAGCGATGGCGAATGCGGACACCAATCGTAAGCCGGATACCGGACGGCTGCATAATCCGGCCATCCAGGATGCTTTTGAACCCGGCTCGACCTTGAAAGGTTTGCTCGGCGCGATCGCGCTCGATCGGCGCGTCATCGACCTTAAGCGCACGAATCTATTGCGAAGAAGGCGCTTGGCATTTCGCCGGTAGAACAATCCATGACGACGGCCCCCACGGATGGCTCAATCTCGGCGGAATTATCGAGGTTTCCTCCAATATCGGTGCAGCGAAAATCGCCCTGTCACTTAGGCTCCGATTCGTTCGCCGAGGGTCTCAAAGCTTTTGGCCTCGGAATGAAAACGGGGGTCGATTTGCCCGGAGAGAACGCCGGCATGATGCGCGCATCGTCAAAATGGCGACCGATCGAATTGGCCAATCACGGTTTTGGCCAAGGCATAGCCGTGACCCCGATCCAGCTCGCCAGCGCCTACGCCGCGATTGCTAATGGCGGCGTGATAATGCGTCCATACGTCGTCAAGGCGGCCTACGATGCAAATGGTCGCGAAATCTTTGAGCACACGCCGCAGGTCCTGCGTCGAGCTATTGCGCCTTCAACCGCGCACACGATCAACAATCTGCTGCGCAGCGTGGTCAACTCTCCCAACGGTACCGGTGGTCTCGCGCAAGTGGCCGATTTCACCGTTGCCGGCAAGACTGGCACGGCTCAAATGGTGAATCCTGCCACCGGCGCTTATTACCAGAACCGTCTGGTCGCCTCTTTCGTTGGATTTGTCCCGGCGCAGGACCCGCGACTCGTCATTCTCGTAGTCCTATATGAAGTTCCGCATGAGCATTTCGGCGGACTCTACGCTGCCCCAGTTTTCAGCGAGATCGCCTCGAATGCACTGAATCGCCTCGATGTAGCTCCGCAAAGATCGACGTACGATACGGCGAGCATGATCCCATTCGGAGTAACGGGCGATAACGCATCTACCATTGAACCAAGCCAAAGCATTGACCAGAGCCCGTACAACGTGCCCGGAGCGAACTTAACGCTCTTGACAGTCATGCCGAATTTCGTCGGCTCGAGTCTGAGAAGCGCACTTGGCGCTTGCTCGCGCTTATAGCCTCAATCCCGAAATTAACGGAGCCGGTTACGTAGTCCGTCAGAGTCCGCGAGCGGGGTCGCGCAATCGCGGCTCGATCCGACTCCAATTGGCGAGCGACTCAGACATCGCCGGGAATCGGCGATCCCCATACTAGCGGTAAGCGCCGCCTCGCTCCTGTGCCGGCACTTGCGGCAAGAGAGGTCCGCCGTCCGCGGAATCTGCAATGAATCTGGCCGAATTGACTGCCGGCACTGAAATCCGGCGCGTCATCGGCAGCACCGCATGTGAAATCGCGGGATTGGCGTATGACTCGCGCCAAGTCAATCCGGGCGATCTGTTCTTTTCGACTGCGCGCGACACAGGGTCTGCGCGCAAATATAGCGATCACGCATTAAACCGCGGAGCGCGCGCGCTGGTGATGAGGGGATGGGATGGTGAAACGGCGCGCTCCGCGGCGACCATTCTGGAATGCGAGCAGCCACGCCGCTTAATGGGCGTGGTTGCGTCACGTTTCTTTGGCGCGCCCAGCCGAAAGCTCGAATTGATCGGTATAACCGGCACGAGCGGCAAGACCACGACGGCCTATCTGCTGAAATCGATTTTTGAATCAGCCGGGCGCAAGGCCGGAATGATTGGCACGATCGGGATTTTCGCTGGCGACCGCAAGCTGATGAGCGGTCTCACTACGCCCGAATCGATTGATTTTGAGCGTTCGTTGGCGTCGATGCAGGCGGAAGGAATCGATTCGGTAGCGGCGGAAATCTCTTCAATCGGACTGGAAGAGCGGCCGTGTTGATGAGCTCAGCTTTCGTGCGGCGATTTTCACCAATTTGGGTCGTGATCATCTCGACTATCACGGTACGATCGAAAAATACTTTGGAGCCAAACTACGTCTCTTTACTGAAATTCTGCCGCGCAGCAGCCATCCGGACGTGATCGCGGTGCTGAATATTGACGACGCTTACGGTCGCGCAATGGCGCAAGCCATCAGCACACCTCGGATTACTTTCGGACTTGGACAGAACGCTGACGTGCGCGCTAACAAAGCGGAACTCAGTGGTGACGGAATTCGCGCTACGATCGATGCCGACGGCCATCGGTTCGATTTGATCTCGCCACTGCTCGGCGAAATCAATCTGCGCAATATCCTGGGAGCTTCCGCCTTGTCGGTGGCCTTGGGCATCGAAACGGACGCGGTTGTGGAGGGTGTGCGGCGATGCCCAGGGGCCCCCGGCAGGCTGGAGGCTGTCCCGGGCCCCCGGGGAGTCAAGGTGCTGGTCGATTATGCGCATAAGCCGGAGGCGCTCCAGGCAGTGCTTGAGGCTTTGCGCGCGATGCAACCGAAACGCCTGCTCTGTGTCTTCGGCTGCGGCGGCGATCGCGATCGCGGCAAGCGTCCGATGATGGGTGAAATTGCGGGCCGCTGCGCGGACCTCGTGATCGTCACTTCGGATAATCCACGCAGCGAGGAGCCGCTCGCGATCATTGCCGAAATCGAAGCCGGTCTGAAAGCGACCCGGCTTAAGCTGATTTCAGAAACTGCACTGCGAAGGGCCAGCGCCGGGTATCTTGTGGAACCCGATCGTCGCAACGCGATTGCGCTCGCTCTACAAAACACGGCGCCGGGAGATATCGTCCTGATCGCCGGCAAAGGCCACGAAGATTATCAACTGATTGGAGACACGCGACTGGATTTCGACGACGCCGCAATGGTGCGAGAATTGACAGCCTTAATGCGCGAATGAGCGCGGCCGGGGGAACCGATGCTCTATCTCCACTCTATCCGCTTCACACGCGGTTTCCAGCGCTCAATGTTCTGCGCTACGAAACCTTCCGCTCCGTGCTGGCCGGGCTGACGGCGCTGGCGTTTCACTCGCACTCGGGTCCGCTGCTGATTCAGCGATTTCGCGCGGCGCATATCGGCCAGACGATCCGCGCCGAAGTTCCGCAAAGCCATCAGAAAAAAGCCGGCACGCCCACGATGGGCGGATTGCTCATCCTGGCCTCCTGCCTCGTCGGCGACCATTTTGCTCGCCGACCCGCCGATCCTTATGTCTGGCTGGCGATGTTCGTTACGGTTGCCTTCGGCGCGATTGGTTTCACCGACGATCTATCTCAAACTCAACGCGGCAAGCGGTCAGGGTCTGAGCGGTCCGCAGAAGCTGTCATGGCAGTTCGGACTGCGCGTTGGTCGCGGCGGTGGTGCTGTTCGGACTGCTGCGGATTCGACACGCACGCTCACTTTTCCATTCTTCAAGCGATCTGCATCCGAGCTCTGCCGTTGGTGGCTGTACGTTCTGCTCGCGATGTTCGTGATGGTGGGTGCTTCCAACGCGGTGAATCTGACCGACGGGCTCGACGGACTGGCGATCGGTCCGGTGATGACGACCGGCTTTTGCTACTGGGTTTTCACCTACGTCGCCGGCAATCTGAAATTTGCCAGCTATCTCGACGTGCCGCATGTGGAGGGCGCGGGCGAAGTCGCGATTTTTTGCGCCGCGCTGATCGCCGCGTCGATGGGCTTCCTCTGGTACAACGCCTACCCGGCCTCGATGATGATGGGCGACGTCGGCGCGCTCGCGCTGGGCGGTGCGCTCGGCACGGTCGCGCTGCTATCGAAGCAGGAATGGTGCTGCCGATGGCGGGCGGCATCTTCGTGCTCGAAGCCGCGTTCGGTGATCACGCAACGCTACTATTACAAGATCGACGCATCGGCGCATCTTTCCGGATGGCGCCGATGCATCATCATTTCGAACTTGGCGGATGGCCGGAGACGATGGTGGTCGTGCGGTTCTGGATAATTTCGATCGTATGCGGCGCTGGTCGCGCTGAGCACACTGAAGTTGCGGTGACGCAGCGCGTTAACGATGGAACTCTCGGGGCAAGCGAGTGATGGTGATCGGACTGGGCGTCAGCGGACTCGCGGCGGCGCGCTTGCTGGCGGCGCGCGGCGCGCATCCTGGTGATGACCGATCGTCGCGACTGATACTCGATGCCAGCACGGCTGACGCCGCCGGGTGAGATTCATCTCGGCGCCGAAAATCCGTCATGGCTTGAAGGCGTCGATCTGGTGGTCACGAGTCCCGGCGTGCCGCCCGCCTCGACGCTGTTGCGTGGCGCGCGATCCGCCGGCGATTCCGGTAATCGGCGAGCTGGAACTTGGCAGCCGTTTCGTTGCTGCGCCGATCGTCGCGGTCACCGGCACCAACGGCAAGAGTACCGTGACCGTCACTGCATCGGCGAGATTTTCAAGGCGGCGGGACGGCGACGTTTTCGTCGGCGGCAATCTCGGCACGCCCCTGGTCGAAGCGGCCGAGCAGGATATCGAATCGTGGTGGCCGAGGTTTCGAGCTATCAGCTCGAAACGATCGATCACGTTCAAGCCGCGCGATCGGCAATACATCTCGAATCTCACCGAAGATCATCTCGATCGCTATCACAACCTCGACGGAATACGGCCGCGCCAAGGCGCGTCTGTTCGAGAATCAAGACCGCACGACTGGGCGATTTTGAATCGCGACGATCCGCGAGGTTTGGAAGATCGCGGACGTGTTCGCTTCCCGCGTGATGAGCTTCGGCTTGAAGCCGGCTCGAACAAGGCGCAGCGTTCTGGAACGAACGCTGGCGAGTTGATTTTCGACATCGATGACGCGTCGCGGCACGCATTTCAGCTCGACCATTTTCGACTCACGGGCGCGCACAACCGGCTTAATGCGATGGCGGCGGCGGCCGCTGCGCTGGTTGTGGATATCGAGCCAGCGCACTGATCGAAAGTGGCGCTGGCGGAATTCGCCGGCCTGCCGCATCGGATCGAGCCGGTCGCCGAGAGAAATGGCGTCGATTACATCGATGATTCCAAGGGCACCAATGTCGGCGCGGTGATCGAGGCGCTGGCCGCGATGGATGGGCCGGTCATATTGATCGCGGGCGGGATGGACAAGGGCGGCGATTACGAGCCATTACGCGCGGCCGCTGCGCGAGAAAGTAACGACTGCTGATCCTGTTCGGCGCGGCGCGCGAGAAGATGCGCGCGGCGCTCGACTGGTGCAACCGAAATTGACTTGCGTGAAAACGCTGGAAGAGGCGGTGCGCGATGGCGGCGCAGCGGGCTGCACCGGGCGACACCGTCCTGCTTTCGCCGGCATGTTCGAGTTTCGATCAATTCAGAGATTATGCGGAGCGCGGGCGAATATTTCAGGAGCTGGTTCGGGCGCTTTGAGCGCGTCTGACTTTCCGGCCGACCCGACCCATGGCTGCTAGCTGCCGGCGGCGGCGCTGCTGGTGCTCGGTCTGCTGATGGTGCTCAACACCACCTATTTTCTCGGTCAGGAGAAGACCGGCGACGCATTTCATTTTTTCAAGCTGCAACTGATGCATATCGGCGGCGGGACTCGCGCTGCTGCCTGTTGCTGTCGCAGTTTTCGCTGCGCAGGCTTGCGCCGGCTGGCGTTGCCACTGGCGATCATCGCAGTGGCGCTGATGCTGATGCGTCTGGATTCCCGGGCTTGGCGTCATGCGCGGCGGCGCGCGCCGCTGGGTGCGGCTCGGTCCGATACTCGCCGAGCCTTCGGAGTTGGTAAAGTTCGCGATGGTGTTTTTCCTCGCGGATTTTCTCGCTAAGCGGCAGGACGCGGTGCGCAATTCAAGCGACGGACCGCTGCCCGGCTCTGCTGAGTGTGGCCCGCAATCGCGCTGCTGATGCTGTTGCAGCCGGATTTCGGGGCAACACGTGATGGTCGTCGTGATGCTGTTCGCGATGCTGTACGCGGCGGGCGCGCGACTCAAGCATCTGGCGACCGCGAGTGGCGGCGGCGCGCTGATCCTGCTCGCAATTCAGGCAGTGGCAAAACCGTACCGGATGCGGCGCTTGGTCGGCTTTCTCGATCCGTGGCGGACTGCGCGCGGCGCCGGCTTTCAGTTGATTCAATCGTTCATCGCGCTCGGCGCGGGTGGCGGATGGGGACAAGGACTCGGCGCCGGCGCCAGAAAATGTTCTATCTGCCGCAAGCGCATACCGATTTCGTTTTCGCGGTGGTCGGCGAGGAGTTCGGCATCGCCGGCGCGACTCGGTCGTGCTTATTTTATTCGCGATAATTCTTTTTCGCGGGATGCGGATCGCGCACGAGGAGCCGCGACCCGTTCGCGAGCCTGCTGGCCGTCGGCCTGACCGCGCTGCTCTCGTTGCAGGCGCTGATCAACATGGCGGTCGTGATCGGATTGGTGCCGACCAAGGGCCTGCCGCTGCCATTTTTGAGCTACGGCGGGACCTCGATGGTGATGGCGATGGCGGCGCTCGGCGCGTTGCTCGCGCTTTAGCGCGGCGTCCGGCGGTGCGATGAAGGTGATAATCGCGGGCGGCGGAACCGGTGGACATTTGTTTCCCGCCGTCGCGGTTGGAGAAGCGCTCCTGCGACGCAATCCCGCCAATCGAAGTACGTATGTCGGACGCGAGTAATGGTCTCGAAGCGCGTTGGCTGCCGCGCATCAACTGCCGCATCAACTCCTGCAAGTTCGTGGATGGACCGGCAAAGGTCCGCTGATCCGGCTGCGGGCATGCGCGAATTCACCGCGGCAACCAATCGCGCGCGCCGCTTGCTCGATCAATTGCGCCCGGCCCTGGTCGTTGGCGCAGGCGGTTATGCGTCAGCGCCGGTAGCGCTCGCCGCAATTCTACACGCATTCCGCTCGTACTGATGGAGCAGAATACCCGGCCGGGATTGGCGAATCGGATGCTGTGGCGCTTCGCGCGAAAAATCTGCGTCGGTTTCGATGAAACTGCGCAGCGCGTTTCCGCGTCGATAAGGTGGCCGTGACCGGGAATCCAATCCGTTTTCAGACAATCTCAGTAGCGTCGCGCCCAAATAATGCGCCGTTGCAAATCTTAGTGTTAGGCGGCTCCAGCGGCGCACATCGATTCAATCTTGGAGTCCTGAAAGCTTTCGAGCTTCTAGCAAAAAATGTTATAAATCTCGATCTCATTCATCAGACCGGCGAGGCGGACGTGGAGATGGTGACGGAGGGGTACAGCAAGCTGGACCGGCGTGCCAGTGTTGTCGCTTTTATTGACGACATGGCTGCGCCAATTAGCGTCCGCCGACCTCGTGATCGCACGGTCCGGCGCGATGACGGTGTCGGAACTCGCGCTGGCCGGTCGTCCAGCACTCTTCGTCCCATATCCTTTCCATCGCGATCGCCAGCAGGAGCTAAATGCACAGGTGCTTGCGAATCGCGGCGCTGCGCGCATCGTGCAGGATGATGAACATTTAGGCGAAAATCTAGCCAGATTTGTTACAGCAACTAATTGCCGATCGCACGCAGCTCGAAACGATGGGCCGGCTGGCAAAATCCGCGGCGAAGCCGCACGCCGGCGACGAAATCGCGCGGCTATGTGTTGAAATCGCGCAAGCAGCAGGTGCAGCCGCATGAACCAGGGAAGCCGCACCGCACTGCTCGAACGCCAGCGCCATCTCCATTTCGTCGGGATTGGCGGCGCCGGGATGAGCGGGATTGCCGAGCTTTGCCAGCGGCTTGGTTTCGCGGTCAGCGGTTGCGATTTGAATCAGACAGCCGTCACCGAGCGGTTGGCTGCAATTCGGGTATCCTGATCGATTACGGCCATCCATCCGAGCGCACCTGCGCCGAAGCATCTGGACGCCGTGGTAATTTCGTCAGCGGTCAAATTTTCTAATCCCGAAGTCGCGACGGCGCGCGCGCGCAAAATTCCAGTGATCCCCCGTGCAGAGATGCTGGGGGAGCTGCTGCGCATGGCGCGTATCGGAATCGCGGTCGCCGGCACCCACGGCAAGACCACCACGACCTCGCTGGTCGGCCTGATTCTGGAAGAAGCGGGACTCGATCCGACCGTTGCGATTGGCGGTAATCTGCGCGCTCAGCGGCGCAAATGTCCGTCTCGGACGGGACGATTACATGGTGGTCGAGGCCGACGAGAGTGACGCCTCGTTTCTTTTGCTCACGCCCGCAATAGCGATCGTAACGAATATCGATCCGGAACACCTTGATCACTACGGCTCGATGGAGCGGGTACGCGAGGCTTATCTGAACTTCATCAATCGCGTGCCGTTCTATGGATTCGCGGTGCTCGGAGTCGATAGCGTAAATGTGCGTGCACTGCTCCCGGCAATCCGCAAGCCCGTGATTACCTATGGTGTTGCCCCCGATGCCGATTTGCGGGCTGAGAAGATCGTAATCGATGGTCTCTCGACCCGTTTCGAGGTCATGCGCAAGGGTGAGTCGCTGGGCGCGGTTACACTCCCGATGCCGGGACATCATGTCGCGATGAACGCGCTCGCCGCACTCGTCGTAGTGCTTGAACTCGGTATCGATTTTCATGTCGCCGCCGCCGCACTGACAAAATTCGCCGGTATCTCGCGGCGCTTCGAGATCAAGGGAGAAGCTTCCGGGCGGTTCGTACTCGACGACTACGCCCATCATCCGGAGGAAATACGCGCGACGCTCGCGGCTGCTCGCGCGGCTTTTCAGCGTCGCATCGTCGTAATCTTCCAGCCTCATCGATATACCCGTTTGCGCGATCTGTTCGATGAATTCGTAACCGCGTTCGACGACGCGGACGTAGTTTATCTGGATGAGGTTTATGGGGCGGGCGAGGACCCTATAGAGAAAGTCTCGGCACGAAGGCTTTATCAGGCAATGCGTGCGCGCGGCCATTTAGACGTTCGCTATCTGGGCGATGAAATCAGATCGCGCCGGTAAGGTGGTTCAGGAATCCACTCCGAGCGACCTGATTATCTCACTCGGCGCAGGCGACGTGTACAAGCTCGGTGAGCAGATCCTGCTGCGACTCGACGCGACGGAGAAGGCCAATGAACGCGTTTGAGCGGAGCTTGCGTGAGCATTTCGGCGCGCGTTTGCGGACGAATTATCCATTAGCGGTAGAGACTTCGTTCAAAATTGGCGGACCTGCGGATTTGTTCCTGATAGTGGAAAATCTCCAGAGAGTTGAGCGCAGCCAAAGCAGTAGCTCATCAAAACTCATTTGCGACGTTCTGTCTTGGCTCGGGAACCAATCTGCTCGTCAGCGATCGCGGTATTCGAGGATTCGTGCTGAAGCTCGGGGCGGGCTTTACACGGATCGATATCGACGGCTGTGACGTTCGCGCAGGCGCGGCTGCCCAATTCGGCAAACTCGCCGAGACCACCGCCGAGCGCGGACTCGCCGGCCTCGAGTTCGGCGAAGGAATACCAGGCTCGGTCGGGGGCGGACTCGTGATGAATGCCGGAGCGTTTGGCGGCGAGATCGCGCGAGTAGTGATCGCAATCCATGGAGTTCAGGAGGCGGGCGCATCCTTAACTTTGAGCAAGGATGAAGCCGGATTTGCCTATCGTCGTAGTTCGTTACCGGCGGGCTTTATCATCACCGGCGTTGATTTCAGGCTGATGCCGGGGGAGCGCGAATCACTACGCGAGCGCATCCATGAAATCCGGGCGCGCCGCACCAGCCGGCAGCCGCGAATCGAGCCAAATGCCGGTTCGGTATTCAAGAATCCACCCGGCGGTTTCGCAGGCAAGCTGCTGGAAGAGGCCGGACTCAAGGGAAAACGATTCGGCGCGGCGGCGTTCTCGGATCAACATGCAAACTTTATCGTTAATCTAGGTGGTGCGAAGGCCTGTGAAGTGCGCTCCTTGATCGAACTGGCGCGCGCGCGGGTTCTTCAGCAGGCCGGCATCACGCTTGAACCCGAAGTGAGGTTGGTCGGCGAATGGTGAATTGAGCGAGGGAGCGGAGACGGTGGCGGCGGCAAAGCGGAAAAAATCTAAAAAAACCTCCGACTGGAGCTGGCGATTGGCCGGGATTGCTCTGTGCGCATTCTTCGCACTGGGAGTAATCACCGGGCTGAGCCGTAGCGGTCGCTCATTGGCTTCGCGCGTCGAAACCTTACTCCGTATGTTGCCACTTACGAGCCGTTCGGCGCTAATGCCTAATCTGCCGATTCCTTTAATTTCGCGCGGAAACGCCGGCGCGATCGCATTAATTAAACGCACTGATGGCTTTTACGCGCTGGACTCGGATGGGTCACTTCGTGGCCCAATTGCTCCGACGACTGAGGGCGACCTGCCGATCGTCAGCGGAGCATCTATCCTCAGCGCAAGCGGCGAACAGCTCGTTAGCTACGTCTCACTGTTGGTGCGTTCCGAAGCTACACTCGGCTTGACTATTTCTGAGATGCGCGTTGATTCCGATGAAATAGCTACGCTGTATCTCGAACGTCCCGCAGTACAAATCACCATAGACATAGTCAAAGCTCCGGACGAAATTGCACATTCGATGCGAATTCTCGACCTGTGGCGCAATCATGCGGAAATGCTTGCAGCAGTGGATATGACCGTCCCTGGACAAGCAATCGTGCGTGTGCGCCACGCAGAATTGCTCACGACCGCGTTGGATGACCAGCCGCGTGTAGCTAGCCACTATTCGAAAACCCATGCCCATACTTCACCGGAGGTCACCGCTAGCCGATGAAGAATACGTTCAGCGGTGTTGACGTTGGCACGAGCAAAGTCTGCGCTCTGATTGCCGAAGCCGGTCCGGAAGATTCGCTGACCGTGTTGGGTTATGGCGTGTCACCATGTAATGGCTTGCGCAAGGGCGTAGTAGTCAATATTGAGGCGACAGTCGAGGCAATTCGCAAGGCTGCGGACGAAGCCGAGCGAACCTCAGGCGTGCATATCGGCTCGGCGATCGTGGGCGTGGCGGGCGCGCATATTCGAGGGCTCAATAGCCACGGAATTGTCGCTGTGCGCGGCGGCGAAGTTGGTACGCGCGATATCGAGCGCGTAATCGATGCAGCGCGTGCGGTCGCAATTCCGCTTGATCGGCACGTTCTACATACTCTTGAACAGCAATTTGCGGTGGACGATCAGGAGGGCGTGCGTGATCCGTCAGGGATGACAGGTGTCCGGCTGGAAGCCCGGATTCATATAGTGACCGCTGCGAAGAGCTACGAACAGAATCTCGTCAAATGCTGTGAACGCGCATCGATTACGCCATCAGAGCTGGTGTTCGAGCCGTTAGCTTCTGCTGATGCGGCGCTATTTCCGGAGGAGCGTGAACTCGGCGTTGCGTTGATCGATATAGGGGGCGGCACCACCGGCGTGATCGTGTTCCATAACGGCGCGGTGATGCATACCGCGGTACTGCCGATCGGCGGCAATCATCTGACCAACGATATCGCCGCCGGCTTACGCACGC
This sequence comes from uncultured Pseudomonadota bacterium, assembly GCA_963831065.1. GTDB lineage: Bacteria > Desulfobacterota > Binatia > Binatales > Binataceae > JAJPHI01. The sequence goes on from CAWHOQ010000012.1 coordinate 250,659, forward strand.
CGCTGTCGGAAGCTGAACGTCTCAAAGTCAGTCACGGCGTGGCAACCACATTAGTGGTCGGGCGCGACGAAATGATCGAAGTGCCGGGCGTCGGCGGACGCGATCCGAGCCGCATCGCACGCCGCCTGCTGGGTGAAATTATCGAGCCGCGCATGGAGGAAATTTTCGCCATGGCGCAGCGCGAGCTGCTCCGCTCCGGCGCCGCCGATAGCCTCGGCTCCGGAGTTGTGCTGGTCGGCGGTACGTCGCTACTTGAGGGCACTCAGGAGCTCGCCGAGCGGATTTTCAATCTGCCGGTTCGGCGCGGTCTGCCGATCAATTTGAAAGGACTGCCAGAAGAGTTGATGAAGCCGATGTACACCACGGCGGCCGGCCTGCTGCTCTACGCAGCGGGCGGACGGTCGCACACAAACGGCTTCGTGCGGAACGGCAGGTGGGGACGCCTCCGCACGCGAGTCGGCGATTGGATGAGGGAATTCTTTTGAAACGATTAGAAACTGGGGCGATCACAAAGACTGCCAAAAATAATTCGGGTGAAGGATGCGGAGGCGAGGGCGAAATGATTGAGCTGATCGAAAACGCGGATCCGGGGGCACGGATCAAGGTTATCGGCGCCGGCGGATGCGGCGGTAATGCGGTTAATCACATGATCGCGGCAGGTTTGCGCAACGTCGATTTCATCTCGGTGAATACCGATGCGCAGGCCTTGCAGAGCAACACGGCTCCGATGCGTATGCAGATCGGCCAGATGCTGACGCGTGGCCGCGGTACCGGCGGCAACCCGGAGATCGGTCGCAAGGCTGCGCTGGAAGACGAAGATACTTTGCGCGAAATCTTGTCCGAGGCCGAGATGGTCTTTGTCACTGCCGGGATGGGTGGCGGCACCGGCACCGGCTCGGCGCCCGTAATCGCGCGCATCGCGCGTGAAGGCGGCGCGCTTACGGTCGGCGTGGTCACCAAGCCTTTCCAATTTGAAGGGCGCAAGCGGATGGGACAGGCTGATGAGGGATTACGCGAGCTCAAGAACGCGGTCGATACGCTGATCACGATTCCGAATCAAAGATTGCTCTCCATCGCCAGCCGCACGACTTCGCTCAAAGAGGCTTTCCAAAAAGCGGATGACGTCTTGTTGCAAGCGGTCCGCGGGATTTCGGAGTTGGTCACCGTTCACGGCTTAATCAATCTCGACTTCGCCGACGTGCGCTCAATTATGGCCGAGATGGGGATGGCGATGATGGGCGCGGCGCGCGCGGCCGGTGAAAATCGTGCGCTCGAAGCTGCTCAACGCGCGATTTCGAGTCCGTTGCTGGAAGACGTTTCGATCAAAGGCGCACGCGGACTGCTGATCAATGTCACTGGCGGGCCGGATATGTCGCTGTACGAAGTCAACGAAGCCGCCAGCCTCATTCAAGAGGAAGCGCACGAAGACGCCAACATTATCTTCGGCGCGGTGATCGATGAGAAGTTGGCCGACGAAATCCACGTTACGGTGATCGCGACGGGTTTCGGTGAGCGTGAGCTGGAGCGCCATACTGCGCGCTATTCGTCATCCGGCACTCCGGTTACAACGCCGGTCCAAGCTGCGCCGACTCGCCCGATCGATCCGATTCAGGCGCAGCCCTCCGTGATGATGGCTCCGCCGCCTCCGCCACCGCAGAATCAATTCTTCAATAAACCGGTGCGGCGGCTCGGAATGGTCGTGGATGACAGTACGCTGGACATTCCCGCGTTCAAGCGGCGCGGCCACGAAAATCGAGGTGGTCCGACGCGGGTTGACCAAAATGAGATGGTCGAGAACGATGATAAACTCGACATTCCGGCGTTTTTGCGCAAACCGCTGGATTAGGCTGTATTCGTGACGGTCGCGAGCCGTGCAGCTCGCGTTCGCCCGAGCGGCAGCAAAATAAAGAATGCCGCAACGGTAGCCGCACCGGTGAACACGATCGCGATTCGATAGTCACCGGTATAATCTACCGCTGCGCCGCATAGTGGAGGCCCTAGCAGGGTGCCGAATGCGCTACTGGTATAAAGAAGCCCGAGCGTAACGCCCAAGCCTTGCGTGCCGAGAAGTTCGGCCACCACGGCGGGGCTGAGGGTCACCGCACCGCCATAACTGACCCCCATCGCGAGCGCAAATCCCGCGAGCAAGACGTATGATCGGCCCGCAATCAACCACAGCGCGAAGCTCAATCCTAACATTAAGATGCTGAAGCGATAAAGCCGAATGATGCCCAGCCGATCGGCAAGCGCACCGAGTCCCAGCCGTCCAGCGGTGCTGGCAAAACCGATAAAGCTGACCAACGCGGCGGCGCTGATCTGGCCAATCCCGCGCGACTCGGCGTAGGGCGTCAGAAAGACAAAAGGTACCGCCGTCGCGATCGTCCAGAGCATCCCAGCGGCGTAGAGCAGGATAAAATCTCTGCTCAGCAGGTTTTTGCTGAGTTGCGCCGGCCCCGCATCTGGATGCGGCGGCGGGGCATCTGCAAAATACGCACATACGCCAAGGCATCCCGCCGCCACAATTCCCATCCCGATATAAGCGTCACGCCAGCCAAAATGCGCGATTACGTCGGCCGCCAGTGGCGGGACGATCAGAGTCCCGGCGCCAATACCTGAAACCGCGATGCCGAGAGCGGTATTCCGCCGCTTAAGAAACCATCCGCTAATCGCAGCGACCATCGGGACATAACAGCACGCCACGCCGATCCCGACGCCGAGGCCATAGGTCACATACGCCATCGTCAGACTTGAGATGAAAGCGGTTGCGATTAGCCCCGCCGCCATCGCGGCCGCACCCAATATCAGGATCAACCGCGGGCCGAGGCGATCAGAGAGATGCCCCGTTAAGGGACCAAGCAGGAAATATAGGAACGCCGTGATCGAAAAGATCGCCGAGGTCGCTTCCCGATCAGCCTTAAATTCTGCGGCCATCGGATGGAAGAACGCTCCGAAACTATAAACGATCCCGAATAGTACAAAGGTCGCGATAAAGCCGGCTGCAACGACCCGCCATCCACGCTTCGAATCCCGTAAAGCTGTGCGTTCTGACTGATCTTCCATTCGCATCCTCACAAATCACCCCTCTTCTCGGATGGCACATCGACTGCTTCTCTTATCAAGGCACTTGTTTGTTGCATGCAAGAGAATCAATAGGAGAGGCTCGAGCGGCTAATAGCTTCTGTAATCAATCAATCTTGAGTTGCTGATCTCACTTAATCGGGAACGACAATTTTTCAGGAGGTTTTCATCGGCTCACGAAATAATCAACCGCCGTTAGAGAAAGGTGAAGTTTTCGCCTTTAGTTCAACAGAATGTAACTAAAAAAAGCATCGCAGATTGCAAGAGGAACGCGATGCGAGGAGCGAAAGATGTCCACTATCGAACATTCGATTGTCGTCAATAAGCCGGTCCATACGGTATATAACCAATGGACGCAATTTGAAGAATTTCCTCGCTTCATGAGCGGCGTGGAAGAAATCAAGCAGCTCGATGACAAGCGCCTGCTTTGGCATACGAATGTCGGCGGCAAACGAAAACAATTTGAAGCCGATATTACCGAGCAGATTCCCGACCAGCGGATCGCTTGGCGGGCCCACGATGGGAACGCCAACGCAGGTGTAGTGACTTTCCATCGCTTGGGCGATGATCAAACCCGCGTGATGCTGCAGATGGAGTACGAACCTGACACGACGATGGAAAAAGTCGGCGATATGATGGGAATGGTCTCGCGCCGCGTGGAGAAGGACCTGGAAAACTTCAAGGAGTTTATCGAGCGTCGCGGTAGTGAGACCGGCGCATGGCGTGGCACGATCGATCAGCCCAACAAATAGTTGCAGTGTTTAATCGAGTGCGCGCGGCGCTATCGTCGCGCGCACGCTGCATCAAATCAAATTAGTGCTGCTATTTCTGAAGGTTCTTGCTCTTCTGGTCTAATATAGCGGAGAGTTGCTGCCGCGTGGCGGCAACCTCAGAAGGCAAATCCGAGCCGATCTTGTCGAGAAACTCTCCCGCTGACCGCATCTCCGGAATCCATTCATTCAGATTCACTGCCAGCGCCTGACTGAGCTGATCTGGCGAGATCTCAAGGCCCTTCAAGTCAAGCTCGGACACGCGCGGAATGGTTCCTATCATAGTTTGATTACCGGAAACGCGCCCATCAATTCGGTCGAGCATCCACTTGAGTACGCGCAGATTTTCGCCGTAACCGGGCCAGAGAAATCTGCCATTGGCGTCCTTGCGAAACCAATTGACCATGAAAATGCGTGGGGGGCGAGTCAGCTTCTCGCGCATCGCCAGCCAATGCCCGAGATAGTTCCCAATGTTGTAACCGCAAAATGGCAGCATCGCCATTGGATCGCGGCGGACCACGCCGATCTTACCGGCTGCCGCCGCGGTAGTCTCCGATCCCATCGTCGCACCCATAAAGACGCCGTGTGCCCAGTCATTGGATTCGAGCACCAGTGGCATCGTCGTCGCACGGCGGCCGCCAAATACAATCGCCGAGATTGGCACACCTTGCGGATCATTGGCGTGCGGCGATAATGCGGGATTGTTTACCATCGGCGTGGTGAAGCGGCTATTCGGATGGGCGGCCTTCTCACCTGAATCCTGCTTCCAGGGCCGCCCACGCCAATCGATTAGCCCAGCCGGTGGAGGAACATCCATGCCCTCCCACCAGACGTCTCCATCACTGGTCATGGCGACATTGGTAAAAATTGAATCGCGCTCGACCGTACGCATCGCATTGGGATTCGACTTCGCACTGGTGCCCGGCGCTACGCCGAAATAACCATTTTCAGGATTGATAGCCCAGAGGCCGCCGTCAGGGCCAACCCGCAACCACGCGATATCGTCGCCGACCGTAAAAATTTGCCAGTCCTTCATACCGGCGGGGGGCAACAGCATCGCAAGATTGGTCTTTCCGCACGCGCTTGGAAAGGCTGCCGCGATATAACGCGTTTCGCCGGCAGGATTGCGCAAGCCCACAATTAACATATGCTCGGCCATCCAGCCTTCGGTCCGGCCAAGCCAACTCGCGATCCGCAATGCAAAACATTTCTTGCTCAGCAGCGCATTACCACCATAACCGCTGCCGACAGACCAGATCGTATTGTCCTGCGGGAAATGACAGATAAATCGATGCTTGGGATCGAGGTCGAGTGTGCAGTGCAATCCTCGATTGAAATCCTCGGAAGCGCCTAGCATCTCCAAAGCCGAACGGCCCATCCGAGTCATTATTCCCATATTCAGCGCGACGTAGATGCTGTCGGTAAGCTCGACTCCGACTTTTGCGAAAGGCGACCCGAGCGGACCCATCACATAGGGAATCACGTACATCGTCCGTCCGCGCATCGAACCTTTCAGCAGGCCACCGAGCTTCGCGTACGCCTCCGCCGGAGCCATCCAGTGATTAGTAATTCCTGCCTCTTCGCGGGTCGGAGTGCATACGAAAGTGACGTCTTCAGTGCGTGCTACATCGGTCGGACTCGAGCGATGCAAATAACATCCGGGACGCTTTTCCTGACTGAGTGGGATCAGCACGCCGCTCGCAATTGCCTCTTGGGTTAGACGCTCACGCTCACTCGCAGAACCGTCACACCACACGATCCGTTCAGGGTTCGTTATACCTGCGGCTTCAGTCACCCACTGGTGTAGCGCGCGGCTAGAAGTGTGGTGATTGGCGTCGTTATCTATATTCACGCAGGCGGCTCCACGACGTCTCGCGCGCTCCCCGGCGCAGCGAAATCTCAGAATTGCTAAGTTATCTAACTTGCTTCAATGATACCATTGATATTAGAACCGGAACAATCCTAAATGACCGATTATTAGCAACGCTTTGCTTTCTCTGACCATGAAACCGCCGAATATAGAATGATGAACGCGGTGCCATTAAATGCTGCTACTCGTCCAACCGAAGAACGATCTGCGGGCGCTTGAGATGCGCACGGTTCAGGCGATTCAGGATGATCGCGCGCCGGCGTTCACCTCTTGTGCAGTCTTCGCCGGTATCGGCTGATGGTAGTCTCGAATCTCTTTGATCTTACCATCGACGATTTCCATCACTTCCGCGCCAATCGCTTCGATTTTCGTCCGCTCAGACCGAGTACCGGTAAAGTAAGACTCCGCCACTCCGCACCCACTATTACCGGTACAGACGCGCAGCTCGCAATGCGCGTCAGGATACATCGCGAATTCGGTTTCGTATGAACGACGTACTTCCGCGCGACCAGTCAGCCGCTTACCGCTTGGACCAACCAGGACCGCTTCATCGTGGAAACATGCCATCACGCCTTGGATGTCATGCCGATTGAATGCGTCGAAATATTGTCTGATGAGTTGCTCTTCGAGAGTCATATAGTGGCCTCCACTTCTTCAAGATCATTTACCGAAAGCTTCTATGGAGTAGTGCTTTCTTATGAAGTCGCGACGACTTTCCGACAGGCCTTGATCAGAACCGAATTACGCGGCAACTCCAGCTCCCCAAGTTCAGATCAGGTTCCGCTTTGACGGAATAATCTTCCCTCGATCACCCGCGTGATCTCTTTCCAGTACGTCGCTTTATCGGTCTTGGCCAGCAGTCCAGTACCCATCGCCCAGCCCGAACAGAGCATGTGTACCGCCTCGACGACGCTCGCCACATCCTCGAAAATCATCATTCCTTGTTCGCGTCCACTTTTAATCACATTTCCCAGCGCCCCCAGATAGGGTTCGAGAATCACCTCCAGCCGCGCGCGATATGGTGGACGTCTCGCCAGATATCGCACCTCATGATTGAGCACCGCGAACGCCTCGCGATAACGATCGATCACGTCCAGCGCGACCCGCATGATCCCAATCAACTCCAATCGTGGATCGTTGCAGCTGGAGGCGCGAATCGACGGGAGCGCCTCGGCTAGCTCGCCGACCATTGATTCGGCGAGCAGCAGCAGAATCTCGTCTTTGCTCTGCACGTAGAGATAGATCGATCCGGCTGCGAGCCCCGCTTCAACGGCGATTTCCTTTACCGTCGCCTGATGAAACGACTTGCGCGCGAGCACGCGGCAAGCCGCAATAAAAATTTGATGCCGTCTGGCTTTAACCAGCACATCGTCCTGATTCGATATTCGGAGAGCTTCAGCCATCACTGTCGAGCATAAGCTATTCAGGGCCGTCGAATCCATTGAATGAATAGTCATTTTGATTTATCTTTTCGCCACTCTGCCGCGGACTCGCATCGTGGATAGTGTCCCCAATCTCTCCAATCAGGCACCCGACTCTGATTACGAAAAGCTCCATAGGGCGCATCTTCGCGCAACCCGGCGCGCAGTGTTTGCGATTCTCTCCTATCAGGGTTATGCGTTCGCACTGCTGGGTGTCGCGGCGCCGTTCATTGCGGTCGGCTTCGCGCTCGACGAGAGCGGCATCGCACGGATGTATGCGTGGATTTCGCTCAACTCGCTTGGGGCATTGCTCCTGTCACGCATGGCGGATCGCTTCGGTCGTCGCCGTATTTTGCTCTTCAGTTTGATCGCGACGCCGCTATGCTCCCTTGGCGCTGCCCTAGCTCAGCGAACCGCTTGGTTTATCTCTTTCGAAATCGTGGTCTATGCAGCAGTCGGAGCAGCTATCACGAGTTCAATCGTGATGTTGGCGGAAGCTTCCACTATAGACAAACGATCTGAGGAACAAGGCCTCGCCAATCTCGCGATGGGCATCGGTGGCGGGCTTTGCGTAATTCTCGCGCCGTTGATCGGACACTTCGGTATTTCATGGCGATGGCTGTTCGCGCTGCCGGTCCTGGGACTGGTGTTGCTGCCATTCATGGTCCGGCTTATTCCCGAAAGCCGCCGCTGGGAGCACGCGGCAACCGCCGGTATTACCGAAAAGGTCCGCTTCTATGATGTCTTCGGCTCAGCTTATCGGAGTCGTTCCATTCCGCTGGTGATCGCCACCCTGATCGGCGAGGTAAGCGGCGCAGCGGTGCCAACCTGGATTTACTTTCATGCGGTCTCAGTCGTCCATCTGTCGCCTGCTAAAGGATCCTTGATTCTGCTGGTAGGCGGAACTTTGAGCATCGCGGGCCTCGCACTGGGCATCTGGATGGCGGAGCGGGTCGGACGCGTCTATACGGTCGTGATCTTGGGATTAGCGGGCGTCGTGGGAATCCTTGCCTTTTATTGGGGTCCGCCCGCGAATATAACGTGGCCAACTCTCTGGTTACTGCTCGCACACGCCTGGTTTGCAACGACCGGACGTGGTCTAACGGTCGCGGCCAATTCCGCCGTCACGGAACTGTTCCCGACTGCGATGCGCGGTACGATCATTGGCTGGCTGCTCTTCTGCATTGCGCTCGCCGCTATTGCTGCTCAAGCTTCGATCTCGATCCTCGCGCGTCCGCTTGGCGGGCTTTCGAACGTAGTCGGATGGCTGGCGTTGCTGACCATTCCGAGCGTCGCGATCTGGGGATTTTTTATCGTTGAGACCCGCGGCCTCTCACTCGAAGCAGCCTCCCGCGAAGAGCTGATTCAGTGAGTGAGTAGCGGCTCAGTTTGTATCCGACTGGTCCGTATGGCTGGCGCGAGCAGCGCGCGTCACAGTATAAGTCAGTCTGCGCAACTCTTCCCAAAGATGGTTGAGGAAATTTATGAAGATTTACAATTCACCGGTCGCTCCGAATCCACGTCGTGTGCGCGTCTTTCTCGCAGAAAAGGGCATCTCAGTCCCTTATGAAGACATCGATATCGGCAACGCGGTGAATCGGCAGCCGGAGTTCCGCAAGAAGAATCCGCTGGCAGGGGTGCCGGTGTTGGAACTGGACGATGGTACCTGTATCGCCGAGAGCGTCGCGATCTGCCGCTACTTCGAGGGTATCCAGCCGGAGCCGCCGCTGATGGGCGTCGATGCGAAAGACCGCGCAATCGTCGAGATGTGGAATCGTCGTATGGAATTGGCGTTGCTGATGCCAATTGCGGATTCCTTTCGTCAGCGTCATGAGTTCTTCAAAGGGCGCATCCGACAATTGCCAGAGTATGCCGAGTTGCAGAAGCTCAACGCGCAGGATTCGCTTCAATGGCTCGATAGTGAATTGGCGAATCGGGGCTATATCGCGGGTGATCGCTTCACAATCGCGGATATCACCGCGATGATCGCGATCGACTTCGGACGGGTATCAAAGATTGGCATCCAGCCGGAGCAGAAGAATCTCGCACGCTGGCACGGCGAAGTCTCGGCCCGCCCCAGCGCGAAGGCCTGACCCCGAGCGGAACGCAGTGGAGCCGAGCCACACTAGTGGAGCAAAGCGGAACGAGCGAACAAGTCTGCGAGTCGCGTCAAAGAAAAGTGTCTGCGAGTTGCGTTCAGACATAGGCGGAACGTAGTGAAGCCGAGCAGACGAGTCTGCGAGTTACGTTCAGATTAGTAGGAGAAGCGGCAAATCCACGGAGCGAGTACGATGAAATTTATCCTTCACCTCGGACCGGTAATCCCAGCTACGATGGAGGAACGCGAGCGTATGCGTCCAATCGCGCATCGTACTGATCGCACTCAACAGATGCTCGAAGAGATGGTCGAACTAGCTCAATTGGCCGAACAGACCGGCTTCGAGATCCTGACCTTTTCGGAGCATCATTTCTTTACTGACGGCTTGATCGCGGGCGCTAATCCGACTCCTCATATCCTTCATCTCGCCGCCCGTACCAAAAAGATAAAAATCGGACCGCTCGGCTACGTTCTGCCGACATGGGACCCGATCCGTCTCGCAACCGACGTCGCTTGGGCAGACCAAATGACTCAAGGCCGAGTGGTGGCGGGCTTTGCGCGTGGCGTTTTCCCGCGATGGGTTAACGTGCTCGGGCAACGGTATGGAGTTGAGCCGTCTGTGCAGGGCGGCGATGCTGAATTACACAATCGTGAGGTCTCGCAGGAATTATTCGAAGTCATCAAGGCTTGCTGGAAAGACGAGGCGTTCTCGTTCAAGGGGAAGTACTACCAAGTCCCGATGCCCGCCGAGGGCATCCCGTGGCCGGCCGCCGACGTGACCGCGCGCTATGGAGCGGCAGGTGAAGTTGATGGCGAAGGGCGAGTACGAAAAATCTCGGTCGTGCCGAAGCCCTATCAAAAGCCTCATCCACTCTTGTTGCAGGCGATGACGTTAACTCGCGAGACGATCGGCTGGACGGCGCGGGAAGGTATCGTGCCGATGATCTTTCTGCCCTTTCCCGAGATCGCGATTCAGGGAGCACAATTCTATCGAGATGAAGCGGAGAAAGTGGGAAGGCCTCTTCGTCTCGGTGAGAGCATCGGACTCGCGCGCATCATCTCACTCGGCGCGACCCGCGAACGGGCGATCGCGTTGGCTGAACAGGGCATCATGGGTCTGTTGGCGCTCTATCATTCACGCTTTTATCCGAATATCCCGACCAGCATCGAACCAGTGATCAAATCCGGGATCGCCTTCGTTGGAACGCCGGACGACGTGCGGCGTCAACTCGACGCGGTTCGGACGCAGCTCGATCCGGAATACTTCCTGGTCTTCTGCGATCAGGGTTTACTGCCGCTCGATGAGGTTCGGCGTCAGGTCGAGATATTTGCGGAGTTGATGCCGGAATTCTGCACGACGGCTGCGCCGAATTCGACGATTAGCTCACGAATTGAGAACCGGAAGTGCAGTGAAATAAACTTCTACCTCAGGCACACGAATACTTAATACCTTGGCATTGGAGGAATTAGTAATGGGCACTTATGGCGCGATGATGTTTCCGACTGATTACGCGATTCAGCCGGTCGAACTGGCCAAGGCGGTCGAGGAGCGCGGCCTCGATTCACTCTTTTTTCCCGAGCATACGCATATTCCGACGAGTCGCCGATCGCCGTGGCCAGGCGGTGGCGAGTTGCCGATGGAGTATTCGCATACGCATGATCTCTTTGTCGCGCTGACCGCGGCGGCGGTCGCTACCAAGCGGATCAAACTGGGTACGGGTATCTGCCTCGTGATCGAGCGCGATCCGATTGTGCTCGCCAAGGAAGTCGCCTCGCTTGACGTGATATCCGGCGGGCGCGTGATTCTCGGAATCGGCGGTGGATGGAACGCCGAGGAAATGGAGGATCACGGCACGAACTTCAAGCGCCGTTGGCGCCTATTACGTGAACGCGTGCTCGCGATGAAAGAGATCTGGCGCAACGAGAAAGCCGAGTTCCACGGCGAATTCGTCAATTTCGAGCCGATGTGGAGTTGGCCGAAGCCAGTGCAGACCGGCGGTCCACCGATTCTGCTCGGTTCTGAGGCCAGTAAGGCCTTCGAACGCGTGGTTGAGTACTGCGACGGTTGGATGCCGATTAATCGCGGCGGCGATAAGCTGCAGGAAGGCGTCAAGCAACTGCGCGAGGCGGCCAGCCGCGCGGGACGGCGCTTCGAAGATTTGCAGCTCGGCGTGTTCGGCGTGCCGCCCAAGGAGGATACTGCCAAACGCTTTCAGGATTGGGGCTTTTCGCATTTGATTTTCGGGCTGCCGCCGGCGAAAGCAGACAAGGTGCTGCCGATGCTCGACACATACGCCTCGATCGCGGCGAAGTTGCGGTAGTCTGGGGTGCGGGACAAGGTGTAATGGCGCAAAGCGCCGTTACACCTTGTCCCGCACCTCTCGTACGGCATTCGGCGGACGCTTACCGCGTCCGCCGAATGCCGTACGAGCTCTGGCAACGAGCGCCGCGCTCGACTACAAGCTCATCGTGCGCAGTTGATCGATGGAGGCGTAGGACAATGGCTCAGATGCTCGAAGGCAAGATCGCGCTGATCACCGGATGCAGTAGCGGGATCGGTCGCGCAACCGCGCTCGCGTTTGCGCGCGAGGGGGCAATCGTGACCTGCGCCGACGTCGATCAAGCGGGCGGTGAAGCGACGGTCGCGGCGATTCGCGCAGCCAAAGGCACGGCGGAATTCGTTCGCACCGACGTGACTAACACGGATCAGGTGCAGACGTTGATCAACCGTATCGTGACTGCTCACGGTCAGCTCGATTGCGCGTATAATAACGCCGGCATCGAAGGCGATGTGATCGAGACTCATGAAACCTCTGAGCGGAACTTCGATCGGATCATGGCCGTCAATGTCAAAGGCGTTTGGCTCTGTCTCAAGTACGAAATCCGTCAGATGCTCAAGCAGAGCGACGGCGGCGCGATCGTCAATACCGCGTCGGTGGCAGGATTATCGGGATTTCCCGCATTGCCCATCTATGTCGCGAGCAAGCATGCGGTGGTCGGATTGACGAAGAGTGCCGCGCTGGAGTGTGCGGATAAGGGTGATTCGCATCAACGCTGTTTGCCCGGGTCCGGTTGATACGCCAATGATGGAACGCATCGCCAACAACGAAGGTCGCCCGGGCCGCAAAGAGTTCGAAACGTTTGTGCCGATCCATCGCTATGCTCGGCCCGAAGAGATCGCCAACACGGTCATGTGGTTATGTTCGAGCCAGTCGTCTTATGTCACCGGTGTCGCGATGCCGGTGGATGGCGGAATGGTAGCTAGCTAGCGGCGACAGGCTTTCGACAAATCGCTGCGAATCATCATGGCGAGATCGATTACATAAAGCGCAATCACCAGATTGCCGAGTTCGGTGGCGAGATCACCCGCGGGCATCAGTTGAACCACACCCCATAATAAGAAAGCTGTCCCAAGCATCAGCCGCTTGAGTAGCTCGATCGGTCGCGGCCTGAGCACGCCTTGGAGAGCAACGTACGCACCTCCACCAAGTATCAGAGGCAACGCCGAAAACCATGGATTTTGGCGGCGCGCCCATTCGCACAGTTCCGGCGCAAAATGGATTTTCGCCAGCGGAATCACACCGACCAGTAACATGAGTCCGCAAGTCGCGACCGCAACTAGCGCGACGATCAGCACAAGCCGGCTTGCAACTACAACGTGCGTCGGAAGATATCGCGCAGTCGCTTCCCTATTTCCGAGTGTTCGAGCGCGCTTAACGGACATCGGCGCTCGTGCCATCCGCCATAATCCGTGCTCCCGGTTTTGCTTCCACTCGCACCCCACGCGTGCGCACCCAAACCTGCGTGAACTCGACGCCGAGCAGGAACACGAGCGCCGAGTAGTAGGTCCACAACAGCACCATTGCGAGCGAACCTGCCGCGCCGTAAGCGCTGGCCTTGGCGGCATGACCCAAATACAGCGCGATGAGAAATTTTCCGAGGACGAAAAGAATTGCAATGAACAATCCTCCGACCAGCACATCGCCCCATCTTAGCTTGACATCGGGCATCACTTTGAGGATTGCGCCGAAAATCAAGGCGAAGATCACAATCGAGCTGAGCAGATCGCCAAACCGTGCGGCTTCAGCGAACGGTATCATGCCGGCCAAAGCGGTAACCGCCGAGCCGATGATCAGCGAAATCATCGCCAGCACGCCCGCGCCAGCGGCGAGCAGCCCCGAACGCACGCGCCGCAAAGCGAAATTCTTGAGCCCCGACGCTGTTACGGTGACCTTCCACGCCCGATTAAGACTCTGTTGCAGCTGCATCAGCACGCTGGTTGCCGAGAGCAACAATCCGGCGATTCCGAGTGCGGTTGCGATTAGTCCGCCGCGCCGATTGCTGGCGATATTGTGAACCATCGTCTGAATCTCGCCCGCTGCCTGCGCGCCGATTGTTTTGGTGAGCTGCGCCTGAATTTGACCGCTGGCGGCTTGAGGTCCAAGCACCAGGCCTGCGATAAAGATGACGATAAGCAATAGTGAGGGCAGAGAAAAGATTGTGCCATAGGCCAACGCCGCCGCCATCGTTGGGCAATCATCCTCACTGAAATCGCTAAATACCTGCAGGATGAATTGTTTGACGCGCGCGAACATGATGCCTGCATACTTTATCATTGGAAATGGACAAACATTGCGTAATTCGACGAGGCTGCCGCGAAGCGAGTCGTGACCGGCACTCCTTCTCAGACAAGATGAATGAGCGCTTGCAGCGATGACATTACCAAAGTTTGTTTATTTATAAGTTAGTTGATATGGCTACTTGTGATCGTCTTTCAGGTCGAAATAGATAATAGTAAGAATTATGGAGAATTGAAGACCTGCGACAATCTCTTAATTCTGTATTCTGTTTTCTGCTAGCTATGATCTACGGCTGTTTTGAATGGACCAAGGACTAGCAGAGCAATCTTAAATCAGTCGGCGTTCGGGACTTCCTATATGGCAGTCCAGCAAATCCTCCACACTAACGATACTCCTTCCGATTTTGAGGGCTCCTTTTCTATGAGTTTTGGAGCTGATCATCAATTCATATAATCAAAGAAACGCTCCGCGACCCGGAACGAGGTTTTGGCGCTTGCACTTTGCAATGGAGAACGGCGCTTGGGAAATGGGCAGACAAGGTGAGCGGATCAAAGTCGATGAATAGATTAGCCGATGATCCCCGATAACTGGTTGAGAGGCGCTCACTCGCCCGCGATTAATCCTGCCTGCTAGGCATAGAGCCGAACGCGCTGAACTGATAATCCCGTGCTTCGATCATTGAGTTTATGGATGAAGTTCAAAAGAGGTGAGTCTCATGGAATTTAGTAAAGAGAAAGCGATAGAGCTCTTAAACCGAATCGTCGAACTGGAGTTGGCAGGGGCGGTTCGCTATACGCAATATTCCTTGATGGTATTTGGCCATGCCCGCATCCCAATTATGAGCTGGATGCGCGAACAAGCAGCAGAAGCGCTACTCCATGCTTCCGAAGCCGGCGAAGAAGTGACAACCCTCGGTGCACGAGTGTCATTGAAGATCGGTGAACTCGCAGGTACCCATCACGATTCAGTTGACGATATCATGCAGGAGCTGCTCGCTCATGAGCGCAAGGGTATCGGTCTCTATCGAGAGCTGCTTAATCTCAGTGAGAGGCATAGCGTCTCTCTAGAGGAGTTTGCGCGTCAGAAAATTCGTAATGAGGAAATGCACGCAGCTACAATCGAGAAAATGCTGCGCCGTCGGGGGGATGCATAATAATTGCAGCCGTCATTCCTGAAGCGATCTCGGTCATAGAGACGATGACGTGAATCACGAAAGACCTCGCCCCGTCTCTGTTGCTTCGAATTTTCGCAACGGAGACTGAGGCAAGGTGAATAGACACTGTTTATATTAGCGCAAGTCGCTCCGCTGATCGCGTGGCACACTCGCCTCGCCCGTATAGGAGACGTCAGTGGCGCCATCTCGCTCCAGAATTTCCTTAGCCCGCGTCCGCGCATCGCTCTCCTCCGTGTGTACGGAGATCAAAATATTTCCAGCGCGGATCTTTCCTTCATATTGCTTGGCTTCGAGCTCAGGCATCCCCAGCCCAACCAAAGCCCCGGTAAGACCGCCTGCCGCCGCTCCTACGCCGGCACCAGCCAGCGCCGCCATAATAGGCCCGGCCGCGATCAGTGGTCCCAAGCCCGGGATTGCCAATGCCCCTATTCCTAGAAGCCATCCCACGGCACCGCCCAGAATCACTCCGCTACTACCGCCGATTGTCGCTCCCTCTGGGGCCTTAGTGTGCTGCTCGTGAGCAAAATCCCGCGTCCCGCTTTTGTCAGGAAAAAGTACCGAGATCTGATTTGGCATGAAGCCTGCCGCCTTCAAATCATTTGCGATTGTAGTAGCTTGGGCTTCCGTACTGGCTATTCCGAATACTGCTTTATCCATTTCATTAACTCCGTTTTACTAAGCTAGTCCTTTATTGGTTTTTCACTTCAATTTCGTTAGAAACCTTGTCAGCGCCCGCTACTTTCTGAGCTTTGGCGCCGATCGAGGCTTTCTCTCGCTCAGTATTCACTGGACCTTTTAGAGTGACGTTTCCATCGGCGCTTATAATTTTGACGTTATGGGCGATCACTGAAAGTGACGGGTCCTTCTCCAGAGAGCGGCGTATTCTGCGGGTCAGCTCTATATCACTCTTACTGTTGGACTGCTGATCCGCAGTGACTTCGGCTGCATTTCTATCTCTTGCGTTCACACCGGTATTATCCGGAGCAATAGGCGTGCTCTGTGCCCAAGTGCTTAGGGAAGTAGCGAGAATCGCCGAACATACAGTCGATATTAATGTGAGTCGTCTCATATAGTGTTCCTCCTCACAGTAAATGACTGACCAAAAACCAAATTACGAGTATTGAAATCGGAACTCCAAGCAACCAGGCAATTCCATAGCCCATATAAGATGCTCCTAATTGAGAAGATTAGTCATTATGAGCAAGTGGTGGGCCACTCGTATCCGTGTGGAATGATTGGCTGTATATTAGAAAATCTTCAATAAATTTGGTCTCATGCGAAATCTAGACGGGATCGAGAATGATTTACCGATTATCAGAACACTGAATGCCCGCTCGCGATGACTTGCAGGTTTTCACCTCGGCCTAGGCCAGCGAAGCTAGTTACGAAATGCGGCTCGCAAGATGAATCGAGATTATTTCGAGAAGCTTGGAGCCTTTACCTCGGCGTCTGAGATGCCGTAAGCCTTTCGGGGACAGAATTGCAGTTAGTTTCTGTCCGTCACCATCGAAGCTTCTGTACCAGGCTACTGATGGTTGAGTTAAGCCTGAAAATACTATCTACCCGCTAATCGGGAAGACTCGGATTCCTGTGATTTACAAGTGCTTAATTTAATTGGTGGAGCTGACGCGGATCGAACGCGCGACCTCCTGAATGCCATTCGGTGAACCTACGCCACTTCTTGAAACATCGTGGTCTGAAGGGGAACACGTCCTAAGCTCAAAGATCGTTGACATGTAGCGTCTTTCTCTGCTCTTATCTACCTAGAACGTTTCATTAAGTTTCGGTTATTCTGCTACCTAGGCGCTACCTAAGATAATTACGGAGCGGAGCGGGAAAAATCTGATGCGCGCTAAGTTAACGGCTCAATTCGTTGAATCCGTGAAGAGTCCTAAGGCTGGCCAAGTTGATTATTGGGATGAGCGGACGCCCGGTCTTGGGCTGCGAGTCTCGCAAGGCGGGCGGAAGACATGGACCGTGTTTTTCCGCTTTCATGGCCGGATGCGCCGATTGACGCTTGGAACCTATCCGATTCTCTCATTGGCGGATGCGCGACGGCTCGCGGCAACCGCACTACGCGAAGCACAGCACGGAACCGATCCGGCCACAGCGAAGCAGGAAGCGCGTACTGCCGACAATTTCGGCGAACTGGCTCAATTGTACCTAGAACGCCACGCGAAGGCGGAGAAGCGATCCTGGCGCGAAGACGAGCGTATTTTGAACGCTGACCTGCTTCCACAATGGCGTAACCGAAGGCGCACGAAATCAAGCGAGCGGACGTGCTCGGCTCTACTCGATGCGATTGTCGATCGCGGCGCGCCGATTATGGCGAACCTTACGCGCGCGCTAATCTCCAGATTTTCAACTTCGGAATTAAGCGCGGGATCGTCGAGATTAATCCGGCGGCCGGCGTCGATAATCCCGGTGCGGAGCGCCAACGCGATCGGGTGTTCTCGGAAGAAGAAATGCGGACGTTGTGGGATACGCTTGGACGCGAACCGGCGCGTATCGCTGCGATATTCCGGCTGGGACTGCTCACGGCGCAACGTCGCGGTGAAATTCTAGGGATGCGCTGGGCTGAGCTCGATCTCGACGCCGGATGGTGGACAATACCGGCTGAGCGAGCAAGAACGGGCTGGCACACCGGGTACCACTCGCGCCGCAAGCCGTCGAAGCTGCTCTGCGAAATCAAAGCAGGGTCGCGAGATGATGCGCCTGGTCTTCCGGGCGGGCGGATCGGTCAACCGCTTGCGAACCTGCAAAAGCCGCTAAGACGGGTGAAGCGGGCGAGCGGGCTGGACTTCAAGTTTCACGACCTGCGGCGCACGGCCGCGAGCCACATGACCGGGATCGGCGTGTCGCGACTGGTAGTGAGCAAGTTGCTCAACCATGTCGAACGCGGAATTACGGCGGTGTATGACCGGCATAGCTACGATGCGGAGAAGCGCGCGGCACTGATCAAGTGGGAGCACCATCTAAGCATTATTGTAGCCGGCGAAAACATAGCATCGAACGTGATCGTACTGAAAGGTTAAATGATTAGCAGGTTGGCAAAAGCTCGATTTTTACTATCCCGTAGCTCACCTTCCTCGAAGTGACCACGCCATGCTGCCGGGATAGGAGATGCCGGGAAGTCAAATTGGACCCGTACGGAGCGGGAACCCGGGCAGGAAATTTGCGGTAATATCAGCGAGACGATACAGGTTGGGCCGCCGCGCCGCTGATGAGCCAATTGGTCGAAAGCTTGAGTAGTTGGTGAACATGCCGATCATAGGGACGTGCTGTGCCCGCCATGACGCCGCGCACCTTCTCCAGTATATGCTTCAAAGACGCTTTTCGCAGTCTGTGTATTATTCTGTATTATTCCTGTTGGTTAGCTACGTATCAACTGTGCATAACTCGTTAACAAGCGTTGTAGCATTCTAGGTCAACTTGCTTGAGTTCTCCGCCTGTGATTCGTTCGAGACAGGCCAAGGAGGCCTGTCGCTGTGATTTGAAGCATTTCATCCCCAATCCGCCCGGAGAATCGTCCGTCTCACAGAGGTACTCGCTCGAAGCGGTCTCTCTCGCTCAAGCGTTTGGCGGCTCGAACGCCAGAAAGCATTTCCGGTGCATTTCAAGATTGGCTTGAGAGCAGTCGGCTGGTATGCCGACGAACTCGACCAGTGGTTGAGAGAATCGCCGCGCAGGCGATCCAGCGCTTGAAACGATCTCAGTAGAAGCGTCTCGAAGCTCTCGGATATCATCAAGAGCGATTTCGGCGTCAGAGCGGAGGCCTCCCGAAGAGAGCATAGGTTCGGCTCCCATAGGAGTGGCGCGATGAGATCTCAGCAAGTTGACAGCCATCGCGTTCCTACGTGGCTTAAACAAGACGGAATCGGCAAACAGGTTTGCAAATCGTTTTTTATGGGTATGCGTCAAACGCTCGAAAGCGCTACCGTTCGGTGGAAACCTCACTGACGCGGCTTTTGGCCGCTTTGGTTGTGATCCTGCAACAGACTGCCGAATGGGCGAGGGTTTCCAAAGAATTCGAATTCAGCGAGCCAGCACGAGCAACATGGTGCGGGCTATATGGACATCTCAGTGCCGGCCGTCCCGGTCTACTTGGGGCGGTTCTGGGCAGGGCAGAGGCTCAGGTGCTGAGACTAGCGTGCCTGTACGCGGCCCTGGACTGTTCGACGATCATTGAACTGCCGCATCTCCATGCCGGGCTCGCTGTCTGGGAATATTGCGAGCGTTCTGCAGAGTATGTTTTCGGAGGTCAACTGGGCGATCCTGATGCTGATGCAATCCTTTCCGAACTTCGCGGAAATCCGCGGGGGCTGACTCGAACCCAAATTCGCGACCTGTTCGCCCACAATCTCAGTGCAAGTCGCGTTGAACGGGCGCTGGCTTGCTTGCTGAACGGAAGATCTCGCGGCTCCGGAGATGGTGCTGACCGGGGCCTGCCCGCTGAAGTGTGGACGGCTGTCAGTACGACAAAAACGACAAATACGACCAAAGACCAGCCGGAGAAGCCCTAGCAGGGACTTTCGTCGTTTCGGTCGTTTTTGTCGTAACAGGTGAATTAGCAAAATGGGCAAGTATCTCACTTTGGCAAAATCAGTACAGCTTCAGCACGGAACCAATCTATCGCGGCACGCTGACATTTCTCCAACTGATGCCGCGCAAGTCCCTCAAACCGAGCAGACTGACAAGGCCCTGACTGGAAGCGTCGGCCGCGCTCAAGCTGTACGAGGCGCAATAGAATCAGACTATCCCCTGACTTTACCAGAACGATTGCTTCGCGACTCGCTCCAACGTATCGAGGAGAATGCGGCAGACCAATCTGCGGAAGTCACCGAGCGGATCGGAGACTTGGTTGCGCAACAGGCCAGAAAACTCGATGGGCTCTTTATCGCCGGGGATGTCACTAGAGTAGTGGCCGAGCTGTGTGTTCTAGAGCGTGCCGTTGCCCTCATCACACGGGAGCGTACTTGGTGAGGAAAATCGTGAAGGAAAAAGAATTGGGCAAGCGAGGACGCGAGCCGAAGCTGACGCGGGCAGTCGAGGACGCGATTATCGAGAATATCCGCAACTGCGCGACCCAAGAGATAGCGGCGCGGTCGGCTGGCATCAGTTACCGGACGCTGCGTAACTGGCTCGTTTGGGGCGAGGCCGGACGCGAGCCTTACTTTCATTTCTTTCAGGCTCTTACGCGCGCGCGTGTAGAGGTGGAGTACAAACTCGTTGATGTTTGGTGGAAGGCTGCGCAACGCGACTGGCGAGCGGCAATGGCGTTGTTAGAGCAACGCTTCCCGGAGACGTATGGAAAGCGGCGACTGGAGCCGGAGCAAGCTGAGCGGGGGTTAACGATCCATATCTGCCAATTCGGCGAGCATGATGCTGCAAAGGAAGAATCGCTCAAGCCGGAAATCCTCGGACGGCGAGGATCGCGGTTGTGATTGGGTCCATGTGAACTCCCCTTTTATGAGATCATGGTATTAGGCGCAGGGATTGAAGCCCGCCGTGCTGGCAGCTGATGCGGGCTATGGCGCCGGGCCGTTTCTGGGGTGGCTCAAGCAATGTGAGATTACCGCTCATATTCCGGTGCTGGATCGGCAGCGCCAGACTGATGGGCTCTTGTCGCGTGAAGCATTCACTTTCGATGCCGCACGCAACTGCTTTATCTGTCCGCAGGGCAAGGTGCTGAAACACCGCACGGCGCGGCTGAAAGAAAAAATTCATATATATCGGGCAATGGCGAGTGATTGTCTGACCTGCTCCATACGCCAGCACTGCACGCGTGGACCGAAACGGACCCTCTCAGTGCCCTTCGACGAGGTGGCTCATCAGGAGACGATTGCCCTGCAGCATACGCCCGACTTCGAGCGCTCACGTCGCTTGCGTCGCAAGGTTGAGATGTTGTTCGGGCATATGAAGCGGCACTTCCGGTTTACGCGGCTAAAACTGCGCGGCTTAGGCGGCGCACGCGAAGAGTTTCTGCTGGTGGCGACGGTGCAAAATCTGCGGCGCTTCATCAGCATGCGGCCGTCCGACATCCCATCACCGAGCTGTGCCCTAGCCGTCTGAGGCCCGAGACTTACCGGATCGCCACTAGAACCGGACTGGACCACGATAACCCTAAGGCACCTGCGGGAACCCCAAGCCAAAACTTTCGATGCTGCTTAAAACTTCTGCCGAGGCGTGCCTCGGCCGCATTCACGCACGAGTTTTTCAGCACTATCGGTCCTTTGTGCAACATCTTCCGAACTTTTTTGAGCATGAATAAGAATCGCCGACTACAACGAAGCCATCGGCGCAAAGGGCTCGGCATGCACTCGCCGTGCGAGTATCAGAGAGCCATATCGTGACCAGCTGTTTCAAACAGCAGTCGGAATCGCGGCCGCCTCACCAGCCTCAGCACGGCCATATTCAAATCTCGGCGTGTTAACGCCTATTGGTTTGTCGCAGGGCAAGAGATTCGCCACTGAGACCCAAGGTTGGCCGTGGCCTCTTGCGCCATTGCGCCGCTTAAGGGGCGACATCAAATCTCGGGTTCTACTCATCATCGCGAGAAATAAGCTGACGGCAGGCCATCCGAAATCGACTCTTAAGTCATTATAGGTTGGCCGATTTTTGCTAATCTAGTCTATTCTTTGAAATCTTAGTCTTTGTTATGCTAATCCGGCACAAGAGATTGAGTACTAACACGTGAGTGGGGAGAGCGCCGCCGAAACATCTCGGAACCTGAAACCAGATTGATGCCACGGGCGATGAAGTGACGATCAGCACGGTCTGCGGGTTAGAGGGCTTCAGGGAAATTCGGAACTCCTAGGAAGCGATTGCGCAAGGACTCGCGAACCCGGGGGAATTTCTTTCAAGGACGGAACGGTGACGTTGCCGAACTAGCTCCGTCCTCGCCACCTACTCTGATGTGTGACGCAACTGCACGCGCGCGAACAGCGCGAACGGCATATCACGGAAGGGCTGGCATATGGCATTAGCTAACCAACTGATCTGCGATACCACCGAAGAGCCTGAGCTTGCCGCTTTCTGGCAATCATTGGAGCGGACTGGATGTATGCCGATGCAACAGTACATCTGGAGTCAAGCCTGCTACGAGACTCTACCGCTCGACGGGGACTTGCAGCTGGTGATGGTGAAAACGGAAACAGGTGGAGGCGCAATTGCACCCCTTGTGAGACGTCGTGAGTCTCTGCACCGTTTAGAACACTTGGGCTGGCAACTTTTTGAGCCTGCGGATTTCATCTATTCTGATGCGAATGCCCTAAAAGAACTGGCAGCTATATTGGCCAGACAAGAATCGTCGCTCCTTTTATCACGCATTCCGGCCGATATGGCGACGGTACGGGCTGTGCAGGATGCTTATCGCGGTCGCGGGAGAGTTTTCGTGCGCCCGGGTGCACCCTTCCCGCGTATCGTTCTGAGCGAAGCATGGCTCAGACCCGAACAGCAGCTCAATTCTGGTCGGCGCTCCGATTTTCGCCGATCTATACGCCATGCGGAAAAGATTGGAACGGTTCGCTACGAGGTACTTTCACCTACCCGAGAAGAACTAAAACCGCTCCTGGATAAAGCTTTGGAAATAGAGGCGGCAAATTGGAAGGGACGTGAAGGCACCGCAATCAGCATGGACACGTTGAGAGGGCCTTTTTTTCGCCGATACGCCACTCTAGCTAGCCATAGCGGTTGCTTGCGGCTTTGTTTCCTATACGTGGGAGAAACGGCCGTGGGAATGCAGTTTGCGATTGAATGTGGCGGAAGCTTTTGGCTGCTTAAGATAGGCTATCGAGATGAGTTTGCGCGATGCTCACCCGGCATGCTGCTGATCGCAGAGACTATACGATATGCAACTGCACGTGGGCTCGCCTCCTATGAGTTTCTGCGGATCCGCCGAGAGCTGGACAAGAGTGTGGACGCAGGACGAGCGCCAGTCCCTCATTGTGCGAGCGTACCCTTGGCGCGTGCGAGGAATGGCGGCCCTAACGGTGGACGCCTTCGGAGTGATGGCTAATAAACTAAAAACTATCGCTATGCGTAAAAACAATTTTGTGCCGGGCGATCCGTCCCCCTAGCACAATGTTGAGCCCTTCGGTCCGCGTATAACATTCGCGACGTGTAAGTATCCTTTGGGTTCTAAGAGCGCGTATTGGATCAGCGGTCTCGATGCTCGAAACCTCTTTTTTACCAGCATTGGTCCTTTACGAAACGTGGTTTAGGTGCGCTTTAACTGATTACTGATCTCTGACTCGCCGGTCTGGAACGCCATTGCGGTGTGGCCGTTTTTACTGACCACGGTATGGATGCAGCCATTCGGAAAGTAGCTCATGTTCCCGGGCCGCAACTCGCCCGACTCGTCGAAATTCGAACCCTCGATTATGAAGAGCAGCTCGTCACCGTTGTGCTTGTGCCGCGGCAGCTTCGCGCCCGGCGCAAAACGCGCATAAATCGCGCGTCGGTTCGTGGCTGGATCGCTCCAGAACGGTTTCCATAGCCCGCCGGGCATCGCCTCCGTCCATGGTATCTCGCTCAGCACGATAATCTGCGAACGTGGCGCATCGCCAATATCTTTGGCTGGTTCGACGACGCCAGAGATAACCGCGAAGACTGTCGCGCCGTTCTTGCTCGTTACGCTGTGAATGCATCCCTTTGGACAATAGCCGACACTGCCGGGCGCGACTGTTCCCGCCTCATCGCTGATTGCTCCTTCAACTACGTAAAGAAGCTCATCACCGGGGTGTCGATGCATGGGCAGAGTCGCGCCGGGCTCAAACCGCGTGAGCTGCGCGCGCCGCTTGGTCGCCGGATCGGACCAAATCAGCTTTGCCTTGATGCTCGGGGCCATCAGCTGCCATTCGAGCTCGCTGACTTGGATTATTTGCGATGGGTTCGCACCTGCATCCGCCATAATTTTCCTCACGATGCCCACTTTGTGTCTTATGCGTTTGGCTAAACCCTCGCAGCGTCCGGTGTCAAACGGACTGCCCAGACCGTAGCTTGTGATTGCGCGCTCAAACAAAAGGTAGCGGCTGTGTTGCAAAATGGGTCGATGCTGTTGAAAAACTCAAATAAACCTAATTTCCGTGATTACTAAGATACTTAAGGTGTTAAGGATGCGCATTGGATCAATGGTTTCTATGGTCAAAACCCCTTTTTCAACAGTATCGGTCCTTTGTGAAACGTAATCTTGCGTGGAGCTCCGAGAACAGGGCATGGGGCTGATTCGACATCGATGCCGCTTCTGACGCTGAGCGATATTGACGGGCGACAAATGCCCGGAGCGTACAGGCCGAGGTTATTCAGTAAAGGACGGATGGCAGGTACGCTCCCGCCGGTTCATTATAGAGACCGATGGTCATTAGCGTCATCTGATGCACCAGGCGCAAACCATTATTTAGGCATGCTCGAAACAACTCACCATTTCGGGTCGGACCAGAATTCCGCCTTTCGAGGAAATATCGGATGCGTCCGCGATTAGAGTGACGATACCTTGGTTGGTCTCGCCGACTGAGTGCGCGAACACGGCGATATCCGTCGAATAGCCGGTAATTCGTCCAAGATGTTGGACATACTTTGGCGGTGCCTTGTTTGATTGCGTCGCGGAGCTCACCGCTGCGATCATGGCCGTGCACGCGCATGCAAAGGTTGTCGCACGCTTATATGTCGGACTCGGATGCCGGTCGCACCTCGTAGCCGGGAATTTGCTTCGCGATTGGCGCTCCGTCGATTTTCGAAAGCGGCTCTCGGGTCTCGAAGCCGAGCTTCGTGTATAGGCACAAAGAACGATTGTGGTAAGCGGCTTGAACCAGTCGGACCCCGGCAAATTGGCGTTGGGTGGCTCGCTCCATTACTGCAAGCATCAATTGTCGTCCGACGGTTTGATTTTGCACGGCGGGATCCACCGTGATCGGCCTAATGCCGCCGATCGAATTACGCTCGTCGAGAAAATTGCCGCCTACGACTCTGCCGCCCATCTCCGCAACCACGGAATAGAAGCCAGGATTGGAGAGCATCATCTTAACCACGTCGGTTGCGATCTCAACGGACGGGAAGTCCCATGGGAAATTGTGCTGGCTAGAGATTGCCTTGAAGGCTTCGAAGGCGATCTGACCGCACGCCCTTAGCAATACGTCGTCA
>CAWHOQ010000013.1:0-164883 GCA_963831065.1 uncultured Pseudomonadota bacterium
AATCGAAAAATCCGCATCGCCTTGGGTAAAGCCGGCCTCGATGGACATATCAATGCGGTGAAGCTGCTCGCCCACGCCTGTATGCAGGCGGGAATGGAGGTTATCTTGGCAGGTTTCAAGCAGACTCCCGCGCAATTAGTCGAAACCGCGCTCCAGGAGGATGCCGACGTGCTCGCGATCAGCAGCCTCACAGGCGCCCATCTGGCAATCGCGAGGGAGATTCGCGCGCAACTTGAAGAATGCGGCGCGCGAGACCTGAAACTCGTGATGGGCGGGATTATTCCAGAGCACGATCGTGCGGAGCTGGCTGCACTCGGGATACAGGCGGTCTTCACGCCCAAAGATTCGAACCTGGCGACGATCATTCAGCGTATTATCGAAGTCGCTAACATGCCCGGCCTACGGGAAAGTAGTTTCTCCGAATCATGAGACGTTTAACAATGCTCATCGCAGCGGTTGCCGTCGTGGCGCTCGCATTCAATTCGATCAGTTCAGCCGCAGAGAGTGGGCCGCGTCCCTGGCTATGTCGAGAGATACCGATATTTTCCGCATCTCAGCCGATGACCTGGCACGCGACAAGAACCGGTGCGGGACGATGGCTTGTGGCGTTTATGCATTATGATCCAGTAGGCGGACACGACGGGTTTACGTTAGTTTCGACGCGTGAAGTTGGTTCTTCCACGACCGGCACGCTTGCCGCCGGTCAATACTATGCGGTGGCTCTGCATCGTGTTGCAAATCATTGGATTTGTCCCGCTAACGCGAGCGACAGTGATGACTTACCGGCGGGCACAATTAGTCAGCTTTGTTATGGCCACGATGATGATTCGTGCGATGTGAAGTTACTAGTGATGCCGACGCGATAGTTTCTCTTAACCTCATCGCGACAAGCCGTTCGCGATTGGTTTTCACGAAAAGTATCAGGATGGGCGTCAGTTCCGCCTGATATGATAAGCCATACCTAGTTATTATCGGAATAGATTTGATTGAGTATAATTCAATTTCTATCGAGTTCATTCGACACAGAGAAAAGCTATTGCGCCATCGCTACAAAGATGGAACGGTGAGTGCCAATTATCAAGATGCGAGTGCGGGATTCCGTGCTCCCAATGAGGGGGAGACGCTGCGGCGCTTTGGAGTGTATGGAGTATAAATCACGCGACTGGATCGAAATCGCCGATCTGAAGGAGAGCGCGTTGAGGTATGGCGAGATGGTTATCAAATCCGCCGAATGTCAGCGCGTAGTCAAGACTATTTCCTTACTTGGCCCGTATAAATCAACTGTACTAATACAGGGCGAATCCGGGACTGGAAAAGAGCTAGTTGCCCACGCGCTCCATACAGCCGGACGAAATCCGGACGGTCCATTCGTCATTTTTAACTGCTCTAATTTAGTTGACTCCCTCGCTGAGTCACAGTTGTTCGGACACGTTAAAGGCGCGTTTACTGACGCTCGCGAAGATACGATCGGCTACTTCCGCGCCGCAGATGGCGGCACGCTTTTTCTCGATGAGATCGGTGAGCTTCCGCTTTCGCTTCAGCCCAAATTGCTGCGCGCAGTTGAGACCCACGAGATTCAGCCGATTGGATCGCCCCGCACGCATCAGTGAATCTTCGCCTCGTAGCAGCGACCAATCGCAACCTTCGCGAAATGGTTGGGGACGGTTCTTTCCGGGCGGACCTGTACTATCGCCTAGCCGCGACGTCCATCGTAATCCCTCCATTGCGAGAGCGGCGCGAGGCGATTGCCGCCCTGGCGGCGCATTTTATTGAGATGAGCGCCAAGGATTGCGGGAAGCCGATCAAATATTTGTCTCGCGCCGCGGTGGACAAACTGATTGGACACAATTGGCCGGGCAATCTGCGTGAATTGCGCCATGCGATGGAGAGCGCTGTGATGCTGGCAGAGAGTGATCTCATCGACCTCGATCTATTGCCTGAATCGATCGTCGAGTCCCGGCTTACGTCGCACCCGGAAGATTCGGGCGATGGAGACGGCGCGGCATGGAGTCATTCGCCCAACACTTTCGCAGAAAATAGCGGGGAATTTACTCCGAGCGGGTTTTTGCTGGACGACGCAATCAAGATCGCGCTCCTGCGCGCCCTTCGCGAAGCGAACGGCAACTGTTATATAGCCGCCAAGCTGCTCGGCATTTCCCGCTATACGGTCTATCGCATGACGGCGCGATATGGCCTCGGGCAAGTGCGCAATTATCGTGAGGATTCGGGAGATCTGACACTGCGACGGCATTCCGCTTAAGACTTAAGAATGGTCGCTTTCGGCGCGTCTCCTCGGGCCAGTTTCGATTTTGATAATAGAAGTTGGAGGCGGCGAGCGGATTCGAACCGCTGAATCGAGGTTTTGCAGACCTCTCCCTTAACCACTTGGGTACGCCGCCGCTCGTGGAGCGCTGTTTCGACGCGAGCCGTCAAAACTAGCACGGCTGACGAACCGGTCAAAGGCATCAGGTCCTGCGGATACAAGCGCCCGAATTATCGCATTATCAAATTCAGTCCGGATGGCTCGGTATAGCGCGCCAAGTCAAAGTAATCTTTGGGCGCCTCGCCGTTGATATAAAACGGCTCGCCATTGGCCGGATCAATGAAAAAGGTCGCATGACTGTTCTGTACGTCCCAGAACGCATAAATCATCGAGCCGGACGCGTCCACAGTGCCGATATTCGGCAAGTCGCGCGGATGGAGAAACAAGCCATAGAGCCGCCATAGCTTCATCTGCGTATCGTAGAGGTCCTCCCATAACGGCGCAGAGGTTGCCTGATCGACGTACAGTACCCGTTTGCCATAGCAATAACCCTGCGCGTGATTCGGCAGCTTGGCCGCGCTGATTACGTCCACGTTGCGAACCTGCCATTTTCCCCAACTTGGCTTGGGCCATCCAAGCGGCATATCAAAATCAGCCGGGAATTGTCCGCTCGGCATAGTCGTAGGCAGCATCGCAATCATCGGTTTGGAGCCGAGGTAATCAACCTTGAGTTGGGTCAGGTTGGAATCGAAGCCGGAGCGATACTCCTCAAGCGTCGAATCTGTGCCTTGGTTCGGGCTGCAACGGGCGCGAGTCGAAATCGGTTGATAGCGGCGCAGGGCGGGCAGGAACACATAGGAATCTTCCTCGCGCACTGGATCATCGTAAGAAATAGTCAGTGAGGCGGTATAGCGTTCCTGCTCCGGCTCGGTGACCATCAGCCACTGAGTATAGAACTTATCGCCCGCTCCGGGCGTAGTCGCAGGAACTCCCGGGTCGGTCAGATAAGATAGCTGGCGTTCGACCAGAATCGCAGTTTTGCAATTGATTGCGCCGCCGGAAGAGATTAAGCAGGCGCTGCCGTGGGTATCGACGGTCAAATTGGGCAAATAACGGTACCAGAGGTTCGCTAAGATTTTCCAGCCTTTGTCCGGATCATTTGGATTCGGAAACGGTTGTCCACCTTGATAGCCCCGAAGGGTAAGTCCACCATCGGGCAATTTGACCAGTTTAACCTGATCTGAGTATTTCTCAGTCGCTTCAACATAGCCTTTTGGTAGTGGATGAATAACCGTCAGGCCAATTTCCAATTGAGCATCGGGCGGCATCTTGAGTGAGTATTGGCCCGCAAACAGCTCCGCCATCCCATCAGGCATAAAGTCTTTGTACTGCTGCCAATTCTGAGTAGTAATTACCGTGCCGACTGGAATTGATTTGCTGTCGGTGGACGGCGCTGCGGCGGCTGAAATACTCGCTGCAGCGCTGGCCGAAGCTGGAGCCGTGGCTTGCGTCTGCGCCATTGCGACAGCCGGCGTAACCGCTGCCAGCAGGCTTATAAACATCCCTCGACAAATCTTCATCGCTCCACCCCAATCAATCGCAGACGTAAACTTACAAACGCGACTTGAATAAAATTTAAATACTCAGTCGCGCTTTGTGCCGTAACTTACGGCGAGTCCGGCCCGTGCGTCCGACTGAATACCGTATTGCGGAATCGGATAGCGCAATCCATTCGCGCCGAGACGCTTCATTCCTTCGATAGCTTTCGGCACAAAATGCGGAGGCAGCGCCATCAACAATTCGTCATCGAGCACGCCTCCGTAGCGCCGCTCGGCGAAGCACGGGATTGATAAACTCGGCTCGCCGGTTTTCAAGGCGCGTCCCCATGAATCAGCGCACGCGGATTCTCCTACTACTCCCCACTGAAACTTCTTGTAGCCCGCCCATTGCAGGCCGTTGATGAAGATAATCATCTGGCCGGGAGTCGCATAGATCAGGCAAATATCAGGAGGATTGAGCCGTCCGCTCGCAAGCGGCGACACGGCCATCGCGACGTATTTGCCTTGCGGCACGACATCCATCGCCGCCTGATGTGCGGCGGAATCCTCCAGCGTTGAGTACCAGACTCCCGCCATATTGCGGCCCGACAGCCATTCCGCATTTTGCGGATGAAGTCCTATCACCGCGCCGCATTGCGCTCCGACTAGGTCTTTCTGCGTGATCCCGACGGTAAAGCCCAGCCGGGCGGCCTGCGCCACGATCTGGTCCGTCGTATGAATCGAAGCCGGGCGCCGAATTTTCGGGATCGCTTCCATCGCTTCGATCGAGGTAAATAGCTTCATCCCGATCGGCGTCGTCTTGAGCCGTAATAACCGGTTAAGGTCGTCAACTATTTGGACCCAATCGTATGAAGGTGTTTCCTGCTGACTACTTTGTGCTTCGGCCATCCGGCGGTCCTCCCGACCGACAATCGCAAACGCGGCGAATGCTGGATGAGGTGCCTTATAGCACAAGTCAGGAAAGAGTCGAGGCGAGTGTTCGGATTTTATTCAGCAACCGGTTAAGCGGCCGCGCGAGCACCGAGGACCTGGCGCAAGAAATAGCCGGTGTGCGAACCGGGCGCCGCGGCGATTTGCTCGGGCGTGCCGTTTGCGACCACTTGTCCGCCGCGATCACCGCCCTCCGGCCCGAGATCGATTACATAGTCGGCAGTCTTGATGACTTCGAGATTATGCTCGATCACGATGATGGTATTGCCGTTATCGGCCAGCCGCCCAAGCACCGTCAGCAATCGCTTCATGTCGTCGAAGTGCAGGCCGGTAGTCGGCTCATCGAGGATGTAGAGCGTGCGTCCGGTGGCGCGGCGCGCGAGTTCTTTCGCGAGCTTGATGCGCTGCGCTTCGCCGCCCGACAGCGTGGTCGCGGATTGCCCGAGATGAACGTAGTCGAGGCCGACATCGCGCAGGGTTTCGAGCTTTTGGCGAATCGGCGGCACCGAGCCCATGAAGTCGATCGCGTCGAGCACCGTCATATTGAGGACTTCGGCGATGCTCTTGCCCTTGTACTGGATTTCCAGCGTGTCGCGATTGTAACGCTTGCCGCCGCAGACTTCGCAGGTCACATACACGTCGGGCAGGAAGTGCATCTCGATCCGGATGATGCCGTCGCCCTGGCAGGCCTCGCAGCGGCCGCCTTTGACGTTGAACGAGAATCGTCCGGGTCCATAACCGCGCATCCGCGCTTCGGGCAATTGCGCGAACAGCTCGCGGATATGCGTGAACAGTCCGGTATAGGTGGCGGGATTCGAGCGCGGCGTGCGCCCGATCGGGCTTTGATCGACGTGGATGACCTTGTCGAGATGCTCGACGCCCTCGATCGCTCTTGAACGCGCCGGCGCGCTCGCGGCTGCGCGCCGAGCTTCTGCGCCAGTGCGCGATGCAGGGTATCGAGCACCAGCGTCGATTTGCCCGAGCCTGAAACTCCGGTGACGCAGATCACTCACGCCCAGCGGGAAGCCGACCGTGATATCGCGCAGATTGTTCGCGCGCGCGCCGCGCATCGTGAGCCATCGATTGCCGGGCGAGCGCCGCCGCGACGGCACCGGAATTTCCACCTCGCCCGAGAGATATTTGCCCGTGAGCGAAGCCGGATTTCGCATGATCTCTTCGGGCGTGCCTTGCGCGACGACGTAGCCGCCGTGAATTCCGGCGCCCGGACCCATATCGACAATATGGTCGGCCTCCAACATCGTGTCGCGATCGTGCTCGACCACGAGCACCGAGTTGCCCAGATTGCTTGCAGCCGCTTCAGGGTGGCGAGCAGGCGCTGATTGTCGCGCTGATGAAGTCCGATCGAGGGCTCGTCAAGGATGTAGAGCACGCCGACCAGGCTCGAACCGATTTGCGTCGCGAGCCGAATACGTTGGCCTTCGCCGCCCGAAAGACTGCCGGCGGTGCGATCGAGCGTGAGGTAATCCAGCCCGACGCCGGCGAGAAAGCCCAGCCGCTCGCGAATTTCTTTGAGGATCAGCCGGGCGATTTCGGTCTCCTGCCCGATCAGCTTCGGATGCTCGAAAAAAGCCAACGCCTGCTTGATCGACATCGCGGTGACTTCGCTGATCGATTTGTCGTTGAAGCGGACGCACAGGCTTTCTTTCTTGAGCCGCGCGCCGCTGCATGCCGGACATGGCCGCATGTTCATATAAGCTTCGAGCAGCTCGCGGATGCTCTCGGACTCGGTCTCCTTGTAGCGCCGATCGAGCCAGGCCAGCACGCCTTCGAACGGCTTCGCGTAGCCGTGGCGATGCCCGCCGCGCTCGTAGCCGAACTCGATCTCCTCGTCGCCGGAGCCGTTGAGAATTGCCTTGCGCATCTTGACCGGAATGATCTTCCACGGCTGATCGAGGCTGAACTTGTAATGCGTCGGCGAGCGCCTCGAGCATCGGCTGCATGTAGTTCATCGTGGCCCACGGCGCGATCGCGCCGTCGGCAATACTCAGGTCTTCGTTCTGCATCACCAGCTCGGGATCGAAGTACATGATCGAGCCGATTCCCGAGCATTCGGCGCAGGCGCCATGCGGACTGTTGAAGGAGAACATCCGCGGCGTGATTTCCGGATACGAGATGCCGCATTCCACGCAGGCGAAGCGCTGGCTGAAATAGACTTCGTCGCTGCGCCTTTGCCGTGTGCGTCGAGCCGCTCGATTTTGAGCAGATCCTCGCCGTACTTGAAGGCGACTTCGAGCGAATCCGCCAGCCGCTTTTCGATCCCGCGGCGGATCGCGAGCCGATCGACGACCACATCGATCGTGTGGCGCTGATTCTTGTTGAGCTCGATCTCGTCGCCCAATTCGACCAGCTTGCCGTCAATCTTGACGCGCACGAAACCGGCGCGCCGCAGGTCCGCTCAGTTCTTTTTTATACTCGCCCTTGCGATCGCGCACGATCGGCGCGAGCACATGAAGCCGCGTACCTTCGGGCCAGGCCATGATGCGATCGACGATTTGCTGGACGCTTTGCTGCGTGATTTCGCGCCCGCAGTTGTAACAAAAAGCATGGCCGACGCGCGCGAACAGCAGCCGCAGGTAGTCGTAAATTTCGGTGATCGTCGCGACGGTCGAACGCGGATTGCGCGAGGTGGTCTTTTGCTCGATCGAGATCGCCGGCGACAGCCCTTCGATCGAATCGATGTCGGGCTTTTCCATCTGCTCGAGGAATTGCCGCGCGTAGGCCGAAAGCGATTCGACGTAGCGGCGCTGGCCTTCGGCATAAATCGTGTCGAAGGCGAGCGAGGATTTGCCCGAGCCGCTCAAGCCCGTGATCACGACGAGCTGATCGCGCGGAATCTCAATATCGATATTCTTGAGATTGTGCTCGCGCGCGCCCTTGATGATGATGCGGTCCATTGTTATGCCATCGCTGCGCGCCGTGCGACGCGGCTGCGATCTGCGTTCGAGCCGCCGCCGCGCGGCGACGCGCCGCGTATTCGATGCGCGGCAATCATGCTGTTAGCGTTCGCGGTCCCGCGTCCCGCGATATCGTAAGCGGTGCCATGATCGGGCGAAGTCCGAATGAAGGGCAATCCCAGAGTGATGTTCACCGCGCGATCGAACTCCAGTGTCTTGAGCGCGATCAATCCCTGATCATGATACATCGCGACTGCGCCGTCGAAGCCAAATTTTCCGTTCTGACGGATAAACGCAGTGTCTGGTGCGAGCGGGCCGAAGGCGTCGATGCCGGCGCGCTGCGCTCGCTTGATCGCCGGCGTGATCAGCCGTGCTTCCTCGTCGCCGAATAAACCATTCTCGCCCGCATGAGGATTCAAGCCCAAGCACGGCTATTCGCGCGTGTTTGATTCCGAGCCGCTGTTCGCAGATGTTCGTTCAACAAACGAATCGTATTAAAAACTCCGTCGCGGGTCAGTTGCTTCACAATCTGCGTCAAGCCGATATGCACCGTGGCAAGGGCCACCCGCAGATGCTCGCCGACGAACATCATGCGCCACAGTTTCACGCCGCAAAAATCGGCGATCAATTCAGAATGGCCGGGAAACTGATGGCCCGCGCGATTCAGCCATTCCTTGTTGATCGGTGCGGTCACAAGCGCGTCTGCTTCACCCGCAAGCGCCATCCGGCAGCCTTCAATAATATAACGATAAGCCGCGTTTGCGCCCGCGATACTCGGTCGCGCCGGGTTCGATGGCTCGCGCCGGCAAGCGGCTCGCATTCAGCACCGCAAGCCCATCACTGAGCCGCCGCAGGTTGCTGCCTTCGGTCCATTCGTAAGGTTCGGGAACTGTACTTCCGAGGCGTCGAGCAGCCGCGCGCAGCGCACCGATATCCCCAATAATAACCATCGAAGGTGCGCCGCGCTTGCGTGATAATGCGGCGGCTGCCTTCAGGATTATCTCGCAACCGATTCCGGCGGGATCGCCCATACTCACCGCCAGCAGAGGTGAATTCGCCTTAGGCATCAGATTACTCAGTGGTCTCGACGTAATGCTCTTTGACGAGGTCCTGATCGATCCACTTTTGATAATTGTCCTTCGATTTATCTGTCTGGAGCTTCTCTCGAATTTGCGCTTTCACGTCGCTCAGCGGCACCTCGCCGGGCGTCTGATGAGCCTCGACCTTGATAATGTGAAAGCCGTACTTGGTTCGGATCACGTTGGAAATGTCACCCGGCTTAAGCGTTTTGATACCTGCGCCAATCGTGTCATTCAAGTCGTTGGCGTCGAAAATACCCAGCTCGCCGCCCTTGGTCTTCGAGTCATCGTCGGAATACTGACGCGCGAGCGCCGCGAAGTCCGCGCCTTTCGCCGCTTGCTTGCGTACGCTGTCCGCCTTTGCTTGCAAGGCTGAGATCTGTTCCGGCGTGGCGTCCGCCGGCACCGCGATAAGAATCTGGCTCAGCCGATACTTTTCTTCCGCGACTGAAAATTGCTCTGGATGGTCTTTGTAATAGGCCTCAATCTCTGAATCAGGAATTACTATTTTGTCGCGCACCTCGTGCTGATACATCGCCATCGCTTCGGCCTGCTTGCGGATATTGGCGCGAAAAGTCGCATAACTGATGCCCTGTACTTGCAATTGCGCGCGCAACTGCTCATCCGTCATGTGGTTGCGATCCTCGATACCCTGAATCATGCGGTCGAGATCGGAGTCTTCAACCTTGTCCGAGAACTTCTGTGATTCCTGATCGATAAGTTGCTGAGTAATCAACGCTTTCAGCTTGGAATTCGGATCATCCGGAATGGCGTCCGGCGCGGGCGCGCCCACCGGTTGCGCACCTGCTGCGGAATTCGGATTGAACGTGGAAACGTCGTGCGAGGTGATCGGATTACCGTCCACGCTCGCCACCACGCTGTCCACGGTATCAGGACTTGAGGGCAATGGCGGCGACGGCGTGTATGCAACAGCTCCAGCTTCGGCCGCTGAATCCTTAGAGGCTGCGGAGCCAGCCGCAGACTTATCGCCAATGGGCCATAACGATTTAGGTAAGTGCAGCCCTGCGCTTGAGCATCCGCAGATTCCAATCGCAAGCCAAACTGCGCCTACCGATGAAATCCCAAGCCGCCGATATAGATTGTTCAATAGCCTGTGCGCCCACATACTTAATTGGCCATCACGCCAGCATTCGCAGCCGGTCGGTTTTCCAACTTTTCACAGGCTGCCAAGGCCTGCAAGACGCCGTCGATTTGCGCGTAGGTCTGCTCGTACTCGCCCGGGCTAAGCCGCGTAATCACCTGAAAAGAAGGCGTCAGCTTCATCGTTGTGCGATTCGCGTTGGCCAAGGCGGTGAGCTTGTCAGGTTCGACCGGCGCGTCCGGATGGAATTTGATTTCGAGCTGATCGTCCTTGAGGATCGCGCTGACGATCATCAAGTCCCGCATCTGTCGGCGGATATTCATTGCTGCGATCAGATTCTCGACCAGCGTCGGCGACCGGTCCGAAGCGATCGCGCATCTCCTCGCGCATCTCTTCGAGATCGGCGGGTGAATTCGCGCGCGCCATCCGCCGATAGAGCACCAGTCGCTCGTTCTCGTCGGGCACGAAGCGTCGGGGATGTAGGCCGGAATGCCGAGGCGTAGTTCGGGTTCGAAGTCCGGGCGGACCGGCTCGCCGCGCAGTTCATGAATCGCCTGTTCCATCATCTCGGTGTACAGCTCGAAGCCGACCGCCGCGATCTCGCCCGATTGCTCGCTTGCCGAGCAGATTGCCGGCGCCGCGATGCTCGAGGTCGCGCATCGCGAGCTTGAAGCCGGTGCCGCTTTCGGCTTCGACCAGTTCGCGCAGCGCGTCGATCCGGCGTTTGGCGTCGCGCGTGATGATGTGCTCGCCGGGAATCAGCAAGTATGCGTAGGCTCGCCGCTTCGAGCGCCCGACCCGTCCGCGCAATTGATAAAGCTGCGCCAGGCCGAAATGATCGGCGCGATTGATGATCATCGTGTTGGCGTTGGGAATATCGAGTCCGGACTCGATGATCGTCGAGCAGACCAACACGTTGACGCGGTTCTCGATGAAATCGCGCATCACGTTCTTCGAGCTGGCGTGCTCCTTCATCTGGCCGTGCGCGACGGCGATCTTGCGCCTCGGGCAACAGGCTGCGCAGATGACGCGCCATGTATTCGATATTCTCGACGCGGTTGTGCACGAAAAAGACCTGCCCGCCGCGATTGAGCTCGCGCAGGATTACTTCGCGCATCAGTCCGTCATCGAAATGCGCGACGAAGGTGCGGATTGCCTGACGATCGGGCGGCGGCGTCTGGATTACCGAGAGATCGCGAATCCCCAGCATCGCCATGTGCAGCGTGCGCGGAATCGGCGTCGCGGTCATCGTCAGCACCTCGACCAGCTTGCGCATGCGCTTGATGCGCTCCTTGTCGGCGACGCCGAACCGATGCTCCTCGTCGATGATCAGCAGGCCCAGCTTAGGGAACTCGACATCCGGTCTGGAGCAGCCGATGCGTCCCGATCACGATATCGACCGTGCCTTTGCGGACGATCGTCGATCACCTTCCGATTTTCTTTCGGGCGTGCGGAAACGCGAGACCATCTCGATCCGCACCGGATAGTCCTTGAAGCGTTTGCGGAAATTGTTCCAATGCTGCTCGGCCAGCACCGTGGTCGGCACCAGGATCGCGACCTGCCGGCCATCCATCACGCACATGAATGCCGCGCGCAGCGCGACTTCGGTCTTGCCGAAACCGGCGTCGCCGCAGATCAGGCGGTCCATCGGCTTGGGCCGCGCCATATCGCGGATGACTTCGTCGATCGCGGCCTGCTGATCGGGCGTCTCCTCGAACTCGAAGCGCTCGGCGAAGTCCGTCGTAGTCGCGCCCCGGATGGGGAAACGCGTGGCCCTCGATCAGCTTCGCGCGCGGCATAGATATCGAGCAGCTCGGACGCCATCGCCAGCACCGCCTCCTTGCGTGCGCTTCTTGACGCGATCCCACGAGCCGCTGCCGAGCTGATCGAGCTTCGGTTCGACGCCGTCGCCGCCGACATAGCGCTGCACCAGATTGATGCGCTCGACCGGCACGTACATCGTGTCGTTGCCGGCATATTCGAGATTGAGAAAGTCGCCTTCGAGTGTCGGCGACTTTCATATGTTTGAGGCCGCGATATTTGCCCGATCCCGTGTTCGATATGCACGACCAGATCGTCGGGCCGCAGCTCCTCGAGATTGAGCAGCGCGCCCTTGCGCGACCTTGCCGCGTACGCCGGCGCGCGCGCGGCTCGCCGAAGAGGTCCTCTTCGCTGTAGACGTAGAGCCCGTCGCTTTGCAGCACCGTGCCGGTCGCGAGCTCGCCTTCCATGATCACCGGACGAAAGTCCGGCCATTCGAGCATCTGCGCCGAAGCTCTTGCATTCGGTATTGACTTCGAGCTCGTAGGCCTCCAGATGGCGCCGCAGGCGGGCCGCCTGATGCGCGCCTTCGACCACCATCAAGCGCGCGACCCTGCCCGCGCCGCACCTCGTTCAACTCTTTCGCGAGTGGCTCGAACGATGGTGCGTGCCTGGCCCGGTCAGTTCGACTCGCGCCCAGCTTGAAGCTGGCTTGCGACTTGACCTCGAT
This sequence comes from uncultured Pseudomonadota bacterium, assembly GCA_963831065.1. Classification (GTDB taxonomy): domain Bacteria; phylum Desulfobacterota; class Binatia; order Binatales; family Binataceae; genus JAJPHI01. The sequence continues at coordinate 12,340 of CAWHOQ010000013.1, forward strand.
CGGCTGCGCCCATCCTTCTCGCGGCGCGCTGATCGTCACCAACGAGCCGACTTCGACCGCGGTCATTCCCGCCAGCGCCCGCTCGAATTCCTCGTGCTGCAGATAGAGGCTGTGCGGCGCTGGATAGAACACCGGCTTGGCCTGCGCCGCCGAGGCTTCCGCTTCGATCCGCTCGATCATCCGCTCGGCTTCGGCCAGAATGCGCCCCGGCTCGATCATCCAGAGCAGCGCGTTATCGGGAAGATAGTCGAAGACGGATTGCAGCGCAGCGTCGTACAGATAACGGCGTGAGCAATTCGACGCCGGGGAACAGCAGTCCGTTTTCCAGCGTCTCGACTCAGTTCGCCAGTTTCCTTGCGCACCATCCCGATCTCGGCGCAGCGCACGGCCACGCGATCGATCAGCCGTTTGTCCCGTAAGAGAGCCGCGCGGTACGTAGCGCGTCCGGATGATCGTCGCTTCCTCGATCTCGCCCAGCGAGCGCTGGTTTGCCGGATCGAAATGGCGGATCGAGGTGACGATATCTTCTTCCAGCTCGAACCGCACGGGATTGTGATGCAGCGGCGAGAACACATCGATAATCCCGCCGCGCACGCTAAAGTCTCCGGGCTCCTCGGTCTGCGGCACGCGCTGATAACCCATCGAGGCGAGCGCATCGATCAGCGCTTCGAGATCGAGCCGTTCGGCCAGCGCTATCCGAATTACCGAATCCTCGAATGCTGCACGCGGAATAGTCCGCATCATCAACGCTTCGACCGAAGTGACGATCGTGGGCGTCGAGGTTCGTGCGAGCGCAAACAGCGCCGCCAGCTGCGCGCCTTGAACATCCGACGGCGGCGAGAGATGCGCGAACGGACGTGATTCCCAAGCCGGCAACGAGTTGATCTTGCGCCGTGCTGCATCTTCGTCCGGCGATTGATCGAGAAAAAAGGCAAGCTCGCTCGCCAGGCTCTCGGCCTGAGTCGCGAGCGGGGTCAAAACTACAATCGGGCGCTGCAAGGCGAGCACGGATTCGCGCAGCATCAACGCGTTTGCCGCGCCTTTGAGGCCCATCACGGGAAAGCGTCGCTCGGGGCCTCGCTCGAGCCGCGCTTTCAACTCACTAGCCGCTTCTCTCAGACTTCGTTCCACTGTTTAATCAAATAATTCGTGCAAACTACTGCGATAATCGTCGCTACGCCATGTAGCTGATCTAATTATGATAGCAGAGACCGGCGCTGGGGCTGGATAAGTTACCGCAGGAAAACCGCGCGATCGCGCAGATCACTGCTGTCACTGTCGTTTAGCGGCTTCGCTCAACAGATTGCCGGCTGCGTCGCGCGGAGCGCCGAGCTTAACCGGCAGCTTCAGCGTCTCGGGTGAAGCATTCTGCTTGAGACGGACCAAAGTGAAGTAGATCACATCGCCGGGTTTGAGCGTCTCAAGCACGGTCCGAAGATCGTCCGGAGCACTGACCCGATTATCATCGATCGCAACTATCAGGTCGCCAGTCTGACCGAGGTCTCCTGCCTTCTTCAACAGGGGCATCACGATTAAGTCGAGCGGCGGCATCAACGCGCCGGCGGTCGCGCCGCTCGCGCCAAGTTTGGTCGGCGAACCCTGCGCGCGAAATCCGGCCTCCTCAGCCGGGCTGTTCGGATCGACTCCGACGACTTCCAGTCCGTGAACTTCGCGTCCGTCCGGTCCCTCCGTCATTATGTACTGCACCGAGAGCCCCAGATAAGGCATCGAGTCGGATGAGGCAGAGCTATTGTGATCAGCGCCTGCCATTGCTGCGTCATTGTTCGTCGCCGCGCTCGCGCCCTCACCGCCAGCTCGGTCGCTATCGATATCGGGTGAAGGCGCGGGACGAGCAATCCTCGGCGGGACTTCCAGAATGCGATCCGAGTCGCTTTGCGCTAATCCGTTGCCCAGGAATATCGCGCAAATCAGCCAGGCGACAGTAAGCACAATGGCCGTGCGAGCGAGCATAGTTAGGAGAATTTTAGCTGCTGACGCGACGTGCATAAAGGAGGCGCAGCGATGCTTGAAAGCCGCCGACCGGCCATGCGAAGTAGAGTCAGGAGTTTTACCGATGAAGATTCTCTCCACGGTTGGACTGAAACCGGAAGAAATACGCAAGCTCGAACAGATCAGCGGCGGCGCCGAAATCGTCGATCGCCGATGCCGCTCGCAGGCTGACATGATCGAAGCAGCCGCGGGAGGATGCGACGTCCTGTTCAGCTTTCGCGCTCCCGACGAGCTAATCCGGCGCTCGCCCAATTTGAAATGGATCCAGTTTCTGTCCGCCGGTGCGGACCACGTCATGAAGGGCGAACTTGCCGCCCGCACTAACGTCACGATCACTAATGCCAGCGGAATCCATTCAACTCCGATCGCGGAATACACGATCAGCCTCAATGATGGCGTGGTCGCATGGTTTCCACATCACGATGCGCGCGCAGATGCGCCGCGAATGGAAACGCAACTGGGACTTTATGGACTCGGTCGATTCGCTGCGCAGCAAAACGCTCGGCGTGATTGGCTATGGTTCAATTGGGCGCGAAACTGCGCGCATCGGTCAGGCGCTCGGGATGACAATCCTGGCGTTGAAGCGCAATCCGCGCGAGCATCAGGATACCGGCTGGAATCCGCCCGGAGTCGGCGATCCCGACGGGAAGCTTCCGTCCGCCTGGTATGGTCCCGAGGGCTGCATTGAACTGCTGCGCGCCAGCGATTTCATCACGGTGACGCTGCCGGCAACCAAAGAGACGCGCCGGATGATCGGGCGCGAAGAAATCGCCGCGATGCGCCCTCATGCTTACATCGTTAATATCGGACGCGGCGAGGTGATCGATCAGGCGGCGTTAATCGATGCATTGCGCGACAAGCGGATCGGCGGCGCGGGCCTTGATGTCTTTGAGCGAGAGCCGCTGGAGCCGGAAAGCGCGCTTTGGGACCTCGAAAATACGATCCTCACTCCGCACATGTCCGGCTCATTCAAAGGCTATAACTCGGCATGTTGCGAGCTGTTCGCCGAGAATCTGGAGCGGTTCGTCAGCGGTAAGCCGTTGATGAATCAGGTCAATCGCGAACTGGGATATTAGCCGACAGCTATCTATGAGCGGATCAGCCAATACTACTGTCCGGTGAACTTCGGCGCTTGCTTGGCGAGGAACGCGGCGATCCCACCGCGCGCGTCGGCTGTGTGACTTAACTCGGAGATCACCTCGGTCTCAAGATCCATTTGCTCGTAAAGCGGATTGCTGAACGAGGCGTACAGTAGTCGTTTCACCCCACCATAAGCTTGCGTCGGTCCTTGCGCTAATTCATGCGCGATAGCGTTGGCTTCTTTCATGAGGTCAGCGTCGGGCACCACTCGCGTGACGATCCCCATCGTTTCGGCCTCGCGCGCCGTGATCATCCGATTCGTCAGCATCAATTCCATCGCACGCTTGAGTCCGACGATGCGCGGCAGATAGTAAGAGCTGGAACCATCCGGGCTAAGACCGATGCGGGTGTAAGCTACGGTAAAGCGCGACGATTCTCCGGCCAATACTATGTCGCCGGTCAATGCGAGACTTAGTCCCGCGCCACCCGCATTGCCATTCACGGCGATAATCAATGGCGCCTTCATCCGGGCAAAGCGCTGAATCGCCGTATGCAGATACATCGTGAGCTTCCGCAGGTGGCCTGCGAGCTCCTCAGTGGGCTGCGCGGCAAACGACTTGAGATCGCCGCCGCCGCAAAATAGCTTGCCAGCGCCCGTCAGCAGAACAGCCCGTACCGCCGGGTCCTCGGCACATCGAATCGACGCGTTTTCCAGCGCCGCCGCCAGCTCGTAATTGATCGCGTTTGCCGCCTCGGGACGGTTGAAGGTAAGATGGGCCACGTTGTCGCGCAATTCATAAAGCAGTTCGGGCATCGTTCTTTCCTCTCAAAATCCGCGCTACGCCTAAGTTACGCGAGTCGCTTGGCGGCACACAATGGACTGCATAATCACAGCGCGCGATACCAGTTCGCGAGTGCCTGACCAATCTCGTGTGGCGAGTCTTCCTGAATAAAGTGCAGGCCCTTGACGGTGATCTCGCGCTGATTCGGCCATCGGCGGCACAACTCGCGTTGCGGTCCGATCAGGATCGTTCCCGGATCGGCATTGACGAACAACTTGGGTATCGAGCTTGAACCCAGCCATGCGGAGTAATCATTGACGATGGCGGTTACATCGGCAGGCTCTCCGTTGATTGGGATTTGGCGCGGCCAGGTGAGCATCGGGCGGCGTGATTCGCCCGGTTCAACGAATGGCTTGCGATAGGCATCCATCTCAGCGGGGTCGAGCTTGCGCAGGATGCTTGCCGGCAGAATCCGCTCGACGAATACATTCTTCTGCAAGACCATCTCCTCGCCCGCCGGACTGCGCATCGCCTGGAAGATGTTGCGGGCGGCTTCGGGCCAGTCGTTCCAGCGCATCGGCGTGACGATCGCCTCCATGTAAGCGATTCCCTTGATCGCGTCACGATGGCGATTGGCCCAGTGAAAGCCCAGCGCCGAGCCCCAATCATGTACGACCAGCGTCACATCGCGGTTTAGTTCGAGCGCATCGAACCAAGCGTCGAGATAGCGGGCGTGATCGACGAATCGATACGAGCCGTCCGGCGCTTTATCCGACGCGCCCATGCCGATCAGGTCCGGCGCGAGGCATCGTGCGACGCCGGAAAGATGCGGGATGATGTTGCGCCAGAGATAGGATGACGTCGGATTGCCGTGCAGAAAAACGATCGGCGCGCCCGCGCCGGTATCGACATAGGCCATCTCGATGCCATGCACGCGGACGCGTTTGCGCGGATGCGGATCAGTTGGCGAAATGGCCGACTCACTCATACTGAAGAACCTCGCTGCTCCTCCGAGCAATAGAGGCTCGCGCGAGTGGACGCAAGCTTCGCACGGCTTGCCGCTAGACTCTGACGCGGAGCAGAATCGCGTTGTCGAAATCGAGTTTCGAGGAGTCATCACGATGGCCGAGCGGCGGCGCAAGTTTTACGGATGGGGTTATGAGGATCAGGGGCCGAATCCCGAGCAGCAGAAGCATATGGCAGAGCGGATGGCGCAGCGTTTCGGACTGCCCGAGCTGAAGATCACTCCCGCGCCGACCGACGCCGAGTTACGACTGCGTGCGCCACGTATCGAAGCTCCCGCCTCGCTCGCATCGATTTGCTCGTCGAGCACCCATGCACGCGCGTGCCACAGCTACGGACGTAGCTTTCGCGATATCGTGCGGGCGTTCCGGCGCGAGTTCCCGAATCCCTTCGATCTGGTCGCCTATCCGCGCAATGAGGCCGAGGTTGTACATCTGCTTGAATGGTGCGACGCGAACCGGATTGCGGCTGCCCCGTATGGTGGAGGATCGAGCGTAACGGGAGGCGTCGAGCCGCCCAGCTCAGGTGACTATCGCGGCGCAATTTCGATCGATATGAGCCGGCTCGACAAGGTGCTCGAAGTGGATCGCGCGTCACGGGCGGCGCGGATTCAAGGTGGCGTGCTCGGACCGGCGCTCGAAGATCAGTTGCGGCCGCACGGCCTGACGCTGCGCCACTTTCCTCAATCATTCGAGTTCTCGTCACTAGGCGGATGGATCGCGACCCGCTCGGGCGGCCATTACGCGACGCTGTACACGCATATCGATGACTTTGTTGAATCGACGCGCGTGGTAACTCCCGCGGGGATCATTGAGTCGCGGCGTCTGCCGGGTTCGGGGGCCGGTCCGAGCCCGGATCGGATGTTTATCGGGTCGGAGGGGACGTTGGGGATTATCACTGAGGCCTGGATGCGCTTGCAGGATCGGCCCAAATTCCGCGCGGGCGCATCGATCGCGTTCCCCGATTTCATGACGGGAGCCAAAGCCGTGCGTGCGATCTCGCAAGCCGGTCTGTATCCGGCGAACTGCCGGCTGCTCGATCCGGGTGAGGCGGCGAATGCGGGCGCGAATCAAGGGCGAGGCTGCGGTGATGGTGCTGGCGTTCGAGTCGGCGGACCATCCGCTGGAGCCGTGGATGAAGCGAGCGCTCGAATGCTGCGCCGACTTCGGCGGGCAGGTTCCGAAAGAAGCCGCCCAAACCCGGACCGACAAGGAGGCGACGCACGAGGGCGCGGCGGGCGCGTGGCGCGACGCCTTCCTCAAAGCGCCCTATCTCCGCGATGCGGTGGTCGCGATGGGAATGGTATCCGAGACCTTCGAGACGGCGATTACGTGGGATCGCTTCGAGGAGTTCAATACGCGATTAATGGAGACGGCGCGCGACGCGGTTGCGCGGGTCTGCGGCAAGGGCACAGTAACGGTCCGCTTCACGCACGCCTATCCGGACGGGCCTGCGCCCTATTACACGATTCTCGCGCCGGGGAAGCGCGGCTCAGAACTTGAGCAATGGGACGAGATCAAGCAGGTGGTTTCGGATCGGCTGATCGAGTTGGGCGGCACGATTACGCATCATCATTCGGTGGGGCGGGACCATCGTCCGTGGTACGACCGTCAGCGTCCGGAATTGTTCGCGGAGGCATTAAAGGCGGCCAAACGGACGCTTGATCCGAAGGGCATCCTGAACCCGGGAGTGCTGATTGATTCGTGAATAGCGTCGCACCGTAGTTGCTGGACTAATCCCAGTTAATCAGGCGGAGGCGAGCGGCCGGGAGGAGCGCGTGGACTGAGTCGCCGGGCTGAAAGCACGAATTGTTAGCGTGCGGAGGGAGCAAGACTTCGAGATTCAGTTGGCCATTCAGGATAATTCGGGTGCCGAGGCCTTCGCGGCGGAGCTCGGAGATGGTGCACGCAATAGTATTTTCGCAATTGAGCGCGGGAGCGCCTGGATATAGCAAAATTTCATTGGAGCGAATCGCGATTCCTGCCGCGCCATGAATGGGAGCGGTGTGAGCAACTCTCAAATGGAGGCCGCCGGTCTCGACAATCGCATCACTGTCGCGGCGCTCGATGATTCGGGCGCTGAAGATATTCTGAAAGCCGACGAGATGCGCGACTTCGCGGGTGGCGGAGAAATCGAATACGGCGGCGGGCGCGCCTTGCTGCACGATTTCGCCGCGCGACAGAATCGCGACGCGATCGCCGATAGCGGCGAGATGCGGGTCATGGGTCGCGACCAGCGCAGGCAAGTTCAGCTCATCGAGCAAGGCGCGCAACTCTTCAAGCACCTGATCACGGGTCGCCGGATCGAGCGCATTGGTCGGCTCGTCGAGCAGGAGTAATTCGGGATCGCGGGCAAGCGCGCGGGCCAGCGCGACACGCTGCATCTGGCCGCCGGAAAGCGTGCGCGGGTCGCGATCAGCCAATGCTTCGAGTCCGACCCGGGCGAGCAATTCACACGCTCGTTGGTATTTCACCGCGCGTCCGCCACTGAGCGCGAAGGCGACGTTGCGCCAGACTGAGAGATGCGGAAATAGCAGATAACCCTGCGGCATATAGCCGATCGGGCGCGCTTGCGGCGGCATTCCGGCATAAGGCGAGCCAGTCGCCGGAAGTAATCCCGCGAGCGCCTTCAACAGCGTGGTCTTGCCGACGCCGCTCAAACCGAGCAGGACCGTGAAGCCGTCGATCGCCAGATCGATGCGCAGCGCGACCGGTTGATCGATACGATATTCGACGCGCGTCATGGCGCTTCGATTCTGGCAAGGCGTCGGCGCGAGACAATTCCAAAAACGAGGGGCAACGGCAGCGCGACCAGAAAGAACATCCAGAGCAGCGGATAGACAGCTTCGAGCCCAATATCCTGCAGATTGACCCAGAGCTTGACCGGAATGCCCTGCGGGAAATATGCGATGATCAAAACAATGCCGAACTCACCGAGCGCGCGTACCCAGGCGAGGGCGATCCCCACTGCTAGCCCAAGCCGTGCGAGCGGGAGCGTGATTCGCCAGAACGTCTGAAGCGGCGTGCGGCCCAGCGTGAGCGAGATTTGCTCCAACTCGGGATCGATTCCCTCGAAGGCCGAACGCGCCGCGACGATAAAATACGGCACCGCGGCATAAACCTGGGCAAGCACAAAAGCCGCCGGAGTGTTGGTCAGTTCGAGGCTGAAGGTTCGCGCCGCACTGCCGGCCCATCCATAAGGGCCGTAGAAAAGCGCGAGCAGAATGCCCATCGCGAGCGGCGGTGTCAGCAGCGGCAGCAGGATTAGCGCTTCGCAGAGCCACTTGGCGCGAAAGTTATGACGCGCCATGAGATAGGCCAGCGGCGTGCCGCCCAGCACGATCAGGAGCAGTGCGATGAAAGTATAAGCGACCGAGACCCACAACGCGTCGAAGTCGCCGGGCGCGGTATGCAGATGCGTCCATGGGGTCGCGAGGACGAATCCGATAAACGGCAGAACCAGGAAGGCGAGGACGCCGAGTGCCGCCGTATTAGTGAAGTAACGGATCAAGGCAAGCTGCGGCCGAGCGGGGAATCGTAGCCGCTATCGCTAAAGAATTGCTGGCCGGCGGGACTTTTGAGGAAATCGATGAATTGCGCCGCTTCCCTAGGATGTGGAGCGTCGGTCAGCGCGGCAGCATAGAAGACCAGCGGTTCGGGCGTGGCCGCGATAGTTTTGCCGTCCTTGTTAGGGATCGAAAAGCTCACTTTGCTGTACCAACTGTTGTAGTCCGCCGGATCGGCCAGATTAATCTCGGGCGGCAGTTTCACGTAGGGCAAGTGCTGCGATTTCACGGCGGAAAGATAACCGAGTCGAGGCGTCGAGCTGGCCGCTTTCTAGACGGGTCAGCAGTGACGGCTCGGCAAAGATTTGCGACTGATTACGCAGAGACCCGAGGATTTTGCTGACCAGATTCGGCTGATGATAGTACCGCTGCGCCAGCATCATGACCAAAATTATATTGCGGCCTTGCGGATCGGTAGCGGGATCGGTGCGCCCGAAGCGTAATCCCGGCGACTGGAGAATCTCGTACCACTTTCCCTCGCCATGGCTGAGCGCCTCGAACTGCTTGGCGAAGCGACTCAACGGACTATAGACCAGTACCATCTGGGTACTGGCGATCGGTACCGCGGTTTTTGCCATCCCATTGTCGAGCAGGAGACGCATCGGTCCGGGCGTGACCGGCACGAACACGTCAGCCTGCATCTGCTTGCTGGCGAGCAGATGCGCGAGGGCGTAGGAGGCTTGGCCGACGCCTTGATACTCAATGCTATGAGTTTTGGCGAAAGCCGGACCGATTTTCTGATCCATGACGGCGCCCATCGAGCCGGCGTAGGTCACCCGAAGTGATATATTTGCGGCAGCGGCGGGCGTGGGCGCTAACGTGAGCCCGAACAGAATCAAGCAGAAGATCGCGCCGAACTGCGCGATCTTTGACCGGCATAGTCCGGCAGATTTGAAGGTGCGCATAGTTGTGAGTCGGCCCACTCCGTGGCCGCTTCTTTCAAAATAGGCAGTCGATGCTATGATAGTTTGCATGCGGCAAGCAGAATGGCAACAAAGCCGAATGAGCGATTGCGCGCAGCCCGCGTAAATCGTGAGATAAGTCAGGCGCAGTTGGCGCAACGGGCCGGCATCTCGCGTCAGGCCTTGGGGGCGATCGAGAGCGGAGTTTATTCGCCTGGGGTCGAAGTCGCGCTGCGACTCGCCCGCGAGCTCGGCGCGACGGTCGAGAGTTTATTTGCCGAGTCGCCTGATGAGCGTCCGATCGTCGCCGAATATGGAGCGAGCGGCTTGAGCGCCGAACGTCAGCGGATCATGCTGGCGCGTATCGGCGGACATTTGGTCGCAGTCCCCACGCCAGCTATCAGCATGACGTTGACGCCGAGTGGCGGACTGGTCTCGCGAACTTTGCGTAACCGGCGTGTGGAGGTGGCGAGCTTCCGGTCGGAGGCGGAGATCGATGCGACCTTGGTGATCGCGGGATGCGATCCTGGGGTGGCGATTCTTCGCGACTATCTCGCGCGTCATCAGCCGACGATCGTAGTGGCCGCGATTTCCGGATCGAGCCGCGAAGCATTGGCCGCAGTGGTTAAAGGGAATGCGCATGTGGCAGGGATCCATCTGCGCGACGCGCAGCTCCGGTAAGTATAATTTGGCGGCGGCGCGGAGCGGCGTTTGCGGGAAAGCGGTTTCGGATGATCAATTTCGCGCGATGGGAACTCGGCCTGGCGACGCGGTCAAACGGTCCGTCAATCAAAACAATTGAAGAGCTGATGCAGCCCGCAGTGAAGTTGATCAATCGCGAGCCGGGGGCCGGCGCGCGCGCCGCCTTGGACGAAGCGCTGAATCAGGCCGGCATCAGCACGACCCAGATTGCCGGTTATGAGAATTTCGCGGCGGGCCATCTTGAGGTCGCGGCGGCAATCGCGGGAGGAATTGCCGATGCGGGCGTGACGATCCGCTTGGCTGCCGGTCTCTATGCGCTCGACTTTCAACCGTGGCGCGAGGAGCGTTATGATCTGATAGTCGCCGAAGACGAGTTCAATTCCGCGCCAGTGCGCGGGCTGATGGAAGCCTTAAACGCGCGGATGCTGGCGCGGGAAATCGGCGAATTATGCGCCTACGATACGGCAGATATGGGGCGTATCGAGGCGCCTTCCCCCTAACCGACGCGATGTGTTAGGGAAACTTTCAAGGAACCGGCCCGACAGGAGGACCATCGTATGGCAGCAGCAGGAGTTCAGGTAGAACGCGCCGCGTCCGGCGCGAAGAGTTCGGCGGCGCTCGACTTTCTGCGCGCGCCGAAGAAGCTTTTAATCGGCGGCAAATGGGTGCCCGCCGAAATCGGGCAAGACTTTCGAGACGATCAATCCCGTCCAATGAAGAAGTGCTGGCGCTGATCGCGGAAGGCGACAAGGCCGACGTTGACGAGGCGGTCAAGGCGGCGCGCAAAGCGTTCGAGGAAGGCGCATGGCCGAACATGGGACCGCATCAGCGGGCCCGTCTGATGCTCAAAATCGCGGAGTTAATTGATCAGCACGCCGACGAGCTCGCCGAACTCGAAACTTTGGACAACGGCAAGCCGCTGACCTTCTCAAAGGCTTTCGATGTGCCGGCGGCGGCGGAAACTTTCCGCTATTACGCGGGATGGGTCACCAAGATTTACGGCGAGACCAACCCGTCGGATCCAGCGTTTTTCAACTACACGCTGCGCGAGCCAGTAGGCGTCTGCGGGCAGATTATTCCGTGGAATTTCCCGCTGTTGATGGCGGCCTGGAAGCTCGGGCCGGCGCTGGCCTGCGGCAATACGGTGATTCTCAAGCCTGCGGAACAGACTCCGCTCACGGCGCTGCGTCTCGGCGAGTTGATCACCGAAGCGGGGCTGCCCGAGGGCGTGCTCAATATCATCACCGGATTCGGGCCGGGCGCGGGAAGCTCAATCGCGGAGCATCCCGGGATCGACAAGGTCGCGTTCACCGGTTCGACCGAAGTCGGCAAGATCATCCTGAAGGCGTCGGCGGGCAACCTCAAGAAGGTCTCGCTGGAACTGGGCGGCAAAGCGCCGAATATCATCTTCCCCGACGCCGATCTGGATCAGGCGGTGCCGACCTCGATGATGGGCGTGTACTTCAATTCGGGGCAGGTCTGCTGCGCGGGAACGCGAATTTTCGTGCAGCGCGATCGTCTACGACGAGGTGGTCGATAAGCTCGCCGAAATTCAGCAAAGGCGTCGCAGTCGGCGATCCGTTTGATCAGAAATCGATGCTCGGGCCGGTGGTTTCACAAGAGCAGTTCGACCGCGTCAAGGGTTATCTCTCGGTAGGCGATCGAGGAAGGGGCGAAAGTCACGACAGGCGGCGGACGGCATCGGAACGCAAGGGCTACTTCGTCGAACCGACTTTGTTCTCCGACGTGAACAACGAAATGCGGATCGCGCGCGAGGAGATTTTCGGTCCGGTCGGCGCGGCGATCCCGTTCAAGGACGAGAACGACGCGGTCTTTCAGGGCAATAACACTGAGTACGGTTTGTCGGCGGCGGTCTGGACGCGCGATATCAGCCGCGCACACAAGGTCGCCCGCTCGCTGAAAGCCGGGACGGTGTGGGTCAACTGCTACAATCAGCTCGATCCGATCTCGCCCTTCGGCGGCTACAAGCAGTCGGGCTTCGGCCGCGAATTGGGCAAGTACGCGATCGATCTCTACACGCAAATCAAGTCGGTGTGGATGAAGCTGTAGGGCTGATTCGGGAGATTGCTTCAATTACGGCGGGAAGCGCGTGCTTTCCGCCGTAGCTTTTTCTGCCATCAGAAGCGACTCGCCACTGAGGTTCGTTGCATTATTAGTAAAGCCCAGCGCGAGTGAATTCTTTAGAATCGCTTCGCGCGGGTCCTTCGACACGGCTCGCGCCGCTCGCCGGCTCAGGATGACAAATCAGGTTCGTGCAGAGGTTCGGTAGGACCATTAACAACACGGTTAGAACAACGAGAAACAGGTCAGGTGCGATGGACATCTATCACGTATGGTGCGATCTGAAGCCCGGCGTCAAAGATCTCGCGTTCGGTGAAAGCGTCGGTAAATATTTAGGACATCTGCAAGCCGCGGGTCTGATCGGCAGTTGGCGCTTGACTCGCCGCAAGCTAGGTCTGGGGCCTGCCGATCTCGGCGAGTTTCATTTGATGATCGAAGTAAAAGACCTGCGGCAACTCGAAGATGCGTTCATGTCGGTCGCCAGCCGCAGCGAGCCGATCGAGGAGTTTCACTTCGGCGTGAATTCGCTTGTGCAGAATGCGCGATTTGCACTCTATCGCGATTTTCCCGATCCGTTCCGGCAGCGCGGCGAGGAAAGATTTTAGCGCGGCCACGATGGTGACCGCGCTAGTTCATTGTGGGGGCTATCGCCTACTTCATCATGCGGGTGGCGTTGGGCTGCTCGTGGCCGATGATTGGATGAGGCTGGTAGGGTTTTTCCAACTCCGCGACTTCTTCCGGCGTCAGTTTGATTTCAACCGCATCAAAGAGTTGCTTGAGATGCTGCGTTTTGGTCGCGCCGATAATCGGGGCAGTGACGCCGGGGGCTTGGAGAATCCAGGCGCAGGCGATTTGCGTTGATGTGACGCCGCGGGCTTGCGCAATTTTTTCGGCAGCCTCGGCGACGGCCAGCTCGTCCTCGCGCTGATAGAAGTTCTTCGCGAACTGATCGGTCTCGGCGCGCTTGGTCGCCGCGCCGCCATGATGGGCGAAGAAGCCGCGCGCGAGCGGACTCCACGGAATGATGCCGACGCCCTGATCGACGCAGAGCGGATTCATCTCGCGCTCTTCCTCGCGATAGATCAGGTTGTAATGATTCTGCATCGCGACAAAGCGATGCCATCCGTGCTCTTTGGCCGTATAGAGCGCCTTCGAGAATTGCCACGCGGCCATGCTCGACGCGCCGAGATAGCGCACCTTGCCCGCGCGTACGAGCGAATCGAGCGCGTCGAGGGTTTCCTCGATCGGGGTTGAGAAGTCCCATCGATGGATTTGATACGAGATCGATGTAATCCATCTTGAGCCGGCGCAACGAGTTCTCACAGGCCTCGATAATGTGCTTGCGGCTAAGGCCGCGCCGATTGGGCCCGGGACCCATCGCGCCGTGCACCTTAGTTGCGACGACAATATCGTCGCGCGAGGCCATCTGGTTGAGCCAGCGTCCGGTGATCTCCTCACTCGCGCCGACCGAATAGACATCGGCGCTGTCGAAGAAGTTAACGCCCGCATCGAGCGAAAGCTTGAAATGTTCCTTGGCCTCGTCAGCATTCAGCGCCCAATCGCGGCGCATCGCCCACTTCGGCTGTTCGCCGCCGCCATAGGTCATACATCCGAGACAGATACGCGAGACCGTAACTCCAGTGTTTCCCAATTTTGTGTACTGCATATTCTCTTTACTTAGCTGGTTTAACTGATCATGCAAGGCGTGGGCGTTACCAATTCGGTGGTGAGCTGCCGAGTGAGACCGCCGGGACGGTTCCAGCGGAGCGGAGCGCCTGTAATCGTGACGGGCGGACGCAGGCGCCGCGCCGGTCCCCATGCAGTAGCTTCAATTTCACGCTAAAATCAGCTGGCGTTTCGGGATCAAGTGGCGGAGGACTTGAGCCGGCCGGATGGCCAATCAGGACAGCCGCGACGCGCGCCAGCGACGTACGCGCTTCCAGGCCCGCGCCGGTTATCAGCCGAGCGGTCAAGCCGCGAATCACGGCGGCTGCGAGCAGGTAACCTGTGGCATGATCCAGCGCTTGCACCGGCAGCGGCGTAGGCCGATTGCGGCCGCCTGCACGCATGCCCGCCTCAGCAATTCCGCTGCTCATCTGCACGAGACTGTCGAAACCGCGACGGGCAGCCCATGGACCAGTCCAGCCGTAGGCATCGAGTGTAACGTCGATCAATCCAGGCTGTAGCTCGCGGCGCCGATTCGGATCGAAGCCCAATCGAGCGAGCGCCTCCGGACGATAGCCATGAACCAACACGTCGGCTTGAGAGAGCAAATCGATGAAACGCGAGCGCCCTGCATCCTCGCGCAAATCCAGGCGGGTGCAGCGCTTGCCGAGCGTCACTTCGGGCACGAGCGCAGGCTCTTCCCATCCGGGCGGATCGACGCGCAAGACGTCCGCGCCAAGCCCGGCGAGGAATCGCGTCGCGACCGGACCAGCCAGCACGCGGGTCAAATCGAGCACGCGGATTCCCGATAGCGGACGTTCCTGCGGGACCGGCCATCTCGGCGGTGAGCCTCCTCCGGTCGCGGCGAGATGAAACAATGGCTCAACGGCAATCGCACCCCCTTGTGGATGAGCATGCCAGTCCGCGACCGAGCGCATCGCCGCGGCGCACCCACCATGATCGACGATCGCGGCTTCCAGCGCGTCCTTCTTCCAGCCGAACACTGCTTGGGTAACCGCGTCCTTTTCAGCGGGAACGCCAAGTACGTTGAGCGCCGCCGCGCGATGAGCGGGCGCATTGGTGTGCAACTTGATCCAGCCGTCAGCAGCTTGGTAATCGCCCGCGATCGCGTCCCAGATGGGCGGGAGCGTCCAACCGATAGGACGGAGAGAACTCGCAAACCACATCGAAGCAAGCCGACGATCCACTCGGACCGTCGGATAAGCCGCGTGTTTTGTCGCAAGCAGTTCGGCTACGGAGAGGCCTGCCGCGCCGATCGCCACCACCGCCAGTTCGGTAACAGCAAAGACCGAGGGAAGGTCGCCTGCGCCGCTAATCTCTACCGCGCGCGCATCCTCGATGCGCCCGCCGAGCGCTGTCCACAGTTGTGATAAGAGATTCATGCTTTCACCCGAATTGCTCGATGAGATGGTCTGAGGGCTAGGTAATTCAACATACATACATTTGTCATCAACATACATCAAGTTATTCCGCAGAGCGCATCATCAGATGGTTATGTTCTCCACGAACGGGCCGTTCGCTGGCTCGATACGAACAGGACTGTCCGGTAGGATTGCGGCTGCGAGGTAAAGATGGCTGGGTTGGAACTGATTACATTGCTGGCGTTGATCGAATACGCAATTATGGGATTGATGGTCGGATCGGCGCGGATTCGGTTCGGTGTCGCGGCGCCCGCGACCACCGGCGAGCCAACCTTCGAGCGTTACTTCCGGGTGCATCAGAATACGCTCGAAGCACTGATCATTTTTTTGCCGGCGTTCTGGATCTTTGCTCATCGCGTGAGCTACTGGGCGGCGGTGATCCTCGGATTAGCGTTTATCGCCGCACGGGCGGAGTACGCCCGCAGCTATATCTTTGCGCCGGAAAAGCGGGCGCTCGGCGCTCGCGTCACATTTGCCGTCAATGGGATTCTTTTGATCGGCGCGTTGTTAGGGCTGATCGCGCACGCGATTTGACGCGCGGTTAAGTGGCGGGCGGATTTGCTGGAGCATCAGCTTGAGCGCCGCTTCCGGGGTTGCGACGAGCTTCATCTGATCGAAAAGTCGCGGCGTGCGGATCAGATTCTGGCGGAAGCTGACGAACAATTTCTGCCATCGTTCGCCGACCAGGATCAGCGGGCGCGCCGGAACCATCCCGAGCAGAATCTCCTGCCAAGTGAAGGTGACTTCCGCCAGCGTGCCGATTCCACCATGCATCGCGATGTAACCGTCGGCGCGATCGACCAGCCAGGCGAAGCGCTCATAGAAATCGGCGGTGCGGATTTCTTCCATCACATGGGAATTGACCTGACTTTTGAACCGATCCATCGTCACGCCGATTACATGCGCGCCCGCCTCGTGAGCGCCCTCGCTGGCCGCTTGCATCACGCCTTCGTAGCCGCCGGTCATCAGATCGAAACCCGCCGCGCCGAGCAGTTGGCCCATCTTGCGTGAGGACGCAAAGAGACGGCTGCCCGGGAGCGCCTGCGAACTGCCAAATACGCTAATCAAGGGTCGCGAGCGGTCCCGATTCAAGTCGCCCAGAAGCGAGGCTGCACTGCCATCGGACATCGTGACCGTGCGGCGTTGACGGGTCCCAGCGGAATTGCGGTTGAGGGTAGCTTTACGCTTAGGCACTCGGGTTCTCCAGCTTTATCATCAATACGGGGTTTTTGGGTTTACCGGATCGGACTGACTAGATAAAGTCAGAATAGCAGCGTCACTTTATCTCCGCCGGTCTGAACTAAAATCCTTCGTGCGCGCCAATCCAAAAGAAAATACTAGAGCCGATAAAACAACTGGACGTGCGGCATTTCCACGCGCATTGCAGCGGGGCCTTTACGAGGCGATTTTTCGCCGCCGCGACATTCGCGAGTTTCGTCCTGATCCAATTCCCGACGAAGTCCTTGCGCGTATTCTGATCGCGGCGCATCATGCGGCCAGCGTGGGTTTTACGCAGCCGTGGAACTTCATCCTGGTAAGGGATCTCGAACGGCGGCGCGAGGTCCGGCGCGTCTTCGAACAGGAGCGGCTCAAGAATGCAACTCAATTCGAGGGTGCGCGGCGGGATAAATTCCTGTCGCTGAAGCTCGAAGGCATTCTCGAAGCGCCACTCAACATAATCGTCACATGTGAGCGGAATCGCTTTGGTCCGGGCGTGCTCGGCAAGACGAGTATCGCCGATGTCGAAGTCTATTCGACCTGTTTGGCGGTCGAAAATCTGTGGCTGGCGGCGCGCGCCGAGGGCTTGGGCGTGGGATGGGTGAGTATCCTGCGCAATGCGGCGCTGCATCGAATCTTTGCGATTCCGCGCCACATCCTGCCGATTGCATACTTGTGCGTTGGATATGCGAAGTCCTTTCCTGAGCGGCCAATTCTTGAAAGCACCGGATGGGCCCGGCGGTTGCCGCCGCAAGGCGCGTTGCATTTTGATTCGTGGGAGCAGCGGGACGGCGAAACGCGCAAACTGACCAAGTTGATTCGCGATCGTTCAATCTGGCGCTCGATTCTGCCGGATGAAGAGAACCTATGATGGCGGCTTGTGCCGCGGTCGCTTGCCTGTCACCTTCGCCCGATATGAATCTGATTGAGCAGACAATCGGCGCGATTACGTCCTGGATCGCGACGCTGAGCACACCACCCGCATACAGCTCGATTCGCTTACCAAGCCGATCGGCAGTCTTGGCCGATTGGAAGATCTGGTCGCGCGATATGCGGCGATTCGCGGTGACGGAGCGGCCCGCATGAAGCGCGGTGCGATCCTGGTATTTGTCGCCGATCATGGTGTAACTGACGCGGGCGTCAGCGCCTATCCCAAGGCGGTCACGCTGGAGATGTTGCGCAATATCGGTGCGGGCGGGGCGGCGATCAGCGTGCTCGCGCGCCGCTTCAATTACGATTTGATCGTGACCGACGTAGGAGTCGAAACCGATACCAGCAGTGAGCCATTTCCGGGCGTCCGCTATCGACGGATCGGGCCAGGCACGGCGAATTTTCTGGATGGTCCCGCGATGACGATCACGCAGACTCGTGAAGCGATCGCGATTGGAATGGAGACGGCGCGCGAAGCTGTCGCATCCGGTGTGACGTTGCTCGGAATCGGCGAGATGGGGATCGGCAACAGCACTTCGGCTGCCGCGCTTCTCGCGAAGTTCAGCGGTATTGCACCAGCAAAATTGGTGGGACGAGGTACGGGAATCGACGATGCGGGATTACGACGGAAAATTGAGGTGGTCGAAACTGGCCTTCACATCAATCGTGAAGCGATGACGGACGGAATCAGCACGCTTGCGGCGGTCGGCGGTTTCGAGATTGCCGCGATGACAGGCGCGTGTCTGGGCGCAGCGGCGGCAAAGATTCCGGTCGTGGTCGATGGATTTATCGCGACTGCCGCGGCAGCGGCAGCCCGCGAAATCGAGCCGAAGGTGAGTGATTACCTGTTCTTCAGTCATCGATCGGCCGAGGGTGGTCATGCGCTGGTGCTCGAATGGCTGGGCGTGCGTCCGCTACTCGATCTGAATATGCGCCTGGGCGAAGGGACCGGCGCGGCGCTCGCGATGAATTTGATCGAAAGCGCAATTGCGCTCTATCACGAGATGGCGACCTTCGCCGGGGCGGGTGTGTCGCGCAAGCTCGAATGAGCGCGGCAAATCACGAGTCGCCGAAGCCGAGCGGCGCGGGCGTGCTGGAGCGAATCCGGCTGGCGGGTAGCTTCCTGACGATTTTCCCACTGCTGGATTCGCAACCCCGATCCGCCGATGAAGTCGCGGCGTCATTCGGATGGTTCCCGCTGATCGGTTTCGTGCTTGGAGTGATCTTGTGCTTCGAGGATCAGCTGCTCGCCGTTTTTTTTGGGCGGAGCGTCCGCTCAATCCTGATCGTCTTCACATTGACGGTCGTTACCGGCGCCATTCATCTGGATGGATTGGCAGATGCGGCTGATGCATTGGGCGCGCGCGACAATCGTGAACACGCACTTGCGATCATGCGCGACAGCCGGCTCGGAACTTTCGGAACAATCGCGCTCGTATTCATATTGGCTCTCAAAATTGCCGCATTGGCTGGAGCGACCGGCAATCAGCGTTCGGTGATGCTATTTCTTGCGCCGGGGATATCCCGCTGGGCGATGGTGGCGGTCGCGCATCGGATGAGCTATTTGCGCGAGGCCGGGGCGGGCACGAACCTGATCGATAGTCAGAATCATCAGAGTCTGCGGACGGCATCGATAATCGTGCTGATCGGGCTAGCGGTTCCCGGCGGATGGGTGGGAGTGCGCGCGGGATTATGGGGCGCGATTCTCGTGCTGATACTGCGGCGGTTCTATCGACGATGGTTAGGCGGCGTCACCGGTGATCTGATCGGCGCAGCGGGCGAGATTGTCGAGGCCGGCGTGATGCTGGTGTTGTCGAGCTGAAAAATAAGCGGCTCGTCAGGGTCAGTCGTGAGCGGTAAGATGGCGTCGCTACTCGATCACAGTCTTCATGATACGGCCCGTACCGGCGTCGCAGATATCGATTTGCACCGGCGCAGTCACGTGATGCGCAGTTTTCGCCTGCTCGATGCCGGACTTGAGGTCCGCGATAAACTTGGCGGCGGCGAACGGCGGCATCTGGTCCATCGGGAAATTGTCCATGATGACGCGCGCCTTGGTATCAGAGGTCCATTCGACTGCCTGTACCTTGTTGCCCGCGATCGGCAGATCGCGCATCACCTGCTCGACTTGCCCGCGGAAGTTCGCCGGTTGGGCTCCCGTATTGGCTTGCGCTGGCGGCGGTCCGCCGGCGAGATCGGTGGCGGAATTTGGATTACTCAATGACGCCAGCATCTGATTGACGCGACCGCGCGCTTGATCATCGGGAGCGAGCTTCAGCGCCTTCTGGAAGTAAGTTCGTGCGTCGGCGGGATTACCCGTCTGACTATAGGCGATGCCAAGATTGAAAGTCGCTTCAAAAAAATTCGGATGCGCTTCCAGTACGCGCTTGTATTGCTGAATTGCCTGATCCGCCGCGTTGCTCGACAGATACATCGTGGCGAGGTCGGTGCGCACGTCGGGGTCGTCGGGCTTGCGACTGAGATAATGCTCATAGGCCGCAATCGCCGCGTCATATTTGCGTTGATCGAAATCCAGGTTGCCGACTCCGCGCAGCGCTCCCAAATTATCAGGATCGAGCTTGAGCACGTGTGAGAAAGCCTCGGTCGCGGTCTGGTAGTATTTGGGGTCGAAGACTGCGGCGCGCAAGGTTACATCGCCGAGCTTATTCCAAGCGTCGAGATCGTTCGGATTGGATCGGGCTTTGTTTTCGATCTGTGCGATGAAATCCAGTGCGTCTTTGGGAAGCTTTACATTGGGATGATCGGCGGGAAGCTGCCCGTTTTCATTCGGGGCGGCGGCGGAGGCCGATTGCACCGGCGGCGCTGACGCGAGCAGGCGGTCCCGCGCAGGAAGCTGACGCATCACGAGATAGGCGATCAAGGTTCCGAATACGATAAGCGCGCCGAATACTGCCGCGAACGGCCCGAGTATCGCCGATGATGAAGCTTCGGGCGCGGGCTGAGAAGGCGCTTGCGCGGTCTTTGCGGGTATCGCGGAACTGAGCGGGCTGGTCGTCAGCCGCTCGCCACATTCGACACAGAATCGGGCATTCGGAAGCAGTTGGGAGCCGCATTGCGGACAGAAACGCATCGTGACTATTTTCGCTGAACCTCGCGCGTTGTTACTCGTTCTGCAGGTCGTCGCGTACAAGATATGAGAATAGAATGATCGCCGCTAGCAGCCCGGCCGGAAGATCTTTGCGAGGTTCCACCGCGAGCCATCGATGAGCTATGATTCGGCGGCGCAGTGCTCGAAGTGAGCAAACCCGCGCAGCAGAGGACGCGAATACGTCGCGTAGAGGAGCTAGACCCTGATGCAAATGTATGACTCGTTCGGACCCAATCCGCGCGCTAATCGAATGTTTCTAATCGAAAAGGGCATCACGATCCCGATGAAAGACGTCGATTTGCTCAAGGCCGAAAATCGACAGGCCCCCTATACCGAGCGCAATCCGGGCGGACAATTGCCGGGGCTCGAACTCGACAGCGGGAAGTGTATCGGCGAGACCGTCGCGATTTGGGAATATCTCGAAGAGAAAAATCCGACTCCCGCGCTGATCGGTGCGAACGCCGGAAGAGCGCGCCGAAACCCGTCAATGGCAGCGGCGCGTTGAACAGAATATCACGGAGAATCTTTACAATGGTTTCCGTTTCGCCGAAGGGCTATGAACTGTTCAAGAACCGCGTTCCCTGCGAACCTGATGCTGCGGCGGGACTGAAACGGATTACTCAGGCGCGCTTGAAATGGCTCGACGGCCTGATGGCGGGTCGCGAGTTTATCGTGCCGAATCGCTTCACTATCGCGGATATTATCCTGTATTGCGCACTGGACTTTGCCGACGGCGTGGGGCAAAAGCTCGATCCCTCGCTCAGCAACGTCAATAACTGGTTCAAGCGGATCGATGCGCGGCCGAGTGCGAAGGCGAGTCTCCATCCGGCTTCGGCGCAACTCAAGATGAAAGGCTGAGACGCGAAATACTCAGTCAAACCGGCGGATATGATGGAAGCGCACGCGGAAATAACTCGACAACTGACGGCTTTCGTTCGGACTGTGACCGGCGACGATGCGGCGAAGGTTAATACGGTCGCGTCGTTGCCCGGCCATGCCGGTCAGAGTTATGGCTTCGAACTGGAGCGCATCGATAATGGGCAGCGCTCGCGCGAGAAACTGGTTCTGCGACTTGCGCCGGAGGGGGTGCGCATAGCCGGTCCCGCGGATGTGGTCCGGCAGGCGCGAATTATGTCGTCACTCGCCGAGACCGCAGTGCCGGTCCCGCCGATCCGGTGGTTCGGCGATGAGCCGCAATGGTTTGGACGACCATATTTTGTCGCCGATTTTATCACCGGCGACAAGCTCGCGTTAGGTGAGCATCAATTCAGCGCCGACGAGCAGCGGGCGCTGGCGCGGCTCACAATGCGGATGGTAGCTAAGCTCCACGAAGTTCCGTGGGAGTCGCGACGCGCGGCGTGGGGCGAGCCTTGTACGCTAACCGACGAGATGACGCGACTAGATACCTTGCTGGATCGCCCTACCCTCGAACCTGCGATGGTCGGTCGAGCGCCGCTGCTGCGGGAACGCCTGAAAAACTCCTTGCCGACGAATCCGCGCGTCGGTTGCGTGCATGGCGATCTGAACTGGTCGAATTGCCTCTACGAGAATGATCAATTGCGTGCGGTAATCGATTGGGAACTCGCACAAATCGGCGCGGTACTGATCGATCTTGGATGGATCTGCCTGTTTTCCGACCATCAGAGCTGGGTCAAGCAGGACCTCGTGCCCGAGCATGTTCCGTCGCCTGACGAGTTGGTGTCAATTTATCGCGAGCACTCAACCTCGCCGGTGAGTGATGCTGATGCTGGATGGTTTCGCGCCTTCGCCTGCTATCGTTTTGGCGTGATTACCGCGTTCAACGTGATGTTGCATCGGCGCGGCAAACGGCCCGATCCGACCTGGGAGGATATCGCGCTGACGGGGCCGCGTTTCTTCGAGCGTGGGCTCGAGTTGCTCGGCTGAGCGCGTTCGGCGTTAATCTTCGACCCGACTACCCTGCTTGAGCGCAGCAAGACTTTGAGAATAAGGCGGGCGAGCAATACCACGTTCGGTGATTATCGCGGTGACCAGTTCGGCCGGCGTTACGTCAAAAGCGGGATTAAATACATCAACACCCTTTGGGGTAATCGGCTTACCACGAAATTCAGTTAATTCTTTCGACGCGCGTTGCTCGATGGGAATGCTGTCTCCATCGGCACAGGCGAGGTCGATCGACGAAAGCGGCGCGGCTACATAGAACGGAACCTGATGACGTTGCGCCAATACCGCCAGTGGATAGGTACCAATCTTGTTTGCCACGTCGCCGTTGGCGGCGGTCCGATCAGTTCCAACAATAACGCAGGCAACTAGGCCGGCGCGCAGCACCGAGCCTGCCATGCTGTCAGCGATCACCGTAACCGGGATATGATCCTTGCGGAGTTCCCAGGCGGTGAGCCGCGAACCCTGCAAGAATGGCCGAGTCTCGTCGGCGAATACGCTGATTTGTTTACCTTGTTCGCGAGCGGCGCGTACTACACCCAGCGCCGTGCCATAACCGGCAGTAGCCAGCGCACCCGCATTGCAGTGAGTGAGTATCGACGCCGGTGAGTCGAGCAACGCGGCTCCATAGCGGCCAAGTTCACGATTGGCCTGAATATCTTCGGCGCCAATCGCGATTGCTTCATCGCGCAAACGTCGAAATAACCGCTGACTATCAAGTGCAATACTCTCTTCGAGCACGCGGCTCATCCGCTCGATTGCCCACGTGAGGTTCACTGCGGTGGGACGTGTCGCTTTAAGGGCCTTGGCGACTTGCGCAAAGCGCGCCTGGGCTTTTGGTCCGGCAGTACCTTTCAATCCCAATGCAATACCCATCGCGGCGGCGACTCCGATGGCGGGGGCCCCGCGAATTACCATCGAGCGGATCGCCTCGGCGACGCCCCGATAATCACGATATACACGGATTATCTCGCGTGCCGGCAGCAGGCGCTGATCAATCATGCGCACGCCGTCAGCACGCCATTCAATCGTCTTGACTGCCATCCGAATTACCGTTGGCGAAGGTTGGGTTGGACTTTAGCAACCCGGGGATAGCTTCGTCGAAATAGCCACTCAACTCAAGCAAGGCTCGATGGCTTCTAAAGCGGAGAGCGAGTGCATAATGCCGCGATGCGATCAGGTGCGTTCGTAAATGCCGCGCGATTTCCGCTTAACCATTCCGGCCTCAATCCAGCGAGTAATTGCGGCAAAGACTTCTGAGGGACGCTTGCTCTTGACGGCGCGATTACTACGTATATCGGCAGCTTTGAATTGCTTGGGTAGTTCTTCAAGGATTGCCCGCCAGTCAACTCGGCCACCGGCTCCTGCGTCGTCACGAGTTTCCGTCGTGGTACCGGCAGTTTTTCCCGCGCCGCCGCCCAAGCGATCGAGCGCTGCCGCTTCGTCTTTCAAACGCTTGAGCTCAGTTTCTTTGTTGCGGATCTCCGTACGCAAGATAACCAGTAAGGCGCGTGCTTGCCGCTGCACCTGTTGATAGGCACTGCCTTGCTGAGAACGTTTAGCACGCGGCATCCGATAATCTCCTCGATTCAAAGAATCAACTGCGGATTGAAAGTACACAAGCGACTAGTCCAGCACAAGCCGCTCAATGCTCCTTCGATGAAAATATAAATCTAATGTGGCTAACTATGATTTCGATGTAGCAAAATCACAATATCGTCCTTAACTGCACTTCAGCGCTCAACTCTGAATGACATTCGGTGATTGTGATAATTTATAGTTCGGCTCCGTTATTAATCAGTATATTAGAACTACCAATTAGTACATAATATCGGCAATTCGTCGGAAATAGTGGATTCTATGATATCAGTCGCCGAATGACCGATTAGGTCGGAGCAAACAGATTCGCTGTACCGGACGAGCCGAACGGCAGACTCTGATCGTCAATTAAGATTTCTATGTATTACACCGGATTGCCTTGCGATGGATGCGCGAGCTAATAGGAGCGCGGTCAGCCAAGCGCCTCGCCGATGCTGGCCTTCAAGTCATTACCTGAGGCCAAAGGATTCGACGCTATGTTAGCGTTGGCAGGAGTGCTATAAGGTTTTTTCTTGAGGATTGATGGACCAATTCTGAACGCTGGAATTGTGATGGTAACCGTGAATTTGGCGGCCATTGTGGAGACTGGCGAAATGGGTTGACCCAGAATCCTGGAGGAGAGCGTAATGGGCCGCAGATTGTACGTAGGAAATTTAGCTTGGACAGTTACCGATCAGGACCTACAAGACGCATTCTCGGAGGCGGGCACGGTCGAAAACTCACAGGTGATCATCGATCGCGCTACGAATCGTTCGCGGGGCTTTGGCTTCGTGGAAATGGCTACTGATGAAGCCGCTGATACAGCAGTCAAGACCCTTAATGGCCGGGAGATCAAGGGTCGGGCAATCAAGGTGAATGAGGCGCAGGCGCGTAGTGGCGGAGGAGGAAGCGGTGGCGGCGGTAGCCGTTCCAGCGGCTACGGAAGAGATCGTTAGAAAGCTTAACAATCAGCCTTGCGTCTCCGTGACGCTTACATTTTGATTAGCGCTGATCAGGTCATACCTACGTCAGGTAAAGCTTGTTTACACTACCAGAGCGCGCTGAAAGACAGTAAAGCAGGCGAAATCAACATCTTCACGAAGCGTCCAGAAACAACCTCGCTCGATCCGCTATAAAGTGAAAATAAAGAGGGCCGAACGAATTGCTCCGTTCGGCCCTAGCCAACCGGGAAAAGGGGGGGCAAACCCCGATTAGCAATCTCTATTGTACGCAACTTTTAACAACTTGCAATAGCTGATTACGCGACACGAGACGAAACTAATTGTCGTTTTGGCCTTACGTAGTTCATCTTTCGACTTCAAACCTTGTATTGACTACTTTAGAGTCAATTTAATCAGCTGCGGCAGCTTCATTGAGATTCGTGCGTTGTTCCAAGAGCAGCGCGGCAAGTACTTTGGCGGGCGACATCGGTAATTCTTGCAGCCGAACTCCCATGGCCTGATAGATTGCTTCGGCGATGGCCGCCATCGGTGGCACGATCCCGACTTCGCCGACACCGCGGACTCCCAAGGGATGATTAGGGTTGGGTACTTCGACCATCAGCGTCTCGAGCATCGGCAAATCGAGGCAGGTCGGCATCCGGTAGTCGAGCAGCCCGGAATTTCTTAATATGCCGCGCTCATCGTAGAAATATTCTTCATTGAGCGCCCAGCCGATACCCTGCGCCAAGGCGCCTTGC
Organism: uncultured Pseudomonadota bacterium; assembly: GCA_963831065.1. Taxonomy (GTDB): domain Bacteria; phylum Desulfobacterota; class Binatia; order Binatales; family Binataceae; genus JAJPHI01. The sequence continues at coordinate 38,047 of CAWHOQ010000013.1, forward strand.
ATCTGGCCTTCGACGTAGCTGGGATGGATTGCGCGTCCGACATCCTGCGCGATGCTCGCACGCAGAATCCGGACTTTCCCGGTCTCCGGATCAACTTCTACGTCGATACAGACGGTGGCGAAAGCATTACCGACTGCCCCGACCGCACCGGCGTTCAGGCTCGCACGACCCGTCACCGGGCCGCCGGTGCTGATGAGCTTGGTCGCAAGCTGTTTCAGCGGCATCGGCGCAGTTCCGTTGTTACGAGCATGGAAAGCGCCGGTCTTAAAGTCGATCTCCTCTGGAGACTTCTCCCAGAGCATTGCCACTCGCCCTTTGAGCTGTCGCAAGGCGTCTTGCGCGGCATTATAGACGGCCATCCCGGTAGCGAGCGTAACGCGGCTGCCGCCGGTAACATCGTTGTGGCCGATCGCGTCAGTATCGGCGACCATCGGACGAACCTGATCGACTGATATTCCGAGCACTTCCGCCGCAATCATCGCCATTGCAGCACGCGAGCCACCGATATCAACTGAACCGGTTACCACGCTCACCGTACCGTCAGTGTGGATATTTACGTCAGCGGAGGATTGCAGGCCGCCATTGAACCAGAAGCCTGAGGCAACGCCGCGCCCGCGATTCTTGCCGGTCAATTCCGAGCGGTAGTGATCGCTATTGCGAACCGCTTCGAGCGTCTCGATGAGACCGATCTTCTTGAAGGGAGGACCTGCTGGTTGCTGGGTGCCTTCATGCGACGCATTGCGCAGCCGGAACTCAATCGGATCGATTCGGCATTTCTCGGCGAGTTCATTGATAACGCATTCGCAAGCGAATGCTGAAGCCGGTGCGCCCGGCGCTCGATAGGCTGCAACCTTCGGGCGATTGACGACAACGTCAAGCGCGTCGATCTTGAGATTTTCGATCGAGTACGGCCCAAGCGTAGTCATCGCGCCGGGAGCAAAGGGAGACCCGGGAAATGCACCGGCCTCGTAGGCCATCCATACTTCGGCGGCGGTTATCTTGCCTTGGCGAGTCGTGCCGATTTTTACTTTGAACAGCGTTCCCGAGGTCGGACCGGTGGCGCGCAATACTTCGCCGCGAGTCATGCTCATCTTCACCGGGTGGCCGGTCTTCTTGGCGAGCAGGACGACAAGCGGCTCAAGATAGATAGTAGTTTTTCCGCCGAAGCCGCCGCCGATCTCTGTCGGAACAACGCGAATCTCGCCGTCGCTCATCCCGAGCACGCTGGCAGTAAGCGAGCGGACGCTAAATGATCCTTGAGTCGAGCAGTAGATGATTACGTGACTGGAGGAATCCCACACCGCGAGAGCATTTTGCGGCTCGATATAGCCCTGATGAACCGCCGCGGTTTTGTATTCACGCTCGACGATGAAATCTGCGGCCTCAAAGCCAGCTGACAGATCGCCACGCTCGAATTGAATATGCCCGGCGACATTGCTCGGTTGATCGGGGCCTTCCAGCTTGCCGGGATCAAGCCGCGACGCCATCAGCATTTGGCGTAGTTCCGGCAGTAGGATTGGAGCGTCGGGACGCATCGCATCTTCGGCGGTCATCGCCGGCTGGAGCACTTCATATTCGACGTCAATCAGTTCGACTGCTTCTTCGGCGGCATGGCGGCTGGTCGCGGCAACCGCCGCGATTGCGTGACCGTCATATAAGGCCTTGTCCCGCGCCATCACGTTCATCGAGAGATAATGCGTATTGACGATAAGTTCGCCAATTTGCGCCATCACGCCTTTGACTTCGGGCAAATCTGCGCCGGTGATAATGGCGCGGACACCCGGATGCTTCAGCGCGCGTTCGAGATTGATCGATTTGATCCGCGCATGAGCGTGGGGACTGCGGAGAACTTTGCCGTGCAGCATTCCGGGCAGGGCATAGTCTGCGCCATATTTCGCGCGGCCGGTTACCTTGTCCTCGCCGTCATGCCGGATCGGGCGGGTGCCGATGACGCGAGCGCCATCTTCAGCAGATGCATCAATGTTGGACATACGAATCCTCCACCGGAGTGCCGTCATCCGGTGCCAGTAAAAGTATTCTAGTCGCTATGCGGACTGAAAAGAACGGCGCCTAAGCGCCGTTGAGTGGATCATTTCGGCTATAGAACAAATTCAAACCGAGCCATTACTAACCGCCGCCGATTGCGGGAATGAAAAAAATCTCACTCGTGTCCTTCACTCGGTCGAGCAGCCCACCAGTTCCCATCTCGCCATCGATCGATACTGCGATCGAGGGCTTGAGCTCATTGTTCTGCAGCAATTGCTCTTTGAAGCCGGGGAATTGCTGTTCGAGCGCGTCAATAATCTGCCCGACATTGCGGCCGCTCACCTCGACTCTTTCCTGGCCGTTGGAGAGCTTGCGCAAGAGGGCTGGAATCACCACGATTGCCATGACCGAAAAAGGACCGGACCTCACGATCCGGCCCCCTACTCCTTGATTCCAGTAATTAACGTCCGGCTGCCGCGGCCTGAGTTTCGAGTCCGTTGCGCTTCTTGAGCAGCTCCTTGAGCAATCGCGGCGGAGACATCGGCAACACTTCCATGCGAATACCAGTCGCGTGCGCGATTGCATTGGCCACGGCGGCCGGCGGCGAAACAATCGAGACTTCGCCAACTCCGCGCGATCCAATCGGATGATTCGGCGCGGGGACCTCAACGATCACCGTTTCAAGTTCGGGTAAATCGAGGCAGGTCGGCATCCGATAATCGAGCAGTCCGGTGTTACGCAGGATGCCCTTTTCGTCGTAGAAGTATTCCTCATTCAAAGCCCAGCCGATACCCTGCGCCGTGCCGCCTTGCATCTGCCCCTCGACGTAGCTCGGATGCAACGCTTTGCCAACATCCTGTACGCAGGTCGCGCGGAGAATCTTGACTTTGCCGGTATCAGGATCGACCTCGATATCGACGCAGGTGGCAGCGAAAGCAGGGCCGACGCCGCGCAAATTGACACTAGCGCGACCGCTCACCGGTCCGCCGGTACGGGCGAACTGCGCCGCCATTTGCTTGATGGTCAGTTTCTTCGCTGGATCACTGGGCGTGCTCAGCACGCCGTCTTCGTACACTATTTCGTCAGGCTTCTTCTCCCAGAGTTTCGCGGCGCGCTCCTTGAGCTGCCGCACCGCATCTTCTGCCGCAGCGAAAACGGCTGCACCAGTGGTCACCGCGGTCCGACTGCCGCCGGTCATGTCGGTGTAGCCAATCGAATCGGTGTCGGCAACGAGCGGCCTTACATCTTCGGCTTTGATGCCGAGTACTTCCGCCGCGACCATCGCCTGCGCCGCACGGGTACCCCCAATATCAATTGAACCGATTACCAGGCTGGCAGTGCCGTCGCTATGCAGATTGACCACCGCCGAGGATTGCATCCCGACGTTAAACCAGAATCCAGTGGCAATCCCGCGTCCGCGATATGGTCCTTCGAGCTTCGACTTGTAATGCGGACTGTTCTTCAGCGCCTCCAAAGTCTCGACATAGCCGATACGCTTGTATGGGGGTCCGGCGGTCTGCGGCGTGCCCTCTTTCGCGGCATTCAGCAGACGAAATTCAATTGGATCCATGCCGCACTTTTCAGCGAGTTCGTCGATCACAGTCTCGGAAGCCATGGCGGCGTTGGTCGCGCCCGGCGCGCGATAAGCGGCAGTTTTAGGGCGATTGACCAGCACGTCATAAGCGTCGATCAGCATGTTGGGAATCGTGTAGGGGGCGATGATCGTCATCGCCCCGGCGCCGACCGGCGAGCCGGGATACGCGCCCGCTTCGTAAGCCATCCAGACCTTCGCCGCCACCATCTTGCCGTCTTTGGTGCAGCCTATTTTGCATCGGATGGTCGAGCCGGAAGTAGGTCCGGTTGCGCGCAATACGTCAGCGCGCGACATGATCATCTTTACCGGATGGCCAGTCTTTTTCGACAGCGCGAGCGCGATCGGGTCGAGATAAACTGTTAGTTTGCCGCCAAAGCCACCGCCGATTTCCGCCGGAACGACCTTTAGATTCGTCTCCGGAACGCCGGCGACTGCTGCTGCCAGCGCCCGAACCGCAAAGCTGCCCTGCGTAGAAGTCCAGATAGTCGCCTTGCCATCGGCATTATACGCCGCGACCGCATTATGCGGCTCGACATATCCCTGATGGACCATCGCGGTCTTGAATTCCCGCTCGACTACATAATCGGCGGAAGCAAAACCTTCTTCGATGTCACCACGTTTGAACTGGATATGCGCGGCGACGTTGGTTTCCTTGTCGCCCTCGTCCTTATTGCGCAGCTTGGAATTCAGGATCGTAGCGCCGGATTTCATGGCGTCTTCGACGGTCATCACCGGCGGCAATACCTCGTACTCTACTTCGATCAGCCTCACCGCCTCTTCGGCGATATGCGGGCTAGTCGCAACGACTGCGGCGATTGCATGGCCGTCGTAGAGGACTTTGTCGCGGGCGAGCAGATTTTCCGAGAGATGGCGCAGATTGACCGGCGCTTCGCCGGCCGCTTCCATCTTGTCGGGCATCTCCGGCAAGTCGGAGGCGGTGAGTACGGCCTTTACGCCGGGCAGCGCGAGCGCCTTATCGCAATTGATCGACTTGATACGCGCATGGGCATAGGGGCTGCGCAGCATCTTGCCGTGCAGCATGCTGGGGAGAGAGTAATCAGCGCCGTACTTGGCTCGCCCAGTGACCTTTTCGAGGCCGTCGTGACGAATCGGACGGGTGCCGATTACCTTGAAAGTCTTGCCATTAGTTGAAGCAGCCATTGAGGACCTCTCGTTCAGGTACCAATTATAAAAATTCTAGCGCATTCATGCCGTGTCGGCAGCGACTATGCAGTTATGCCGCCCGCGCGCTGGACAGAGTTTTGGCCGCGTCCATAACAGCGCGGACGATCTTGTCGTAACCGGTGCATCGGCACAGGTTGCCTGCCAGCGCGTAGCGAATCTCGGCTTCGCTCGGGTCCGGGTTATGATCGAGCAGCGCCTTACTCGACATCAGGAAGCCGGGCGTGCAAATCCCGCATTGCAAACTCGCGTGCTCGAGAAATTTCTGCTGCAACACATGCAACCCGTCAGGATTTGCGAGACCTTCGATCGTGTCGATCTTCTTGCCTTCCGCCTCGACTGCGAGCATCAGACATGAACAAGCTGCGCGCCCGTTGACAATTACCGTGCAAGCACCGCAATCGCCAGTCAAGCAGCCTTCCTTGCTGCCGGTAAGTTCAAGCTCGTCGCGGAGAACTTCGAGCAGACTCTCGCGAGGCTCACAGAGGAATTCAGTAACTTCACCGTTGATCGTGGTTTCAACTACAGTTTTCTTGGCCATCTTAATCTTATTATCTTTTGTCTTGTCGATTCGCTGAATACTTACTGTCTTGCCGTGATTAACGGCTGCTATCGTTGAGCCGTGCGCGTTCCATCGCCTTCGCGATCGTGCGGCGGGTGAGCACACCGACGACATGGCGGCGAAACTCTGCGGTCCCGCGCATATCATCGATCGGCGACGCAACGGCAATCGCCGCTTGGGCAGCCTTCTCGATATTCGCCTCGTCCAGTTTTTTGCCGGTCAAAGCCGCTGAAGCTTCTTTGGCGAAGATTGGCGTTGGGCCGACCGCGCCGAGACCGATGCGCGCCTCGATGCAACGATCATCCGTCGGGATCGAGCGTGATCGCAGTGCCGACACCGACTACCGCAATATCCATCTCATTGCGCGGGATGAAACGCAGGTAGGAGTCGCTCGAATGGCGTGCCGGAGTAGGAATATGCAACTCGATAAGCAGCTCGTCCGGTTTAAGGACAGTGCGGCCCGGGCCGGTGCAGAATTCCTCGACGGGAATCATCCGCTCCCCTTTAGGACCGACTACCCGCGCTTTCGCACCGACTGCAATCAACGCCGGAGTAGTATCGGCGGCGGGCGAGCCGTTGCACAGATTCCCGCCGACAGAGGCGCGGCTTTGAATCTGGAGCGAACCGATCAAATGCGCCGCTTCGGTCAGACCGGGATAGTACCGCTGCATGTCAGCATTCTCGTGAACCTCGATCGCGGGGACTGCCGCGCCGAGTCTCAGCCCGTGCTGCATACTGAAAGAGATGCGCCGCATATCGGCGATATTCTTCAAGTCGATAACGTAATCCGGACGGCGGACGCCGGCCCGCATCTGGATAATCAAATCGGTGCCGCCGCAGAGTGGCTTGGCTTTTTCGCCATGCGCCGCCATCAGCTTGACCGCCTGATCGATGGTAGTTGGAGCTTCGTAGTTAATCGCGTGCAAGGCCGCAGATCCTCCCGGGCGTGAGTTTTCGCTTTGCCCCTTTCGCCTGTCAGGGACTCAACTTAGTAAAAGACTTCGGAAAAGACCACCCTGCCGCATACGCTCGTGGAGCGCGGTTGCCGCGCGCAACGAGCAGGCGAGTCTGCGAGCTGCGTTCGGATCCGATCGCGGGACACGACAGCTAAGTGGCCGCACAACTATATCTTTGCTTATCCTCTGAAGCCGAATTTCGCAACAACCTCGGCGGCAGTCCGCGCCAGAATCGGCGGCTGCACGCCCATACTGCCGAAACGAGGGTCGTGGGTCTGTCCGCGCACGAAACGCACGTAAATCTGTTGCACCACTGTCGCGGTCTTCCAATGCGCCAACGCACGATAATAGCCCGCATGGGTCACGTCGCGACCGCTTCGGCGGGCATAGCGTTCCACCAGCTCGTCACGTTTCAGGAAGCCGGGCTGTGTCGTATGCGCATGGCCGAGCGCCAAGCCAATCAAGTCCGGCGGATCGTCAGGATCGCGCCAGTAGTTCAATGCGATACCGAGATCGACCATCGGATCGCCCAGGGTTGACATCTCCCAGTCAAACACGCCGACGACGGCCCCCGAATTGTCCGAGCGCGAACATCACGTTGTGCAGATAAAAATCGTTGTGCAGCAGAACCGGGCTTTGCGCGTGGCGGCAGATTATCGAGGAACCACGCGCCGAGCTGGTTCATCAGCGGATTCTCCTCGGTCTTGGCCTTCTCCCAGCGATCCATCCATCCGGTGATCTGGCGCTTGAGGAAGCCATCGGGACGGCCCAGCCCTTCGAGACCGAGTTGCCGATAATCGACCGTATGCAGGTCCGCCAAGCGCGTCGATAAAATTCTCCGACATCGCGCGGAACGTCGCCGGATCAGTCTTGATTCTCGGGACTGAGCGGGCGTCGATTCGGGATCATAAAGCCTGATTTCCGCTCCATCACGAAGAACGGCGCGCCGATTATCGCTGGGTCATCGCAGAACAGAATCGCGCGCGGCGCCCGTCCGAAGCCCTCCCATAAGCGCGAGAGCACGCGATACTCGCGCGCCATGTCATGCGCCGCCGGGCGGCAATGGTCCGAAGGGCGGCCGCCGCACGACCCATTCCTGTTTGTCGCCGAAGCGCAGCAAATAGGTGAGATTCGAATGGCCGCCGCTGAACTGTTTGACTCCAAGCGGTTGATCAGTTCCCGGGACATCGTGATCGCGCAGATAGGCGATCAGCTTCGACCAGTCGAGTTGTTCTTCCTCGCGAACTTCGCCGAATTCAGGGAGGGGCTGATCTGAAATCTTCGTATCGCGTCCGACATGGTCCGGTCTCCAGCATCTTTAATCTTTAACGCAGCTCGCAGACTCGACCTGCTCGCTACGTTTCGCTCCGCGGTACGCGCTTCGCTAGTGCCATTTTCGGCATTCGCGCCGCGCGATCGTCATCCGATGGACTTCGTCGGGGCCGTCAACGATTCGCATCGCGCGATTTTCGCGCCAGAAGCGCGCGATCGGCGTATCGTCGCTCATGCCCATCGCGCCATGCAATTGAATCGCCCGGTCGAGCACGTTCATCACCATATTGGCGGCCTGCACTTTAATCATCGCGATCTCCTGACGAGCCTCGCGCTTGCCGACCGTATCGATCTTCCATGCCGCATGCATTACGGCGAGCCGCGTGGAATCAATCTCGATGCGCGAATCCGCGATCCACTGCTGCACGTTGGCCTTGTCGGCCAGCAGGCTGCCGTGCGTGAAACGAGTGTTCGCCCGCTTGCACATCAGTTCGAGCGCGCGCTCGGCCACGCCGATATTGCGCATACAGTGATGGATTCTGCCGGGGCCGAGGCGCGCCTGCGCGATCGCAAAGCCGTCACCCTCGTTGCCCGAGCAGATTCGTCACCGGCACCTTGCAATCCTTATAGATAGATCTCGCAATGTCCGCCGCCGCCCGCATGGCCCATCACGGAGACGGGCCGCACGCAGGTTAAAGCCCGGCGTATCGGTCGGCACGATTATCATACTGGCGCGCTTATGCGGCTTCGGCATTCGGATCCGTCACCACCATCGCGATCGCGAAGCCCGCGCCGATCGCGTTCGAGGTGAACCATTTGTGACCATTGATATCGTAGTAGTCACCTTCGCGGACGGCGCGGGTACGCCAGTTGAGTCGGATCGGAGCCGGGGGTTTCCGGCTCGGTCATCGAGAAGCAGGTGCGCATCTCGCCTTCGAGACACGGGTCGAGCCATTGCTCGCTTCTGATCGGCGGTGCCGAAATCCGCGAGGATTTCCATGTTGCCGGTATCGGGGGCCATACAGTTGAAGGCGCGCGAGCCGATCGGACTGCGCCCCATGATCTCGGAAAGCGGCGCATATTCGGAAACCTTCAGACCCTTGCCGTACTCCTCGTCGGGCATGAAGAGGTTCCACAGTCCTGCGGCCTTGGCCTTCCGGCGTACGTCTTTGAGGATCTTCAGGCTCGACATGCTCCTTGCCATGGACGCTCATTTCCTCGTCGACCCGCTTCTCGATCGGATAGACATGCTCGTCCATGAACGTCGAAACCCGCTGTTGATATTCCTGGTCTTGGGTGAAAGCGCGAAATCCATCATCACCTCATAAGCGTCGCTGAAATAAGCGTGGCCGCGAAGTAATCTCTCGCATATTTCGTCGCGCCCGCAAATAGAAGGGCACGCTCGCGGTTTGACTAGGGCTTCGAGGAACGATTAGAACGACTGACAATGTAGTCTCTGTAGGACGGGAGAAAATATGGCAATCGAACTCAAGCGGCCGCAAGTTGACGTTGGACTGTTTACCAATCGAATCAACGAGATGAAGGCGTTCTACGGCGATAATCTCGGCCTGCAATTCGAGTCCGTGTTGCCGGTCGGAGGAGGCTTCACGCAGCATCGCTACGTTGCCAACGGTTCGATCATCAAGCTGATGGAATCGCGCGACCCGCTCCCACGACGGCATCCGGGCGGCTACGAAACATTGATCATCGCGACTGACCGGGTCTCGAACAGCCGGAAGCGATCAATGATCCTGACGGCAACACGATTGAGTTGGTGCCGCCGGGCCGCGACGAGGTGACTCAGCTGGGCATCCGGCTGGGCGTCAGCGACGTGGACCTCTTTGGCGACTTTTATACCAAGGCGGCGGGCGCGATCTCAATCGGCCATAATCGCTACAAGATTGGCGAAACCATTTTCGGGGTTTTCCGTCATCCGCTGGCGCGTGCCACACGACCGGCGCCCTTAGCCGATCTGTTGGCGGCGGTCAAAACGATGGCGGCCCTTGGAATCCGCTACGTGACGATCCAGGTGATGAACTGTGATGCTGCGTTTCAGGCGTTGACTGGAGGGGGTGCTGCCGTCGCGGTCAATCCGGCGACCTTTGGTAATGTTGCGCGGGCCGCTTTCGTGCGCGACCCGGACGGCAACTTTATCGAGATGGCCCAGCGCCCCCCAAATTAAACGGGATCGGACAGCTGCTGTCACCTGAAGCGACACTTATATAGCATGGCACGACGAGCACTCAGGGGACCACTATGCCGACTGTTGCGAAGGTAGATGCCGCTAACGCTTATAGACAGATCATTACTAACTTCTCTAACTCTTTAGAGTTCGTCCGCGAAGCAATCAGCAACTCCATCGACGCGAGAGCGTCACGGCTAAGCGCCGAAATAGATCAAGTGCGTGGACCAACCGGGATGGCTGAGATTTGCGTCATACTTCGCGACGATGGCCACGGGATGGACGAACGCACTCTTGAGCGTTTTTTCAATCTTGGAGACTCCGAGAAATCTGAGTTGAAGAACGATGTTGATCAAACCGGCGAGCGTCTAATCGGTGAGAAGGGATTTGGCACCAAAATATATTTGAACAGTCGGAAAGTAGAAGTTCGGACGAAGGACAAGAACACAGGCATTTCCTACATCGCGACCAGCGAAGGCCACCTCGAGCGGATTTATTCAGGTGGGCAACCGCCTCAATTCGAGGTGACCAAGCTACCAAGTGATGATGCTTCCCCCGGAACGGAGGTGAGAATCTTTGGGTATAATCACAATGATGGGTCAAAGCTTGGCCATGATCAGGTCCTAGATTACATCGTTTGGTTCACAAAATTCGCATCGATTGAGCCGCTCTTGTGGCCGACGTCTTCAAGACATGAGCAAACGAAAACCCGTCTGGGCGGCTTGACACTCCAGCTCCATGGACTCGGATTCGATGCTATCAAGCACGCCAAGGATCCGATGGCGACTGCATCTTTGTTGCAATTCGGTCATCCTTTTCCTGAACAGTGCTTCGACGGAAAGGCACTCCGTGAAAAGGCGAAAACTAGAAAAGCGAGCCCCTCGGATTTCTACTGCAGATGGTTCGTGAAAGAAGGCTCGCTTAAGGGGTTTCCCGCTTACCGTTGGCAGGCAGTTTTCTCAATTGAAGGTAACCGGACCAAATATGATGCGAATCCCATGATCCGACGCCAGAGATATATCGCTCCCGCAGGCGCTTATAAGGTAGCATAGCGATACGGGATCTGGGTCTGCAAAGACTTTATTCCGGCCGAAAGAGTGAATGTCCTTCTACCGGGAAAAGGAACTGAGTTTCTTAAGTTTCACGCATTCTTTAATTGCCAAGCGATCCGTCTTTCTGCTGATAGAACTTCGATAGGCCCGACACCTCCGGATATCCGAACAGCGATCGAGGAGCAGGTTCTCGAAATCGCTAGGGAGATTTTCGAAGATGAGGGTGTTTCCGTACTCTTAGAATCTTTGGACGAAGCAGAATTCGGTGAGAAAACTTCAGAGCAGGAAAAGAAAGACTATACTCGGCGGATCAAGCAAGCTCGGACTGCTTCTAGCATTACTCATAAAACCGTTGAACTTCGCGAACCGCAACGGGAACTCGGAGTAGTGGCAATGTTGGCTCAGTTGCTCTCGACGGACCCCGACCTTTTCCCCTTTCGCGTTCTGGATTGGAATAATGCTGCAGGTTTCGATCTATTAGCTCGGGACATATCAGATTTCTCGTTCGATGATGCAGCCAAATTCTACGTCGAATGCAAGCTCTTGCTTACCGGATCATTTAACCACTCACTAAACAATGTCCGGTATATCGTCTGCTGGGATACCGATTTGGAAAACGAAGGGATCGTTTCCGCGATCGGTGGCGATACCCGCAGAATGGTTATCAAGTCGAGGTCGCCCGAAAAACCATATACGCAGTTCTTCCTTTCGAGAGAAGATGCCCCCAATAATATTGAAGTATTCGTTTTACGCAGGCTATTGAACGACCGGCTGAACATTTCCTTATAGAGCTTTCGATAAGATAGCTCTTCGAATCTAAAAAATTTTACGATCTCCTTCAGGTTGTTGCCTAGACGCGTGTCGAATACGACATTTTCCTACGCCCACCTTGAGCGGGGGCGGTTGCGCGGTGCGCGACTGCCACCTGAGCGGAACAGCTTAATCGGTTTCGGTGCACTGATCTCGGGTTGGGTAAAGCCTTCGACGATCTCGCGTTCGAGCGTAATTCCGAGCGTGCGCTCGATTCGCCCGAGTCCCATCCGCTCTTCCGGCGTCACCAGGCTGATTGCACGACCTTCGCATCCCATTCGAGCGGTCCGGCCGATGCGATGGATATAATTCTCCGGCTCGTCGGGCAGATCATAGTTGATGACATGCGAGACCCCCGGTATATCGAGGCCGCGCGCGGCGACATCAGTCGCGACCATCACGCGATAAGCGCGCCGCCGGAAGCCGGCCAGCGCGGCGGTCCGCTGGGATTGCGACAAGTCGCCATGGATTGCAACGGCCTTCACGCCGCGGCGTTTCAGATTACGGGCAACCCGATCGGTGCGGCTTTTGGTACGCGTAAAGACAATTGCGCTCTCGGTTTCCGGACGCTCCAGAATCGACATCAGAATCGCTTCCTTGTCGGTGTGAGAGACGGTGCAGACGCTCTGCGCTATCGCGACGGGAGGGGTTGAGGTTTCGCCGATACTCACGCGCTCGGGCTTGCGCAAAAATTCCCGCGACATCAGCTCGGCTGCACTACCCATGGTCGCCGAGAACATCACGGTCTGCCGCTCGCGCGGCGCAAGTTTCATGATACTCCGCACCTGCGGCATGAAGCCCATATCGAGCAGTCGGTCGGCCTCGTCGATCACGACGGCTTTCAGACTGTCGAGCTTGAGATGGCCCCGTTCGAGATGATCGAGCAGACGGCCCGGGCAAGCAATCAGGACTTGTGCGCCTGAGCGCAGCTCGTCGATCTGCCGGCGCATCGATTCACCGCCGACGATCACCGCCGCACGGAGTCGCGTATGGCGCGCCAGCAGGCGAAACTCACGGGCGACCTGCGCGGCGAGTTCGCGGGTCGGTTCGATTACCAGCATCGCTGGTGAGCCAGCACCTTCGCGATGCAGCCGGTCGATCAGGGGGATTAGAAAGGCGGCGGTCTTGCCGCTGCCGGTCTCGGCCGTCGCGATCACATCTGAGCCGCTTTGGACCAGGGGAATCGCGCCGGACTGGATTGGGGTGGCCTCATGATGGCCACGATCACGGATTGAACGATTTAATTCGGGTGAAAGGGTAAAAGCGGAAAAAGACAAGGGGTTCCTTCTTAACTCGTGCCCCCGATAATGACAGGCGAGTTCGATCGAGATTGCTGAGGTGGTATTAGCGCGACGTTGTGTGCGTCGCAATAAGTCGGGACCATACGATCAGTTGCAGTCAACTTATACATTAGGCGGACTTTGCGCAATGCGTCTGGAACAATTGGCCTTAGTAAGGTGGTCAATGCGGGAGCTTCAGTCATAAGGGCAGATTCAGGCCGGCGGTAATCAAAGCGCCACTCGCGACGCCGGTCAGCGCCTCGCCGGCGACCATCCCAGCGGCGATCAGCAAGCCGCGATCAGCGTGGCTATCCGATTTACCGGTGCTCAATAGTTTGACTATCCCGCCGATCAGGATCGTGACGCCGAGTCCGAACGGTAGATAAAGCCCGATCGCGACCGGCATGATGGGCGTGCGCCAGCGGGAGTCACGCTGTTCGAGTACGCGGTCGAGAATCAATAGTCCAATTGCCAGTATCGCGCCGAGCGCGATTGTCCCCCACGGCAGATTTCCGCTGAATACACCTTGCGCCACCTTCGCCATCAGAAAGGCTTGCGGAGCGGCCAGCGCATGCGCTCTCGCACCGGGCATCCCGGCTATACCATAGCCGCGGATCAGCAGGTTCAGCACAGGAGCCATCACGAAGGCCGAAACCGCTGCACCGACAGCACGGCAATTTCCAATGCGCGCGGCGTCGCTCGCAGGTGGAATCCGGTCGCGAGGTCGTGCATCGAATCACCGGCCATCGCCGCCGCAGTGCAAATAACTGCGCCGGCAAGAATCGCGAGTCGTGGACCAATCGTGCTGGTGACGCCGAGTGATTTCAGAATCAGGGCGAGCGCGAGCAGCACGATTATCGTTACGCCGGAGACCGGATTGTTTGACGCGCCGACGATACCGGTCAGGTAGCCAGCCACGGCAGTCGCGAAGAATCCGATCACGACCACGACGATCGCGAGCGCCGCACTGAGCCAGAGATTTCCGCACAGCAGATAGGCGATGCCGAAGATGGCCGGTACGCAGAACGCGATCGCGGTCAATACGGCGCGGGCCGAGAGATCGGTCTCCTCGCGCGCGAGGCCCGCTGCGCGGGCCGCGCCAATGATCCGTGCGCTCTCGGCGATTCCGCGGAAAATGGCATGGCGCAAGCGCCACAAGGTCGCGCCGCCGCCGATCAGCATCGCACCGACGCCGAGATAACGAATCTGCTCGCTCCAGACTTTCTGCGCTGCGATCGCGGCGCTGAGGCCGTGCAGTTCCGGATGCGCCGCACTGACGAGTGGAATCGCCACGAGCCATCCGAATGCTCCGCCGAGGAAGACCAGCACGCCGATTTCAGCGCCCACAATATAGCCGACGCCGATTAGCGCCGCTGAGAGATTCGCCGAGACCGAGAAGGCCGCCCCGCCGATCCATCGCGCGCCGGTGATGCTGCCCGGCAACCAACCGAGGATGTCTTGAGAGGTCTTTAGAAGGGCGGCGGCGACTCCGCCCGCCGCTAGCGCGCCCGCCCCGGTGCCGCCGTCCGCACCGGCGCGTAATACTTCGGCGCAGGCGCGTCCTTCGGGAAAGGGCAACTGCTCTTCGACGATGTAGGCGCGGCGCAAAAAAACGACCAGCAAGCTGCCCATCGTGCCGCCCGCAAGACAGAGCATCGTGACGTCCCAATAGGCGAGTTGTCCGCGACCGCCGAGGATCACCAGGGCGGGGAACGTGAAGATAGCGCCGGCAGCGACTGCCTCGCCCGCCGAGGCGATCGCTTGCACGACATTATTTTCGAGAATCGTAGCGCGCCCGAGTATTCGCAGCACCGCCATCGAGATGACCGCGGCCGGGATACTCGCCGACACTGTCATCCCGGCATAGAGGCCGAGATAGGCGTTGGCTGCACCTAGCACGAGCGCGAGGATCGCGCCCAGCACGAACCCGCGAATCGTAAGCTCGCGATCAATCGGGTCAGGGTTGATTTGAGTTTCGCTCGCGCGTCGATTCATGCGCCGACTATACGCGTCGAGCACGAATTTTCACGAGATTGATTGGGTTGGGTTTGTCTCATTGGATGATCAGAGCCATCAATAATTGGATTATAAGAGAACGTATTAGGACCTGTTTGGTTGACACTAGATAGGATTATGGCTACGTGAATGCGACTGCGGGTATTTAAGAAGCTTAGATAGATAAGAGGGGAAACTAAGATTTCGATGGTTCGTATTCCGAATCGACTCGCGTTTTTGCTTGCTCTAATGACCGCCGTGAGCGTTTCCGGATGCGGGCTTTTTGAGGGTATAAGAAGCTACACGAATATTGACGGCGGCCGATTCACGATTGCCGAGGAAAAGTCTTACTCCAACTACAGCAATGGCCATATATCGAAGGTTCAAGGCCTCCTCGTCGGCTCTACAAATTATGTTCGCGAGACCAATCTCGCCCAGCTTATTGCCGACGAAAGCGGAGCTCCTTTAGATGGAAACCCTTTAGATTGCAGCAAGCTCGATCCGGGGCAATGCCTGAGTCTCGCGGAGAAGAATTTTACTGTAAAATATGTTGTCGGAGATCCTACTCACAGTCCCCCCATCAAGCCAAATACAGCGGATGGTTTGTTTGTCCGCAATATTGTCCAAGAACGGCTGATCATGGCGTCAAACTCAGCCTGCCGGGAGTTCACGCAACATCTGAATACCTTTCAGTCGTCGAGCAATTTCCTGCTCGGAGCTGCTGCTACAGGAGCTGGAGCGGCGGGAGCAATAGTTACCGCAGCGAGCGCCGCCAGAGCACTGGCCGGGGCTGCGGGAGCGCTTTCGGGTACTAAAGCCGAACTGAACGCGGACATTTTCGAGAATAAATTCGTGCCCATAATTACTCGCTCGATTGATGATCGCCGACGCACTTTTCTGAGTGCGCTGCGCGGCTATGAGGTGCCGAGCGGGATGCATCCCTTGCCGGAAAGCGAACCAAAACCGGGCTCATCACCGAGCGGAACACCCACACCCGCCGCAGCGTCGTCGCCAGTTGCCGGCGTAGCCGCTTCACCGGCAAAGGCAGATGCGCCAGCTCAGAAAGACGATGTGCACAACCCCGCAGGCGCTGAAAACTTCAATTGGCAGTATTGCGGGACTTCGGGTGGCGCTCTCACCGGACAAAATGAGATGAACGCGGAATATCAACTTCCGCCGAATGGCTATCAATGCCTTCCGCTCAGTCGATATTCGCTCGAAGCGGCGATTGCGGACGCAATCTATTACAATGATCTATGCAGCCTCGATAAGGGACTGGAGAACCTCGCAGTCGCACTCGATATTGCGAAGCATCCGGGGCTTGACGACTTAGTCGCCGCCCAAGACCTCCAGAATCAGCTTCTTCAAAAACAACTCGACGGCGCAAATCTCCAGCAAAAAATTCTAGAAGCGCGGAAAGTGACTCCCACCACATCGAACGCATCACCTGCGAAGGCAGTAACCGTCACTCCCGCGCTCAGCTTTGGGATTGTGAAAATAGGTCGCTCTAAGATTCTAAAGGCGAAACTTGTAAACTCGACTGGAAATCCCGTGACAGTCTCTGCCGCGGCAATTCCAGCCGGTACTCCATTTAGCGTGATCTCCGGGCCTCCTGGTTGTATGGCCGCGACCAAACCAATCGAACATGATTGCGCGATTCGCGTGCTATTTACACCGACCAATAAAACGGCTTCGACGGCGACTATGGTAGTGAATGAGACTACAGGCTCGCACAATGTAACACTAAGCGGAGCGGGACGCTAAGAGGCTCAGGCTTCACCGAAAGCCCCCTCGAACTATGACGCGGCGCGGCCTTCGGTGCTGTTCAGTGGTGACGTTGGCTGGCCAGCCTGCACCCAGCCCTTGATACCGTCGGCCATCACGTTGACATCTTCGTAACCGGCTTTGACCGCCCGCCGGGCGGCTTCATGCGAGGCCGTTCAAAGCCAGTTCGCGCAGTAGAAGACCAGCTTTGCATGCTTGTCGGACGGCAGTACCGAGAGATCATACTTGTCATCGGAATCGAGCAACGTCGCGCCGGGAATCACACCGTATTTCTGACGAGTTCCGGCGCCATTCGCGTCATAGATATGTACATCGGAGCCGGGTTTCGCCATCAGCGCCCGCAGATCAGTCACATGGATAATCTTGAACGTTTCGAGTGTCGGATCGCTGCTGCCGTGCCCGAGCAACTGGCCAAAGTCGAGCGCATAGGTCGGCGCGATGGAGAATCCGAACGCAGCCAATATTAAAGTGAGAGCAATGAACGCTCGCTTCGTAATACGCATCCCGCGATTGACCTCTCTATTTTGCTAGCACGCGAGGAGCTTCCTGCCAATCGAAAGTTTCCGGTGCGCTGTCAATCCGAATAGATGTTTGAGCCGAAGGCTTGAGAATGGCAAAGTTACGGGCGCAAGTTATTCGATATTCGAGGCGAACAGCTATGGAGCGTGGCGATGAGTGACGATTTCCGCATGCGTGCGCGAAAGATTCCCAAGGGAAATCTCTTCGAGGATTTCGAGCTGGGGCAGGTTTTCCAACATCATTGGGGCCGCACGCTCAGTGCGGACGATAATACACTCTTTTCGACGCTGACGATGAGTTACAATCCGCTCTATTTCAATGCGCCCTATGCGCGAGCGCATGGCCATCGGCAGACCGTGGTCAACCCGATGCTGGTGTTTCTGACGGTCTTCGGACTCTCGGTCGAGGACCTGAGCGAAGCGGGCGGCCTATTTCTGGGCGTCGACGATCTGATATTTCCATCAGCGCGTTTATCCCGGCAGCACACTGATCGCGCGCAGCACCGTGGTGGACAAGCGCGAGTCGGCGAGCCGGCCCGAGCACGGAATCGTGACGTGGCATACGGAGGGGTTCCTGTGTGACGCGCTCGGCAAGAACTCCGGAGACGACATTCGCGTAATTGATTTCCGCCGCTCCAACCTGATCCCGAAGCGAGGCCCTGCCGCATGAGTTACATCACCGAAGAACGCACGATGATTCAGCACGCGGCGCGCGACTTCGCGATGAACGAAGTGCTGCCGATCGCCAATAAGCTCGACCCGGTCGAAGGCGATATCCCGATGGAGCTGCGCGACAAGATGGGCGAGCTCGGCTATTTCGGCATCCTGATCCCGGAGCAATACGGCGGGCTGGGACTCGGCTGCTTCGAGTACGCATTAGTCGCGGAAGAACTGGCGCGCGGCTGGATGAGCGTCGCGAGCATTATCGCGCGCGGCAACGGCATCTGGGGCGACATCACCGAGGAACAGAAGAAAACCTTTTTTCCGAAGATGGCGCGCGGCGAGTTCCTCGGCGCTTTCTCGCTCTCCGAGCCCGACGCCGGATTCGGATCTGGCGAACGTCTCGTGCCGTGCGACGCGCGATGGCGATGATTGCGTGATCAACGGCACCAAGACCTGGTGCACCTTCGCCGACGGCGCCGACTTTATTCATCTGTTCGCCCGCACCTCGACCGCCAGACGGGCAAGCGCCGCCACGTCGGTATCACCCAGTTCATGATCGAGAAGGAGCGCGGCAAGCTGCCGCCGGGATGCAGCGGCACGCCAATTCGCAAGATCGGCTATTTCGGCTGGAAGACCTGGGAACTGCATTTCGACAACTGCCGCATCCCGGCCACGACGATGCTCGGCGGGGAGGGCCGCGGCTTCTACACGATGATGGCGTTGCTTGAAGACCGCGCGGGTGCATACCGCGGCACGCGCGATCGGGCTGGCGCGCGGCGCGCTCGAAGATTCGGTCACGTACGCGCAGCGCCGCTCGCAGTTCAAGCGGCCGATCGCCGAGTTCCAGGCGATCCGCTTCAAGCTGGCCGAGATGGCGGCGAATATCGAGGCGGCGCGCCAGCTGATGTATTCGTCGCGACCGAGGTCGATAGCAAGACAGCGCTGCGACAAAGAGGCCTCGATGGTGAAGTGGTTCGCCTCCGAGATGGCCGAGCGGGTCACGCAGCGACGCGCTGCAAATTCACGGCGGCTATGGCTATACCAAGGATCTTGCCGATCGAGCGCTACTGGCGCGACGCGCGGCTGACCAAGATTTTCGAGGGCACGTCGCAAATCCAGCTCCGGATCATCTCGGATCGGCTGCTCGGAGGGATGCCTGAATGAGTATCGAAGCGGCGGCGCTGACCGGCAGCGAATAACTACTTCGAGGATTTCGCGGTCGGCGACATTTACGAGCATGCGCGCGGCAAGACGGTCGAGGCGACTCGAGAATGTCCTGATCACGAATCTGGTGCTGAACACCGCGCAGGCGCATTTCAACGAGCATCTGGCGGAGAACCTGCCGCAGAAGCATCGGATTACCTTCGGCGGCGTGACCGCCTCGATCGTGATCGGCCTCGCGATGCAGGATACGGGTGAGAATGCGGTCGAGGAAATGGGGCTGGACAAGGTGCGCTTCCGCGTGCCGGTGCTGCATGGCGACACGCTGTACGCGTTTACCGAAGTGGTCGCGAAGGAGGAGGAGCCCGCCGACGCGCGCGGCTATCGCGAAGTCGGGCTGGTGCATTTTCGTCATTGGGGCGTGAATCAGCGCGACGAGACAGTTTTCGAGGGCGAGCGGCGCGTATTGATCAAGAAGCGATCGTTCACCACGGATGGATTGAGTCTCAGCGAAGAACCGGCGGTTCCGACCCGCGTGATGCCGCGCCGGACCGCGGCAAAAGCCCAGCGGCGAGCAGTTAAGCGCGCGATGCCGGCGGCAGCGAAACCATCGCGGTCGCTCAAGAAGGCGAAACCTGTACTGAAGCGCGCCGAAGAAGCGGCGGTAATCGAATCGGAACCGGATAGCGAGGAACTGATTATGCGTCTGCGTCGATGCGAATTATCCACTCCGGGCAGCAACGAGAAGATGATCGAGAAGGCGCTCGGCACCGAGGCTGACGTGGTTTTCCTCGATCTCGAAGATGCGGTCGCGCCCAATCAAAAGGTTGAGGCGCGCGGCAAGGTGATCCGCGCACTCAAGAACCTGGACTGGGGCAAAAAGACCCGCGCGATCCGGATGAACAATATCGAGACCGAGTATGCCTATCAGGACGTGATCGAAGTCGTGGAGCAAGCGGGTGAGCATCTCGACCTGATCATCATCCCGAAAGTCAAGGCGGCGCGCGACATTTTCTGGGTCGATACGCTATTGACGCAGATCGAAACGCGGCTGAAGCGTCAGCGCCGGATCGCGCTCGAATGTTTGATCGAAGAGGTCGAAGCGCTGATCAATGTCGAGGAGATCGCGAAGTCGTCAAAGCGGCTGGAGGCGATAATTTTCGGGCCGGGCGATTTCAGCGCGTCGCAGGGCGTGCGGATGGGCAAGACGATCGGCGGAACTGTGACGACGTATCCCGGGGATATCTGGCATTACGCGCGCAGCAAGATCGTCGTGGCGGCGCGCGCGGCGGGAATCGACGCGATCGATGGACCTTATGCCGACTTCCGCAATCCCGACGGTTATCGCGAGGAGGCGCTGCGCTCGGCAACGATGGGCTTCGCCGGTAAGTGGGCGATCCATCCGAGCCAGATCACGATTGCCAACGAGATGTTCTCGCCGAGCCAAGAGGAAGTTGAACGGGCGCGGCAGCTTGAGGCGGCGTATGCGAAGGCGGAAGCCGAAGGGCTCGGCGCGGTAACGTTCGACGGCGTAATGATTGATGCGGCGTCGGTACGGATCATCCGTAATGTGATCGAAAAAGCTGACCTGATCGGAATGTAATTTCATCCTTGAAAACAGACACCCGTTGATGATGAGCGACAGCTCGCAAGCACCGATTAGCGAACGCGCGCGGCGGATTCGTGCACAGATCGAAGCAATCTATCGCGATGGGACAATCCTTGGGGAGGATGGGCAACGCTACACGATCAAGCCGACCAGCGTGACGCCGGAGCGCGGCGCATTTATCCGCGATCTATGCGGTCGCGAACAGGCCCGCACGACACTCGAAATCGGGATGGCGTGGGGTTTATCCACGTTGTTCATCCTAGAGGCGCTGGCTGAGCAGAATGCCTCGATCAGTCATACGGTAATTGATCCGTTCCAGACCTCGCGATGGTATGGGGCCGGACGGCGCGCCGTGCATGACGCCGGATGGAACGATAAGGTCGAGATACTCGAGGAATTCTCGCGTGTCGCGCTGGCGCGGATGGAGACTGAGAAGCGGCAATTTGACTTTATCTTTATCGACGGGGGGCATCGGTTCGAAGACGTTTTCGTCGATCTGATCTTCGCTGACACCCTGCTCAAGCCGGGCGGAATCATGATCTTTGACGATTCGTGGTTTGACCCGGTTTTTCTGACCTGCCGCTTCGCGGAGACCAATTACGGATACATGTCGGCGGGCGACTTTCCCGATCGCAGCCAGGAGCGGCGGCGCGAGCGGATCGAACGGCGTGCGACTATACGAGCCCTGCGCAAGCCGGTATCGGCGAGCGCGCGCGGTTCGTTCGATTTCGTGCCGTTTTTTGAAGATTTTGCGGCGGATCGCTCAATCGAGCATAGCCGATTGGCGGAGCAAGGCTTGAGCGCGCTGCGTGCCGGAAATCGCATCGCGGCGCGGCGCGCTTTTATCCAGATGCTGCGGCTTGATCCATATCGGCTGAAGACCTACTCGCGCCTATTGCGATCATTTCTGCCAACAGCCTTAGCGCTGCGGCTCTCATCACACGGCGCTCGCACGCCGAGCGCACACGAACAGTAGCGGATTGCTTCAGCTTCGACTCGCCTTGGCCGCCGCGTGGCCAGACTTTCAGAGAACTCGATAATGGACAGAGAGCCTCGCGTTTCGATCATCATGCCCGCTTATAATGCGGCGGCGACAATTGGCGAGGCGATCGATAGTGCGCTAGCACAGACGTTCCAGGATTTCGAGCTGATCGTAGTCAATGACGGATCTACCGATCGGACAGACGAAATACTGGAGAATTACGGCGAGCGCATCCGCACGATCACGCAGCCCAATGCGGGGCTGTCGGCAGCGCGCAACGCTGCGCTCAAAATTGCGCACGGTGAGTATGTCGCGTTCCTCGATGCCGACGACATCTGGGAGCCGAAAATGCTCGAACGGACGACGGCGGTCCTCGATGCGGAGCCGTCGTGCGTGTTGGTCTATACGGACCTCGCGATTATCGACAGTCGCGGCTCGCCACTGAATACTTCACTGGTCGGGGCGGATAAGGCGCATGCGCCGACGCTGGACGAGATGCTGACGCATCTGTGGCCGATCATGCCGAGCGCCGTGATCATGCGCCGGTCGGTGCTGGAGGAGTGCGGGGGCTTTAGCGAGGAGTTCCGCTCTTACGGCTACGAGGACGCGTGGTGCTGGATTCGGGCGCGCGAGCACGGTGAATTCCGGTACCTCCCCGAGCGGTTGGTAAAGTGGCGCTACTCACTATTCCCGCTGCGCGTTAAAGCGGCCAGGCGGCAATCCGGAATCAGCGCAAATCTTCGCTCGATTGGTCCATCAGCGTTACGGAATATCGGTCGCGCCGCTCGTGAAATCGCGGATGCGGGCCGCACGGAGTATATCTGGTTATATCGGATTGACGGCGCTGCGCGACGGCGATCGGATGCGCGCCCGCGAGGCATTTGCGTATGCATTAAAGCTCGATCGATGGCGCGTGAAAAATTATCTGCGATGGTTGCGTACTTGGCTGCCGGAAGGGATGGCGCGAGTGCTGACCGGCAGCACGCGCGGTCGGATGGCGGGATGATAAGTCGGCGTATTTGGTGAGTCTCGCTTTTTGATAAAGATGATTTCAGTTATTGTTGAAATTTTTCAGAGCCTCGGCCGCTTCGTTGAGCTCTTCTGAGTAGTCGAATTCATATACTTCAGCAAGAACATTTATGATTTCGAGCATATATGCCGCTGCGCTGGCCAAGAAAACTTCCGATGCCGCAGTTATTGTTGCTGCTGGAGGATTAGACTTCCAATCTACTCTTCGCGTTTCTCCCTCGTCAAAAATGTAAAAGTCGATGCCGGGTGGGGTGCTATGTATGAACCAAGAGAGGGTCGCGTATTGAATCGAATATGGTGATTCCATATTCGCGGACTTCGCTAAATCGTAAATTGTATTGTTTTTACCCCACCAATTTCTCCATTTCTCTTTTTCAACTTCGGACAACGACAGCACATTAAGGTAGGAATGGATGTCAGTTTCTTTTGTAGAAGCTTGCTGATCTAAGTTTGTTAGAAGCTTTCCTCGCAACCTGTTGTCGTGAGCCATGAAAAGTTCCGCCCGTGCGTTCCGATTCTACTTAGATATCTCGCCTGAAAAGCGATCTCTAAAATCGTCCTGGCTAGAGTAGAAGCGTCTGCCAGTAACCTCCATGCCATAGATACGTCACGGCCTCATAGGTCTTTGCTCCTTTGGCGAACCAGTACAGCATCACTCCTTGTGCAAGATTTTTCGTCGAGTTGTGTTCACGAAGATCTGTCCTTACTCTTTCGACAAGTCCGGCCACTAAATCGCAGATCCGTTGAACTTCGTCAGCCAGTGGTCTAACTCACTTTTGCAATCTCATTAGGCGGCGGCTTGCGCGGTCCGCGGTTGGACCTCGCGTTCGATCTGCGCACCGAGGTTGTCACTGGCGCTTTCCAAGTCATATTGCATCTGTATTCCAAGCCAGAAATCGGGCGTCGTGCCAAAGTAGCGCGCGAGGCGAAGAGCCGTATCTGCACTGATCGACCGCTGTCCCTCGACAATCTGACTGATGCGGTTCGCAGGGACGTGCAGATCCATCGCCAGCCGGTGCATACTCAAAGCGAACGGTTTCAGAAATTCTTCAAGTAATACTTCACCAGGATGCATCGGCGGCAAAGTCTTTCTTGTTTTTGTCATCGCGAACTCCTTCAGTGATAGTCAGTGATTTCGACCTGAAACGCGTCACTGTCGCGCCAGATGAAACAGAGCCGCCATTGATCATTGATTCTGATTGAGTGTTGGCCCGCACGATCATGTTGCAGCTCTTTAAGCCGGTTATTCGGTGGGATGCGGAGATCGTTTAATAACTGAGCTTGATGTAGCATCACCAACTTGCGCCGCGCGACCCGCTCTATCGACCGATACCGAGGATATGAGTGCCGCTGGAATATCGCTTTCGTATCCGGGTCGCGGAAGGTCTTGATCACTTCGCATTATTTATCGCATCATACGTACCACGTCAAATACAAATAATGGGACGTCAGACGTTCCCCAACTCACCGATTAATTGTTACGAAATTCGCCGATACAGCCGCTTTGGGTTATCCCACAGGATTTGGCGCTGGACGTCGGGGGGGAAGGCCTCGGGGCGGGCGGTCAGCTTGACCGTATCGGGGAAGCGGCCATCGAAATGCGGATAGTCACTCGCATAGAGGATATGACTCGCGCCGACGAATTTTGCTACTGCGGGTAGAATCGATTCATCGGGATCGCAGGAAATAAAGAAATTCTCCGACTGGATGATCTCGGACGGCTTGCGGCGCAAGTAAGGAACGTATTCCGGCATCAGCTCGTAGTGCTCGTCGAGCCGCTCCATCCAGAAGGGCAGCCAGCCGATACCGGCTTCGAGGATCGCGACGCGGAGCTTAGGATGCAGGTCCATCACGCCGCCGCCGATCAGCGCGCCAACCGCGCGCATCATCTCGAACGGATTAGTCGCGGAGTGTTGCAGGAAAAGATTGTTGGTCATCTCGAAGGTGCCGAGACCATACGGAGGGCGCGCAGTGCCGCCGTGAAAGCAGGCGGGAAGGTCGGTTTCTTCACAGGCGCGCCAGATCGGTTTGAGGCTGGGATGATCGAGCAGATGGTCGCCGATATGGCCGGAGAGATAGACTCCGGCGCACCATCGCTCACGCGCGGCGCGGCGGATAACTTCGGCGGCGCGCTCCGGATCGCGCATCGGGACGACCGCGACGCCCATCAGGCGAGCGGGATAAGCCGCGCAGTAGCCGGCGAGCCATCGATGGTACGCATCGATCATCGCGACCTCGAAATCGACGGTGCGCAGCGCGCAGAAGCTGGAGACGACAGTGGCGAAGAGGACCGCGATATCGATGCCCTCGCGATCCATATCCTTGATGCGGATATGGGGATCGGTGCCACCGCGCATATCGGGGGACTCGCCTTGGGGTTTACGGCCCGAGCGGAAGAGGGGCTTGTCGGGATGAGGAATGCCGAGCGGGCGGCCGGTGTTGAGCTGATGGAAAATGCCGAAGAAATGCTTGGAGGGGCGCGCGGCGGCGTCGCGTTTGAGGTCGGCGAGATCGGCTTTGAATTTGGGATCGAGATAGTCGTCGTAGAGGGAGTTAGGCTCCATCACATGGCCGTCAGCGTCGATCACCTTGATGCCGTTGAACATGGCTCACTCCAGCGCAGAGAGGATACGCAGATTAGTTTATCGGACTTGAGGGCAAGAAGCTCAAGGGTTGCTCAGTGCGGGCAATCAGTTTAATCCGCCTCTTGTGAATGGAGCTCTCGCTTCTGTCACCCTCGCGCGTGGCTGTGCGAACGGTCCTGGATTCAGGGATTCCTCCATTGGGAACGCAGCTCGCGGACTCGCCTGCTGGGCTCCACTGCGTTCCGCCTGACGGCGCGCCAGAAAAAGGCAGACGCGCGGGAGTGACAAACCCGAACCGGAAAGCGACCTCATATCGGGACTAAATCACCTTGCTCTTGCGCAGGCGGGCGCGATTCACCGGGTCGAGGCCGAGCTCGGTTAGAATTTCGTCGGTGTGTTCGCCCAATTTGGCGGCGCGGCGGCGCACGCGGGTCGGCGTGCGCGAGAACTTTGCAGCGGGACCGGTCAGCGGGATGGTCTTGCCGTCCTCCTGCTCGACCGGTTGGAGCATATCGCGCTCGAGCACGTGGGGATTCTGCGCTACCTCGGCGTAGGTACGAACGGCGGCCACGCGGGATGCCGGCGGCGGTCAATTCGCGCTCAACATCGGAGGCGTTGCGTGGGCGCATCCAGGCGGCAACCGCGGCGTCGGTTTCGGGGCGATTCTCGTGACGCGCGGTCATCGTGGCGAAGCGCAGGTCGTCAATCATTTCGGGTCGTCCGATGAGCTTGGCGAGCGCGCGCCAATGTGGCTCAAGCAATACGGCGAGAAAGACATAGCCGTCGGCGCACTGGAACGCGTCAACCGGGGCACTAAAGAGCGAGCCATTGCCCAGCCGTTTCAACGGATAGCCGATCGCACCGAGGGTCAAATAGCCGTTGGACTGAAAGAGGATCGAATCCATCAGTGAGACGTCGATATGCTGGCCTTCGCCGGTGGCGTCGCGATGGCGCAGGGCGGCGAGCGCGCTGAGCGCGCCATGCAGACCGGCGAGATCGTCACCGAGATAGGTGGCGCATCGCACCGGGCCACCATCAGAGGAGCCGTTAAGCGACATGAAACCCGAGGCGGCTTCCGCGACCGGATCGTAGCCGGGGCGGTCGTGGTCGGGTCCGAACAGTCCGAAGCCGCTGATCGAGACATAGACAATGTCACGCTTAACCGCGCGGCAATCCTCGTAGCCGATACCCCATCGGTCGAACGTACCGGGACGGAAATTCTGGACGATGACGTCAGAGCGCGCGGCAAGCTTCAGGAAGATATCGCGACCTTCGGGATTACGCAGATCGAGCGTCAAGCTGCGTTTGTTGCGATTAACGGTCGAGTGCAGGAAGCTAACCTTGCTGCCTGCACCGGTCACAAACGGGCCGACGCGCCGCCCTACTTCGCCTTCGACCGCCTCGACCTTGATTACGTCAGCGCCCAAATCGGCGAACATGCATCCGCACATCGGACCGGCCCAACTGGTGGTCGCTTCAAGTACGCGGACGCCGTGGAGCGGTCCGGTGAGGTCGTTGCGCGCTTCACGAAAAAAATCAGACTTCCGCATCAGAGCATCCCTCGGTTTCGATGATATTTCGTGCAATTTGATTCGCGCCGAAATCAACGCGAGCTGATTTGGCGGAGCGCGCGCCCGCGTTGCAGCCAAAGTTTGCCGCACCAATAGCCGAAAAAGTTAGCGCATTCGAGTTCATGATAGACGGCGCGCTCGCGCTCTCCGCGCACAGCTGCGAATGTCATCCGAATAGCATTGCGGGCCAGCTTGTCCAATCGATTATGAGTTCGTCCTCCGGCGACCGCGCTGCCGAAGCCAAACGCGTAACTCTTGCGCCGCAGATAAGCGCGGGTCATCCGATGGGACGGGATTATATGATGGACGCGGGCGGTCGAGACGAAGCCGAGTGCGCCGCCCATCCTGCGCCATCGCTCGAAGAGCTCAGTGTCCTCACCCGAGATCGGGTTTCCACCGACGACGCCGAGGTCCTCGCGAAAATTGCCGAAGCGTTCGAAGGCGGCGCGACGGAAGCCGACATTGGCGCTGAAGTAGTTGTGGACGTGCTCGATTTCGTGCGAGCGGCGCAGTGCGCAAGCGGACCTCATTATGGACGGCAAGCTTGATGTACACGCTCGGTCCGAGCCAGCTTGGTGGTGGCATCGGCCAGCGCGGGAGGACGATCCCGCAGGCCACGTCGAGTTGACGATCGTCCAGCGCGGCGACTAGTTCGATAGCCCATCGCGGTTCGGCGACGGCGTCATCATCGATAAAAAGGAGGTAGTCGCCATTCGCTTCGGCCACTGCACGATTACGGGCATAGCTCGAACCCTGGCGCGGCTCAAAGATGCGTTGGACGGGAATTCGCGACGTTACGGCGAAAGCATCGATCACTGAGGCGGTGTCATCGGTCGAGTTATTATCGATTACCAAACATTCGGTCTGGGTGCGCGACGGTAATTCGAGGGCGTCGATACTGTCGAGGGTTTCGCGCAGCAGCCGCGAGCGATTATGGGTGGGAATTGCGATGCTGATCTTTGTGCTCAATCGGAAGCTCGTTACGACTTCGGAGCGGATGCGCCGCTTTTAAGCTGCGGCGCGACTTTCACCGGCGGAGTCGGCAGCGGCGTCGCATTGATCGACTTCGGCAGTGGTATCGAAGGATCGGTAAAGGATGATGCGGCGATCGTCACATAAGGCGACGCCGTCTGCTGGATTTCCGCAGGTGCGGTAAGCACAAACCCAAATGGGCGCGAATCACCGGGCATGAACGGCCGCAGCCGCCGCGCAAATTCCGTGAATTCGATCGGCATCGCAACGATCACGTGTTCCTCGCGCTGAACTATCTGCAAATCTTTGCCGCGACCCTTGTACCAGGTTACTGCCAGCACCAGAGCGTCAATCGCACGATTACCGGCATTCACCACCGAGCCGAAAATGGCGGGTACGCGATCCTCTGACATCTTCATCGCAACGTCATTCAACTTGAGTTGGGCGGCGTATGACTGCGCCCCGGAGGCATCGGCTTTCATCTGCTCCAAATGCGCCAGTTCGATCTGATATTGGTTCGCGAGTCCAAGACTACTGCTAGCCGTCTGATTTTTTAGTTCTGTAATCATGGACCGCCACTCAGTGATCGCTTTGTCGTAATGAAGTTCGAGCACGTCGCTCATTGCCCGCCGATGTTGCTCGAACACCTCCTCGCGCGCGCCGAATCCCGCGATCATGCGCCAATGGTGATGCTCTTTAACCAAGAAAATCTTGTCGTTGTAAACCAGCTTCGGATAATCACCGGAGTCGAGGGTGCGTTGAGCCTCTTCAAGGCTGACACCAGCGGGACCTGCGGCGGCATCAAGCCGGCGTTCCCATAACACGAGGTCGGGGGTAGTGATGCGGACCTGCACGATCGCGTTCGCGCCATCGCGCTGTTCGTCGCCGAACTCGTAATGCGTCTGATGAAGCACCGGCCGGAACCAGACCGGACTCACCGCGGGCGCCAGCGGAATTTCGGTCATAAATTCTTCGAGACTGCGCGCGGTCCGGTCCTGAGTGGAGAGCAAGTGGTACGCCGCCGGATAATTGAACTGCTGCAAATCTTCGAGATAGCGTTCGGCAACGCCGTGCGGCGTGCGGCGGACGCATGCCGAGAACAGACAGGACAAGACCAGCATCAGGAGCCGGACGCGCGAACTCATCAATCAGTAACGACGGTCACTAGCGTCGGGCGGCATCTGCTTGAGCTCGATCGTATTGCCTTCCGGGTCGCGAATATAGATTGAGGCACCGAAGCCGCGTGCGCCGTAACGCTGCGCCGGTTCACCGAGCACTGCAATACCATGCTTTTCCAGGTAGGCACTCGCGGCGGTCAGGTCGGTGGCGGCGATGCCGAGGCACACGTGATCGACGTTGAGTGCGCTCTCGATGCGCGGCGTATCGGTCGGCACAAGATCGAGCATGCTGGCGCCGGCGCGGAGCTGGATTAGTCCTATAGAATCGAGCCGGCGTTCCTCGATCAGCCCCAGTATTCGCGTATAGAAGTCCAGCATGCGTTCTTGATTGCGGCAGCGCAGGACCACGTGATCAAGTTCGGCGATTTTGAATGGAAGCTCCATAAGACGCCCGCACAATTATCGGTACGAAATCGCATTTGACACTACGCTGAGGCGCGCCGCAATGCGACAATGGTCAGCAAGCGCGCCGCCTGCAAACCTTGATGGAACCTCGCAACCTGCTCCGGCTGACTATTTTTGCGGTGACCTATGCAGTCGTGGGAGTGGGCAAGTTCCCGCGTTTGCAGCTCGATCGGGCGGGTGCAGCACTGGTCGGCGCGGCGGCGATGATTCTACTCGAAGGGATTAGCCAGCGTGAGGCGCTGGCCGCGATCGATTTTCGCACCCTGACATTGCTATTCGGCATGATGATCGTAGTTGCGGGACTGCGACTATCGGGTGCGCTGGCGGCGGTCGCACGCTTCGCGCTACATCGAGCGCGCAGCGGCTTCGGCCTGCTCGCGATGACGGTGCTGGCATCGGGAGTGCTCGCCGCGTTTTTTATAAATGATGTGGTTTGTCTGGCGCTGGCGCCGTTACTGCTCGAATCTACCCGGCAACTCGAAGTCGATCCGGAGCCATATCTGATCGGACTCGCCACCGCGAGCAATATCGGGAGCGCCGCGACGATTACCGGTAATCCGCAGAACATGATCGTTTCCGGCTATGCACATTTGCGCTATGGAACCTTCGCTATGCGGCTAGCGCCGATTGCGCTGATAGGTTTGTTGGTTGACTATGCATTTATCGCGCTGATCTACCGTGGGCGGCTCGGCGCATTGCGCCAGGCAAATGAGCCGCCTGCGCCGCCGAAAGCCGCCGCGCCGCTCGCACCGATGATCCGGCCCGCCATTATTGCAGTGGGGGTGCTCGCCGGATTCGCGATGGGTTTCCCCACTTACCTGGTGGCGCTCGGCGCGGGCGCGTTTGCGCTATTAACCCGGCGGATTCCGCCGGCTGAAGTCTATCGGCTAATCGATTGGACACTGCTGCTGCTATTCGCCAGCCTGTTCGTGGTCGTTGCAGGAGCGGAAAAAACTGGTTTTCAGAATTTTGTCGTCAATTTGGTCAGCGTGCCTCGGCTAAAGAATCCACTCATACTAACGGCGCTGGTTGCGGTGCTCTCAAACCTGGTCAGCAACGTACCGGCGGCAATCGTATTCCGGCCTATCTACCACAGTATGGGCGATGGGATAGGGAGCGCTTTGCTAATCGCCGCAGCGAGCACGCTGGCGGGCAATCTGACCATTCTCGGCTCAATCGCCAATTTGATTGTGGTGGAAGCTGCGGCCAGCGAGGGAGTCACGATCAGCTTCTATCGGTATTTTCGAGTCGGCCTGCCGGTCACGATCGCGACGCTTGGCATTGCCGTGATGATCCTCTATCTGGAGCCGGGTCGATGAAAACGAAGTTGCTACGCTTTTTGCCGCCGGTGACATTACGTCAAGCGCGCCGAATAGTTATTGGGGTGCTCGGTGGAACGGTGATTCTTTGCGGATTCGTGATGGTGGTGACGCCCGGTCCGGGGCTGCTGGTAATCTTCGCCGGATTGAGCATTTTGGCCGCTGAGTTTGTCTGGGCGCGCCGCCTGCTCAAACGGGTTAAGGCGGGAAGCGAAAAGGTCCGCGGAACTATTTTTGGACCGCGTCAGAAACCAAATTGCGCTGCACGTGGCGAAGGGGAAGACATCGTTGATTAAGCGCTGGCGATCGATTTGGCTGCGGGGCGTGGATTATGGACGTAGAGTTGATCGTTGCCTGGGCGCGAAGAGGTGTGAACCTGCGGCGGCGTCATCGCGTACTTGACCGGACGAAAATGATCTCCGTACTGACGCTCCTGGCTGTAAACTTGATTGAACTTCCAGAGCATCCGGAGAAAGTTAGTTTGACCTTTAGCCAACAGCCATGCCGCTTTTGAACCGGCTCTCCAGAGGCCGCGCATTCCGAGATGTTTGCGGTTCAGCACTGCCTGAGTCTTGACTAGTTCCTGATAAAACTCTCTAAGCGGGAGACGAGTCGGCAGCACGGCGTGCTGAATATCAAAGAGCCGATAATCGAGACTGGTCAATTTGCGAGATTCAGTGAACCAGGTTTCGGTGCCGGGATAAGGCGTAGCGACAGTAAGATTGACGACCTCGCTGATGCTCATGGCCCACTCGCGAACGGCTTTGAAGCGCTGCTCGTCCCAATCAGGATCGACGATCATATTAATGGCGACGATGATACCGAACTTGCGTGCGATCTGGAGCGCCCGATTATTAATATCGAGAGATGAGCGCTTGCGATGCAGCTTCAGGGTCTCCTCGTCCATCGCCTCGATTCCGATGAACATCATCTCAAGCCCGAGGCGCCGCCAATATTCGAAAACTTCGTGATTGCGGCACAGCACGTCGGCGCGAGTTTCAAGATAGTAATGCTTCTTGATCTTGCGGCGCTCGAGCTCGCGGCCGATCGCCATCCCATGCTCGGAATGGATGAAAGCTACATCATCAACGATGAAAACATTGGGCTCCTTTATCGATTCCAGCTCGCGTGCCGCGACTTCGGGCGACGCCTGGCGGTAACTGCGGCCATAGAAGGTCCAGGCGCTACAAAATGAGCAATCCCACGGGCATCCGCGAGTAAATTCGATTGACGCGCAAGGATCGAACACGCTGATAAAATACTTATGACGACGGCGCGTCAGATCGCGCGCCGGTGGAAATCGGTCAATATCCGGAAGGAGCGCCGGCGGCGGACCGCTTCCGTCGAGCGTGACAACACCGGGTAGTTGCGCGAGATCGCGTTCGCCAATCGCCTCGATCAATTTCTGTGCAATCACTTCGCCTTCACCGCGTACGACGCAATCAATCGCGCCGTCGCTATGCGCCAGCAACTCACCGGCAATGAAAGATGCGCTGTGGCCGCCGACGAAGATGAAGCTGTCCTTCGCGCGCCCTTTGATCTCTTTGGCGAGATCCAAGAGTTCAGGGACATTGGCCAGATAATTCAGCGAGAATCCAATCGCTTGCGGTTTGAATTCTTCGAGTTCACGGATCAAATCGCCATGAGTGAAGATCTGTAGATCGATTATTCTTATTTCGTGTTTAGCTTCGCGCAGCGCCGCCGCTACGCGCTCCAGTCCCAGCGGTTCGAGACGCAGGTAAATTTCGTTGTACATCAGCGGACTGGGATGGACCAACAGTATTCGCATCAACGCCTCCACAGGAGCAAAAAATCCTGACGAGTCTGCCGCTGTCCCGATTTCACGATTCCGGGAAGGGTACGGTGGCTTGCGGACCCGTACCGTAGCAGTCCAATTTCCAGCGTAACGAAGTTAGTTATCTAAGGAAGAAGCAAGTTGTATGTAAGAACCTGATGATTGCGCTGATCCGCGGCAGGTTCCCGTCAGCCCATCGTGGTGGCATCACAGTGATTCACCCGCTTGACGGAAACCTGAGCCGAATCACCTCAGCCCGGCTCACAGAATCGTCCACCATTCGCTCGATATCGAATGCCGCCTCCGTCGCAATAACCGACGCTAAGCGTGCGCGCGTCTCCGGATGGCTCGGCACGAACAGCGAGCAACAATCCTGGTCTGGCAGGATCGAAGTCTCGAAGGTGCCGAGCCGTCGTGCTTCGGCAATTATTTCGTTCTTGTCAGTCCCAACCAGTGGACGAAGGATCGGCAGATCGGTGGCCTGTGCGATCACAGTCATATTCTCCAGGGTTTGCGACGCGACCTGTCCGAGGCTTTCACCGGTGACCAGCGCCTGCGCTCGATTTCGCAGCGCCACGGCCGTCGCAATCCGGAGCATCAGGCGCCGGTACAATACGACCCGTAGCGGGCGCGCCGCGCGCGCGACGATCTCGCGTTGCGCCTCGGCGAACGGCGCGAGTGTAAGCGTTGCATGGCCCTCATAGCGGGTCAGATGCGCCGCTAACTCCGCGGCCTTTTCACGACTGGCCCCCGAGACCAGCGGATAACTATGGAAGTGAATGAAATCGAGCCGGAGCCCGCGGCGCATCATGCGGTACGCTGCTACAGGAGAATCGATTCCGCCCGACAACAGCATCATGCCGCGCCCGGTCACGCCGACCGGCAAACCACCCGCTCCGGCAATTTTGCCTGCAGCAAGGTATGCGCCCTCGGGCAGAATTTCGATAGAGACTTCGAAGTCTGGATGCGTGAGATTAACTCCGAGTCCTTCGCTCGCCACGATCGCGGCTCCAACGCTGCGCTCGATCTCCATTGAATTCAGCGGAAAGCGTTTTTCGGCGCGGCGCGCCGACACGCGGAACGATTGCTTGCCGTCGCGCAGCCGGTGCGCCATCGCGAGCGCCGCAACGGTTATCGAGTCGATTGTTGGTTCCACGCGCCGACTGAGCGAAAAATTCTGCAAGCCGAAGATCAAGCCGGCGCGTTCCGCAGCGCGCGCATCGGTGATTCCGTCCGGCAACTCGATCATCAGTCGCTTGCCCAGACTGCGTATTCGACCCAATCGGTAATCCGCGAACGCCGCGCGCAGATTGTCTTTGACCGCTTCGACGAAGCGCCAGCGATTGCCGCCTTTCAGTGCGACCTCGTGGAATCTGCCGATCAGATAACGCTGCGCTGCTGCACTGGCCAAATCCTTTTTACTCTCGCTCAATGATTATAAATCCCTAGCCATCTGCGCCGATCGCGAGTGATTGGCCGCTTTGCTTTGACTAGTTCATAAGCTTGATCGATCGTCATACCGCGCCGCTTGATCAGGAACCACACGATGACCAGCGGCGCGCGTTCGCTGCCTTCCTCGCAATGCACCAGCACGCGCTGATCGCGCGCCAGCGCCGCGTCGATCAATGCTGCGGTACTGTCCAGCGTCGCGCGGCCGTTGGCCAGAAACGGCAGATGAATCGAGCGTTTCGGCTCGCACGCCGGCACGTCGTTCAAGAGATTGATGACGATCCCTTCAAATTTTGCGGCATCTTGCAAATCACCAATATAAAGCAACGGAATTATTTCACTCGCGCCCCACGGCAACACTAAATTGGCCTCCCTGTCGCGGGATATTCTAGCATTGGCCGGCTGATCTTCGTTGAGTTGGCGTAGGCAAGGCATTCAACGCTGGATTGCAGGCTTCGCTTATCCATTCAGTTCGCCAAAAAGTGACTGATAGTCATGTTTCGCTGACTTACTGTGATTTTGAAATTGATCGGCTTATACGAACGCCTGATGTCTCTGCTTGTCATCGGCGCGCTGTGCTGATATGTAGTTGTCGTTCTGCTAACAACTTGTTAGCATATAAAACCGCATGACACATGCGGTCCGCCGTAAGGGGGTTGGTGATGGCACGAGTGATGACCCTGGAAGAAGTGGCGAGCTACCTGCGAGTGCATCCGTCCACTATTTATCGACTTCTCAAAAAGAGGCAGTTGCCCGCTTTTAAGGTGGGTAGCGACTGGCGCTTCAACCTCGAGTCGATCAATCGCTGGCGTTCCGACGCTGAGGGTGGACGCGATTTGATGCAGTTTGCCACTGACAAGCTCTAAGCTGGATTCGAAAGAGGGAATGACCGCCGTTCCCTCTTTCACCAGTCTCTCCGTTGTTGGCGGCGCGACATTACCCCGAAGTTATTCGGCGATGGCACGTTTGGCGCCGTCCGAAACGGAGTCATTTCATAATCTGGGCCGAGCCCGGCGAATACGGTATTTAATTCCGCCGCGATGCTTCGCGGGCGTCTCCGAATTGAAGAATGGCGCGCGATTCGACGGATCGCCCGCGCTCGAATCATAGGTTGCGTGTAAATTCTACAAGTCATGCGACGCAGCATGGGGCGCATTCGTAATCACTTGCGCTAAAGCCGGCATTGGGCGAACTTCCGAACTCGAATTGCGCCTTCGAGAGCTTCAGGTTCGAGTCGTACAAGTCGTTCCACAACGAGAAGAACTTCTCATCGACGTACATGATGAGGCTCATATAGCCCAAGCTATGGCGTTCACACCAGCAATTTGACGATAGTATGCAGGACAATCGGGCAGTCCCGCCCGGGAACGATCGCGCCTGCTAAGGTTGAACTAATAGGAAATCTGATCATGATTCTGAAAGTCGCCCGTCTGGGCCATCCGGTAATTCGCGCCGCCGCGCAACCGGTCGCGCCCGAAGTCATCAGAACTCCCGAGTTCCAGAAGTTGCTCGACGACATGGTCGAAACGATGCACGAGTACAATGGAGTGGGGTTAGCTGCGCCGCAGATTCATCTATCGATACAGGTGGCCGTGCTCCAAGTGGAAAACCATCCGCGCTATCCCGAGATGCCGAGCGTGCCACTGACCTATCTAATCAATCCGCAGGTGACGATTCTTGATTCATCGACCATCGAAGATTGGGAAGGATGTTTAAGCATTCCCGATTTTCGCGGCGTCGCGCCGCGCTTCCGGCAATTGCGCGTTACTGGGCTGGGGCGCAACGATGAAGCGCTAGATTTCGTCGCGAACGATTTTCATGCACGCGTAATCCAGCACGAGACCGATCATCTCAAGGGCGAGGTTTATCTGGATCGGATGCCGACGCTGAAGTCGCTAAGTCATTTGGCGGAGTGGCAGCGCTTCATGGTTCAGCCGCCGCCGCAAAAGTAATTTACGGCGTGCGCCGCAAAATCCGGTTATTTCGGAGATTAAGCTATTTTGATTGGGCCACTGACCACCGCTTTGGTCGGCGCGGGTGGATGGGCGGCGATACGAGCCGCGTTCTGCTCAATTTCCTCGGGGAGAGCGACAGATTTTGCAGTGATTGCGGCTTCAAGCGCTTCGAGCCAGCACGCGTAGTACTCCGGCGCACTGCCGCCTTGTGACTCGTTTGCGTCTGCTCTCGTAATAGATGCGATTAGCCTCTGACGAAAATCCTCCCATTCGAAGCTGCCGCGCTCGGCCAAAGCCAATGCGATTGCGAAAGCTCGCGCCTGCCAGGGTTCCGTAAAGTTGGCGGATTCGAGACCGCGCGCCTTCATCTGCTCTTCAAGAGTTTGCACAACTATATCGTTACGTTCACGATGGCAGAGCGACGACACCAACTCCGATCATTGAGTCACGAGTGACTAATTTTGCCAGCTCGTCTTCGTTCATATGCTCGGCGCCTTCCGGGCGCATCGGCAGGACCATGTAGCGGATTTCGGCGCTGGAATCCCACACACGAATCTCGATGGTGGGCGGCAACTCCAAGCCGAAATCGCGCAAGACTCCGCGCGGATCGATCACGGCACGTGAGCGATAGGCGTTGCTCTTGTACCAGACCGGCGGCAATCCGAGGACCGACCACGGATAGCACGAGCAGAGGGTGCAAACGACCATGTTATGCACTCGCGGGGTGTTTTCGAGCACCATCATATGTTCGCCCTGAGGACCGGGCGGGAAGCCCAGTTCGGCGATGACTTTGGCGGCATCGCCTTTGAGCAGACGACGTTTGTAGTCGGGATCAGTCCAGGCGCGTGCGACGACGCGAGCGCCATTGCGGGGACCGATTTTGTGCTCATAGGTATCGACGATAGCGTCGAGCGCGGCCGGATCGACCAGGCCCTTTTCGACCAGCACGGCTTCGATCGCCTTAACCCGCAGCGCTGGTCCGCTATCCGGAGCATTATGCGTATCGGGATGCTCGTGCGCGTGTTCCTCGTGATCATGTTCGCTCATCAGGGTTTCCTCGCGGATTTGCGGGCAGGGTGGGGCTTGGCTTTCGACGGAGCTGATCGACTTGTGCGGCTCGACAATTTCTCACGCGCGGCGGACTTGGGTGCGGGCTGCCGTTTCGCCTGAGATTTGACCTGCGGTAAGGATGCGGCTCCGTCAGGCTCGAGGTAAGCTTCCCAAAGATCAACGTTGACCAACTCACGCGCGGGAAAATCCTTACCCCACAGCTCGCGGGCCTTGAATTCAACGCTGTAGCAATATTGCGGTTTGGCTTTGAGCCCATGCGCGTGAGCGTCGGGAAAGACGAAGGCGCCCCAATCGTAGCGGATGATACCGCGATGGCCTCGCACATAACGCGGGCTGCGGGTATGTCCCGGCGGATTAAAGTTGCGCGCAATCACACGATCGCCCACGCGAAAGCGCGGCTTGTATTTCGGATCGTGGCGCAGCGCGACGGCACTGCTCGGGCGACTCGCGTCCGCCTCAGGATTCGACCACAACCGGCTGTCACCATCGTTTGCGGCGCTTGCGATAGGTCCGTCGGATTGTCGCGACGACCGAACGCCATCGCGCATCGCGGTGTCAAGCTCGGCACCGGTGATTATGCCCTTTTCGAGCAGGAGTCCTTCGAGCGCAAACAGCCAGTGCTCGTAGTACGAGGATTCGAGATAATGGCCCGGCGGCATGCGCTCGATGCTGCGCCGAAACTCGTCAACATTGGCGAGCCGAGCACCCATCGTCGCGAGCGCCAGTGCAAATGTTCGCCGTTCCCATTCATGATGAAAGACGGGCTCGCCCGTCTCGGCTATCACCACGCCGAAACCGTGCATTCCGCCAAGATCGTGTACGCCGTTCATACTTCCGCAGGCTAAGTCCGCCTGACGCGACGGTCAACTCTCGGGAGCTACGGCGGAAAGATTCAAGGTGCGCAGCCGTAAAGCATTGACAACGACAGAAATTGAGCTGGCGCTCATCGCGGCGCTGGCGATCATCGGGCTGAGCAAAAGGCCGAACCACGGATAGAGGACACCAGCTGCGATCGGAATTCCTAAAGCATTATAGATGAAGGCGAAGAATAGGTTCTCGCGCATGTTGCGCATCGCGGCGCGGCTCAGATTGCGTGCGCGGACAATACCTGCCAGGTCGCCCTTGACCAGCGTGATGCCCGCGCTCTGTATAGCGATGTCAGTACCGGTGCCCATCGCGATTCCGACTGTCGCGGCAGACAACGCCGGGGCATCGTTGATTCCATCACCAGCCATCGCGACTACTGCGCCTGCAGCTTGCAGATTGTGCACGATGCGAACCTTCTCATCGGGCAAGACTTCCGCATGAACTTCATCGATCCCGAGTTCGCGCGCAACCGCTTCCGCCGTCGGATAACTATCTCCGGTAAGCATCACGACGCGAATGCCATCCCGCCGCAGATCGCGGATAGCGGTCGGGGTGGTTGGTTTGATCGGGTCGGCAATACCGAGAAATCCTGCCAGCTTGCCGTCGATTTCGACGAAAACAACGGTTTGGGTTTTTCGCGCTTCGGCGGCGAGCTTCTCCAGTTCAGGTACGATTTCACCTTCCAGCAGGCGCTCGCTGCCGAGCAGCACGCGACGTCCCGCGATACTGCCTGTGATCCCTTTGCCGGCAATTGCGCGAAAATTCACGACCGGCACAAGTTCCAGCTTGCGCTCATTCGCACCGGCGACAATCGCGGCCCCCAGCGGATGCTCGCTAGAGCGTTCGAGACTGGCCGCAAATCTCAACAATTCCCCCTCGTTGAACCCGCGCGCAGCAGTCACGGTGAGCAGCCGCGGATGACCCGAGGTCAGCGTGCCGGTCTTATCGACGACCAGCGTATCGACCTTTTCCATGCGTTCGAGCGCCTCGGCATTGCGCACCAGCACTCCTATTGATGCGCCACGACCGGTCGCCACCATCACCGCCATCGGCGTCGCAAGACCCAGCGCGCAAGGACAGGCAATAATCAATACTGAAATGGCCGCGAGAACTGCACGGCCGAAGTGCGGCTGCGGTCCGATTATCATCCAAACGGCAAAGGTGATCGCGGCGATCGCTATCACGGTTGGCACAAACCAAGCCGCGACCGTATCCGCGATCCGCTGGATAGGGGCGCGACTGCGCTGCGCATCACCAACCATCCGCACAATCTGCGCGAGCATCGTGTCGCGCCCGACGCGTTCCGCGCGCATCAGGAAACCGCCCGCGCCGTTGAGGGTCGCCCCGACTACTTTATCGCCGGCGTGCTTCTCGACCGGAAGCGGTTCACCGCTGAGCATCGACTCGTCGATCGCGCTGTGCCCCTCGACGATTGTGCCGTCAGTCGGCACCCGCTCCCCGGGACGCACCCGCAAATTATCGCCGACGGCGACCTGTTCGAGCGGAATATCCTCTTCATGTCCATTGGCGCGTACGATTCGTGCGGTCTTAGGGGCCAAATTAAGCAGCCCCTCGATTGCCGCCCCAGTGCGGCGGCGGGCGCGCAGCTCCAGCATTTGCCCGAGCAGAACTAACGTCGTAATTACCGCAGCAGCCTCGTAATAGATGGGAGCGCCGCCCCGAGTACCGGTGGCGTCTCGCGGAAAAATCCCGGGGAATAATGTCGCAACGACGCTGACGCCGTAGCCAATTCCGACTCCCAAGGCGATCAGCGTGAACATGTTCAATCTGCGATTAGCTATCGAGCGAATGCCGCGTGCGAAGAAAGGCGCCGCGCCCCATACTACGACCGGCGTCGCCAGTGCGAACTCAATCCAGATGAGCAGCCGTAGACCGAGCGCTCGATGGATCGGCATTCCCGGAAGAATTTCCGACATCCCGAGGAGCAAGATCGGGACGGTTAAAATCGCGCTTACCCAGAAGCGCCGCGTCATATCGCGCAGCTCCGGATCGGCGCCGTGATGCGTATCAGTAGCCGTCAGGATACGCGGTTGCAGCGCCATCCCGCACTTCGGGCAATCCCCCGGATGATCGCTCACGACCTCCGGGTCCATGGGGCAGAAGTACTCAGTACCGCTGGCCGGCGCTTCAGCAATATCTGAACGGGGCGGCGCGGCGGGATGAAGGAAGCTCGAAGGCTCCGCGATGAAGCGTTTCAGGCAGTTTTGTCCGCAGAAATAGTAATCCTGCCCTTCATACACGTTATGCCATTTGGCCGTTGCAGGATTAACGGTCATCCCGCAGACCGGGTCCTTTACGACGACGGGATCGAAAGCGGCAGCTTCAACGCCCGAATGGGCGTGACGAGCATGCGAATGTTCCATCCCTCTAACTTAAGGCGTGCGGACGACTCTGCAAATCAGCATTCGCGGCGGGTCGTCAAATAACTCCGAGAGCATTCATGACAAGATCATGGATTTTCGGGCGAAACTCGCGAATGGACTGATTGTCGCGGCGCGGATGGACGCGGTTGGTGAGCAGCGTGATCGCGATCTGCTTGGCGGGTTCAATCCAGATAGATGTACCGGTGAAGCCGAGATGACCCACAGCTTCATTTGAGAAGCGATGGCCGGAGCTGGAATACTCCGGCGACGGCGAGTCCCATCCTAAGGCCCAGGTTGAGCCTTTGACTTGTTTGTCGCGCGTCCAGAACTCGTGAATGATCCTTTGCGGGACGAAGTCGGATTTTCCTGCATAGCACCGAAGCAGTTCATGCACGATGCGATCGACTTCGCGGACCGGTGCGAAGAGTCCGGCATGGCCCGCCACCCCGCCCATCGCAAAGGCGTTCTCGTCTTCGACCTCACCCAACAGCATACGTTTGCGAAGTTGGCAGACGGAGGTCGGCGCGAACATCTCCGGCACTGGTTCGAGACGACGCGTCCGCACCAGCGCGATATCGATAAAATCAGTCGCACGCAGCCCGAGCGGTCGAAAAATCTTGTCGCGACAGAGTCGATTGAGCGGCGCTCCGCTGACCTGTTCGAGCGCTTCTCCCAACAGCATGAAATTCAGGTCCGAATAGAGTACATGGCTTCCCGGCAGATGCTCCGGCTTCTCGCGATGGATTTGCTCGTACACAAACTCCTTCGCGCCATGACTCGCCATAAAGTTGACTTTGCCCCCGCGCTCGACTTCCGCCACTTGCTGAAAGAAGGGACGCCATGCCGCTAATCCAGAACAATGTGCGAGCAGTTGCCGGAAAGTTATGTAGGCTTTGCCATGTACGCCAAAGTTATGAAAAAAGCGCGTAACGCGATCGTCGAGGCGCAGCTTGCCGTCGCGCGTCAGAATCATCATCGCGAAGGTCGTAGCCAGCGGCTTGGTCAGCGAGGATAGGTCGAAAACCGTTTCGAGCCGCATCGGGGAGCGTTGCGGCTCAAGTGAACGTGAGCCAAATGCGCCTTCGAAAACGACATCCTCTCCGCGCCGCACGCGTAACGTCGCGCCGGGGATTACGCCCTGCTCCACCGCCTCGGCAAAGGCCTGCTCCACTTCCTTCCAGCCCAAGCTAGTCGTCCTCTTCGATACGGCTCTGTCGAGCTTCGATCTTAATTAGGCTTCAACCGCGGTTTCAATAAAGCTGAGGCGCCGCTTCGCACCTTCGAGGCGGACGCTTGCACCAATTGGTAACGCAAAATTCTCGCTCCCGTGGCCGGCCTCGATTCCGAACAGCACGGGACATCGAGTGCGGGTACTCAGTTCATCAATAAATTCCCTGATGAGTTCACTTTCCCGCTCGTTCCCGTTCGCTGGACGGATAGCTCCGAAAACGACGCCCGCCACGCGATCCAGAATGCCCGCTTGCTGGAGCTGCGTCAGCATCCGATCGATTCGATAGGCCTTTTCGCCGGTATCTTCGAGAAACAGGATACGCCCGTCGAACTGTGGCTCCCAGGGCGTACCGATCATTGCCACCAGCACTGACAAGCAGCCGCCGATCAACTCGCCCTCGGCATCGCCGGGATGGAGAACGGCCTGCGCTTCCAGCGCGACATTTTCCCGAGTGCCCATCAGGAGCGCCAACAGGTGCTGGGTAGCAGAAAGGCTCACGCCACGCGCGAAATCCATGGCAACCATCGGACCGTGAAACGTGATCATGTGGGACTTATCGACTAGCGCATTAAGTAGAAAGGTCTCGTCGGAGAAGCCGAGGAAAATCTTTGGCGTCTGCGCAAGCGCGTCGAAATCGAGCAGCGGCAGGAGCCGTCCACATCCATAGCCGCCCCGCGCGGCAAAGATCGCCTTGATCTCGGGATCGGCGAAGAATGCGGCCAGCTCTCCGGCGCGGACCTGATCTTCACCGGCCAAAATTCCGACGCGATCGAGCGCATGGGGCGAGACTTTCACCTGAAAGCCCAGTTTTCCCAACGCTGCGACGCCGCGTTTGAGATACTCGCGTTCGATCGCCGCAGCCGGAGCGACAACGCCGATCGTATCGCCCGG
Source organism: uncultured Pseudomonadota bacterium (assembly GCA_963831065.1). Lineage (GTDB taxonomy): Bacteria > Desulfobacterota > Binatia > Binatales > Binataceae > JAJPHI01. Next base: position 80,338 of record CAWHOQ010000013.1, read on the forward strand.
ATGCAAGGCTGACGGTTTTCTGATGAGCCTTTTCACCTGCTGGTCATCCGCTAGCAGGCTTTCGAAGAAGGAATTTCACAATTGTATTCATACGCAGCTCGCAGACTCGCCTACTCGCTTCATGCGGCGACCGCGCGCTCCATTATCCCGCTCAGAATGACAAACCTTTTTCGAGAAATTATTGCGAGACACACGATAGTATTTTGATTGGCGCTGCGATTGTATATCCTGCCCGAGCGAGCCGCTGCAAAATTCACCTATCACTTTCACCGGATTAAGGCTGCAACTAAAATCCAGCCAAACTATGGAAGCGATTACGGACACCCTCAATTGGCTGTATTCACTCGAAGGGCGAGGTGAAATCTACAAGCTCGAACGGATGGAGCAGGCGCTCGCGCTGCTGGGCAATCCCCATCGGAAGCTGCGCGCAATTCATATCGCCGGAACTAAAGGTAAAGGTTCCGTTGCAGCAATCCTCGACGCCTGTCTGCGCGCCGGCGGCTATCGAGTCGGACTCTATACTAAGCCTCATCTGGTCAACTTGACCGAACGCACGCGTATCAACGGCGCGGAGATGCCCGTCGAGTTGATGCGTTCGTACATCGTTCAGCTCCGCGATATCTTCGATCGCGCTGGTCTTGCGCTCACTTTTTTTGAATTCACCGTCGCTCTGATGTTCCTTTATTTTGCGGAGGCTGGACTCGATTTCGCGGTAATTGAGACCGGGCTTGGCGGGCGGCTCGATTCGACCAACGTAGTCCGGCCGCTGCTGAGCGTCATCACACCGATCGGCTACGATCATATGGACCGCCTCGGCTATACGATCGCTGAAATCGCCGCCGAGAAGGGCGGAATTATCAAAGCGGGGGTGCCGGTGGTGATCGGCACGCGCGACCCCGAGGCGCGCGCCACTTTGGTTGCCCTCGCGAATCATCGACAAAGTTCGCTGACGATGCTGGATCGGGAGTTCAGGTATTTATCTCACGCTCCGAAGCATCGGCTCGATTATCATGGGCGTGAGTTAGACCTTCTTGATCTGGAACTCGGACTTGCCGGGCCGTTTCAGCATGAAAACGCCGCGATCGCATTGGCCGCAATCGAAGAACTTCAACGACAGGGCGTGCAGCTCGGCGAAGACACGATTCGTCGTGGACTGCGGGAGGTTTACTGGCCGGGCCGCTTCGATATCGTCGCGCGTCGCCCGACAGTCATTCTTGATTGCGCGCATAATGAACTCGCGATCGCGGCGCTGCTTGAAAGCCTCGACGTGGAGTTCGGCTTTAGCGGCAAACCACATCTGGTATTTGGCTGCCTTGAGGAGAAGCAATGGGAGCGGATGGCGCAGATGCTCGCGCCGCGGGTACGCAGTGCCATCCTGACCCGCGCCAAGCCGAAGCGCCCGTTGAATCCGAATCGGCTGCTGCCGGTGTTTGCCGAATATACAGATGCCGCAATCGAACTGGATCCGCCGGCTGCGATCGCGCGGGCGATAGCGCAGGCCGCACCCGATGAGCTAGTGTTGGCGACCGGTTCGGTTTACCTGATCGGAGAAATCTATCCGTACTTCATGAAGGGGACGGGACGGCGGGGGCTTTTTCCTGAGGGCAACGCTTAAATCGATAGCGTTGGTTTTGGTCACGTTCGTTGCGCTCGGTGGAGGTACGCCGGCGCTCGTGGACGCGCAGCAAACCGGCTTCGCCTCGTATTTTCAATCTACGCACGGCGGTCCGGTTGATATCACCGGAAAAACCTTCGTCTATGACTACAAGACCGACAGCTTTGCGGTTACCGGCAATGCGTCGGTCACGCAGAACAAAACTGTCCTGACGGCGGATCAGGTCGATTTTTTGCGGCGCGATCGGATCGTGCACGCGAAGGGCGATGTCCACATCGTCGATCCGATTGGCGATATTCGCGCTTCTGAGGGAACGCTCAACCTGAACGACGAGAGCGCCGATCTCACAGACGCGACGGTCACCAGCAAAGAGAAGGATTACGTGCTGAAAGGCGCGAAAATCCAGAAGCTGATCGGACAACGCTACAAGGTCCTCGATGGATTTTTTACGACCTGCGGATGTGAACGCGGGACCCCCGACTGGAGCATCACCGGCGATCAAATGGACGTGCATATGGGCGATACCGGGACCGCCCGCAACGGCGCTTTTGACGTGCTCGGTCATCCGTTGGTGCCGCTGCCTTACGCGATCTTTCCCGCGGACACTGATCGGCATTCGGGCTTGCTCGGCCCGCGTGTCGGTGAATCCGGTTTGCGTGGATTCCAGCTACTTCAGCCCTATTACATCGCGCTCAACAAGAGCTCTGATGCGACCGTCGCACTCGATGTCGAAACCAGCCAACGCGTCGGCGGTCTGGCCGAGTATCGGCTGATTACCGGCGAGGAGAGATTATTTTATCGCTGACGGGGCTTTCTATAACGAGAGTATCCGTAGCCAGCACAATCGCATCAGCGACATAATCGATACGCAACTCGCCGATACTCATATCCCGGTCGATCGTTACGACATTATCGGCATGATGCGAGAGCATCTCACGCCCGATCTGGTGTTATATGGCGATGGCATTTCGGTAAGCGATAGTTTGACTTTGCGCGAACTCAACGTATGGACGCTCTCGCGGACGATTCAGCCGGGGATTTCGTACGAAACTCCGTTTAATACGTTGCGTGATGCCGCTTCTGATTTTGGTCTGCTTTACAGTTACGAGGACGGTTTTGCCCGCTTGCAGGGAGTCTGGAATCAGGACTTGATCCAGCCGCAGCGATTTGCGCTACAAACCTTGCCGGAGCTCTTGTTCAGTGGACGTAAAGACCTGCTCGGCGGTCTCGCCTATGCGGATTACGATGTCCAGGGTGATAATTTCTGGCGGGCAGATGGACAAAGCGGTACGCGGATGGATTTTTTCCCGCGAGTGACCGTGCCATGGCGGCTGGGCGATTATCTTTACGGCTGGGGTACGCTCGGCTTGCGTGAAACGCTCTATAGTGTCGGCGGCGACACGATCAATGTGATACCGGTCGGCACCGGCGGTCGGGAATTTAATAATGGTCTTACCTTAGGCCCAGTTGGCAGTGGCGGCTTTCACAGCCGTGAGATGATCTACGGGAGCGCCGGAATCGGCTCAGAAGTCGAAAAGATCTACAACGTGGATAGGTTCGGTATCGACCAACTCAAGCATACGATTGAACCTTTCGCGACCTATAGCTATGTACCGACGATCGACCAGAGCGCGCTGCCGCTTTATGATCAGATCGATCGCGTCGAACCGCGCAGCCTCTTCACTTATGGGGTAACTTCGCACTTCTACGCCAAGCTCGCGTCGTCGAAATCTCCCGATATTGTCGATGAAGATCAGCCAATGGCGGCTCAGGGAGATGACGATACCGATATAGCCGCTTTCAATCCATTTCGTGCCCGCAGCTACGCTAACGGCAACTCAGTCGTCGAAATCTTTCGCTTCACCTTGTTACAGGCTTACGATACTAATCACGCGATTGCCAAAGGCGCGTCGCGCTTCGCCGATCTCGATATGGCTGCAACTGCTTTCCCAACGAGTGTCTGGTCGGTGGGTGGCGAGCTGGGTTATTCGCCGTTCACCAACGGTATCCGTAACGCGGATGCCTCTTTGACTTTTCAGCCATGGTGGACAAGTAACACGCCCAAGCTCTACATGGGCAAAGCGGCGGCTGGCTCATTTCTACAGATCAACTATATCTATATAGCGCCGGGTCCGACTACCTTGCGTCCGGGCCAAAGCGCCAATTTGAGCCAGTTTATCACCGCGCGCATGTACTATGATCTGTTCAATCGCGTCGGCGCCTATTTCGCCCCCTCTTACGATTTCGTCAAGCACAAATTGATCTCGGCTGAATACGGAGTGCGGGTCAAATCGCCGTGCGACTGTTGGGCTTTCGACATGGGAATCACTAAAACGATCAATCCGAGTGAAACCCAATATCAGTTTCAGATGACTCTCGGCGGACTTGGCTCGGTTGGTCAGAGTCCGTTTGGCCGCAATCCTTTTCAGCAGCGGGTCAGTGTGTTGCCGAATTATCAATGAGGCTCCCGACGCGCAGAGCGATGTCCCATGTCTGATGATCTTCCAGCCAGCGCTGATAAAACCGCAATCGACCGCGAAGGCTTGGCGCGTTTCATCCGTAACCGCAAGCTGGGCGATCCGATTGATCTGCGCACCGAGAACATCTCATTCGGCCATTCCAACGAAGTCCATCTAATTCATTTCGACGGGAAGTCGTGGGCGCTACGCCGGCCGCCGCGCGGACCGTTGCTCCCGACGGCGCATGACGTGCTGCGCGAATATCGTATCCTCGATGCGCTGCAATCGAGTGCGGTCCCATCGCCTCGGGTTTACGCGAGCTGCGACGATCCTGCGTATATCGGCGCGCCTTTTTACTTAATGGAGCATCTGCATGGACGCGTGATCCGCTCGCCCAACGTGCCTGCTTCACCGCCCTCATTTGCGACGAGTCCGGCCCAGCGCCACGCGGTCAGTCATGGGATGATCGATCTGCTGATTGCGCTGCAAGCGGTTGATTGGCGCGCTGCCGGTCTCGCAACGTTCGGCCGTCCCGAGGGCTACCTCGAACGCCAGCTAAAACGCTGGACCGATCAGCTCGAACGCACGCTCCCGCTCACTCGTCCTTTGCCGATCATGGAGAAAATCCGCGACTGGCTGCGGCGTAATTTGCCTGCATCGCCGCCGGCCACAATCGTCCACGGCGACTTCAAGCTCGACAACGTGATGTGGACGATGGATGACCCGCCGCGTCCGCTCGCTTTGCTGGACTGGGAGATGTCCACGCTGGGCGATCCGCTCGCCGACTTCGGCTGGATGCTCACCTACTGGAGCGAGCCGTCTGACAGCGACGCACGTCGCAGCGTAGTTTCGAGCATGGACCCGGCGGAGGGCTATTTGTCGCGCCGCGCGATGATCAACTGTACGAGGAAAAATCCGGACGCGCCGTCCAGTCATGTCGGACTTCTATCAGGCTTTCGCGCTTGTTCAAGCTGGCGATCATTCTCGAAGGCAGCTACGCGCGCCATCTGAGCGGTCAGGCTGACGATCCGATCTTCGCGACCTATGACGTTCGCGTGCCGGCGATCGCAGCCGCGGCGTGGGAACTATGCGGGAGTTGAACCGCGGCTCCCGCTCATAAAAGGCCGCATTTCACTGAAGCGATCTCGCGGGGTTGAATCTGCTTATGGCATCGCGAGCCGTCGAGCAACGGATTTCCCCAATCGACTGGGAGCGGATGCGGGCCGCGCTCGACGATCGAGGCTACGCGACCACTGGGCCGCTGCTTACCGCCGAGGAATGCGCCGCGCTGATCGAGCTTTACGATGATCGGCAGAAGTTTCGCAGCAGGATCGATATGGCGCGTCATCGCTTCGGAGTCGGCGAATACAAGTATTTCGCCTATCCCTTACCGGCAATCGTGACGACGCTGCGGGAGGCGCTGTATGGGCGGGTCGCGCCGCTCGCGAATGAATGGAATGACGCGCTCAAATTACATCAGCGGTTTCCCGCGCGACTCGAGGGATTCCTCAACGAATGCCATCGAGCTGGGCAGGTCCGGCCAACGCCGCTGATGCTGCGGTACGAAGCCGGCGGCTACAACTGTTTGCATCAGGACTTGTACGGCGCGATCGCGTTTCCGCTGCAATTCACGTTGATGCTTAGCCGGCCCGCGACGGACTTTGAGGGCGGTGAATTTCTGCTGGTGGAAAATCGGCCGCGCGCGCAATCGCGCGGTGAAGCAATCAAGCTCGATCAAGGCTCCGCGATCTTATTTCCCACGCGCTACCGGCCCGTTCGAAGTGCGCGCGGATGGTCACGCGTCGCGGTCCGCCACGGCGTCAGCCGGATCGAGCGGGGCCATCGGGTAACGCTCGGGATCATCTTTCATGATGCAACTTGAATGCTGTAAATACATACCCGCTCAGCGGTTCTGCGGCTTGAGTCCCGGCGCGGCCTATACGTGAGACTACTTTTCATCTGCCCCAGCGCTTGCTTGTCATTCAAACGTTCTAAAGTCGTTAGCCCCAATTATTTCCGCCGACGTTTAATTGACCATTGTTCTGCTGTTTCAACGCTGGAGGCCGGTCGGATGCTGCCGTAACAACGGCATCGTGCGCGCCAAGGGTGCGCGGGCCGCCGAAAGCGACAATGCTCGTTAAGAATGCAGCTACCCTTAGACTAACGGCGCTTGTGCCCCCTCCATATTCTCGTACTCAATTTTCTGAATGGGTGCCTAGTCTCCTAATGAAAAGCTGAGGACCGATATCGCACATCACAGAAAACACAATTGCAAAAAATGACAAAAACCCAGTAAACTTGATGTACAGAAGAATACAGCGCTAATAAGTGCCGAAAGAACCCATTAGGCGGAAATATCTACTCAGACATGGGGAAAGAATGCGTAAGCTTGCATCGATGACGGCTATGGTGATTGCGCTGGGGCTGGCAGCGCCCATGACGGCGCGCGCCACAGGCAATCTACACAACGTCAATCACCTCATAGTTATAATGCAGGAGAACCATTCTTTCGATAATTATTTCGGCGCGTTGCCTTATGTGAGCGGTAGCCCGTATCATCCGGGACCATGCCGGGCCGATGACCACGCTTGTGTCGATGGACTGAAGTGCACAGTGAATTCTACCAGTGGAATCACTTGCACCAATACGAACCTTGACGATGACGGCAGCACCGTCACCTCATTTCACGAAACGAAGCTTTGCACCGGTCCCGATCTTGATCACAGCTGGGTCGGGAGTCATCTGGAGGCCAACTTCACGTCTCCCAGCTCGACACTGAGATCGAGCCCCAATGATGGTTTCGTGCGACAGAACGACGCAAGCGAGCAGCTTGACGTTGGCGAGAGCGCTACTGATGACGACACGATGGGTTTCTACACTTCCACGGAATTGCCGTTTTATTACCAGTTAGCCCAGAGCTTTGCGCTCGACGATCGCTATTTCTCTTCGGTAATCGGTCCGACCTTTCCGAACCGCTCATACCTGATAGCGGCGACGTCGTTCGGCCATCTTGATACGGCCGAAACCGTGCCGGACGTTAGTCAAACGCCGCTCCTCTTTTACCAGCCGATCACCGGCACGATCTTCGATCTGCTCGATCATTACGGCGTCTCATGGGCCGATTATTCCGACGACGTGCCGCAAGGCGTCAGCTTCCGCAATTACCTGAGCGACCCGATCCATTTCCGCGGCTTCAGCGGCCCGGGCTCCTTCGGCAATCCCTACAACTCGTTTTTGCAGGATGCGCAGGCTGGAACACTACCGGCGGTGGCCTTCGTCGATCCGAGTTTTGGTGAGCTCACGCCCGAGGACGATGAGCATCCCCCGACCGATATTCGCGCGGGCGAGGCCTTCGTGGCGCAAGCGATCCAGGCGGTGCGCAATGGTCCCAACTGGAAGGACTCGATTATTTTTGTGACCTACGACGAGCATGGCGGGTTTTATGATCACGTCGCCCCGGCCAAAGCGCGGCAAGGCGGAGCCTCAACCCCCGACGGAATCCAGCCGGGGTTGTGCGCGGACCTCTCTAATCCTTCTGCAAGCGCGCCGGGCGGCGGATTGTCCTGCCAGGCCAGTCTGGCGGACGCGAATAGCTTGTGTCCGACGTTCGACTCGCCGTCGGGCAGCTATCCATCCTCCTGCGTCAATTTCAATCAGCTGGGATTTCGCGTGCCCCTGATGGCCATCTCGCCATTCTCCAAACCGCATTACGTTTCGCATACGGTTGGCGATCACACGTCTTTGTTGGCGCTGATCGAGAAGCGGTTCTTCAGCCCGCGGCCTCATTTGACCGCCCGCGACCGGCACGCGCACACGCTCGAAGACCTGTTCGACTTTAACCACTCGCCGTCGCTTGATACCCAAGTCCCGAACGCCCCCACAGCGTCGGGTGCGGACAACGGCTGCTCATAGAGATATCGGCAACGCCGCCCAAGTGGCCTGAAGCGCGGTTCTTGCACGGTCGATAGAGCGTGAGGGCGTGAGCTAAGAAAAATACCGTATTTAGGTGGTGGACGCACCAGGACTTGAACCTGGGACCCCTTGCATGTGAGGCAAGTGCTCTAACCGGGCTGAGCTATGCGTCCACTGGACCCGGAATTATCGCGCTCGGCGTCGATCACCGCAAGAGCGACACGCCGCGCCGTGGATATAGAACCTAAAAGTAATTGACCCTATGCGGTCGGACTGCTATCCCGATTGAAATCCACAGGCTGTAAGCAGCGCATCGGATGGCTACGAATCGCGATGAATGAACCGGCGCATCCAAACCATCATCTGCCGATTGCCGACCCGGCGGCGATTGGCTATCGCGAGTACAAACTGCTCCTGCGCGCCGATCATTTCGATAAGCCTACGCAGTTTCATCGATTCTGGAAGCTCACCCGGCGGATCGCGCAATCACTTGAAATTGAAATCCTCAAGCGCGGCAAGCCGATGGAGACTCATCTGCGCGAGGTGCTGTTTTTCGATACGCCGAAGTTCCGACTCTACAACCATAACTTTATGCTGCGGCGGCGTACTTTCTATCAAGACGGACTGCAGGAAGCCGAGCACGAACTGACTCTGAAATTCCGCAGCCACGATCGTGAAGCCGCGGCAGTTTTGGATCTGAAGCCCGCCGCGGCGATTCCCTACGTCAGCAAGTTCAAAGAAGAGGTCTTGGTGGACCCCGCGGAAGCGGGCGCGATGCGCTTCATCTATTCGCATTCGGCTGAGATGATGACGCGCGATAATCTCCTGACTGGGAAATTCGGCGATTTCGCGAAAATGTTTCCCGCCCTGCTCAGCACCGGAGCAAAGCCTACCACCTCATTCGGGGTGGTCAACGACGTCGCGATCGAAGAAGTCCTGGTGAATATGGGCGAGATTGTTTTCGGTGCAAAGACTTCTGCTAAAGCGACGCTCGCCGTGTGGCGCCATCGCCGCACGCAGGAGCATCTGCTGGGCGAGTACTCGTATCAGATTAAGTACACGGACCCGGCCGGCATGCACCCCCATCCGAAGACGCTCTCCGAGCAATTCTTCTCACGCTTGCAGACCGACGCCGCCGACTGGCTCCATCATGGCACGACCAAGACCGCGATGGTTTATAGCCTCGGGCGCGTGCCGATCAATCATCATGAATGAGCCGGTGGACGACCGGTCAGGATCTATAAATGAGGCTGCGCGCAGCGGGCCAAGCCTCGCAACTATTTTCGTTACCTTTCTGACTGCCGGGGCGATCAGCTTCGGCGGAGGAGTGGTCGCCTATCTGCGCCAGTATCTGGTCGAGCAGCATCGGATGGGTCGATGACGACGGCTTCCTCGACGCGCTCGAGTTGAGCGAAACCCTGCCCGGTCTCAATTCGGTAAATCTCAGCGTGATCGTCGGTGATCGTTTGCGTGGCATAAGCGGGCGCCGCCATCGCGGTGGCCGGGTTGGTACTTCCGGGGATCATTGTAGTGATGACCCTTGGGATATTGTGGGACCAGAATCGGCACAATCACTTGATCAATCTGTTTTTGGTGGGCGTGGCGGCGGCAGCAGTGGGGCTTCTGGCCACAGTGACCCTGCAACTCGGTCATAAACAATTAGCGCGCATAGCAGATCTGACTTTCGTTCTCGTTACGTTTGCCGCCGTAAGCATCTTCAAAGTGTCATTGGTGGTGGTGCTGATCGTCGTGGGCGGCGCGGCGATCTTTTACTACCGGCCGCGCGAGCATCCGCGGCACGCCCCGATTCGCTTCATGCATTTGCGCGATCGCTTCCGTTCGCGTCGCGCTTATTGGCGTCACTGAATGGCTCGCAAGCTGATCAATCTGACGTGGGTGTTTGCCCTGTTGTCGATTCTGGCGGTAGGCGGCGGAACGCCGATTCTGCCGGAGATGCAGCACATGACGGTGCATCAGTTCCACTGGATTACCGATCAGCAGTTCCGTGATATCTACAGCCTCGGGCAGGTCGCGCCCGGGCCAAACATGCTGATGGTGCTGGTGATTGGTTATCGGCTCGCCGGAGCGGCAGGTGCAGCGTGCGTGGGCCTCGCCTTCTTTATCCCGGACTGCCTTCTGACGCTGTTCGCAAATCGCCTCTGGCAACGCTTCGCCGATTCGCCGTGGCGGCTCGCGGTGCAGCGCGGATTGGCGCCGGTTGCGATCGGCCTGATGTTCTCCGGCACCTATTCGATTGCGCGGCTTTCGGTTTTCAACGCGGTTGGAGTGGTCATCGCCGCCGGCAGCCTCGCGGTTCTATGGTGGCATCGCACCAATCCGGTGATTCTGATCACGGCGGGCGGCCTTATTTACCTCGCCGCCTCGTACTGGTGATGTTTCCTGCCGCGTAGCCTTTAGCGCCAGTCATCGATGATGTAAACACCCGGCTTGCTGAAACCGGGTTCGTTAGGTCGATGCATTGCGACTCCGAGCATATCCGTGCGAAACCCTAGCGCAAGCATGGTTCGATATGCTTCATGGCGACCCATATTGACACCGGCGACCAATCGTGAAGCTCCCCGACTCGCAGCGAAAGCTTCGCAAAGCTTTAGCAATTTCTCGAAATCGCTCTGAGCCGAGCCTCCGGGCCGCGCGCAGCCGAACTTTACGTAGCAAGCTCCACTGCCTGCTTCAGTATTTGCGCCGACGTGACAGACCGCGAACGACCTCACCTGAGAGTCATCGAGTTGCACCAGTGTATCGCCCAGGCGTTGCGAATCGACTGCCTCGATTTCGCGAGTGACGTCCAGCCCATCATAGATCGCTGTTGTCGCATCACGACAGGCCGCAGTCATTCCGGTCTTCTGCTCAGGGCGCAGCTCCGAGAATCGGACACAAGGTTCCTGTGCCTGATTGTTGCGCACTTCCCTCGACATTATGGGCGTCAAAAATCGCGACCAGAAACCGAATTTCTGATAGAGCGCCGCGTGCTGGGGGCTGTGACTGAAGGTGAAAAGGCCAGCATGGGTGCAATTCCATTTCTCCAATAAGGCCACTGTCGGTTCGAGCAGCTTTTGCGCTATGCCTTGATTCCACATTCGCGGCTCGATCGAGAGTGGTCCGAAAAATCCGAAACTGCCCCATTGAGTGACGAAATTTGATCCGACTAAGCGATCGTCGGCTTCAGCCACGAAAGCACAATCAGGCGCCGCGCGATATCGGGTATGAGCGAAATCACTATCACCGAATACGCTCATAGGATCCGGGACGTTAAGAAACGTTCCGAATGCCAGCCTTACAATCCGATCGGCTTCGCCAACGTCGCCCTCTTGAATCGGGCGAATCCGGACCTCCATATTCGTGCTCCTATATGGGAGGGATTACTTTTTCGACTCGCTTATACCTTCTTGCGGAGCATCATCGCGGTGCGGCGCGCCTTGACTACAGTTTCGCCGCGCTGATTCACCCCGCGATGCTCGAATATCACAATTCCCCATTGCGGGCGCGATTTGCTCTCGCGCACTTCCATCACTTCAGTTTCGGCAGTGATCGTATCGCCGATAAACACCGGCTTCGGAAACTCGGTCTTGTCGAAGCCGAGATTCCCGACGGTCGTGCCAAGGGTGAGTTCACCGACCGACAGTCCTACGACCAGCCCCAGGGTGAAGATGCTGTTGACCAGCCGCTGGCCGAATTCAGTCTTCTTCGAGAACTCCGCATCAAGATGAAGCGGCTGCGGATTCAGGGTCAAAGCCGAAAAGAGCAGATTGTCGGTCTCGGTCACCGTTCGGCCAGGTTGATGATGAAACACGTCGCCGATGCGAAATTCCTCGAAGTACTTGCCTGCCATAGTATCCTCAATCAGGAAAAAATCTCGATCACTGATACCGCATAAAAGTGTCCTGCGCGAGCTTTACAGCGTCGGTCTTAGTCGGCAATCGGAAGAGCAAGCTCCTCCGGGCAAAGTTCTTCGAGAGTTCTGCCGCGCGTCTCGGGAACAAACATCGCGACGACGATCACGCCGATAATCGGGCCTGCCGCAAACAGTGTCGCCGCGTTGCCGAGTCCATTCATTGGCACGGAGAGCAGTCCGACCAACAGAGGTGCGGCAATCCAGCCGAGCTGGCCGAGCACCTGAACGGTCAGGCAAAAACCGGTTGCTCGCGCATGAGTCGGAAACAGTTCCGCGCCGAGCGCCGAGGTCGCGGTGCGCGCTCCCTGATAAGCGAACATCGTCGCGCTCAGCGCGAGGAAGACCCACCAATATCCGTCGCTCTGAAAAAGGATCGCGGCGGCTAACCCAGCGAGCATAAAAAAACTCGCTGCCGTCGCACGTCGCCCGACGCGATCCAGCAAGTCACCGCTCAGCAGAGTCCCGCAGCTTCCGGCGAAATATGCGATCACGAACGCGGTCCCGACTTGCATCGGAGTCCAGCCGTGCTCGCGTCTGGCATACAGGCTGAAGAATGAGATAACCGAGCCGCCCACCAAGCCAACGCAATTGCAGAGAATCGCCACGAGGATCAGCCGTCCGCGCCACGGACCCCGCAGTGCTGCGAAAGATTTGCGGATCGACGCCGCGATGCCGGTCGCTACCGTCCCACAAGCGCGTGCCGCCGCGAAGCGTGAAGTTTCCCTTAGCTTCCGCCTGATCCATGCGATCAGAATCAGCGGCGCAATACCGAGAAAGTACATCCCGCGCCAGCCCCATCGCGACGCGGCTACGGGTCCATAAAGCAGTCCTGCGCCTGCGACTCCAATAAAGGCCGCCATCAGCAGTATCGAGACTGCGCGCCCCCGCTGCTCATCGGGAAATTCTTCGCTGATCATCGTGACCGCGATGCCGAATTCGGCGGCGAGAAAAATCTGCGCGATACTCTGAAAGAGCGTGAAGCTGACTGCCCCGCGCGAGACTCCGGTAAGCAGCGTGCAGATAGCATAGCTTGTAACCGTGATTCCCAGTATCGGCTTGCGGCCAAACCGATCAGCCAGCGTCACGATCAGAAATGAAAGAATTCCCCCCGTGCGCACAATCGCAGCGATCACGCCGATCCGTGCGTCGTTCAGATGAAAGCTGCTCGCAATATCCGGCGTGCATAGATGAAAGATGGTGATGTCATAGCCTTCGAAAATCGTCGCCGGCAGCAACATCGCAAGCAGCACCCATCGATATCGCGATGGTACTGAGGGCCGGGTATTTGTGATTTCGCGAGGCGGCTCGTCAGGGTTTAGCTGGGGGGTGACCGAAGGCACGCTGATCTTTGTCCCAAATCGGCTCGCGTGCGGCAACCACGATTTCGATAGCGATTTCGAACCTGACTCACTATGCTCCGAATTATCGACGGGAGGAATTGCCGATGCCAGCTCAATTGACGGGCGGATGCGCCTGCGGGGCGATTCGCTATGAATTCTCAGCCGCCCCAGTGTTCGCGGCCAATTGCTACTGCCGCGATTGCCAACGCTCGAGCGGCGCCGCGATGGCCTCCGTAATGGCCGTGCCCAAGGCCGCTCTCAAAATTCTAAAGGGTGAACCACGCTATTACGAGGCGACTGCTGACAGTGGTAAGAAGGTCGGCCGCGGCTTCTGTTCAGACTGCGGCTCGCCAATGTTTACGCTGCCTGAGGTTCTGCCGGATGTGATCGGGATCAGAGTCTCAAGCTTAGATGATCCCAATCAGTTCCAGCCCGCGATGAGTATTTATACGTCGAGCGCGCCTTCATGGGCGCCAATCTCGGAACATCTGCCAAAATTCTCGAAAATGCCCGGATAGTAAATCAACCAGACTCAAAGCTCTTCGAGCGGGTACGCCTGACGGAGGTATGACATGGCACTCGACTTAATTATTCGTAATGGAAATGTTGTTGATGGGACCGGTAGCCCCGCCCGTCGCGCCGACATTGGTATTCGCGCCGGCAAAATCGCCGAGGTCGGCAAAGTCAGCGACAGCGCCGCGCGCGAACTCGACGCTTCGGATTTGACGGTAACTCCCGGCTTTATCGATCCGCACACCCATTACGACGGCCAAATCTGCTGGGACCCCACCGTCTCAGCCTCCTCATGGCACGGCGTTACGAGCGTCGTGATGGGCAACTGCGGCGTCGGCCTTGCTCCCTGCCGTCCGCAGGATCATGAAATAGCCACTTGGGATCTCGTGAACGTTGAAGGTATTCCGTTCGACGTACTCAACCGAGGTGTCACGTGGGACTGGGAGAGTTTCCCGCAATACATGGACGCGGCGGCCAAGCGCGGCTCGGCGATCAATCTGGCGCATCTCGCACCGCTCACCCCGTTTCGGCATTACGTGATGGGCGAGGCCTCGATGGAGCGGGCGGCGACCGCCGAAGAGACCGCCTCGATTCGTTCGCTGCTCAAGGAAGCAATCGCGGCGGGCGCGTTCGGCTTCAGCACCAGCACTGCGCCGCAGCATATCGGTTATAAGGGACGGCCCCTTGCGTGTCGTCAGGCTGATCGAGCCGAGCTGAAAGCTTATGCGAGTGTACTCAAGGAACTCGGCAAGGGCACCATCGAACTGATCGCAAACCGCCGCGTCGATCAGATTGAGCCTGACGAATGCGAACTGCTCGATCTGCTGCTTACTGAGAGCGGCAGACAGATCACCTGGCTCGTCCTGCGCAAGTTCATTCATCAGCCAGAGTCGTACAAGGAGTTGCTGCGCGCCGCTGCCATGCAGATTCAGCGGGGCGCCAAGCCGCAACTCGCGACGATGCCGCTGGTCACCGAGATGGGTTTGGCGCAACCCTCAATTTCGTTTGCGCCCTATCCCTCATGGAAGAGTGCTTTCAATGCGTCAGCCAACGAATTGAAGGCATTGTACGGCAGCCGCGAGTTTCGCGAGGCCTTCCGCAAGGACTTGCGCGGTCCAGGGCTGTTCCATGGCCTCTGGGACCTCATCACCGTCAACGTGGTGAAGAATCCTGCTATGCAGCATCTATGGGGCAAGACCGTCGCGGAGATCGCCGCACAGCGCGGCAAGGACGGCCTCGATACGTTCTTCGATCTGGTGCTCGAAGACGATCTTAATCTGATCTATACCGTGATTCGGACGGTGGTTCCGACCGAGCTGCTCGACGATCCTCGTGTTCTGATCGGCGAATCCGATGGCGGCGCGCACGTCGATCAATTCTGCACGGCTGGTTATACCAGTGATGTGATTGGCACCTGGGTGCGCGACAAGCAGCTGCTCAGTCTCGAACGCGCGGTTGCGCGCATGACTTCCGAAGCCGTGGACTTCTTTGGTATTCGCGATCGCGGACGTCTGCTCCCGGGCAAAGCCGCCGATCTCGTTTTATTTGACTACGAGCAAATCGGCTGTCATCCGCCTGAAGCGGTCAACGATCTTCCCGGCGGGGGCCGCCGGATGATCGTCAAGCCACGCGGGATCGAGCATGTAATAGTCAATGGGCGGCCTATATACGATAGCGGCAAATACACCGGCGATACTCCCGGCACAGTGCTTCGTTCGTAGTATTGCGTCAACGCAAATGACTTTGAGTAGAACCGTTCCGATTGCTTCATAGGGAGCCAAGAGCGCGATGGCGTCAGGCGAGCAAAGCAAGCGCCGCCCACTTGAAGGTGTGCGCGTGATCGATTTGACCAAGATTGTTGCGGGACCGAACTGCACGCGGATGCTCGCGACAATGGGGGCCGAAGTTATCCGCGTCGAATGGCACGATAATCGCGCGCTCGACCTGCTTCGCATGGTACGGCCCTATGCTCCTAATGCCGAGGAAGGGAGCCTTAATCGCAGCGGCCTGTTCAACAATATCAATCCCGGCAAATACGGCGTAACGCTCAATCTGAGCTTGCCGCAAGGCCGCGAGCTATTCAAAAAATTGATCGCTAAGGCCGACGTGCTCTGCGAGAACTATAGTCCCAACCAGATGCAGAGCTGGGAGTTGGGCTATGATTCCCTGCGCGAGATCAATCCGCAACTTATTTATCTGCAAATCACCGGGATGGGTAAGTCCGGCACCTATAATGGCTATCTAAGTGTCGGCCCGACTGCGCAGGCGCTCTCCGGGCTTACGCACATGTCGGGATTACCCGATCCGATGCCGCCTGCTGGATGGGGCTATTCCTATCTCGATCATTCGACTGGCTATTACGGTGCGATGTTAGTAATGGCCGCCCTGCTCAAGCGCCGCCGCACCGGAAAAGGTTGCTATGTCGATGTATCGCAGACCGAAGTAGGAATCATGACTTCGGGTACCGCTACGCTCGAAGCTCAGCTTACCGGCAAGCCGACGACGCGCACCGGCAATCGATCGCCGCTCGCGGGCGCTGCGCCGCACGGCGCTTATCGATGTCGCGGTGACGACAACTGGATTGCGATCGCCGTACAAAACGATCAGGACTGGAACGCATTGGTATCCGAAATCGGCTCGCCCGCCTGGACCCGCGACCCACGTTTCGCAACTATGGAAGATCGCAAGGCAAATGAGGACGAGCTTGATCGGCAGCTCGGCAAGTTCACTCAGAACGAAGACCGTTACGACCTGATGACTCGACTCCAGCAGCGCGGCGTTGCGGCCGCCGTCGTGCAGACCGCGGCGGATCGCTGTGAACGCGATCCGCAACTACGGAATGCCGACTATTTCGTGCCACTGCCGCATAGCGAGATCGGGACCTGGCCGATCGAGGGCTTTCCCGCGAGGTTCGAATCGATGCGCGTGAATCCGGGCGGTCTCACCGGTCGCGGCGCGCCGACCATGGGCGAGGACAACGATTACGTTTATCGCGAGCTGCTCGGATTAACTCCCGAGGAAATCGACACGTTGAAAGAGGAGCTGACTATCTGATGAATGACGCGCTCCTCAGCTCCGCCCTGGGAGGCACGACCGTTCTGGAACCCGGCGATGCCCGTGCTGAGTTTGCCGGCTTTCTGCTCGCTTCGCTTGGCGCGGACGTGATTCGTCTCGAAGGGCGTCGCGGCTCCCATTCACGCCATGTCGGCCCCTTCACGACCGCCGAGCACGAACAGAGCCTCTGCTTCTCGCGTTACAACCTCGGCAAACGCAGCGTCTCGCTAGAAGTCGATCATCCTGCCGCACGCGACGCTTTCATGGCGCTTGCGAGTCGTGCTGACGTGATTCTCGACTCCGGCGAAGCGCGCGTCGTAGCGCGTCGCCTCGAACTTTTTCGCGAACTGCGCAAAAGTAACCCACGATTGATCGTCTGCACCATAACGCCTCTCGGCTTGGACGGCCCATGGCGCGACTTCAAGATGACCGACCTGACCCATCTCGCGTTGGGCGGTGTGATGATGTCATGCGGCTACGATCCGCAGCACGATTGGACCTATGATACGCCGCCGATCGCGCCCGCGATGTGGCAGGCGTATCACATTGCCTGCGAATACGCCGTAATAGCGCTTACCGCTGCACTCAACTTTCGCGAGCTGACCGGCGAAGGGGATGTAATCGATCTCTCGATTCATGAGGCCGTCAGTACCTGCACCGAAGTCGCGATGCCCACCTGGATTTACAATCAGGCGCTCGTCCATCGTCAGACGGGCCGCCATGCTGCCGAGAGCCGCTCGCGGCCGTGGCTGCGCCGCACCAAAGACGGACGTTACGTTAAGGCATTTTTGTTTTGGGGTGGACGCGAACGCCGCGTCATCGCCGAGATGATGACTGAGGCGGGCATCGAGCACGACCTAGATTCCGACGCGTATCGCGAGTTGGCCGAGCGTTCTCCCTCCGAGGCCGGTGCGCATTTCAGCGCGACAATCGACCGAATGTGCGCCGCGATGACCGCCGAGGAAATCTTCCATCGCTCGCAGGCCAAAGGACTCTTATGGGCCAGCGTGCGCTATCCTGAGGAAAATCTCGACGATCCGCATTTTCAGACACGCGGGACCTTCCAATCAATTGAGCATCCGGAACTCGGACGCGCCCTGCAATATCCAGTGTCAGTTGCAACTGATAGTAGTGACCGCGTCACCGCGTTCGATCGCGGCGCGCCGCGCCTCGGCGAGCATAATCACGAGGTCCTGACGCAGGTCGGGTTATCGGAGACGCAAATCAGGGCGCTGACCGCAGCCGGCGCCCTGTAAGATAGCTCTGCGCAGGTGAGATAGCTTGTGCTTGGAGGCGCTCTCCCGACTTTGCTTTTTTAATGCAGCTCGCAGACTCGCCTGCTCGCTTCGGCGCGCAACACGCCTCCGCTAGTGTTAACGCGGATCGTTTGGCAACGCGCGCTCGGTAAAGCCGATCACCATCCCGAACGCCTGATCGCGATCGAGCAATGCTGTCCCGGTCGCGTCATCTTGAGGCCGCAAATTCTTCGATTTCAGAAAGTCTTTCGCTCGCTGCAGATTCTTGGTCTTGAAGACTAGCGCATGGATTCCTTCGCCATTCTGCTCCATATCGCGCGCTTCAGGACTGCTCGATCCGAGCGGTTGCGCAATTTCCACTACCGAATCTTCGCCGACCGCGACGAAGGCGCTGCGCTTGCCGCCCATCTCTTCTTCATGCATCAGCTTGCCGCCCAACACATCGACGTAAAGCCGCTTGGTGGCCGGCAGATCGCGTACAACCAGCGTCATATGCGATGCGCGCTCGATTCCCAGCGGATGTTCGTCGCGCCAGCGGGCGCTTGACCATTCTTTGCTCATGCGCGGATCGGCAATGAAATCGCCATAAACCGCGAACTCCAGTTGTCCCGGCGTTTCGCGCGGATGCGTCCAAAATGCGGTCGCCTTCAGCGGCGGCTTTACCTGCTTGCCAACAATATCGTAAAGCCGAAATCCGTTCTCGTCGAGCTTCGACGCGATCGCCTGTACGTCATCGACGTACCACGCGATCGAATGGAAATGCTGCCCGAAGCGGTCATGGAATTTCTTTACTGACTCGTTCTTCAGATTCTCGACCTTGGCCGGCGACATCGGTTCCATCACTACGTCACCGATCGTGAGCAATGATGCATCACGGCCCGCCAGCTTCTCGTAACCATGATAGAAACGATGCACCGCGAATACGTCGTCATACCAGCGATCCATCGCGTCGAGATCGTTCACCACGTGCGTCAGATGAAACAACTTGCCAATTTTGAACATGTGCGTCTCTCCTAGGTGAGTTAACCCTCAAAGGACTCTCTTCCGTTCTCAGATAAGATACCATCAGCCGCAATTGCAAACGGAGGAATTCAGCAAAGTTGAGCTCCTTTCGCAGCTTCGCTGATTCACTTCTCAAAACTTTCAATTCTGCTAAACATCGACTTGCAATATACGCCATGACGAGAGGTCGCCGGACTTGTGATGAGCCGGCAGCCGCGGAGGAGCAGCAATGGACTTCGGCATCTTTTACGAGATTCAAGTTGATAGCCCGCTCAAGCATCGCGAGCGCGAGTATCAGGCCTTCCACGACGTGATGAACCAGGTGGTGCGCGCCGAGGAAGTTGGCTTCACTCATTTCTGGACCGTCGAACATCATTTCCAGGTCGGCTTCGCCCATTCCTCCGCGCCCGAAGTCCTCTATGGTGCAATCTCGCAGCGCACCAGCAAAATCCGCATCGGCCACGCGGTCGTGCTGCTTCCCTTCCCCTACAATCATCCGGTTCGCATCGCTGAGCGCGTCGCGACGCTCGATATTCTCAGCAATGGTCGAGTCGAGGTCGGTACCGGACGTTCCATCACTCAAGTCGAACTCGGCGGCTTCGGCATTCCCTATCGCGAAACCCGCGCACGATGGGAAGAAGCTATCGACATCATCACAACTATCTGGAAAAGCCCGAACGGCACCTTCTCGTATAAAGGAAAGTACTTCGATATCCCCGAACGAACTGTCGTGCCGATGCCGATCCAGAAACCGCATCCGCCAATGTGGGTCGCGTGCACCAGCGAGGATACTCACGAACTCGCGGGCAAGCTCGGCCTCGGTTTGCTCTCCTTTACACTGCTTGTCACGCCCGAGCATCTGGGGAAGCGGGTTCGCGCCTACCGCAACGCGATCCAAAGCGCGAAGCCATATGGCGCATTTGTTAACAATCGGGCGGGTGCGTTCGCGATGACCCACGTGGCCGATACTGACAAGCAGGCCCGCGAAGAAGCCGAGCGCTCCTTTATGTCTTATGTTCGCACGACCTTGGTCGCCAACGCTCCGGTGCTCGAAGCCAAAAAGACCGGCGTCGATCCCAAGGAGACTGGTCGCGTGAACACCGCGCTTCCGACTCAGTATGAAGGTCTCGATCCGAGTAAAGTTACTATCGATTCATTGATCGATAGCGGAATGTGCATCTGCGGCAGTCCCGATACAGTGATCAAGCAGATCGAACGGCTGCAGAAAGAAGCGCAACTCGATCAGTTCCTCGCGATGATGCAGTTCTGGGCAATCCCGCACGAAAAGACCATGCACGCGATCGAGCTGTTCGGCAAGCATGTGATTCCGCATTTTCGCGACACTATACCCGCTCAATCAGCCGCCGCGGGCGGCGCTGCATAGGCGATAGGAGAACTTCTCGATGTGGCTGGAAGCAATGGTTTGGCTTTGGGGTCCCATTCTTGGCGTGCTCGGCGCTTGGAGTATTTGGCGTAATGTCACGACCGCGCGTCAGCTCGACGCCTTGCATGAGCGCGTGAGTAAGCTCGAAGCCGAAAATAGCGAAAAAGTGCAGCGCCGCGCTGCCTGATCGAACTGTAAGGAAACTCATGCGATGGCAGCACAATCGCCTGCATCTAAAGATTATCTCGCAGTTCCGCGGATCACGGTGGCGAACGGTTATAATGCGCGCCTGTTAGTGCCGCCTGGGACTTTTTACGATCCGCTGTTTCCGATCGCCGGCGATGGCGACGATATCTGGCTCAACGATGACGGCGGCGAAGAGGAAGAGGGTGAAGGTGGCGGAGGAATCTATTGCGTCTCGCGTGACGGCGCGGTCGCGCCGCTCGTGCCGGTTGGTAAAATACCGCCGCCCACCGCGATCGATCGCGCACCTACGAGCTTCGCGCCTCATACTGGCGAGATCTTCGCACTTACCCAGCCGAAAAAAGGATGGACCGGGGCGACCGAGAATCACCTGATACTGAAAATAGATCCCAGAACTTGGGAGCCTACCCGATTCGCCGAGCTGCCGAGCGCAGGCACGCGCAACAAGGGTATCGCCGGCGCGGGTGTCGATATGCGCTTCGGCCCTGACGGTACCGCATTCGCCGGACGCCTGTTCGCAGTCACGCTGCTTAATCATTCAATCTATGAGATTCTGCCCGATGGGACGGCGCGCGCCTTTGTCACGATGGAATCGGCGCGTCCACGACAACCGGTCTGCCTGACTTTCACAAAGATCGGCGGCGAAGATCGCATGATCGTCAGTACCGCGAATGGCAACTTCTCGCCACGTCGCCAGGTTCCCGGCTTCGCAACGGTGACGCAGGTTACTCCTGACGGTCAGGTGCTTCCGGACTTCATTGCCGAAGGCCTGCTCTCGCCGAGCGGTCTCGGTTACGCGCCTTCAGATTTCGGTCAGTACTCGGGCGAGCTTTTTGTCGCCGATTTGGGCGGAATGATGCCGACTCCTGCCCCGCGCGATAATCCGCCGCCGCGACTCGGACGCGTGTTGCACATCGACAGCAGCGGTAAAGCAGAGGTATTCGCCGAGGGTTTCGCCAGTCCAATGGGCCTGCGGTTTATCGGCAATCGCATGATCGTCTGCGATGTGAATGGTGACTATATCGGCGGCGGCATCGAGCTTCCCGACGGCTTCGTCGTCGAGGTCACCGCCCGTTAAAGTGAGCCGGTCGTAACTTAATGCGTGGCGCGGCGCAGATGCTCGATCTCGGCTCGCGCGCGCGCCAGGCGCAACCGCTCCTCAGCCTCTTGATAGCCGGGATCGTAGAAGCTCATCTGCGAGAGATGCTCCTCGGCCGCCTGAACCTCGGGCGCAGCCGCCACCGGATCGACCGCCGCGACCGGAATCGCTTCCGACGCCAGTATGGTCATCGCGCCGTCTTTCACTTCGGCAAGCCCTCCACTGAGGAGATACTCCGTCATCGAACCATTGCCGAGTCGCAGGGTGATCACGCCAGGATTAAGCGACGTGATGAAGTTGACATGATTCGCGAGCACGCCAAACTCGCCAAGCGCTCCCACCGCAGTCGCTTGCTCGATCGGCCCCTCATAGACAATCCCGGTTGGACTGACCAGCTTGAATGGAAAGGTCTCTGCCATAAGCTTTTATACCTAACGCAGCTCGCAGACTCGCCTGCTCACTACGCGAAGACGTGCTCCGCTAGTATTAGCGAGCCTCGCCGCGTGCGAGGCGCTCGGCCTTGGCCCGCGCATCGTCAATCGTGCCGACGAGATAGAATGCCTGCTCCGGCAGATCGTCGCATTTGCCGTCGAGAATTTCCTTAAAGCCGCGCACGGTTTCGGCGCGCGGCACATAGGCGCCCGGGATATTGGTGAACGGCTCCGCGACAAACATCGCCTGCGACAGGAAGCGCTCGACTCGCGCGCGCACGAGCCACAACGAGCTTGTCGTCGGCCGAGAGTTCGTCCATGCCGAGAATCGCGATGATGTCCTGCAGATCCTTGATAGCGCTGAAGGATCTGCCTGCACCTGCGCGCGCGACCGCGTAATGCTCCTCGCCCACGATCTGCGGATCGAGAATGCGCGAGGTCGAGCCGAGCGGGTCAACCGCCGGAAAAATCGCCTTCTCGAAAATTTTGCGTTCCAAGCGCCGTGATCGCGTCGAGATGCGCGAACGTCGTCGCGGGCGCCGGATCGGTGTAGTCGTCAGCGGGAACGTAAATCGCCTGCACCGAAGTGATCGCGCCTTTTTTGGTGGTCGTGATGCGTTCCTGCAGCT
The DNA here is from genome assembly GCA_963831065.1 of uncultured Pseudomonadota bacterium. Taxonomy (GTDB): domain Bacteria; phylum Desulfobacterota; class Binatia; order Binatales; family Binataceae; genus JAJPHI01. The sequence goes on from CAWHOQ010000013.1 coordinate 103,149, forward strand.
CGCCGATATCGGTGCCGAGCGTCGGCTGATAGCCGACCGCGCTGGGCATCCGGCCCGAGCAGTGCCGAAACTTCCGAGTTGGCCTGCACGAAGCGGAAAATATTGTCGATGAAGAGCAGAACGTCCTTGCCCTGCTCGTCGCGGAAATACTCGGCGACCGTGACGCCGGTCAGAGCGACGCGCGCACGCGCCCCTGGCGGCTCGTTCATCTGGCCATAGACCAGGGCGGTCTTCGATAACACGCCCGATTCCTTGAGTTCGCGATAGAGATCGTTGCCCTCGCGCGACCGCTCGCCGACGCCGGCAAAGACCGAAACGCCGCCGTGCTGCTTGGCGATGTTATTGATCAGCTCCATGATCGTGACCGTCTTGCCGACGCCTGCGCCGCCAAACAGTCCGATTTTACCGCCGCGCGAATAGGGGCAAATTAGATCAATAACTTTGATGCCGGTTTCGAGAATCTCAACTTCGGTAGCCTGATCGGCAAAGGACGGTGCGTCGCGATGGATCGGGCTGAGGTGGTCCGATTTGATCGGTCCGGCTTCATCGACCGGCTCGCCGGTGACATTCATCAGGCGCCCGAGCGTGCCGTCGCCAACCGGCACTGAGATTGGCGCGCCGGTATTCGTCACCTCCATGCCGCGCACGAGGCCCTCGGTCGTATCCATCGCGATACAGCGCACCGTGTTCTCGCCGAGATGCTGCGCGACTTCAAGCACCAGGTTTCCCGCGCGATCGTCGATCGCGGGATTGCTCACCCGCAACGCCGTTAAGATGGCCGGCAGCGAGCCGTTGGAGAACTCGACGTCGATAACGTTGCCCAAGATCTGGTTGATGTGACCGCTTGTTTGTCCATGCATGGGAAGAATTTCTACCTTGCCGTTCTGTCCGGAAAGATAGTTCGACTATCCGCGCAACGCCTCGGCGCCGCCTACGATATCCATCAGCTCTCTGGTGATTTGCGCCTGCCGGGCACGGTTCATCTCAAGCGTAAGACTGTGCGATAATATCGACGGCATTGTTGGTCGCGCTGTCCATCGCGGTCATCTGCGCCCCGAACTCGCTGGCTTCGGCCTCAAGCAGCGCATGACAAGATCGAAGCTTCGATATAGCTGCGCATCACCACCGGCATCAGTTCACCCGGCGCTCGGTTCGATCAAATAATCGGTAATTCGGCGTCATCGATTGCCGCCCTCGGCGCATTTCGGCGGCTCGATCGGCAGCAGCTTCTCGTAGACTGGCCGCTGCGATAGCGCCGAGTGGAAATTGCGTATAAATCACGCCAGCTTCACGAGATCCGCACCGGTGCGCCATTGATCGAGAACAATACTTTCGTGAGGTCGCGGGCGAGCTCGACGGTGGCGAGACGCGGTAGATTGTTAATGCGATCACCTTCGATCGGCTGGCTTTAGTCCGCGCGAAATGCTCAACTGCCTTCCGGCCGACCGCGAAGAGCTTTGGCTCATGAGTCCGTTTGAACGAATTTGGCGCGCTGGTCTTCGGCGGCACGGATAGATTGGTGTTGTAGCCGCCGCATCAAGCCCGCGATCCGCGGTCACCACGATCAGCAGCGTTGCCCGCGTGCGCATTTTCGCTGCGGCGCCAGCGAGTTCCGGCGCAGACAGGAGCAGCGAATCGGCGACGCGCTTGAGCGCCTCGTGATAGGGGCGCGCATTGATCAGGGCTTCTTGCGCGCGGCGCAGGCGCGCCGCCGCCACCAGCTTCATCGCGCGCGTGATTTGCTGGGTCGATTTGACGGAGGCGATACGCCGCCGGATTGACTTTAGTGTCGCCATCGCCGGATCGTCGCTCTGAGCTCTAGGCCGCGGCTTATTGACGCTGACGGCGAATCCCTGCATGAACTTGATCCAGCGCCGCGATCAGCTTCTTGCGCAGGTCGTCACTGATTTCCCGCTTGGGCGAATTTCGTCGAGCAAGTCCTTGTGGCGCGAGTCCAAAGAATGCGTAAGAGGTCGCGCTCGAACGGCTTGATCTGCTCGACGTCAAGCTTGTCGAAATAGCCTTCGTTGGCCGCGAAGATGATCAGCACTTCCCGTTCCATCGGCAGCGGATCGTATTGGTTCTGCTTGAGCATCTCGGTCAACCGCTCGCCGCGATGGAGCAGTCGCTGGCTGGCCGGATCGAGGTCCGAGCCGAACTGCGCGAAGGCCGCCATCTCGCGATACTGCGCGAGGTCGAGCTTGAGCGTTCCGCCGACCTGCTTCATCGCCTTGATCGCGGCCGAGAAGCCGACCCGCGAAACCGACAGGCCGACGTTAACCGCGGGACGGATGCCCGAATTGAAGAGGTCGCGCGTCGAGCACGATCTGGCCGTCGGTGATCGAGATGACGTTGGTCGGAATATAGGCCGAGACGTCGCCCGCCTGGGTCTCGATAATCGGCAGCGCGGTCAAAGAACCGCCGCCGATACTCGTCTGACATCTTGGCCGCGCGCTCGAGCAATCGCGAATGCAGATAGAAGACGTCGCCCGGATAAGCCTCGCGGCCCGGAGGACGGCGCAGCAACAGCGAGAGTTGGCGATAAGCCTGGGCATGCTTGCTCAGATCATCATAGACCAGCAGCGCGTGGCGGCCGTTGTCGCGGAAGTACTCGCCCATCGTGCAGCCGCGAGTAGGGCGCGATAAATTGCAGCGGCGCGGCTTCGGACGCCGTCGCGGCAACGACCGTGGTGTATTCCATCGCGCCGTAGCGATTGAGCTTTTCCACCACCTGCGCGACCGTCGAGCGCTTCTGTCCGATTGCGACGTAAACGCAATGAACATTGCTGGCCGCGCTGATTGATGATCGTGTCGAGCGCGATCGCGGTCTTGCCGGTCTGGCGGTCGCCGATAATCAGTTCGCGCTGGCCCCGCCCAATCTGGAGCATCGAGTCGATCGCCTTGATGCCGGTCTGCAGCGGCTCTTTGACCGGCTGCGCGCTTGATGATGCCCGGCGCCTTGATCTCGATACGCCGCGTCTCGGTGGCTTTGATCGGCCCTTGCTCATCGATCGGCTGGCCGAGCGCGTTGACCACTCGGCCGAGCAGCGCGTCGCCGACCGGAACTTCGGCGATACGTCCGGTGCGTTTGACTTCGTCGCCCTCGCGAATCGCCTGCGGGATCGCCGAACAGCGCCGCACCGACGTTGTCCTCTTCGAGATTCAGCACCATCCCGAAGATTCGAATGAGGAAACTCGAGCAGTTCGCCGGCGCCGCATTTTGCAGGCCATAGATGCGCGCGATACCGTCGCCGCATGAGAACACGCGGCCGGTTTCCCGTATGGCGACTGAACCTTCGAATCCGCTGATTTCGTTACGCAGGATCTCACTGATTTCCGCTGGTCTGATATCTGCCATGGTGACCTTTCGAGATTGATTCTAACTGGCTAGTCGCCGAGCCGCTTCCGCTAACCGGCTGGCCAGACTGCCATCGTAAGTTTTGCCTTCGAGCTCAACGACTACGCCACCGATCAGGCTGCTATCAATGTTAATCGTCGGAATAACTTTCTTATGCGCGATCGCTTCGAGTCCGCCGACCACGCGAGCAACGTCCGCATCTTGGGGTGGCTGGGCAAAGGTAAGCGTCGCGCGGGCGCGCCCCATTGCCGCATCGAGCATCCGCCGATAAGCCTCGGCTACAGCCGGTAAATCTTCGATCCGTCCATGACGCGCCAGCACTGCGGCAAATGAACGCATCGGGTAGCTCAGCTCGAGCATCTCCGCAATCTTCGCGACGGCTTCGAGTTTGGCCGTGGGAGTCACTTCCGGGGAATTGAAGGCGCTGGCAATCTCGGGCGCTTCGACGATCCGCGCGAGCTTCTCCATCTCTGCGCCCCAAGCCTCGTGCTGCGCGGTATCCGCCGACAGGCCCAGCAAGGCGCGCGCGTAGCGCTTGGCGACTTTGAAACTTCTCAATGGCGCGCCTCTTCCTGCAATTTCCCGACAAATCCGTCGAGCAGATGCGTCTGATCCGCAGGCTGAAAGTCTCGCCGTACTATCTCGCGGGCCAGACTCCCCGCCGCCGCGGCCAACGTCTCGCGTAAATGCCGCTGACCTGCTTCGCGCGCGGCCGCCACACTCAGTCCGCGATCACGATGCACCCGCGCGACCGTTTCGCGCGCCAGCTCCTCGATTTGATTCACCTGATAGCGGGTCTCGTCGGCCATCTCGGAGGCGATTCGGTTCCGCTCCGCCGAGAGTCCGGTATTTTGATCAGCGGCGCGTTTGGCAAGCGCTTGGGCGTCCTTGAATGCGGTTTCGGAGCGACCGAGATTTTCCCGGATAGTTTTGGCCCGCGTTCTGAAGAAATCTGAAATTTGCGCACCGCCGAACCGTTTCACCAGATAAATAAAGAGCGCAAAGTTGATTATGTAGAAAACCAGCGGTCCCCAGCCACCCTCGGATACCGCGTTTCCTGCTGCAAACGCGAGCGTTGGGCCGATCAATATGCCCGCAACCAGTATGATTGCGAATTTCAATCGAGTCTTCATTTAGCTATTCAGCCGTGCCGGTTCCTGGTTCGCAACCGGACGCGACAGCACCCGTGTCGCCAGTTCCGTCGCAAGATTACGCGCCAGCTCTTCAAGCTGCTTGCCCGCGGCAGCGAACTCGGCTTCGATCTCTGCGCGAACCTTCTCCAATTCGTCGCGCGCTTGCGCGCGTGCCTGCTCAATCAGATGAGCGGCTTGTTCCTGCGCCATCCGTCGTTCATTTTCACGCCGGCTCAGCGCTTCACGCCGGACTTCCGCCAGCTCGCTTTCGCGTCGCGTTACAGCTTCCCGTTGCTCGCGCAAAAGCCTTTCAGTCTGCGAGTTCAAGTCGTTCAGGTGGCGCTCACGCGTGCTGATCAAGCGCAGAAATGGGCCAAAAAAAAGGCTTCCGAAAATAAACCAGAAAACTAAAAAGGAAACAATCAGGGTAGCGAATATACCCCAATCCGGCGGCAGGTGCATTTTAGATCTTCATCTCCACCGGCAGACGGTAACCGACGCCGCTATGTTGGGCAAGTCCTTTCGGATGGATGCAGTGAATCAGGCTTGCTTACTGACGACTTGCGCCAAGCGTTCTTCCTTCGGGAACATCGTGACCTTACGATCGTCGCGCGTGCCCTCCGGCGACATCGAGCAGTGACCCTCAAAGACCGCTCCCTCGTGAATCACCAGAGTCGGGGCAGTGAGATTGCCGACGACTTTAGCTGACGGCCGAATCTCAATTCGATTCGCCGCGATCAAATCGCCGCTGACCTTCCCGGCCACGACTATCGAGGCGGCTTTGATTTGCGCCGTCACGATCGCGCTCTCGCCGATTGTCAGGCTATCCTTTGCGCTGATCTCGCCATCGACTTGACCGTCGATCCTGGTAGGTCCGTCAAAGTTCAGTTTGCCGCTGATTTTCGATCCGCTATCGAGGTATGCACCGGCATAAGCTGCGGTGGAACGCGCCGCCATCGATTTCTCGGGCGCAGGGGCTGCCGAGACTGGATTTGTCGCAAGTGACTGCATCGGAGATGCGGTCTTCGGCGGCTCAACTTTGGCGTTCTTGTCTTGATCCTTATTGAAAAGAGCCATGCGGTTCGAGCTCCTTAAAGGGGAGCCCTTCGGCGGATTTTACGAGCCGCTTCACGTCCCTCCCCGTAGTTTACTCCGAATCTGCTATTAGCCGATGCGCACGATCGAGTCAAATCCTGCTCTTTCTAAAGCCCCTCCGTAATTGATAAGGCCTCGGGTACCGATTTTGTCGGCAGCGGCGATGCTAAATGGGATGCCCGTTCAGCAGTTTCTCTCAAGCTACGCAGATGCCGTGTGTGCTATGCGTCAATGGCCACTGCACGCTTTGTTTCGTCTGCCGCTGAAGGGCCGGGTAACCCTATAGAGCTTCTTAGCAAACTGAACCAGTGCCGCCCATCGGCAGACTCTTGACTCGCGTTTTTCCACGAATAGCGTTGGAAGAAATCGCCTGCTCGCTGGAGGTCACCTCGATGGCTATGATTCCGGATTCCCATACGGACCTGCTTGGGTCCAAAAAAGCCTTTGCCAATATCGCGACGGTGATGAAAGACGGATCACCGCAGGTCACGCCGGTATGGTTTGATTACACTGATGGCAAAATCCGGGTTAATACCGCCCGGGGCCGCGTCAAGGCGCGCACAATGCGCGATGGTGCGCCGGTCGCATTGGCGATCGTGGATCCCGAGAACCCATACCGTTATCTACAAATTCGCGGAAAGGTAATCAAATCGACCGAAAACGGCGCAGATGCTCATATCGATTCACTAGCGAAGAAATATCTGGGACAGGACAAATATCCGTTTCGACAGCCGGGCGAGGTTCGCGTGCTTTACGAGATTGAACCATCCTCGGCACAGGCAATGGGGTGAAGCTGATCGGAAGGAGCGTTCACCTGATCGAGTGCCCGTACTGAAATGAGAATCCCCTACGCGGAGGTTCAGATCCGCGTAGGATGAATCGGCAGTGGCTTCTCAACGGTTGTTCCGCATTCCGAGCCGCAGTCGGGACACACATACTGGTACTTATCACCTTCAGGCAGTACCAATAAGAGTCGTTTACGGACGGGTACTGCGCGTCTGCACTTTGGGCAAGCGAGTAAACTCGCTTCCAGTCGCTCGAAAGCCGGCCTGCGCTGCGCCATCCGACAAGCTTAGCGCAAACCCGGAATTTCTTCATTACAGATTATTGTAATCCGCACTATTCATTGGAGACGCTTGATCACCGGCCAGTTGCGCTATTCGACGCAAATACGACCTGAATCTCCGATGCATCAAGAGGCTATTCTGCATATATGCTTTATCGCTGCATGATGACAGGCGTTCACGAACCTTTGAAATAGGGACATTCGCAGGGGCGCGGTTTGCCGATCCAGATAACCCGTCCAATAAAGCGCAGCTTACGTGAGTCAACGACCGAAAGCGTCTGAGGTTGATACCTCGTGTTCTCCGAATGCAGCACAATATGGCTGTCGCGGCGCTCGATCCGCTTGACCATAAGCGCCTCGTCCATTTCGACGACATAGATAGCGCCATTGCGGAAATCGCGATCGGCATGATTGACCAGGAGCAGGTCGCCGTCTTCAATACGCGGGGCCATCGAATTACCGACCGCCTCGATCAGTGCGAGCGACTCACCCGGATTTTCGGCGCGAAAGCCAAGTTTTCCACGCACCCATTCAGTTTTGAATGCTAAATAGTCAACGATTTGCTCATTTTCGATAGTCGCGCCTGATCCTGCCGCCGCCTTCAAGTTATAACGGGGCACCATCAGGTAGCCCTCAGCGGTGTCGGTCGCGCGCTTGGGACCCTCGCCCGTGGCCAGCCATTCGAGACGCACACCGGCCCCCTTCGCGAGTCGAACTAACCGATGCCGGGTGGGATCAGCTTTGCGGCGGTAATGACCAATCGTCCCAGAGACGAGTCCGGCTTTCTGCTCGAGCACTCGCTCGCTGCCGAGTTCGTGGATCATCTCTTCGATCCGTCCTCTAAAGGCCGCTTGGTCGGCGATTTGCTCGGAGTCCTCGGTAGATTTCCCTTTAGGCATAATACTCCTGATCCGCGCGATTATACTTGATTATCCTCATATATGCGTTATATTTATGGTCCAATGCTGATGATTTATTTTAGATATGCGAATAGTAGCGCATAATTCATATAAGCAAAAGAACTTATGCTTGTAATTTTCAGTCTGAAGGCCCTTCATCAAGCAAAATAGTTCTATCTAAACGCATGAAGGATTAACGCGCGCCAGACGCCGATTTTGCGCGCCCTGCAATACGCTCACTGTCGCTAAGCGCAGATTGGGCGTGAAAGCCCGAGGATCAAAATGAGTGACAACGGAGTATCAGTTCGGGAGACCCCGTCTTCCACCTCTGCCGGGATGCCGCGCGATCAGATAGAGCTGGTCAAGCGCATGATCCTGAAAGACGCTTCAGAAGATGAGCTGAAGCTGTTTATCCAGATTTGCAACAAGACGCGCCTCGATCCATTTGCTCGACAGATCTATGCGATTCGTCGAGGTAATCAGATGACGGCGCAGGTCTCGATTGACGGGCAACGGCTCGTCGCGGAACGGACCGGCAAGTACGCCGGTCAATTGGGCCCTTTCTGGACCGGCAATGGCAAGGAGTGGGTGGAAGTATGGCTGGAAAAGACACCCCCCAAGGCGGCCAAAGTCGGCGTGTTACGTTCGGATTTCAAGGAGCCAGTCTGGGCGGTGGCACGGTACGATGCTTATGCGCAGGACTCCGCGATGTGGCACAAGATGGGCGACCTGATGCTCGCGAAGTGCGCCGAGTCGCTGGGATTGCGTAAGGCCTTTCCTAACGAGTTGTCGGGTCTCTATACCGACGCCGAGATGGAGCAGGCCGATCATGCGGCGCCGCGGGTCGCGACTGGTATAGAAGAGAATGATTTGGCGCCAGTTGCGCAGCCGCCACGCCCGATTTCGGAGGCTCAGCAAGCAATGCTGCGGGCCAAGGCGCGTTATCTGCTCGGGCTTGAAGACGCAGCGCTCAGCGAGTTGGCGGGCGTGCAGAGTCTTGGCGAGATTTATACCGACGCTCTCGATGAATTCGTGCAAAGGATCGAGGATTTAGGGGCCGCGGCGATCGGGACCGACGAATTCACCGCCTTGGTCAATGCGATCGAGTCGCAGGACATTGACAAGACCAAAGTGCTCCAGTTCTTCAATAAAACAAGCTTCGAGGAGTTCACAATCGCTGAATATAATCGCGCGATGCGGATGATTCGCGCGCGAAAACCCAGCGCACAACAGCCTGCGGCACAGACAGAGACTTCTACGGCGCAGCCCGAAATGCCCACGCCGCCATCCTCAGAGCAAGCGGCGCGCCCGAACGGTCCGAGTGGTCGTCCGATCAGCGAAGCCCAGGGGCGGCGGATGTACGCGCTCGCGAATGGCAACGCGAAACTGCTCCGCGAAGTTCTGTCCCGGCACGGCTATGAGCATTCGCGCGAAGTGCCCCGAACCGAGTACGAAGCAATCTGCACTGAAATACAACACGCACTCAGCGCGTAAGCGCTGATTTGCAAGGAATGTCAGATCGGGACTGGACTGAAGTGCTGGTCCCGGTCGCGTTAGCGTAGGCCGATCATAGCGGAGTTCGTGAGATGAGCGACATAGCATTCGCAGAAGATGATGCAGGATGGAAAGAATGGCGGCGCTCCGGGATCGGCGGCTCCGACGCGCCAATCATCATGGGTGTGTCGCCGTGGATGACGCCGCTCGAATTGTGGCGAGTCAAATTGGGGATCGCACCTGACGTGACCACGAATGACGCAATGCGCCGCGGGATCGCGATGGAGCCGATCGCGCGAGAGATGTATGAGGCGCACACCGGACTCGTAGTGCAACCCGCCTGCGTAGTTCATCCGGAGCACGATTGGCTGCATGGCAGCCTCGACGGTTTGAGCTTCGATCGCGACATCGCTACGGAAATCAAATGTCCGGGCCGCTCAATTCACGACGAAGCCAAAGCCGGCCGCATTCCAGATCGTTACTGGCCGCAGATCCAGCATTACCTGATGATTAGCGGAGCCTCGGTACTTCACTACTGGAGTTTCGACGGCGTCGAAGGCGTGCTGCTAACGGTCGAACCGGATAAAAATTATCACGAAACGCTATTCGAAAAAGAGCAGGCATTCTGGCGCTGTGTGCTCGAAAGAAAGGCGCCTGAATTACCAGTCTATCAAGGCCGTATCGAGCATCATGACACTGAAACCCTGGCGCTCGCCTCGGATTATTTGCGATTGACGGCTGAAACCGATCGTCTCCAGCGCGAACTGGAAAGAATAAAAGCTAAGTTGACTGGCGTTTGCACTGGAGCAGTGAATCGGATGGGGCCGCTTACGGTCTTGCGCTGTCGCGGTAAGGCAACGCTCGATCAAAGCGCACTCGCGCGCGATGGAGTTGATTTGGACAGCTATCGAAAGCGTGGCGACGATTTCTGGAAAATCGAAGGTACGCGTGAAAGCAACTGATTCCGATTGCTCGCGTTCGATCCTGGCCTAAAACTCGCCGGCATGCTCGAGTTCGGTGACTAGCTTCTCGTAACAATTTGCGCAAAGCACTGCGCTATACCACTGATCCTCATTCAGGAAGATGTGGATTCCGAAGCAGAAGGGCGCGTCGGGTAGTTCATAGCCATCGTCGCTCCCACATGAGAGACAGCATGGGTCCTTACTGATGAGTGGAGCATGATGTCGGAGCCATTCCGGATGGAAGAAGCAACTCGTATATAATTCACGCGCGAAATCACTCCGGAGCGCTTGGTCAAGACCGATCCTGAGCGGTACGATTTCGGAATTTCGTGCTCTGTTCGTTTCCGCCATGCTTGAGCTGCTCAAGCGGAAATCTTATGTCGCAATGGGCGTCCAAAGCCACGATGCGGGCCTTCTTTTATGCACAGCTAAGCTGGTGATAAGTCGCGATGGGTCAGTCCGATTGCGATATGGCTTTAACGCGGAATCTTGTGTAGGAGCGTGAGTCAGCGTGCGGCCAGCGCCGTCCGGATATCAGTAGCAACGTTCTTAGGCTGGATATCTGAGCCGTGGTAATGATGCAGTTCGCGACCATCAGAACTGATCAGGAATAGGTCGAACACATGCGTCATCTCGTCGTCATCGCTATTTTGAGCAACATTATAAAGCTTTAGAACACGTTTGATATTAGCGGGCTTGCCAGTCAGGAAAACCCACCCCTCGCCTATTGCAGCTTGATTTTTTGCATAAGTGTTTAGCTGAGCGGGACCGTCTTCGCGCGGATCCGTAGTGATCGAGATCATTGTCAGCTTCGAGCCGAATGCCGGATCGAAATCCTGTGCGATAGTCTTCATCTTGGCCGTCATGAGCTGACATACCCCGCCGCAGGAGGTGTGGATAAATCCGACCAGCGCCGGCTTTCCACGCAACGACGCGAGCGAAAGCTGATGGTTGAATTGATCGCGCAGGGTAATATTTGGCAGATAATCAGTCGATGTGGCGTTCGGGGTGGCGGCTATTACAGTTACGGCAAGCGCCACCAACACTGATGCGGTAAAAGCCAGTACTGATGCCAATCCGCGTAATTGTCGGGATGCCATACTGATATCCTCGCTCGAAACAAATCATCAAATATCGCGTTTCGTGCTTTCCCCAGCTATGTAGTCGGCCTGCCGAATCGCGAGCGTCACGATCGTCAAGGTTGGATTTTCTCCGCCGCCCGTCGTGAATTGGCTGCCGTCCGAAATAAACAGGTTTTTGACATCGTGGGTCTGACCCCACTTATTACAGACCCCGTCGGCAGGCTTCTCGCTCATCCGCGCCGTGCCGAGATTGTGGGTCGAGGGATAGGGTGGAACCTTGATAATCTGAGTTGCGCCGACCGCGTCGTAGATGTCTGCGCCGCGTTTGAATGCGTAATCGCGCATCGCAGCGTCGTTGGCGTGGTCATCATAATGCACGTTCGGAATCGGCTGACCGAACTGGTCTTTCTCGCGTTGCATGCAGAGTCACACAGTTAGTTTCTTGCGGCATATCTTCGCCGACGATCCACATCCCGGCCATATTGTCATATTGATCAAGTATGCGAGTGTACTCGCGGCCCCACGCGCCCGGATTGAGAAAAGCGGCGGCGAACGGCAAGCCAAGGGAGATAGTCTCGAACTCGAAGCCGCCGGCGAATCCACGCTTCGGGTCGAATTTCGATTCGTCGCCGATATAACCCGCCATCACGGTGCCGCGATAGATGTGCACTGGCTGCTTGAAAATGCCGTAAACCGAGCCGGTCGTGTGCCGCATATAGTTCTTGCCGACTTGACCCGACGAGTTCGCGAGGCCGTCCGGAAATTGCGATGAATGCGAGTTGAGCAGCAGGCGCGCAGTTTCGATTGAGTTGCAGGCGACGCAGACTATCCGGGCTTTCTGCACGTGCTGTGCCCCGGACTTGTCGGCATAGAGCACACCGGTGGCTTTGCCGGTCTTATCATGCTGAATCTGCAACACCTGCGATTGCGGGCGCAGGTCGAGCTTGCCGGTGGTTTGAGCTTTGGGAATCTCGGTGTAGAGAGTGGACCATTTCGCGCCGGATTTGCAGCCCTGAAAGCAGAAGCCCAGTTGCCAGCAAGCTGAACGATCATCGCGCGGGCGGCTATTGATCGCCATCCGCCCCGTGTGGACGTTCGTATATCCAACGCGCGTCGCGCCGTTATACATCACCTTGAAGTTATTGTTACCGGGTAGTCCCGGAATCCCGTTGGTCCGGGTTACGCCCATCTTATTCTCGGCCTTGGCATAGTAAGGAGTCGAGTTCGTCGAGCGTGAGCGGCCAATCCAGCAAATTAGCCCCGGTCACATTCGAATACGTGGTCTTGGCCTTGAACTCGTGCGGCTGCAAGCGCAGCGACGCGCCCGCCCAATGAGTGGTGGTGCCGCCGACCGTCTTGCAGGTCCAGGCGGGCAAGTTGGGAAAATCCTTGGCGACGCGCCAGGTTCCCGAGGTTGTCCGTTTGTCGAGCCACGCAAGCTGCTGAAACGCGAACCACTCATCATTGCGAAAAGTCGCCGAGGATTGCTGCTTGCCTGCTTCGAGCAAAACTACCTTAAAGCCCTTCTGGCATAATTCATTTGCCAACGTGCCGCCACCAGCGCCGGAGCCGACAATTACTACTACGGAATCATCCTTCTGGTCGTAATGAGCCACTCGTTAATCCTCCACTCAAGCTAACTTGGGACTGGCGGATTCTGGTGGATCGGGCAGCCAGGCAAGATCGTTGAACCCATGATGAATGTATCCGCCGATTTGATACGACGATCCGGGATAACCCAACTGCTTCCAGACCGCGTGATTGTTGTAAAGCGCGACGAGTTCGACGGATTGCACTTTCTGAAAAAAGGGCGTGTGCTCAATTTTTCGTAGCGCCGCGACCTGATCGTCAGGCGTAAGCGCAACGAACTTCGTGTCCTGAACCTTGTCAAGATTGGCGACGCCGTCGCGGAGCAGCTTTGCAATGGCCGGATCCTTCGCCGCGTCGTTGTTCAACTCAGCAATAGTCGGCGCGTAATAGGAATCGTCGAGACGATCGTGCGGAAAAATCTGCCGCGCCATCTTAAGCAAGGTCTCGTTATCATGCTTGCTGAGTACAGTTGACGGCGTGGTGAGACTATCCGACGCGATCGCCACCGCATCGATTCCCGAAACTGCGGCCGCGGCCGCGAGTGTGCCCGTTTTAAGAAAATCGCGTCTCTTCATAAATTTTCCGTTCTCATTTGCCCAGTTCGCGGACATGCGCTACCAGCGCCTTGACCACTAGCGGTTCATCCTCGAGGTCGGGGTTGGGCGCCATCTGATTACTTAATCCAACTGCGCTGCCGCCCTCAACGATGGCCTTCGCAATTTGTTCGTCGGACACTGATTTCTGCCAATTGGGATTATGAAAGTTGATTGGTTTGGGATGTAGCGCGGCTGCGCCCGGCCCGTCGCCGTGCCCCTCGGCGCCATGACACGCAGAACATCGCGAATCGTAGATATCGGTCGCTTCGGCCTGCGCCTCGGGGGTGATATTACTTGCAGCTTTGGTGTCCGATCCTTCCGCCGCGTCGGCAATCGAGTCAAAACCGAAAAGTTCCTTCGGGCTGAACGCGGCAAGTGCACAGAGCATTGCCACAACTACAATCCGTGCAAAAGCTTCGCCCCCGAACATTGACTGAGAACCCGACGCGGCCTTTCCAAGCAATATCAGGGAACCAGCACCGCACGGCCCTTGACCTTGCCGTTTTTCAGGTCCTGCAAGGCCATATTCGCATCGCTGAGCTTGTATTCTTTGGTTGCGAGTTTGACCAAGCCGCGATCCGCCAGCGCCATCAACTCGACTAAATCAGAATAAGTGCCCACTAGATTCCCCACAATCGTCTTCTCGGTGACGATCATCTCCATCGTGGGAATTTCGACTTTGCCGCCATAACCAATGATGTAATAGAAGCCCGCGTTGCGGGTCATCGCGAGGCCTTTCGCTACCGAATCACCCTCGCCGACGAAGTCGAGCACCGCCTCAGCTCCATTGCGGCCAGTCAAATCGAGCACTGCCTCGGTCTCATTGCCGTCGGCCTTTACAGTTTGATCGGCGCCTGATTCTTTCGCCAATTCGAGCGCAAGTTCCGAGCGATCGACAGCGATAATCGAGGCGGCGCACAAGGCCTTGAGCGCCTGGATGCCGATATGACCGAGGCCACCGACCCCGATCGCGACCGCGTAATCGCCGGGAAGCAGATGACGCGCGGCTTTTTTGGCCACGTGATATGCGGTCAGTCCGGCGTCGGCATAGGGGGCCACGTCTTTAGGTGCGAGCGTCGTTGGGAGCTTGATCAGCGCGCGTTCGCCGGTTTTCAGCAACTCGGCGTAGCCGCCATCGGAATCGATCCCCGGAAAGGCGCCGCCGGCGTGCATATCGTTCCCACGTCGCGCCGCGAGTGTCATTCCATTACTCAGCAGGGGATGGCAGATCACGGGATCGCCGCGCTTGACCGTGCTGACCTCGTGGCCGACTGCTTCGACCCAACCCGCATTCTCGTGACCCATGATATAGGGCAGCGTCACCGGAACCCGCTCACGCCAGAGCCCCTCGATAATATGCAGGTCGGTGCGACAGACGCCCGCGCCGCCGATCTGCACGATTACCTCGTTAGGCCCAGTGATGCGCGGCTCGGGTACTTCTTGCCAAGCCACAAACTCCCGCGCGCTCAGGGTCGTATCGTAGCTATTTAGAACCGCCGCCCGCATTTCGTATACGCTCGGTTGCTGCCTACGGGAGATACTGTCCACGAAATTCGGTCGGTATGAGTACCGACTTGATCGTGACGTCATCCTCGCGACCTTGCGCATCGGTGACGCGCACTAATCCGGCGATCAGTTGTTGCGGATCATGCAGCGGAATTAATCGCTCCACATCGAAGATGTCGCCGCGCATCGTCAGCGTCACCTTGCGCGCTTCGCCCGGTGCAATCGGACCGTTGGGAGAAACCGTGAGTTGGCCCACAAAATCGGCAGGCCCGGCTTTGGCCTGTTCGACCTCACCGCCGTTGACGAACGTCGCCATCGCCATCACATAACTCTTGATCGTGATCGGACTGTTTCCAGTGTTCTTGACAATCGCATTGATGGTGAGTGTGTCGGTACGATCGTCGTAAACCGAACCGGTTGTGCGCATCTGCACGAAATGATTAGAGGGAGTAATCGATATCGGTGCGAAACGATCGGTTTGTTGAGGCAGCCGTACCGGATACTTCATCGCCATCCAGACCCATCCGACGACCAGCATCAGGATCGTCAGGCCGGCCAGAATATCCATCCAGAAGTGATCGCGCGGCGTAATCAGTCCAATATCCGGTGCGTCGTCATTGACGCCGATTTGCGCGGTGACGGCCAAGCGAGTGACGGTTCGCTTCGGCACGGTCCAGTAGAGCATCCAGACTACACCGATTACGAATCCGGCGAACGACCACCACCATACGAACTTTCCACCCAGATGCTCCAGATTAACGGTCTTGCCGGACAGCAATGTCACCGGAAACGCGAAAGGCTTGTTGCCTTTCTCGACTGTGACCCATTGTCCAGGGCCGATCAGCGTGCCCGTGCCCTGAATCGCGATCCCGGGATGCACATGCCAATCGCCGGGGTTGCGCCCGAGCATCGTCATCTGGAAATGGTAAGTGCCGCCTTTCTCGACCAGAATCGAGCCGAAGTCGGGGTCGCCATTGACGACTCGATCAGTCAGGGCAAAGACCGGTCCCGGCACGACCGGTGTGATGTAGGCGGTTCGCGGCTCGTCGAGAGTATAGGGCCACGTATCGAGGATCGTCAGGGTGCCGGAGATCGTGACTGGTTCGCCGACCTTTACGGTAGTCGGCGAAACGTGAACATCATAGAATGCGACTGTCAAATCTTTCAAAAAAGGCTCGTCGGCTGCTTCGCCATGGGCGAAAGCTCCCCTAGCGGAAAAGCTGACCAGGCCAAATATGGCGAGCGCTATCAGCGCAACTATTCGAGTTCGTCTCACGCGATCCTCTCCCCTCTGTCCCAATTATCTTGCCATCGAGCGAGTGGTGCGTCCCGCACGTTTGCGCCGTTCGGTCTCGCGCCGATTTGACGGCCACATCGTGATACCCCAATAGCAGGCCAAGCCGATTGCGACCGAAATACCGACGGGCGGCCCCAGCTCGTCCGGTCCCGCCATCCCGCCGTGCGCATGTGCCGTCCCCAAGCTGAGCAGCAGCCATGCCCCAGCTACGATCAAGCTGCGGATAATCGAAATTCTCGACTGCATTTTCCGGCTCCGCTATCTCAATAGGTCTTGATGTATTTACCAATCGGCCATACCGCGAGGTAACGCCCGATCAGCTGACCGACCCAATAACCGAGCATCGCGAGCGAACCACCAAAGACCAGTGAAACGTACTGAGTCTCACCGAGGAAGCTGCGCAGCGCGCCACGCTCGATATGACGCATATACTCGGGAGTTTGTGAGCGGATATACGCGATGCCTTGCACGTCTGACACCGTCAGCACGTGATGCATAAACTGGGCGGGCTGAAGGTATGGCGCGAGCGGTATGTAGTTAAAGCCCCATACAAGGACTGCCCAAATGGGGCCTCCTATAAGTGAGGTGAGCACGAAGCTCTTGGTCTTCATCAGCAGCCAGTCGAGAATAATCGCAGCCGGAATCGTCGAGATCGGCCACACAAAATTCATCGGATAGTTCTCGGCGATATGCCATTGAAAATACCGCCCGACCCAGTCCGCCATGAACAAACATACGCAGGTGTAAGTTGCGCCAGTGGGAAACCGCCAAGCGACCCACTGAATCCATTGCAAGGCTGACGGAATGATAATTGTCGCGAACGCCGTCACCACTGGCCACCACTGCGGATCTTTCCAATCCGTCCAGAAATCCCAGTCACCCGCAAAGAGCAGCTTTGTGATATCAGCTGCTCCACCCACGATAAAAATCGCGGTAACCCAGAAAACCACATCCCACGAACGATCAATCCATTGATACTTGGCGTTGAGCAGATCGCGCAATTCCAGGCGCTTCGCCCGCTCCGCCGCCGTCATCCCAGTCGTTGCCGCAGCCATGCTTTCCCCTTACTAGAGTGATCGCAGCGAATTCGCTTTTAGCGTCCGCCCGCTGCCGCAGTTTGCGCCGGAATCTCTACCGTGCGCGCTTCTTTCTCAATCCCAAACAGCCGGATGATGGTTTCGCCCCAAACTGCGAACATCCCGCTCGCCAGCCATCCGTAAGTTACGAACGGCCAATGGAAGGGAACCGAGAAAAACTCCTCCGATAACCACAGACTGTGGCCCCACTCATTGAACGCCACCTGCACGGATTCCAGCACGGCTGCCGCGATCAACAGGAAAAATGACCACGGGAACCCTTTTTGAGCGCCATATACGGCAGGAATACGGAAGCGGCCGTAGAGGTATGCGCCAATTGCGAGAATCATCGAAAGTGGGAAGAAGAAGTAGAACATCGGGATATGGGTCGGCGTCAATGCGGTATCGCGCACCATCGTCTGATGCCATGCGCCGTCCCAGTTGGGCCAGAAACTCGCTTCGATATAAAGTGAAAGGCTGGTGGCGCCGATAATTCCCCACAACACCGCGATTCGCCGGACTTCTTCCTGCGGAGTTATCGGCTGCCCGATCAGCACCCGTCCGGTCCGCATCAGCCATCCGTACCAGATGCCGGTGAAGATGCCGAGCGACAGCAACTCACCCCAGAACAGGGTGCGGTAGTGCAGGGTAAAAGCGCGGCTGGCTGAATTTAAGCCGGCGGTAAAGGCAAATTCATAATCCCAGACCCAGAGAAAGAGATTGCACGCCAACAGTGCGGCGCACCCAATGAATAGTGTTCGCCATCCGCCGAGCCAGTCGGTCGGACCGTAAGAACTCTTTGTCGTCATAAGTTACGGCTCCGTTGCAAATTGCACGCTCTAATGCGGGTTATATCTGATTGGGGCCTATCGTCAACAGTTAATCGATTCGTATCAAGACTGACCGAAGTTGGTGATTGGCGTTTGCGGCTCTTTGGAAGCGCCGCACTCGTCCTGGCGATCCCAAGCGTCTGCAATCCAGCCGGGGTGATGGACTATCATCGCTGGACGGCGACTGTCAATTTGGGGCACGATACGGCAATTAACGCGATCGGCAGGAGCTGATGCATTGGTTTAGCTTGCGCGCTCCCGTACTCACGGGCACAACCTTGATTGCGATCTTGTTTGTCGGATGTTCTCGTTCGCCCTCCGGGACCGCCTCACAACGGTTATTCGTGACCAGTCCTGAAACCGGGGTCCTGCAGGTATATGCGGCCAATGCGGGAAGCGACGATTCTCCCCTCGCAAGTATTAAAGAAAATCCACCAGATAAACCGATGGACGTTGCGGTTGATGGGTTGGGAGAGGCCTTCGTGGCCAACGAGAATGCCAACGTTCGCGTGTACGGCCCCACGCCGAACGGCAAATACGAGTTGATCCGCAACTTCGAGGGCTCGAATACCCGGATGCGGACGCCATCCGCGATCGCGGTGAATCGTGCGGGCAGCTTTTACATTGCTGATCCTGCCAATGGCCACGGCCGGGTGGAATGGTTCTCGGGGGGTGCGAACGGCAATCTCGTTCCCGACCGAGTACTGGCCGGACCGAGCACCGGCATTAAGGACCCGCGCGGGGTCGCGATTGACGGTTCCGGCCGCCTCTTCGTTGCTGACCGCGCGTCGAATCGCATCCTGGTCTTCGACGCGAATGCCGAGGGCGACGCGACGCCGCTGGCGACGATCGACGGGTTACACGCGCCAACGCATCTCGCAGTCGATGACGTGCTGAACGTTTATGTCGTCAATCAAGGCGACAACTCAATCGTTGTTCTTTCTTCGGCTGGTCCTGAAAATTGGTCGCCGGCCGCGACGATCACCAGCAAATCACTCAGCAATCCGACTGGCGTCGCAGTGGACTCCGCGGGGGAGATCGCAGCTAGCGCGATTGGTGGAGTGCTGTTCTTCGCGCCCAATGCCAACGGCAAACTCGATCCCCTGAGAATCCTGCACGGTCCATCACCGATGAACCCGTCCGGAGTGTCTATATATCAGACCGGCGGCTAACCAACCCGGTTCGATTCGGCAGGAGGTTGTGTCATGCCAGGACCATTAGCGAGCACTATCCGGATACTCGATCTCTCCGAACGATCGCCCGCCGCCGCAATTGCAGGTATGACGCTGGCCGACCTCGGCGCAGAAGTAATTCGGGTCGAACCGTCCGGAGGCGATCCGGTGCGCGCATTGCCGGGATGTGCAGTGTGGTTGCGTGGTCAGCGGAGTGTGACGCTCAATGAAGCTCAACTACACGACGGCAGCTGGCGGGCGCTGCGCGACACCGCCGACGTAATCATCGATACGGCGCAGCCCTGGATCGCCAAACCGAACGGTTTGCTTGCCGGATTTGAGCCAAATGGCGGCCAAATCTTCGCGCTCCTCACCGCTTACCCACGCACAATTGAGGAATTGGCGCAGGCCGACAGCGGACTGAATCCGCCTGTCTGCGGCGAGCTGATCGAAGCTGAATACGGGATGCAAAGCTTTCAGGAAGGAATACGGCCCGGAGGCCCGCATTTTCTCGGTTGGCCTCATGCGATTTATGGAGCCGCGTGGATGCTCCAAATTGGCATCCTCGGCGCGCTCTATGAGCGTGCACGTACCGGTGCGGGTCAGACCTTGACTACGTCGCTGCTCGATGGTGCTGCAATTCTGAGCAATGCGCGATGGCTCGGCGGTGAAAAGATGGGACCGTCGCTGCTCAAGGGCAGTCGCATCACAACCCGTCCCAGCAATCTGCGCCTGATCGTCGGACTATTCGAGTGTGCCGACGGCTACTGGATCCAGGTTCATACCGGGCCGCGCGGCGCTTTCGACCGGATGCTGAAAGTAGTCGGCCGTGACGATCTAATCGTCGAAAATCCCGGCGTACATATCCTCGCGACGCCGCTCGAACCGGCCGTATCGCAGGACCTCTGGAGCTATCTGGACCGCTTCTTCAAGACCCGGCCTTCAAATGAATGGTGCGAACTGCTCGCGCAGGCCGACGTATGCTGTATGCCCGCGCTCAAGCCCGGCGAGGCGTTGTGGCTCGAACAGATGGAAAAGAACGGCCTCGTTGATATCGCCGAGGAGGGCCAGCGGAGACTCGGCAAGCTCGCGAAGTACAGCCGGACGCCAATCGAGCTCCGTCGCGGGATACCGAGTCCGGGACAAGACAACTCGGCCTTGTTCAAAGATCACAATGCCTCAGCGAATGGGAGCGAGAGCTCAAACGGCACTGTCACTGCTGCCGCGAGCGGAAAGCGAATCGGCCCACTCGACGGTATCGTCGTGCTCGATTTCGGCGCGTATATGGCCGGTCCATTCGCGAATCGATTGTTTGCCGACCTCGGCGCGCGGGTAATCAAGATTGAGGAGTACGGCGGCGATCCGATGCGCGGACCGCAGCTTAGTTCGTTTCTCGGCGTGCAACGCGGCAAGGAGAGCATCGCGGTTGATCTCAAGTCGCCAGCAGGCCGGCAGATCGCGCTCGATTTGGCGCGCAAAGCCGACGTGGTGCATCACAACTTGCGCGCCGGAGCGATGGAGCGATTGGGCGTCGGATGGGAGCAGTTGCGCGCGATCAATCCGCGCCTAATCTTTTGCCATTCCTCCGGTTATGGCAACGAAGGTCCGTGGGCCAAGCTGCCGACCTTCGAGCCTTTGCATTCAGCGCTTACTGGGATGCTTGTGCGGACGGGCGGAGACGGCAACATGCCCGACCATTATTTGACGCACATGGACTATGGATGTGGCCTGACCTCGTGCGCGATGGTTCTGGCGGCACTCGTCGAGCGTGAGCATAGCGGGATGGGACAGTACCTCGAAGTTCCACAGACCGGCGCCGGGTTGTTCGCGATGTCCGACGTGCATGGGTCGCGGGAAGAGAAAATTGAGACGTTCCCGCTCGATCATGACCAGCGCGGCCATTCGCCCGCGAACGCCCTTTATCAAACCTCCGACGGTTGGATCGTAATCGCCTGCTACAGCGATCGTGAATGGAACGGCGTCAGACAGGCCTTAGGAATCGATGAAAGCTGGCCGACTTATTTTGATGTACGCCGGGAACGAATCGGCCAAAGTGAAGTCGCGAATAAAATCGAATCCGCAATCGCAAAACTCACTACGCAATCAGCACTTAGGAGACTGCGAGCCGAAGGAGTTCCTTCAGCAGCGCCCGTTCCGTTTCCGCCGGAGGAGATCATCACCGAGCCGGGACTACGCGTGCGCGGCGTGATCGTCTCCGAGAACCATTTTGATGCAGGATTGGTTTCCGAAGTTGGTCACACCGTGCGATTCGGTAATGCGAACTCGTGGAATTTGCGACCCGCGCCAGTTACTGGTCAGCACAGCGTGGCAATACTGCGCGAGATCGGACGCAGCGAGGCCGAGATCGCGAGACTGATCGAGGAGAAAGTGGTGAACGCGATCAAAGGCTCGGCTTCAGTCGAGCCCTCAAATGCCGATAGTGGACGGTCTTCAAGACAAGAGAAATAGGGATTTCTCTATGGTGAACGCAGCTCGCAGACTCGCCTGCTCGCTCCGCGCAGCAACCGCGCTCTGCTAGCGTTCGAGCTGTTGTTCGGCCCGCTTGACTTGCTCCATCACGGTAGGCGGAATTCGCGATTCCAGTTGCGGGTTGAGCACCACTCTCACCATGCCGTCGCGCATCCCGAATTCAATCATCCCGGGCCGGAAGCCACCCGCCTTTACGTCGATCGCGATTTTTAGGAACGCCTCTGGTATCGAGGTAACCGCACTGGCAATCACCACGGTCGGCACGACGTCGTTTTGATTACGATTCGCGCCAAAGGCATAGACTTGTTTCTCGCGTGCCGCTTCAAACACGCCGAGGCCCGCCGCGTCGGCGTCATGGAACAAGAAATCCGCGCCTTGGCTGATCTGGGCAAGCGCCGCCTCTTTTGCCGCGCCAACGTCATCGAAGCTGCCGGTAAATCCGGTCAGCAGCCGTCCTTGCGGTTGCATCGAGACGAACCCGCGACGGAAGCCCTCGAACGCGAGCTTGATCGCAGGCAATTCGATTCCGCCGATCGCACCGGCAGTCCGGGTTTTGGTCATTCCTCCGGCCAGCACGCCCTCGACATAAGCAGCATCCTCGATTTTGAAGCTTAATGACGCCACATTGTCTGACGAGCCGCTGCCCGAAGTGACTACGAACCAGGTATGAGGGAACTCCTTACCGGCTTTTAATGCCGCGTCGGTGTACTCGAACCCATGTGCGAAGACGAGATTGAAACCGCGGGAAGCGAAATCCCGAAAGGCGTCGTCGAAATCGGCGGGCGATGTGGTTTGGACAGTCGCGACATCTGCGCCCATCTTACGTTTAATGAGCTGCAAGCCATCGTAGGCAGCCGCATTCCATCCAGCATCGCTAACCGGACCCGGCGTCAGCAGCGCCACGTGGAAGTTGGATTGGCTGCTTATTGGCGACATAACCGCTTTTTGGCGGCACGATACGAGACTCACTGCGATTACCGCAATTATCAGCGAGCGAGTAATCGTTGAAATTAATAGTTTCACAGTTTGATCTTTGCTGCGTGGTAAAGTTCGATGGAAAGTAGTTGACTACCTAAGGACAAGCAATTATCCCATATGAATGAGTTTGAGCAGATCGGAGGCGTCGGACTGCATTCGGACAAGGTCGCAGCCTGCCGGCGTAGGGGAAAGCTGAAAATTTATGGCGGGGAAAGTAGTCCGGACGATAATCTTCATGATTACGGCGGCTTTCCTGATTAGCACTTACGCCTTTGCAGGTGCTGAATTTTTTTTCCCCGTCCTGCTTCGATCGAACCCAATGTTAAATTCTGGGTGGATGTCTTCAGCGGTTATGGCGAGCGCGATTTCGTAATCCACGATCGCGATCATCTTTGGCGGATTTATCAGGTAATGCATGTGCCGGGTGAGGGCTTGCCCACCCGCGCGGAAGCTGACGGCATTAACGACTATCTCAAGATTAAGTACGCCGGCATTCTTAATCATCTCGCCAGCGGACAACCGCCAGCATCTGCCGGAAGAACGCCGGGTAGCCCTGCTGTTCAAGGGCGAGCCATTATCGGCATATTCGACGGCAGCACAGAATCTTCGCGTGCAGCAAGGGATGCGCGAACGCTTTCAAGAGGGACTGCTGCGCAGCCGCTACTATCGCTCCACCATGGAACGAATATTTAATGCCGCCGGTCTCCCGCCTGAGCTGGTGACCCTTGCCGACATTGAATCAGGTTTTTACACCCGAGCCCGGTCGAGCGCCGGGGCGGTTGGAGTCTGGCAATTCACCCGCGATACTGGTCGCGAATACATGCGCATCAGCCGTTATCACGATGACCGGCTGAGCCCGCTCACCTCAACTACCGCGGCCGCTAAGCTCCTCCGCTCAAACTACGAAACCCTCGGCAGTTGGCCGCTCGCGATTACAGCATACAATTACGGCACTGGTGGGATGGCGGAGGCGTCAAGTCAGTACAACGGCGACTATAATCGAATTGTGCAAAATTATGGCGGCGCGCGCTTCGGCTTCGCGTCCAAGAATTATTACCCGGAGTTTCTGGCCGCTCTGCAAATCCATCGTTATGAGGACAGCTACTTCCCCGGTCTTAAATATGCCGAAACCCCCGCCCCACAAATCATCCGAACCGATTTTACGCCGCCCCATCGAAATGTCCGGCGCCGATTGGCAGTTCATCGCCTAATCGCGCATCCCGGACATCATGCGCATCGACGCCATCACGAGGTTGCTTCAAGTCATAGTGGCAGCCGTCTGCATTCCTCCCTCACACACGCTTAAGCGCCTCAGCCTCGGCGACTTTGGTCCGCGGGCTGATTGAGCGATAACTTGGCCGGCTGCGCAGTCGCTCAAGATAGGCGGCCACACGCGCGAATTTATCAAGCGGCATCTGATCGACTTCCAGCACCATCGCCAGCATCATCATCGGCACGTCGGCCATCGAGAAATCACCGCATAGCCATCCCTCGGGATTCGACTGTCAGTGAGCAATTTCTCGATATATGGCAGGTCGCGCGAGCGTAGGCCTTCGCGGCCTTTTTCCATTCGCTGGGTGTCGCGCTTTTCCGGTTCGCTCCAGTAGGGCATCCAGATCGGCGGCAAATTGCCGACGAGAAGCGCTTCATCGGCGAACTGCTCGACCATTCTGACTCGTGCGCGCGCTATGGCGTCGGAATGCGGGATCAGCGCCGGCCAGGAATAGCGGTCTTCGAGGTATTCGCCGATCACAGTCGAATCATAGATCGTGACGCCGCCATCTTCTATATACGGCACCTTGCCCAACGGATGACGCGCCGTCATCTCGGGCGGTTTCTTCCACAGATTGCCGGGCGGCAGATTCTCGATCCGATAGGGGATGTGTTTTTCTTCGAGCACTACTTTGGTTTTGCTGCCATGGGTGGAGCGAAGCGTGCCCCACGGGTAATCGCGCTCGGTCGTGTAAAGGATGATCATGGTTGCGTCTCTCGGCCTGATAGTGACGCGATTACGATGGTCCGGACGCGCGCCGGAACTCAAGCAGGAAGCGGTAATTCAAGCCGCTCGTGTTTGCTAAGATCGTGAGATGCAAGTGGCAGAGCCTGAATTCGCGCGTGAACTGCGCGTGTTAGCTGATCGCCTCGCTGTCGCACTCGGAAATTCGTCTCTCGTTTCTCTGACTCTGCGGGCAATTCGCGATCAGGCGCCCGACGAGCGTTTGGCCTTGGCGTTTCTGCTTCAGCTCGCCGAAATCTCGCCGAGTTTGCTGAGCCGAGGCTTTGCGCGATCAGCGTCGTGCTGACGATCTGATCTTCTGCTTGGGCGGATCGGAGTTGATCGCGACGGGCTTGATTACCAGCGGCGTCGAGTGGGTCAGTCTGCTGGATCAAGCTCGATTGCAGAATTCGTCTAGCAGCGTGGATTCGCCGCCAACCGAATTTGCCTCCACCGAGATGTTGGGCGCGTTCAAGCAACGCACGCTGCTGCGCATCGCTATTAGAGACCTGCTCGGCCGCGCGACGGTGATTGAGACCGTGAAGGAGATGTCGTGGTTGGCTGACGCGTGTATTCACGGCGCGCTCGCGATCGCATCGCGCGAATCGGAGGCCGCTCGTGCAAACAAATTTTGCGTTCTCGCGATGGGCAAGCTGGGCGCGAATGAGCTCAATCTAAGCTCCGACGTCGATTTGGTGTACCTCTTCGACGATGACGATCCTGTCGCATCTGGAGTGGGCGCAGCGTTTCGGGAAAAGGCTGACCGGAATCATCTCGATGCACTGTTTCCGCGTCGATATGCGACTGCGGCCGGGAGGCCGCGTTGCACCTTTAGTGAGTTCAGTCGCCGGCAGTGCTCGGCTTTCTATGAGAGTTTCGGCCAAACCTGGGAACGCGCGGCGTTGCTGCGCGCCCGTCCGGTGGCGGGAGCCATTCCCGCCGGACAGCGGCTGATCACTGAATTGGCCCGCTTCATCTATCGCAGCTATCTCGATTTCGACACGATTCGTGAACTGCGCGCGATGAAGCGGCAGATCGAGGACGAGCTGCGCTCGCCCGACTTGATTCAGCGTAACATCAAACTGGGTTACGGCGGCATCCGCGAACTCGAATTTATCGTGCAGGCGCTGGTCTTGATCTATGGCGGTCGCGACCCGCGCTTGCGCACCGCGAATACACTGGTCGCCTTGAAACGACTAGAAAGCTGCGGCTACATGGCGGAGAGCGTGGCCAGCGCTTTACATGACTCCTATCTTTTTCTGCGCAACGTCGAACACAAGTTGCAGGTCGCGGCGGGCCTGCAAACTCATACACTACCTACCGATCCGATGGCTTTGCGGGTGCTCGCCACGAGACTCGGCTATGGCAAAGGTCATGACGCGGTCAGCAGGTTCGAGCGCGATCTGCGATCGCGTCGAGAACTGGTCGCCGAGCAGTTCCGCCAGATGTTGAGCGGCGACGATCAGAAATCGCGTACGCAGCCACCGCCACTCGCGCAAGAGGCGTGGAGAGCCGCGCTTGACCCGCAAGCCTCCGCGCCAATTCTGGAGCAGATAGGCTTTCCGCGCGCGACTGAGAGTGCTCGCAATCTGGAGTTGCTGGCGCGTGGTCCGGTTCACGCTTCGCTAAGTGAAAGACGGCGCGAGGCGCTTGAGCGGCTCGGCCCGATTCTGCTGGAAGAGCTTCGCGGGTTGCCCGATCCCGATCTCGCGCTGATGAATCTCGCATCTTTTATGACGGCGGTTGGCGCGCGCACCTCTTTTCTGGCGCTCTTGGAACAGCATCCGGCGACCCGCCGCGTTCTGCTGCGGCTCTTCGCTTCGAGCAGCGTATTTATCGACGCTCTTTATTCAGCATCCCGAGATGATCGATACGCTGGTGCGATCGGATCTGGCTAAGGTGCGCAGACCCCAATCGGAGTTAACGGCGGAATTGCGCGCAATACTCACGGCTTCAGCAGATTTCGAGAGTCGGCTCAACGCGCTTCGCATGTTCCGTCATCAGGAATTCCTCCGGATTGCGATTGCCGATCTCGCCGGCGAGTTCGAGATAGAGGAGGTCGAAACAGAGCTCACAATTCTGGCGGATACAGTGGTGGCGGCGGCGATGATGCAGGCTTGTCACGAAGTCGGGCAGCGCGCGCCGATTTCACCTGAACTGAAGCTTTGCGCGATGGCGATGGGCCGTTTGGGCGCCGGTCAGATGACCTATAACTCCGACCTCGACCTGATTTTCATCTATCACCTGCCGAACGAGCACGCGGCTGAAGGGCGCGTTGCAGCAGCGCGCATAGTGCAGAAGCTGATCGCGATTCTCGAAGCTCCGACGCGCGAAGGATATGCCTACAAGCTCGATCTTCGCCTGCGCCCGTCGGGTAATGCCGGTCCGCTGGTCTCTACGCTCGACGGCTTCCGCGAATATCATCGATTAAGTTCGGCGCTATGGGAGCGACAAGCGCTGGTGCGCGGTCGCGTGATTGCCGGAGATGAATGGTTAAGCCACGAAGTTGAACTGGAGCGCCAAACATTCGTCTTTAGAGGCGGCCTCAAGCCGCAAGGCGTCGCGGAGATTCTCTCAATGAGACGGCGCATCGAAAACGAACTCGGGCAGGAATCAGCGACTAAGCTCAATCTCAAACAAGGACCGGGCGGGCTCCTTGACGTGGACTTTTTGGCGCAAATGATGGCGCTACGCTATGGCGAGGATCACGCCGCACTTCGAGTCCGCGCCACTTTGTCACTCCTGCATGCAATCGCTGAAACCAGATTAATGCCGTCGGGCGAAATCGAATCCTTGCTCGATGACTATCGCTTTTTGGCGAAGCTCGAAAATCGCCTTCGAATCGAGAGTGATCACGCGGTATCGGCGTTGCCTACAGCCCTTGATGCGCTGATGCCAATTGCCCGCAGGGCAGGTTACGTTACTCCGAATGCTGCAACCGAATTGCTGGCTGATCTCCGGCTACGACGCACTCATGTACGAACGATCTTCAATGCGTGCTTCGCTCGCGAAACAGTAAACTGATTAAGTCGACGAAGATTGGGATGCTTCTGTCGCTCTCAGGAGAGTCAAGGAATACCTGCTTGAATGGGACCGCGATTTTTCTCATTTGCGGCGCAGCGCCGCACGGGTTAGGCTCCACGCACGATTCTGCTGAAACAGAATCATCCTCGTTCAAGGAGATTTCGATGGCGAGTCCACAGTTGCAGCAGGCGATCGATGCCATGAAAGCATTAGGAGCCGCACTTCAGAAGAAGAACCCGCAGGAAATACGCGCCGTTTTCGAGGAATCCGCGGTTGCGCCGGAATCCGATATTAAATGCACACCGGTCAGCGCAGGCGGGGTCGATGCGGAATGGATCGCGGCGCCCGGCGCGGCGGACGATCGCTATGTGCTCTACCTGCACGGTGGCGGGTACGTCATCGGCTCGATTAAAACCCATCGCGATCTGATGGCGCGGATTTCGCGCGCCGCCAAAGCAAAAGTGCTCGCACTCAATTACCGCCTCGCACCGGAACACCCGTTTCCAGCGGCGGTCGATGACGCCGTCGCGGGGTATAAATGGTTGCTGTCACAAGGCGCGAAACCCTCGCGAATCGTTGTTGCAGGGGATTCAGCAGGTGGTGGCTTGACTGCGGCCACGCTGGTCGCGATTAAGGATCAGAAGCTGCCGACGCCGGCCGCCGGAGTGCTGCTCTCCCCGTGGGTCGATCTCGAAGGGCTCGGCGACTCGATGAAAACGCGAGCTGAAGTCGATCCTGCCGTCCAGAAAGACGGGCTGGTCGGGATGGCGCAGTCGTATCTGCAAGGCAAGGACGCGAAGACCCCACTGGCTGCTCCGCTTTATGCCGATCTGAAAGGTTTGCCGCCGCTATTAATCCAGGTGGGCGATGCCGAGACTCTGCTCGACGACTCGAATCGCCTCAACGATCGCGCCAAAACAGCAGGGGTCCAGACGAAGCTCGAAGTATGGCCAGAGATGATCCATGTATGGCAGCTCTTTGCGAGCTTCTTGCCGGAAGGTCAGCAAGCCATCGAAGGTATCGGTAAGTTCGTAATCGAGCACACGAACTAAGCAGATGTTTACGCTCTCGTCGCGTCGCGGCGAGAGCGAATTCACATACTTTTCTCGCTAGAGCCGCATCCGAATCGAATCGACCAGCCGATGCGTCAGGCCGCCCTCTTTGACCTCGGCTTGCGTCACAATCGGAAGCGACGACTCGGGCTTGTCGCCCATCATCACGGTGAGCTGACCCACTTCGGTGCCTTTAGGAAGCGGCGCGACCAGAGTCTTGTTTGTGATGTTCGCCGATAGCTTGACCCGCGTTTCTTTGCCGCGCACGACAGTGAAATAAGCTGCTCCGCCCGCTGGCGCGATCGGAACCTCATAGAGGTCGCCCTCGTACACGCGCAACTTGGACGGCATCGCTTTGTGCCAGTTGGGACTGACGGTCACAAAAGTCTGGAAAGCCCATTCGAGCAGCTTGTCAGTCTCGACACGTCGTTTTTCCATGCTCGAAGTACCGAACACTGCTGAAATCAATTCGAGATCGTCGGTGTGCGCCGAGGCCACCAGATGGTATCCGGCCTGTTCGACGTGGCCGGTCTTGATCCCATTGACGCGCGAATCGTAGAACAGCAGTGTGTTGAAATTCCGCTGACGGATCGTCACCGGACGATTCTGCGGCCCAGTCGTATTGAAGGTGAAATCCTTAGCGGAGGTATAAGTCAGCGCCTCGGGGAAGGTCTCCAGAAGTGAACGACCAAGCTTCACCATATCGGCCGCGGTGGTGTACTCATCTGGGGTCGGCAGGCCGTCGGGATTAGTGAAATGGGTATCGTTCATGCCGAGTTGCGCGGCTTTCTTGTTCATCTCGACGGCGAACGCGGTCCCGCTGCCGGCGAGATATTCTGATAGCACGACCGCAGCATCATTCCCCGATGAAACCATCAGGCCGTAGAGCAGATCGCGCACCGCGACTTTCTGCCCAACCTGCAGGAACATCCGCGAGACCGAATCATTCAGTGATAGCCGCCATGCCGCCTCGCTCACCGGCATCTGGGTGTCGAGCGTGATCCGTCCTTGCCGCAGGGCTTCGAGTGTCAAGTAGAAGGTCATCATCTTGGCGAGGCTGGCAGGCTGCGTTCGAACATGCTCGTTAAAAGCGTAGAGCACGACGCCGCTGCGCATCGCGACCAGTTCCGCCGCACTGCCGGCGACCGCAAACGGCGCCGGGAGGTTATCGAAGACGTGAATTTGATTGAGCGGGATCGCGGCGGCTGCAGGGCCTTTGCGACTGCGGAGCCGCCTGGCGGGCGCGTGCGCGGCAGCGACTATCGAAACCGCTATCAGCATCATGGCGAGCGCGAGGGCAATTATTTTTTGAAAATTCTTACAGAACTGCATCAACAACCTACGCCACCTCCACACACATAGTCGCAAAGAGTACGGCGCATGAAATCGGCTCGCAAGACGTTTGCTAACCTCCTGTTTATTTGCGCGAAGTTTATGAATACATCAATGCGTTACGAAGCCCATGGATTTATCGATCATTCTTCCCGTTGTTAATGAAGCCGATAACTTGCGCGCGTTGATCCCGCGTATGAGCGCCGTGATGGAACGCGAGCGGCTCAGCTTCGAGATTCTGGTAATCGATGGCGGCTCGACCGATGATACGCGCGCGATAGCGGCAGCGCTGGGCGCGCGAGTGATTCCGGAACGGCGGCGCGGCTATGCGGGTGCGCTGGAAACCGGATTTGCCGAGGCGCGCGGGAATTACCTCCTGACGCTCGATGCGGACCTGTCGCATGAGCCGGATTTTGTCGCAAAGCTCTGGCGAGCGCGCTCGCAGGCCGACATTGTGATTGCTTCACGCTACGTGCGGGGCGGCGTCGCTTATACCGATTTCGTCCGTCGTTTTCTCAGCGGCACGCTTAATTTGGCAATGCGTCGGGCGCTCTCGATTCCAGTACGCGACCTGTCGAGCGGTTATCGACTTTACCGGCGCGAGGTACTCAACAACCTGCAATTTCACGGGCGTAATTTCGAAGTGCTCGAGGAAATTCTGGTGCGCGCCTACGCACGCGGTTATAGCGTCTGCGAAGTGCCGTTTACCTATTTCCCGCGCGAGAGCGGTCGATCTCATGCGCGGCTGCTCCGTTTCGGATGGGATTTGACGCGGGCTACTTTCCGGCTCTGGCGTTTGCGTAATTCGATCGATTCAGCGGATTACGATGAGCGAGCCTTTTATAGCGCTATTCCGGTGCAGCGTTATTGGCAACGCCGCCGCCATCGGATTATCACTTTCTGGGCGCGCGGTGCGCGTCGCGTGCTCGACGCCGGATGCGGTTCGAGCATAATTATCCAGAGCTTGAATAATGCTGTCGGGATGGACCCGAATTTTGGCAAACTGCGTTTTCTGCGGCGGCGCGGAATTCCTTTATTGCGCGGCTCGGCCTTCGCGTTACCTTTCAGGAACGACAGCTTTGATTGCGTGATCAGCTCACAGGTAATCGAGCACGTCCGCTACGACGAAGTGCTTTTCAGTGAATTGTGGCGCGTGCTTGAGCCCGGCGGCGCGTTGATTATCGGGACGCCCGATTATTCTACCCGCAGTTGGCGCATTATCGAGCCGCTCTACGGGATGCTTATCCCGGGCGGTTATCGTGACGAGCATACGACCCACTATACGCGCGCCAGCCTGACCGCCGTCCTCGTGCGCCAAGGCTTTATCCACGAAGAAACGAGTTACGTCGCCGGCAGCGAACTTATTATGCGGTTTCGCAAGCCAGCGAAGTCGTCGGGAGTGGCAACCGATTCGACTTTAATCCCGCGTTCAGCCGGCGATAAGTGAAAAAGAACTTGGCCGGCGCGCTGTGCCGGATGTTATAGAGTAATCATCATAACCAAAACGTAAGGGGATTTCATGCCCGAAGCTCAAATCGAAAATCTTAAACTACGCTACGATATTCATGGCAGCGGCGATCCGCTGCTGATGGTAATGGGGCTGGGTTCCAGCTCGGCTTCGTGGCATCCCGCTCTTATCGAACAACTGGCGCGTTCTTTCCGCGTGATCACCTACGATAATCGCGGCACCGGTCTGAGCGACAAGCCCGATGTCCCATATTCGCTTGAGATGTTCGCCAATGACGCGGTCGGTCTGCTTGACGCACTCGGCTTGGATCGCGTGCATCTGTTCGGTGTCTCGATGGGTGGAATGATCGCGCAGGAGATTGCGTTGCGGCACGCCCTGCGTCTGCAAACTCTCACGCTCGGATGCACCACCTTTGGCGGGAAAAACGCGGTGCCGCCGCCGGCGGAATCAATCAAGTTATTGACTGCGCCGCGCGCGGGCGCCTCGGAAGAAGAGATTATCCGACGCGGATGGCCGCTGGCGTTCACGTCGAACTTCATCAAATACCATCGCGATGAACTCGAAGCTGCCATCCCGCGACTTCTCGTCCATCCGACGCCGGTTTTCGCCTACAAACGCCATCTTACCGCGACCTATGGACTCAAAACTTATGACCGCTTACCGGAAATTCGGACTCCTACGCTGGTCATCACCGGTGCGGAGGACGTGCTGATTCCAGCAAAAAATTCCGAAATCCTCGCACAACGGATTCCCGGTGCAAAGCTCCATATCATCCCTGACGTCGGACACGCCTTCTTCAACGAGGCACGCGACAAATTCGTCGAGGCTTTTGTACCGTTCGTGCAGGCCCATCCGATTCACTCGTAGGTGTGCTCTGCGATCCGAGCAAGCGAGCTATATTGGCAGGCGTGACTTCCTTTTACGATTTTGCCGAAGTCTGCGAATCGCTCAGCCAGACCAGCAGCCGTTTACAGCTCGCACAATGGGCTGGTGATTTTCTTGCGCGTCTTTCACCTGAAGAGGCGCCAATCGCCGCGCGTTTCATGGTCGGCCGCGCGCTGGAGCAGGGCGGCGAAAAACGCCTGCAAGTCAGCGGGCGCGCGGTCTGGCAAATAGCCGCCGAACTAGCGGACGCCGCCGATCAAGGCGAAGAGATCTTCGCGGCGGCGACTGATTTCGGCGAAGCGATTGAAATTGTGATGCGCTTACGCGAGGCACAGCCTGAACCGACGTTGACGCTTGCCGAGGTGAGCGAGCGCTTTGGCGAAATTGCCGCAATTGAAGGACGCAATTCGCGCGGCCGCAAGCTGACTGCTCTCCGCGATTTATTCGAACGCGCCAGCGCGCTCGAGGGCAAATATCTCGCCAAGATCCTGATCGGCGAGATGCGCCATGGATTGAGTGAGGGGCTGATGCTCGAAGCGATAGCGAGGATGGCGGGCCGTTCGGTAGCTGAGATTCGTCGCACGCATCAGCTCGACGCAGATCTCGGGCGGCTGGTGCGGGGATTGCACGCGCCTTCGGCGCGTGCAATCCCCGCACCAGCCAGCGCACTGCCCACGTCGGTATTGAGTGCAACCGGCGAAGCGCCGGTCGCACTCAATACCGACGCCCCCGCAAACGGGGAGGGAAGGGCGACGGCGGAGCCGTCGCCCTTCCCTCCCCGCACCAAGCCAATCCGCCCGATGCTCGCGGCGCCAGCATCCAACATCGCAGAAGCGTTCCGGATCCTCGACAGCAATCTCGCGCTAGAACATAAGCTCGACGGCGCACGCGTTCAGATTCATTGCGATGCGGGACAGGTGAGCATCTTCTCGCGCCGCCTCAACGAGATTACGCCGAGTCTGCCCGAAATCGTCGAGTTGATGGGCCGCATCGCACCCCGCCGCTTGATCCTCGATGGCGAGGTGATCGCAACCGATCAAGCTGGTCGCGCAATTGCCTTTCAGGAGCTGATGCGTCGTTTTGGTCGCACACGCGACATTGAAAAGCTGCGAATCGAGCAACCTATCCGGCTCTTCCTGTTCGACGTGATAGCGCTCGACGGTCGCCTGCTGATCGACATGCCCTATCGAGGAGCGATATGCGGCATTGATTGAGCTCGCAACCGCGTCGGAATTTGAGCTGGCCGAACGGATCATCCCGGCGTCGATTTCCGAGGGCGAAAACTTCTATGCCCGAGCCGTCGCGAAGGGTTATGAAGGCGTGGTGGCCAAGGCGCTCGGCAGCCTCTACACGCCAGGCGCACGAGGCCGCGGATGGCTCAAAATTAAAACGGCGCGCACGCTCGATCTCGTCATCGTGGCCGCTGACTGGGGTTATGGACGACGCCACGGATGGCTCTCCAACTACCATCTCGCGGCACGCGACGAGCATTCGTCGGATTTCATCGAAGTAGGTAAGACTTTCAAGGGACTGACCGACGCAGATTTCCAGGAAATGACTGACCGGCTACTCAAATTAAAGATTACGGAGTCGCACGGCACCATTAGAGTTCAGCCTGAGGTCGTGGTCGAAGTCGCTTACAGTGATATCTCGCGCAGTCCGCAGTACGCCGGCGGGATGGCGCTGCGGTTTGCGCGTATCGTGGGCATCCGCACCGACAAGAGTCCGGAGGAAGCCGATACGATCGCGACGGTCACGGCCGCTTTCGACCGCCAGTTGGTGAAGCCGAACGCAACAAAGAACAGCTAGCCTGAGCCTATTATGTCGGCAGATTCAGCCAAGTACGTAAAGCGCTTGTTGTAGTATGGAAGGCTAATTCATCCCACGGCAGTTCGTTTTTCGAGAAGTATCGAACCTCGGTAGCTTCTTCCGATATACCTGGCGTTTCGATTCCCGGACCTGCGAGAAACACCGCCACCGCGGCAATCGGATGCGCCGGGTCGCTGAAGAGACCGAGCAGCGGTCCAAGCTCGACTCGCATGCCGACTTCTTCAACCGTTTCGCGCAACGCCGCCTGTTCCGGGGTTTCGCCTAGATCGACGTAGCCGCCCGGAAAGGTCCACTTACCGATTTGCGGCATGATGCCGCGCCGCAGCAGGAGCACGCGACCGGTATCGATTACGAGACATCCCGCGACCAGCTTCGGCCCGGGAAAATCAACATATCCGCATTGCTCGCAGACCTTGAAGCGCTTGCGGTCGGGCAGTACTTCCCGCAAGCGCATTGCACCTCCGCACAAGGCGCAATAGCGAATATTTTGTGGAAATTGATGCTGAATATGATGGTTCGCCGTGACTGGCGAATCCGGTTCGTGATGCTTCATCGGATTAGTATCTCGAACTTTTGCGCCGCTTAGAAAGTGAGTCGTCGCACCAGCGCTTCGGTAATCAGCAGAATCATCGCGATCAGGATCAGCCATGGATTAAGCGAGCGGGTTTGCTCGGAAAGCGGGCGAGTGATCGCGAGTTCCTTAGGCGCGGGATTCAATCGTCCGCCGGTCGCGTCGGCGAGATGTTCCAGCAGACCGTAGTTTGGTGCGGGCCGAGGCAATTCGGCGGTAATAGTCGGGGCGACGGTATAGGCGAGCGGCGGAAATGATTTTTCACCTGCGCCGCGCGGTGTCTTCAGATCGATGCGATATGTGCCGGGCGCCGTCGCCGCAAAACTTCCGCTCAATTCGCCCAGCGCCTCCGGCGCGAGCGCAGTTTCAAAGCGCGTGCCGTCCGGGGCAGTTATGATAGCGCTCAATGGTAAACTGGAATTGGAGGTTCCCTCATTATAGTTGGTCAATTTGAGCGTAATACGATCGGCTCGATAGCCCATCGCGACATTGAAATTCTGCGCGGCGGGAGCGGTTGGCGGCGTCATCCAGGCGAGCACCTTGTCCCAAATCGGCACGAAGCTGCCGTCGCGCACCCAAGTGCCCGACCACCGTCCACTCGCGTCGGTAGTCATCGCGAGCGTCTTGCCGGCGCCGGATTTCCAGCTCGCGATTATCGGAGTGCGTTGCCCATTACTGTTCACGAACATGCTGAGCGTCGCGCCCGGTTTCAGGTCCGTTGTGACAAAACCCTTGAGCGGAGGTGTCCGCCGCCCCGCGAGATCTTTCAGCACCGGATCAGGTGCGACACTATAAGGCTGAAACTCCTTTTCGACCATCGTGGTGTCGCCGCCGGTGCGTTCTTTTACGTCTTCAACGAATAATTCGGGCAGATTCTGTGGGCTATCGGTCTGATAGAAGCCGCCGCCGCCGTATTTCGCGATTGATTCGAGCAGCGGCAGATTCGCTTCGCGGCCGATCGCGATCGCGGAAATCGTCGCGCCATCATCATGATGCATCGACGAGACCAAATCGTAGTACATCGTCGCAGTCCCGCCGGTCTCGCCGTCCGTCAGGATCACGACGTGCTTGATGGCCGCGCCGCTTTGCTTCAGCGCGCGATTGGCTTCTTCCAAGGCCGGCAGCAGGTAGGTCGTGCCATGCGCCGCGAGCCGATCGATCAATTGACTGAAATAGGGCCGGATGCGGCCGAGTGGTTGCAACGAGACGACCTCAAAAGGCTGCGAGTCGAAACCAATCACCCCGATCAGATCTGAATCCTTCATGGTTTTCGTGACGGTGAGCGCCGCGGCCTTCGCATACTCGAGCTTGTTGTTGCGGCCCATCGATCCTGATTTGTCGATCACTAAGAATTAACGCGCGCTTGCGCTCGTGATGCTCCGGCGGCTTCATCACGACGGGCATAATCTTCGCAATCGGGGTGTTCGCATACCCGCCCAGTCCAAAGCTCTGGTCGCCCCCGACCATCGCCAATGAGCCGCCTGCCGCCACATACCGAACAAGAGCGTCCTGTGTGGCGGGAGAGAGTCGCGCGCGCGCAACATTGTTCAGGATTACCACGTCGTAGCCCTGTGGATTGATATGTTCGTCACTGCCGGAGAGGGTCACCGTGGAGGGTTGCATGCCGAGCTGCCGTACGGCCGTGTTGAGATAGCTCGCGTCGCGAGCAGTATCGGTCAGGATTAGCACCTTGCGCTGCGCGCCCACACCGACCCATCCCTCCAATGAATTGTCCTCTGGATAGGTATCGAGCGCCGGATTATGCGCCTTGAAGATGGCTCGATATGACGCCAGACCAGCGACTTCCGCACGCACCGGAAAATCCACTCGGGTCTGACCAGGCGCAAGCGTGACCTCGCGTTGATCGATCAGCGTTCCATTGCGATAGAGCGAAACGGTTCCGGCGGCGGGCGTCGCGTTCAGATTCATCAGGCTGACGCCCAGAGCGAACGGCTCGGCTTTCTGCAGAGCCGGTGGCAAGCTCAATTGAGTCATGGCGATATTAGGGACATCGCGCGCGCCCGGCGGCGTGAAAATATAAAGCCGGATCCCGGCAGCGCTGAGCGATCGCAGTACGGCGTCGGCATTGCCGCGGTTTTCCCATCCGTCAGTGATTAGCGCAATTGGACCTTGATGGGCTGCATCGTTCGTCGCGAGCGCGCTGAGTGCAGTTTCAAGGTTGGTAGCACCGGGCCCGCATCCGGCGCATCCGGCGGGCGACGTAAGTGCGGAGCTTGCGGCGCCTATGGTCGAATCGACCGGATTGCTCGCGAACATAATCGCCGGATCACGATCGTGCAGCTTGAGCTCGTCGCGCAGTAAACCAACGACATAGTTCCGCATCGCCGGAGTGATACTGGCAGACGCGTCGATCAGCACCGGACGGGTGACCCCCTCCGAGTGACTGATGCTCCGTGGACCGGCCCACGCCAAAACAAACAGAGCCAGCACGAGCGCGCGTATAATCGGCGCGGGCCAATGGCGAAAATCTCCTACTTGCCACAGCCAGAATCCCAGCGCGGCTGCGACTAGAAGCAGCCAATAGAGTCTGTCCGGCGTGGCCAGCCCGAAGCCCTGTAAGGTGGGAAGCGAAAATTCACTGACAAGGGTGCTCGGATGCACGATTATGCTTCGAGCGATGGACGTCGCATACGATACACCAGCAGCGCCTCAAGCAGAATCAGCGCAATAATGAGCGCGAGCACATAGCTGGTCAGGTTAGTCGTAATCGAAGGACCGGTACTGGTCGCTTCGTTCGTGGGGGCTTCGAGCCGGAGCGGCGCGGCGTTCTCGAGGTCCGAGACAGTAAAATCACCCAGATTGACTGCCCGCAACGTTGTGGCGCTGGAACCCACGAGTTGATAAACGCCTTGTTCCGTCGCGCCTTCGAAGGGTTGTCCAGCCTGTACGCTGACGTGACGGCCTGACGGGAGCACCACTTGCCTGATTCCCGACGGCACGATCCAAGGTTGGCCGGTGCGGAAGCCCTCGGATTGCGCGCCGAGGCCCGCCAGAGTAGCTAAGCAGATTCAGGGTCAGGATCGACATTGGAAGATTTCGCCTACCAAGATAGGGAAGCGGGTTGAAGCCGGTCGCGACATAGTGATGGCCTTCGCGATTACCGGTAAGTATCAGGCCGCCATGGGCTCCTGCGACGATCGCCTGCATCCACGGATGCTGCCCGAGGTATTCGCCGGAGCGGATGTTCAGCAGGCGATAATTTACTCCTTCCGTAAGCGGGTCGGTGGCCGGCCATCCAGTAACTTGCAATTGAGCCGACGACTCGGAATTGAAATCGAAAATCGGATCGCCCGGCGGCGGCATTATCAGCAAGGTGCTGATCGTAGGCAACTCTTTCGGCACGGTGTACTCGAAAATCACCAAGTCGGCGACGGCAAGATCGCGCGGCGTGTAGGACTCTGGCGTGCGCTCCGTTACGGTTACCCCGGGAATCGACTTTAAGCTTTCCCCGTCCGCTGCTATCGGACTAACAAATAGAATCGCGACCTGGCGCTGGAGCGACGAGACCGCAAACGCAGTATTATCGAGCGGGAATCCATCGTCAGGTGTCAGGTGCGCCTGATAGATTCGCGCCTGCGGGACATTCGGAAAATCGAGGTTAGCGATACTGCCGGGGGCAACGGGAGACTCCGCACTCTCTGCCGGCTTGCCGTCTGCGATCAATGCCACCTTGAGGGTCTGCGCTGCCGGACTGAAATTCGCCACCGTCAACCGTGCATGAATTGCAGTTGTGCCGAGATTATTACCGCTGAGTGTAAATGTTCCGATCGCGAAATTAGGGACCGATCCGCCAAGCATGATCGGGACGATCCGCGCTGGAACCGGTGATTCGATTCCACGGTTGCTGACGAGGATTACGCGCGCCAGATGCCGATCCGCGATCAACTGACTCAGCAGTCTTGTAACTGCCGCAGGATCTGCAGGGGCGTCCGTAACTGATATGCGCTTCAAGGACGCGATTGCCGCCCCGGCAGTGCTGAAAATTGCGCCCATCTGATGCGGTTGCGGGGCCGTCACATAGACCGCGACTGTAGTCGCGCTCGTATCGTGATTAAGCATGTCCTCAAGCTGGGCAAGCGCTTGTTCAAAGCGGGTTTTGCCGTTAGCCATGCGCGCCTGCATCGCGGCTGAATTGTCGAGCACGATCGCGATCGGATTGCCTTTATGCACGAAGTAGGGGCGCGCGAGCGCCAAAACCGCGAGAAGCAGAATCAACAGCTCAACGAAAAAGGGCCATCGGAATCGCGGCCGTCCGCCGAAGCGCTCGCCGCGCATGAGATGGAGCGCGCGCAGAGCCAGCACGCTCGAGACCGTCACCTGACGCGGCCGCTCGCGCGCGAGATAGGCGATAACCAGCGCCGGCACAATCGCGAGCAGGTAAAGCGCCGCTGGATTCAGCAGACCCATTTCGCTGACCCGCTTTCCTAGTGCACGAGACCGAGATCGGTCGCCGCGTGCAAAAAGAAATCATGAAAACTGTGATCGGTGGTGTACAGGGCGTAGCGCAGGCCGCCGCGGAAGCAGAAGCGGCGAATCTCATTTGCCAGCCGCATCAAGGTGTCGCGATAGCGGGTGCGCTCGCGCTGTCCGATCGAGACCCGCACGCGCTCGCCGCTTTCCGCATCGATCGCTTCTACATCGCCTTGCAGGCCTTGGCCATCTAACTCCGAAGCGCCA
Source organism: uncultured Pseudomonadota bacterium (assembly GCA_963831065.1). GTDB lineage: Bacteria > Desulfobacterota > Binatia > Binatales > Binataceae > JAJPHI01. The sequence continues at coordinate 142,629 of CAWHOQ010000013.1, forward strand.
AGAATTTGCACCGCACTTACGTCCATATTGGCTGCGGTGAAAAGCCCTAATGCGCGCTCGACTGACTTGAGCAGCGCGAGAAAATCGGAAATTACAAAGACTTTGCCTGCTCGCCGAATAGTCGCCATCTCGCGCGCCAACGCGCCGGCCAAATCAACTTCGCCAGACGGCTTGACCATGCTTAGCACGCGACCCAGCTCGACAATTCGATGCCGTCCGTAAACGAAGGCTTGCGCCGACGGCGCGCCAATACCTCCGAGCACCCGCAACATCACGCGGTCACCTGCGGCCAATGCGACGTAGGCAGCCGACAGCGCCGTCGCGACTGCGGCGGCAAATTTTTTGTCGCGCTCCGGAAAGCCCATCGACCCGCTAGCGTCTAGGAAAATGTAGGTCAGCAGGTCTTCTTCTTCCTTGAACAACTTGATGTAGAGTTTGTCAGTGCGCCCGTAGAGACCCCAATCGATATAGCGGAAATCATCGCCGAGCGAGTAATGGCGATAGTCGCTGAATTCCAGCGAGGAGCCGCGACGAGGCGAGAGATGCGAGCCTTTGCCTAATCCGGCATATTCCCGGCGAGTTTTGACCCGCAACTGCTCGAGCCGCGCCATAAACTCTGGGGTTAATTGTTCCGGTAAACCGAGCATCAGCGCGAACGTTTCAACTTCTTGAGCGCCTGCTCAAGGATATTTTCCGGCGTGATATTCTCGGCCTCTGCCTGAAAATTGCGCAATAGACGATGCCGCAGCGCAGGCACAATCGCGTCGTTAATGTCGTCATAGCTGACCGAAACGCGGCCCTCGAGCAGCGCATTGACCTTGGCGCAGAGGAGCAGCGCTTGAGCGCCACGCGGACTTGGACCAAATCGCAGGTATTGCGAAACCTCCGGAATCGCGCCCGGTCCATTCGGCGTACACGCCACAACAATCGAGATCACATAGCGTTCGAGTGGCTCTGCAACCATCACTTCGCGCACCAGAACTTTGAGTTCCTCAATTTTGCGTGGCGCGGTGTTTGGATCGAAGATCGATTGCGGCTGATAAGTCGCCGCGCCGGTCGTCCGATTCAGGATTTCGCGTAGCTCATCGGGTTTTGGCGCGCCAATCACGACTTTGAAGAGGAAACGGTCCATCTGCGCCTCGGGCAGCGGATAGGTGCCCTCAAGCTCGATCGGGTTTTGTGTCGCAAGTACGAAAAAGGGCGGATCGAGCCGGTAAGTCGTGCCGAATACCGTGACCTGCCGCTCCTCCATCGATTCCAGCACTGCCGATTGGGTCTTGGGCGTCGCACGATTGATCTCGTCGCCCAGCACCACGTGCGCGAAGATTGGCCCCGCTTTGAAGGTGAACTCGCGCCGGCCTTCAGTCTCGGTCAATACCTGAGTGCCAACGATATCTGAAGGCATCAGGTCCGGCGTGAACTGGATACGCTTGAAGCTCAGGCCCAATGCATCGGCGGTAGTTTTCACCAGTAGGGTTTTACCGAGCCCGGGCACCCCTTCGATCAATACATGGCCGCCGGCAAACAACGCGGTCATCACCTTTCGGATAACTTCGCGATGGCCAACAATTACGCGACCAACCTCGGCCTCGGCACGCAGGAAAGTTCGACGAAACTCGGCAAGCCGTTCGCCCGAGGAGGTCTGTTGCTGTTGCGGAGCCGCTCCCATCCACTTCTCCTTGATCTTACTTGATCAAATCGCGATAGCGCGGCGGTATCAGCTGCTCCTCGTCGGGCGCTGCCGCGAGCCGCTGTTGCTTCAGCGGGGCGTTGGTATAGGGCGTGGTTGCGCTGGGTGAGGATGAATCGGGCGTCAGATTGCCGCTACCGCCTTTGGCGACAGCCGCCGGCGGAATCCGAAACGTAACGTAGCGTGCATCGCGAATATCGAGGGCCGGACCTTTCTCGCCAAGCTTATAGTAACGGTCGTAATTTGCCGCTTTAGGAAAATCTCCGAGATGGGTGTCGCCCTGCGAGCCATTGTCATTTTTGTGCGCGCTGGCGCCGCTGGTTGGTCCCTGCGATTGATTTTGGGCCAGCTTGCCCGGTTCCGGAACCTGCTGATCTCCCATGCCGTTGGGCTTGGCGCCCGGTCCGGTCTGATTTGGATTGTTGCCCGCCTGCGGGGCTATCCCTTTATTATCCGGTCCCGGCTTTTGCGCGAGTTGCGATTTGTCGGTGGCCTTTGATGCTTCTTCGAGCTTGGCCTCTGCCTTGGCAAGATTGTTGTGTAGCTCGACGCTCTGCTTATTCTGCGGCTCGCCGGGTTTACTTTGGCCCGTACCGTTGCCTTTGCCTTCTCCGCCTTTGCCGTTGCCGACGCCCGAGCTAGAAGCATTCTCGCCCCCGGAGCCGGCGCCTGTGCCTTTGCCGGACGCGTTCCTATTGCCGCTGGAGTTCCCCGATCCTGAACCGGATTGCGTCCCGGTTTTTTGCTCGGATTTGGCGAGCTCTTGCTTAAGAGATTGTAACTCGGCGAGCTTCTGCTCAGGCGGCAGACGCGGATTCTCTAGGTCGTTCGCGACGGCGCGAGCAGCAGCCGCTCTCTCACTATTCTCGGGTGAGCTTCCCGCCTGCTCAGAGTTGGCTAACTGCCGGATCGCGGAAGCTGCGGCTTCTATCGGAGTTTGCGCACGAAACAGCGCGAAGACCACAATGGCTACTACAAGCACCATTGCACCGAACCAAAGCGACGCATCTTTGAGTGCCGACGCCGAATCAAAGCGAAATTCCCGCTCCGGATTAAACTTTTCGAGGTACGTGATAGTGCGCCGCCATAGCATTGCGAACAGCGGTGAGCGGCGCGCCTTACTTTCCTCCTGCCTCGGATCAGCCAGAGTCGCTAAGGTGAGGATTTCCTGATGCGCTCCGAGTCGAGTATCAATTCGTTCCGCCGCGCCTTCAAAGTCACTGGCTCTACGCCAAGCGCGCCAGCTCAGGGCGATTATCACCATCGTCCCAATTCCCGCCGCAGCTATAAATATCGCGCGTGCGATTCGTAGGCTTGCGGGTTCGATCACATAGCCCCAATGCGCCTGAAGTGTCGAGGAGATTCGCTCGATTCCAATACCAGCAGCGAGCGCAAGCAGAATCGGCAGGATCCCTGCCGCGATTACTTGGCATATCGCAAGCCGCCCGATTCGGCGGCTCGTTCGTGTGATTACTTCTACTGGATTCGCCACTTCAAAATTAATCGCCGATTAGCTGTGGGGAGCCGACGATGTCTTTCGCCGCAATTCCGCAATTGCACGCTGATGTTCGCTGAACGAGCGGGAAAAGACGTGCGTGCCGTCATTGCGTGCCACAAAATACAGGTAATTGGTAGTCGCGGGATAGAGCACCGCCTGAATCGAGGATAGTCCCGGATTGGCGATCGGTCCGGGCGGTAAGCCGCTATTGAAATATGTGTTGTATGCAGAGGTCTTGTGCACCCCCTCAAGTGCCCGCTCTTGCTCTCCAGCGACATTGTACTGCGCGGTCGGATCAGACTGGAGCGGCATCCCGGATGCGAGCCGGTTATAAAATACGCTCGCAATCACCGGTCGTTCGCCGGGAACCTTGGCTTCCCGCTCGACGATTGAAGCGAAGGTCACCAGTTGCCGCGCATTGAGACCGAGATCAAACATCCGCTGCTCGACCGAAGGGGTCAGGACCGCGTAAAACCGTTCGAGCATCGCGCCAAGGATTTGATTGGATCCGGCCGAAGGGGGAAAGCGGTAAGTCGCCGGAAAGAGAAAGCCCTCGGTCCCCAGGATTCCCAACCCGAGCGCTTGAACTATTTTGCCGTTTGCCGCCGCCTGGTCGAACTCGCTATCGCAGACCAAGCCAGTCGCCGCGAGCCGCTGACCGATCTGATGCACGGTCATGCCTTCCGGGATCGTCACCGTGATCGAAATAAAATCCCCGTTAACCAGATGACGCAGCACGTGCTTCAACGACTCTCCGCCAGTAAAGGCGTATTCACCCGGCTTAATGCGACTGCTCTGACCGGTCCATTCGCCGTACAAGATGGTAACCACATTGTTACGCACGACTCCGACTACGGCCATCTTACGTGCTATATCAGCAAAGCCTTCTCCTTTGTGAATCGTAACATGCCGCGGCTCACTGAAGCGGGATGGCGGCTTGAGCGCGACAGCAAACATCCAGAGTCCTGCTCCAGCGGCAACAATCAGCAGGATAATTACAGCCACAAGCGCCCGCTTCATGCTTTACGACTTTGTAGCCAACTCTCCAGAATTACACACGCCGCGATCGCATCGATTGATGGGCGCTGTTTGCCTCGTGACGGAAGCTCTCGCAGACGTACGCGGGCTTCGAAACTGGTCAGCCGCTCGTCGTAAAGTTCAACCGGCAAACCAGTCGTTTGACGTAGTGCGTCGGCGAATCTTTCAGCCGCTCGGGCTTGATTTCCGGCCGTCCCATTCATGTTTAATGGCCAGCCAACGATCACATGTTCCACGCCGGAATCGATCAGGCATTGTTTGACGGCTGCCAAGCTGGATTCGCGCGAGTGCTGTTCAATCGTCGCAACAGGAGTTACGAGCTCGAATGCGCCACTAATCGCGATACCGATGCGCTTGCGTCCAAAATCGATCGCAGCGACTATCATTTCTCCTTATAGAACATATCAGGGATGTTTAGTGATTCACGCACAATGATGCTGTGGGCAATTTACCACGCGCACTTGCTTTGTTATGGAAGCGTAACATACCCTTGCGGCGGATGCTTCGGGGGCAGAACATCATCCGGTTACGACGATCTTTGGTCGCGCTATTAGCGGGATCAATCGTTACGATCGCATCAGCCAATCTGCTGTTTTTGCAGGGTGGTACTATCCTCTACGGGTGATCAGGTAATTACCGACTCGGTAGACGTGGCAGGCCGCCTTGATATGGAGGTCTTTAGCGAGCCGGAGGTCGTCCGTCCCGCGCCTGACCCGATTACAATCTCGCTTACCCTCGATCAGACGCAATCAGCCGCCACCTATCTGGAAGAAGCTGGAGTCGATCCGGAAACTGCGGCGCGATGGCAGGCACAATTCGACGCGACTGCGCAAACCAGAAATTTCAGTAAAGGTCATTCATTAACCCTGCTTCGCGATCCAGAAACTAATGATTTGCGGGGTTTCCGCTATAATCTCGACAATCGCGTGGCAGTGAATGAACAGACTTACGGCAATGGGGTTTTTCGCTCCTCAGAGGAACTGATTCGCTATGTCCTGCGGCCAGTCGCGGTCTCCTTCCGCGTACGCAGCAATTTTCGTGCGGAAGCCGGACGGCACGATCTGCCGCGCCCCATTCTTGACACGTTGGACTACGCCTTTCGCGATTATCATCCTTTGAGCAGCTTGCCGCGCGGTTCGGCAGTCAAGCTGATTTATCAGGAACGCGTAAGTCGCGACGGGGCTAGCCATTTCGCTACTGGGATTCAAGCCGCCAGCATCAGCTTCGGTGGAAAGACGCTGACCGCTTTCGCTTTCCGCGACGAAAATGGCGAAGCCCGTCTCTATGACGCAAATGGCGTCGCGCTGGAACCGCATGCTCTGCGCTTTCCTCTGAATTTTCAATACATCTCATCAGGATTCAGTTTCCATCGTTATCATCCGATTTTGCATATCTATCGTGAGCACAACGGCATCGACTTGGCCGCGCATTATGGTACCCCGGTGAAAGCGGTTGCCGACGGGCAAATCGAACAGGCGGGATGGTGTGGCGGACTTGGCCGTTGTGTGCGAATTCGCCATGACGGTGGAATCGTTAGTATATATGGTCATCTGTCCCGCATCTCAGCTGGGCTTGAGGAAGGACGCGCAGTCCAGGTGGGAGAAGTCATTGGGCTAGTTGGCACAAGTGGATTATCGACCGGCCCGCATCTTCACTATGCAATCGAAAAAGATGGCGAGTACGTAAATCCGTTATACCAGGATTTGGGAACCCGTCATCAGGTTTCGCCCCGACTCCGCGAACTTTTTGACCGTTTCAAGCAGGGCTATTTGGCCGCGCTGGACCGTTTACCGCTAGGCAGCCATCCGGATGTCCCAACAGTTGTAGGCAATAGCAGTCCTGACCCTCTTAGTGGGCGGATGGCTCCGCCCACTAGCACAAGAACCACTCCGCATAACACACCGGTCCAGCGTGCCCGGATCGAGCGTACCGCAGAAGTGATCGATGGCCATGCATCGCTGCTGCGTTAGGTAGTACACGCGGCAACCGCGCTCGCTAGAGTGTTTATCTTACTCTTGAGCTCTTAAGCCAGTGATATGTTTTGGCACAGGCGCGGAAAATTGTGCCATCCTCAGTAATTGAATCACGAATCGTTCTGATCAGTCGCTGCTCGGCTTGACGGCGCAGAAAACCTAGCCGGAAGCGGCTTTTATAAGCTGCAAAATATTGTTTGAGTTCGTCCTTAGACTTCGCTCGCCCATTATCGCCGTATTTGGTGACATAAAGATTGAAATCCGGATAAAGAGGAAAGACTCCGAATTTGCCATGTAACGTAACTTTCATGAAATTTCCGTTTAGCATATCGTCGAAAATTTCGTTGTCGATCGACGCCATGAAGGAATTACGGGGTGCTTCGAACGTGAGACCCCGGTTGATATGGCGTTTGCTAAGCTCGACAATATGTTCGATCCCGCCCAATCGCACTCTGATGAAATCGAAAAAATTTTCGAGATGCGAGAACGATTTGAAGTAGCTGGTTATCTTCGTCTTGTCGATCGAGTCCATGGGCTCCGACCAATCATCTCCGAACTCCTTCGGGTCGAGGGGTGGCTGGAGATTCGGCTCGGGGCGCAACTCGGTTAATGAATCATTCGCCAGATTATAACGAACAAACGCCGGCAACAGCTCGGCATGTTTGGCATCCCATCCGATAGGGTAATCAGGAAGCCGAGTAGTGTACTGATCAGCCCAGAAGCTGTCAGTGCGCTGATAGATATGCATGGAACTAAATGGAATAGTATAGCGTGTACCCCACTGCCGAGCCCAATTAGCCATACTGCGGCCAACAGGATGCTTTTTTGCCGCGCGGGGGATGATGAATGTGCCATCTTCCCGATAAAGATTGATCATATCGGTATCGCCGAACCCGGAAAGATGCAGCATAAAAGAGACGTCATATTGCCGAATGATCCGCTTAACAAAACCGCCCCAACCATGATCATCCGTGTCGTTTAAATTAACGATCAGGCGTCCGTCAATGTCGATGAGCAACAGAGAGTCCTGATAATGGTCTGCAATCGACATGACTCGAATTCGATCCGAAAGCGGAGTCCATATGGCATCCTTGAGAACATTGACCTTGAAGCCACGCTCGGTCAGCCCCTCGCGGATTAAACCACCTACATGATCAGACAGTAGGATCTGCTTATCCTGGAGAGCGTTCAGTGAACGAGGGTTGAAGTGATCAGGGTGGCCGTGCGAAATCCAGACGAACGAGCATTTTTTAATAGACTGAATTAGCTCTTCGGGGATCGTGTGGGAAAGCCCCCAAGAGCCGAAAAATGCCCCACCAGTGGTCCATGGATCTGTGACTAGGACAGGGCCGCGATCATGACAAATCAAAGTTGCATTGCCGATCGTCTCGAACCCAATTTCCATATTAACTACGCACTGCCAAGAGCAGGATACGCCTCCTAAATTATCTCAATACGCGCGAAAATCAAAAAGACCGAATGGTGAAAGGTGGCAGGAAATATGCCCGACGTGGGATTAAGGAAGATTTAGAAAAAATGAGCCATTCTCATCTGACGTTCGAAAGCCAGATGAGAAGATAGTAAGATTTACCAGCAACTAATTCCTGACAGCTAGTCCGACCAATACGTCAACAAATTAAAATCTCAATAGGGAGGATGAACCGACAGGACGTTCCTTTATGATCCTTAAGAGCATATGAAATTTTCCGGGATAGAGAAAGTCGCATTTAATCTTGAGTTAAAGGATTGAACTCTTATCTCCAGCTTGAGCTTGCCTTAAAGCTGCGATCCTCGCAAGCAGACTTTCGTGAAAAGCGGCGGCGCCGCTCGCCTGAATGTAATGGATTTTCCATCGCTAGCGATCCAGGATGGGACATAATGCGTGGAACGCTCGATACGGATTTTTTCGACCCATCCCGGCCGCGAGCGTTTGCGCATCGTGGTGCGAGCGGCGATTATCCGGAAAACACGATGGAATCGTTTCAGGCCGCAGTTGAACTCGGCACGCCTTATCTTGAACTCGATATCCATCTAACGCGCGACAGCGTAGTTGTCGTGCATCACGACGAGAGCCTCAGCCGTCTCGCAGGGCGCGATGTTTTGATTAAGACCATGACTTTCGCCCAGTTACGCGAAATTGACATCGCTCGCAATTTCACCCCGGATGGCGTCAGCTTCCCGTTTCGGGATCGGGGTATCCACGTACCCAGTCTGCATCAAGTGCTCGATGCCTTCCCGCAACAATTATTTATTGTCGAAGTAAAGCAGACCGAACCGAGTCTAATCGTCCCAATGTTGGCGGTGCTGCATGACACTAAAATGATGCGTCGCGTACTTATCGCGAGTGAGCATCAGGCGCCACTGGATGAAGTGCGTATGCTCGCACCTTCACTCCCGACGAATTTTTCCGCCGCTGAGGTCGGAGCTTTTGTGATGTCATTACCGCCCGGTGCGCCCGCCAGCCCGCCGCGTGGCGACGCACTCCAAGTTCCTCCCGAGTATATGAACTGGAAGCTGGTATCTCCCGAGAGCATTGCCGCCGCGCATCGAATCGGAGTCGAGGTCCACGTCTGGACCGTCAATGAGGAGCGAGAGATGCGTGAGCTACTGGCGATGGGCGTCGATGGCCTGATCACCGACTATCCCGCGCGTTTACTGCACGTCCTAGGTTCGCTTCAGTCTAATTAGGTCCCGTATAAGTCGTATTACGGCTATTTTCACATAGCTACTCGATGGGCGACGCAGTATCCACGGTAGTATGATTCACAGTTTAGAATTTATATGCGATCTGCATCGCGGTGCGCACTTCTTCCATCGTGGCTTGGGCGAGGATGCGGCCTTTACGCGTGCCTTCGGCGATGATCTCATATACTCGCTTCGGATGTGACTGAAACTCGGCACGACGCTCGCGAATCGGCATGAGAAAACTATCGAGTGCGTCGTAGAGCTTCTGCTTTACCTCGACATCGCCGACTGTGCCCTTCCGATAACGCTCCTTGAGTTCCTCGACCTCCGCTTTATCCGGATTGAATACGTCGTGGTAGGTGAAGACCGGATTTCCCTCGACGTGGCCGGGATCAGTCGGATGAATTCGCGTTGGATCGGTGAACATCGACATCACGCGCTTGCGGACCATCTCCGGCGGATCGCCCAGATAGATACAGTTGCCGAGTGATTTCGACATCTTCGCGCCGCCATCCGTGCCGGGCAGCCGCGCGACCGCACCGAGCATCGCACGCGGCTCGATCAGCACTTTTCCATAGAGGCGATTGAAGCGTCGCACGATCTCGCGCGCCTGCTCGATCATTGGCAACTGATCCTCGCCGACCGGCACTAGGTCTGCCTTGAAGATCGTGATGTCGGCCGCCTGCGAAATCGGATATGACCAGAAGCCGACCGGCACGCCTTTGACGAAGTTGCGCTGCTTGATCTCCTCTTTGACCGTGGGATTGCGTTCGAGCGTCGCCACCGTAACGAGGTTCATGAAATAGATAGTCAGTTCGGCCAATTCAGGCACCATCGACTGGACTACGAACTTGACCCTTTCGGGGTCCAGTCCCACAGCCAAGTAGTCCAGTGCGACCTCGAAAAGGTTGCCGGCGAGGTTCTCCGGATGCTCGAAATTGTCGGTCAGCGCCTGTACGTCCGCGATCAGGACGTAGGTATCGTACTCGTCCTGAAGCTTCACGCGATTTTGTAATGAGCCGACATAATGTCCGAGATGAAGTGGCCCGGTTGGGCGATCACCAGTAAGAATTCGTTTAGGCATCAGTTGGATTTGAGCAGTTGAAATAATTGTTTTAGGTCCGCGATGATGTCCTGATTATTCTCACCCGGATCAGTTTCGAGGCACATCGGAATTCCGATAAAGCGCGCATCGTTCACGAGTCGGCGGAACACTTCCAGCCCTAGATGCCCTTTACCGATATGCTCATGACGGTCCACCCGGGAATTCAGCGGCTTCATCGAATCGTTGATATGAAAGGCGGCCAGCAGCTCCAGCCCGATATGCTGATTGAGTTCCGCGAAAGTCCGCTCATAACCCTCTTCGTCGCGCAAATCATAGCCCGCGGCGAAAGCGTGTTCTGTATCGAAGCACAGGCGCAAACGTCCATTGTCCTTTACTGAATTGATAATTTGTCCCATCTGCTCGAACTTGTAACCGAGATTGCTGCCCTGACCGGCGGTGATTTCGAGCGCGATTTTTACTCGATAGCCGGGACAGGCGGTATGCGCTTCGTCGATCGCCTGCGCGATGTTTAGAATACCGGCTTCCTCACCTGCACCGACGTGCGCCCCGGGATGCGCGATTAAGAGCGGCACGCCTAGCTGCTCGCATCGTTCGAGTTCGTCGATCACTCCGGTAATCGATTTCTTGCGAAGCGTTCCGTCGGTCGCGCCAAGATTTACCAGATAAGAATCGTGCGCCACGACCATCTTGATCCCGCTCTCGCGTTGCGCCGCATGAAACGCCTCGATTTCCTCGCGCGGGTAGGGCTTCGCTGCCCACTGCCGGGACGATTTGGTGAAAATCTGGATGCATTCGCACCCGGCCTCGCGACCGCGTCCGAACGCCTGACTGACGCCGCCGGCGATCGACATGTGGGCGCCGAGGAGCGGACGTTCGGTTTCAGCAGCGGTCATAGTCTCATTTGGCGCCATCGCTTAAGCGTCCCGATTGGCTGATGCAATCCTATAAGCAGGTTTTTGTAAAGCGGGGTAAAATCTTCGAGGCTTGCAAGCTATTATATTAGCTCGCTAATTCTTCTGTTGCGATTTCGATTGCAAACTGATCATTCGATGCCGCAAAAGCGCGTATATCCGTCATGGCTTCCGCCTAATCCGCGAGAACGTGCCGGTCTGCTGCAAATCCGTTATCGGCAAAGAATCGTGATTGCGTGGCTGATCGCGCTGAGTCCGGTAGGATGGCTCGCCGCGGTAATCACGCATTCCGATTCGATCTTCGTACCACTGACGATTTTCTGGATACTTGTAGGGATTGGGCTGGCGCAGCGCGTCAGCATGATCCCCTGTCCGCGATGCGGCGGTAAGTTCTGCGAGCGGGCGCAACTGCCGTTTTGGTACGGCCTACTCAACCGTCGATGCGAAAACTGCGGACTGACCCTCGAAGCACAGAAAGACTTAGATAAGTAATGCGGCAAGGGAGTCCGATACTCGGGGCTGCCCTCTGATCATTTCGCCACAAAATTATTACTGTGGCGGCGCGCTGTCCTTCTGGACGGACGCAACCTTGCCGTCAGTCCCGTATGTCAGATGATAAGTCGTCAACTGCTGCTCGGCGTGATGAATTCTCCCTTGATGCACTACGGTGGCGATCCCCGCGGTAAAAACACCTGCCGCAATATTGCGCGCATACATTTTGGGTTTGACGAATTTCGAACCGTCAGGATTGAACTCGTAGGTGTCTTGAATTTGGCCTCCCTGCGCGCTGGTTTCGTTGGGCGCGCCGAAAGCCTCGGCAATTTGCTGGCGTGGCACGCCAGCTTTCAGCAGATTCGAATTTTCGTGCACCGAATCATCCTTCATCGTGGCATTTTGCTCGAATACGGTCGGACTAAGCCGTTGAGACAGGTCGAATCGCGATGAGTTGGTCCCCGGCGACTGCATCTGCGATGCGAGACATCCGGACATTACCGCCAGCAGCGCCAACAATAATTTCTTCACACGCCCTCTGAGGAAAAGACTCACGCGATTCCTAAAAATCCTGCTTGTGCGAGTTACTTTCAAGCTCTCCACGGAGTCGGCTTCATCCGTCGGGTCTAATGCAGGAAGATCAGCGATAAAGCGGCAGCGTTGCTCGCGTAATGAGCGCGTGATAGTCCCAAAGGGCGTGGCGACGAAGCCGACAGTAAAATCAATCGGCCTCGTTGTGCGACGAGAGCCAGTGGCTGCTGCTATCACGCTGGCTGCGGAGTTGGTGAGATGGGCCAAAGCCCATGATATTGACGCTATCGCCGAACCATCAGTCGCATCGATTATCGGGGCGCAGCCCGACGATTCAGCCGACCTTACTCGCCGGTCCGACCTGATCGTCGTGCTTGGTGGTGACGGGACCCTGCTTGGCGTCGCGCGTCTAATCGGCGACCGCGAAACCCCTATCCTCGGTATCAATCTCGGCGGACTCGGCTTCCTGACCGAGATCACCGTCGATGAAGCCCGCGAAACGCTCGCGCGAGTAGTCGCAGGCAACTACGAAGTCGATCGTCGTATTGCCCTCGAAGCGGTCGTCGAGCAGGACTCCGCGGCAGGTGGGCAATCGGCTCATTTCCGCGCGCTCAATGATATTGTGATCGTGAGACGCGAGCTCGGCCGGATGCTCGATCTGCACGTAACCGCCGATCACAAGCCGCTTTGTTCATATCGCGCCGACGGACTGATTATGGCGACTCCCACCGGCTCGACCGCTTATGCACTCAGCGCCGGCGGTCCGATCGTGTTTCCTAATCTGCGGGTAATCGTGCTGGCGCCAATTTGTCCGCATACACTGAGTAATCGACCGGTGGTCCTACCGGATTCGTTTGAGCTTGAGTTGCGCATAAAATCTGACGACCACGGCGCGATTCTTACCTGCGACGGTCAACAGTCCGCTAATCTTGGTCAGGCCGATGTGATTCGGGTTCATCGCGCGCATCATGCTATTTCGCTGGTTCGCTCGACTCATCCGTATTTTGAGATTTGGCGGGACAAGTTGCACTGGGGGTAGCTGATCCAACTAGCCGCGAGCCGCGATGCTGACCGAACTTCGCATACGCAATTTCGCTATTATCGAGGAAGCCCGGCTGACGTTCGGTCCTAGTCTTAATGTGCTGTCCGGCGAGACCGGGGCCGGCAAAACGATCATTATGACGGCGCTCGGCCTGCTGCTCGGCGGTCGCGCCTCGCCTGATTTGATCCGTAGCGGCGCTAAAGAGGCGATCGTCGAAGGGGTTTTCGAACTTGAAGGTGAAATGCCGCCGTCCGCCACGGCCGAATGGCTGAATGAGGAAAATCCGCGCGAGCTGCTGGTGCGGCGCGTGATCGCAGAAAGCGGGCGAGCGCGCGTGACGATCAACGATAATCTCGCGACCGTGCAGGCGCTCGCGCGCGTCGGCACAAATCTCGTGCAAATCTATGGACAGCACGAGCAACAAGCTTTGCTATTGCGCGACAATCATCTGACGATCCTCGATCGTCATGCCGGTCTCGAGCGCGAGCTGAATGTCTATCGCGAGATTTACGTGCGAGTGCGAGAGCTTCGTACGCGGTTGGCGGAGTCGGCCAAGCGCGAGCGCGATCGTATTGACCTGCTCGAAATCGCGCGTTTCCGCTTGAATGAACTTGAACGCGCCGAACTGGTAATCGGCGAAGACGAGCGGCTCGCCGCGGAGCGGCTGATGCTCGCCAACGCTACCAAACTTAGTGAGACCGCCAATACCACTGAACAAAACCTCTATACTGGAGAAGGCGCCGCGATCGATTTGCTGGGCAAGGCCGAGGCGCAACTACAAGAGTCCGCCACGCTCGATCCGCAGCTCAAGGAACCGCTCGAACTAGTCGCGGCGGCGCGCGCCAACCTCGAAGAGGCCGCGCATTTCCTGCGGAGCTATGCGGAGCGGATCGAAGCCGATCCGGCGCGCCTTGAACAGGTCGAATCGCGTGTCAATGAACTCGGCCGTCTCAAGCGCAAATACGGCGGCACTCTCGAATCCGCGCTCGTGGCGCTCGAACAGGCGCGCCGCGATATCGTCGAGCTCGAAGCAGCGAGCGCAAGCCGCGCGGAACTCGAAGCGGAGTTGAATCGCACGTTGACCGAGCTCGCCGCACACGCGCGGCGCCTGAGCGCCCATCGAACTCGTAGTGGCGCTGAGCTTGCACGCCGGATGAACACAGAACTCAAGACGCTCGGGATGCGTAGTGCGATTTTCGAAGTGCGGTTACTCCCGCTCGCGGCAGCCGCAGACGTACTCACGAGTGATGGGATCGCTTTGGGGCCCGATGGAGCCGATTCGGTCGAGTTTTATCTGGCGCCGAATCTGGGACAACCGGCGATGCCGCTGGCGCGAATCGCATCCGGTGGCGAACTGTCGCGCGTGATGCTCGCACTCAAGCGGCTCGAAGCCCAAAGGCGTGGCGTCGCAACTTTGATTTTCGACGAGGTTGACGCCGGAATCGGCGGTGCAGTAGCCGAAATCGTCGGTCGCAAGCTCAAGCAACTCGCGCGGTTCCACCAGATTCTATGCGTTACGCATCTCGCCCAAATTGCGGCTTTTGGCGACAGTCACTTCGTTGCCGAGAAACAGGAACGTCAGGGCGCAACCCGCAGTCGAGTAACTGCCCTGCGCACCGATGATCGTCCTGCCGAGATTGCGCGGATGCTCGGTGGCGATGAAACTAACGACAAATTTCTTCACGCCGCACATGAACTCATCGCGCGCGCCCGCGCCGAGACTGGCTGATGGCGCACTGATGCAGTAGCGTACCGCTCGCGCTGTATGGAAGGCCTCAATTCAGCGCAGTCGAGTAGGTCCGGACGGTTGACTAGGCGGAAGGGTTCCGCTTAGCTGATGCTCTCTTCTGGCGGATGGGGCTGTAGCTCAGTTTGGGAGAGCGCCTGAATGGCATTCAGGAGGTCGCGCGTTCGATCCGCGTCAGCTCCACTAATAAAATTAAGTACTTAACCAGCCGTGCCCAATCGAGAATCCACGATTAGGTAGCATATAGGTAGCAACTCAGGTGATGTTCGGTACTGTCGCGCGCATGTGCCGACTGATAATCGCCTGTCGTCCTTGTTTTTCCCAGTGCGTAAATTTATCTTCTTGCCTTATTTAACTTTTGTACGCTTAAATAGCTTACATGCAAATATCAGTCATTCAGAATAGCAATTCCGCTCTTTTTTCACCTATGACGGGACTAGAATCAATCTCCGCTCTTTTGTATCTGTTCAACATCCCAGTACAAGGCGGGACTATTTGCATAGACGGATCTCTTCGGATTGTTCTGTCGGATGATGAAAGAGCAGCAGCATTAGCCAAAGAAGCGCTCGCTCAGGCAGGCTTTAAAGCTTTAATCTGCCAGCCCGACAAGGTCCACGAATGAGCCGATTAGTCATCGGAGCTGGACAAGACGGTAAATCCCTTCCGCAAGAGGTGGGAAGCCAGCGCGCCGCTCTGCCGACACGATCGCTTCCTCGATAATAGGACAGACAAATCGCGGAGCGCCGGAACAGATTCTTGAGCCTGAGTTAAGAAAATTGAGACCAGGTGCCATGGACGTGGGAGCGCATCAATGGACAATCCATTGATGTGCCCCAGCGAAGAGGCCAAGCCGAAGGGGAATCGGTTCAACCGAGAGTGTTATGCGCGGCGATCAATGCGCTCTGCAATGACGGATTGTTGATATCGCCCGGGTACAGTTCGAGAAAGTCGCCGCCTGCGTTCATCGCGTTGGTCATCGCGGTCGGCAGATTGGAGCCGAGCGCCGCGAGCGTCTGGTAACCCAAGATCGAGCTGTCCGGCTAATTGGGCCTGATAGGCCCAGTTCCAGGTGCTGGTGAGGGCGTCGTTCTGCAGAATGAACTGGGCCCCCATATTCGCGACTTCGTAGGGGATGATAGTCTGCGCCGCGATGGTGTCCGCGCCATTGTAGCCATTGATCAGATTGCCGTTGCCGTCGATGGGCGGAAAGCCACCGGGCTGGAATACCCCCATCAGCGGCTGGTTCGGAAAGGCCTGCTGGAACATCTGCGCGAGTTGTTCCCAGGCATTGACGGCGCGGGTGCGGGTATAACCGATGGCCTGCCAGTTGGCGACGTCATTGTTGCTGGTGCAGCCGGTCTGGCCATTGGTCAATGGGCGATTGACCGATAACGGCAGGCTGGTTTCTTCGCTTTCAGTGCTGATGCCGCTGATTTTGACCCCAGCCACCGCTGGATTGGAGCTGTACCGTGCGCCAAAGGCCTGGATGAGCGCGGCGAACTTGGCCTGGAAAACCGGGTCCCAGGGCACCGGAATGGTTGCGGTGGAACAGAACGTTGGACCCCAGGTGGTTTGGTCCCATACGAAATTAAAGGGTTGCGCGCCCGCCTGATAAACCCAGTTCGGCGTGGCGTACCCTACCATCAAGCGTAGCGTCACCATTTTGCCAGCGGCCGCCGCCTGCGCGATGTAGCTGTCCGTCGCGGTCCAGTTAAACACGCCCTCGCTGGGTTCGACCGCATTCCACAGAGCTCTGATCGCGACACCGTCAACCAACGCGTTGTTCAGCATGGTGGGATCGACCGGATAGGTGGTTATCCCTCTGATGGTTTGCACGTAAGTCGAGTTGATGGCGTAGATGCCCTGTACCGATGGGTTGGGGAATGAGGCGAGCGCGGTCGAGATGCTCAAGACCAGTCCTGCCAGTGAGAGAAGCGTCGAGCCGATGAGTTTGCGCAACATTGAAAAATCCCCTTTTTGAAATGACGAAAGGGGATAGTGCAACCGTTATACCAGAGCAGCTTTACACTGCTTTTGGGCTGATATTCTCGGTGCTTTAGGACGGAATTGTCTCCGGAGAGAGACTGTTCTCTGCAGAGCTGAGATTTTGTCTCACCTCTGTTCCACTCTGTTATTCGTATTGTTCAGCTTCAACACGGAGCTGATCACATTCTGATAAAACTTTTGACCAGGGGAACCGGCCTCTTCGATGTAGCTAGCTATGACGAGTGAGTCCCTCGCAGCCGTAATTGTTTCGAAATCACTCCGGCATTGCCTTGCCGCCTCGGTCAGATTTCCCTGCCGTTCGAACGCCAGCCTTTAGACCGAAATGAAGCTGTTTCTTGAGACTCCTCCAGCTAATGCCGGAAGCTCCTGATTGAGCGTGTCTCTGCTGAGAGAGTCGCGGTGAAGAGTTCGACAAAGCAGCGGCCAGCGTGCTGATTACGCGCGGCGATTATCGCGATGGGCTTAGCAGGGTGCGGAAAAACGAGGAGTTTTGCGCTCAGCAGGATATAGTGGAGTAGGAAGAGATTGTAACAGGAGGGGGCGATGATGCGCGGGGTAGACTATCAGCAGAGCGGAATGTTCAGTTACATCTCGGCAGAGCAGCGGGTACCCCAGGATCATCCGTTGCGCGCTATCCGGGTCATGGCGGAGGCGGCTCTCAAAGAGACCTCGTGGCGCTTCGCCGCGGTCTACGCCAGGAGTGGGCGGCCGTCGATTGCGCCGGAGAAGCTGCTGCGCGCGCTGCTCTTGCAGGTGCTGTACACGGTGCGCAGCGAGCGGCTGTTAATGGAGCAACTCGCCTACAACTTCCTGTTTCGCTGGTTTGTCGGGCTCAACATCGACGAACCGATATCGGATGTGACGGTCTTCACCAAGAACCGCGAGCGTTTGCTGGTAGGCGAGGTGGCGCAGGGCTTTTTCAACGCGTGCTCGGATCCGTCAGGAATTGCGTGAGTGAGCGGTTAGTAGTGAATGGCTACTGCATAGCGCAGCAGTTGCCATAGCGACTGCATAATTATCCTCAGCCGCAGCGACGGCCGCGGTCAAGGGGGCGTGAGCCGGCGCGTATAGCGTGCGGACCCTTGAGGGCGAGCCGACGCGAAGTCTAGTGACCTGTAACATATGAAATGGTATTAAGATTGATGCGGTGTGAGGGGTCGCGGTAGGTCCACTTGATGGGTTTGGGAGCGCGGTTGTAGTGACGGATGTAGCGTTTAAGTTTGCGCGCCAAGTCCTTGACCGAGGTGAAGACTCCGCGGGCAATGACCTCGCGCTCGATCTTGGCGAACCAGTTTTCTACCTGATTGAGCCAGGAGGAGGAGGTCGGGGTGTAATGGAGATGGACTTTGGGATGAGCCGCGAGGAATTGCGCAACCCGCGGGGTCTTGTGGGCCGAGAGGTGGTCGGCAAGCAGATGAATCTCCTGGCCGCGCGGCTGATTGGCGACCAGCTCGGCGAGGAAGGCGACGAACTCCTGGCTGGTGTGACGCGCGGCGGATCTCGGTGAGCCGATTATCAGCGAGCATGAAGGCGCGGGCTTGCGCTTCGTTCAGATGCTCGAGGCAAATGGTCGGCACGGTGTGCCAGCCGAGCCGCTGGCAGGCCGCGATGCGGCCATGCCCGGCAATCACCCGGAGCTGGGCGTCGATTAGATCGGTACATTGAAACCGAAAGCTTTGATACCCGCGGCGATTTGGCGGAGCTGCCGCGTGCTGTGCGTACGCGGGTTTTGGGGATTGAGTTTGAGTTCGGCGATGGCTCGGTGCGCGACTGTAATCGCGTGAGTCGGATGGCCCTCACTGGGAGATTCTTCCACTAACCTGCTCTCCTCTGCTACCCGGCCACTTCTAATGTTTTAGGATTGGCCTCGGATACCGATGGTAGCAGCACATACGCAGGAGTATAGTATCGATATATCAATCTGATCTGACGGTCAGGAGCCATCGATGCGTAGATCCCCGGAAGCGTTAGAACATGAACGGAAAATCGCAGCGTCAACGGCGCCGCTAATCAGGCGCAGGCTTTATCCCGGGGGGGCTCAGCGGCTCCGCGAGGTCATTGAGGATCCCGCCTTTCATAGCGGTCGCCCCTCCTCCCGACCACGCTACCGACCGCCAAGGGGCACTCCTTCAATCGTGCACAAGCCCCAGTCTGATCGCGAGGTCTATGATAAAGGGCTGGCAGGGGTGCGAAGACTGCAGCGGAGCGGCACGAACCGCTGTTTCGCGGCGTCTTGCGCGAGCTGTTTACGGAAATAGCGCGCGCCGGCGCAGCCGGACCGATGTGACCGGACAACTTGAGCTGCCGGATCCCAATTCCACGCGGCGGCTGTGCTTTAACCCGGATGGTACCGGATAGATCGTGGACAGTCCCGCTCGGGCCCGCTTTGAGGAGCTCTATGCGCTGCTTGAGGGTCTCGATCTCACCCGTATACGGGAATGCGGCAGTTGCAAGCAGCGTTCTGGGCCTGGCGCAAAGACCAGCGCGCCTGCTCCAAGCCGTGCGCCAATCGCTATCGCGCTGCCAGGTTCTACTACAGAGCCAAGCAAGGAGGGCTCGGTCAGACCGCTTCCATCCCCACCGAGCGGAAAACCGCGGCGTGGAGCAGGCGCTTCAGTGAGGAACCAATCTAGGAAGGCTCTCCGAAACCGCGCAGATAAATCCCTGTTTCCGCTCGAAATTTCCCATTTCGCCTGACTAGATTTCCCTGCAAGGCGCAGAGCAATTCCCTGTTCGCTGGATGTAGGGAATTTCCTCATAAAAGCGCCCGTCAATGCTGGACTTTTGCCGCGTGGCGGGGAGCTTCCGGCCGGGCCAAATCAGCGACATTCCCTGTATTCTGGCCCTTATCAGGGAATACCCTTCCAGAGACCGGTTCGCCCGCGACTGGCTCCTCCGCCAGTCAGTCTCGCGGTCAGAGAATTGGACGAAAGTTAGCACGATGTCTGCGCGTGTGCGCGATCATCCGCGCCCCTCGTGCGACCAGAGATAAGGCATTGCGCCCTGCGCATGAGCAAACTCGCCATTTGTCTCTGGGGCGTGCTTTGGCGGTGTCCTGTCAAAAAATTACCCAAACGGATGACGGCTGCCGAGCGAAAGTGCGGAACTGGGTCTAGGAAGTCCTGATATTCAAGTCCGAGCGCGTCTAAAGCTGGGACACCCGAGCAAGGGGGAGCCTCTGCGCGGCGCGTCAGCCGTTCGATAGTGAGCTGCGGAGGCTGCTGCCCGGCGCAGATCATCTCCACAATCCCCGGCGCCAGGAAGGCGAGCGGAATCAAGCGTTTGACATAGCTCTGATGGAAACCCGCGCACTCGGCAATCGAGATGATATCCTTGGCGCGGCTTCGACGCGAGCTCCTGAAACCAGCCTCGGCCGCGGGCAAGCGCCTTGAGCAGCACCGCGTCGGCCATCGTTGGTTTAGCAGCTCGCGCCTCCCAGAATGATACGCGACTCTACGCCCCGCCGTCGCAGCCGCATCGGCACTGATCGTCTGATCGATAGCGCCCCTCGTGTTACAGGCTCAATCTGGTCACCGAGCAGCACTGCTAAATTAAGCGTCAGCTGGAGTGCGTGCTCGCCTAACTCGACTCTGACGATGAGCGGTCCAGCGGCCGGGGCGCTGACGCTTTCGGCCTGCAGCCTAAGGCGACAGTCGTCGAGAGCCTCGAGGGCGCCGGCCAAGCTGTGCGCCGGCATGCCGGCTGTCTCGTGCAGGAGCGTCCCGAGGGCCGCCCGGTCCTCGAGCATCTGCACCGCTGCCGCAACCACAGCGCGCTCGACGGCTGGCGCCGGCAGTCGCCAACCAGCCTTCGTCTGCTTGGCCGGAACTGTAACCAGGCGGCGTGAGACGTAGTAGCGATAGCGCCGCCCGCCCTTGCTGGTGCTGGTGAGGTAGAGCGGTTCGCCCGTTTGGTCGAACAACTTGCCCGTGAGCAGATGCGCCATCGTGTGGTACTGCGGCCACGCGGATGCGCCGCGTGCTGAGTCAGGCGCGCCTGGACCTGATTCCACAGCTCGCGCGCGACAATCGCCTCATGCTGACCGGGGTAGCGCTGCTGTCCGTGCCGAATCTCACCGACGTAAAGCGGATTGGCCAGCAACTCGTATAAGGCACCCCGCGAGAACGACTTACCGCCGGAGGCCTGCCCCGTTCGTGAGAGGGCGTTGCTTGGAAACGATGCCACGGCGGTCGAGTTCCTGCTTCAGAAGCCGTACCGCGCCGATTTCAAGATAGCTTTGATAGATCTCGCGTACCGTGGTTGCTTCATCCGGATTGATCATCAGCCGGCGGTCGCGGACCTCATATCCGATGGGGCTCGCCGCAGATCCAGATCCTTTCCTCTTCGATGCTGCCATTTTGTCGCGGATGCGTTCGCCTATGACCTCGCGCTCGAATTGTGCGAATGAAAAGCAGCACGTTGAGAGTTAGCCTTCCCATCGAAGTGGTGGTATTGAATTGCTGGGTCACGGCAACGAAGGACACTTGGCGTCGAACAATTCAATCATCCGGGCGAAGTCGGCCAGCGACCGCGTCAGCCGGTCGACTTTGTAGACGACCACTACATCGATGAGCTACGGATACCGGCAAGCAATAATTGTAGCGCCGGACTCTCCATCGTGCCGCCCGAGAAACCGCCATCGTCGTATGCTGTTTTGATAGTCGCCAGCCCTCTCCGCCTGGCTTTTGACAAACGCCTCGCAGGCATCGCGCTGTGCATGCAGCGAGTTGAAGTCTTGATCCAATCCTTCTTCGGATGATTTGCGCGTATAGATCGCGCAGCGTTTGAGAGCTCAGGCATTGGCGGCCTCCTCCTTCCGGCGATACGCCGAAGAAACGAGGCCCCGACCAGCGACTGCCCGTTATGAGGCGTGCGACCTCCGAGAGTGACTTGTAGCGTTGGCCGCGATAGACCACGCCGTGATCGAGTATACTGACGCGGTGGCTGACGCCGCGCCACTTCGCTGACCAGCACCATGCCCGGCGCTGGCGGGCATCGCGGCGACCGGCGCCGCACAGAAAGCTTGGCCGGACCATCATTGCCGTCTATACGTGTCGAGGAATCGTTCGGTGGAGGGTTTGAGCCCGCCAAAGGCCTCTTCCTGCAGCCGGTAGGCCACCGCACCGGTGAGCAATTCCCGGCTGATATAGCGGGGTGGTTCAGTCCCATAAAGTGAACGCCAGCGATCTTTCAAATACCTCATGCTTAACTCCCCCCTTGCGAGTCTAGATACTTCTCGCGCCACCTGCCTCCGGGTCACAATTGCGCAAAAGCCTGATCATGGCTGCCTGGGTCTCTCCTCCGGCAGCTGACATACATGGCTCGATTCCCGCCTCACATCCAGTCGGTGCTCGAGCGAGAAAACGTGGCGGAAACCGCTTCCCATCGGGCCGCCACAGAGCAATGGGTGTTGACCTGCGGCACGGTGGCCAAGCCCGCGCTCATGAAGGAGATTCGAAAGATGCCTAACAAAAAAGCCGTCGTCACTGCCCCCACTCCAAAACTCGCCAGTGCGGGCCCAAACCCGACCGCGCAGCCGAAAACGGCGATGAAACAGCGCACCGCCAGTGCTCGA
>CAWHOQ010000014.1:0-204075 GCA_963831065.1 uncultured Pseudomonadota bacterium
TTGCGCCGTTGAATCGTGCACTCCCGCTCGTAAAGATGGCTAATCTCGCCCGACCCATCGCCAACAATTTGTACTTCGATATGGCGTGCATGCTCGATCAGTTGCTCTGCGTAAAGCGCGCCATTACCGAAGGCGGACCGCGCTTCGGATTCGCAGCGCGTAAATGCTTCTTCTAAATCCTCGGCGCGACTCACAATCCGCATCCCGCGCCCGCCGCCCCCTGCGACCGCCTTGATCATGATTGCTGCCCCGCTACCAAGTGAGACGAAGAAGAATTTGATCTCATCGATTGTCGCCGCTGTACGCGTCCCACGAATTACCGGAACATCACATCGAGCGGCCAGCACCCGAGCTTCGATCTTGTCGCCGAGGGTTCTTAAAATTTCCGGGCGAGGCCCGACGAAGCAAATTTCCGCATCCGCACATCGTTCGAGCGAAGGCAAAATTCTCGCTTAGGAAGCCATAGCCCGGATGGATCGCCTCGCAGCTTGCAGCCTTCGCCGTCGCGATAATCTGCTCGATATCAAGGTAAGGCGTGACGCCGACGCCCTTCAGCGGACGCGCGTCGTCGGTCCGCCGGAGATGCAGCGAGTTGGCGTCATCTTCGGAATAAACCGCAACACTGCGAATACCGAGCTCGGCAGTCGCCCGCGCGACCCGAATCGCAATTTCACCACGATTGGCAATCAGAACACTGCGCAAGAGCATTGATGCTATTCGTACTCCAATCCTAAAGATGTGCTACAAGAAGCAAATTTAACGTGCGGACCGCTTCCCACAACAAGCGCATCGGACCCAAGTACAACTACGATGCTGATGGAGTTTACGGCAAGCGATCCATCCAAACGGCTGAGGGGTTAGGCAAACGCTGAGACACCCGGGAAATTTCACAATCCTATTGATTATTCTGCTGGGGCTAATCGTCGTTCCAACCTTTTTCGAATCGAGCGAGACAGCGGGCGTTATCACGACCATCTTTCTCTCCCTGATGCTAGGGGCCGGACTAGGGGTCTTCTGGCGCCGCCGCGCGGAGTTCGTCATCGCGTGCGCTCTTACTGGCGCGGCCCTCGTGCTCCGATGGATTCTGCTTTTCCGGCAGGATCGCTGGCTGCTCTTGCCGACCGCGGTGTGCTGGTACGCGCTGATGGTGTTTACGGTCGTGGTGATCGTGCGCTATGTGCTGACCGAGGCGCGCGTCACCTACGATACTATCAGCGGGGCGATTTGCGGCTATTTGCTATTCGGCCTCTCGAACGCAGTGCTCTTCGCGACGCTCGAACTTTTGCATCCCGGCTCACTCCATGCCGTGCGCGGCCCGACCGTACTGGCCAATGGTCAACCGGATGTGGTCAAGCAACTGATCCATTTTATTTACTTCAGCCTGGTCACGCTGGCCGGATTGGGCTACGGCGACATCACGCCAGCCAGTTCACCCGCCCGTGCTTTTGCTGCACTCGAAGGAATCGCCGGGCAGTTCTATATCGCGGTGCTAATCGCTCGACTGGTCAGTATCCATGCGTCAAGCTCGTCGCTCATTTCCGAAAAACAACCTGATAGGCCGGATTCCGGCGATTCACGTCATTCAATCGACCGCGAGTAGGATAAAATTGTGAATTTGCCGTTGTGAATACCGAAGCTAATCTTTTCCACTGCATCTAACATTGAGCAGCTTGTAACAACTGCTCGCATGCGGTTTCACGAGTTTCGCGGTATTCGCAATCTGCCGCTCTTCAAAATTCGTCGTGATGGTTATGCCGTGCGATTCAGGCCGACAAGTCTTAGTGCGGATTTGAAAGTCCAACACCTTTGCTTGATTGGCGCGCCCAGAGGGATTCGAACCCCCAACCCTCGGCTCCGAAGGCCGATGCTCTGTCCAGTTGAGCTATGGGCGCAAGCGAAACTATCATGCACGCCTTGATTGTTGACGGCAAATACTAAGCGCGCCGACGGTTCGTCGAGGTCTCATCCAAGCATCAGAAAGCGTGCAACAAGTGCGGGACCCTGATGTATGATGATCCGCGAAAGGGCAAAGAGAAGGCCGAAGATTGCCCCAAAAATTCCGCCGTTGACCCGTATCCAGTCCAGATGGCGGCGGGTTTTCGACTCAATCTGAATCCTGATCTGATCATCTGAAAGAAGCGCCAGGTTGTCCCGCACCATCTGAGAAATCTGGCCACGGCTCGTATCAACTGCGCGACTCACGATCGCATCGATCATGCGCCCGGCGAATTGATGCGCATAGCTCGAATAATCGTGTAATTGGCGGCCAAATTCGTGAATCGCAGTTTCAATCGCTTCCATCAATTCCGGATCATGACGCAATTCCGGCAGCCGCTTACGGAAATTTTCAATGACGCGAGTGCTGAGCGACTCGACTCCCATGCGGTTCGCAACATTATATATACGCTCAAAGGTCTTCGGCAGCGCTCGCCTGAGAATCACTTCGATCCGCTCGTGCGATTCCGGCGACTCTAAATAATTAAGAACACGCAATAGAATTTGATCGAGTCCTTCCCGTCCCAGCAGATGATCGAGTTTGATTTCCTCCAGATAACTACCGAGTCGGCCAACCAGATGCATTTCATTAAGGCGCTGTCCGATCATCTGAGGGGTCAGCCATTCATTTTCAATAGTTGATGCGATCCCCTCGATGAGCCGTTCGCGATTGCGGGGCAGGACACCAGAGTTGGGTAAATACCAGCGACGTTCGAAGATCATTTTCAGCGCGATGTAATCACATAACCCGCCAACCAACGCCGCTTCAGCCACCGACACGCCGAGCTCCCCCGTAAGCTTCCAGGCCGTGAATTTCACGACAACCCAGCTTGCGATGTACGCCAGCGCGGAAAGTGCAAGCGTTAAATCACCCTTATGTAACAGCAGGAAAGCGCCAAACCCTGAGGATTCCTCAATCTGCCTTCGCATCATCGCGTGCCGACCCCCACCCCACTGCCAATATTAACATAGAGCATGGGTGAGATTCGTCGCGGTCACGAATCCTTGGCGAGCGGGGATCCCGCTCAATCACAGCTCGAGAAGATGATTTTGAGAGAATTCGAAATAGTCAGCTTAATAGAGAGAGTGGCTGGAAAAAATTATGCGACAACTCCGCCGCGTTGCTTGAACCACCGGTTGATCTCATCAACATGAAATCGCCACTCACTGCCTATCCGGAAGCCCGGTAATTCTCCCCGTTTCAGCAGACGATAAACAGTGGAGCGATTCACGCGTAGATAGACTGCTAATTCCTGCGCTGTCAACATTTTGTTCCCCCCGCCGAACCCAAGACCGGGAGCACTCATTCCATCAGCAAAAGCATTATTTTCCGGTTTCTGAGCCATGTAGATTATTCTCTTGGGTTGGTAGGTTGTCTCAATGAAATTTTGATAATCAGCCGATCATTCCCGAATCTTGAGTGATTACCTCGCCTTAAATCACACTCAAACTGCTTGAACGCATCGATTATGCTTCCCCGCGATCATAACGTCAGGGACTCGTAATGGATGCGCTGATGCTAACCTTTAGGCAATGTCCTTAGGGCAACAATTGACCGCGTTGGAGAATCGACTCCTAGTTTGGACAAATCAAGCATTCCTGGGCGACTAGCTGACCCTAATCGAACGCCGAGTATATAAAGCGAGTTCAAGATTCGTTCAATCATGATGAATAAACATGAGGTCACCGCGATTTTGGCTATCAAAAAAATCGTTTAAAACTATATAAAACTTTATCGACAGCATAAGTGTACATATACTACCAACGTATTAGAGACTATCAGAAGTTAGTGTTGAATGTCTAAAGGAAGAAGAAATTGATTAAGAACATAAAGAATTATGCTTGCCAAATAATACACAGCGATGCTAGTTTACGCGAACAAGGCCGTAATCGCTGTTATTTGAGGAGTAATACTCCGACAAGCATCACGAATAAGCCTTTGTGCGCTGTACAATCCATCATCATGCGATGGTGGTCAAACATTTGAGGGGATGTGCAAATGAACTCCAATCTTCCTGAAACTCTTCAGCGACGTCTCGATCTTTTTGTTTCAGAGTCTGGATTGCCTAGAGAGATCGTCGATGAGTTGATTAGTCATCATACGGTAGTAACTTATCCGAAAGGCGCGACTCTATTTTTGCAAGGCTCGCCGGCGGATGTCCTATTTTGGATCTCTTCGGGAATGGTGGAGGTCTTCTGCCCGCAGGACGATGGCAGCCGGGTACTGGTACGACTCTGCGGCCCAGGTGAAATACTTGGCCATGTGGATTTTATTGATCATAAGAATCGCCGCGCGCAGATGTTCGAGGCATACGCGCGAGTCAAATGCGAAATCGCCCTGCTCACTCGCGAGCACATATACAAGCTTCTCGCCACGCTGGAGCCGTCACAGCTAATTCGTCTGCTCGAGTACCTGAACACTATGTGGTCCGCAGCCGCCAATTCTTGGGCAACCTTCATCGGCTTGGATTATCGTCAACGGCTCGAAATTGTGCTTGAAGACTTGGCCACACGCTTTGGCGTAACCGATTCGCGCGGCACTTTGCTAATAACCGAGTTGTTGCACGCCAAACTTGCCGAAATGATCGGCAGCTCGCGGCCAATGATTACTCGATTGATCAATGATATGGTCGATCAGGGAGTGCTTGAGCGCTGCGGGAAGCAATATATTCTTTTGAATCGCGCTGAAACACCGACGAATGGTTCAGTGCGGCGCGAAGAATTCCCGCGTACTTCTCCATCGATGCGAGCCCCCCTCTCCAAAACGCCGGCATCTGCATCGCGTGCTCATTCGGCGCCGCTCAATGGATTGCAAAGTCGTGGATCGGCAGCGACTGCGCTTAGCGCGAACTCTTCTAATGGCCGGGGTGCTGCTCTGAAGTCATAAAAGATCGTCAGCCTGTTAGGATAGCAGAGTGCGGCACTTCGCCGCGCTCTGCCTTTCAACACATCCACACCGGCCAGATTTCGCGTAAAATCTGTTCCATTGATCAGGCATCTTCAATCGTATTGCGATAAATGAGCCCCCTTCAATCGAGGCGAACCGAATCCGCTGTAATCTACCTCATGATCATCATCATGCCGGATGCCGTCGAATAACGCTCGATATCGTCATATTCCTTCGGTACCGCATCATCGATCACTATGTCGCGCCCTGGCCCATCGGCGGTAAAGGCGAGTGTCGCATGATAATTCTGAAAATCCCACATCCCCGCCCAAAATGAGCCGATAATGCTCGTTTCAACGCCATTTATCTTTTTCGGTGCTGCGCCTAATTGGAGAACTTTCCAGAGCTTCATGTTTGCGTCATAAAGATCGGTCCAATCCTCATGCATAAAGACCTTATCGACGTACATGATGCGCTTGCCGTAGCAGTAACCCTTGTTCTCATCAGGGATCTTTCTTACATCGAGGACATAAGTATTGCGCACTTCCCAAGGACCCCATGACGGTTTGGCAAACCCAAGAGGCATGTCGTATTCCGCGGGATAGGTGCCGACCGCTGTCGTGATGTGGCTCAGGGCGAGTATCTTCTGATCGCGCAGCCAATTCGCTTGAAAGGTGGCAATCCCGCCATTGAATCCGCCGCGCGCGTCATCACGAGTATAGTCGGTGCCGAAAATCGGCGAGCATCGGGCGCTAGCCGAAAGCCTCAGAGTGCGCCGAAGCGCCGGAATGAAGGCGAAATCATCCTCGACTTTTTGATTGTCTTGCCAAAATACCGTCAGATTGGCGAGATATTTGGACTGTTCAGGCGCTTCAAGCATCGCCCATTCGCTGTACCACGCGCCTCCTGCTTTCGGATCAACCAGTGGAAAACCCGGTGAATAGATATGCGCAAGCATCCGATAAACGTATGCGGTTTTGAGACAAGTCGTGCTGCCATACCGATCAAGTGCGCAGAGGCTCGCGAGACCAGTCTCTGGCGTACCCGCGGCGATCCGCGGGACGGGTCCATACCAGGAATCAGCGAGAATCTTCCAGCCTTTATCGGGGTCGGCAGGGATCGGAAAGGGTGATCCCGCCGAGTAGTTCTTTAGATCGTAGTGGCCATTAGGCAGCTTGACCATCTCCGTCTGACCGCCGTATTTTTCAGTCGCCTCCGGATAGCCCTCCGGTAGCGGAAAGATTCGCGTCGGACCGATATCCATCTCAACATCAGCGGGCATCTTCCAAAAGTTCGATCCTTTGAACAATTCGATCATCCCGTCTGGCATAAAGCTTTGATACTGCTGCCAGTTGGCCATCGTAATCTTCGTGCCGATCGGAATCCCATTTTCGAATTCCTGAACTTTTGCAGCTTTGATGGGAGTTTGAGCTGCTGCTGGAACGTCTGCCGACGACGACCCCGGCGCAGGCGCGGCGCTCACCGGCTTAGGACAAGGCGCAATTATCCCCAAGATGCATAAAAGCAACACGACGGCTGCCAACATTTAGGCAACCCTCCTTCATCCATTACAAAATGGACTTCCCCGAATCGAGGCGATTGTAGAATAGGGAGAGTCTGGTCCGCTAGTCAGAAAATGAACATTCAGTCAGTTTGCCGCTCTAAATGCGATGTTTGAAGATTCTCCGCAGACTCTCAAACTTTGTCGAGGACCATAATCAGCAAAACGGCTGGTAAATAGATCAAGGATACAAACATCACGCGCAGCGCTGTAGTCGATCCTCGGATCAGCCGAATCGCGTAATAAAGCATCATAACACCGAGCAGAATCGAAATCGGAAGATAAATCCTGCCTGCAAAACCTAGCCAGGATGGTAGGACGCCGAAAATTGTCAAACTTACAGCCGCCGCCAACATCACAATACTCGCCGGATTACCCCACGCACGATCACGCGGCAAGAGCGACAACCCAGCCCGCGCATAATCTTCCTGATAGAGCCGCGCAATCGACAGTGAGTGCGGCAGTTGCCAAAAAAACATGATTCCAAAAAGCACGAAAGGCTCGAACGCGAGAGTTCCGCGCGCTGCTACCCATCCGATTACTGGCGGTAGAGCACCCGGCACGGCGCCGATCACATGACAGCTCCATGAGTAGCGCTTCATCGGCGTATATGCTGCCAAGTAGAGAACCGTTATCGAGCCTGTCACTAGTGCCGCAAGTGGATTTACTTCGATCCACAGCAGGCCAATTCCAACGATCGTTGCGATCACTCCGAAGATAAGACCGTCAATCGGCGCAATCCGGTTTGAGGGTATCGGACGATGGCGCGTCCGCTTCATCAGCGCGTCCGTATCGCGCTCGATATATTGATTAAGTGCGAGCGTGCCGCCGGCCGCCAACGCAACCCCGGCCAGCATCTTGAGTGCGAGTGTGAATTCGAAATCCGCCGCCGCAGCCATGTAGAAGCCCGCCAGCGCGGTGATTAATACCATCAGGAGAACCCGTGGCTTGGCAAGTTCGTAATACCCGATCAAATGCTCACGGGCGGAAACCCACTTGTTTTCGAGGGAGATGGTTTCAGAATTCACGCGCTCGCCTTTTCCGACGCTATTACGGTGCGAAACTCACGCAATCTAGCTGGTTCGGGGCGGGTAGTGGAAGCTTCCAGCGCGTAAGCCCGAATAGCCAAAGTCAGACTCGTAGCGAGCACCGCAGCCCCCGTCGCGACATGCGCCGTGGTCGGAATTACGGCGCGACCGCTCCAGATGGTTAGCGCACCGAGCGTAATCTGAAGCGCAACCAGGATGAACAACGCCGCTGCAGGTCGCCGCAATTGCGGCTCATCCCCCGGATCACGGAAGACCCGCAACACTGTCCAGCACACCATTAACAATACCACCAGTGCGCCGCATCGATGAGCAAAATTGATCATCACGAAACCCGAATCGAGCGGCGGCACAAGACGGCCATAAGATAGCGGGAAATCGGGAATCGCCAGTCCGGCTCCCAGATGGCGCATCACTGCGCCGAGTAATATTTGGATATAGATCGTTGCAGTCGTGATTGCCGCGAGCGTCGCAATCGATGAACGATCCCTTCCACGGTTAACTGCTGATCGGACCCCGAAACGCGAATTTGTCACGACGGCAATCGACACGATCAGACAGAAAAAGGCTTGTGCGGTTGCTGCATGAGTCACCGCGATCGCTAGTGGAAGCTCAAGCAGTACGGTGATGCCCCCGAGAATTGCCTGAACAATCACCAACCCGAACGCGCCAAATGCTAGTTTGCGCACCCAGCCGCGTCGCTCCACTCGCCACGTCCATAACGCAAGAATCAACGTAAGAATCGATACAATTCCTGCCGCTACCCGATGTCCATACTCGAATCGCACCCCACCGACCAGCTTGGGTACCAAATGGCCGAAAGCCAACGGCCAGTCCGGGACTGCCAGGGCCGAGCCGGTCGAGGTAACGAGTCCGCCAATGAAAATCAGACAGAGCGTCGCGATTACACAGGCAATCGCGTATCGATGCAGTGCTGGAGAAGCACTGTTCATTGAGTTCATCGGATCGGCATGGAACATATCAACACCGCAGTTTTGAAGAATTAACCGGAGTCAGCTTGGAGGCGCCCTCTCGATACATTAGCTATACTTAAAAAGTGAATGTTTTGAAATTAGTTTAGAGCCGTATTGGCAATTTTGCGCAAATACTTATAAACAAGATATCCCACAAGTTATCAACAAGATTTCAGTCACTTGTTAGTTGTGCCGACAGGTGTCCCTTCGCAACTGCTGTGAAGCGAATCGGCATCCGCTTGATACCTGCAATCGTGTTCGAACGAAGATATTCGGCTGGACCCGTGAGTTCGAGATGCTTAAGGCGGGTAATCACCTCCTCGAACATCACTCTCATTTCCAGACGGGCGAGGTTTGCGCCGAGACAAAAATGCTCGCCATAACCGAACGCTACGTGATCGTTGGGCGTGCGATCGACGTGGGAATCTGTTCGCGTCGTTAAATTGCTCCTCGTCGCGATTTGCGGAGAGGTTCCACAGCACGACCCGCTCTCCGGCACTAATCTTCTTTCCGCGAAGTTCCGCATCGCGTGTGGCAACGCGCATAATGTGTGTGACGGGCGAGGTCCAGCGCAGAAATTCCTCGATCGCTGCTGGTGCGTTGGGATTGGCGACAAATTTAGCGCGCTCACCGGGATTCTCGATTAACGCGAGCATCCCGCCCGAAGTCGCATTACGAGTGGTCTCCTGACCTCCAAGAATCAGGATGTAGCAATTTGCGATGATCTCGGCCTCGCTCAGCGGCTCGCCCACGATTGCGCCATTCACCAGTGCGCTAACGAGGTCGTCACCCGGATTGCGGCGGCGCTCCGCTGCTAATTTCACGAAAAAACGCGAGGCCCGCGCGAATGCGTCCTTCACGGTTTCTTTGCCGCTGCGTCCACGGGCAAATTCCTGATCGTGGCGGCCAGTTGTTTCGTTGGTAATCGTGAACATCAGGTCCCAATGCTCGCGCTCGATTCCCATCAGGTCACAAATCGCCGCAGTCGGCAGCCGCGCGGCAATATCATTGACAAAATCACATTCGCCTCGCGCGATTACCGAATCGACGATCGCACTGGCAATCACACGAATCCGTCCTTCGAACGGCGCGACCGCGCGCGGCGTGAAGCGCCGACTCAACACCTGCCGCATCTTGGCGTGACGCGGCGGATCCGCCATGATCATCGACTTGCTCAGTCCGCTGGCGTCGTCTCCGTCATCACCGAAATGCAGCGTAACGCCTTTACCCGAGATGAATCCTTGCGCATCGCGATAGACGGTCAGCAGGTCTTCGTAGCGGGTGAGCGACCAAAATCCGCGACCGGGCCGCTTCTCTTGCCAATGCACCGGATCTTCGGAGCGCAGCATCTGGAAGGCGCCCGCTACGTCGCCATTCATAAAAAAATCGAGATCGGTCAAGTCAAGCTGGTCCGGCGTCATCGTGTAACTCTCTTATCTCACGTCAATTCTCGCCATTGTAATCGAGCATCGCGGCAAGTCTAATCCCCGCTATATCGAAGCGTCGTTCCAAAACGCACCTCAGCGGTTGGCCTCAGCCGCTATTTTGATTACAACTCCAATCGCTAATCGTGTGAAGGAGAGCATCAGCATGGCGATTCCGGACGCGACTCTCGCTCAGGCGTTCGAGCGCCAGTCACATAAATATGGCGCGCGAGCCTTGCTCAAAGACAAACGTCACAAGGCTTGGCGTGACCATTCGTGGAGCGAAATCGCCGATCGCGTGATGCGGCTGCGCACCGGCCTCATCCGGCTTGGGATCAAGCCCGGCAACCGCGTAGCGATTCTGGCCGAAAATTCACCCGAATGGGTGATAGTCGATCAGGCGCTGCTCGGTTTAGGGCGCAATCGTGGTGCCGCTCTATACGACCAGCGGGGCGGAAGAGACGCGACACGTGATCAGCGATTCTGGCGCGCGGCTGCTCGCGGCAGGGAGTGAAGCTCTGATCACCAAAGTGCGCGGTCTCGGCCCACTGCCGACGCTTGAAGGCGTAATGGCGATGGATGAAAACGCAGTCGCGCAAAATAGTGGATTGTCGGTCCTTACGATGCAGCAGTTGAGTGAGTTCGATCCGACATCCGCTATCGAGGGTAGCCGCGACGACCTCGCCACTTTCATTTACACATCAGGCACGACCGGCGCCTCGAAAGGCGTGATGCTCTCGCATGGCAATCTGCTTGCCAACTGTGAATCGAATCTCGAAGCGCTGAACCTAAATGAGACTGATATGACGCTCTCGTTCCTGCCGGTGGCGCATTCCTTCGAGCGCACCGCCGGCCATTACACGGTGATGGCCGCGGGTGGCACGATCGCCTATGCGGAAGGCCTCGGGCAAATCGCGCAAAACCTGCTTGAAGTCGAACCCACCGTCGTGCTGACCGTGCCGCGCTTGCTCGAAGTCGTTTATAGCCGCGTGATGCGCACGATTGAGGCCTCTCCTCCGTTCAGGCAGAGGATTTTCCGCGCCGCGCAAAAGGTCGGCGAGCGCGCCGCTGATTATCGCCATCATGGACGATCAACACCGGTTCTGACGAGCGCGGCAACGACGCTATTCCACCGGCTGGTCTATTCGAAGATTACCGCCCTGTTCGGCGGCCGTCTTCGCTACTTGATCTCAGGTGGCGCGCCGTTGCCAATCGAGATCAATAGATTTTTCGCCGCGATGGGACTGCCGATCGTCGAAGGCTACGGATTAACCGAGGCCTCACCGGTGGTCGCGTGCAATCTCCATGGGCATACCCGGTTCGGTACGGTTGGCCGCTCGCTTAAGAATGTCGAGGTACGCGCCGCCGATGACGGCGAGTTGCTGGTGCGTGGCGCGAATGTGATGCAGGGATATTTCGGACGTGAGGCGGATACGCGTGAAGCAATCGACTCCGAAGGTTGGCTACATACCGGCGACATCGGCCAGATTGATGCCGAAGGCTATATCAAGATCACTGATCGCAAGAAGGAGATCATCGTACTCTCCGGCGGCAAAAACGTGTCACCAGCCAATCTCGAAGCGAAGCTTTCGGCAGATCCCTACATCGCACAGGCCTGTGTGGTCGGCGATCGGCGAAAGCATCTCGCGGCAATCCTGGTGCCGAATTTCGAGAATCTCGCCGGGCAACCGCTAAAGAATCTGCAACTCGATGGTAAGGCTCCCGCCGAGATGACTGCTGATCCGGCCTTTTGGAGCTTCTTCCGCGATCGTATCCGCGAATTTAATAAGCCGCTCTCCGATGTCGAAGCGATCGTCGATTTCACGCTCACGCCAATTCCGTTCTCCCAAGAAAACGGTGAGCTGACTCCAACGATGAAAATCCGCCGACGGGTGGTTCAACAACACTATCGCGCCGAAATTGAATCGATGTACGGAGGCTGAGGGGTGTACACAAAGGCAGCTGACGAATGAAGCGGAGAAGCTCTCAGACCCGTTCGTCAGTGCGTGTGATTCAATGCGATAGAACTGGAATCGTATGGATCGTTAAGTTCGCGGCATTGTCGTCAACTGCCACCAGATGCGAGATGTTGCCAGTCACATTCGTCGCCAAGCCAAACGAACCACCCTGATTCGGATCGACCGAGAGTTGACTCACAAACTGTCCATTCTTGGTGAATTCAACGATTTCGCTGGGCTGGTTCGGATCAGAATTGATTACGTCGGAATTGCTCACCAGCAGATCGCCATTCGGCGCAGCCGCCATCGCCAACGGCCCATGCAGATGATTGGGATCCGAATAGACAGCGTCCCCGTGCCATTATCACGGGTCGTCGAATTTGCGGACGGATTCGGATGATCGCCGTCCCAGAACTCCCGCGTCGCTTAAGCAACCATAATGATGCCGGTCTTACCGATGACGAGTTTTCGTCCGACTCGATCGACGATAATCGGAAACCATCAATAAAGGTTCCGACAAACAGCTCCTTACAACAACTGGGACTGTACAACGCAGTGCATTCATCCTAATTTGCGCTTAGAGGATGCATTCTCCATGGAACATCAAGACGTCGTCGCGAACCCTAATCAGGTAGAAGGATTACTGAATTATCTGGAATTTACGGGCGAACGCCCCGTGACCTATTTATATGAACCGCCCGAAGGCGTGCCGATGCGCTCAGGTCGGAACGTCAAACATGTGATGGCGGTCCATGACGGACGCAAAGTCGCCAATCAGTTGACGCTTGATAATCAGGGCTTCGCCTTCGTGCATCACGAAACTAAAGTCGTGAATTTCTATGATCCAGAGGAAGTGAAGCGCGTCTATTATCCTGAGGTCGCCGAATTGGTTAAGAGCGCAACTGGCGCGGTTCGGGTCGAAGTCTTCGATCACAACGTGCGATG
This sequence comes from uncultured Pseudomonadota bacterium, assembly GCA_963831065.1. GTDB lineage: Bacteria > Desulfobacterota > Binatia > Binatales > Binataceae > JAJPHI01. Next base: position 12,791 of record CAWHOQ010000014.1, read on the forward strand.
CCGCCCGATGGCGAAGGAGAAAATCAACGGCGCGCGTGAACCAGTCAAATTCGCCCACAATGATTACACTCTCAAATCGGGACCGCAGCGCGTGCGCGACCTGCTCCCCGATGAAGCCGACGAGCTACTCAAGCATCGCTTCATCGAGATCAACGTCTGGCGGCCGATTCGCGGCCCGGTCGAAGAGTCGCCGCTCGCAGTATGCGATGCGCAAAGCATGAAATTGACCGACTTCATCCCGACCGATCTCAAGTATCGCGATCGCACCGGCGAAGTGTATTCGGTCGCCTATAATCCAGGGCATCGTTGGTACTATTTCCCGAAAATGCAGCGTAACGAGGCGTTATTGCTGAAGTGTTATGATTCAGCCGACGATGGTCGCGCCCGCTTCACGGCGCATACCGGTTTCGATGATCCGACCAGCCCGCCCGATGCCATGCCCCGCGAGAGTATCGAAGCGCGGATGCTGGTGTTCTTCAAAGATTAGGCCGTACGAAGGCGCCTAAATCAGCACGGTGGTTTTCCGCCGAGATGATCGGCGAGGGTGGCTCGTGCAAGTCCAAGCTGGTGCGTCGCATCGCAAGTGATACGATCCCTCTATGTCCGGACATAACGTGCGTTTTAATGTCGCGCGCCTAAGAAAAGCGTCCGCGAGATCACGCGGATAGCTCACGGGTGATTCCGCAGATTTACCTGAAGATTCCGAGTTTTCGGATTGACCACACCTGAAGCGTATCTGCGTTTAAGCGTTCTTGAGATACTCTCCACAGCTCAATGTTTCTGCCGCCGAAGGCGGATTCCATCTGCCTGCGCGCTTTTGGGCGATGGTGCTTGTGACCGGGGTAAGCGCTGGATCAGGCGGCGGCGTCCTGATGCTACTGTTGCACGGAACCGAGCATCTGATGTGGTCGTATCAAACCGGCACGTTTCTACAAGGTGTTGCACGTACTTCTTGGGAGCGCCGATTGATCGTCGTGTTTGCGGCCGGCGTGCTAGCCGCATTAGGGCGGCATCTATTGCGGCGTGCGACCGGTGGCCATGGGGGGCGAAGTCGCGGAGGCGATCTGGTTTCGCGCCGGACAGATGCGGCTGGTGCATACCTTGATGCAGGCGGTATTGTCGATTGTGATCGTCGCATTCGGCGCGTCACTGGGCGGGAAGGCGCGCCGAAGCAAACCGGCGCAGCGATCGCCAGCAGCGCGGCTAATTGGTCCCGCCTTTCACCTTCACAGCACCGTCTGCTGGTCGCCTGCGGCGCAGGTGCGGGAATCGCTGCGGTGTACAACGTTCCATTTGGCGGGGCGCTGTTTGCGCTCGAGGTCCTGCTCGACGCGGTCTCGCTGCCATTGGTACTTCCGGCGATGGCGACCTCTCTAATTGCGACGGCAGTCGCATGGCTCCTCATTCCCGACCGGACAACATATATGACGTCGGCTTATGGCGTCTCGATGGGGCGCAATCGCTGGATCGATATGTTTGGGTCCATTGATAGGTTTTATCGCGGTCGCGTATGTCTGGCTGATTGCGCGGACCGATACCTATAAACCCGCTGCCCAGTGGTCGACGGATAAGCACGCCATTGTTGATTTTCATGGGATTAGGCGCGCTGGCTCTGTACTACCCACAACTCCTTGGCAATGGCAAAGACGTGGTTCAGCTTACTTTCCTGAATCAGATGACGGGCCCCTGCTGCTGGCCTTGTTTATCTTGAAACCTTTGGTAACTGCTGGCTGTCTTGCGAGCGGCGCACCGGGCGGTCTTTTCACACCGACTTTGACGACCGGCGCACTCGCAGGAGCCTTATTTGGAACGGCGTGGAATTACGTCTGGCCGGGGATTCCATCCGGTTGCTTTGCCTTCTGGGCGCGGGCGCGTTTCTGGCCGCGACCACTAAGGGTCCCGCTTCTGCGGTCGTATTAATGCTCGAGCTGACGCGCTCACTCGATCCGGTGATGGTCCCGCTGATGCTCGCCGTCAGCAGCGCTACCCTGATAGCACGCATACTCGATCCGCGATCTGATTTATTCCGCGCGCATTCACCTGGGCAGAGCAGCCGCAGAGCGGGCAACTGACTTTTCTGCGGCTTGGTTTTCGCGCGCTCACCGCGCACGATCCGCGGGTGATTTCGGCAGCGGCGCCCTACCCCTGGTGCTGCGTCGTTTACTCGATTCACCGGGCGGGACCCTTTACGTGGTCGATGAGCAACAGCGTCTGGTCGGTGCGATCACCACAGAAGCCGCTTCAGCATCAGCCGATTCCGCAATACCGCTCGAAGCTGCGGGTGCCGCTGATTTTGCGATTCACGTGCAAACATTTGATTCCTCGATGACCCCAGACCAATTCGATGCGGCTTTGCGTCAGACGGGATTACGACAGATGCCTATAGTGGACCCGGCTAATGGTCACCTAATCGGGATCATAGAGTCAAGCCAGCCGTACAAACAGGCTGGCCTAGCTCCACTAAGGACTTCAGCCGGAGAGTAACTACTGACGTGAGATGTTTTCATCTAAATGCTGGGCTTACTTGTAGCCCTCGCTCAATAATTTGCTGAATACCTTTAGGCCAATCCGATAATGGCCAACGCGCCATAAGAATGCGCGATGGTCGCGATTGAAAAGCAAGGCAATCCGGTGCGATAAAAAAGCGGCCAGCGGGCATTGCCCACCGGCCGCTCTATTCAGGCGTTAGTTCGCGTTACGCTGGTTTACGCGCCTGCGCCGTGACGCAGGAGGCGACCCGAGGTCGCGCCCGTGCATTCGCCGTTGACGAAGGTCTCTTCGCCGTTGACGATGATCGAGCGATAACCGTCGGCCTTCTGCACACGCCGCCACTCATTGCCCGGCAGGTCGCGCGCGATCTCAATCGGCTTCACCGCCAACTTATCGAGATCGTAAACCACGACGTCAGCCGGTGCGCCTTCGCGTAGGAAGCCGCGATCCTTGAAGCCGGCGATGAACGCGGGCAGCGCGCTCAGACGCCAATGGATCTCCTCCAGCGACAGCCAGCCCTTCTCGCGGGTGTACTTGATGATCCCTTCGGTCGGGAACCGGCCCGCGGTCAGGAACTTGGTGTGCGCACCGCCATCGCTGACGCCGAACGGAATGTGCGGCGTATCGATCAGGTCCTTCATCAGGCTCATGTCCTGATTGACGGCCGGAGCAAAGAACTCGGTCTTGAGATCTTCCGATACTGCCAGGTCGAGCATCACGTCGACCACTTCCTTGCCGGTTTGCGTGGCCGCCTTGCGCAGCGTCAGGCCCTCAAGCTTCTTGTTCTCGGGCTTCACGCACTCGGTGATGATCATCTGATCGAAGTAGCTGGTGATCAGGCTCTCGCGCGGCATCTGGTTCTTCAGGGCCTCGCGGCGCCGAGGATCGCCGAGCTTCTCTTTGCGCTCGGACACCGTACCGGTGGTCGCTTCGCGCCACGCGTCGGAGTCGTCGAACAGGTTCCAGTCCTCTAACGTGAAGCTCAGACCGGCATCGGTGGTGATGCCCTGTCCGTAAATGCGCAGCCCCTTCTGACGGCAGCGCTCGAGCCACTTGAGAGTATTCCGATGGCGATGCGGGAATCGGTCCTGCGTCGCGACCGCCTGATACATCATCGGCCGGCGGCTGATCTCGGCGATTTGCTCGAAATGCTTCGCATCTTCTTTCGGATCCCAGCTCACCAACGTCAGTTCCTGATGACCCTGGCCGCGTTGGCCGAGCACCCGCGCCATTTCGAGGCAGGTCTCGTCATGCATGATATCGGTGTTCATCGGCGAGCCATCGAAATCGCGCTGAACCGAAGACGGCCCGTCCGGCTTCAGCCGCTGCGCCGACCATCCGCAGGCGCCCGCGTCCATCGCCTCATTGAGGATGCGACGCATCTCGGCATGTTCCTTATCGGTCGGCATCCGGCCAGTCTTCGACTCGTCGATACCCATCACATAGCCCAGCACCGGATTCATCGGCACCGAGGGCAGAAGATTGACGCCCTTGGGTAGACGATCGAGCGTATCCATGAACTGAGGATAGGTTTCCCAATCCCACTGCGGCGCCATCGCCGCCTGCATCGAGGCCAGTGGAATCGCTTCCGTGCGGACCATCGTGAGCATCGCGCGCTCGCGATCCTTCGGATGCACCGGCGCGAAGCCGAAGCCGCAATTGCCGATCACCACCGAGGTGATCCCGTGCCAGCCCGACAGTGTCAGATAGGGATCCCAGAAAATCTGGGCGTCGTAATGGGTGTGCAGGTCGATGAAGCCAGGAGCCACGATCAAGCCGTCGGCCTCGATCACCTTCTTCGCCTCGTGCGCCTGGGTACGGCCGATCTTGGCGATCTTGCCGTCCTTAATGGCGATGTCGTCGCGGAACCGGGGCGCCCGGGTCCCATCGATGACCATCCCGTCTTTAATGAGTAGGTCAAATTCTGGCATACAGTGTTTCTCCTCTTCCGAGATTTTTGTCTTTTAACTGGACCGTCTTGTTTACGAACATCTGTCTGTATTATAAACGAACGACTGTTTGTTTCTACGATGCAAGGTGATGGTCTGTCAAGCTTTTCGCGAGCGGACTTTGTGATTTAATTCGGACGCGCAATAGCAGCAGACAATTAGAGCGATGGAAGGGCAGATTTGATGCGGAAACCCGGTTCAAGAGGCCCTGAGACTTTGCGGAATTTGCGTTCCGCAGCGATTCAGTTGCTCGCCGAGCGCAGCTATGAAGGGATGAATCTGCGGCTACTGGCGAGCAAGCTGAAGCTGCAGGCCGGCTCGCTCTACAACTATATCGAAAGCAAGCAGCAACTCCTTTTCTGGCTGATGAAGGAGAGCACCGAGAAGCTGTTGCGGGAGTTCGACGAGAGCATCGCGCCGATCAACGATCCGGGCGAGCAGATGCTGCGGTTCGTCACATTTCACGTCGGCTATCATATTGCCAATCGCAAAGAGGCTTCGGTTCTGCTGACTGAGATGCGCAGCCTGACGCCGCAGAACTATCGAGCCATTAAGCAACTGCAGCGGCTTTATACCGACAAGATTCAGGCGATTGTCGAGCGCGGATGCGCCTGCGGGGATTTCACCGTCAACGATTCACGGATCGCAACCTTCGTCCTCGTCCAGATGCTCACCGCGGTCGCCCGCTGGTACACCCCGCGCGGCCGGCTGACCGTCGATGAGTTGATCGGCGTCTATACCGATCTGACTTTTGCGATGCTCAGAGCGAAGAATGTTGTAGCCTCGGTCAATCATGTGAATGGCGCCTCACCCGAATCCAACGGCGCTGCGAACCATGCCGATCCGGTCACGCACTCCTTCGATGTCGGCAGCCACGTCCTGCAGGTTTCGATCGCGTCCCATCCGAAGAACGGGAAGGCTCGCAACGGACGCGCAAAGGATACTCAACAGGCGTCCGAACCGCCGCTTATCGAGCCTTGAGCGCTGCTGTCTTCCTCCTCAGTTCTTCTTCGCGCCTGCTTCGAGCTCAACGCCGCACGGCACGATTACCCGCACGACCGAGTTGTAGAAGGCGACGTTCATTACCAATTCCATGATTCGCTGATTATCGAGAAAGCCGCGCAGCGCGTCGAAAGTGAGCTCGCTGACGCGGACATTGCGCGTCGCTTCTTCCGCATAGCGCATTACCGAGCGTTCCTGATCGTCGAATGCGGGCGATACTGCGTAATCCGCAAGCTGTTCGAGTTGCTCACGCTTCACGCCGACTTTCAGCGAGATATTCCAATGATGGACAAACTCGTATTCCGCGCCGGTCAGCCGCCCGACCGTCATCAGCGCCAGCTCCCGCAGCTTCGGATCGAGACTCGTGCCGTTGCGCAACTCGTCGGCGAGCGCGACGAACCTCCGCAGCAGATTCGGCGCATTCGCGACCGTGCGATGAATATGCCCGGGCTCAGTCCCACGGCTCTTGACGAAGTTATCCCAGATTTCGCGATCGGCTTCGGACAGATCGTTGCGCGTCAAATAGGGCAGTCGTGGGCTCATTGATAATTCCTCCGAGAACCGCACCTTAGCGCCGCTCGCGCGAGGAGTAAAAGTCTCGCTCGTGTGATGGCCGCCTCCCACTGATCTGCATCGCCCAATTAGCAGTCTGCACAGCTGCCCTTCATTCAAAGCATCTGAGACTAAGCAGCTTTTCCTAATTCCTTCGGAAGTCTCGGATCTTCCACGGGTACATCGCTTGCGTAAGGCGCACTCACAAGCTGTTCATGCCGAATGAACAAAATGTTCGATCGATTTTAACGCCATAAGCTCGATCGCATGTGCTTCGGCATCGAAGTCCGACAAGGAGGATCAGCATGGAAGTTCGAGCCGGCCTTAGCACCATAAATTACCGGTGATCCGAGTAACTACCTGATGGTCAATGACGAACTTCGTTCTTTACACGACACCCACGATAAGCGGAGGTGCAAATGGCTAACCCATTTAAACAACTAACACACGGTGGCACCCTGGATGTCGCCGAAATTCAGTTCCATACGAGCTTCAACTATATGTTCCCGCTGTTGGAAAAATCCGGAATGTTTGCTGCCGCCCGGCGCGAACACGCAGGCCGCGCTGCTATCACTCGGCACCGCGATGGCGGCTGATGATCTAAGCATTACCGGTAATGATTCAAACATTCCCGCGATCTTTACTTACTTGGGCCAGTTCATCGACCATGACATTACTGCGCAAACCGATCGGGAGATTGGCGTCAGCCGAATCGCAACGCCAGACGGCAACGTCATGGATTTAACACCGATTCCGGCCGATAAGGTGATCGAAAAGCTGGTCAATGGACGCCGTCCGCAACTCGATTTGGATCACGTCTATGGGGACGGACCGCGCTTAGGCACCGGCGCCAATCTCGGTATGACCGAAGCAGACGAGTTGTTCGACCCATCGATGCACCTCGTGCTACGCGCCGTCGCGGTGCCACCCGGCTTCGATGTACCACGCCAGCCCGAGGACGGGACCGCAATTATCTCGGATATGCGCAACAACGAGAACCTGAATATCAGCCAGTTGCACTGCGCCTTTTTGCTTTTTCACAACAAGATTGCGGCTGCCCTCCCACCCGCTCTCAGCGACGATGCACGCTATATCAACGCACGCCGACTCGTGCGCTGGGCATACCAGTACGCGGTAGTGAATGATTACCTGCGCAATGTATGTGACCCAATAGTCGTGGAGGACATCTTAGCCAACGGGCTTCGCTATTATTCGCCGGATTACGACCAGAACTTCATGCCACTGGAATTCTCCACTGCCGCGTTCCGTTTTGGGCACTCGATGATTCGCCCGAAATACGACTTGAATACAATCCATAACGGCGCAACTGGGCTGCCACTTTCAACCATCCTCGGCGTCGGCAGCCTGCTTGATTCCGCCGCTTCATTCAAGCTTAAGCCCGAATACATAATTGAATGGCACAATTTTGCGGAGTTTAGCGGCAAACCCGCGCCGCAAAAGGCCCGCAAGATTGATCCATTGATCTCGATGGATCTCGGCAATCTGCCGATTCAAGCTGCCGGGGTCCGGCACTATTCCGGCGGGGCCACTGCTGCAGCATCTCGCACGGCGCAATCTTCTGCGCGGATTTCTGCTGTCAGTTCCGACTGGGCAGGCGATCGCAGAAGCGATGGATATCGAACCGCTGACGCCCTCGCAGCTTAAACAAGGCGTAACGCCGCAGATCAGCGCCGCTCTCGAAGCGGGAGACTTCCATGAAGCGACACCGCTGTGGTTCTACATCCTGCAAGAGGCCAAGTTCCAGCACGATGGGGCCTTCCTGGGTTCAGTCGGCAGCCGCATTGTCGCAGAAACACTGGTCGGGCTGGTGCGCAGGGACCGCGGCAGTTATTTCAACTTCCGAGGCGACCCCGCGATCAAGGCCAATGGAATCGAAGTGGCTCCCGGCACGATAATCAGCACGATCGCCGATATCATCAAGTTTTCAGGCGCACCTCTCTAACGATCGCAGGCACGGCTGCCGGACACTTCCGTCCGGCAGCCCGGTTTTATTTGTGAGGTCGTCTGAAAGTAGCTGCTTGTTAGAGACAGCTATGCGAACAGCATCTCGGACATTGCGCCGCCGGGCGGCATCATCGGCATGACTTTCTCTTCTTTCGGGATCACGATATCGATCAGTACCGGACCCGGCGTGGCGAAGGCTTCCTTCATGATCGCCGCAAGCTCTTTTGACTTCTCGATGCGAAAGCCCTTCGCACCATATGCGTCCGCGAGCTTCACGAAGTTTGGTACCGACATCGCCGAATAGGAGTAGCGCTCGGCATAAAAGCGCTCCTGCCATTGCCGCACCATCCCGAGATAATAGTTATTCAGGATGATCACTTTGATATCGACGCCGTACTGAACCGCCGTGCCAAGCTCCTGGATATTCATCTGGATCGAGCCGTCGCCGGAAACCACGACGACATCGCGGTCAGGCGCGGCGAACTTCGCGCCGATTCCCGCCGGCAATCCGTAACCCATCGTACCGAGGCCACCCGAGGTCAGCAGCGAGCGTGGCCGCTCGAACGGGAAAAGCTGCGCGATCCACATCTGATGCTGTCCAACATCGGTCGCAATGATGCAATCGCCCTTCGTGAGCTTGTGCAACTCCTCGATCACGTGCATCGGCGAGACCGAATCGCGCTCCTTATGGTTGCCGTTTTCGTACAGCGGTTTGTCGCGCTTCCATTGCAGAATCTGCTGGTGCCATTCCGCCCAGCCAGCCTTGCGTTTGCCGATACTCTCGCGCGATCGCACCAGCTCCAGCATGTCTTGCAGTATGGACCGGATATCGCCGACGATCGGAATATCCACACGCACATTTTTGGAGATCGAAGATGGATCAATATCGAGATGGATGATCGTCTCAGCCTTAGGTGCAAAATCCGCGATCCGGCCCGTCACGCGATCATCGAAACGCGCACCCACTGCGATCAGGCAATCGGTATTACAGACGGCAGTATTAGTGCCGTACGATCCGTGCATTCCGAGCATCCCGAGGCACAGCGGATCGGAAGCGGGAAACGAGCCCAGACCCATGAGGGTTTCAGTGATTGGAATCCCGAGTCCGCGCACTAATTGAATCAATTCGGGCGCCGCGCCTGACCATTGCACGCCGCCGCCCACGTAAAAGAGCGGCTTCTCGCTTTTCTCGATCGCCTCGATCGCGCGCTCGATCTGGCGTGGATTCCCTTTGATTGTTGGCTTATAGCCGCGTAACTCGACTTTATGCGGATAGCGGAATTCGTGCTCGGCCTGCTGCACGTCCTTAGGCACATCGACCACGACCGGTCCGGGCCGTCCATGACCCGCGATATAAAAAGCCTCGCTGATCGTGCGGGGCAGATCGGCGACGTTCTTAACGAGATAATTATGCTTGGTGCAGGGCCGCGTAATCCCGACGAAATCAACTTCCTGAAACGCGTCGTTGCCGATCAACGAGGTGCCGACCTGACCGGAAATCACGATCATCGGCGTCGAATCCATGTAGGCATCGGCAATTCCCGTTACGGCGTTGGTCGCACCGGGTCCGGAGGTGACAATCACGACGCCCGGACGACCGCTGACCCGCGCATAGCCCTCGGCCATATGCGTCGCGCCCTGCTCGTGGCGCACCAGAACGTGCTTCAGCTTGGAATCAAGCAGAGCATCATAGGTGGGCAAAATCGCGCCGCCTGGATAGCCGAAAATAACGTCAGCGCCCTCCGCGATGAGACTTTCGATTATGATTTGGGCGCCGGTCAGCTTCTTCATCGAGATTTATCGGATAGCCGCGTGCATCCGCTCCAGTTGGGGGAAGCCATTCAGGATATACCACGCAGCCCCGCGCTGACAACGCACGCCCGCTCAAAATGCGACTTTTCGGTAATGCAGGAAGCTTCTGCTCAGGATCGAATCCAGTTTTCGAGCCGTAATCCCGCCACTCGCGCAAATTCCGCACGATTATTCGTGATCAACGTCGCGTCCTCGTACAGCGCATGCGCCGCGATCAGCATGTCCATCGAGCCAATCGGACGTCCTATTCGCTCCAGTTTGGCTCGCAATTCGCCATAGATCGGCGCTGCCTCGCGAGGCCAGGGCAATGATGGAAGGTACGTCAAGAAATCACCCAGCGCCTTTTCACTAAGTAATTTATTTCGGGATTTCGCGATCCCGTAGCAGAGCTCTGCGACTACCAAGCTTGAGATCGCAATACTTCCTGGCGTAATGCGCTCGAATTGCCGCACTACCTCGGATGATTCGCGCCTCATTATGTAAATGCAGTGATTCGTATCCAGCATCAAGCGCGGCATCAAAAATCTTCAACCGGCTCAGGCGGATAGTCCTCAATATCATCAGGAAAATCCGAACTCAGCTTCGTACTGTGTTCAAAATATTCTTTAAACGACTTCGGCTTCGGCGTGAGGATCAGTTCGCGCCCACGGCGCTCGATAAAGACCTCGTCGCAATCAAAGCGGAAACCCTTAGGGATCCGGACCGCCTGACTGCGACCTGTTTTGAACACCTTGGCAGTAGCCCGATTCATACCTGATATACATCACTGAATATATATCACATCGACAAACGAGACGCCGTTCAGAAGCGCAACGTGAACCGGATGTCGCCGAAGCGCACCTCACTGCCATTACTGATCCGCGTCGAGCCCTGCACTGGTTGGTTATTCACGTAGCTGCCATTGGTGGAATTCAGGTCGGTAAGCTCGAAGGTCCCATCGCGCCGAATCAATCGAGCATGATTACGTGAGACGCTGGCGTGCGGAATCACAATATCATTATCTTCCCCACGGCCGACCGCGATTTCAGGTTTTAGCAGGGCGTACTCCGCCGGAATTGGTTCGATGCGCTCGAGCGCCGTCAGTCGCGCTTCATGAGGCGCACCCGCCCCGCTAATCGGCGCGGACGCCATCACAGGAGGCGCAGGTGATGCAGCCGGTCGTGATGTTGCTCCTGCGGCGCCGCGCCCCCGCCCGGCTATCTGCCGCGCGGCGTCGGCGAAGTTGGGCGTGGGCGCTTTGCTCTGCGCCTCCACGATCGCGTTTAGCTCCTCGCTCGAAACCCCAAAGCGCATCCGCGATAGTGCGATCAGACCCGCAATCGCCAGCAGCGGTATCGCCCCGTTCCACCACGAAAAAGAGAACTGTGCAAAGCTCGGCGTTTCCTCGCCGGTCGCACCGCCCTCGGGCGGTACATTGATTGCCGCGCCGCCGATCCCTTTGACTTGATATGAGGTCTGCGCCGAACCGCTCTCGCCATTGTAGTCGATGCGGATATCGACGGTGCGATTCGTACCATCTTCAATCGGACGCGGCGTGCGATAGGTCAATGAATACTCAGTCGCGATCGAATGTCCGATCTCGCGAACCAGATCTGAAAACCGATTTTCCTCGGTCACGATATTGTAAAGCTTGCCGTGCGTCGCCTGAACGATTCCCGCATATTCCGGTGCAATAAACGGCGGCGGCGCGACTGCGTACAGGGTCAAGCCATTCTTTTGATAAAGCGCCGCGACCTTCGGTCCGGTCTCCTCAGTCACGTCGGCGTTCGCGTCCGGATGATGTACCCGATAGGCCTCATCACCCTCCCGATCCGGGCCATCGCCGGCGACGTGGGGCGGCGCGTCGGTGACCATAATTACGATTCCCTGCGCATCCGGACGGAAGGGTAGGCTCGCCGCGTAGGCCAGCCCGTCGAGTTGGTCTTCCGGAATATCGCCGCCGCCGGTCGCGTGAAGCCCGCCGACCCATCCGATGAACTTGTTTACATCGGAAGTCATTGTGTTGCGATATTCGCAGTTGCAGTCCGGATATTGCGAAACGACGTAATCCTCGAAAGTGACGAGTCCCAGCCGGTAATCGCGATTATTACTCTGCAGGTCGTGCACGAAATCGATGATGTTCTGTTTAACCGCGTCAATATACGGCTGCATCGACTCTGTTACATCGAGCACGAAAACAATATCGACCGGCCGACCCTGTCCGACGCCGCGGAAGTAAAGAATCTTCGCGGGCTGTCCATCCTCGGTGATCTGAACATTGTCTTTTGTGATATTGCCAACCGGCTGCCCAGCCTGATCGGTCAGGCCGAAATCCAGCTCGACGCCGCCGTCCGAGTCGAAATGCGCGAGACCCGGATTACCGACCGTCACCTGTAATGCGGCCAAAACCGGCTTTGCCGAGCTTGCGATTATCAAGATCCCGGCAACCAGCGCCATGACGATGAGTCCTGAAATCCGTCGAGTTCCTATCCGCATCCTGCTCCGATTCTCTGGAGCGCCACGTCGCCTAGTCAAGTACCCACCCTTTTTCGGTGTCATTCCGCGCATCTGATGCTAGCGAAGCGCTCCAGCGCGGAGCGCGCAAGCGAGTCTGCGAGCTGCGTCCCGGTTGTCTGGAGCGCGAGGGTGACAGAAAGTGACAATGCGGATCATCGCAAATACCATAACAACTGAGCCACTAAGCCTACCACATTGGGTCTCTTCGCAAAGACGTTGTATGTTGGACGTTAACGCCCCACCTTGCCTTCATCGACTGGTTAGGTTATCCCATTGCGCTGATTCCAACTCGGTGTGGGGTGGGTCTACGGCGTGAAGCATCTCAGTTCGCGATGGGCAATGGCGGCCCTGCTCGCCCCGGTTCTGATAATCCTTGCAATTCTGCTCTTTGGAGTCGAACCTCCGGAAGCTTCGACCGCCGGCAAGGGTAATGTGCAGGTCGCGTTCACCGGCTCGATCACGACTACCAGCGGCTTCTCGCTGGGCTATCAGAGCGTGTTGCTCAACGTGATTGCGGTGCGCCTCAATCCCAGCACGGATATCGGTGTCAGCGAGAGTGATCCCAACTGGCAAATCATCTCGGTACCGGACGGGACCAATAAAACCCAATCGGTACCGTCGCTCAGCTTCGGCGGTAACTTCGGCCCGAACGGCTCAGCCGTGACCGTGGGCCAAGGACGCGCTGAAGTCCAGATTGATATGGCGGCGCTCCAGAACACCGTCGGAGTATTCAATACCGGCGCGGTGAGAGCCAAGGCCTATAACGTAGTGGAGTTGTCGCTCGATCCAACCGTGCCGGGGATCGTCATTCCGCAATGCGGCGTCGGACTGGGAACTGGCGAAGGGTGCATTCCTTATGCATTGCAATTCCCTTCAACCGTCGGGAATATCCGCGTTGTCGCGCCTATCACCGTGACTCGTGCAAATACGCAACTTCTTACTCTGGCGATCAATGTTGAGCTCGGGCCGTCTCCCGTCACGTCCGGTCAGTTCGTCACGGCAACTCCTTCGATCTGCGTCGCCGGCAACACCGGTTCATTTACGAGTTGTCCCAATCAATCGGTTCCGCAATACCCGATAAATCCGAATCTCTCAATCAATACCGGTGTCATAACCGGGAACGTCAATGGCGCGACCAACAAGATTTTCGTCAATGCGGAGCTACACGGCACCAGCACTATCGTTTCGAGCGTCAAAGTCAACAAGGACAGCTCACACACTTTCACGATGTCCTTACCGGCTCCGGCCAGTTACGACTTCTTCACGTCCGGAAGCGGGCGCTCGATCGACGCTCAACAGAGCGTGCCAATCACCGTCGGTACGAACTCACTCGTCTTTAATGTTAAGCAGCAGGCCTCAGAAAGTTTGTCGGGTGATTGTGCTTGACGCCTGCTCGAGCAATCCCCTACCGGGCGCATCACTCGAAATCTACAAACCCGCTGATCAAATTTATGTGGGCGGGGCTCCTATCGATTGCACCGCGAGTTCGCCCCCGGCAGAATGTGCGACTACCTGCGACCCTAGCCCCACCGGCTCGATTCCTGCCGGATGCATGGTTATCGCCACGGCGTCAACTGACGATGTCGGAGGATATCCATTCCCAGGCAGTGGCAATGTAACTCCGGCCTTCAAGCAGATTCCAGTATTCAAAACGGGAGCCTACGCGCTCAAAGTGACTGCATCGGGCTATAATGGCTCGATTCAGCCGGTCACCACCCAGAGCGGCGGCGCATTACAATGCCCCAGCTCCGGCTTCAAAAGTAAAGCCTGCAACATCAGCCTCCAGCATGGCGAAATCGACGTCACCGCATCAGTGATCTCGGCTGGCGGACCGACGCCGGTGGCTCCCGTTAATATTCTTGTCAATGCGGAGGATAGCGGTACGTTTAATGGCGAAGGCGTCGGAATCATGACGGTACCCGCCGGTGCTGCGACCAATGCCTCGGCGGTCCCGATTTTCGTGCCGGTCTCGCCGATCCCTAGCGCCTCACCCACCGCGACTGCAAGTGTTGCCGCATTCAATTCAGAATTTGAGGCTGCCGCGAAGGCTACGCCAACTGTCTCGGGCACCCCGGTCATCATCGGCGGACCGGCCAGCTTCGATCTGTTCGGCACCGTCATGGACCTGTTTGGCTCGGCGCCCCAAAAGAACTCGGGTCATACTATCGGAGTATTGAGCGGAGTTCCCGCGCCCGGAATTTGCGCCAATTTGACCAGTAGCCCAGCGGCGACGCCGACCGCCGTTCTCTCCGGTTTCACCTGCGTCGGTCATGGGAGCGCACCCGGACAGGTCCTCTCTACGCCTGACCCTTCGACTCTGATCGTCGTCTCGAAGGTCGATCCAACCAGTCCAAGTAGCAGCGTCGATGTAATGACGACCAATGTGGTCCCCGCGGGCAATCAGAACGGCGGCAGCTTCGCGATTTGTGCGCCGGTTGATTCATATACCCTCACTCACGTGGAAACTCAGCCGACCGCAACTCCATCAGCGGTGGGATCGAATACAGTGACTTTGACCGCCCCGCAGGTAATCTCTGCAACGCCAAGTGCAACACCGACTTGTCAGGGGATCTGCAGTGATTTCTCGCTGAATACCGATGGCAAGAGTTGCCTGCTCTGCCAAGGCAATTCGAGCATCGTGAGCGTGCCTTAGATGCGACGAACTGTCGGATTGCATCGTATTTATAAGGCTGCAATAGCTCTGGCGCTGCTGGCGGTGCTTGGTTGCAATGGTTTTGGCACCGGCGATGCGACCCTGCCGGGAAATACTCTTCCCACAAGTTCGCAAACCAGCTATCGATTTGTCGGCAATATTGGAACGCCATTTGTCGCGACGATCTCGGATGCTCGCTCGTCATGGGTCATCAACGGCGTCGTCCCACTCTCGGTCGTGATGGTAAACGTTCCGCTGCTGAACAATGCCGCCGGGCCGGTCAGGATCGTCGCAACCAAGCTCACCAACGATTCGCGGCTGCTCAGCGTTGAGGTGCTCAACGGCTTCAGCGTGCAGCAAATCTCCTCAACCAATGCGAATTATGGCTTGGCAGTTGCCAACTTCGGGGCCAGACTGAACGCTTTGGCAGCGCCAGCCAGCCCCGACGTGCGATTCTTTGTCAAAGGACCCGCTACCGCAACCTTCAATGCCACGGTTGAGGATTTGAGCAATGGCTTCGTGCTCCAGTCGCGTGCTCCGAGCATAATTCTTTTTGATACGCCCAATGGCGGATCGCAAAGCGCAAGGGTAGACGGTATTTTCAGCATCGTTCAGCTAATCGGTCCGATGAGCATCGATCTCAGCTTCAACGGCCGTGTCGTGCATGCAGGGTGGCAGCGCCGGTACGATCCCGATCAAGATCAATTAATGCGCCACGGCTAATCGCCCGCACATCGGAGCATTGGCGGATTTGACAGCACACCCTTTGACGTTCATAACTAGCGGCGGCTAGATTCAGAGGGATTGATAGCCGGATCGCACCGAGGTGACGGACCCTGTTGAGGAAATGAAGTGACGCTGCGTAGAGTCTTAGTAGCGATCGTGGTGATTATTCTGCTAATCGCGATCGTTCCCGGATGGCATTATTACCAATATCTCATGAGTCACGTCTCAACCGACGATGCCTACGTTGATGGCACTGTCGCACTGGTCTCATCGCGCATCCCAGGCACGGTCGTTAATCTCTATGTTGAAGATAATTGGCGAGTCACCGGCGGTCAGCAACTATTAACCCTCGATCCACGCGATTATCAGGTCCGGATCGACGAAGCACAGGCGCAACTGGAACGCGCCGAACAGTCCGTCGATCAGCTTTTCGCCCAGCTGGATACCTCACTGGCGGGCCTCAAGTTAGCTGATTCGCAACTTCATCAGGCACAGATCGATTACGATCGTGCGCAAAAGCTAAATGGCGAAGGAGTTGTTTCGCACGAGTACTACGATCAGGCCACCACAGGCTTGCGCGTAGCAATTGCCGATCGCGCCTTAGCCGAGCATCAGGTGGAGCAAGCTCGCGCCGCATTGGGCGGCGACACCGAAGACCGGTCACGTTACGAGCGCCCGATCGTTCAGCAAGCTCGTGCCGCGCTCAATATGGCGAAGCTGGATCTAAGCTACACTGATATTCGCGCCCCGCTTTCAGGTATCATCACGCGCAAAAGTGTGCACGTTGGCAATCGCATCCAACCGGGCGAGCCGCTGATGGCGATTGTGCCGATTGACCGGCTTTATATCACCGCCAACTACAAAGAGACCCAATTAACTGACGTTCGCGTGGGTCAGCCGGTACGAATCGAGGCCGACATCTATCCGGGCCATGTCTATCAAGGCCACGTCGATTCGATCAGCGTAGGAACTGGCGCCGCGTTCGCCTTATTACCGCCCGAAAACGCTACCGGCAATTGGGTTAAGGTCGTACAGCGCGTGCCGGTCAAAATAGTCCTGAACCAGCCAACACCGCCTGATAAGCCGCTGCGAATCGGACTGTCGGTCGATGTGGCCATCGACGTGACGGATACTCGCGGTCCGCTACTTTCCTCGACGATCCAGTCGCAATACGATCAAAATTCGGCCAATCCAAACCTCGGCCCAGAGAAACTTCAAACTCGTCCATTGATGCCGGGCGGCGCCGGCCAACCGATTATGCAGCAGTAGGCCGTGGCTCAAGCAGCCGCGATTGATCGCCGGCTCGCGGATTACCTCGAAGCTCCGGTAGCGAGCATGCGAATTCTCGCGAGCGGATGGGAAACCACGGTCTTCGAGTTTATCCCTGCGGCGCGCTCGCCGCGTCTCGACGGAGCGGACGCATCAGTCCCTCTGGTCTTGCGCTTTTACGAGGGTTCACGCGCCGACGAGAAGGGACGCCGCGAGGCCGGCACGATACGCGCGCTCTCCGCCGCGAACTATCCTGTTCCTCGACCGTACTTGTTCGAACCTGATCGGCAGGCTCTCGGAGCGCCATTTCTGGTAATGGAACGCGTGCGCGGAGGCCCGCTATTCATCACGCGCAATTTCCCGCAAGCTTTCAAAACCTTCTCACTCGGATTTTTTAACTTCGTGCGTGCGCAGGCGCAGCTCCATCGGCTTACTTCTGCTCGATGCGATCGGCGGCAGATTTTGCCCGCTTACGCCTCGGAAACTGCCCCGGAATTCCGATCTCTGCTGGATCGCATCCTCGGCGTGATTGCTGAAAGAATCGAGCTGGGGCCTTTGCCCGGTCTGCGTGATGCCTTGGCCAGCCTGTGCGAACGGGCCGATCACTTCCGTATCGCACCAGAGTCGATCCTGCACCTTGATTATCATCCGCAGAATGTAATTGTGCAGGGTTTGCGGTTGAGTGGAGTAATCGATTGGGTCAGCGCGGACTGCGGCGACCGTCATCTTTGCGCCGCCACTACCGCGGTGATTCTGGCCTCAAGCACGATGGATCATCCGCGATGGATGCGCGACAATCCGGTCGGCAATTCACTGCGCACCCTGTTCGCCGCGCTTTACTTCCCCTGCTATCAGGCGCTGGCGCCAATGCAACTCGAACGCTTCCGCTACTATCAAGCGGTCGCCGCTCTGCTGCGACTCTCGACGTTCGGAATCATGCGCACGCAGGGCCCGGCCGCTGTGGGCTTCCGTCCTGAAGCGATCGCGAATGTAACTCCCGCCGTAGTGCGGTTGCTATCGCGGTATGCCAGTCGCAAGACCGGCTTACCGGTCAGCATCGAACCAACTCCAGCCTGAGGTTTAACAGAAAATTCGAAAGGCGGGCCATCGCGGGACCGCCTTGCGGCAGAATCTCAGCCTAACGCATTAACTGCATCAAGCCGCCCGGCGTCGAATACTTGGCGACATTATCGAACTGCTTCGGCGCCTGTGCATCATAAATGATCGGGACGCCGCCCTTGTTAAATGTCGTGATATAGCTGCTGTGCTCGTTCTGTATATCCCAGTAAGTCTCCAAGATTCCGCCGAAATTCGGCTGTTGACCGAACGTGTCGTAGGGTGATTCCGCGCCCGCCTCGAACATCACCTTCCAAAGCTTCATATTGCTGTCGTAGATGTCTTGCGTGAGAGTTTGGTAGTACTGCTTGTCGATATACATGATGCGCTTGCCGTAACAGTAGCCTGGATTTAACTGCGGAATCCGGCGCACATCGATTACGTAAACCGGCCGAACTTCCCAGTTGCCCCACGATGGCTTCGGCCATCCGAGCAACCCGTCATATTCGCCGGGGAACTTGGCCGCAGTTTTGACATCGACGTCCCACAGCGTGAGCAGCGGTTGTTCACGCAGGAATTTGCCTTCGAACTTGCCGACCCCGCCGTTCCAGCCAACGCGCTGATCATCCTTGATCATGTCGCTGCCGAGCAATGGCGAGCATCGAGCAGCCGACGACAAGCGCAATGAACGGCGCAGCGCCGGCACAAATGCATAATCGTCTTCGTCGCGCAAATTATCCTGCCAAAAAATCGTCAGTACCGCCGTATAGCGCGACTGCTCCGGCTGCTCGACCATCAGCCATTCGGTGTACCATCCACCATTCGCGGAGGGGTCCTGACGCGCCACACCCGGCTGCCAGTTGTAGTCGAGCTGGCGATAGAGCGCGTCCACAACTTCGAGATTCCAATTGCCGTAGCGATCTTTCGTGTAGAAGGCGCCGGCGTTGCCTAAATCGGTGAACACCGCGGTCAGGTAACCTTGCATTCGGTAGGTTACATTCGCGGCGATCTCCGTACCCTTGTCAGGTCCGCTAGGATTTGGAAAAGGCACCCCCGCGACATAGTTCTCTAGCTTATAACGTCCGTCCGATTGCCTCACCAGCCGCGTTTGACTCCCATATTTCTCGGTAGCTTCCACAAAGGGCCGCGGCGAGTTCCATTGATGCGGTGCGCCGACGTGAATCTCGACATCAGTAGGCATCTTGTAAAGGCCTGCCCCCTGCCAGAAATACTGCTCCCCCTCTCCAAAGCAATCTTTGAATTGCATCCAATTGGACTGCGTGATGACGGTACCGGCGGATGGGTTGCATGCGGCTTGAACATCCATACCCACGGCTAGCGTCCCGATCAACAAGCCCACCAAACTGATGAGGTATTTCTGCGACTTGCTCATCTTCCCCATTGCCTCCTCTCAGTGGCGACAAACGATCCTTTCGTCATGAGCAGCGTGCAGAGCTTGAATCTCAAAGTCCCCCAACTGATCGCTCGCTCCGGCGCTCTATGGTGACGCTTCCGATACGGAGGTATGCGCCACGATTCCCACCTACGCCCGCAGATGATCGGCGTCAAGCTGTTTAATACTGATTGTGAATTTTTACGGAAGACCTTACGAGGTCATCTGGAGCAACTCCCGCAGCACATAGGGTAGAACTCCGCCGTGGCGGATATACTCAACATCTTCCGGCGTGTCGATTCGCGCCAAAACTTCAAACTCCTTCACGCCGCCTGCGTCTTCGGCGCGAACCTTAAGCATCTGCCGTGGCTTGAGACCAGCTTCGAGACCACTGATCGAATAGACCTCGCGACCGGTCAAGCCAAGCGTCTCGCGCGTTTCGCCGGGCTTGAATTGCAGCGCCAGTACACCCATACCAATCAAATTGCTGCGATGGATTCGCTCGAAGCTTTCCGCGATAACCGCGCGCACGCCGAGCAGTTGCGTGCCTTTCGCGGCCCAGTCTCGCGATGACCCGGAGCCATACTCCTTCCCTGCAATAACGATCAGCGGCGTATCTTCTTTTTGATATCGTTCCGACGCATCGAAGATCGTCATTGGTTCTTCGTCCGGCAGATGCATCGTAACGCCGCCCTCGGTGCCTGCTGCCAGCAGGTTCTTGAGCCGGATATTCGCGAAAGTGCCGCGCACCATCACTTCATGATTGCCCCGGCGCGCCCCATAGGAATTGAAATCTTTGGGCTGCACGCCCAAGCCGATCAAATATTGGCCGGCAGGACTTTTCACCGGAATCGATCCTGCTGGAGAAATATGGTCGGTAGTCACGCTATCGCCCAACATCGCGAGGACGCGGGCGCCGCGGATATCTTTTATCGGCGTGGGCTTTGAGGTGATCCCATCAAAGAACGGCGGCTCCTTCACGTAAGAAGATTGCGCTTCCCAGCGAAAACGATCGCCCTCAGGAATTTGCAACGATTGCCATCGTTCATCACCCTCGAACACGCTCGCATACTCTTCGCGGAACATCGCGGAATTGACCGCCGAGGTCAGCGTCGCGTTAACTTCAGCGGCGCTCGGCCAAACATCGCGTAGATAGACCGGCCTACCCTGCCCATCACGCCCCAGCGGCTCAACCATTGGATCGATATCTATGGTGCCTGCGATCGCATACGCTACGACAAGCGGTGGCGACGCCAAATAATTGAACCGCACGACCGGATTGATTCGGCCCTCGAAATTGCGATTGCCGCTAAGGATCGCAGCAGCGACTAAATTCTCCTGCGCGATCGCAGCTACGATCGGCTCCTCGACCGGGCCGCTATTGCCAATACAAGTCGTGCATCCATAGCCCACGAGGTTGAAGCGCAACTGCTCCAGATACCCTAGTAATCCAGCTCGTTTCAGATATGCCGTCACTACTTTGGAGCCGGGCGCGAGGCTGGTTTTAACCCACGGCTTGACCATTAGCCCGCGCTCGACTGCTTTTTTCGCCAGCAAGCCCGCGCCGAGCATTACCGACGGATTCGAGGTATTGGTGCAACTCGTGATAGCCGCGATTACCAGCGAGCCGTGTGTGAGCGCAAACTTCTCACCGTCCATCTCAACCGCTGCGCATCGGCCTAATGCGCCTAAATCCTCGGATGTAACCCGTTCATGCGGCGCGACCTCGGCATTTCCGCCCTCGGCCATCCAGCGTTCAACCACTTTCGGATCAGGGCCGTTAACGTGATCGGTAATTTCCTTAACCAACTCGCGACGAAACTCGCGTTTCGCCGCGCTGAGCAGAACTCGATCCTGCGGACGTCGCGGTCCGGCCAAACTTGGCTCAACCTCGGCCAGATCAAGTTCCAGCGTATCGGTAAAGACCGGCTCCGGCGAATCTGCGGTACGGAAAAGCCCTTGATGCTTACAATAGGCTTCGATCAGTTGGAGCTGGCTCTCTCCGCGTCCAGTCATCCGCAGATAGGCCAAGGTTTGATCATCCACTGGAAAGAAGCCAATTGTCGCGCCGTACTCGGGCGACATATTGCCCAGTGTCGCGCGATCGGCAACGCTCAGATTAACGATCCCATCGCCGAAGTATTCGACAAATTTGTTGACTACACCCTTTTTGCGGAGCATCTGGGTGACCGTGAGAACTAGATCCGTTGCGGTTGCTCCCGGATGCAGTTCGCCTTTGAGGCGAAAGCCGATCACTTCGGGAATCAACATCGGAGTCGAGCGCCCCAGCATCGCAGCTTCTGCCTCGATTCCCCCGACACCCCATCCGACGACGCCGAGTCCATTGATCATCGTGGTGTGCGAATCCGTGCCGAATACCGTGTCGGGATACGCCGCGCCTTCATTCGAGGTAAAGACCACCGGCGCCAGGTACTCAAGATTCACCTGATGTACGATGCCGGTGTCAGGCGGCACCACTCGAAAGTTGTCAAACGCTCGCTGGCCCCAGCGCAAAAATTGATAGCGCTCCTGATTGCGCTCGAATTCAAGTTGCGCGTTAGTCGCGAACGACGCAGTCGAGCCATACGAATCGACCTGCACTGAATGGTCAATCACCAGATCAGCCGGCTGTAGCGGATTAATTTTCGCGGGGTCTCCGCCAAGCTTGCGAATCGCATCCCGCATCGCAGCAAGATCAGCAACGACCGGCACGCCCGTGAAATCCTGCAGCAGAACCCGCGCAGGCATAAATGAAAACTCGCGCTCGCCCCGCCCGCGATCGTCGGCCCATCGCGCCAGCGCCTCAATGTGATTAGTCGTGACGACCACGCCATCTTCGCGCCGCAGGACATTCTCAACCATCACTTTGATCGAGAAAGGTAGCCGGCTCAGATCGAAGCCCCGTTTCGACAAGGTCTCAAGTGAGTGAATCGTATAATTCTTGCCGCCTGCGGCTAACGTGGTTCGCGCGCCGAAACTGTCTTTGCTCATAGCGTGTTCCTCAAGTTCTATCCGGCGCGAGAGTCCTGCCACGCGCTCGTCCATTCGATGAATAGTTCCAAGATAGCGCGCGCTTAGACTGGACCAAAACTGATCACAAGCAGAGCGCGATTGTCGCGACTAGGCGGAACGCAGTGGAACCGAGCATGAGCCTGCCCTGAGGAGTGCGACGACGAAGAGAGTCCGCGAGGTGCGTCAACAATAAAGTCTCCCGGATGGAGTAAGCTTGTTGAACTCCGCAATTTCCGATTCCTCGCGCGCGGCACTCCAACCCAGTTCCGTAGCCATCAGGCGCGCGACTTTGGGCGCGGCCGCGATCGCGGCGGGCGGCGTTCGCCAAATCATTGACGTTCGCCGGATTAGAAAGTCAGTGAGTGAACGCGCCAGTTCGTAACGCACAGCAAAAATCACTTCGGCGGCCATTACAAACGATCCCTCCACGATCGGTTCGGCAAGTTGGCACGATTCCGCGATTAAGGACGCCACGATCGTTGCGCGGGCACCATAACGATCGGCGAGGGCTTGCTGGATTTCCTGTGGTAATCGCTTGACGCAATCACTGCTATCCACAAGCGGACGCGCTCCGGGCAATGGCAGAACACGGCTCGAAGATATTCCAATCGGACAGTCCATAAGACTCAACGTTCTATCAACTATCGTCTCCGCGATCGCCCGATGGGTCGTCAATTTGCCACCGGCAACGGTGATTAATCCGGACGAGCTTTCGATCAGGATTTCGTCGCGCGGGACCGCGGACGGATTATCCGTCGGACCGCTTGGCAGAGCGCGCAAGCCAGCAAACGCATAGGCCACATCCGACGAATTGAGTCGAAAATCAGGCAGTGCTTCAGCGACGACATTCAGGAGATAACCGATATCTTCCTTCTCGACTTTCACTGCTTGGGGGTCCCCGTCGAAGGCGGTGTCCGTCGTGCCGATTAGAATCCATCCTTGGTACGGCATTACGAAGACGATCCGGCCGCCGCGATCAGTGAGCACCAGAGCGTTGCGGACGGGCAGATGCTCCGCGGCGACGATCAAATGAACTCCTTTGGTCAGCCGAACCGAGGCTGCGCAGGACGGTTCCTCGAGAGCGCGAAGATAGTCCACCCAAGGTCCGGCAGCGTTAATAACCTGATGTGCGCGGATTTCTATAGGAGCGCCCGTTTCATTGTCGCGCGCCATGATCGATCTGATGCGCCCGCCCGCATGGCCAAATCCTTCTGCCGTCGTGTAATTGGCTACGGCTGCGCCGTGATAAGCCGCGTCCAGGATATTTTCCAGCGTGAGCCTTGCGTCGTCGCCCCACCCATCGTAATAAACTGCGCCGCCGGTTAATTCGTCTCGAAGCAGATTTGGTTCAATAGAATGAACCTGACGCGCGCTCAGATGTCGATGACTCTCAGCGCGCGGTGTCCACGCCATCAGGTCATAGAGACTGAGACCAGCTAGAATAGCGAAGCGGCCGGGCCGCCGACCGCGATAAAAGGGCATCAGGAATTTGATCGGATGTACCAGATGAGGTGCAGTAACGCGTCGCAGCCGTTCGCGCTCACGCAATGCATGATAGACGAGCCGAATTTGGCCTTGCGGTAAATATCGCAGACCGCCATGGATCAGTTTTGAAGAATGTGACGAAGTTGCGCCGGCAAAATCGCCACAATCAATCAGCGCGATCCTGAGGCCACGCAAGGCCGCCTCGCGTGCTATCGCTGCTCCGTTGATCCCGCCGCCAATTATCGCGAGATCGAAACTCTCGCCGCCCAACTGCGCAATCATCGCAGCGCGATCGAGCCTCGTAACGCCCGGATTCACCTGATGACCGCGGCTGCCTGATGGCCCGATCGGCGCATGGACCCGAACCGCAATGAACTATTCGTCGGACTCTTCCTGAAACGAATAACGCTCCTCAGCCCACGGATCACCATGATTATGATATCCGCGT
Organism: uncultured Pseudomonadota bacterium; assembly: GCA_963831065.1. Taxonomy (GTDB): domain Bacteria; phylum Desulfobacterota; class Binatia; order Binatales; family Binataceae; genus JAJPHI01. The sequence continues at coordinate 37,099 of CAWHOQ010000014.1, forward strand.
ACTTCCCAGAAGCCCCGCCGGTCTTTACCGCCAAATTCGATCATCCGTACCCACTTGGCGCTCTTCCAGGCATAGAGCTTCGGCACCACAAGTCGCAGTGGTCCGCCGTGGTCGGGTTCGAGTTCCTTGCCGTCGTGCCGATAAGCAAGTATCACGTCATCGTCGAGGAATTCTTGGAGTGAGATGTTTGTCGTATAGCCACCGTCGCAAAGAACAAAGACAAATTTCGCTTCTGGCTTGAGCCCAGCCATTGCGGCCAAGTAGCGGACCTTAACCCCATCCCATTGGTTGTCGTACCGCGACCAGCTCGTCACGCAGTGAAAATCCGATATCTGGCTGGACTGATTTAACGCCCGGAATTCATCCCAAGTGAATCGCAATGGGCGCTCGACCAGCCCGCCGATGCGAAAATCCCATTTTGCCGGATTAAATCGCGGCGTCGGCCCATAGCTGAGAACCGGAAAATTAGTGACTAAGGTCTGCCCGGGTGGAAGGCGCTCTCGGGTCGCAGTTTGAATCGATACTTTTGACATAACTGAAAACTAGCTGAGGCGTTCGCCCGACAAAAGTGATTACGCCAGAGAAACGGTCTGCGCCGTTGATTGATTCATTGCACGCAGGATCGCGTCAGTCATTTCGGTTGTGGTCGCATGACCGCCGAGGTCGGGAGTCAGCGTCGAGCCGGCCCGCAAAACCTCTCCGACCGCGAGCCGGATTTGGTACGCCGCGCGAAACGCCCCAAGATAATCCGCCAGCATCGCCGCCGACAGAATCGCGGCGACTGGATTGGCTATGTTCTTACCTGCGATATCTGGTGCGGTACCATGGACTGCTTCGAAAATCGCTCCACGCTCGCCATAGTTGGCGCCCGGCACCACTCCAAGGCCGCCGACCAATCCCGCACACAAATCCGACACGATGTCCCCGTAAAGATTTTCCAGCAGCAACACGTCAAATGATCCAGGATTTGTCACCAGCCGCATGCACGCGGCATCAACAATCTGCTCTTCGTAACGGATATCAGGATAGTCTTGCGCGATCTTTCGAGCACACTTCAGGAACAGCCCGTCTGAAAGCTTCATGATATTCGCTTTATGGATTGCGGTTACGTGCTTACGGCCATTGCGGCGCGCATACTCGAAGGCAAATCGCGCAATCCGCTTCGAGGCATGTGCAGTGATCACTTTGATGCTCTCGACGACACCGGGAGTCACCTGATGTTCGATTCCGGCGTAAAGGTCTTCTGTGTTTTCCCGCACCACCACCAGATCGACATTGCGAAAAGGAGTATGGACTCCCTCGAAACTACGGGTCGGACGCAAGTTAGCGTATAAGTTGAAGGTCTTGCGCAAATGGACGTTGATCGAGCGGTAGCCCTCGCCGACGCGAGTCTCAAGCGGCCCTTTAAGTGCGATTCGCGTCCGCTTTAATGACTGGATCAAAGCGTCCGGTACCGGCGTCCCATAGCGTTTGATTCCGGCAGCGCCCGCGTCATGGCAATCCCAGCGAATTTCGACCCCGGCTTCTCGCAAGACAGTAGCTGCTGCACCGATCACCTCAGGACCGATACCGTCGCCGGGAATCTGCGTTATGGTTGTGATTTCGTTCGGCTCAGCTTTCCGGGATACTCGGTCTCTCACTCCTAATTCGTTTCCTTTTTCGATCGCCAATGACGGCCATCTTGGCTGAATGGCGGCTTCGGCCGGCGATTTTTCCTGATCGTTCATCACTAAAGCAATATGGCCAATTCTTTGGCTATAAATTTTATCAGTAGTTAGCGATTCCGACGAATATGTCTGAAACGTTCGTGCCGGTCGGCCCGATCACGATCAGATCGCCTAGCGCCTTGAAGAGTGAGTATGAATCGTTGCGACTCAGCATCCCCTGCGGCTCGATTCCGGCTTCAAGCGCGCGCCGCACAGTCGTCGCAGAGATGATCGCCCCGGCAGCCTCGGTGGGACCATCCACTCCATCTGTGCCCGCGAACAGACCCGCGATATGGCGATCAGCACCTCGACGATCAAGCTCAATCGCCGCGGCGAGGGCGCAATGCTGTGCACGCCCTCCTTTGCCGTTTCCTTTGACCGCAACGACCGGCTCGCCTCCCCCAATTATACAGGTCCGTTTGCCCTGAACCCGGCAAAGGTGATCGATCAGATCACGGCCCACTTGCTCGGCATCTCGCGAGAGATCATCGATCCGTTCCACCGCGTAGCCCAGCGACTCGGCTGTCCTTATAGCGGCCGCTTGCGCTATCGAATTATCCCCGATAATCAAATTGGTCGCACAGAGCGCGATTGGATCGCCGGGTTTCACCGTTTCGCCTATCTCGCCGGCCGCTCCCCCGTTCAAGATGATCGCGCACCGGCTCCGGCATACGACCCCACAGCTTGCGTCGTTTGAGAACTGCGATCGCGTCGGCAAAAGTGCTCGGATCGGCCATGGTCGGTCCTGAACCAATCGTTGCAAGGTCATTACCGGGAACATCGGAGAGAATTAGGCTTAGCATCTGCGCATCACTCGCGAGTGCGCGCAGCAGCAATCCGCCCTTTATTTGTGAAAGATGCTTGCGAACCGTGTTTAGTTCGCCAATCGACGCGCCGGACCGTATCAGTGCGTCAGTCACGCTCGCCTTCTCCGCGATTGTGATTCCCGAGGCAGGTACGGCCATCAGTGACGATGCGCCACCGCTGAGAAGCAGCAGAATTAGTTCGTCGCATTTGGCCTGAGCAACGAATTCCAATGCAGCTCGTCCCGCCATCTCCGATGCGGCGTCGGGAGACGGATGAGAGCTCCGGAGCACACGCCAATCGGGACGAACCACGGGGTTCTGAGCTGACGGAGCGATAATTAATGTATCAACGATTTTTTGGCCCAGACGATTTCGGATCGCCTGCGCCATCCCGAGCGCCGCTTTGCCAACCGCCAGCAGGCGAATTGCGGTTGCGGCCCTGATCTGGCTACGAGCTTCCGCGGATTCGGGATCGGTTCCATCCAGTATCGTGTCGATCAAGCGTTCCGGCATAACCGCCGAGATTGCAGCCGCGTAAATTCGCATCAGATCGGAACGCACCTGCGAAAGCGAAGTCATGTTGGTATTCATGGAAAGCCGGAATCAGCCACACTTCCGTCGATACACTCAGAATTCTCACAGTGGGGCGAAAAGCGTTCCAACTCCGCAGCCCGAAGCGTACAGTTTGAGCACGTGCTTGGGAAAACGCCATCGAAAGGCGCTACGCGAACTCCTCGGCTCAACTCTCATATCGTAGATCGCTGCTCCATTGCATCGAATTAGGGCGGGAAAAGTGATATAAGTGTTTAATAGATAAAGAAACGCGAATGCGTTTCGTATATGATTGGTGTGCTTTTTGCAGCGACTAGAAAGCAGGATGGCATTCGTCTCAAAGTGGATACTGAACGGAATCTGCTTAGCTTCTCTAATCAATCATCACATCCGATTTACTCTCGCCAAGCCGCGCGCTCAATTAAATCGGCGCGATTGGTATTACGCCGTCGCTTTGGCCATCCGCGACCTGCTGGTCGATAAAGTTCTCGCCACTCAAGCGCGGGTAGCAAGGCGCGACGCAAAACGACTCTATTATTTATCGCTCGAATTTTTGATTGGCCGCTCGCTCGAGAACAATCTCTACAATCTTGGCGTGCTGGAAGACTGTCGCGACCTTTTGGCCGAACGCGGGATCGATTTGCAACAGCTTTTCGACGAAGAGCCAGACGCGGCGCTTGGCAACGGCGGACTTGGACGATTGGCTGCCTGCTTTCTTGACTCGATGGCGACGCTCGACATGCCCGGCTACGGATATGGCATCAACTATGAGTTCGGCCTGTTTCGACAGGAGATTCGCGACGGCTATCAGGTCGAGCAGCCGGACAGTTGGCAGCGCGAAACTTCGCCATGGCTGATTCCGCGGCCGGAAGAATCTTGCCTCATCCCGGTATATGGGCATATCGAGCATCAGAACGGCCATGACGGGAACTACCGTCCACGATGGATCAATCAGCGGATCCTAGTCGGGATCCCTTCGGATTTGCCAATCGCCGGCTATGGTGGGCAAACAGTCAATTTCGTCCGTCTGTTCGCAGCACGCGCTTCCGACGAGTTCGACGTTCGTATCTTTAACTCAGGTGACTATGTAAAGGCGGTCGAACAGAAGATCGTCTCCGAAACACTATCGAAGATTCTCTATCCCTCTGACGCAGTGCAAGCCGGACGCGAGTTGCGCCTCTTGCAGGAATATTTTTTCGTTGCCTGCGCGATCCGCGACATCTTGCGCGGCTTTATTCGCCGCGGTGAGGACCCGCATGATTTCGCTCTAAAGAATGCTTTGCAGCTCAATGATACCCATCCCGCCTTGGCCGTTGCCGAGCTGATGCGGCTATTGGTTGACGAACACCAGCTTCCGTGGGATTCGGCCTGGGGCATCACTCGTTCATCGATCGCGTTCACGAATCACACCCTGATGCCCGAGGCGCTGGAGCGCTGGCCGGCGGGATTACTGGAACGGGTGATTCCGCGTCATTTGCAGATTATTCGCGAGATCAATCAGCGCTTTCTCGATAGCGCCTCATTAGTTTGGAACGGAGATGCCGATAAACTGCGTCGAGTCTCGATTATCGACCATGCCAATGGCGGCGAGGTGCGTATGGCCCATCTCGCGATTATCGGCAGCCATTCGGTCAATGGAGTGTCGGAACTTCATTCCGAGCTGATCAAGAGCCGCCTCGTCCCTGAATTTTATGAGCTTTGGCCTGAGCGCTTCAACAACAAGACGAATGGCGTGACGCAGCGTCGATGGTTGCTGATGGCGAATCCGGGTCTGGCGAATTTGCTGAAGCGCGTAATTGGCGATAGCTGGATTACCGGTCTGGATGGCGTTCAGGCGATCGAGGAATACTCTGAAGACGAGGGCTTTCATGCCGAGTTCGCGGCGATCAAACGCGCCAATAAAGAGCGGCTCGCGACCACTATCCACCGCCTGACGCAGATCGACCTCGATCCGGCCTCATTGTTCGACGTACAGGCCAAGCGCATCCATGAGTACAAGCGGCAGCTCCTGATGGCGCTCGGGATCATGCATCAGTATCTCGCGCTCGTGGATGATCATGTCGAGCCGCGGATTCCACGCACTTACGTGATCGCGGGCAAGGCAGCGCCTGGTTACTGGGCCGCCAAAATGACCGTGAAATTGATCAATTGCATGGCGGACGTGATCAACAATGACCCGCGCACTCATGGATTGATCAAGGTCGCCTTCGTACCGGATTATCGCGTCTCGCTGGCCGAAAAAATCATTCCGGCAGCTGATCTTTCGGAGCAGATTTCAACCGCCGGACGCGAGGCTTCAGGCACCGGCAACATGAAATTCGCGATGAATGGAGCTTTGACGATCGGCACACTCGATGGCGCTAATATCGAAATCCGCGATGCAGTCGGCCCGGATAACATGTTTGTCTTCGGCCTGACTGCACCTGAGATCGAGGCGCTAATCGATCATCACGAATATCGGCCGCGCGATTATTATGAATCCGATCCGCGTATCCGGCGCGTGCTGGACGAATTGGCTGACGGCCGCTTCTGCCCGCAAGAGCCGGGGCTTTTTCAGTGGGTCCGCAGCTCTATGATTGATCGCGACGAGTATTTTGTACTGGCCGACTTTGCCGAATATGTCGAGACGCAGTTGCAGATTTCAGCGGAGTTTGCGGCGCGTCGCGAGTGGACCAAGAAAGCGATTCTGAACGTCGCGCGAATTGGCCGTTTTTCCAGTGATCGCACCGTGCGCGAATACGCCCGCGACATCTGGCGGCTGAGCTGATGCGTCTTAGTGCGCCTTCAGGATCGAAACCTTGCCGGTCGCGAGCGCGTATCGCGCTGGAATTATCTTCAAGCCGCCCGTCTTGATCGCCCCGGCCAGCGCCGGTTCCATCCTGAGGCGCTCAGCAATCAGGACGGCATTCGCTGAGATTGCATTCGAGGTCACATCACCGGGCTCTTTCTGAGCCTGTGCCACTGCCGGATATATGTTTGAAAGCATCGGGCCCACTTTGGGATCGGGGTAGGTCTTTACTGCCGCGCCTACCGCACCGCATTGATCATGGCCCATAACGACGATCAGTTTGGCGCCAAGATGGCTGACCGCGTATTCAATGCTCTCCAATGCAAGCCGATCATAGGTATTTCCTGCGACTCTCACGATAAAGAGCTTGCCGACTCCTTGATCGAACGCGATCTCGGGCGGGACGCGCGAATCAGAGCAGGAGAGCATCACCGCCAGCGGATGCTGCGCGGCGTCGGATGGACGCGCATCAGGATGCTTCGCGCGGTCTTCGACATAGCGAGTGTTACCTTCGAGTAGAATCTGCAAGGCTCGTTCGGCAGATACGCCGGCATTTTCAGCCGCGATGCTCGAACTCCCAGTTACACATGCGACAACGAGCATCGCAAGATATATCGATAAGCGCATTTGATCCTCGTCATCGCACTGATTTGCTGAGTCGCGCGATGGCATTATTCCGGCGAAGGGGTTTATCATGCCTGAGCCACAGAGCGCTATCCTGCCCGACCTGGCGAAAGCGCCCTATTCCGTTATGTCGGAACTCATACTTCTCGAGCGAAGCTTAGCTCGCCCGGGCCGGCAGTGGCGCGGTTCCCTCAGCAGCACATTTCTTCGTACCATCGTTGAAAGTGCTAGAATCATGGTCGAGGTGAATCAGTAATCGCACTAAGCGGAGTACCGAATCATGGCCGATAAAATCGAAAAGACCGACGAAGAATGGCGACAACAGCTCACCCCGGAGCAGTTTGCGATTGCGCGCAAAAAAGGCACCGAACGTCCTTTCACGGGCAAGTATTACGATCTGCACGACGATGGCAAATACCACTGCGTTTGTTGCGGCAACGAGCTTTTCTCATCCGAGACCAAGTACGATTCCGGCTGCGGCTGGCCGAGCTTTTATGCCCCGCTTGATGAGTCCAAGGTTGAAAATACCTCCGACGATAGCTTTGGGATGCGCCGGACCGAGGTGACCTGCTCGCGATGCGGCGCGCATCTTGGCCATGTTTTCGAGGACGGTCCTCGTCCTACTGGCCTGCGTTACTGCATGAACTCGGCCTCACTGGATTTCGCCAAGAAAGAAGGCGACAAATAGCCGGAAGCTATTGCTGATGCCCGCAGTACAAGTCGCTCCGTCGCTCGCGGTACGTGCGCCAGATTCCGGCACGCCTGCAATTGAGCTCGTTGATGTCAGCTACAATTATGGTGACCGCCGCGCCCTTGATGCGGTCAGTTTCGCGATCGCAGAGCGCGAAATGTTCGCGCTGCTCGGACCGAATGGCGGCGGCAAGACCACGCTGTTCAAATTGCTTTCGACCCTTGCTCCGCTCCAATCGGGCGACGCCCGGATTCTCGGGATCGATCTACGCGAGGGGACGCTCGAATTGCGGCGGCAACTTGGCGTTGTCTTTCAGCATCCGAGCGTCGATGGCAAATTAACCGTTGGCGAAAATCTAGCCCATCACGGGCGGTTATACGGAATTAGCGGCGTTCGACTCCGCGAGCGTGTCACCGCGATGCTCACGCGACTTGGACTGGAGGCGCGGGTTGACGATCTGGTTGAGACGCTCTCGGGCGGTCTCCGGCGGCGGGTCGAGTTGGCGAAAGCCCTACTTCATCAGCCGCAACTCTTGATTCTTGACGAACCGAGCACCGGCCTAGATCCAACCGCTCGCCGCGAATTCCTTAACTATCTTGCCGATCTGAAACAGCGCGACGGTATTACGATCGTTCTTACTACGCATCATATGGAAGAAGCCGAAGGATGTGATCGGATTGGCCTGCTTGATCAGGGCCGTCTCGTTGCGCTCGCGCCACCTGCCGAATTGAAGTCACGGGTTGGCGGCGACGTCGTGGTAATTCAGGCGGCAAATCCCGAGGCGCTGCAGCAGAAGATCGAGCAACGAATGCGCATCAAGACCACGCTGGTCGATCGTATGCTGCGCGTTGAGCGGCCACGCGGGCATGAATTCCTACGCGACGTAGTTGAAGCATTCGGTGCGGAAATTGACTCTGTGACGTTCGGCAAACCGACTCTCGAAGATGTATTCGTCCATCTCACGGGGAAGCGCTTCGAAGCTAGTGGAGCGAGTCTGCGAGTATAACCAGCAAGAGCCTGTCCTGAGAAGTGTCACGACGAAGAAAATCGGCAAGCTGCGCATGAAGAAACGCTAGTGGAGCGAGTACACGAGCGTAACGAGCAAGCGAGTCTGCGAGCTGCGTATGAATAAAGTTATCGAGATTTGTTTAACAACCTGCCGGACGAACTTATGAGCAACGCAGCACTCGGCGCGGGCACGCTATGGCTGCGCGAGATCACGCGCTTCAGCCGCCAGCGCAGCCGTGTAATCGGTTCATTCCTGCAACCATTGGTTTTCTGGCTGCTGCTCGGCGCAGGTCTCACGGCGTCATTCCGCCCGGCCGGGATGCCCGCCGGTATGAATTATTTTGAGTACCTCTATCCCGGTTTCATTGTGCTGGTGCTGCTGTTTACTGCGATTTTCGCGACCATTTCGACCGTCGAGGATCGCCGCGAAGGTTTTTTGCAGGGAGTGCTGGTTGCGCCGATCTCGCGCTCGACCATTTTGATGGGTCAGGCGCTTGGCGCGACTACTCTCGCGTGGGTCCCGAGTTGCATCTTTCTGGTCCTTGCGCCGATTGCCGGTATAAAGTTATCCGCGACTTCCGTGATTTTCTCCGCACTGATCATGGCGATAATCGCGTTCGCGCTGACCTGCATCGGCCTGCTGATCGCATGGCGGATCGAATCGACGCAGGGCTTCCATGCGATCATGAATCTGATCTTGATTCCAATTTGGCTGCTCTCGGGAGCATTCTGGCCAGTAACCGGCGCACCGGTCGTGCTCCAGTGGATGATGCGGCTGAATCCGCTGACCTATGGTGTCGCGGCCCTGCGCGAGGCCCTCTATCGTGGACAGTCGAGTGAGGTTGGCTCCCTGCCAAATTTCGCGTGGTCTTTCATCATCGCAGTCGCCTTCGCTCTCGCGATGTACCTGATGGCGACCCGTGTCGCCCGCCACGCCACCGTTCTCTAGCGAAGATCCGCCTAATCGAGTGGATCAAAGTACGGCTCGATTCTGCCATCAAAGTGAAACTCCCTCGCGAGCGCGACCCACTTGCGGCTCGTCCCATGCATCGGCTCGGGAAGCCGCTCCAGCGGGAAGAATCCGACTTGAAGCGTTTCCAGCGGATGAGGCTTTATTTCGCCGCCATCGAGCCGACAGTAGAACAGCAACGAGTAGATGTGCCGCATCGGCGAGCCGAGCTTCTGACTATCGAGCACCCCGAGCAGCCGGATCGGCATCGCGATTAATCCCGTTTCTTCGCGCACTTCACGCGCGACATTCTCCGCTGGCGACACACCGACATCGCAAAACCCGGTCGGATACCACCATCGTCCATTAGCCCGCTGAATCATCAGGATTTCGTCGCGATGGTTAAATGCGATCGCGCCGCATCCCACTCCCGCTGTGACGTAGCCGTCGTACCCATCAACCACCGATTCGCGCCATCGTTGATAGAGTGTCCCGTGCATCGCGGGATCAGCCGATTCGAGCGTCGTCCGCATCTGCGCCGCTTCGCGCAGCAGTTCTTCGTAACGCTCCGCATCGAAGCCGGTGGACTTGAAAGCCAAGCCAGTCCGCGCGATCGCGCCGACGCGCTCGACAAACCGTGCAAGATCATAAAGCAGGTCGCGTTCCGCCATCCCTTGATCGTAGCAATCATGCAAACTTGCGCCAGCCGTCATGATCCTTCTGCTATGATCTGCATTCCGTCGCTTGCACACCTCGCCTGACTGACGGATTATCGCGCCAGTAACTGACGTATCAGCCGCAGGAGATATCGCGATGCCGTCACAGGAATTCTTTGCCGATAACGTTGCCGAAGTTGGCCTCAATCCGGATAAAGTTCAGGCGCTGATGGATCGCGCCGAGCGCGACGTGAAAGAAGGCGTGCTGCCCGCTTGCCAGCTCGCGATCGCTCGCGATGGCAAAATCGCCGCGATGAAAACCTTCGGTCACGCAGTGCAGGGCGGCGTCGATAAACCTGCCACCGACGAGACGGTTTTCGTCGCGATGTCGGCGACCAAAGCAATCACCGCTTCTGCCCTCTGGCTGCTGATTCAAGAGGGCAAGATCGATCCGTCCGAGCGCATCGTCAAATACGTGCCGGAGTACGGGACGAATGGCAAAGAGACCACCACCATCGAGCATCTGCTGATTCATACTGCGGGTATTCCGGTCGCGCCCGGCTCGTTCAAGGATTGGGGCAACCGCCAGCGGCGGCTCGAACGTTTCGCTCAATGGCGCCCGGATCACACCCCGGGCGAAAGGTTCGTCTATCACATCCACGCCAACTACTGGCCGATCGCCGAAGCGATCGAGCGGATCACCGGCAAACGGATCGGCGACTTCGTACGTGAGCGGATCGCGGAGCCGCTCGGGCTTCCCGACCTGCGCATCGGTTTGCCGCGCCCGCTGCAATCGCGGATGGCCGATGTCGTATGGACGGGAGAACCCGCGAAGGACGAGGAATACAAGAAACTTGGCGTCACGCCGCCTCGCGCCAACATGGGCTCGATCAATGAGGGCGTCGTGCTCGAAATGAATGATCCCGAAATGCGCGAGACGGATTTTCCGGCGGGCGGCCTGATGACCACGGCGGCGGACCTCGCGCTCTTCTATCAGGCGCTGCTCAATGAGGGGAAAGCGCACGACGGCACGCGCATTTGGAAATCCGAGATGCTGACCGAGGCGCGGCGGATTCGTAGCGGCAATCTGATCGATCCGGCACGCGGCATGACGGCGAATCGCGCGCTCGGGATCGTGGTTGCGGGCGGTGATGGCAAGGCGAATCTGCGCGGCTTCGGCCGGACGAACTCGGCGGAAGCATTCGGCCATCCGGGCTTCGGCGGCCAAATCGGATGGGCCGATCCGGCGACCGGAATTTCCTTCGCCTATCTGACTAATGGCTTCGATCGCAACGACCTGCGCGAAGGCCGCCGAAGCGTCGCAGTATGCAGTCTGGCGGGATGCGTGTGGGGAATGAGAGGGTAATCACGATTGGAGGCGCGGTAAGTGTAAAGATGGCTCTCTCAAGGATGGCCTTCCACGAATTCGCATAGTCGGTAAATCCGCACAATCGAGTACTCTCAGTAATGATTAACAAAAGGGGGATCTACATGTCTGATTCGAAGGGCGGACCATGATTTGAGTAAATCTTGAAAACTGCTTTTGACTCAGATTCGAGATGCTGTGGTGATCGTCGGGATGGCGCTTAGCGAAGGGGATAATCACCGATCGGAAGCCTATAAAGCGTTGAAAAATCTAGCTTCGAAATATACCGTTGTCGTGTTGGATTAAAGTTGGACCCTTTTCGATAGGCGAACCACAAACTCAATTCCTTTACGGGCGCGGTGACATCTATGGAAGTTTGCTCAATCGCGCGCTAGGCTCTCGATATTTCTAGTCGCTCCCTTTGTTGTTTCGATCTTCGAATTGTTGCGACTGAAGACGCATTACTATATCGGGAAGTCGGATCATATTCTCTTGTTTGGTTCGGTTGTTGGAGTCATTTGGTCAATCGACTGCGTACGAGCATGAGACCCCAAAAGGGTTGTTTCCCAGGTCAATAAGATTCGTCTTCGGCATGCTGTCCTATCTGTTCTCCGTGTATTCGTTTTCGGACTCGGAATTTATGGCGCATTTGTCGCGATGGCGAATTTTCGCCTTCGGTCACTGATATGGGCACTGTTTTGGATGTTCTTGGGTTACAAAATACTAAATGAAATTTGGCTATTGAGCGAAATAGTCAGAGCGCAGTCCGAAGGACGCGTCCAAGTAGGATGACCCGTTCAGACTGACGGAAGGCAGCTTCGGTGAATTTCGGGGCATCGCGCCTTGACTCTCCCGATACTAAACCAAAACACGATCATGAAAATCCTGATCATGGGTGCGGGTGGGGTCGGCGCGTACTATGGCGCGAAGCTTCAGCAGGCCGGCGAAAATGTGACGCTCTGTGCGCGCGGCGAGCATCTGCGCGCGTTGCAGGAGCATGGCCTGGACGTTAAGAGCTTCAGGGGCGATTTCCACGTCCGGGTAAAAGCGACTGTCGATCCCAAAGAGTTCGCGCCCTACGACTTGATCCTGTTCGCGGTTAAATCCTACGATACCGGGTCGGCGGCGCAGCAGCTTCAGGGATGCCTCGCGCCGGACGGCATTCTGATGACGATCCAAAATGGGGTCGAGAACGAGGACGTCCTCTGCCAATTTTTCCCGCGCGAGTCGGTGATGGGCGGAAATTCACGAATCGGCGCGCAGATCGTCGGACCCGGCAAGTTGCTCCATACTGCCCTCGGCATAATCGAGTTCGGCGAACTCGACGGACGAATCACGCCGCGCGCGGAGCGCCTCAAGGCGCTGTTCGAGCGCGCCGGAATCTACGGCGAATTGACGCCCGATCTCAAGGCGCTGCGATGGTACAAGCTGATGGGCAACAACAGCACCAATACCATCAGCGCGCTCAGCCATACTACCCTCGGCCAGATCTTCAAGGACGAGGACGGCTTTCGTCTGGTGCGCACTCTGATGTACGAGACGCTCGCGGTCGGTCGCGCCGAGGGCGCCAACGTCGATGACGCGCGGATCGAGATTCAGCTCAACGGACTTTACAAGTCGATCAATCTCGACGCGATCAAAACTTCGACACTTGCAGGACCTTGAGCGAGGCAAGCCGCTCGAATATGAGGCGATCGCGGGTGCGGTGGTACGCGCGGCGCGCCGCCACAATATCCCGGCGCCCGCGACGGAAACGGTTTACGCGCTGCTGAAGCTACTCGAAAGCACCCGCAAGTCCAGCCACTAATTCTCAGGAGTCAGACAGTAACTTCAGGAACTCATCTACGGTAATTTGAGCGTCATGGAGCAGCGCTCGCAAAAGACCCGGCTTTAAGGTCCGATGCTCGGGTAGGGTGAGTGGCTTGCGAGTGGAATCGTCGGGATGGCGAGGCGGAGGTGACTACCTCGTTGACGAACGATTTCATAGCCCAATCGGCTTAACGCCCGAATTGCCTAGCGTCCTGAAATTACCGGAAAGGTTGGACTCACTCGGAAGTAATTATAACGTTGCCAACGAGCGTAGCAGCTGGATCCGGAATCGGTTCGCCCCGATCGCGCAAGTCCTCGAGCGTTAGCTCGATAGCTTCCCGGATATTAGTCAATGCTTCAGAGACTGTGTCGCCCTGATTGTAGCAGCCGGGAAGAGCAGGACAACTCACGACATAGCCGCCCATCTCATCAACTTCGAGTAGCACTCTGAAGTCAAGCACATGCATCACGGCTAGCAGTGTAGTCCACGATTTTTACAATGCCTAGCGCGGGACGTCGCCGGGGCCGCAGAAGCCAGGTTTGATCTCGCTGAGCGACACGATCTTCCACGACTTGCCGTCGCGCCGGACCGTATAGCAGGCGCGTCCCTGTTCGAGAATCGAATTGTCAGCCTTATAGCGCTTGTAGTCGGCGAGAATCATCCCGAGGTTCTCGCCGAGCGCCCACGTCTTCAGCAGGTCGATCGCGGAGCGCGCCCATCCGCGTTCCTTCAGTCCGATCATCAGCTTGCTGAAGCCCCTCTGATGATCACTCTCGCTACTGGTGACCGTCAGCCCATGCTCACCGCTGACCCATGCATAGGGAATCGCAAAACAATCGAGGAAATGGTCGAGGTCCTCGCGATTAAAAGCATCAATATATCCCTTATAAAAAGTTTGCAGTTCCTGTGCGACTTCTTCTGCGTTAGACATCAAGAATTCTCCTCCGACAGATTATGAATGATGCTCGTGCGCCTCGCGTTCGAGCGCCTCGCGGAAATCAGGATGAGCAATCGCGATCATCCGGGGAATGCGCGCGTCGAGCGGCTGGCCGCGCAAATCCGCGACGCCATGTTCGGTGACGAAGAGATCGGCGTCGCTGCGCGCCGTCGTGACCGGCCCGCTGAGGCGCGTGACAATCCGGCTGACCTTGCCGCTGCGTGCCGTCGCGGGCAATGCGATTATCGAGCGGCCGTGCGCCGCCATCTGCGCCCCGCGCACAAAATCGCCCTGTCCTCCGACGGCGCCGATGTGAGCGCCATCGGCTACTTCGGCGTTGACCTGACCCGTCAGATCAACTTCGATAGCCGAATTGATCGCTACAATCTTGTCGAGTTGACTAAGAATCTCCGCGCGATGCGTATGCATCAGAGTAAACAACTTGATGGCGCGATTCTTATGCGCAAAATCGTAGAGTTTTTTCGTTCCGCGCAAGGTCCCTGCGGTGGTAAAGCCAGTATCGATCGGTTTACGCGCATTGGTGATAATTCCACGCTCCATCAACTCGGCAACACGATCGCCAATCAGCCCTGAATGGATACCGAGGTCGCGGCGATCTTCGACGTCGGCGAGCACCGCGTCAGGAATCGCACCAATACCCATCTCGATCGTGGCGCCATCTTCGATGTATTGCGCGATATTGGCTGCAATCGCGCGCTCGACCGTTCCGAACTCGGTCGGCGCTAGTTCCATAATCGGGCGCGAAACCGGGACGATATAGTCAATCCGCGAAGTATCAAGTTGCCCCTCGAAATAGGTCCACGGCGCCTGGTCATTGACTTCTGCGATTACTACACGTGCCCGTTTCATCGCGAACTGCAAATAGTCATTCGCCAGCGAGTAGCTATACTGCCCGTGTTCATCCGGGGCGCTCAGGTGTAAAAAGACAACATCGCTGCCGACTATACCATCGAGGAAATAGCTCGGCAGTTGCGATAGATGACACGGGATAATCTGTAGCGCACCGGCGGCCGCCAGGCGGCGTGGCGTGCCGATCGCGCCGAAACCGCTGAAGATGATTTTGTCTGCGTACTCGGGCTTGTACGCGACGCCGTAACCAGTGCCGCCAAGGAACGCGCCGACCTTCCCGATCGCATGCCGCTGCTCAATCAATTTTTCAACGAGCGCCATCGGCTCGCCCATACCCTGCCCCCAAACGATGTGATCGCCGGACCGGATAAGCGCGGCGAGATCAAGATTGCGCAGTTGGATTTCAGTTGGCATCGCTCATTACTCGCAGCGCGCAGAATCGCATATCGAACGCGCTACGGCCAGCGATGCACAGGCTTTTCGAGACATGCACGCTGTCGTTCATCGCTTGTGGGGTTTGAACCGCGCATAGATAATGGCGCGCACGGAGGATCGCGCATCATGATTACGATTTATCATCTCAATATGTCTCGCTCGGAACGCATCATCTGGCTGATGGAAGAACTAGGCTTGCCCTACAAACTCGAAAAGTTTCAGCGCGGACCCGATATGCTGGCGCCCGCTGCGCTCAAGACCGTAAGTCCGCTCGGCAAGGCTCCGGCGATTCGCGACGGCGACCTGACCCTGATCGAGTCCGGCGCGATCGTCGAATACATCGTCAACAAGCATGGCGGCGGACGTCTTGGCGTGCCGGTCAGTTCGCCCGACTACGCGCGCTATCTGCAATGGATGCATTTCGCGGAAGGCTCCGCGATGACCCAATTCCTCATCCACTTGTTTTTCGCCGGCGGCTTTATTCCGGGGATCGACCAGTCACAGCCGATGATCAAGACGTTCACCGACCGGACTGCCCAGATGCTGACGTTCCTGAACAATGAATTGAGCCGCAGCCCCTACTTCGTCGGCAATGAATTCACCGCGGCCGATCTGATGATGAATTTCCCATTCGGCGTATTGACCAAGTTCATGCAGATGGATTTATCGCCCTATCCGAATATCAAAGCGCATCTGGCGCGAATCGCGGAGCGCCCGGCCTACAAAAAGGCGATGGCGCTCGCTGACCCGCCTGCCTGAATTCAAATGAGAATGCGCAGTCC
Organism: uncultured Pseudomonadota bacterium; assembly: GCA_963831065.1. Lineage (GTDB taxonomy): Bacteria > Desulfobacterota > Binatia > Binatales > Binataceae > JAJPHI01. Next base: position 53,079 of record CAWHOQ010000014.1, read on the forward strand.
GAACAGACTCCCAAAGAGTCGTTCGGACCGCATCGCAAGTTATCGTGGCTGTTCTTTGGTCAGATCGGCATCGGATGCCAGTCCGAGCGCGCGAATCGGCAACTCAAAGCGCAATTGCATTTTCGCGTCGTTGTCGTCGAACTCGCGCGTCAGGCAGCAATATTCAAGCTGCAATCCATTCGGGTCCTTGAAGTAGATCGACTTCGCCCAGTTGTGATCCATGACTTCAGTGACTTCGACGCCTTTGTCGAGCAGCTCCTGACGCTTCTGCAGAAGCCCCGCCTCATTCCCCGCTTCAAACGCAAAATGATAGAACGCCGACGGCACGCCAAGTCCCCGATTAATCGAGGTGTCATATTCGGCGGGGACGCCATCGACCCCGCGCGCTTCCATAAAGGCGATTAGCTGATCACGACCGGTATCGAAGAAGATGTGCCGAATCTGGCCGCCCTCTTTGATCTTGATCGTATCGCAGACCACCGGCTTGAACCCAAGCACGCCCTCGTAAAACTCACGCGTCTTGTCGAGATCGAGGGTGGACAATCCGAGATGTGAAAAGCCTTTATGTGACATAGCGCACCTCCTGCGTTCAGTCTGCGATATCTTTCAGACCTTAAGGCCAGCGAGCGATTAAGAGAAGAACATCCGCGCGGGCTCTAGACCCACCCCGAGCGTTGCCTTGAAGATCTTGAACAATTGATCGATATCCCACGGTCCCTGATTCATCAGCACCCGATCAGGCTTCATATGCGTATAACGCGAGATTTTGTACCCCGACGCACCGAAGCATTGACCCGTCACGTCCGCCGCCTCGTCGCTGGAGAGATAAATGATGATCGGTACGACGTTGGCCGGATTCATCGGGCTTTCGGCAGCCTCTTCGCTACTAACCGAAGCGCCGGGCATGCGGCCCGCCGGAATCGTATCGGTCATCCGGGTGGCCGCTCCCGGAAAGAGCGCATTGCAGGTGACGCCATATTTCTGCATCGAGTTGGCCGTGCTGTACGTCAGCCCAAGAATTCCGGCTTTAGCCGCAGCATAGTTGGGTTGCCCGGGACTACCTTGCGCAGAATTCGACGAGAAATTGATGATACGTCCGTATCTGCGCTCGCGCATGTGCGCCGTCGCCGGACGCATCGTGCAGAAATGGCCGCGCAGATGGACTCGGATCACCGCGTCCCATTCTTCAATCGTCATGTTGAAGATCATGCGATCGCGAAGAATGCCGGCGACATTCACAAGGATATCAAGCTTGCCATATTCCTTGATGGCCTGATTGACCAATCCCTCGCCGCCTTCGGGCGTGGAGATGTCCTGATGATTGCTCGACGCTTTATTGCCTGCCGTCTTGATTTCCTTAACTACGTCGTCAGCCGGTGATGAGGTTTCCTGCTCGCCGGCGACCGTAACGCCAAGATCGTTGACGACGACTGATGCGCCTTGAGCCGCCAGAGCCTTTGCCACTTCGCGGCCGATTCCGCGTCCTCCGCCGGTAACCGCCGCGACTTTTCCTTCCAGATGACGCGTCATGATCGTGCGCTCCTTCCACGGCGTCGAGCGACGCCTTCATTCGGTTTAGTCCTAGTTACATCTAATTCGTTCCGAAGGGCAAATCGGACCAGGCCTGCTGCGCCTTCAGGAAGGCGTCGGGTGATACGCTCACCTTGCCGCGAAACGGCCAATCCAGCGCGATGATCAACACCACGACCAAGATCAGCGAGGTCGCGACCGCCGCCGTCATCACTAGATGCATCCGCAGATCGTGAAAGCCGAACAGATATGTATAACCGGTAACAATGGCGCCACCGAGGAAGATGATCCACCAGATTACTTCCGGGATGTGCCCTTCCACCGCCGAGAGTCGGCTGGCTCGCGCAGTGTATAGATCGTTCAAAGTCCTGAGAAGTTCGGCTTGAATGACCGCTTCGCCGAGATTGGTCGGCTTCATCGTGACGATGTCGCCATGGACTTTGCGCAGCGGTTCCCATCCCTGACTCGGCACCTTTCCGCTTTGCTGTACCGGCCATTCATCATTGACCACGGCCGCAACGTACTCCCGCAGGTTCTCGCGGATGTCGCGGCCGCTGTCTCCCGGGACGCCCTGAGTATCACGATAGATACTGCCGACGTAATCCGCCTCACGATCGACGATCTCTTCGGAATTGCTGAAAGATTCCCACGTCGCGATCGCGATAAACGCGAGCAGTACCGCATAAGTCACACTGATCACCGCAACGGTGAATCCGGCAAGTTCGTTATGCGCGCGGCGTACTTCCAGATGCACCAGGCGTTGAAAGATCAGTAGCCCTATGCAAGCACTGCCGGTAAAAAGCCCAACTACGATAGTCCCCCAAAGCCATGTCGGATTATTGTAGATCCAGTCGAGAACCATTCTCTCCCCCTAAGCAACATACACCCGCAAAGGGCTAATCAATTATCTAGCCTGACTCCCTGACGAAACCTAATCAGAGGCTCAAGATCACATTTCACATTCTGCGCCGCTGAGGGTTTTATCGTTAGGTCGTTGAAAAGTCGATTTGGCTAATTCGATTGAAAAATCTAACTCGCGATCGCAAATGGCGGCGGAAGGATTCAAATGATGAAAGTACAATACAGCACGGTTTTTACACAGTCAGCTGACGAAGTCTGGGCGGTCATTCGTGACTTCAACAGTTATCCGGTGTGGGTGAAAAGCGTGACCGAGAGCCGGATCGAGGAAGGTCGATCCGGTGATGCGGTCGGCTCGATCCGAAACTTTGTTGAATATGGAACGCGGATCCGTCAACGGCTGCTCGCCCACTCGGATCTCAAGCGATCTTATACTTATGAAGCTTGTGAACCGCTCGGCTCGATAAGCTATTATCAAGGCACAGCTCGGGTAAGACCGATAATCGACGGGAACCGATCACTGGTCGAATGGTCGGTTACCTTCGATTCTACCGTCGAGCAGCGGATACAGAATGCCGCGCTGCTTAAAGAAGCAATGCCGCAATGGCTGGAATCTCTCCGATCAACCCTCGAAGCACGCGCATAAGCGGATTTGGAACGTGCTCGGAATCCTCCTAGTCGATTCTACTAACAGTCACGACGAGGCGCACAAATGCTGAACGAACTGCTGCAAGAAAATAACGGCTCATGGCTAGTGCATATGCTCGATCACCATGGAATCTCGTTGATTGCGCGCTTTGATGGGCAGAACGCGTACCAAGCTGCCAGCGAATATGCCGCGTGGAAACGAAGCGAAGACCAGCTGACTGATTTGCGCGCAGTTCTTTACTCTCTTCAGGCGCTTTAGCTCTTACGCCTGCTAGTTGAAGATTTATCCAAATCGGAGGCCTTTAGGTTGGTGGAGCCGAGGGAAACTCCGTCAAATAGCCGGAGGTTGTCAGGCGGCCTATCTTGCCGGTCGGCTCACTGAACCAAAGATTACCGTCAGGGCCGGCAGTTATCAGGCTCGGTATAACCACATTGGTGAAACGAAAATCTCCCACGCGTCCATCCGGAGCGATTTTGCAGACCGCATGAGCCGTTGGAACCGTGACCCAGAGGTTGCCGTCAGGTCCTGCTGCCAAACCCATCGGGATTCCATTGATAGGCAGCGGAAACTCCGTCATTTCTCCTTCGGGCGTGAGCCGCGCAATCCTCTTTGTTTGAAGCTCGGTGAACCAAATATTGTTGTCAGGCCCATCCACGACCGCGTTGGGCGCGCTGGCGGGATTCGGTAATGGGAACTCCTGGATTTGCCCATCGGGCGAGATGCGCCCGATACGATTACCGGAATTTTCGGCGAAATAGATTTTATGATCCCCGCCCGTCGCGATACCGGCCGGACCTCCCTGATGCGGCAGAATATATTCAGTTACCGTACCGAGCGGCGTCACTCGCCCAATCCGGTTCGCGGCATGTTCGGTAAACCATAAATTCCCGTCAGGACCGAGCGTAATACCAGCTGGGCCACTGTTCGCGTTGGGCAGCAAGACCAATGCAACTGCGCCGCTCGGATCAATCCGCCCGACGCGATTGGAACTGGGATCCGTAAACCAGACCGCGTTGTCATGTCCGGTGGTCATCCGTTCCGCGATCCCGCCATGCTTGACCCGAAATAGCTTCACCTCGCCCAGCGGCGAGATGCGACCGATTTGATTTACCGAGAACGCACCGAACCACACCGCCAGATCGGGACCCGCCGCGATCGCAAATGGCGCAGCGGAAAAGATCATATTATCTGCGAGTTGATTTGGCGCTCCGAGCTGAGCCTCGCCGGGCATACTGATCACCGGAGAGGGCATCGTCGAGGTCTCCTGCGGATTATCACTCTTCTCATGGACAGACGCTGACGACGCACAGGCCCATAACGCGAATCCCGCGAGAACAGGTATTATCCGACTCCAGCACCGAGACCAGATAGATCGGTGAGCACGCACAGTCACAAATCTTTAAGATTCAGTTGGATGCGAGCAGATTGTCACGCAAAAAATTGCTGAGCGGTTGATCAATTCTGGCGCCCAGCTCATGTGAGCCTTGTGGGAAATAATACGTCTCAACATGCGCGCCGCGATCCTGCAAGGCTTTCGCTAATCCCTCGGCTTGCTTCACCGGCATCCGACGGTCCTGCTCGCCATGCAGAATCAACACTCTGCAATCGAGCTTGCGCGGCAAATTCTCCACCACGCTGCGCTCTTTGAGCAAGCGCTTGCTCGGCCAGACCTGGCGCAGGATGCGCAGCTTGGTGCGGAGTGATGCGTCGGGCCAGAGCTTGAGCATGTCATAAGCACCCGACTGAAGGATCACTGCGCGCGGACGCGAGTCGGAGTCCATCAGAAGACCTGCCGCGACGGCACCATCGTCCATCCCCCAAACCGCCATCCGCTTCGGATCTACGTCCGGACGCGCCGCCAGTAAATCGAGTGCGTGTCGCGCCGCCTCGACCGATTGCGGTCCGATAAAACGACTCGGTCCGGAGGATTTGCCGTACCCGGGAATACTTATGCAAGCGATTTGAATCGCTAGCACGGTGAACCTTTGCGTCTGCGCGATACAGTGGCGCGCATCACCTTTGTCGCCGTTCAGAATTAGCAAAGCCGGCAAAGGTCCCCGTTGGTCTGGCCGCGCGATAAATCCTTCGATCTGATACTGATTGCCACCCGAAGAAATCTGAAAGGCAAATGGCTGAATTATCGGATTTGGCAGGATAGCGGCCTTTGCTTGGCGATGACTGCATCCGGCCAATAGTGGACCACCGATCGCTAGTATTAGAGCGAAGCAAAGTGAACGGGCTTTTTTCATATTGAGTGCCGCACAAGATTAGCCCGGCGCGATCAGGCCAATCTCATGCCGGAACTTTTCCCCAAGGGCTAATGTACCGTTAGATGAATCAATTGAAAATCGCGGACGGCCCATCGATAACCAATTGGTAACGTTCGCATCATTGAATCCGGCCAATCTTTCACCAATACTGATGGGTTCCAATCATCTTTTAGGTGGTAGCGCGAGGAATGGAAAGTTTCTCATCGGCACAAATCGACTTCGACAAAGGCGGCGGCGTGGTGCCGGTCGTTACCCAAGACTATGCCACTGGACGGCTCCTGATGGTCGCCTACATGAATCGTGCAGCCTTTGAAGAAACCGCACAGACAGGCCGGGCGTGTTATTTTTCGCGCTCGCGCAATCGACTGTGGCGTAAAGGCGAAGAGTCCGGAAATCATCAGACGGTGCGCGAAATTCGAATTGACTGTGATGCTGACACGATCTTGCTGCGAGTTGACCAGCACGGTGATAAGGCGGCATGCCACGAGGGTTTCGAGTCTTGTTTCTTCCGCGTGTACGACAATGGCGCCTGGCGCACGGCCGATGAGCGCAAGGTCGATCCGACCAAGTACGGAGCCAGCTACGGCCATCAGCCCAAGCCTGCTTGACTATTAAATGACCGATAACAGCATCCTTAAGTTTGGTATCCCGAAGGGAAGTCTCGAGGCGCAGACCATTGAGTTAATGCGCAAATCGGGATGGCGCATCTCGGTGGGCGATCGGTCGTACATCCCGCGTGCCGACGATCCCTCATTAAGCTTTCGTTTGCTCCGACCACAGGAGATGCCGCGCTATATCGCCGATGGCACGCTCGACGCCGGTATAACCGGCAGCGACTGGATCGTCGAAAATGGCGTCGATCTGATCGAAGTCGAAAGCTTTATCTATTCGAAAGTCTCACTTCAGCCGACTCGATGGGTTTTGTGCGTGCCGAATGACTCTCCGATATCAAAGCTCGAAGACCTCGAAGGCAAGCGGGTCGCCACCGAGATGGTTGAATTTACGCGCCGCATCTTTGCTGAGCGTAATACTAAAGTAGAAGTTGAATTTTCTTGGGGTGTGACCGAGGCCAAAGCAGCGGATGGGCTAGTCGATGCGGTGGTCGAAGTTACTGAGACCGGTTCCTCGCTACGCGCCAATGGCTTGCGGATTGTCGAGGAGTTGCTGACTTCCTCGCCGGTGCTGGTCGCGAACCCGACGGCTTGGCGCGACCAATGGAAACAGGCAAAGATCCGTCAGATCGCGGTGCTAATCAAAGGCGCGCTCGACGCCGAAAGCCGGGTCGGAATCAAGATGAATGCCCCGCGCGAATGTCTCAATCAGGTGATCGCCCTGCTCCCTTCGATCACCGCCCCGACGGTATCACCGCTCTATCCTTCACCCAATCTGAAAGGAAGGGAGTGGTTCGCAGTCGAGACCGTGATCGCCGAGCGCACCGTCCGCGAGCTATTTCCCAAACTGCTCGAAGCCGGCGCCGTCGGCATCGTCGAATTTCCGCTGAACAAGATTATCGGATAGCTGTCACTCCCCCTTCCAGTTCGGTTTACGTTTCTCCGCGAAGGCCCGCGGTCCTTCGATCAGGTCCTTTGATTTGAACAGCTTGGTGGTCGCGGGATATTTGTCCGCAGTAGCCTCTTTGATTGACATATGCAGGCCTTGGTATGCCTGCTCCTTACTCGCCTGCACCGATAATGGTGAGCATTCCATGATCTCGGCGGCCCATCGCTCTGCAGTTGGAAGCAAATCTTTCAGCGGCACGACCTCGTTGACGAGTCCCCACTGATAAGCCTCCGTCGCCATGATATGCCGCCCAGTCAGCATCATGCCCATCGCAATCTTCAGGGGTATATGACGCGGCAGCCGATGAACTCCGCCCGCACCAGCCATCAGACCGACGCGCGGCTCCGGCAATCCGAGACGTGCATGATCAGCCGCGATGATAATGTCACAGGCGAGCGCGATTTCGAGCCCACCGCCGAGCGCGAATCCATTCACCGCCGCGATGATCGGTTTGACGATATCGTAGCGATCGGTAATACCCGCGAAGCCGCCCGGCCATGACGGCATCGGCTCGCCGTGATGCGCCGCCGTGTATTTGAGATCATTGCCGGCGGAAAAAGCCTTATCTCCCGCACCGGTCAGAATCGCCACCCATAGATTCTTGTCAGCGACGAAATCGTCCCAGACCTGTGCCATCTCGACGTGACACGGCGGATGCATCGCGTTCATTACTTCCGGTCGATTGAAGGTCACGAGCGCCAGATGATCTTTCTTCTCGTATTGGATGAATTTGAGTTCCATTGGTGCACTCTCTCCGTGAGAAGCGTGTCGCATACCGAGCCGCTTTTGACAATCGTCCCATGATATTTACTGCGGATTTTCGTCGAGCAGCTCAAAAAAGGCGTCGATGCTTTGCAGCAATTGCCGGCGGATTTGCAGCCTCGTGCCCTCGATGAAGTGCATCGTAATACGTACCGAGTCGCCATCATTTCGCTGCACGCGCGCATCCTCGACAGCTACCGCCTCGGTCGGCTCAAAAAGCCGCATGCCATATACCAGCGTGCCTCGTTGCGCGGCACCCTTCACCAGTTTCAGTCTGCGCGTCATCAGTTTCAAAACTCCTCGGAATGACTGAACAAACTTTTACATAGCACAGATACGCAATTGCGCGCGGTAGTCTGACGAGGAATCGCATTGCTTAATTGACAAAGCGCCGAATCGCCTAGAGAATCTCGCGATGATCAGAGCGGGATGCCTCAGCTCCGTAGCACTATTAGCCGGACTAATCTTCAGTGGGTGCGGCATAATTTACGACGCGAGCGCAAAGCTGCACGCGAATCGGATCGCGGCATCCCTTAAGCCAGGCGAGACAACGCTAGAAGTGCATCGGCAATGGGGCGAACCGGACCTGCGCACGTCAGTCGATCAGCGCACCGACATCTGGAGCTACGTTTCGACCCCAAATTCCAACGATGTCGTAGCGGAGGCTCTTTATACTTCGACTAAACCCGGTGACGCCGATAAATTTCTCGATTTGAAGTTTGTTGAGGGCAAACTCGTCTCATGGAAGACGGCGGAGCACGTAATGCCTGCCAAGAGAGGCGCAGGTTTCAGTTACGGATTCGGTGGTGGTGGGGGCAATTCTCCAATTAGTCATTATTAGGCGACTTGATACGTCCTGCCATGTTGCAACTGGCATGACGCATCATGTCTAATTGTTAGCCAGAGATAGGCTTTTGCTGAATGGCGACGGCGCGTAAAGACTTCGAAGCGATCTTGCTCGATCGGTCGTGGGTTTCACCTCAGGACCTCGAAAAGGCGCGTCAACGCAAGAAGCCGGGCCAGGAATTGGCCGACGTGCTGGTCGATATGGGAGCGTTGGAACCCCAACGGCTCGCGCGCGCGCTAGCGCAGGAATATTGGCTGCCCTTCCAGGCGCATATTGACGAACATTCGCTAGCCAATGAGCTGGTTGCCAAAGTCCCAATCAATTACGCCAAGAAGAATCGCCTATTGCCGATCGGAATTGACGAGAACGGTGTAACCGTAGCGATCGCCGATCCGGCAAATTATGAGGCGCTCGATGATCTTCACGTATTGTTTGGCAAAGCGATTCATCCGGTCGTCGCGCCGCTTGAAGTAATCAATCAAACAATTAATCGCGCTTACGATCAGGCCAGTGCGACTAGCGCCGAAGACCTGATGATCGATCTGGAGGAAGAACGCCTCGATTTAGTTGCAAACGAACTAGCTTCAGAACCGCGCGATCTGCTCGAAGCCGACGACGCGGCGCCGATCATCAAATTAGTCAATGGGCTTCTGTCGCAGGCGGTCAAGGACCGCGCCAGCGATATCCACGTCGAGGTTTTCGAGCACGATCTGGTAGTACGTTTCCGCGTGGACGGGATGCTCTTTGACGTGCTCTCGCCGCCTAAGCGATTTCATGCGGCAATCGCCTCGCGAATCAAGGTCATGTCCGGGCTGAATATCGCTGAAAAGCGCCTGCCGCAGGACGGACGAATCCGGGTGCGGATTGCCGGTCGTGACATTGATATTCGCGTCTCGACCATTCCGACGGCTTTTGGCGAGCGGATTGTGCTCCGGCTACTCGACCGCGCGCAGGCGGTGGTGGAAGTTAATCTCGATCATCTGGGTTTTTCGGGCGAGAATCTTCGCAAAACCGATCGCCTGATCCATCAGAGTCACGGCATTATCCTTGCCACGGGACCTACAGGATCGGGCAAAACGACTACGCTTTATGCGTGTCTCAGCCGGATCAATTCGCCTGAAAAGAATATCATCACGATCGAGGACCCGATCGAGTATCAGTTGCAAGGCGTTGGTCAGATGCAGGTCAATCCGAAGATCGATCTGACTTTCGCTAATGGCTTGCGTTCGATTTTGCGACAGGACCCCGACGTGATCATGGTCGGCGAGATTCGCGACAGTGAAACCGCCGAGATTGCCATTCAGGCCGCCCTTACCGGCCACTTGGTATTCTCGACATTGCACACCAATGATTCGTTCGGTGCACTGACTCGTCTAGTCGATATGGAGATCGAGCCGTTTCTGGTCTCGTCCTCGGTTTTGGCAGTACTGGCGCAGCGCCTGGTCCGCGTGGTCTGTCCGGACTGCCGCGAGCCATACATGCCCGCAGAGACGGAACTCGCGCGGATTGGACTGCGCCTATCTCATCTGAATGGGCCGCTTTACAAGCCGCGTGGATGCCGCGTCTGTCGCAAGACCGGCTACCGCGGGCGTTCCGCAGTACAGGAACTGATGGTGATGGATGACGACATTCGCGGTCTTGTGATGCGCAAGGCCGATGCGGCGACGATTCGGCGCGCCTGTACGTCAAAGGGCATGAAGCTTTTGCGGCAGGACGGCGCGGAACGAGTGCTTGCGGGACAGACCACGATTGAAGAGTTGTTGCGAGTGACGCAAGAAGATATTGCGTAGATCGATTTCAGTCGCTCTAAACTAAACCTTATGCCGGTTTTTGCCTATCGAGGTCTTGCGCCAAGTGGCCGCAATGTGGCCGGGGTGATCGATGCCGATAGTGCTCGGAACGCACGCGGCAAGCTGCGCGAGCTCGGAATTTTTCCGACCACTCTGGCTGAAGAACAGGGTCGTGCAGCCGAGCGCGGCTCTCAGAGTTGGCGGACTTGGATTCCAGTCATGCGCCGTAAGATTCCGGCGCCGGAACTCGCACTGCTCACTCGACAAATGAGCACGCTCTTGGGCGCGGGCGTGCAATTGGTTGAGGTGCTCGGTACGCTCGCCGAGCAATCCGGCCGGCCGCACGTCAAGCGGATGCTATCGCAGGTGCGTGAGCGCGTGCGCGAGGGCTCGTCGCTGGCTGACGCGCTCGCAGTTCATCCGGAGATCTTCTCAGACCTCTACGTCGGAATGGTGCGGGTGGGCGAAGCTGCGGGCGCGCTCGAACCGGTGCTCGATCGCCTCGCGGATTATAGCGAGCGCCAATCGGAATTCGTCTCTAAGGTGCGCGGCGCGCTCACCTATCCGGTCATTATGATTGTGGCCGGAATCGCTGATCATGGGATTCCTGGTCACCTACGTGATCCCGCAGGTAGCGACTATCTTTGAGCAACAGCATTCCGTCCTGCCCTTGATGACGCGAGTTCTGATCCTCGCATCGGATATTCTCTCAGGTTATTGGCTCGAAATAATCATTGGTCTCGTGGGCATAATCGCCGGCATCACCTTCGCGCTCTCGACGCGGCGCGGACGCCGATTCTACGATCAGTGGATCCTGCGAATGCCGTATCTCGGGCCGACCGTGACGCGGATCATCTGCGCGCGCTTCGCTCGCACGCTCGCGACGCTGCTCGAAAGCGGCGTGCAGTTGATGCCGGCGCTCACTGCGGTGCAGCGAGTCATCACCAATGGCCTATTGGCGGACGCCGTCGAGCAAAGCCGCGACAGTATCCGCGAAGGTCATGGAATGGGGCAAACCTTGCAGCGCAGCGGACTTTTTCCGCCATTGCTCGATTGAGATGATCAAGGTCGGCGAACGCTCCGGCGAGTTAGAGCGGATGCTTCAGCGGGTTGCCGACAATTATGAGCGCGAGGTTGATGCGTCGCTGGGGCAATTAACTACGTTACTCGGCCCACTCATGACCATCCTGATGGGTGCGGTAATCCTCGTAATGATGCTTTCGGTTCTGCAACCGATTTTCCAGCTCAACCAGATGATGCAGTGAGGCATTCAGGCTTTTTGGATGAGATACCCGATTAGATCGAAGCGAACACAACTCGAAGCGGGCTTCACGCTGATCGAGCTAATGGTGGTCATTCTGATCATTGGTCTGCTCGCGACTATCGTTGTGCAGAACCTGCGGAGCGCGACCGATCGCGCCAAGCGGGTCAAGGCTCAAGCCGATATCGCCCAGCTCAAAAGCGGCCTCGACCGATTTTATCTTGATGCTGGCGGCTATCCGACCACTGACCAAGGATTACCTGCACTCGTGACGGCTCCCACCAGTGGGAATGTCCCGCACGACTGGCAAGGGCCATATATCGAGAAGATTCCTCCTGATCCGTGGGGCAATCCATATTTTTATCAAAGCGACGGTAGCACCTATGTCTTAAAGTCGTTCGGCGCTGACGGAGTTGAAGGCGGCGACGGCAAGAACGCTGACATTGACGGCAGTAGCGGCCCCTGAGGATTCGCGAGCCGATGTCGCAGTTCACCTCCACTCGTTTCGCCCGTGGCTTCACACTGCTCGAATTGGCGGTTGTGCTGTTTATCATGGGCTTGGTGATGCTATTGGCGATGCCCTACTTCGGCGGCTTCCAGGGCTCACAACTCAAGAGTGAAGCGCGGCGGCTGGCTAGCCGTAGTAATTATTTGTACGAAGAAGCAGGTGCGCAGAAAGTATTGCTGCGCCTTAACTTCGATCTCGATCACAACAGCTATTTTGTTACGCGACTTGATCCGTTCGCCGTCAAGCCGGCCTTCTCTCGTGAGACCGGTCCTGCCGGAGCGCGCATCGCTCTGCCCGATGACGTACGCCTGCGTGACGTTTGGGTGGAGGGCGCTGGGGCGTTTCGACGTGGCTCGGTCAGCTCACAGTTCTACCCGAGTGGCAGCGCTGATGCCGCATTGATTCATCTGGTCGATCGCGACGGTGCAGTGCTCACCCTGATGATCGATCCGTTCGACGGACGGACGGCCGTGATGCGTGGCGATCTAACCCCTAATGGCCGGGCGCATCGATGAACAGTGCCGCAGCGCTCGAATAATAGCTGCTGTTTACGTTGCTCGAAGTAATGATCGCAGTGGCTTTCATCGGCATTGCTTTGATGGCACTGATGGCGTTACACCATAGCGATCTGCAGGCCGTAATCCGCGCGCAGGACCTCACGCGTGCTGCCATGCTGGCGCAGAGTTTGATGTCACAGGCCGAGCTGGAACGTTTTCCTCAGATAGGTTCAACTCACGGTGATTTCTCGCAATTCTATCCGGGAGAATATCCGAATTTCCGCTGGCAGCGTGAAGTCGCTGGGTCTTCGCTTTTCCCTGATGTAGAACGCATTCGGGTCAGTGTGAGCTATGGTCCGGGATTCCATCGCAGCTTCAATTTGACGGAATTCATGCATAACCCCGTGCCGCCGAATAGCCAGCTCGCCACCCCACCGGCGAACGACGCCACCAGCCAATGATCACGCCGCAGCACGATAAGTTCAGGAGCCTCGCGCCAGCCTTTACCCTGATCGAGTTGATGCTCGCCGTCGCCATCTTGGGCCTGATTATGGTGATGCTGGCTGGGTCATTCCATGCCGTGGCGATGGGCAAAACGCATGCCGAGGCTCGTTTGGCCGCCGGGCAGCAGAATCGTACGATCGCATGGAGTCTAAGCAACGAAATTCGTGGCGCGGTACAGACTTCCGGCTTCGCCAGTCACGTCCTGATATTTGGGGTGGCCCGCTTGCAGAACAATTCACCGCTCGATTCGTTGATGATCTCGACTCTCGACCCGGGCCATCGCCGCGCAATTGAAGGATTCGGCTCGGAAGACCTGATTAGCTACACGACCGCGCCGAACCGTGATCATCGCGGATGGTTTCTGCTGTATCGAACCCAAAGCAGCAGTCTGCTCACCGGTACCGATGGTGGAAATGGGATGAACGGGACCATCCTGCTCGCCGACAATCTGTTGGCGCTGCATTTTCGCTATTACGATGGCAATGTTTGGTCCGAATCCTGGAACTCGAACAGCTTGCCGCCCGGGCGCCAATTACCGCAGGCGATTTCACTTGATGTAGTTTTGGCGGAGTCAGACAGTGCACCGCTGAGACTTTCGACAATGATCACGCTGCCGATGGCCTTTGCTCAATGGTGACAAGGTTGTTGCAAGACAAGCGGCGCGGCGTGGCCCTGCTCGCCACCATGCTCGCCGTCGCGCTGATGACGATCCTGGTGGTCGATTTTACAACCTCAACTGCACTGGGTTATCGGAGCGCCGCGAATCAGGCGGACGAGCTGCGCGCTTACTACCTGGCCAAATCCGGGATTCAGGTCGGGCTTGCAGTCTTGGCACAGAGCGCAATCGCAAATGCACCGCCGTCCAACGGTTCGACTGCCAACGCCCAGCACGACAGTCTCGATCAGCTTTGGGCGCAGCCCTCACCGCCGATTCGCTCGATGGAGGTTTGGTATCCACGCAGATTATTGATGAGGAACGCAAGATCAACTTGAATCTCTTGTTCGATCCGCGCAAACGGCAGCCGGACCCGACATGGACGCCGATAATCGAGCGGGTGCTTGCGAACGCGGGAGCGTCTCCTGACCTATTGCCGATACTGATTGATTGGCTGGATCCCGACAGTATCGAATCCCAAGGCGGCGCCGAAGCGGATTATTATCTTCGACTGATGCCGCCCTATGAACCGCGCAATGGCCCGATGCCCACAATTTTCGATCTGCGGATGATTAAGGGCATGGACGACGCGACCTTTATGAATTTGAGTCATTTTCTGACGGCGGGGCCATTTAGTCAGGCGCAGATCAATGTGAACACAGCGCCGGCGGAAGTGCTGGCCGCGCTTGCTCCCCAGCTTGAAAACGATCCCAGCTTGGTCAAATCGATCATCGAGGCTCGCGCTGATGGGCCTTTCGCTATGATCACTGATTTGAACAACCGGGTCTCCGGCCTTCCGCAGGATCAGGCACTTCAGCGGCTATTGACCGTGAGTAGCAATGATTTTTCAATAATCGGCGACGGGGGTTTCGCTGGAGCACGCAAACGTATCTACTCAACCTTCAAGCGCATCCGTCTCCAACGCTCCGGGGCCTCCTTCATTTTGGCCAATTGGCACGAGGATTAGTCCTCGCGCGGAGCGCTGGCGTCAGGCCATAACGAGGGGGAAGGGGTTGCGCGTGGTAAAACTCGCGTGACACCTTAGAATCGACGCATGGGTCAGCATATCCTCGCAATAGAGATTGGAACGGAGCGGGTGCGCGCCGCGCTCGCCGATCGCTCGTTCAAATCGCTGGAATTGCTCGGCGTCTTCGAGGAAGAACGCGCGCTCGACGAGGCGGACCTTAGCGGCGCAGTTTCCCGGATTATCCGAGCGGCGGGGCCGCGCGACATTGTGATCACCGCTCTTCCTGGAGAATTCGTCGCTAAACGACTGCTCAAGCTTCCTTTTACCGATCGCCGACGCCTGCAACAGGTGGTGCCGTTTGCGCTCGAAGAGCATTTGCCTTTCGCGGTGGATGATGCGGCGGTGGCCTTCGCGCGGGTCGGACGGGATGGAGACGAAACCCTGGTGGTCGCTGCAATTGCGCGCAAAGCTGATTTGCAACGCCATCTGGAGATGTTGTCGCGCGCCGCAGTTGATCCAAAAACCGTAACGCTCAGCACGTTTGCTTTGGCTGGCTTCTTGACGCGCACCCGTAATGGTCATGGCGGTGCGCATCTGGTGGTGGAGATCGACGAAACCAATGCCTCGATGGTGCTGATCGATGCGAGCGGTACACCTCGCGCGATGCGCACGGTCAGGGGAGGCTTGGACGCGGGAATCAAACCGCTCGGCACAAGATTCGACAATCCAATCCTCGCGATGGTGCGTCAAACCTTGCTCGCTCATCGTGCAGACCACGCTCTGCCCGAACTCGTGCTGGCGGGATCCGCGTCGGACGGCGCTGGAGTTCGCGAAGAACTGACCAAGGCGCTCGACGTGCCAATCCGCGAGTTCGCTGATTTCGATTTGTCGACTTTGATTCATGGAGTCAACGGTCAGAGCGGTCGTTTCGCCGGTTGCCTCGCGATGCTGCTTGGTGAAGCGCCGATCGCGCCGCTCGAACTGCTCAATTTTCGGCAGGGCGAATTCGCGTTTCACGGTGCGAGCGGGGTCGCGCACCCGCTCAGGATGACCGCGATTCTCGGCACAGTCGCGGTAGCTGTGGCGCTCCTGCACTTGATTCTTTCGATTTCGGTCGGATACCGCCAGCTCCATTTACTTGATCAGCAAATCGAGGCAGTCACCGCGCCGACGCTGGGCAACTCCGATCCGGCGTCGGCGCGCACTCTGCTGCAAGCCAAGATCGCGGATCTCAACAAGCGGCTCAGGATGTTGGGAGGCAATCTTGGGCATGGCTCGCCACTTGACGTATTGCGCGACCTTTCGCGAGCGATCCCACCCTCAATTCCGATTCAAGCCGACAGTCTAGTGGTGGATGATAGTGGGCTTAAGCTGGAAGGCTCGGCGGACTCGTTTGCCACGGTTGATCAGATCAAGCGAGCGCTCGAGCGCAGCGGCAAATTTAACGCTATCCAGGTGGAACATGCCGGCGCAGGTTCGGATACCAGTAAGGTCGAATTTCGCCTGAGCGCAACGCCCAAGGACGCTGCGGGTTATTAAATGTTCGAGCGCATCCGCAATATTGAGCTCCCCGCCATCAGACTCCCCGAAGCGGTACGCAGCTTATTCCCATATACGAGGCGATTGATTCGACCGCTCGAACCGGGATTCAAGCGGGCCAAGGAGATAACTGCTCCGCTAATCGAAACGAGTCGTGCCTGGTACGAAAAGCGCGAAGCACGCGAGAAGCTGTTGCTACGCGTACTCGGGACGGTAGTCGCCGTTCTATTAATCTACAACCTGATTTACTCGCCAATTGTTCAGTTACGCAGTGATTTGACCGAACAAGTTAGTGCCCGGCGACATGATCTGCTGGAGGTGCGCAATCTCGTCCGCACCTACGATCGATTGAAGATGCAAGTGGCCACCGCACAGAAGCGTACGGTCGCGAGCGGGCGTGATTTCTCCCTCTTCTCGGTAATCGAGCAGACTTTGACCAAAAACGTGGGCCGTGATCGAATTGGTTCGCTCACCCCGACCGATCGCTCGGTCCCCGGTGGATTCCGGCAGTACACTGTCGATGTGAAGCTGAGCGGCCTCAGCTTACCTCAGATTGTCGATACCCTGTATGGCGTTCAGTCGCTGGCGCTGCCCGTCACAGTATCCGATCTTCAGATTCGCGAGCATGCGCGTGACACCCATTCTTATGATGTTGATATGACTTGCGCAGCGTTGGGTAGGGATGGCTGAGCGTGCTCGGCGCGCGCAATCGTTCCTATCAGGATGGCTGATTGCGGCAGCCATAATTGGCGCCCTGCTGGTTTTTTTCGCTTTCCTCATTGCGAGCTATCCTTATAACGACACGCTTGCGAGGATACTCGCTCCATATCAATTGAAGCTCACGTACGCCGACCAGCGGATGAGTTTGCCATGGGGCGTCCGCTTCGAGGACGTTACTCTTTCTTCGACCACAAGCCGTCCGAATCAGGTGCTAATCAACGGTGATCGTCTGATCCTGGTCCCGACGCTAAGCTCGATTCTGCTCGGCACGCCAGGACTCCGACTCAAAGCTGATGTCTATTCCGGCACGGCTCGCGCAACCGTGCTCCGCAAGGCGCAAGTCGTTGATCTGAACTTCGAGCTTGAATCAATTGATTTGGCCTCGAGCCAACCTTTACGCCAATTTGGAGCAGCTCTTGGCGGCCGTCTTTCAAGTACGGGGACAGCTCAACTGATAAGTCCGGCGCTAGACGACAATCGCGCTGCGGGGACTTTCGATAGTCACGACGTTACCGTCGAGATCGCGAAGGGCTTTCCGCTGATTCATCTAGGATCGGTCAGCGGCAGGCTGATCCTGAACGACGGCGTCTTGACGTTCCAGCAGCTTCAGGCCGAGGGCGGCGATTTCGCTATCAAGGCTGACGGCGCAATTCAGCTCGCACCCGAACTCGCCGACAGTGAAATCAATGCGCGCGTTTTTCTGACTCCCGCTCCCAGCGGTCGCGCGCATTTCGGACTCTTCTTAAGATTTTTGCCTCATCCGCCTTCCGCCGGACCTTATTACATACATGGGCCGCTGATGGAGCCGTCGGTGCATTAGGCAATTTAGGATCAAGTCCCATTCCTAACTTCCACATTGGAGGCCCTTTCAAGTCATTCTGAGCGAAGCGAAAAATCTCGAATCGTGCTCGATTCGCGCGCTGAGCACAACGCGAGATTCTTCACTCCGCAGACTCCATTCAGAATGACGGAAACTGGGCTATGTCCGGCGACTCACGCGCGACGATTAGCGCGCAATTCCGCCATCAAGCCGAACAAATCCGGACGAATATCAGTGACGGGTTCACCGCCCTCGAACTCGCGATACAAGGTGAAGACGTTCACCGCGATCCGCTCGGCATCGCCCCACGACGCGTAGTCTCCGAGCGGGATGTCACGCGCGGCCTCCGCAGCGGACATCCCGGCGTTGAAACGTTGCCGTGCCTCGCGCTCAATCATCTCGAAATAATTTTTGACCGCTGCGACGCCTTGCTTGTCAGTCACCGGGCCATGTCCCGGCACTACAGTTTCGACATCGAGATCAAGCATTAACTGGCAGGCTTTGATCCAGTTGCCGACCGGCCCCGCCCAAATAATCGGATGACCGTTAATGAAGAGCATATCCCCCGTGAAGATCGTACGGTCGGCGGGAACATAGACCAGCACGTCACCGCGAGTGTGCGCCGGACCGACTTGAATGAGGCGGACGGTCTTGTCACCCACGTGCCGCGTGAGTTCACCTTCGAAGGTCAGCGTCGGCATTGGAACATCGATCCCGTCGAAGTCGAATGGAGCAAAAATCTCGGCAAGGAACTTGCCAGCAGCGCTGGAGGGATTGGCGTTGCGCTTCATTTCGGCCAGGCGACGCGCCCCACCTTCATGGATCATCTCCTCGGCGCATGCTTTCGAGGCGATTATCTCAGCGCCGGCCACCAATTGATTGCCGAACGTGTGATCGCCGTTGGAATGCGTGTTGACCAGCGCGTTGATCTGCGCGGTGGCTTTTGGCTCAGCCCGGCGCATCGCCTCCAACATCGCGCGAGTCAGTTTCAGGTCGAAGAGCGTATCGACCAGCATCGATTCGCCGCTATCCGCAATCAGCCCGGCATTGCTCCATCCCCACGAGCCGTCAGGCTGGAGCCACGCGTAACATCCGTTGCCGAAATCGCGTAAACCTTGATTGTAAGGTCCTTTGCTGGTAAGCAGCGCCATTGCGGTCCCTCCGCCTCAAGTTATCAAATCTCATAGCACGACTGGTGAAGCCGAGACCAAATAATCGTGATCATCAGATTGATCGTAGCTTGATTCCGACGGCTAATTAGCGGAAAGAATATCGGAGAGCGGGCGTAATTCAGCGGTAGAATGCCAGCTTCCCAAGCTGGACGTCGGCAGTTCGATCCTGCCCGCCCGCTCCAATAATTCACCAACTAACCAAAGATTCCAATGTTACGCTGCCGCATTTGAGTCGGCGTGGCGCATCACTCTTTGCCTCGTATGGCGGAAGTAGATGTTCAAATCGACGAGGAACATTGCCGACTATAAAACGGCCACTTCAGAACGATAGCGGGTAATAGCTTGGCGAGCTCGAGCAATATAAGAGCCGTGACGCCGACTCCAGCCACTATGCCGACTTCGGCAAAGCTTATTCGTCCAAACAAAAACAGTTTACGTACCTCGGGAACGCCGACAGTCACGGCGAGGATCGCCGCCGTAGCCACCATCACAATCCACAAGGCGGGATTCGGACGGCGGAGCGCGATGGCCACGGACGTGCCGAACGATCGATTTACAACGATAAGTGCAAAGTTTCCTGCTACCAGCGATAGAAAGGTAAGCGCCCGAACTCGATCGTCGGGCAGCCCCCGTTCAACTGAGATTGCCAAAACTGCCGCGGTAAGAAGCAGAAGACAGAGGCCTTGCACGAGGCTGCGCGCCAAAAGGCTGGTCGAGAACAGCGGCGCGTCCGGCCGTCGAGGCCGCCGCTTCATAAGGTCAGTTTCTTCGCCCTCGGCCTCGAACACGATCGAGCAAACCGGGTCGATTACCAGTTCGAGGAACGCGATATGGACCGGCGTAAAAATCAATGGCCATCCGCAGATGATTGGAAGTAGTGCGAGGCCTGCGATCGGCACATGTACCGCGAGAAGATAGCTCATCGCCTTCAGCAAATTGTCATAGATTCGGCGCCCAAGACGAATTGCTTTGACGATCGATCCAAAGTCGTCGTCGAGCAGAACGATCGATGCGGCTTCGCGCGCCACGTCGGTGCCGCGTCCACCCATCGCGATTGCAATGTGCGCCGCTTTGAGCGACGGCGCGTCGTTCACGCCGTCACCGGTCATCGCGACCACTTCTCCAGCACTCTTGAAAGCATTGACCAATCGCAGCTTCTGCTCGGGCATAACGCGTGCAAACACACGTACTTCTCGTGCACGCTCGCGCAGGCCAGCATCGCTCATGACGCTTAGCTCATCGCCCGTAAGCACACGTCCGGAATGATCGATTCCCGCCTGTCGCGCTATTGCGGTCGCCGTCGCGGGGTAGTCTCCAGTGATCATCGCCACGTAAATGCCGGCATTGCGGCATTCGCGGACAGCGTCCGGAACATTGGGGCGCAAGGGATCGGCAAGGCCGACCAGTCCGAGCAACTCGAATGCGAACTCGCGCTGCGATTCCGGCAGCGCAGAGCCTTCGTACTGCGCTCTAGCGACGGCAAGTACACGCAAACCGCGTGCAGCCATTGAATCGACCTGTCGGCGCAACCCAGCGGTCGCCGCGGCTTCAGATGGCACAGCTCCGCGATCGTCTCTGGAGCACCTTTGGAGGCGACAACATAGTTGTTAACTTCGAGAGGTTTCCAGGCCTGCGACATCGCGAGCAGATCCGGAGTAAGCCCGTATTGGCGGACCAGGATCCAACCGGCATGGAGGCGGCTGGCATCAGTCAGCAGTCTCGAGCCGAGTTCGTGGAACGCAAGCTCCATCGGATCGAACGGATGCTGCTCACAGGCAAGCAGGCCAGTCTCGAGCACCTCAAGGAACTTTTTCAACGGGGGCCTTCCATTGCCGGGGAGAAAAAACTCGTTATCAGCCGCAAGCTCGGCAATAGACATGCGGTTGAGGGTGAGAGTGCCCGTCTTGTCGGTACAAAGGACCGTAGCGGCGCCGAGCGTCTCGATTGTGGCCGCGTGCCGCGTCAAAACGCGCGCCCGGGAGATTCGCCACGCTCCCATTACCAGAAAGATAGTCAGGACGAGCGGGAACTCTTCCGGAAGAAGGGACATGGCGATTGTGATACCGGCGAGAATCGCCTGTATCCAGCCGCCCCGCAGCAGTCCGTACAAAAGCACTATCAGTACGCTGAATCCGCCGCCAATTATCGCGAACGTTCGTACCACGCGACGGGTTTGCCGGCGAAGCGGGCTAGGCTCTGACGCTGATCTCGCCAAGCGCTTTGCCGATCCTGCCCATCTCAGTCGTCATGCCAGTCGCGAGGACTTCGCCAATTCCGTGTCCTCGGACGACCATCGCGCCCGCATAGACGAACGGCAAATCGTTACCGCCTGGGCGCCCCTGTTCCGCGTCAGCCTTCGCGGCAGCCCGCGGGATTTTTCGAACCGGCACCGACTCGCCAGTGAGGAGCGACTCGTCGGCTTCCAGACTATCGCAGGAACGGAGCATTGCGTCGGCGGGTACACGGTCGCCCTCCGCCAGTACGATCAAGTCGCCGCGAACAACCTCCCGTCCGGGAATTCGTCGCGATTTACCACCTCGAATTACCAGTGCACGCGGGCTACTCAAGTCCCGGAGTGCTTCGAGCACACGCTCAGTACGCGCCTCTTGAACAATCGCGATCACGACCGTAATCACCGCTGATCCGGCAAGCATCAGCGATTCGCCGAGCTGTCCAATCACCAGATAGATGGCGCCTGCGACGAGTAGCAGCTCGATCATCGGCTCACGGAAAACTTCGAGAACGATTCGAGTCAGGCCTCGGCGGGCGAGCCGCTGTAGCTCGTTCGGCCCGTCAATGCCAAGTCTCGATGCTGCCTCGATTTCGGAGAGGCCGGTAAGTGCTGCGGGGTGTTCCGCCATCGGTCTGATTATAACGATGTCGCGCGCTGCGCTGCTACTTGCGCCATTTTGCACGTTTGCAATTGTACGCACGCACGACAAGATAGATCAGTGAAATTCGCGTTCCGCACCTATTGCGCGACAATCCGGCTCAGCGAGCGAAATTCAGAAACTCGCATGATTGCAGATAGAATAAACGGTCGAGAAATTGTTGATGAAGCTCGACGAAGCTGAATTTTGCAGAAGCGCAAACGATATTGTTGAGACTCTGCCGAGATGCTCAGGCCAGCCAAGGCTAAATAGTGGGAAAATGGATAGAGGGCGTGCTCCGAGCAGGGCCTGATCTTTGGTCTGGAAAGCAGGCCTTCTCCCTATCCGTCTTACCCGTTCTTTCGCTTACTGCTCGGAGTCTTTTCTCAAGCTGGACGTCGGCAGTTCGATCCTGCCCGCCCGCTCCACTCAGAACCTATCTAATTGCTGGCGTTCCTCCGTGAAAACACGAAGGCGCCCACGACGAAACCTAAAACGATTGGAATTAAAAATGCCTTGAACATTGATCTTTCTCCTTTTCATTAAGTATAGCGTCTTTCCGAATCGAAGCTCGTTGCAAAATCACAATGCCCATTCGTTTACAATCAAGCGGTTTTGCCTTCTAATGAACACGGTTGTGATAATGACGCAAGACTGCGACAGATTGCGGTGCGCGTCACAAGGGGGGCACGTCGATGAAGCGGGAGTTGCGAAACTTTACTTATGCCGCACTCGTTCTGCTTTTGACCGGATGCGCCGGAGCGAAAACTCGCCGATCAGACTCAGGCAGCGCCTTTGTCCAATACACGACCGACGGCAATCGCGGTCTATCCGTTTACCGTTGATCCCTCGATCGTAAGCTTGAACTCGGGTATCGGCGCGAAAATCTACCGCAGCGTCTCAGACCAAAATATCGAAGCGGAACAGTTGAAACTCGCCGTCGAGGTCGCCGAATCGATGTGCCAGCAGGTCGCCTCTGATCTGCGCAATAAAGGCTATACCGCAACCTGCTGGAAACGCGGTACTCCAATCTATGGCGATAATGTCATGCTCCTCGATGGTCAGTTCACCA
This sequence comes from uncultured Pseudomonadota bacterium, assembly GCA_963831065.1. Taxonomy (GTDB): domain Bacteria; phylum Desulfobacterota; class Binatia; order Binatales; family Binataceae; genus JAJPHI01. Next base: position 75,930 of record CAWHOQ010000014.1, read on the forward strand.
CTTTGAGTGAAGGCAATCGCCTGCGCCGGATGGTAATTGGTTTGGGCGCCGGCGCAACAGTATTGGATACCAGCGTTCAGATTAGTCAGCGGCGAGCGGAGGCTTCGCGCCAGGTTCTGGCGTTTACGACTCATGCCGATAGCGGCAAGATGCCCGGAGCGGGAATTACGGGGCCCGCTGGAGCGGCGGCGGGAGGGGCAGCCGCGGCCGCAAGCTTGGGGGCTAATGTCGCCGCAGCTGGGGTGAAAACGCATACTTCTTCATTCGGTTATCTCAGCGATAAGACTTCCGCGCAGATTGTTGATTCGTTGAATCAGTACTATTTGCAGCAAGGCTGGAAATCCTGAAACTGAAAATCGCTTTGCTCTGATAGCTTTCCAATTTCGCTCGCGAAGCTAGTCCACACGACGCCGGATTACGCATCCCGCCGCTAGCCTGCTCTCGACTAATTGTAAATCCTCGGCTTGAGGGATATCCAACAATGCGCTACTGACGGCTCATTCTATGAAGCGCGAATTGTCAATAAAGTTTGGCACTGCTACCTTCAATCGCGGCACCTCGCCTAATTGACCGGATGTCTCAGCGGCGCAAACTCATCGCCATCGTGGTTATTACCGTCAGCATTTTGCTGAGTAGCTTCATTATTGCCTACATCACTGGGACCCTTACAATTGACGCGAATCGCGACCTGCTCGATCATCGGAAACAGATAGAACAGCTCGAGCGTTTTCTGTCCGATCTCACGCATGCGGAGACTGGCCAGCGCGGTTATTTGCTTACCGGAGACAACGAATATCTAGCGCCTTTTGAAACCGAAATCACCAGCGCCCAACGTGAACTGGCTGAAGTGGCGCAAAGTCGAAAGCTTCCCGCTAACGATATCAGAACACTCGCGCGATTGAGCGAAAGCAAGATCGATGAGATGCGCGAGACGATCCATATCGGGCGCACTCAGGGGCTGCCCGCCGCAATAAAAATAGTTGCAACTGATTATGGCAAAGACGTGATGGACGCGCTCCGCGGAGTCGTAGCGAAAATGTCCGCCCAAGAGTCGCGTGCGGCGGCCGCGGCGCTCGCCCGAAGTAACTTCTTGGTGTCGTTCCGCACGATAATCTTCGCGTTGCTTGCGGCGTTAAACCTGGCGATTCTGTTTTGGGCGCTGCGCTCGATTACGCGCGAAACTGCCCAGCGCGAGGCCGCCGCTCTCGAACTGCAACGGCAGAGAGACCTGCTTGAAGTCACTTTGAGCAGTATCGGCGATGGTGTGATCGTTACTGATCATAGCGGCCATGTAACCTTTCTAAACCATACCGCAGAAACGCTCACCGGCTGGGATATTCAGGCTGCACTCGGTCGACCATGCACAACGATTTTTCGAATCGTCAACGAGGAAACTCATGTCGTGGCCGAGAGTCCGGTCGAAAAGGTTCTGCGCGAGGGAACCATAGCCGGCCTCGCGAATCATACCGTGCTCATTAATCGAAACGGCGATGAAACTCCGATCGATGACAGTGGCGCGCCGATTCGTGAAGCCGACGGATCAGTACGCGGAGTCGTGTTGATTTTTCGCGATGTGGCAAACCAACGCGCCGTGGAAAGCAGATTGATCGAGAGTAACCAGGCGCTAACGGCTGCCAATGCTGCGAAAGATCAGTTTCTCGCTACCGTTTCACATGAACTGAGAACACCGCTCACTCCCGTGCTCGCCTTGCTCACGATGTGGGAATCCAGCGACGAGAGGCCATCGCCGAGTCAGACCGAGCTCCGCATGTTGCGTCGGAATATTGAGCTGGAAGCGCGGCTGATTGATGATTTGCTCGATTTAACCCGCATCGGAAAAGGCAAATTGTCGTTCAATCTGGAGCTGACCGACGTTCATGAGATAGTACGTAATGTCCTTGAAATGCATCAGAGTGACATCAGCCGCAAGCGCCTTAACGTATCTCTTCAACTCGAAGCCGCGCGACATTATGCGCAGGCCGACCCGGCGCGGTTGCAGCAGATCTACGGCAATATTCTAAGCAATGCGGTCAAGTTCACGCCCTATTCCGGTCAAATAAAAATCAGCAGCGAAAACGACTCAGTCAATCAAATAGCGCTTCAATTTACCGACGACGGAATCGGGATGAATAATGAAATTCTCGGCCGTCTCTTCCGACCATTCGAACAGGGCAGGAATGTCATAGCCGAAAAGTATGGTGGATTGGGGCTCGGGATGGCTATTGCCCAAGCCTTGGCGGAAGCGCAAAACGGGACAATCTTCGCCTCGAGCGATGGCTCCGGCAAAGGCTCGGTATTCACCGTCAGGCTGCCGACCACTGAACCGCCGCTGCGCAAAACACCAGGCGCACCTGTCTTGCAAGTTCCGAGGACTGTTGACAGCCATGGAGCCACAATTCTGATAGTTGAGGACCATGACGATACTGCGGACGTTATGTCGCGACTATTACGGACGCGCGGCTATGTTGTGGAGCGTCGGGCGACCGTCGCGCAAGCTCTGGAATCAGTTCGGAGCACCTCATTTGATCTTCTTCTGAGCGACATTGGTCTTCCTGACGGCACCGGAATCGAGCTCCTCCATGAAGTGCGTAAACATTCCAGTTTGCCGGCCATTGCGCTTACCGGTTATGGAACGGATCAGGATGCGTCGGAATATAAGGACGCCGGTTTCAATGGGATGTTAACCAAGCCAGTGAACTTCCAGAGACTTGTAGCGCTTATTGATCAGCTCCTTTCTCGTCGTGATGGTATATCTGCATTATGGATTGCTCTCCTATAACCGGTCAAACTTTCTTACTCCATAAATCTTACGAAGCTTAGGAATCGCCGCTTCTAAATCAATACTGTTTTTACGGTCACTTTCTAGGAGAAGAAATGGCGCGCTAATTGCTGCATCATCGTCCAGTCTTTTTCAAAGAGTTATTCAAGGCCCTAATCTGCGGCCATCAAAATGGAGTCAGAAAATGAACGAATTTTCGGTAGATATTGCGAAAATTAAAGAGCGGGCGCGCGCTCATATGGACAAAGGCGCAGTGACTGGAAACTACAAAGGCGATGTGCAAGCCGTAATAAAAGTTCTCAATGAAGTTTTAGCAACTGAATTAGTTTGTACGCTTCGCTATCGCCGTCACTACTACAGCGCCACCGGAATCAATTCTGAGGCCGTGAAAGCAGAATTCTTGCAGCATGCACAGGAAGAGGCCCAGCACGTCGATTGGGTCGCAACGCGAATCACCCAACTTAACGGCGAGCCAAATTTCGATCCCGAAGGTTTGGCTACACGTAGCCACTCTGAATATAGCGAAGGCAGCGATCTGGTATCGATGATTAAAGAGGATCTGTACGCCGAGCGCATCGCGATCGAATCCTATACCGAAATTGCGCGCTGGCTCAGCGACAACGATCCGACTTCACGTAAGATGATCGAGGATATTCTCAAAGTAGAGGAAGAACATGCGGAGGACCTCAAAAGCCTACTCGATAAGCAGCATTGAACCCGTTTGAATCAGTAACCTGCGGAGAGTAAACGAATGAGACTAATCCTTCTGATAATCCTGATCATCTTGGTGATTGGCGCATTACCGGCATGGCCTTACAGCGCGGGCTGGGGTTATTACCCAAGTGGCGGAATCGGCGTGATCCTCCTGATTGTGCTTATTCTTCTGCTGGTCGGTGTCGTCTAGTCATCATGATTAAAAGAAGGAAAGTGATGAATACAGCGCATTATCATGTCCAGCGTTTGGCAGCTCTCATATGTGGAACGATAATGCTGGCGACCATCGCCGCGTGTAACGGCAATGGTGTAATGACACACAAATTGGTCGCCACTGGCGGTCAGCATACGGTTCCGATGTATCCCGATGAGCAGACTTTTCTGAAGGTTGCCTCAAAAGCGCAACAAAGCGGAGTAGGGGGAGCAATCGGCGGTGTCCAGAAAGAATTTGCCGCCAAGGACGTGGACGATCAGACTTCGGTCCGTATCATCTCCAGCGATAGTAATGGTGCCGAGGTCGAAATCACCGACGGACCATTGAAGGGCCAGACCGGTTTTGTCGCACCACAGAATGTTGATTAAATATATCCCTCCACACTGCTGTAACCCAATCGATCACCGTCCTTTTCAGGACGGCGCCGATCGATGAGATTGGTTATTAAGGCACAGGCGCTTCGATACGCGGATTGCTTGATGGGACATTCGCCTCCTCAGCACGCTCGCTATGCCAGTCGCAAGGAGCGCCTTGAGCTCGTCGGCCAAATCGCCAATGAGCTCGCGCATTCACTTAATAACTCATTGAATGCGATGCAGCTGCGCCTTAGCCTGTTACGCGAAGAGACGCAGAACCCTGAGCTGACTAATCATGTAGATAACCTCAGTCGAATCGTATCGGACACCGCCGCCAGAATCGGCGTACTGCAGGAGTTTATCGCGCGTGGCATCACTTCAGTTGAAAGGGTGAACATGCGTGAAGTGCTGGAATCGGCAGCTAAACTCATTCATCAGGCAAACACGACTACTGACGACACCCGCGTGATACTTGAACTTCCTTCTGATCTGCCTGAAGTACGGGGTACTCGAAGTGATTTGGTATCGATGTTTGTTGTGCTTATCCGCTACCTGCTTGAGAGTCATCCACTTGGTCAATCAGGAATCATGATTATCGGAAAACCGAATGGTGAACGCGTCCTTATTGAGCTCATTCAGCATAGCCCGGAACCTCACAATTCCATGTCAAAGCGGGTGTTTGATCCTTTCGCTCGCTCTGGCAGATTCTCCTCTGGCAGTAAGTTTGCTGGCGATGCAAAATTTGCTTAAGCAGTTTGGCGGGTCAATCTCAATCGCCAATCGTCAGGACCAACGCTTGGCGCTGATGGTTGAGCTTGCCTGCGCGACCACTGCACCGCGTTAGCTGCGGCTTCCTTAGCCGGTTCTTTATTTCACAATGGGAATCACAGTTACCTCACGGCTATCCGAAGGATTGCCCTTCCCGCTCGGCGCAACCTGGGATGGAATGGGGGTAAATTTCGCGCTCTTTTCCGCGCATGCGACTAAAGTCGAGCTTTGCTTTTTTGATGATCAGGGGGAACGAGAAATCGAGCGCGTTGAATTGCCCGAATACACCAATGAAGTATGGCACGGCTACTTCCCCGACGCGCGACCCGGAACCGTCTATGGCTATCGGGTTTATGGACCATACGATCCTCCGAATGGCCATCGCTTTAACCCGAACAAGTTACTACTTGATCCATATGCTAAGGGCCATCGGGGAGAGCTTCGATGGGCGCCGGAGGTCTTCGGTTATACACTCGGCGCTCCCGATGACGACCTGAGCTTCGATGCACGCGATAGCGCCCCATTTGTGCCAAAATGCCAAGTAATCGACCCGGCATTCACGTGGGCGCGCGACTTATCGCCACGTATTCCTTGGGAGCGCACGATCTTCTATGAGATGCATGTCAAAGGCTTTACAAAGCTGCATCCGGCCGTACCGGAACAGTTGCGTGGCTCTTTCGCTGGTCTCGCCCGCAAAGAGGTCGTCGATTACATCCGGCATCTTGGCGTAACTTCAATCGAGTTACTGCCGATTCATGCATTCGTTAGCGACAGTATCTTGCTGGAAAAAGGACTGACTAATTATTGGGGCTATAACACGATTGGGTTTTTCGCCCCTGATCCACGCTACTCAGCAACCCGCACGATCGCGGAATTCAAGCAGATGGTCGCGCATCTTCATGCCGCCGGCCTCGAAGTGATCCTCGACGTCGTCTATAACCACACGGCGGAAGGCAATGAACGCGGCCCGACGCTCTCATTTCGCGGAATTGATAACTTTTCTTATTATCGGCTGATTCCTGACGATCGGCGTTTCTATATAAATGATACTGGTACCGGCAACACAGTAAACCTTAGTCATCCGCGCGTCCTTCAAATGGTGACTGACAGTCTGCGCTACTGGGTAGAAGAAATGCACGTGGACGGGTTCCGCTACGATCTCGCGACCATTTTGGCCAGAGAGCCATATGGTTTCGATGAGGGTGGCGGTTTCCTCGACAGTTGCCGACAAGACCCGGTACTCTCTCGCGTCAAGCTAATCGCCGAACCGTGGGACTGCGGTCCGGGCGGCTATCAGGTCGGGCGATTTCCACCGGGCTGGGCAGAATGGAATGATCGCTACCGGGATACTGTCCGGCGCTACTGGAGAGGCGATGCGGGATCGGCGCCGGAACTGGCGACTCGTCTCGCCGGCTCCAGTGATATTTATAATCATCGCGGGCGCAAACCATGGGCGAGTGTGAACTTCATTACGGCTCACGATGGCTTCACGCTCAATGATTTAGTCTCCTATAACGAAAAGCATAATGAAGCGAATGGCGAGAATAATCAGGACGGTACATCGTCCAATTACTCGTGGAATTGCGGCGATAGAAGGTCCGACCGAGGATGCAGAAATCCGCATTCTCCGCGAGCGGCAGAAGCGCAATATCCTCGCAACATTATTGTTTTCGCAGGGGACGCCGATGCTGCTGGCAGGTGACGAATTCGGTCGGAGCCAAAATGGTAACAATAATGCCTATTGCCAAGACAATGAGATTAGCTGGCTTGGGTGGGAAAAAATCGACGAAGAAGGCGCCGCACTTACGCGATTTGTTCGCCGACTGACGCTACTGCGACACACTTTTCCGATCCTGCGCCGCGGACGATTCTTGAGCGCGGAACTGAACGAATCGTTGGCGCTTAAGGAGATCACCTGGATCAATGCAACTGGCGAGGAGATGCGCAACGAGGACTGGAATGACGCTAATATGCGCTGCTTCGGGATGTTAATCGACGGGCGTGCGCAGGCTACCGGAATCAAGCGTGCGGCCTCGGACATCACGCTGCTTTTGATCGTGAATGCTCATCATGATTTGGTGAATTTTACCCTGCCGGTGATTCCGGGCGGCAAGCGTTGGCTCTGCTTGATTGATACTAACAATCCGGAACGCGAGAAGGCGCCAATGTTTCGTGCTCAGGACGATTACGGTGTAACCGGTAATTCGCTATTGCTCTTTGCACTGGAAGATAAAGCAGGAATTGTTCGACGGATCGCCTTCGAGTCGTCACTCTCCAGTGGATAGTTGATCATCAAAAGCGCGATCTTGCGCGTCATCAGCGCTCGTGAGCAGAAGCTAGCCTAATTTGAACTGCAAGTTTTCGATGCATGACAAATCGTAGTTTTTTCCGAATCGTCGCTAGTCATTCGTCTGATTTGTCCGATTCTTCCATTAATTAGACCTTCATTAGACCAACTTAAGTCAGGCCCTGATATTGCATCATTTCAGCCTCATGTCTTGTAGTTGGTCTGCAAACTGCCAGCTCTCGAATCTTTAACATCCGATTTCGAGAATGCTGATTTCAGATCCTTTTATCAGCGAGGGTGGCAATGAGATCTGATCGGAAAGAACTCGAGCCCGGAACATTGTCACCCAATACGGCTGATGAGACTCAGGGAGAAATCGGCGCCGGAAGTTTTTCTGACGCGTTACAAATGACTTCAGAAGCCGTCACGATGCTGGCCGACCGGCTCAATGCGGTAGCGCTGCGAGTAGCATTAATTGGGAGCGCCAAATCTGAAGCTGCCGCAAGCGGAAATATGGAAACGTATCTCCATCGGTTATCATCGCTGGTTGATTCAGCCGCTGCTCAGATGCGCTTCATACAAAAGCTTCTTCGCGTTATACAGATCAGCGCGCCCGATTCCGAACGCCACGACGGAACCGTCCCGCATCTACAAACTGCTCAATCAGAGGAAACGAAAGAGTAATCAGACCTCGAGGATCTGTCGCGCCTCCTCCGGTGTCGCGACCGAATGGCCCATATTACGGATTATCGTCGTTGCCCGTTCGGTAATTTGTGGATTACTCAGCTGTCCTTCGCGACTGTACTGATAATCTTCCAAGCCGATCCTCACATGACCGCCAAGGCTGACGATCAGCGGGACCATCGGCAAATTGTCACCGCCGAGTGTCGCTGCAAACCAGTTCGCGCGTACGCCTTGCAGCATATCCAAATATGCTTCGAGACTTTTGAGCGATGGTGGCAGCCCAAAGGGCAATTCAGGACCGCCAAGATAAAATTTCAGCAGTAGCGGCTCGGTCAGCAATCCTTGATCCAGAAAGATCAGGGCAGCACGCAGAAAGCTTGGATCAAAAATTTGCAGGGTTGGCCGAAGACGCAGTTCCCGCGACATCGTAAGAAAGTATCGGATGGTTTCGTAAGAGTTCTGATAGACCGTTGCTTCGCCGTGAATTTTCTTTGCCGCCGGATCGTACGCGACTAGATTGACTGATCCCATATCAGCCGCGCCGAGGTCGGGTTTGGTGGCCGGGTCTTTCGCGAGCTCGACAAAATGGCTAAAGCGTTTCACCGCGTCTTCTCCCATAGGAAAAGTCGGCCAGAGCAAAGCGTTGCAGCGCGCCCGCGAGCGCCGGTAAACGTCGGCATAATAAGGAACATTATGAACCCATTTACCGGTTTCCGGGTCGCGCACGTGGAAATGAATGATCGCTGCTCCCGCCCGGCAGGTCGCGATGGCGTCGTTGCCGATCTCCTCAGACGAGTAGCCGATGTGAGGATTCAGCTTCTTCGATGCGTTACCGTTAATCGCCGCTTCGATAATCACCTTCGCCATGATGCTCTCTCCTGAGGCTAAGAGGTTTGACGCTAGACCCGCGACTTCATCACCACCGGACGACTTGCTCGTAGATTTTCGGCAGCTGGCGCGGCAACGACGTGATGTCCTCGATCACCAGGTAGCGCGACGGCGCGCACATCTGGCGCAGGTAGTCATGGCCAGTGCGATCGACCGTGATACAGAACGGCAGCACGCCTGCCATTTCGAGTTCCTTCAGCGCGACCATCGTGTCCTGGATGCCGTAGGCGTTGGAGCGCCGGTCATGGCCGTAGTCGAAATCCTGCGGAAAGCCGTCGCTCAGCAGGATCACGTGCTTGGCGCGCGAAGCCACGTCCTTGAATTTTTCGCGCACGTGGCGAATCGCCGCGCCCATCCGGGTCGAGCGCTTGGGCTCGACCGCGCCGACGCGCGCCTTCACCTCGTCGGACAGCTCCTGGTCGAATTCCTTGATTACGTAGAACTCGACGTTGTCGCGGCCGTGGCCGGAGAAGCCCATGATCGCGTAGGAGTCGCCGATTTCCTCGAGCGCCTGCGCCATGATGACCAGCGCTTCCTTGTTGACGTCGATGATGCGGCGCGGCCGCTGGCGGCTGCTGCGGGACGGCGCTGCCAGGCCTTCATCCAGTCGTCCTGTGTCGTCATCGTCGTCGTGGCTTTGCGCGACGGCTCGCGATGGATCGGCTCGTCGGTCGAGGCCGACATATCGAGCAGGAACAGCGTGGCGACGTCGCGCGCTTCTTTTTTGCGCGCCTTGTAGACGCGGCCGATCGGGGACTTCGCCCATCCGGCGCGAGACGCGAGACTCGATCAGTCCGGTCGAAATCGAGTTCGTCGCCGTCCTCGAGGCCGCGCACCATCCGATACGAAGCGGGCCGGATGCGCTGAAAGTGGCGGCGAACCTGCGGCAGCATCTCGGAGTAGCGCGCGAGCGTTTTCGCGAAAAAATCGCCCTCGTCGCCCTCTAGCGGGATTTCGCGCAGGCGGCACCAGTTGCGCCGGTAGTCCGCCGGCCACGTAGTCCCATTCGTCGTATGCGTAATACGAATCCTGGCTGCGCCCGCGCCCGAGCATCAGGCGGCCCGCGCCCGGAAGTCGTACCGATTTCGCCGAGCTGCTCGCGCAGCTCATCGAGATCCTGCGAGTCCTTGTCCTTGAGCTGGGTGAGGTACATGCCCTCGCCCTCGGCGCCGCCGCTGGCCTTCCGCCGGCTTGAGCTTGCGCGCCCGGCTCGAGCAGCTTGCGAATCTCTTCGGGGGTGAGCGGACGGCTGCCTTTGCCCTTCGAGGCTGCTTGCCCGGACGCGTCGAGCTGGTTAACTGATCGGTCTCGCCGCCCGCGTCGCCAACGTCGTCGCCGCCGTCGAGTCCATCGTCACCGCTTTCGGCGCCGCGCAACGTGCCGAGCAGATCGTTGCGCATCTCGGATGCGCCGTCGCCGAGCATTTCGGCGTCGCCCGCTCTCGCGCGGCTGCGAACAACTCCTGCAGCCATCCATACATCGATGCGGTGGTTTGCGCGCTGTCGGTCACATCGGCGCCGGGTTCGCGCAGCGGGGCGAAGAATTCCGCGGCACGCCGGATGAAGCTGTTCGCCGGGTCATCGCCCGGTGCGCCAAGTCCGAGCGAGGCTCGCACCAACATCGTGCTGAGCGCGAGCGGGCCGAGCGTCTCGAGTCGAGTGCGCGGTTCATCCGGGTCATGCGCGGCGCGAGCCCGCGATAGCGGCGCGCCAGTTCCGCATCGACGCGCGCGGATTCCGCCAGACGCATCAGTGCGCCGCCAGCCCCGGATCGTCGAAGGACGACGACGTAGCTTTCGAGCGCTTCGACGCCGGTCTCGCCGCGCTCCTCAAAGCCCGACAAATCGGCCAGCCGGAAATCGAAGGTGCCGAACTCGTGACGCCCAGCGAGATGGCGCCGCGGTCAGAACGTAGTAGTCGCGAGCCATCGAAGCACCGCCGATCCCCGAAACCATATCAGGGAGATAAATCATCTCGCCCGGCATCAGCGGAAAATGGAACGGCAGCACCGCTCCGGTGTTGGCAAGCGAATCGATGCGGAATTCGAGCGGAAACAGCATCCGCATGAACTTGGTCAACATGCCCTTTACGAGGTAAAGCGCGTGACTATCAGCAGTTTCAGTCGCCATCCAATCATTGTGGCAAATCGCGGCGCCAAAGGGCAATTTGTCACGCGACGATGCTTTCCGGCTTGACTGTCGGTATTGACGCTGACTTAACTGATTGGACCGCGATGAAAACCAATTTTGTTCAGGTCCGCCGCAAGGCGTTCTGGCCGGCGGTCAGCGCCATTTTGTATCTGACTTTCGCGCACGCGGCTTGGGCAGGCATTACCGACGCGGTCAAATACGCCAAGCTCTCCAATGGCCTGCAGGTCATCGTGCTGGAGAATCACAAAGCTCCAGTGGCGACCTTCAATGTTTTTTACCAGGTCGGCTCGCGCAACGAGAGTCTTCGGCAAGACCGGCCTCTCGCATCTACTCGAGCACTCTGATGTTCCGTGGCACGAAAAAATACGGTCCCGAGGAATTCTCCAATATCATTCAGGAGAATGGCGGCGAGGATAATGCCTTCACGACCGAGGACTACACCGATTATTTCGAGGTGATCAATCGCGACCATCTAAACGTGCCGATCTCGCTCGAAGCCGATCGTATGGCAAATTTTGCGCCCCAAGGCTTCGATTCTGAAAAGGCCGTCGTGATGGAAGAGCGGCGTATGCGGACCGACGACAATCCCGAAGACGCGCTCGCCGAGATGACGCAGGCGGCCGCCTTCGTTGAGCATCCGTATCATTGGCCGGTAATCGGCTGGATGCAGGATATTCAGCGTCTGACGCTCGAGGACGCGCTTAATTATCATACGATTCATTATTCGCCGCAGAACGCGATCGTGGTGGTGGTCGGGGATTTCGACGGAAATAACGTGATGCGTCAGGTGAGCGAGGCTTTTGGCTCGATCAAGAATGGCCCCCCGCCCCCGCCAGTAACCGAAGTCGAGCCGCCGCAGGATGGTGAACGCCAAGTAACGGTCCGCCACGCGGCCAATCTACCGGCGTTTGCCGCCGCTTTCCATGTGCCCGATCTCAAGAATCAGAAAGACGCTTTTGCGCTTGAAATCGCGAGTGAGATTCTTGGCGACGGTAAGAGTTCGCGCCTGTATCAAGACTTGGTGGTCGCCAAGCGGATGGTCGTCAGTCCCGAGGTCGAGTACGACATAACCTCATTCGACCCTAACCTATTCTGGGTTTCAGGGCAGCTTCGCCCGGACGTCAAGCTCGACGACGTGGTTGCCGAAGTCGATCAGCAATTGAGCAAGCTCAGGGACCAGCCGGTCACCGCTGAGGAACTTCAGAAGGCGAAGAATCTTGAGGAAGCATCCTTCGTTTTCGCTCAGGATTCGGTGTTTCAGGAGGCGATGGAGCTTGGGGTTTATCAGATGCTGGGAAATTACAAATTGCTTGACCAATATCTGAGCAACATCGACAAAGTGACTGCGGCCGACGTGCAGCGCGTCGCGAAACAATATCTGGTAACGACGAATCGCACTCTCGGCGTGTTGGCGCCGACCGGGATGCTGCCTCATCAGGCGGGCGGCGGGATCGGCGGCCCGGTGCATCATCGGATGCCGCTCGATGACGAGGCGTCGCGATGATGCGGGTACGGGCTGGACAGCGGCCGCCTGCTTCGCCTTCTTGTCGGCGTGCTTTGGTCGACTTCCGCCGCATCGGCGATCGAGATCAAGCGCATGACGCTTAGCAATGGCGCGGTGATGCTGGTCTCCGAACAACATCAGTTGCCGATGGTCTCGATCGCGATCGCCTTTGACGCGGGCGCGCGCCGCGATCCAGAGGGCAAAGCTGGACTCGCCGCCCTGACCGCATCCGCACTCAATCAAGGCACCAAAGAATTGCTCGCCGCGGATTTCGATAAAAAAATTGATTTCATGGGCAGTTCAGTGGGAATCGGCGCTGATCACGACTACGCGACAGCCACGATGACTTCGTTGACCAAGTATTCCGATGCGACTCTACATTTGCTGGCTCAAATCCTCGTGAATCCCGGGTTGCGCGACGACGATATCTCACGCAAACAAGCCGATCAGATTGCAGGAATCAAAGCCGCTCAGGAGCAGCCCGGTTATGTTGCCCAAGTCGCTTTCCTGAAGCAGCTATTTGGCGATTCGCCCTACGGCCATCCGATGAGCGGTTATGCCGATACTGTCGCGAAACTTACGCCTGCCGATGTGCGCAGCTTCTATCAGAATCATTACAAGACCGGCAGCGCCGTGATTGCTGTAACTGGCGACGTCGATGCGGCCACGATTAAGGGAAAGCTCGAAAAGGAATTAGCTGGAATTCCGGGACAAGTCGCGGCGCAGCAGACGCCGTCGAGCGTTGCGGTATCGCCCGGAATCCATCTGGATGTCATCGATCAGAATGTGGCGCAGGCCAACGTAATCGTTGGCTCCGGTGGAATCGCACGCTCCAACCCCGACTATTACAAGCTGCAAGTGATGAACTACATCCTGGGCGGCGGTGGTTTCGCGTCGCGACTGATGAAGGTGGTACGAAGCAAGGGCGGCCTCGCCTACTCCGTCGCCAGCGCTTTTCGAGCGTCGAAGTTTCCCGGAGCATTCATGATCGTCTTACAGACCAAAAACCAGAGCACGAACGAAGCGCTCAGGATGGTGATTGAGCAGCTTCGCGAGATGCAGAATACCCCGGTCAGCGCGGCTGATCTCGATTCGGCCAAGAAGTACATGATTGGCAGCTTCCCGATGCGGCTGGATCGGCAGAGCGAGATCGCCAGCTTCATGCTGGAAATCGAATTAGAGGGCCTCGGCCTCGACTATGCCGAGCGCTATCCCAAGCTGATCGATGCGGTTACTGCCGCCGACGTACAGAATGTCGCGCGCAAATACCTTCATCCGGACGCGCTGGATATCGTGGCGGTCGCCAACCAATCCGAGGCCAAAATCAGCACTGCCAAGTTCGCCCCCACAATCCAAGCCAGCCGCTAATCGCACACTGTTTAGCGCTCCATCAGTGAGCTACCGAATCTTCAGCGAGCCTAATCCGCGATCAGGATTTGCGTGCGAACGGTCGATCGCGCTCTGATAGCGCGGCTTTCAATCCTTTCTCGCGACTCGCCTTCATCCAGGCCTTCGCCGTCTCGGTCTGATGCGCAATACAGTCGATATCCGCCGCGGATTGCTCCAAAGCCCGAAATCCCAGAATATCGACATAGCGATTAACTGCCGATTTGTGCAGCGCGAGCAGATCGATCGGCACCGACGCGACACGACGCGCATAGTCCATCGTCTCGGCTTCGAGGCGGTCCTTCGGGATCACGCGATTGACGAGATGCCAGTCATGCGCCTCCTGAGCGCTCATCAGATCGCCGGTGAAGAAATATTCTTTGGCTTTGCGTGGACCCATCAGAATCGGCCACATCGATAATGTCGGCAGAATCCCCAGCGAGCGTCCCGCCGGATGACCGAATTGAGCGTCGTCACTGGCGAAGACAAGATCGCAATGACCCGCCAATTCAGTCGCGCCCGCGAGACAGTAGCCGTGTACCTGCGCGATGATCGGTTTGGGCAGCGCCCACAGCCGTTGCCATCGATCGACCATCTTTTGCAGCCCGGTGCGATCCGTATGAACAGTAAAGCCCGAGCCTGAACGCTGAGTCGGTTGCAGGTCATAGCCCGCGCAGAAGGCGCGGCCCGCGCCGCGGATTATCAACACGCTCGCGTCATCGTCGGCTTCGAACTCACTCATCACCTGATCGAGCTCGCCGAGCAGCTTCTGCGACATAGCATTGAGCTTCTCGGGCCTATTCAGCGTGAGGCGGCAGATTTTGTCTTCAACTTTCTCGAAGATTACCGTTTCAAAGCTCGACATGATGTTTGCTCCTCACGATTGTTGAACGTTAGCCTCACTCGACTAATCCCTTAGCGCAGCTCGCAGACTCCTGTTCGGCCTGCGTCGCGGGCTCCGCCGCTCTCTATGCTCGCTCCGCGCGGCAACCGCGCTCCACTGATTTTACTCGGCACGCAGCTCGCAGACTCGCCTGCTCGCTCCGCGCGGCAACCGCGCTCCACTAATGTCAGCGCGCGCGATACTTCGGCAGAACTTCCTCGCCTAATCGCTGGATGCATTCCATTACCTGCTCTTTCGACGGACCGAGCGGCACCCTTACGCGCAGGACAAACGAATCAATCCCGCCAACGATGCGGTCCCATCGATCCAGCGCTTCGAGCCAATCAGCCGCATTGCCCATAATCGGATAGCCATAAGCGCGCAGCTTGTCCATCGAGTAGAAAGCATCCGATGTGGCGCCCTCAGCGGCTTCGAGCATCCCAAACTTGGTGTAGAACTTCCATTCTTCGATCCAGAGTTTACCGAATATCCGCTCGGCTTCTTCCTTCGAGGAGGCTAGCCATCCATCGCGAAAGATCGAAATATAGGGCTTTTTGCCGGCCTTGGCCGCGGCTTCCCGGTAAATCGAAACCTGCGATTTGATGCTTTCGATTGGATCGAGGAAGGGCGCCATCGACCAGCCATCGGCCATCCGGCCGGCTCGCGCGACCGACTTCGGCCCAAATGCGCCAATCCAGATCGGCGGGACGCGGACGCTGGAAGGGTTTCGGCGTCAGATGGATCGCGTCGAATTTGAAGTATTGCCCTGATGAGGAAACGGACCCGGTGTCGTCCAGGCTTTTTGCAAAATCTCGAGAGTCTCTTCGAATCTACCCTCGCGCTGTTTGAATGGAACACCAAACTGTTTGAAGTAGTCAGGATGATAGCCGACGCCCACGCCGAGAATCAGACGACCGCGTGAAAGCACGTCGATCAGCGCCGTAGATTGTGCGAGATGCACCGGGTTATAGAGCGGCGGCATCATGATATCGGTGCCTATTTTCACTCGCGAGGTGCGCGCGGCAATCGCCGCCATCAGCGGCAGAGGACTCGGGAACATGCACTCCGTGCGAGCATGCCGCTCCGGCACGAACACCGCATCAAAATCGTAACGCTCGGCCTGCACCGCTTCATCGAGCAGTTGCGCCGCGAAATCAGCGCTGCGCTCGGGAGTCGGCTCAGGTTGCTGATAAGCCCCGCCATGAGTATCGGGCATGTAGCCGAATTGAACCATTCCCATCCCTGCCTTCGTTGTGCGCGCCGCAATAGTCATCAGCGGCATCTAAAGTGCGGCTACTTTCGCCCGAGTCTACGGATAAAGCAAACTCCGGCGCGCCGTCACGCGCTAGGCCGACCAAACTAATACGAAGTTGACATGCCTGATTAGGTCGATCAGACTCCGGAATCCTGCATGATCAGAAAACTGCTCTCAGCGATCGCTCTTGTGCTCTTTGGGATTGCGCTGGCGCTTATTGTGCTCGATGTGGGGGTTCGGCTCGTAAATCGGCGCTTTCCCTATTTCTATCGCTATGATGCGGAACGCGGATGGGCCCTGAATCCAGGCGTCCAGGGCCGTTACACGCGCGAGGGAAATGCCAATCTGCGAATCAATCACGACGGCTTTCGCGGACCGGATTACGCGCGCCCTCGTCCTTCGGGCGTCGTACGCGTCGCGGTACTCGGGTGATTCCTATGTCGAAGCGATGCAAGTGGCGCAGGACAAAACCTTTACCGCCGTGATTGCTCGTGCGCTCGACGATTGTCCCGGCTTGAAGGGCCGCAAGGTGCAATCGCTCAATTTCGGCGTCGATGGTTATGGCACCGCGCAGGAATTACTTACCCTGCGCAACAAGGTTTGGGCATACCATCCGGATATAGTGATACTGGCAGTCTTTCTCGGCAACGATATCCGCAACAACTCGGTCGTGCTCGAAGGTGATCAATGCCGGCCTTTTTACATGCTCGACGGAAGCCAGCTAAGACTTACCGGTCCATTTATCAACTCGCGCAGCTTCCGGCTGTGGTGCGAGGCCCGCTTCGATTATCGCGATATGCGGATGCTCGATCTGGTCAGGAACAGCTTCGATGCTCTGACTGAGCGGACCCCCGCGCCGACCGCCGAGCATCCGGTCGAGCGCGCGATCAACTACAGCATCTACAAGCCGCCCGCTGATCGCGCCTGGCAAGACGCATGGCAGACCACCGAAAAGCTAATTACGCAAGTTCGCGACGAAACCGTTCGGCATCATGCGATGTTTCTCGCGGTGACGGAAGATACGGGAATTCAAGTATGGCCTGATCCGGCGGTTCGCGAGCGCTTTCAGAAGCATCTCGGAGTGAGCAATCTGTTCTATCCTGATCAACGAATCGCAGCGCTGGGGCAGCGGCAAAATTTCGCGGTCTTAACGCTCGCGCAACCGCTGCAATCCTATGCTGAGCAACATCATGTGTTTCTGCACGGCTTCAGCAATACGCCGAAAGGCTTCGGTCATTGGAACGAGATTGGCCATGAACAGGCCGGCCGGCTGATCGCGACAAAACTGTGCGCGATGATCTCCGCAGGTCAGTGCCCGACCTGCCTGGCCGATAAATGACTAGTAGCCGATCTGATTTGTTACTAATTTAAGTCCCTTTTGTCATTCTCGCGTGTGGCTGCGGCGCGAAGGATCGCTAATCTTTTTCTTGGAACCGCCCCTTATCGATAAGAGTTGATGTTGGATTTCCGTCCATAACTTGTTGGTATAGCTCGAAAGTCCGACCTACCATTGCCTCGAAGCTGAAATGTTCGCGAACCCGACGTGCTGCGGTAGCGCCGTAGCGCGCGCGCAACTCAGGATTGTCCAGCAACATATTGATCGCAGTAGCAAGCGCATCGGAGAGATTCGGGCGCTACGGTCATTCCGGTCTCGCCATCAATCGAAACGAACGGCACGCCGGAATTGATTCGGGTGTTGACGACCGGCTTCCCACACGCCATCGCCTCAAGCTGAACAATGCCGAAGGCTTCGCTGCGCGCAATCGAAGGCAGCACGAAGACATCAGCAGCGTGATAGCAGGCGATCAGGTCCGATGAAGACAGCGCGCCAAGAAATGTGACGCGCCCACCAAGCCGCGCCAGCGCGGCTTCACGTTCGAGACTGCGACGACGCGGCCCTTCCCCGACAATCAGCAAATGGCCCTCGATACGGCGCATCGCACAAATCAAATACTCGAAGCCTTTGTAATAAACCAATCGCCCGACCGCCAGTACGATCCGCTGGCCGTAGCGATTTCGCAGATACGCGACCGTCTCCATCCGGGGTACAGCATAATCCACGGCGCGAATGCCATACGGAATTGTGTGGCAGCGATCGCGATTCTGCGCCAGTATCGGAGAGCTCGTTATATATCCCGGCGAGCTGGCGATTAACGCTACGCTCCGGCGCACGGTCGCCCGCTCAAAGTTAGCGAATGCCGCGCGTGCAAATTTCTGCCGGACGATATCGCTGTGCCAGCCGATAACCAACGGCGCGCGATTTCCACTCATCATCAGCGCCATCGCCGCGAATGGATTCGGCGCATGCAGATGGATGAGATCGGCACGCGAACTGCGGATATGTCCGACTAGCGCTGGGCAAATCGGCGCTGCCGCAAAACGCATCAATTCACGGAGCCGTCGCACGGCAACTCCGTTAGTCGTCTCGACTATCTCCCTCGGTTCGTCATTCGCCACGAGGGCTTCAACTGCAATATTCTGACTGAGTCCTTCACAGAGCGCCTCGAGATAAGTTTCGATGCCGCCGCGATGCGGTGGGTAAAACTTGCCAAGGTGCAGGACGCGCACGTTTCAGTTCGCCACTTGCCGATAAAGTGCGACAATCTTGGCAACGGACTCATCCCATGAAAATTTCCGGGCCTGCGCCAATCCCGCTTCACAACGCACGGCCCACGCAGACGGATCGTGAGCACGTTCGCTCAGCAGCGGATTGGCCGTATCGATCCACTCTTCGAGATTCCCGCCGACGCGTACGCCACCGCATGCCCCCCGGTTTCGCGCAATGCCGGGATGGCGCTGGCCAGCACCGGTGTTCCGCATGCTAAAGCTTCGATCAGCGGCAGTCCAAAACCTTCACGATCAGACGTGATGAACAGTAACGCAGCGCGCCGGTAAATGGATGCGAGCGTCGCCATAGAAAGCTGCGGCATCGATATTACTGAGTGGTTCAGTTCGAGATCGCTCTGCATTTTCTGTTGTTCGCGCGTGAACTCTCCGCCTACTCGAACGAGCCGTACCTGCGGCCATCGTTTGCGGATTCCTGCGATTACTCGCAGCAGCCGATCAATACGCTTGCGCGGTACAGTCGAACCAACGTTCAGAATTTCGATGCTCGCATCTGCCGAACCAAGTAATCGGATTGCCTCCGCATCCTCGATAGCGTTTGCCGCCGGCGTGAAAACCGGACTAATGCCGTTGGCAATCGTTACACAGCGCTCGTCCTTTGCGATCTCGTTGCGGAGCAAATCCCGTCGCGTGGTCTCGCTGACACAGACGATTGCCGCAGCGCTTTGCAAGCCGGCAAGAATCAGGCGCGTCATCGCACCGAAAGCTATTGAACGCGCAGCACGGTCTGGTTCAAGCAGGCAGCGGAAAGTTTCGAGATCGTGACAGGTCACGAGAGTTCGCTCGGCTGGTAGATAGTGAACCAGATGCGCGTAGCTATGGTCGGCAACGTGGAAAAGATCGAAGTTTTTGCGCAAGCGCCGCAGTATCAATGGATAGTCGATAAAACGATTGAGCACACGATCTAGATTCATCAGGCGGCCAGGTTCGTGCGCAAAAGCGCTGAGCCTCCGTCGGAAGCGCGGCCGTATCAGTGATACGGAGATCTCACTGACGTGATTGATCTTGATTCGCGCGGCGAGAGTGTCAGCGACTAAATCCATGCTCGGCCAGCGCTCCTCAGCGAAGTCGGCAATGATCGCGACCCGGAGCGGACGGCGAAGCTTCGATGCGACGTGCGCTTCACCGCGCGATACCTGATTCAAACCCAAGGCGTTGGTCACCTTCGCGAACTCTCCGCTACTTCGACAAGAATCCTGTGAAGATCAACGAATGCTCTGCGCCGGTCCCACTCGCGAATTACGTACTCGCGTCCTTTCAGCGCCTGCCCGCGTGCAGACGATGGATTCGACGCAATCCAGAGCAGTTCTTCGGCCATCGCCTCGGCATTACGACGGGGAACCAGTCGCGCCAGCCCATTGAGTTGCACGGCCATCCCGCCGACTGCCGTCGCTACTACCGGCGTACCGCAGGCCAGCGCTTCGAGCGTCGAATACGCCGCGCCCTCGGCCAGCGACGCCATCGCGACCGCGTCCGCCGTGCGAAAATAATCGAACACTTCGGTCATCGGATGCGCCGCGGGACGCGCCATCAGCCAATCCTCGGAAGCTTCGAGACCGAGCATTTGAGCAAGCGCCATAAACTCACGCCAGCCGCCGCCGAGATTCAGCAAAACGGCATCGAGACCTTTACGTCGAGCCAGCGCGACGGCGCGCAAAATCGTTTCGGGATCCTTTTCATGGCTGATCCGGCTCGACAGCAGCACGAGAAAGCGTTTGCACGGCAAGTCGAGCCGCGCGCGCAACGCGTTACGCTCGATTTGATTGGCCGGCCGGAACTTCTCGGTATCAACTCCATAGTAAAGGCCTAACCCGCTGCGCGAACTGTATCTTTCCGCAATCGCATGCAGATAGGGACCCATCGCCAAACTGCGCGCCGCCAGTCGCCCATTTATAAGCATCAAGCTACGAATAACCGCTTCGCCTATTATCGCTTTCAAGCGACTGAGCTGATGACGTTCGCGGCGGCAGCGGAAATACTCGACCGGCGCGATTCCCATGTAAGTCACGACCGGAACTCGACGCAGCCGGCCTGCGAGATTGGCATTGAGCGCGCCGCGCAAGACCTCCTGCGCAAGGATCACGTCGGAGCGTCCTGCGTTGTGCAATGCCCATATCAACGACCGGAACTGAAATACGGCGCGCCCACCGATTATCTCGATAACCTTAAGATCGAGCGGCAATGCCTTCACGCGCTGTCTCAGCCCACTCGCGCCATATTGTTCTGCCGGTACGAGCATCGTGAGCTCGTAAATCTCGCTCAGGCCGGCGACGAATCGGATATCAGTGAAACCTTCGACCAGGAACAGCACGCGCAATCGCGCCTGAGCGGGATACACCGGCAAGCTTGCCCGATCTCCTGACGCGCGATTCACCGCGAGGCCAAAGCTGCAAAGGGCGCCGTGCGTATCCGCCGCAAATATCGCAAAACTGCCAGACCCAAATTTCCGGGCATGCAGCTCAACGCAAATGATAATCCGGCGCGTGTAATCTGTCCCGGATAGATGGCGCCGCGCAGCAGGCGGCGTGCTTCGCGCGGATGATTGCGCTCAAGCAATGCCAAGGCGCAGGTCAGCTTTGCCGACCGCAATCGGCGGGTCAGATTGCTGCGCGATGGAGTCATCAGCGGATCGGCGAGCATCCGGGAATAAACGAAGACCGCGGCGGACGCCGTCCGCAATCCTCCTTCAACCGTTGAACTCGCTTGATGAGCACGATAACGCGCCAGCCTTTCGGGAACGTAGTAAGCTGCTTCGCCAGTGCGGCTGAGGAGATAATTCAGCCAAAGATCATACAGCGGCCCGACCTCGGCAGGACAATCTTCCCAATCAATCGCGCTCCGGCGAATCAATGCAGCCTGCATCGCAAGGCTCTGATCGATCATCGCGAGGTGCTGGAATGGGCGATGGATCCCGGCGGTAAGAACGTCGCGTTTCCAGCGTCGCGAGCTTTCCTGCGATGCCTGCTCGTCCACAACTCCGGCAGCATCCATCACATAATGATCGCCGAACGCGACCGCCACTAGGTATCGATCCATGATCGGAACCAGCGTCGCGAGGAGATTACGCTCCCACACGTCGTCATCGTTGAGGATCGCGACGAACTCGCCCCGGGCGATGCGCGCCGCCTCGCGATGGTTTCGCGCGCTTTGCAGGCAAGCCGGGTTCCGGCGATAGCGAATTCGCGAGTCTCCGAACGAGTCAACCACGTTGCGATTCTCCGGAACGCCGGCATCATCGGTGACAATTATTTCAAAATTCTGAAATTCGCCATCCAGTACACTCCTGATCGCTTCGGCCAAATACGCCGGACGATCGCGCGTCGCGATAATCACGCTCACCCTTGGTGTTGCGTCGCTCATTGCGCGAGCACCTCTTCAAAGAGTTTGCATAATTCGTCGGTATGTCGCTCCACATCGAAGTGCCGCGCTTGCTCCCGAGCGCCATCACAAAGCTTCGTAAAGTGATCTCGATCGGCAAGACAGCGCCAAATCGCGTCGGCCAATCCGCTCGCAGTCGGCGGATCGCTCGACGCCAGATGACCATTGATGCCGTCGCGCAGCCATTCCGGAATCCCGCCTACAGCGAACGCAGCCGTCGGCATCCCGTGCACGCCGGCTTCGAGACCGGCGCGCCCAAATGGTTCCGGCCATAGGCTCGGCATCACTAGTAGATGCGTATCAGCGAGCGTCGTCGCGTATGCACTTCCCGATAACCATCCACGGAACTCGATAGTAAGATTCGGGATTCGCGAACGAAGACGCGCAGCATGATTCTCCCAACGTGCGCGTGCCGGACCGTCGCCCGCAAAAACTAATCGAAGCGGACACGAAACTTTTGCGGCCACCTCCGGCATCGCGTTCAGCAAGACTTCGCCTCCCTTGAGCGGCACCATCCGCCCCAGGAACAGTAACCTCCATTCATCGTGCAATCTTGAACTGCTTACTGTTTCCGAGCCGTTGTCGGGTTCTCCTTCGAGACCGCTTTCCGCAACCGGCGGAGGAATCATGCAGACGAATTTTGATGAAACCCTGTCCGAGGTACTCCCTGGCGCATGTGCTCACTCGCAGTCACGATTTTTGAGTAGCCCAATAGGAGTTTCGATGTCGCGCTTCCCGATGATATAGCCGTGCCATCGTGATCGGATTCACGCCACCACAACGACGCGGATAGAATTGCATCAAGCACGGCCATCCGAATTGCCGGCTACACGGACGCGTTCGGGGAAGTCCGAAGCTTTTCGATCCGCTAATGCAACAGCCGTAATAATTATGCGCATAAAAGATCGACGGAGCTTGGACCGCGACCGCTTGCTCCAACGTAATGTCTTGCAGGCCATGACAGAAGATCAAATCGGGCTGCCACCCGCGCAATCGATCCAGAGTCGCAGCCGCACCGAGTGCTTCACTCCGCCATACGGGAGTCTCGGGCGGTAGCTCAATCATCGGATGGGCGGAGGATTGCGCGGTCTCACAGACGATCGCGAGTTGATGATCGCGCGCGGCGATCGCCGGCAGCACCGTAGCGAGATAGGCTTCGACACCGCCTACCTGACGGCAGTTCCACGTCGCTACTGCAATTCGCATCCGGCGGCTCGCAGTAGGCCAATGCCATGCCTTAGATCGAAACGTTCCCGATAGAGTGCAGCGGCAGCCTCCGCATAGGATTTCCGCAGACTCGGCGCAGCTATCAGGTTGTCAAGTTGCTGAGCGATTGACGCGTCATCATTCGGCGTGAATGCGATCGCCCTATTCTCTTGCCAAATTGATTCGGTGGCGCGACCAAGCGTCGTCAATACCGGCCGTCCATGAGCGAGCGTGGCTATCAGCGTAGTGCGCCGCGTACACGCACCATCGGGATATAACTGGAGCATCAGGTCACAAGCCGAAAGATGATGCGAAACGGCGGCGCTCGACAGTGGCCCAGTAGCAAAAATCCTGTCGCAGAAATCCGGACAACGCGCGATTAAACTCGTGCGAAAGCTCTTGCTATCCCGGCCAAGCAACAAAATAGAAATTTCCGGACGCGAGCCCAGTGCATTGCTTAACACGCGTCCGAGCTGAGACCGTATCGCCTCAGGATAGCTGCTGAAATGACCAATCAAGATCGAATTTGCCGCATTACAGCGACGACGGACCGCGAGCACCGCAGCTTCATCATGGAGCAGTGGAATATTGGATGACAGCGGCAGCCACACCGCTTCTCCTTCGAAGCCACATCGCGCGCGCAAGACCTCCGCCCAGATCGGAGTCGAAACGAAGACTCGTACCGCCGCGCGCGACACGAGCGACGCCATCGCACGACTCGCCGTTCCCAGTAGGTTGTGCTTGAAGGAACCCGCGCGGTCCAGCGGGAACATCACTTCGTGAAACATCACTATAGGGCGCTGCTGGCGACGCGAATAAATCCACCAGCAGAAGGGCAAATTCATCCCCTTCCAGCCGAACGCCTGCGGAACATATTGGATAAGGACGCGGCTTTCCGAGTTTTCCGACAACGCACGATTCAGTTGGAGCATCGCGCGCGGACCAAAATGATCTGACAGCCGATGAACCTGCACCCCATCGCTGCCCTCCGTCATTGGCGCAGCGCCGGGCGCCCATACATGCACCTCGTCGCCGGCGGTCGCCAATCCATCTGCAAGGATCCGGGTGTAATCACCGACCCCGCCCGACTGCGGTGGATATTCGCCGGTGATGATCTGCCAATTCATGCCGCGCTTCGATAAATCTCGAGACAACGCTGGACCACCCGTGGCCAGGTGAATTTCTCGAGGACTCTTTGACGGCCTGCCATACCCATCTTCGCGACTTCACCCGGATGCTCGCGCAACCATTTGATCCGCTCGGCAAGTGCGCGCACGTCGCCGGCTGGCGTTAGAAATCCGGTGATTCCGTCGGCAATCACCTCCGGAATCCCTCCCACAGATGAGCCGATCACCGGCGCGCCACAGGCCATCCCTTCGAGCAGAGTCTGGCCGAGCAGCTCGGACGAGATCGCGGGCGCACCGTACATCGTGCGCTTAACACTGGGAAGCACCACACAAAGCGCGCTCCGATAGGCTTCAATCAATTGATTGTCATCGCAGTCCAATCGAATCGAGACTTGCTTGCCCGCGCCAAGCCTCCGCAGGTCTTCGCAATAGACCGCATCCGATTCGCGACCGATTATCTGCAATGGTAAGTCCGGCGGTATCGCGCGAACCAGCACGTCGATTCCTTTGTGCGGAAGAATACGTCCGACGTAGAGCATACCGCCCGAACGTGCGACGCTTGAGTCAGGTGAAAACTTATCGATATCGACACCCGCCGAGATCACATGCGCGAAGGCCTTATCGCGATGCCTATATCCCACGCGGCTGTAGTCACTAAGATGCAGATGCGCGTGATACCAGTGATCAGTTGAGACAACGCCGAGATATCCCAGCCGCCGCCGCCGAGATCAGTAACGAATACGCGCCGCCCGGTAATCAAGCAAAAGAGCGCCGCCAAGCTGCTCGCGAGTATATGCGCCTGATGGCAATGGACGACCTCAGCGTCCCATAATTCGCGCAAAACCCAAATCGCGATCGGATTGGAACGCTGGCCGCGCACGAACCACGGTCGTCCAATCACTCGCACGCGCAATCTGCCGACGACCGACTCGCTTGAACGATCACCAAACGCGACCAGTTGCGTCGGAACCTCATCCGCCATATGCCGCGCCAGTTCGTAAGCGTAGCGCTCGGCCCCACCCGCAACACCATCAGGTCCGAACAGCGCCGGGCTTAGATGCAGCACTCGCATCGCCTGATACTCGACTCAGTTCTCCGCAAACTGTTTGATCTTCGCCGCCGCGCTCGACAATGACCACGTCGCGTCGCAAAACACCGGACCGTCCATCGGACGCGGAATCATCCCCGTCCCATAAACGTCCGCCGGAAAAACCTCGAACGTCAGCGCATCGAGGATGACGTCGAGATCGCGAGTCGGATCGCCAAAGTCACCGAAATAAAGATCGAGCGTGTACGCACCCGGCATCAATGGAAGCCGCGCGATCTCGCAAGTGATCTCACCCTCCGCAACCGGCGCCTGATCGGCCCCCTGCCAGGTCCATCGATTGCTTACACCAAATAACGGCATGCCATGTGCCGTTTTGATAGTGACCGCAAAAGTAGGCCGAATCGGCTGCGGCGCAACAAACGTCGCACATACTGCAAGGCACTCCGCCATTTTCGCTGCACCCTCGCTCTCGACGCTCGAAACCAGCCGAACGCCGATCATAATCGGGACCGATCCTCGCGAGCGCCCCGGATGTTGCCGCAAATCGCGCGCACCCCGGTCACTCACCAATTCACTTGCCATATAGCGTTCGACAATCGTGCTCGGATCTCCGATTTCGGCGATCTCGGCCATTCCGGATCAACATGCACGAGCGGCACAGCGCCTCGATCGAGGCCATGTTATGGCTGACGAATAGAACCGTTCGGCCATCACGAGCGACATCACCTATTTTGCCGAGACAGCGCTTTTGAAACGCGGCATCCCCGACGGCCAAAATCTCATCGATCAGCAGGATTTCCGGTTCGAGATACGCGGCCACCGCAAAGGCCAACCGAAGGTACATCCCACTGGAATAACGTTTGACCGGCATGTCGATGAATTTCTCGATTTCGGCGAATGCGACGATCTCATCGAACTTGCGCGCGATCTCTGCGCGCCGCATCCCGAGAATCGCGCCGCTCAGAAATAAATTGTCGCGGCCGGTTAGCTCCGGATGGAATCCGGTGCCGATTTCGAGCAAGCTCGCAACTCGTCCATAGAGTTCCACCCGTCCGCTGGTCGGCGCCGTAACACGCGAGAGGATTTTCAGCAGAGTGGACTTTCCCGCCCCATTGCGACCAATCATCCCAAGCACCTCGCCGGCTTGCAAAGTAAAGCTCACGTCGTCTCAGCGCAAGGATCGAATCTTCTTGTAAATCGCGGCGCTCGCCATCGACGCGAGACCATCGAGCCGGTGCGCGAATCCTGCGCATCAGACTTTCGCGAATCGTGTAATAAGCCTGGCGTTCGCCGATTCGATAACGCTTGGTCAGTCCTTCGGCTCGAATGATTGGCTCCATCGCAGATTTCAGATCACGTCAGCAAACTCATGCTCCATCCGTCGGAAAACCGAACCGGACCAGAGCAGCAATAGCACCCCGATAACCGCAGAAAGCCCGATCGCACGCCAGTCGAAAGGACGTCCGAAGGTCGCATCGCGAAAGCCTTCGATAATGCCGGTCAACGGATTCAGTTCGAGGATCCATCGCCAGCGAAGCGGAACGATGCTCGCCGGATAGATAATCGGCGTAAGATACATCCACAGTTGCAGCGCGAATGGCAGTGCGTATCTCACGTCGCGGTATTTGACATTGAGCGCCGAGGTCCAGAAGCCGATCCCGAGCGCGATAAGCATCGTTAGCATCACGAGTGCCGGAAACATCAGGAGCCGAAAGCTGAACGCCACGCCGAAGAACGGCATCATTATGAAAAGCATGACTGCGGCGATCGTGAAGTCCATCAGCGCCGCCGCAACCGCCGCACCCGGAATAACCAACCGGGGAAAATAGACCTTCGTGATGAGATTGGCGTTGCCGACCAGACTATTGCTGCTGTTCGCGACGGCATTATTGAAGAAGTTCCAGGGCAGCAGCGCGGCGTAAGCAAAAATCGCGTACGGCTCGCCATCCGACGGCACCCGCGCAAGCTTGCCGAACAGCAGCGTGAAAACCACCGCCGTCAACAGCGGTTGCAAGATCGCCCACGCAGCACCCAAAACCGTCTGCTGATAACGCACCTTGATATCGCGCCACGCGAGTAAGTAGAACAGATCGCGATGCGCCCACAGGTCGCGCAGCTCAAGACCATTCCATTTCTGATTGCCGTCAATAATCAGCCAAGGTTTGGCTGACTTATCGGGTGGATTGTCTGAACAATCAATGTCGGCAATGCGAGCGGCTTCTACTAGTTCAGTCGCGATATAGGTCCGCTCTTGATATTCCATCCGGCGCAACCGAAGTCACTATACACGAAATCCACTCCTAGATAGCACAATTTCGACTCATCGGATGACTATTGATAGTAT
The DNA here is from genome assembly GCA_963831065.1 of uncultured Pseudomonadota bacterium. GTDB lineage: Bacteria > Desulfobacterota > Binatia > Binatales > Binataceae > JAJPHI01. The sequence continues at coordinate 103,525 of CAWHOQ010000014.1, forward strand.
CTACCAGTTCGCACGCCATCTGCTCGATCGTGCGTGCCTTGAGTGTCTTACCAAACCATTCGAAACGATCTTTCATCCTATTTCGAGAAGCATTCCAGTCCAGCAGCCGCTTAGTTAGAACGTCGGGGTCTTCTGGATTGACTAGGAGCATATCGCGCAGAGCTGATGGGTATAGCTCGGCGATGCCCGCCGCCGCACTGACTATCGCAGGTATGCCGAAACTGATCGCCTCATGCACACTCATCCCGTAAGGCTCGTAACGCACCGGACTAACCATCAGATCGGCGATCGCGAGAAGCTCCGCGATGCGATCGGTAAATCCGAGCATCAGCACGCGATTGGCGAGACCAGCGTCGCGCACTTTGCGCCGCCAATCCTCCAGTGCCCGTCCGTCACCTGCGACGACCAACCGGGCCTTCCAGTCATCACGCGCACACAACCGCCGCCATACAGTCCATAAAATGTCGAAGCCCTTTCGCGAGTCGTAACCTAACGCTCCGACAAAGATAACCACCGGAAGTCCATCCGGGATTCCGAGTAATCGTCGAATATCCGCGCGACGCTCACGTGAAACCGGCGCAAGCTTCGAGCATCCTGGATAGATTCGCACAACAAGCTCTTCGGGCACGCCGACTCTTTCTATAAGATCGCGCCGGGTCCGCTCGGAATTTGCGATGATCAATCGCGAGTGGTGAAGAATCTGACGTTCGCGACGAAGAGTCAGCGCAGCTTCAAGCCGGTTCTTCAAACCGAGCCATCGAGGACCGCCTTCGGATTGCGGCGGCCAGGCATGATGGACGAAGTGAACCCAATTGATATCCGTCCACGAACAGTTAATCCCATTGACCAGCACCCGAGTCGCGGGTGAACGCGCCGTGACTGCAGCTGCGGTCTTGCGGCCACGCCGGTCCAGCCGATATTGCCCGAGAAAGAACGATCCCGCAGGCTTCCTGACCAGATTAACTGTCGAGCGCGAATTTCTCGTCAGTTCTTTGCTAATGCGATAGGCAACTAGATCGATCGGCGTGTCACACGACATAAGATAACGCGCGAGACCCGCGTTAAGCTGATCCATCCCGCCGTCTTCATGGAAGCCTCCCGCGATCAGGACCCACGGCTCAGTGCTCCTTTCCTGAGAGCCGGTTAGCATCAGGCGCGATGCGCCGAAAGTCCCACGCGCGATTCGGGTTGCGGAGCTGCGGTACGCTCGGTTCGCTTGAGCGGTGGCACGGCGATCCATCCGGCAAACATCATCACCATCGCCGATTGCGGAATCGCGTTCAGCAACCCGGTGCCGAGCGGTGCGGTCAAAAATGAAATCGCGCAAAAGAGCCGCGCCAGCCGCTTCCCGGCGCACCATTGATCGGTTTGCTCAGGCGCCCCGCGAGTGAAGAGCCATGCAATGAATCCCAGCCAGAGCGCAAGTCCCGGAATTCCTTGCTCGGCTACGATTCGCGCGTACTCGTTTTCGAGCCCGACCGGATCACGTAGTAATGGCTGAAGAAAATACGGGATGCTGGTGCCGCCGCCGCCCAATCCATTGCCGAACGGATACTCCATCACAAGCGCAATAAAACTTTGATTAACGCTGTCGTGGAGCCGATTCGTGATGATACCTTGATTGCCCAGCGTAAAAAAACGCTGCATCCGAGGCGTCACCGCCACCAGCCATGCTACCGCTAGCAGCACTGCAAACCATCCGACCCATGGAAAGCGGGCACGTGGGCGCGAAAAGGTAACGACGAGTACCATTGCAAAGAGCACCACCGCTTCCGAGCGTGACGCCGCCAGAAACACCCCGACCGCTGAAGCACCGATCGCGGACAGCAGTAAAAGGCGCGGCCATCCGCGCGGCGCTTCGAGGCTCAATCCGCCCAACAGCAGCGGTATGCTTGAAACCATGCTGGTGGCGTAGGCAGCGCTATGAGTGAACGTCGCCGGAATCCGCAGATGACTCGTGCCGCTAAAGTAAACGTCGCTACTCTTATAAATGATCGCGTCGAGTGGATTGTTCGGATAAAAACTCGCGACCCCGACAAGAGTCTCGGCTAGCGCGAAGCCCAGCGCCACCATATTCAGAATAGCGAGGCTGCGCGTAATCATCCTGAGGTCGGTCAGTCCAGCGCCGCCCCAATTAAGATAAACGGAACGAACAGCACGTTACCACGCCATCCGACGAGCTGGATCAACGGATGTTGCCCCGGCGCCAACAATAGCATCGTCGGCCAACCGATCAGCACGATTGCCCACGGTATCAGCCGCCGCAACCGAAACCTCTGCTCGGGCGCGTAATATCTGGTCATCGCGGCGAGGAATAAGCCGGCCAGCGCCGCATCGTATATGAATTGTGCGACCGGGCTCTCGAAGTTGGCGCGCACAATTCCGTAAAAGTAACCCGCCGCCATGGTCGCCGCGAATCCTAGCCCCAAAGCTGAGCGCGTCGCGATAAAGGCGGCGATAAAGACGCTGAGACATAAGCTGATCGCCAACATCTACGCTTCGCCGCAACTCACGATCGATACGCCCACAGTATTCCCGATTGTAACCCGCTAATTTCCTGTGCGGGTCCGGACTCCAGAACAAAACCAAGCCGTTTAAGTCGCGTGCAAATTTTTTCCGCCGCCCTGGTGCGAGTCGCGCTCGCATGCCATTCGAGCACGATTATCCTGACATCCAACCGGGCAAAGCGCCGGTCCATGATCAAGTCATATTCGCCGCCCTCACAATCCATCTTGAGCAAATCAACGCGAATGCAATCGATCGTGTTGAAAAAATCCGCTACACAGATCGGGATTCGTCCGGCGCCTACACGTTCGGTTACATTCGAACATTCACCGGCATCAACCAGGAACGCTTGCCGATCGTTAACTCCGGCTGCGGCCGGAATAAGCTTAACGCGGCCAGCCAACGCATTAATCTGTAAATGCCGTTCGATCTGAACTAGATGCTCAGGATGTGGCTCGAAGGCAATCACCTGAGCCTGAGGAAAGCGGCTGGCAAAATACACCAGCGCAAATCCGGTGTTCGCGCCTACATCGAGAATCGTGGATACTGACGCAGGCGCAAGCGGCCGCGGCGATCGATATATCTCCTGCACAAAAATCTCATGAGCGACGCTGAGATCGCCTGTCGGCGGCGGACGCAAGATTAAATTTCTCGCCCTTCGCCAGATTCACGATTAGTGGCTTACCGCTGCGAGACCCGCGCCAGAGCAAATAGCGCAACCACGAGTGTGGCCGCATTAGATCACGCAGCCTGCCCGGCGATGCAAATCCTGCAGTCACTAGAGCCATTGCTCAGTCACCTGACGCGCTGCTTTCAATACCTCATCGACACTGATCGCGAGTAAGCATTGCTGCTGAACCGGATTGGCGCATGAACTCGGCGCCGGACCACGATAGTTCCGGATACAGGGGCTGCACCGGATATCGTGCGGATAAACGAAGCTGACACGCGGTCCGCGTGGCGCCCACTGAATCGGAGTGTTAGGCCCGAACAGGCCGACAGTCGGGGTACCCATCGCGGCCCCCAGATGCATTATCCCGCAGTCATTAGCCACGAGCAGATCGCACCGTTGCAACATGGCGGCGACCTCGCTGATAGAGGTAAATCCGGCCACATCGATCGAATATCCTGAGTAGCTTTGCGAGAACTCTTCGATAATCTCGCGCTCCTCGCCCCGACCGGTCAGTAGAATCGTCATCGATGAATCTTTCTCGCGCAGCCGCTCAGCGAGTTCAACGAAGCGAGCCACCGGCCAACGTCGATACGAAACGCCGGCTCCTAAATGGAGCGCGCCACGGGCCGAGCGTCACGCGGAATCCGTTCACTCCACCAGCGTCCGATCGTGTCGTCACTTCTCGGCGCGATCGGTAACGGCATCACCTCCAGCGCGCGCGCTAAGTCCGGTCGGATGATTCGCGCGAGTCTTTGCAGCGAAGACCATTGGGATTCGCCCTCATCCAATGGGACCGCATCAGTGTAAAGGCGCGCCTGCGGCCAGTCGCAAAGTGGCGCGAAACCAACCCGCCGCGGGATACCCGCGAGGCATAACATAGCGGCAATCGAGAGCGCCGTATGATCGGTCGCTATCACGGCGTCGTAGCGCCTCGCGCGAAGGTCGCGAATTATTGGCCACCAAATTACGGCGCCGCGTTGCAATTCATATTCTCGATGAAGATACAGATCGGGGAGCGTCGCTAATGCTTGTCGTGCGCCGAACCATGCCATCACTCCGATTTCGATCGCAAAATCGGAGGCGCGGATATGCTGGATCAAGGAACTCAGAAGAACTCCATCGCCGAGGCCGCCCGTAGAGGTAATCAGCAGCCGGCGTAAATCCCGCGTAGCTGTAAAGCGACGACCATAGGCGAGCATTAAATCGACTGCGCGCTGCGCCACAAAGGAGTTCGCACGCATCGAGATCATCCACCTATTGCGGCGGTCATTCGTGCTGACGCGAGCGATGCAACTGCCGCCGCAAACTGGCTCGCTTGTTTCTCAGGATCGCAGATACTTGCAACCCGGGCTGCTCCGGCAGCTCCCAGCTCGACGCACAACGCCGGATCGTTCATCAACTTGCGCAGCGCCGACGCGAGCGCCTCGGGATCATTCACGGGGACCGTCAGCCCACAGGTCGCATCGACCAGTTCCGCCGCTCCGCCAAGTCCGGTCGTAACGATCGGCAAGCCTGCCGCCATCGCCTCGCCAAAGACTATTCCAAACGGCTCAGGCCGCAGATTTGGCTGACAGTAGATATCCGTCCCCGCAGCAGCATCGGAACGTCTGCGCGCTCATCGCAAAACCTGACCCGCTCGGCGATCCCGAGCTCAGCGGCAAGGGCCTTTAATTCGACGAGATATGTCGCCTCCGATCTGCGCTGCGAACCACCCGCAATCCAGCACACCCATCCGGGAATATCCCGTAGTGTACCGAGAGCCCGGAGATGGACTGTATGTCCTTTCCACGACTCCAGACGGCTCGCTTGCACGATCACGATCGCCGACGATGGCGTGTTCAGAACATCGCGCAGCACACTCCGCGTCTCCGCACTCAAATTTCGTCGACTTACCGCGATTGGTGGATAGAGCACCTGTGATGGACACGCCGGATAGAGCGTAACCAACGTTCGAGCTGTATAGCGGCTATTGCACAAGGCTAAATCTGGGACCGTTCGACGCGCCAATCGCTCGAGCCAGTGATAGCCGGACGCGACGTCATGCATCCAGAAGATCAGAGGCAGCCCGGCGGTTCGGATGACTGGGCCAAACAGCCCCTGAGCCCACGCCATGTGACAGACGACAGCATCGAAATGACGCATCTCTAAGATGCGACGCAGTTGAGCGCGTGCCCGCCTGACTGATAGCGGATAACGAGTTCGCACCTCGCCGATCAAATCAACCGCCGCGCCCTGTGTACGCAACTCCGACGCGACTCGGCCCTCGAAGCAGATCGCAAACTGATGCTCCACCTGCGTGCGGTTCGCGATGCGCGCCAGAGTTATCAGCAGCGCCTCGACACCGCCGTAAAGGTTCCCGCTATGCACGTGCAGGATTCGCATCGTCGCCTCGTGATGACGCGGCCAGCGCCGTTTTGTAGATCGCTGTAAGTTGGCTTCCAAGACGCTCGCGGTCAAAGCGCTTCTCAGCGGTGGCGCGTCCGACCTCGCCAAGTCGCGTGCGCAGTTCGCGGTCGGACGCGAGCCGCTGTATTGCACAAGCCAATGCGTCCGGCTCGCCGGAGGGATAAACCACCGCATTGCGCTCGTCTTCCACCAACTCCGCTGCGCCGCCGAGCGCGCTGCTGATTACCGCTCGCCCACTGGCCATCGCCTCCGCGATGACTAATCCAAATGGTTCCGGTGCGATGCTCGCATGCACCACGATGTCGAGCGCCCGCATCGCCGGCGCGACTTCATCAAGATGACCGGTGAAACCGACTCGTTCCGCCACGCCGAAGTGGGCCGCCATCACTCGCAACTCAGACATCGTGAACTGGCTGCCCTCGGTCTCGTCGATCGGACCGCCGATCACATAACCACGCACCGGCAAATTTCGGGGCAAGCTCGCCAGCGCGCGGAGAAAAATCTCATGGCCCTTCCAGCGCGCCGCGGTCGCCGCCAACCCCACCCGCACCACGCCTGAACACGCCGCGGGAAGGCCCGACAAAGCGTCCAGATCGGCGCGCTCGCCGCGCGGGCTAAAATGATCGAGCGCTACGGCGTTGTAAACAGTATAAATTGGAATGTTGCCCTTGAGTACGGACGCAATGTCGTCGGCGATGCTTTGAGAAACTGCGATTATCGTGTTGCATCGCGTGGCATAGATTTGCAGCAACCGCCTCATCAATGGACGGCTTCGAACGTAATCGTGCAGATGCCAAACCATCGCGCATCGCTTCGGCAGCGATCGCGCGCCAAGCACGTGCATCTTGAAACCATTCGCATGGATCAGGTCAGGGGCCGAGCGATCAAGCAATTCAGCAAGCTTCCGCGAGTACTCTGTGATTGCGGGTATAGCTGCGCCGAGTTGCTTGAGTCGCGGCAACCAGCGCCGCCCATCTGGGACTGCGTGTGTTTCACCCAACGCTGCAAGCGAAGGCGGAAATCTCAACACTGAGCTCGCGATTCTCAGCGCTCGCGCTTCTTCAATCAGACCGCCATCGGACGACGCGATCAGCTCAAGCTGCCAGTCCGGATTATGTGCCCGGACCATTGCCGCGCCGTCCAGCATCGCCCGCTCGGCGCCGCCGAGAGCGCCAGTCGGATTAAGATAGAGTAGCTTCATCACGCTGAGCGACTATTCCCCCCTGATTCGGTCATTGTGGTCCGTCGCGCGTGTTAACGTCTTCGACCACTTGCGCCATCCGCCGCTCGAAAGCCTTATGGATGCTCGCGTAATAGCGATTCCGGGGCTCTAATATTCTGCGCGCGATCATAGGCTTTAGCGGCCGCCGCATAGTCGAACTCGCGTTCACGCGCCTGAGCCAGCGCGAACCATGCCTCTGCCGAACCGGAATCGATTTCCGTCGCGCGCTCGAAAGCTGCCGCTGCGCGCGCCGGTCGCTGGTCATCCAGATAGAAATTGCCCAGTCGTATCGCGACACTGAACGAAGGTCGCGCCTGCAATGCCGCTTCCAGCGCATCCTCAGTCGCGCGCGGATTACTTGCTTTTTCGCCCGCATCCGCCAGCGCGATCTCAAGCTGATAAGGATCGGCGCCGGCGCGTAAACCCTCTTGAATTATTGCCTGTGCCGCCTCCATCTGATGGTTTGGGCCATATACTGCACGAGCCAACTCGGCGTATGGCCGTGCGTCCTGCGGATCGATTGCAATCGCCTCTCGTAATTTCGCGATCGCAGTAGTTGCCCGACCAGCCCGCGCATAATTGCTGCCTGACTCGACCAGATCACTGATTTTGCGGGACGATTCCGTTTCATCGATCGCCAACTTCTCAAATAGCTGACCGAGATCATCGTAGCGGCCCAATTCGCGATAGAAAGCCGCTAACGTGTCGCGGGCGCCCGCATACTGATAGTCAACCGCCTGTTCGAGTCCCTCGGCGATCGCCGCCTGCTCGTCGGGCAACAACCACGGAATTAATCCCGGGCGTAGATAATAATGCGCTTGCGGTTCCGGCGCTCGATAGACCGAGCGCGTGATCTCGTCCAGACCCGCGCGCTGGTCTCCAGTGATCAAGAGGTCTCGTGCGTAACGATCGCGCGCAACCGGATCATTCGGATCAAGCCAAACGGCGGCCCGTAATTCCGTGTCGTGCAGTTCATGATCCGCATTGGCTGCGGCTGCCTCAGCCAACGCCAAATGGCTCTCGGCCATGGCCGGATGCCGCAGCAGTTTCGCCATGATCGAATCGAGTTGGTGCTGGTTCAGAGCCTCGTAAGGGTATGCCGCGCCGTCTTGCAAATAGACGATCGCGATCATCGCAATCGCGGCGAGTGCGGCAAATCCCGCCCCATAACGAGCCGAACGAGCGCTCGGCAGCGCGCGCCGCATCTCGCGAGCGTGCTGGTGGCGATCTTTTTCCGCCGCAATCCTCAACGCGATCGCGATCAAGATCACGAATAGCCAGGCGTTCGCAGGCGTCCGCAGACTAAAGTCAAACGCCTCATGCACAAACATTGCGGTCGCTCCACCGATCAGTCCGGATAAGAGAGCCCAATAGCGGTCGGGCGTCTCGTGCGCATCACGGCTGAATCCCCGCACCAGCCTGATCCCCAGCCAGCTCACCAGCGCTCGCGCCAAGCAATCCAATCTCGGCGATCAACTGTAAGTAATCGTTCTCCGCTTCGCGAAAAAAGAAGGGACTCCACGGCGGTCGCCGATAATGCGGGAAAAATTCAGGCCAGCAGCCCAGCCCTACCCCGAACAACGGAAAATCGCCGATCAGCTTGAGCGTATCGCGCCAAACAGTAGGACGATAGTACATACTGTTATGAGCGGGATTCAGGCGCGCATCGATCGCTTCGCGTCCGCGGCTTCCGGCAAAAAAAAGCATGATCGCGACTGATGCGGCTATTGCGATCGGGATTAGCAGGGCGGGGCTGATTCTGAATTTCGCTATGGTGCGGGACGCCGCCATCTCGCGCGCGACTCGACTCGCACACATCAGTGCGACGCCAATCCCAACGATCGCCGAGGCCCATCCGGCGCGCGACAAGCTGAACAGCAGCGCGAAACCCATGATCAGGCTGCCGATAACAGCAGCCAGCCGCAGATTCGCGCGCTTTTCCGGCTGCACGATTTTCAAATGGAAGAGTGACGTTATGATCGTCAGCGGCAGAACCATCGCGAGGTAATTCGCGAAATGATCCGGATCGACAAATGGCCCACTTGCGCGCGGCGCTTGCGCGAGCAGCGGCCCGCCCCAGTCCTGCGGCGCCCAGAACCAAAGCAACTTGCCATTCCACCACGCTCGCTGGAGCAATCCCACGCTTGCGACCGCGCTGCCGGTCAGCAGAATGTTCAGGATAACTGCACGGTATAGATCGCGTTCGGGTTCCCGCTCGCCGATCAATCCGAATGGATACAGCGTGATCGTCACAAATATCGCACCGAGCGCCAACCACTCGATTAACCCGCTCGCCACCACTGTCGGCGCGATCGCCACCGCCCGCCATCGCCATTGACTCACGCCCGCGTGCGCGATTTTTTCCCATTGGCTGGCTGACGCCATCCCTAATGCGGATTTCTCTCTGACACGCCACTCGCAGAGGACGGTGAGCCAAGAATTGCGATCCCCTGATATGGCGCGAGCGCGGGCCAACCCGGAAGGCTCATCCGATTGAGCTGATAAGTTGCAGGCGTGATTGCCCGCATGACACGCGGTGGGAGCGGAATCAGTTGACCCGCGATTACGGCTAACAGCACCATCCCCGGAAGCGCCGCCAACCGCAGACCGTTCGGTATCGGCGGCGCTGGTGACGTTCCACGCGATCGCTTGATCATGCATACGGCGAAAAGCGCAAAACTCACAGCTTCAAGCGTCGCGAAGGCGGCGCGATATACCGAACCAAAGGCAAACGGCGAGAGCGCGATTATTCCGATAATTCCGCCAATAACGACCCGATCTGATGTTCGTTCGAATCGCATCGCCGCTCGTCCCCCTGCTACTCCGCGCTTATCTTCCGTGAATCCGTGGAGCTGCGCGGGTCTAGTTCTCCTCATTCGCGGCGCGACCGTCCGCCTCGCGCTCTGTGTGATAATCGCTGTGATAGTAATAGTGAAAGTCCGGACTTTCGCGGCGGACCCGATTCAAAACTATGCCGAGAATTTTACCGCGGGCGTACTCGAGTCGGGCGCAGGCGGCCTTCACCTGCTGCTTCGGGGTAATCATGCTGTTGGCGATCACCACGACCCCATCAACCAACTGCGCCAACAGCAGGGCGTCGCTCACCGGCAACACCGGCGAGGAATCGATAACAATGTAGTGGTAATGCTCTTCGAGGCCACTCAGAACATCGGCCATTTTCCCCGATCCCAGCAATTCAGTCGGATTCGGCGGCGCTGATCCTGCCCCGAGAAAATCGAGAAGCTCGATCGAGGTCGCACGCGACACTTCGTCCGCTCCGCGCGTCCCGGTCAGCACCTCGGTAAGGCCGGTCGGATTGTCCAGCGCGAGCACCAGATGACATCGCGCACGGCGTAAATCCGCGTCGATCAGCAACGTACGTCCGCCCAACTGCGCCAGCCATCACCGCGATATTTACCGCGGTGACGGTTTTACCCTCCCGGCTGGTCGCGCTGGTGATTAGGATCGTTTTGGGAGGAGTTCCGGCGCGCGACAGAAGTAGCGCAGTGCGCAAATTCCGATAGGCCTCGCCCAGCGGAGAATAGGAGCCGTGTGACGTTACCAGCTCTCGCGGCGCGGGCAATGCGCCGGCTGAACTATTCCCGATCAACTCGCGCGGGTAATACGCCGCCAGCTTGCCATTTAATGCCGCGAAATCCGGTACGATTCCGAGACTTGGCAGTCGTAGATAATTCTCGGCCTCCTCGGGATTTTTCGAGCGTGTTATCCATCGAGTCCAGCATGAAGGCGAGTCCGATCCCGCCTCCCAACCCAACGATCAGCGCCAGCGCGAGATCGCGGCCCTTGCGCGGACTCGTCGGTGCTGCCGGAACCTCTGCCGAATTGATTATGGATACGTTATTGTGCTCAGCGCCGCTCGTGATCGCGACATCTTTGATTCGGGTGAGAACCGCGTTGTAGAGCTCCCGATTGGTATCGACTTCGCGCTGCAATATCGCGTATTGCGCGGCAGCGTCGTTCAGATTGAGCGTCTCCGTGCGGGTTCGATTCATCTCGGCCTGCAACTCGTTCTCTTTTTCCACCGCCTCGCGATACTGCATCTGGATGCCGCCGACTACTTTCGCTGTAGCTGCATTAAGCCGCGCTTCGACCGCGCCGATTTGAGCCCGCAATTTCGCGAGCGGCGGATAATGGGGCTTGAACTGACTCGAGAGCGCAGCCGCTCTCCCATAGAGCTCGTTCAGTTGCTTTTCCAGATCAGTGATAGTGAGATCGCGAGTGACCTCCGGTAATGACGCATAATCATGCCTCTTGATTAGCTGAACTTGTGATTCGAGCGCGATTCGCGCAACCTGCGCCTGCGTAAGATCTTTGCTCAAATCCGCCAAGCGATCGAGCACCACCGCATCTTTGCCGTCGAGCGACATCAATCCAGGTATGATGCCCTTTGCGCGGCGATAATCATTTAAGGCGACCTCGGATTTCTGTAGCTGCTCCTTGATCTCGCCCAACTTGTCGCGCAAAAAACGCTGCGCCGCCTCGCTCTGCTCGCCGCGCATCCGCGATTGCTCCCGCTCATATGCGCCCACATGCGCATTAGCTAGTTCCGCCGAGAGTTTTGGGTCGGGCGTGGCAAACCTGATTCTCACCAGGTTGGTATCTGGTATCGGCGCTACCTTCAGCATCGCGAGGTATTGATGCACTGCCGCGGCCGATGCCGGAGACTCGCTCGGCTCGGCAACTAAATCGCTCGGCAGATTCATCCCCGGTGAAATAGCCGGCGATAGCGGCTGGCGAGGTCCCGCCGCAGGCCACCAGCGTTCGACGAGCGATATTCCATCGGCGTTGCTGAGAAACAGCGCGTTGTGATCCAACCCAAGTTCATTGACTACACGCGCCGCGAGATTTCGGCTCTGCAGAATCGCGCACTGAGTTTTATAATATTGATCGGCATTGGCGGCGGCCGCTTCAATCTCGACCAGACTTTCGAGCGTATCTGAACCCTGTTCAGCATTCGGTTGGATCAGGATTGTCGTTTCTGCAGTGTAGATCGCTGTGGTCCCCATCAACCGGATTGCGACGAAAATCAGCGCTGCAGCGATGATGCCCGCCACAATTCGTCGATGCCGCCAGATCACGCGCCAGTATCGCCGCAGGTCAACGATTAGTTCGTCTTGCTCGAAAATTTCGCGCGCTTCAGTCTCGACATCCTGCATCGTCACGGACGATGCTCGCTTGATATAAAATCGCGAGCCGTCCATCAGTAGGGTATCGCCGGGCCCATGATACCGATGCGGGCCGCCACGGAATAAAAAATGTAAGGTGCGATGCGCCAGTTTGAGTAAGGCACATCGATTACGTCGTTAGCTTTGACCGGAATATCTACTGATTCGCCATGCGAGATCTTCTGCAAATCCAACCGGGTCGTGCTTTTCGCCCCGTCTTTTTCGCTACGAATAAGAGTGATGTCCTTAGTATTCGCCGCGTACATCGGCCCCCCCGCCTCACCGATTGCGCCAAGCACGGTAAGTCCCGATCCGACCTCAAAATGACCCGGATACTGTACCCAGCCGACCACCATCACCTGGCCACCCCCAGGCACCACGATCACATCTCCGGGCCGGACCGGAAGGTTCAGAAAGCGTCCACTGCCAGTTAGCGAAGTACTCTGCAAGCTGATCGAAAGCGCATGGGCCGACTTAGCGATCGCTAATGATGGCGATTCTTTGCTATTCCCGTCGATTGTGGGTTTCGAAGTGCTAGCGCGCTCATCGCCTGGAATTAACACCAGTTCATCGGCTGCCGTAGGCGCAACTCCGCCGGCTTGCGTCAAAACATCAAGAATGGTCTCTGTGGGACTATCAATTACGATCACTCCCGGTTTATTCACGGCGCCAACTACTGCCACCTCACGATTCCGATATTCGTCAACAAACACCGAAGCCTGCGGCTTGAACATGTATTGTTGAAGCTGGTCGTCCAGCTCACGCGCCAAGCCATCATCGGTCAGTCCTGCCGCCCGAATCACGCCAATCAATGGCAGTTTGATCGTCCCCTGCGCCGAGACGCGCACCTTCCGATCCGATATTTCATTCACCTCGGGCACTGAGATCGACAGAACGTCACCCGAACCAATTGGGTAATCATTATGGCCCGCGCTGGCCTGACGGCTACGCCGCGCCCATAAGTTGTTGAGGCGCTTTTCCTCGATAGGATCAAGCCCGGACGCATCGGCGCCATCTATTGATCCGGTATTTCTGGTCGCCGCAGCCGGAATATCAGTGCGCATTGCTCCGGTCGGCCCGCACCCGAGCGAGAGTGTCGCGCCGACCAGAACTACGCGGCTCGCTACAGCCAGATAGTTGATAGAACCCGTCAAGCCCCCCTCTGCTAATTCGGCTTACATTTGAAATAGCACGATGTAATACGACTGGCTATTCGATGCTTTTCCTTAACTACTGACCGGTTGAACTGTGACGAGTCAGTGGTCAGCGTGGGCGGGATTGATGGATTCGCTTCTCATAGAGTTTGGCGTGCTTCAAAAATCCATAAAATGCCGCCGTCATCGCGGCGTACAGGCCCGGACTGCCCTCCAGAAATCCGCCGCGGATTACATAGAAATTGAAAAATCGCCAAAGCGGGTCCATCAACATCTGAACTGACGCGAATGGCGACGGTTCGATTTGGGCGGCCGCGCGACTACTAAACCGATTCATCGTGGCGACGTGATCAGTGATCGAGCGGTAGCTGAAGTGCAGAATCGGCGCTTCGAGCCGCCCGACGCGTCCTCGCACGATCACCTTGTCGTGCGGATCAATTCCGCCGATATAGCCCTGTTCGCGCCGAAATAGCCTGACTGGAAAATCGCGATAGATCGGGCGGCGATAATAATGCCGCAGATGGTACAGCACGCGTTGGATCCGATAACCCGCCAATGCGTCGGGCCGCGCAATCGTCGCTTCAATTTCGCGACCCAGCTCCCAGGTCGCCTGCTCGTCGGCGTCCAGCAGCAGCACCCATTCAGAGGTCGCGCGATCGAGCGAGGCCTGCTTCTGCCGCACATAATCGATGAATTCCTGCTGGAAGACCTGCGCGCCCAAACTTTTTGCTATCTCAACCGTGCGATCGGTTGAGTACGAATCCACCACGATCAATTCGTCGCAAAACGACCGCGCGCTCCCAAGGCATTGACCGATCAGCGCCTCTTCGTTGCGAGTGATTACGATTAGCGAAACCGTGGGCCGTGACGGCATGCTCGTTCAGGAAGACTCAGGCGATGTAACAAGTTCAGCGAGGAAATGCTCCGATGCGGCCCACGCCGCACGATAACGCTCCTCATCGATCCGCCCGCGCATCAGTTCAACCCGCAAAAACAGAAAGTAGGTCTGGATCACGTCGGCGCGGCAGTAATCCTGAATCTCTGCCAATCGCCCCGTCTCGAAGTATTCCTGAACCTGCGATCCGTCGATGCCGTTTTTTCCCGGCAATCCGATCATCTTGAGCAGCAGGTCCATTCCGCCGCGCAAACCGCGCGTTCCGTGATTGCAGAGAAAATCGTAGAGATCGAGGTGCTGTTCGGAGTTGCGCGACCGAGCCGATTGCTGGTCGGCGAAATAGCGCGCCGCTGCTATCCCATATCGCAATGCTGCGAGTTCGAGTACGGGCAAATCGAAGCCCCTCCCATTAAAACTGACCAATACTCCGTCAAAACGCTCCTCCCGTTGCCAGAACTCACGGACGAGGCGTTCCTCCGAGTAATGGTCCAGTGCCAGACTCTCCACCGACCGCAACACGTAATCCTCGCCGACGTCGCCGACCGCAATCGCGATCGGGACGTGCAGCGTCAACGGCATGAAATCGGAATTGCGGCTCCGTGACTCCTGCCGGAAGCGGTCGTATGCCTCGCTATCGGTCAATCCTTGATCGGCGAAGAACACTCGATTGAGCAACGCCTTGTCGGCTCGTGTTTCAATATCGAAAATCGCGAACACCGGCTCATCACGCCGGCTGGCGCGCCGCTTCCCGATCGAGATTCTCGATAATGGCGCCGGCTATTCCTCGAAAATTCCCGGCGACCGGATGCTCCGGCTGGGTCGCAACCAATGGCGCGGCTGTATCGCCGCCTTCGCGCAGCTCGCGCAACAGCGGCAATTCTCCCAGGAAAGGCACGCCGAGCGATTCTGCCAGCCGCGCGCCGCCACCATGCGCGAAAATCTCGTGCCGATGGCCACATTTGCGGCAGAGGTGATAACTCATATTCTCGATCACGCCCAAAACCGGCACGCCGACTTCCTGAAACATCGCCACTCCGCGCTTCACGTCGAGCAGCGCGATTGCCTGCGGCGTCGTTACAATTACACCACCCGCCAGCGCGACCCGTTGCGTAATCGTGAGCTGCGCGTCACCGGTGCCGGGGGGCAAATCCAGCACCAGGCAATCCAGTTCGCCCCATTCGACATTGAACAGAAACTCACTTTCGAGCTTGGTCACCATCGGACCCCGCCAAATGACCGGCGTGTCATCATTCACGAACAGCGCCATCGAGACATAACGGATCCCAAAGCGTTCCAGCGGAATAATCCGCCGCTGCTCGGTGACTTGCACCTGCGCGCCCGCGCCGAGCATCATCGCGACGCTCGGACCGTACACATCAGCGTCCATCAAGCCAACGCGCCAACCCATCGCACTCATCGCGAGCGCCAGATTGACGGCCACCGTCGATTTACCCACGCCGCCCTTACCACTCGCGACCGCCAATACATGGCGTACGCCCGGTATCGGCCGCCGCTGCATCGCCGCGGGCCCTGCCATCTTCGGCGGCGGCGCCTGTGCAAGCTCAATCTTGACGCCTGGTACTCCCGGCATCGACGCTATCGCGCGCTTTACCGACTGCGAAATCTCGGCGACAATCTCAGGCTTGGCCGAAGCTGCCGTCAGGATCACGGTGACGCCGGCGCTTGCGACTTCGATATCCTTGATCATGCCGAATGAAACGATGTCGCGGCTGAAACCGGGATATTTTATCTTCTTCAGTTCGCTCAGGATTTCTTGCGGGCTCGGCATCACTTACTCCGCCTCGGTCGCTTCTCAGCGCCGACGCTCCTGCTCATGCTATCATCCCGATTCTGCCGGCAAAATGAGGGGAACGCAGTGACGCCGAAGCAACCGCACCAATCAAGTAAAGACGCCCTGCGCGACATGCCATCACTGGTGTCCAAGCCAGCCTTCCGCCGTCGCGCGCTGGCCTCGGACATCATGACTTGGCACTACGAAACCCCCGAACGTCTCGTGATGCATCTCGCGCACGATCAAAGATTCATCCCGTGGATGGCTTCGCGCGGCCTGAATGCCTTCTTCTATATTCGCCACACCATTGATAGCCAGTTGAAAATTCACGAATTGACGCCCCTCTATACGCAACACCAGATTGCGACTGAGTACGGCGGGCACGTGATTCCGCTGCTGCTTCCGCGCGACAATTTTGCCGCTCATCCGGAATACTTTCCGCTCAGCGGTGATCGCCGCAGTCCAAGCGGCAATCTATGCGTCTCGAATCCCGCCGCGGTCGAACTCGTGCGCGACGGTGCGATCCGCTATCTCACCGGTAACCCGGAATGCTCCCTCCTTCACGTCTGGGGCGCCGACGTCTGGGACGGCGCGTGGTGCCGATGCACTCAGTGCGCGACACTTTCTCCGCAGCAGCAATATATGCGCGTAGTCAACGCGATCGCCGGCGCGCTCGCCGAGCATGGCGATCCGACGGAGGTCGCCTATCTCGCCTATCACGACACTATTGATCCTGATCCAGCCTTGCGACCGCTCTCGAATGTCGCCTTCGAATGGGCCCCGCGCGAGCGCTGCTACAGCCATTCCATCGACGACCCCGCCTGCACCACGAATCCGCGTTATTTCGATTCGCTCAAGCGCTACATCGATCTGTTCGACGGGCGCGGCCATGTCTTCGAGTACTATGCCGACGCTATTCTGTTCGGAGGACTTAGCCTCGCCACTCCCACCGTAATCATGCGCGATTTGCGGGCCTATCACGCACTCGGCATTGACAGCATCTCTTGTCTGACGTTCGGCGAGCACAGTACGCTCGCCTATCCGATCAATTTGGAGACCTTCGCGCGCGGCACGCAGTCGTTGAGCCTCGATCCCGACCTGACGCTCGCCGATATCATCGCCGAGCGGCATCCGCGATGCGCCCCGGAGACGACTACTGCCTATCAGGCAATAGTAGAGGCTTCTGCACTGATTCTTGACGGCGGGGGCGACATGATGCGCCCCAAATTCGACGCTGCAAACGCACCGGCTCGGATTCATGCTCTACGGTCGGCTCACGCCGCGATTGTGAAGGCAATTACAGCTGCCGACAGCCTCGTCGCAACGACTAACGTCTCAACCCTCACAGCCGAGCGCGAAATCTGGCGCTTCACCCGCGACGTCCTCGATGGACTTGCTGACTACATCGCCGCTTCGAATACTCAGTCCAGTCTTGCCGAAAGCGAGTCCGTCATTGAGCGAATCACGGCAGCGCTCAACATCTTGCGGGCTGTCGCGCCAAATAATCAGAATACTTGGGCGGCCTACGATCTCGAATGGATCACCAATATCTGGATTAACGGCCTGCGGTACCGGTCCGAGCAGCGCGGCGGGAACTCATAAAGAACCGCTCAAGCGCGCTGACGCATCGTGACAAATTCTTCGGCAGCCGTCGGATGAATCCCGATTGTCGCGTCGAATTGCGCCTTGGTCGCCCCGCATTTCAGGGCAATTGCGATGCCTTGAATGATCTCACCCGCATCGGGACCCATCATGTGGGCGCCGACCACCCGCTGCGTCTTTTGATCAACTACCACTTTCATCAGAGCCCGTTCATCGCGGCCGCTCAATGTATGCTTGAGCGGTTTGAACGTCGATTTATAGACATCGATTTTGCCGTACTTCGCCCGCGCCTCAGTCTCGGTCAGACCGACCGTCGCGATTGGCGGCTGACTGAATACTGCCGACGGCACATTCTCGAAATCGACCCCTCGCGGTCGTCCGCCGAATAGGGTATCAGCCACCGCATGGCCTTCCGCGATCGCCACCGGCGTAAGATTCTTACGATTCGTCAGATCCCCAATCGCATAGATACTCGGCACGGAGGATCGCGAGTACGCATCGACCACTACCGCGCCGCTCACATCGAGCTCAACTCCCGCCTGCATCAACCCGAGTCCTCGCGAGTTCGGATGACGCCCCGTAGCGAAAAGCACAAGGTCGGCCTCAATCGCCGGGCCGGTACTCAGGCAAGCGCACAGCCCCTGCTCTGTGCGCAAGATTCGTTCAACAACGGAGTTGAAATGGAGATCAAAGCCCCGCTTGCGCATCTCCTGCGCCAGCGCGGCCCGTAAATCTTCGTCGAAACCGCGCAATAGTCGTTCTGCACGATGAATCAGAGTTACGTTCGCACCCAAGCTGCGGAAAATGCCGCCGAACTCGACCGCGATATAACCCCCACCGACAATCACTACTCGCCGCGGCAGTGCATCGAGATAAAAGGCCTCATTCGAAGTAATCGCCAGCTCTGCACCGGGCAGGCCGGGTTTGATCGGCCAACTGCCGGTGGCCGCGAGGATAAACTCGGTCGAGACTCGCCTCCCATCGATCGCTACCGTATGCGAATCGACGACCTCCGCGCGCCCGCGGATAATCTCGACACCTGCACCGGTTAGCAGACGTTCGTAAATTCCATTGAGCCGCTCAATCTCGCGATTCTTGTTGGCGATCAGTTTGGCCCAATCGAACTCCGGACGCACTGGCGCCCAGCCAAACCCCACGGCGTCCTCAAAAGCCTCGCCAAATTCCGACGCATAAACCAGTAGCTTTTTGGGAATACATCCAACGTTGACGCAGGTGCCGCCCAAATTACGCTCTTCTGCGACCGCCACTCGCGCGCCGTGCTCACCCGCTGCGATCCGGCTGGCGCGTACGCCGCCCGAACCAGCGCCGATCACGAACAGATCATAATCGTACTTGCGCATGAACCGAATTAATTGCTGTTGCTGGCCTGCTCGCGGTTCGGTGACTTCGCGTTCGCGACTTCCTCGTCGATAACCTGCGAAAACTTGTTAGCGGGTTGTGCGCCGACCAGCTCGCGGCCATTGATAAAAAATGTTGGCGTGCCGGTCACGCCTAGCGATTCACCCTGCGCTTGCTGGCTCCGAATCGCGGGGTCCGGCTGCTTTGCGTCGAAGCACGCATCGAATTTCTTGGTATTCAGCCCAAGCTTCGCCGCAGTCGCCTTCAAATCCGCTACGGCGAGTTTCGATTGATCCGCAAACAGCGCGTCGTGGTATTGCCAAAACTTATCCTGTTGACCGGCGCAGCTTGCCGCCCGCGCCGCGTCCAATGCATGTTCGTGAAAACCCAGTGGAAAATTGAGATACACGAACTTGATCTTGTCGCCGTACTGATTGCGAATCTGCTTGACCGAACTCTCTGCCGCGCGGCAGTAGGGGCACTGGAAATCCGAAAACTCGACCACCGTCACTGGCGCGTGATCACCGCCGCTCCAGGGCGCCCCGGCAGTTGCGACGCTTTCCCGCGATGGTTGCAGCATGATATTGACGTGATTGCCCGCGCGGAGCTTGGTCATCAGCGCCTCGCGTTGATCCTTGTCCTTTTCGCGCTCGAGTACGGCGATGATCCGCCCTTTGACCTGATCGAAAGGCGCATTCTTGGTCTGGCTCTCGATCGCGTCTTTGTGCTGGTCAAAAAACTGGCGCGCCTCTGCGTCAGTGATCTGCTGATGATCGATTTCGCGCGCGAGATACTGATCATGCGTCAGGCCGGCCTTTTTGGCGGCCTGATCGATAAGATAGTTATCGACCAACTCATCAAGCGCCTGCTTGCGCAGATCATAAAGCTGCGGCGGGCTGACGTTGCGCAGCACCGCATCATCGACTTGTTGCTGGGTGATCTGATGACCATTCACCGTGGCGTACACCGGGCTTGCCTGCTCACTGCTGGCCGCCCATCCGGTTGCTGAAAACCCTATAACTGCTGCCGCAATAATCGACGCGCATGCCCTATAAATCATTTGAACGATCGCCGCCCGATACGTTTGTACAACGTCTGAGTGCATCAAAAAACCTCATTTTGCCTCGGCCTAAAGCGCCACTAAACTAACACGTCTTTCGCATCAACTGCGATGGCCTATTGCGGATAGTTGTTGAAGCCGGTTGCCCTGTTCCCGGAGCTCACGGATGGCACTCCTGCCAGCACTGCGCACTTCCGAACGTCACACTGAATTCCGTCCCAATCGGACGCTCACGCAATCGTCCGTTTCGCCGCGAAAACCCCGCTACATCGCCGGCGAATTTAGCGGTTCAGTGTTGTGCAAATCGCAGAACTCTTGCCGAATTACCCTGATCACGAATTCTGAAAATTCCGTGGATTGTCTTGTGGAGATACCTTATCACCATTGCTCCGCCCTAAATCCCTCGAGCGTCCACCCACCTTGTCATTCTGAACGAAGCCTTCAAACGCGCGAGTCTGCGAGCGCATATAAAACCGTTGCGCAGTGAAGAACTTTCGCCCTTGCACCTCACTGGCTACGGCGCTTTCCCTATTCCCACCCGCACCCTTCAATCGAGATGCTTTGTATTCGTTTTGACAACTTCTGATCAGAAAGTAACTATCGCTCTTTGATGAGTTGACTCCACGATTTTAAGAGAGGCCTCCAATGTCCGAACTCGACGATTTCAATCAGGGTGTGATCAAGGAATTCCGCGCTAATCAGGGCGTGGTCGGCGGCCAGATGAAGGGGATGCCGGTGATGCTCCTGACGACCACCGGCGCGAAAACCGGCCGCTCTATCACCAAGCCATTGGTCTATACCCGCGACGGCGATCGCGTCATGATCGTCGCTTCCTTCGCCGGCGGCCCGCATAATCCTCCTTGGTATCACAACCTGCTCAAAAACCCGGTCGCGACCGTTGAGATCGGTACCGATCGCTTTCAGGTCAAGGCGTCCCCTACCTCTGGCGAGGAACGCAAACGGCTCTTCGCGCAGCACGCCGCCAAGATGCCGATCTTCAACGATTACGAAAAAAAGACCTCGCGCGAAATTCCGGTACTGGTCCTCGAACGCATCTGAACTGGCCGGCAAGCCGCATTCTTTCATCTCTCTGCCAATTTGATCCCTCTCCCCAATGGGAGAAGGCGCGGCGAAAGTCACTCCTCCGGCGCTACCCGTCAGCTCCTATCATAAGCCACTATCGGTCGTGAACCTCCCTCGACGACACCGCTTTCGTCGGACAAGCGCCGCGCAATGACATCCGCGCTAAAGTTTAGCAGTCCGCTATCCGATGCCATGAGAGCATTGCTTGACGCCGTTGTTGGCCATTAAACGGCAATCTTGAGATTTCAACACGCAATGTACGATCGGGAAAGCTACCAGTCAGATCCTTCAGGCTAATCCCGTCCAAATTCGTAATCTTCCGGCCTGACTGCTAAGTTGTTTTCCTAGTACGCCGTCTTTGGTTGACCCTGCGTGCCAAGTCTTTCAGCCACGATAGAATACCGCTAAATCTCTTCATAGCTAGCGAACAACTATTACATCCCTTTTGACACAACTAAGTCTTACTGGTCACACACTCCTAGACGGTTCGTACATTTTTTCACCAAGGACTGGAACACCGGTTATGACGGTGGTATGGTCTGGCGTTTCCTTCGTACTCACAATCTCATCCTGGGGGATCGTACAATGCTGAGTCTGTTTCGTGCGCTATCGAGGACTGCACTATACTTTTCTGGCTCGGTGCTGCCCTGCCTGATCGGCGAAACATTGTTCCGGCACAGCTTTGGAATTAGCCCGCCCGCGCTTAATGCGTCCTTCTCATAAGTAGTCGATTGACCAGTCGCGACTGTCTAGCCGTAAGGCTCCTGATAATAGCGGCTTCCAGAACGGCCTCTCCATTCAGCTGAATGATCGTGGCGGCATACCGCTGCACCAGTTCAGTCCACAAACTTATTTTTGAATTTAGCCGAACCAAAAGCGGTTCAAAGAAAGGATCATTAAAGGAATGAACATCCATAAAATACTTAGGCAGCTTCCATTATTGTTCATCTGTGTCTTCGCCATTGCGTCCGTAGCAGATGCCAAACGCCATCCTAATACGAGTAATATCCCGACACCTCCTACAATACCGCCCATACCGGTGCTAAACAATCCAGTCACTATCGAGCCGGGAGCCACTTTCGGCGGATATATTGTGTATGGCGATGGGGTCACGGACGATACTCCCGCGATTCAGGAAGCTCTCAATACCAGCGATGTAATTGTCGCGTCGGCGACCTATGCGATTGCCGGAAACGTGACCATCCCGACTGGCCGAAATATATCTTGTCAGAATGGTGCGACCTTCCTTGATACTCAGGCAAAGGATACTCGAATGTTGCAAATCGGCTACGACTCTAGCAGCATCGGCAATAATAGCATCGTGGGTTGCACACTGCAAGGAACAGACAGTTCCAGCGATTACTCTACTTATCAAGGCGGCATAGGAGGCTACAGCGAGTTGTTAGAAGTTAACAGCGGAAAGGGGCTGCATACCAATAATGTTTTGATCGAGAATGATACTTTCCTTGATGCGCAGGGCGACTCGTTAATTACCTATTCGCCATGTGGTACTCGCAATACCGGCAGTCCATGCAATAACGCGAACGCCGGGCTCCGAGGGTCCCAGTAACATCTTTATAGTCAACGATACGGTCTCTCATTGCGCACAGCCGGGTGTGCATTTGAACGGTGGACAACTCATTGTAGTCACTGGCCTGAACAGTACCGATTGTACCGATCAGGACGAGACTGACTCTAATGTACAACAGGTCATGACTACCTGGTGGTACAATAATAAGTTTATGACACAGAATGGTAGCCTGGACGCACTTAACGGCCGCATCTATGGCCCCCAGCATACCTGCACTGGCGATACTTTGATCCGAGAGAACGATAGTGGCTGCTACTCGTACGACAACGACATTGATGGCGTCGGTACGGGCGGTGCGTCGGTGTTGTGGGAACCGTCCGGCTGTCTGGGGGCGGCGGCCATTATAGCAACGAATCGCTTACCAATGGAGCGGTGCTCAACACCGGCTGTTGAACTAAATTTCGCCTCGCCACGATCGTCGGGACGATGTGCGCCAGTCGCGGTAAGCGCATTGGCGCGCATCGGCTCTTCCTCTACAATGAAATTCTTCTCCCGCGAGAGTGGCGGAATGGCAGACGCGCTGGACTTAGGATCCAGTGCCGCAAGGCGTGGGGGTTCAAGTCCCCCCTCTCGCAATCCCATTTCCGGTATTCTTGGCGAAAGTCAATTTCCATCGTCTAACGCGCTGCCGACAAATCCTCGCTTGCTTCGGATCTGAACCTCGATAAGCTCGGATCCAAGCTCCCTTTGTCGTTAGGGTTAGTTTTATGTACGTCTCGCGCCTTCTTTTCCATACTGTTCCGGGTAAAACGGGCGAACTCGAAAAAGAGCTGAATCAGTTGCGCCAGATGGTCACTGCTGCCGGTGGTCCTCACTCGCGCATTCTGCATACCCATTTCGCATCGCTCGGCGCTCCGGATGCCGTGTTCGAGCAGGAGGCGCCCGACCTCAATGCGCTTGAAACACAAATGTCAAAGTTGACCGCAAGTCCGGATTTTCAGGCGTGGAGTCAGCGGGTCTCGTCACTTCTGACGCAATCGCCAAAACGCGAGATTTATATCGTACAGACGTGAGACCCTGGAGGTTAGTATCTGCCTTTCGCACTCCTGACCAACTGGCTGCCGCCGCGGCCAGTGATTATCCGCCCTACTCTCTCGCATTGAGTCCCGCTACAATCTGCGCATCGTCGATGCGGCACCGATCTCGATTATTCCCTGATAGGGCATCACTTTTTGGATGAACTCGCGAGTCGCATTGACGCGAATATCTATACAATTGCGGCGGCTACGATCGTCTGACGGTGCTATCGCCTTCACTGTCGGTCTTCTCTTCAGCCTGGTTTTCAGCTATCCGATTCTCGCCCATCTGACCTTCCCCGGCTCCGACAACGATTGGGACTTCTCGTTCGAGATGGCTTGGACGCCCTACTACACTATCCGCCACTTCCATCAAATCCCGCTGTGGAACCCCTACAAATGCGGCGGGCTTCCGATGCTCGCGAATCCGCAGTCACGCATCCTCACCCCGATGTTCCTCCTTCAACTCGTGTGTGGTCCCGTACTCGGACTGCATCTCGAAATTATCCTCCATCTCGCGCTCGCCTGGGCTGGCGGCTACCTGCTCGGACGAACACTCGGGATGACCCGTCTTGGCGCGGTCGGCGCGGCGACGCTCTTTCCGGCCAGTTCGTGGTTCTATCTGCACCTCGGCGAAGGCCACGCCGTGATGCTCCCCTTTGCCTATCTCCCGTGGCTCGCGCTCTGCCTCTGGCGCGCTTTCGAGTCGCGCGGCGCGACTTACGCAATCGCCGCAGGCGCGATTCTCGCCCTGATGTTCGGCGAGGGCGGCGTCTATGCAGTCACTTACAGCATATTGGTGGCTGGCGTTCTCGCGTTCGCAGTTGCCTTTTTGAAAGGCTCATTGCAGCCGCTTCTCGAACTTTCGATTTCCGGGTTGTTCGCCGCCGGTTTTGCTGCCGTCAAACTGCTCCCGAGCCGCAGCTTCGTCGATCACTTCCCGCGACTGATCGGCAATGGCTATTCGACCGATTGGCGCGTCCTCGGCATCGCGCTCTTCTCGCCCGATCAGGATAAGCTCCGCGTCAGCCCCGGCGGCTTCGGTTTTCACGAGTACGGCGCCTACGTCGGCATCGGCTTCGGCCTGCTGGCGCTCTGCGCGATGCTCGCGCCGCTCCGCAAAACCGCCCCATGGCTGCTCGCCGCTGGTGTGGTCTTCTGTGCTGTCGCGTGGCGAAAATTCCGTGTTCGGCTTCTCCTTATGGCAAGCACTCCATCGATTCCCCATCTTCTCGTCGGAGCGATTGCCCTCGCGATGGTTTATCCCGCTGGTCTTCACGATCAGCGTGCTCGCGGGTTATGGAGTCGATCTGCTCATCGATCACTTTGGCCGCACTGGATATGCAAGCGCGATGCTCCTGCTCCTGATTGGCACGCTCGAGTGCCTGTGGACCGGCCCGCCCAATCTACGCTATGCGCTCGCGCGGCCGGAACCTCCCCCAACTTTGCACAATGCGTCGTTTCATCAGGTATGGGGCTTCGTCAACTCATTGATGTTCACGACGGAACGGATGAATGAGGGCGCGGTCCATTGCTATGAGTATGAAGACCTTGCTCCTCACGTGATTGCGGCGAATCAGCCCGGCTATCACGGCGAAGCCTATCTCCTGCAAGGTCCGCAAGCCGCTAAGCTCGTCAACTGGAGCCCTAACCTGCTCCGCTATTACGTAATTGTTGCGTCGCCTGACCGCTTCGTAATCAATCAGAATTATGATCCGTCATGGCGGCTGACCGAGGGCAGAGGATCGTCGCGCCTTATCATGGATTGTTATCAGTTGAGCTTCCCGCCGGCTCACAGAAAATCACCCTCGCCTACCGCAGCCGCGAGTTCGCTCTCGGCCTGCTGATCACGCTCCTCACGATCCTGCTCGCGGCCATCCTGATCATCTTCGAGCACCGCCAAGGGAAAGTCCTTCATGGATGAAGGAATAGGAGACGTTCCGATACTTGATGGATAGATTCGTTGAGGACTATCCACCTCTAACGCGCAGAGAAGTAATCTCAGGCTTCGAGGTTCAATATGGAGCTTAACGGACATTTCTGGATCGTTCTTACCGTATCCAGCACTATTTTGGGTACAGGATCGATCGCATTGGTGGAAAGGCAGTTGTCCCTGTACCAACATATGTTTGGTTTAATTTGGCGATAGTTCAATCAACTACAAGCATCGACGATATTGGCCCTCTATCAGACGTCACGCGCGTAGGCGGAATGTTAGTCATGCGCACTCCTGATAGAGAGCTAACAGCGCTAGCGACTGTGGGCTTGCTCTGAAGCGCCCGCCAGTCTGTGCGCTTCAGCAGCCTCGTATTGCTTCTCCGAAGATATCGGGATTCTCACGATGATTGTGGCGGAACTGGAACTTCGCGAGATAGAGCGGCAGGTACTTCGCGCTGACGTTATGGAAGGTTCCCATCACGCCACGCTTCAAGAGCGACCAGAACGATTCGATGTTGTTGGTACGGATTACGCCTCTGACGTATTCGCCAGCTTTATGATCGACCGTCCGATGGGATATGCCAGCCGCAGCATTTGGAGATTTGCCGCGCCATTCGTGGCGAGCAGGTCAACCTTGCCCGAGACTATCTTGCGGACGAATTGGAGCATGATGTGCGGCAAAGTGTTTTCAATAATCTTGCAAGTCACGCTGCCCTTACGGCTGATTGCGTCGGTCACCGCGCGCAGCAAGCTGCCTTCAGGAGAATGTTCCACATGAAACATCCCGCTCTACAAGCTGAAACCATCGTCAGACCCTCCTATATACGCTGATTACCCCGAACAATGTTTTTCATGGTTTGCGTGAAACCTCCGATCTGCTATGAGCGCTCCTATGGCAGAGCAAAATTTCGACCCCAAACGTTTCAAAGCTGAACAAAAGAATGACTGGGACGCGGCTGCGGAGGGCTGGAAAAAATGGTGGCCGATCTTTGAACGCGCCGCTCAGCATGTGAGCGATCGCCTCGTTGAACTTGCCGGCGTCAAGTCGGGCGACTCTGTCCTCGATATCGCGACCGGCAATGGCGAACCAGCCATCACGTCCACCCGTCACGCCGCTCCCGGCGGGCGTGTCGTCGCGATCGACCAGTCGCCCGGGATGCTCGCGATTGCGCGCGAGCGCGCCGCCGCTCTCGGCATCGCCAATCTGGAGTTTCGCGAAAGCGACGCGGAGTCGCTCGCACTCAGTGAAAGCTCTTTTGACGCGGTGGTCTGCCGATGGGGTTTCATGTTCATGCCTGACCTGACTGGTGCGCTCAAAGGTATCCGCGCCCGAATGAAACCCGGCGCCCGGCTCGCCACAGCGGTCTGGTCCACTGCCGACAAGGTTCCGATGATCACGCTAGGCGTCGAGATGGTCCGCAAGCTCGCGAACCTGCCGCCTCCGCCGCCTAATGTGCTCGATCCATTGCGGCTCGCGAATACGGCGATTCTACAAGCCGCGCTCGAAGAAGCAGGGTTCAAAAATGTCACCATCGAGCGCCTGCAAGTGGTCTTCGATTTCGAGACTCCCGCGTCGCTGGCTCAGTTCAGGCGCGAGATCGCCGCGCCATTTCGCGCTCTGCTTGAGCGGCAAACCCCCGAGATGCGCGAGCGGATGATCGCAGCGGTGACCGATGCGGCCCGCGCCTATGCCGGTACCGATGGCCGGGTCCGAACCTCTAACGAGACGATTCTCTTCGCCGCGTCCAACTAGTAGAGCTTCTTGATGGCCGTGCAGCGCGTCGCGATCGTCACCGGCGGGAACCGCGGAATTGGTTTCGAAGTCTGTCGCCAACTCGCCACGGCCGGACTCAAAGTCGTGCTCACTGCACGCGACGAGATCAAAGGCCGCGCTGCCGGCGCTAAGCTCACAGCAAACGGGCATGACGTGTTGTTTCATCAGCTCGACGTGACGAACGATGAGAGCATTGCGCAATTGAAACGCTACATCGACACTGAACTAGGCCGCTGGGACGTACTGATTAACAATGCCGGAGTCTACCTCGACGGCTCAGCTTCTTCGGTTAATCTTGCTCCCGAGATTTTCCGCCGAACCCTCGATACCAACTTGACCGGCGTGTTCGTCCTTAGTCAGGCCGCCATACCATTGATGAGGAAGCATCGCTATGGCCGAATCGTCAACGTGTCTAGCGGTATGGGCGACCATGATGGCGGACTTACCGAAGGCGGCTATCTCGCCTATCGCGTCTCGAAGGCCGCACTCAATGCGATGACGCGCGTGATAGCTGCCGATCTGCGTGGCAGTAATATCCTCATCAACGCGATGTCGCCCGGATGGGTGCGAACCGATATGGGCGGCGCGAGCGCCTCACGCTCCGTTGAAGAGGGCGCCGACATTGCGGTGTGGCTCGCGGCGTTACCCGACGGCGGTTCGACCGGCGGTTATTTCTATGATCGCAAACCGATTAGCTGGTAGCGGAGTAACCGTCGCGCGACTCGCGCGTGAGCTATCGCGATGGCATACTGGCATCTCCTCGCGGAGAGGTGGCCGAGCCCGGTTTAAGGCGCACGCCTGGAACGCGTGTAGGCTCGAAAGGGTCTCGGGGGTTCGAATCCCCCCCTCTCCGCCAGCCAGTCTCGATCTCCGGCGATACTCGCCGGAATCAATGAAAAGCGCGCCACGGCGCGCTGATTAGCAAGCATATGGTAGCGGAGAAGGCCAGAGGTGTGGCGAGGTGACGGAGCGATTCGCGGCGAAAATCTCTGTTGGCCAATTTGGCGCGACCGTTTCGGCCGGCGGCGGAGATGAGGACGGGCGGCTCCCAAGCTTGATGACGGCGGGTGGACTAAGTGATGCCGACCGCGCGTTCCTGCTCGCTCCAAAGCAGAGGCAGTTCGATCCGTTCGGTCAGAGCCTTGGCGGTAAGCTCGGGCGGCTGGTGACCCGCGACGATGGCCTCGACAATGGTGGGAGCCAGGAACGCCAGCCGCATCAGTCGCCGGACGTAGTTCGGGCAGGACCCCTTCACGCCTGGCAAGCGCTGCAACCGAGTCGCTCGACCCGTCAGCAGATCGTCAGCCCATTGGCGTCCCCGGGCGATCGCTTTGAAGAGCGCGAGATCGGTCAGCGGAGCTGGTGCGCGACTGCCCTGGATGATCAGCCGCATCTCGAAACCGCGCCGCCTGATCTGCATCGGAAAGACGCGCGTGATGGTCAGCTCGGCGGCGCTCGCACGCTGCCCTTCTGCCGAGACGGAGATCGGCAGCTTGAGCGAGACGCGGATGCCTGTATCGATGAGGTCGACGCGATCGACCAGGGCAGGCAGAGGCGGCGCCGACTTCGACCTCCGATTGCAGGCGCTTCATCCAGTCTGCGGCGAGTGAGAAGAGGGATGGAAGTCGGTTCTCCGCAAGACCGATCGCCAGCGCGGCGTTCGCGATTGCGGCTTCATCACCAAGCATCTGCAGGCCGCCGCCGCGACGGTGCGTTCGATCTCTGGCGCTGGCAAGCGCCAACCGCGCCCGCCCTGAATCCGCTGTCCCTTTGATCAGGTTGCGCGACACGTAATAGCGATATCGTCCGCTCGCCCTTGACCGCGTGACTCGGCGTCAGGCTCTGTCCGCTTTCGTCGAACAGCTTGCCCGTGAGCGGACTGGGGGCTGATTTCGTCGCTCGCGGTGCGCGCCGTACCGCGTGGCTGCGCAGCAGCAGCTGCGTACTTCTCCCACAGCGTCGCGCTCACGATCGGCTCATGCAGCCCCGGATGGCGGACGCCCTTGTGACGAATCTCGCCGATGTAGATGGGATTGGAAAGCAGCTCATAGAGCGCTCCGCGGAAAAACGGGTTCCCGCCTGATGCGTCTGCCGTTCTTTGCAGACCCGGACTTTGGAGCGGATGCCGCGGCGATTTAGATCTTCCATCAGGAGCCGGACGGAACCGAGTTCCAGGTAGCGCTGGAAGATCTCTCGCACCGTCTCGGCTTCCGATTGGTTGACCACCAGGCGGCGATCAAGCACGTCGTAGCCGAGCGGCACCAGACCGCCCATCCACATGCCCTTCTGCTTGGAGGCGGCGATCTTGTCGCGGATCCGCTCGCCGGTCACCTCGCGCTCGAACTGGGCGAAGGACAGCAGGACGTTGAGCGTCAGCCGTCCCATCGAGGTCGTGGTATTGAACTGCTGGGTGACCGCGACGAAGGACACACCGCGCGCGTCGAACACTTCGACCATCTTGGCGAAGTCGGCGAGCGAGCGGGTCAGGCGGTCGACCTTGTAGACCACCACGACATCGATCAGGCCCTGATTGATGTCGGCCAGCAGACGCTGCAGCGCCGGCCGTTCCATCGTCCCGCCCGACAGGCCGCCGTCGTCATAAGCGGTCTTGACCAGGCGCCAGCCCTCACCGGCCTGGCTCTTGATGAATGCTTCGCAGGCCTCGCGCTGCGCGTGCAGCGAGTTGAAGTCTTGCTCCAGGCCTTCTTCGGAAGATTTGCGCGTATAGATCGCGCAGCGGCGAATCGGAGTCTTAGCTGCTTGCATGGTTGTTCTCCATCGCGTGAGTCGCAATCCGAAGAACCGCGGTCCCGACCACCGACTGCCGGTGATCTCGCGCGCGACTTCGGAGAGCGAACGGTAACGTTTCCCGTTGAAGGACACGCCGTCGTCGAGCATCGTCACCCGGTGAGCGTTCCCTTGCCATTCGCGGATCAGGATGGTTCCCGCTTGCGCCATTCGGGCCGGCGGTCTCTTCGATGAGTCCAGTCGCGCTCTCTTCAGCGGCCCGAGCGAGCAGGCGGCGGGTCGAGGGTTTGAGACCGCCGTAAGCCTGTTCCTGGAGGCGGTAGGCGATCGCGCGAATCAGAAAGGACCGGCCGATTTCCGGCGGAAGGCGGCTTTCCGTACATCGCTTTCCAGCGCTCCCGAAGTTCCTCAGTACCGAGCTTCGACAGGCTCGCGATTTCCGCCGCAAGCGCTTCACGGTCCATAGGCGAACCCGCCGTTTCATAAGGGTTTCTCCAGATATCCTGCAGCGCTTTGCTCAACCGTGCAGTCCATGTCCGGTCCTTCCTGGGGCGGCGGGCTCCTCGAGGCTAACTCCGACCCGGTCACACCAGCCTGAACTTCAAGCGGGTTCAGGTTTGGTGCCTTTGCGTTCCGCCGCACCGTAGCGCGCTTTGAAGCACGCGCGGCAGCGCGCGTCCCGCCGCTTGATGAAGGACGGCGCGAGGTCGTCGCTGCCACAGTAGCGACAAATCAGCTTGTTCGTCCCTGAAGGAGAGCCTTTTCGCGACGCTCGTCGTGCGTCCTTCCCGCTCTGGGCGGCGACTTTGATCTTCTCCTGGGGAGCGGCCGTTTTCCTCTTCGCGACGTGCGCCTTGGAGCGCTCGGTTAAAGTGCGGTTTGTTCCGCCGATGGTCGCCTTGCCGTTGGCTTCCACTGCGGTCGCGGGTTGGCGCGAGTTCTTCATGCTGCCGTTCTCCTCCGGCCAGGGCGTAGACCGCCCTGGCCGTCCAGACATACATCGCTCTGACGCGCCGCCATGGGAAGTCCTTATCGCGACAATTCTGGCACCGTAGTCAGGCCAAATGCTCCGGCCCATCGCCCGCCCCGATTTAAATGGCCGGACCGGGAATTTTTGGGCCAGAGCCGCTACGGTGCTCAATCCCTTTGACGGCCAGCCGCCGGGTTACAATTACTGTCCGCCCAATGGCGGTCTGCCTAAGAGTCCGGCGCTTCCGCCTTCCAGAAGCGGTCCGGGCAACGGCGGAGCCGCCGTTGAACATCAGCCTCGATCCGGCAGGCCCGGCAATTACACACGCAATATCGCGACCGATATCACCGGATTCCAGTACGACAATCGCCGCCCATCCACATGCCCTTCTTTTGGAGGCGGCGATCTTGTCGCGGATGCGCTCGCCGGTGACCTCGCGCTCGAACTGGGCGAAGGACAGCAGGACGTTGAGGGTCAGCCGGCCCATCGAGGTGGTGGTATTGAACTGCTGGGTGACGGAGACGAACGAGACGCCCTGCGCGTCGAACAGCTCGACGATCTTGGCGAAGTCGGCCAGCGAGCGGGTCAGCCGGTCGACCTTGTAGACCACGACGACGTCGATGCGCCCTCGGCGATGTCGGCCAGCAGCCGCTGCAGCGCCGGGCGCTCCATGGTGCCGCCGGAGAAGCCGCCATCGTCATAGGCGGTCTTGACCAGCCGCCAGCCCTCGCCCTGCCTGGCTGTTGATGTAGGCCTCGCAGGCCTCGCGCTGGGCATGCAGGGAGTTGAAGTCCTGCTCCAGACCCTCCTCGGAGGACTTGCGGGTGTAGATCGCGCAGCGCCGCATGGCGTTAGCTCCATCGATCGGCTCCTTGGCGCGGCCTTGAGCCCGAAGAAGCGCGGTCCCGACCAGCGGGCGCCGGTGATCACGCGGGCGACCTCGGACAGCGACCGGTAGCGTTGGCTGCGAAAGAGGATGCCGTCTTCCAGTACCTGCGCCTGATGAGTGACGCCGCCCCAGTCACGCACCAACACAGTTCCAGCTCGCGGACATCGGCTCAAGGAGTAAGCTGAGCATTGGAATCAGGAATTCGCTGACTGGGCTCCAACCATCACGCCGAGCGCGCGCGATGGTCGATACCTGCCCAGGTAATGCCGTCGTTCAAATGAAAAACCGAAGAACGTGATCATCACTCACATCAGTGGCTGGTGGCCTGCATTAAAAAACGGAAGGCGCGGGTGCTTCACCGCCACACGCTGGAGCAATACGTCGATCTATTTATGACCGACGCCGGTAGCGCCCGGCGATCCAGAAGCGCTTTTAATCCTCCCTAGCCGGCAAAACCAGTGCGCTGGCTAGGAATATATGGTTAACTTTACGAGTCATGACGGCGCAGCAATGCACGTGTTACAAGGCCATCCGGTTCTCCCGGATTCAAGAGCATTCTCATGAAAAAGAGCGGTAAACCCGGCAATGCCAAACAACGGCCAGCAAAAATGTCCGCGATAAAGAAAATCTCAGCAAAACCCAGGATTAACCGGGAAACCTTCGACGAAGGCTAAACCGGGAAAAACTAGGGCCAAGCCGAACTCGCCCAGGTGGTGACGCAGTTGGCTGCAATTGCCGAGACACTGGCTCAGTGCCGCCAATCGGCTGGCCGAGGCGGTACGGCAGCATTCACTCGCTGGAGAAAGGCAGGATGAAATCCAAAGCCAGAGTGATACGGCGGACGAGACAATGGAGTTGACCGCCGCTGCCCGACACCTTCTGAGGAATCCACAGAGATTGCTGATACGGCTGGACAGGAACTCGATCCGACGGACCAAACAGGTCGAAATCGGAGATGATGAAAAAATCTCTTCTGCCTGACCCACAATCCATCGATAAAACTGTTACCGTCCGAGAAGTAAAACTCTTCGAGCAGCGCCGGCGGCTGCGCTGCCAAGATACGTGGTCAATGCAGCAAATCCGCTATTGAAAGTAATACTTTAATGGAGCTGCGGATTGGGCGCCAGCTGTGGCTAAATTTGCACCAGAAAGGCCGCCCAGCGCTAGAAAGTGCCAGGCCATCTGGAGCTGGAGAGCTTTGTCTGACCCCTGGACCAAAGCCGCCGAAATTAGCCGCGGGAATAGCGAGCCATTTCGCAGCATCGGCAGTGGCGGACAGCTGAGCGAGAAGAGCGAGCATGTCGAGGTTCTATTATTCTCAGGATCAAGCCGCGAGCGAAGACGGTAGGCCTGCCCTCCTCGACTTAACTGTCAGGCCTTACACGCGATGGGGGTTACTACTAATCTTCGTGAAGCCGTTTAGGGGCTGAGAATCGGCGGTCCGCGCCGGATGCGGGCCTGAACGGCCTAAAGGGGGTTGCTTCGATGGTACAATGCTTTCCAACCACCAGGTCGCTCCTGCCGCAGCATAAGCCGCGACTGTCTCGCGCTCCTCGGCGAGGGTCGTTCCCGACAGGCTTCCCATGTACGCTATATCGAAAGCCGTACCGGCGTTTCTGAAGCGCTGGACATATTGAACGATCTCGCGCAGTTGCGCAGGCGTAATCGGCGTCTTGAGATCTCCACCCACCGGAATTACGCCATCGTAGCGGGCGGCTCGCGAAACGGCGGCTTTTTGGCCATGTACCGGCGATCCAGATCGGAATCCGCGGTGTTTGTGCTGCTACTGGAGTGAAGTGCGCTTTCATACTTGGTAATGTTTGCCAGCGAACGAAAATGGCTCGCCGCGCCAGAGGCCGGTTATAACCTCCAAGCCTTCATCCAACATTTCCGCCCGAATGCGATCATCCAATGGACCGCCGATGGTGCTGATCTCACCGAAGAGGTTTGAGCCCAGTCCGGCTCCGAAAATGAGGCGGCCCCCGGACAGCCGATCAAGCGTCACCGTCTCTCGGGCGAGTTTCCAGGGGTGACGCCGGAAGATGGGCGTGACGAGTAGGCCGATGTATACGGGAGGTCGCGACGGCGATTGCGGCCAGCGCAATCCAGGGATCGGCCGTAAGAGCTGACCCGCCGAGATGGAGATGATCCCATAGAAAGCAGCCGTCCCAGCCCTGCCTCTTCCGCTTCCCGTGCGAGCTGCATTAAACGCCGCGGTTCGCTGTATTCGCCCGAAACAGGAAGATCGACCGCAAATATCATGAGTACTAGCTCCAAAACAAACCAGTGGGCTCGACAACTCGCCCCTGAATCAGCGCTCATTCTAACTGCACTTTAAGCGAGTCAGCAATCGCCGGATCGGGCTGCATCAGTGATACTTTGAAGTAGAAATCCGTCCCTGATATCCCGCTCAAACTCATTGAGCAGCGCTTCGCGGGAGCCGGAATCAGCTGTTCGGCCAACGCCTCTATCTCGACGAGAGCATTATCGACCAAACGATTCGCTTGGTTAGATCCCATTGCTCATCCACCTGAAACCTATTTCAGCGGCTGCGATGGAGTTGAGCAAGTACCGAACTTACCGAGCCCAAGTGCCCGCCGGCGTGAGAAATGTTTCCAGCGAAAAAGATCGGTTTCCCCGTATATGCCCGGTTCAAGCTGGTTTTTTCGGTTTCGTGACCATTGAAGCGGAGCTATCGCTTTAGATTCCAATTCCGACTGATTTGTTCTCCAGGACCTGCCATGATTTAGAAGAATTGAATCCATCAGAATTAAGACGAATCGTCGCGCTCACCCTCGAACAGTATAATCATCATGCCGAGGACTTTTGGGCAGGCACCCGCAACCACGATGTCAGCCAGAATGTTGCGGCGCTGTTGCAGTATATCGAAGCTAAGCCACCTTTCACGATCCTCGATTTTGGTTGCGGCCCCGGCCGCGACCTCAAGACCTTCGCCGAGCTTGGTCACCACGCAATCGGTTTGGACGGTGCCTCACGCTTCGCGGCAATGGCCCGAATCTATAGTGGCTGCGAAGTCTGGCAGCAGGATTTCCTCAAGCTCGCTTTGCCGGACCAGCGTTTCGACGGGGTCTTCGCCAACGCGGCGCTGTTTCATGTCCCGAGCCAGGAGTTAGCACGCGTGTTGCTGGAATTACATGCGACGCTGAAACCGGGCGGGGTGCTGTTCAGCTCGAATCCGCGTGGCCAGAATGAGGAAGGCTGGAACCAGGGGCGTTACGGCGCATTTTACGACCTGGAAGGTTGGCGTCGCTATATGTCAGCCGCGCAGTTTGAAGAGCTGATTCATTACTATCGCCCGGCCGGCCTGCGCCTCGCTCAGCAGTCCTGGCTAGCCAGCGTTTGGCGCAGACCCGCTGAGATTCGGTCTTGTTGACTGAGCCCTAAATGAAAAGGGTCGAGTTCTTCCGAGCCGCCCTCATTTCAAATCACGGCTAAGCTGCTTCTTGACCTTCGCCTTCTGCCTTGGATCAGTATCTTCGTGCAGCTAAACGCTATGTTGCGACGACCGTTTGAATCCGGGCAGTACACTTCGTTCGCCTTTGGTAAACGCTGCGATCAGGCCGGCGTACGACCTTCGATGGGTTCAGTCGGCGATTGCTTCGATAACGCCAAGTGCGAAAGTTGCTTTGCCACGCTCGAGTGCGAGCTGCTTGACCTGCGAAGTTTCAAAACCCCAATCGAAGCACGCAGCGCAATCTTCGAGTTCATCGAGGGGTGGTATAACCCTCATCGCCGCTCTTCGGCCCTCGACTATCTGTCACCTATCGAGTACGAGAGGAGTTATCCAAAAGAGACTTGTTACCGCAGCCCAACGCCGTCTACTGAAACGGGGTAGCTCCAGTCTCCTAACCCGGCCGCCCGGGTTTCTAACTACACGACGGAACATTTCGTCTCCCGTCCGCCAGCCGCCGCTATCGCCAAAACGCCAGACACGATGGGCTGGCGGGCGCCAATACTGATAAGACACGCGAATCGGATGGCACACCTGCAGATACAACCTGCGGAGACTCAAATGAATTGCCAGCGACGATTCATTCCTCAAAGGGACTCAGCGACTGAATCAAAGACAGCGGTTAATGGAATTGCGCTTGGCCTTGGGAGAGATTGACTATCAGCGTGCAATCCGCGCCCTCATAGATTTCCAAAAGGCTGGAACTATAGACTTCAATCGCGCGGGACAACTGTCTAGCGCTCTCAATGATTTATCGGTCCGCAGCGTGTCCACGATCCGCAACAGCTGCTGGCGGTCAACTTAAGGAGGCGGATGACGCGGATATTATTGATTAGGCGATCACGGTCATTCTAGCCGAGGTCACTTGCTCGAGCCGAATGGGAGTGTGAAATGGAAGGTCGAGCCCCGCCCCACCTCCGACTCCACGCCAACCTTGCCGCCGTGGGCTTCGACGATCTGGCGCGCGATCGCCAGTCCGAGGCCGGTGCTTTGCTCGCCGCCAGTCGGCCGCACGCTGGTCTTCTGGTAAAGGTGAAACAATCTCCCTATTTCCTCTGCGGGAATTCCCTTACCTTGGTCGCGCACCTCGACCACGGCCTCGCCGGTGGATTCGAACGCGCGCACGGTCACACAGGTTCCAGGCTCCGAGTACTTAACCGCGTTGCTGATGAAATTCGTGAGCACTTGTTCCACGCGCATGGGATCGGCATTGACTTCTTGCAAGCCGGAAGCAATTTCGACTTCCAGCCGGATATTCTTCACGTACCCCGCCAGTTGGTTGGCCTCCACGTTCCGGCGAATCAACGCGGCGAGGTCGATCGATTTCGTTTTAAGCTCCAGCCGTCCGGCATCGAGCAGCGCAACATCCAGCAGGTCCGACACCAGCGCGAGCGCGCTGCGACTGGACCGCTCGATGATGGAGATGAACCGCCGTTGTTGCGGTTCAACAGTGCCGAGGGTTTTCAACAGCAGTTCGACGCAGGTCAGGATTGGACTGATCGAATTGCGCAGATCGTGCGCTACGATCGTCGCTCGTTGGATGTGCTGTTCCACGCCCTTGAGCGCCACGCGCAGGGCGTTGGTCTCCTCGTTGTTGATGCGGATCAAGTCCTCATAGATGTCTTCCGCGTAACCCTCCACCGCGCTGCCCATTAATACCAGTTCGTCATCCGCGACCACGCCCGAGAAATTCAGCAACTTCGGCCGCCCATTCAAGTCGACGGAAATGGGTATCTGGTAGACCCCGCGGGCGGTTGCTTCGTCGATCAGCGCCTTCGCGCGAGCGTGGTTGTCAACATAGGCGCACGCCCAAAATGGCTTGCCGACTTGCAATGAGCTGGCGAGGCCGATCCCGTCATCGACTATTGAAGTGACTATTCCATCGCGGGCGCATCGGAGTGTCACTCCTGCTCGTTGCGGCTTCATCCGCGCTCAACCGCCACACGAGAAAGCAGGCGCTCCGCTGCCTCCAACGCTTCCTCGGCGTCGCGCGCATACCCGTCCGCACCGATATCGCGCCACAGATCGGGCTCGCGGCCAAAGGCATGGCCGCCCACAAGCACCCGGATGTCGCGGGTCCCCTGGTTTGCGCGCAGCGCGCGGACTATCGAGGCGACGGCTTCGAGATGAAAGGTCATCGTCGCGGAAAGCCCAAGCAGATCGGGCCGGCGCTGCGCAACGAAGTCGACAAGGCTCGCGCTCGGCGTGTTGGCGCCCAGATGATGGGTGTCCCAGCCGTCCAACTCGAAAAAATCGGCGACCATACGCATCCCGATCTCATGAATCTCGCTGGGCGCGCATGCCGTCACCAGGACGCGCCCACGGCGCGCTACAGAAAAAATCTGGCCATAAAAACGGGACATTATGTTTTGCGTCGCTGCGGTACAATAGTGCTCCTGCGCGACGCTTATCTGATTGGACTGCCACAAACGGCCAACCTCGTATTGCGCGTCTTGAAACACCCGCAACCAGATCTCTTTGATGTTCACCCCAGAGCGGAGGGCATCCTGCACCAGCTCGTAGGCAGCCTGGCGTTCCCCGCGCAGCAGAAAATCAAGGTAGCGCTTCGCGCGTCCGTCCGCCGGCAAAGGCTCACTCGATTGATGTGCGCGGGTCCACCGCGCGCTGCTCACTTCGGCAAGTGCCTGATCGAGGAGTTGGAGCACCTTTGCTAGCCTGTCACCCGCGAGCGTCTCCGCGAGCACCTCACGCACGCATTTGAGATTTTCGATCAGTTCTTCTGTAGCGACACCGCGGGCCGAAAGCACTTCGGCTACCCATCCGAGATAGTCCTTGAATATGGATGGGCGGCCGAAGCTAATGGAATCGGCCAGGTAAGAAAGGTGGAACCGAGTGTCCTGCAAATACGCCGCCCTACCGCGTTCTCCATACCTCGCAAGTAGGGCGGGTCGCCGCGTGTAATCTCTGACGACCGCCGTCTCGGCGACACTCTCAGCGAGACTTCTGAGTTCCTGGGCGGCTGCAAAGTTTTCGTCCACAGCGGTTCGTGCCTCGAATTCGCAGCGCCGCGGCTGTGACAAAATGGCCCTCGCTTGTAGTGGAAACAGGTTGAGGACAAGCCATCTGTATACTCGTTTAAGATTACGCATTCTGTCAAATGTATTTCGCGCAGGCGAGGGCGGCCGATCCCCTGGGCTCAACTCGCAAGTAGCTCAAGATCATTTTTCGCATGACTCGCACGCTTCGCACTCATCTCGCTACTCCGGCAGTTTTAGTCGCTAGAGATCGCGATCATGAGCGATCAATTACTGCGCACCCATCAAAGCGGGGTATTCCCCGTCACTCTACAGTTCGATGAAACTATTTACTGCCGGGAGGCCGTACTCAAAGCATGTAATTGGGCTACGCCGACATGCTGGTCGTCGACGGCGATCCGATTCGCGACGTCCGAGAGTTGCGCAAATTAAAGACGGTCTATCGCGGCGGAGTAGCATACGATCGTCAAGCCCTGCTTGCGCAGGTGCCGCAACGCACGTTCGCTCAAGCGGGCTGATCGAGTGTGCAAGTGGAGTGAGCAGGCGAGCTTGCGCACTCCGCTTGCACGGCAGAAAGCTCTAAATCCGCAATCGGCAGCCGTCAGATCTCGGATCGCACACCAGCACGCCCCGGGCGTACAACTTTGGTATCCGGTTGTCGCTCAGTTTGAAGTAGTCGCGTAACATACGCTCATTGTTTTCGCCGAGCCGTGCCGAACGCAGCTCTGCCGCCAATAACCTTGCCTCCATTCGCGTGGCGAACCCAATCGGAGAACGGCTCGAGCGTTCGATTGAGTTCAAAGGCCATACGACGTTGCTGTATGGAATGCGGCGCCATTAAACTGAAGGACAGGTGCTAATCAGTTACTCGAGAAGGCGTGCAAGAAACTGCTCTGAGCAGACCTAATGAACGCCACAGTCGAGAGCCAGCAGCAAGAGCCGAGGAGAGCGCACACAAAGAGACCGCACGATGCACAAGCAGAGCTCTGGCATATTAGTTTATCGCCGCGCAGTGGAGCCTGAGGTTTTCCTCGTTCATCCCGGAGGACCTTTTTGGCAACGCAAGGAAGATGGGGCGTGGTCGATTCCGAAAGGCGAATTCTCCGAGGGTGAGGATCCGTTTCAAGCGGCGAGACGAGAATTTGAAGAGGAAACCGGCTTGGCTATTACAGGAAATTTCGAAGCGCTCGATCCTGTGAAGCAGCCCAGCGGCAAGGTTATTTATGTCTGGATCGTGACGGGAGAGCTAGATCCCAATGCGCTTAAGAGCAATTTATTTTCTATGCAATGGCCTCCTCGGTCCGGCATTATTCAGAAGTTTCCAGAAGTAGACCGAGCTGCGTGGTTCTCAATAACCGTTGCGCGCCGCAAGATCGTTAAGGGACAAATTCCGTTCATTGACGAACTCGACCGAAAGCTTGAAAACATTCAGCTCGGAACAGCCGGCGCGGATGGGCAGCCGAGTAGACCAAACGCTCGCAGTTAAGCAGTTTCGGGATGTTTCTCCAGATATAGTATTGGCAGTCACTCCTGCTGTTTCGTTCGAGAATCATCCTGTGTTCCGCCAATACCAAAGTATCGCTTTAGATTGGTCCGATCTCTGATGACTGTGCCTGCAACTCGCGCCCCACATTCGCGCTGCGTCTGACGAAGCTCGGGAATTCGGATGTACGTCGGCATGATCCACACGAAATCCCGAGCACCACGGGAAGAGGCGGATGCTTCACCTGGGCCTGTGCAGGCCGCACCAGCTTTGTCCAGTAGGGGCGACCAGCGCGGCCGTGGGCTGATGCCAGAAGAACGGAAACCGCTTTCTGAAGCAATGAAGAAGCGTCGGACGGAACGCCGGAAAGGCGCACCTTACCTCCACGCACCGGTGGCCTGAGAGCGCTGGAACTGACGTCGGCTATAACGACGTGTATCAGGAAGAAACCTCAAGCATCCGTTTAGGCATAGCTCAATCCGGTCAACGAGCATCGTCCAGTAGTGATTCAGTACTGAGCAAATCGGTTCAGTCGCAGAGATTTACCGCGCGTACCGCGTGCGCGCCGCGGTAAAGCACGCCAATCGCGCGCATGCGAATTAAGAACAATAAGTAGGGCGGATAAGCATCCATGTTATTGGGTTCAGTTCAGCGATTTCCTTCGTCACAAGGATATCGTCGAAATGTCCCCCGGATATTGCCGCTCCTGGATACTTTGGCGCTCGAAACAATCCCGCGCTGGCGGAGCTCGTTGCCTAACAGCCGGACGCTACCTAGTTCGACATAGCGCTCAAAGATCCCTCTCACGGTCGCGGCTTCGTCGTGATTGACGACCAGCTTGCGCTCATCGACGTCATAGCCAAGCGGCAGCACGCCGCCCATCCAGATGCCCTTGCGCTTGGAGCCGCGACCTTGTCGCGGATCCGTTCGCCGATCACTTCGCGCTCGAACTGGGCGAACGAGAGCAGCACATTGAGGGTCAGCCGTCCCATCGAGGTGGTGGTATTGAACTGCTGGGTGACGGCGACGAAGGAGACGCCCTTGGCGTCGAACAATTCGACCATCCGGGCAAAGTCGGTCAGCGAGCGGGTCAGCCGATCGACCTTGTACACCACCACGGTATCGACCAGCCCTTCGCGAATATGCGTGAGTAATTGCTGGAGCCCCGGCCGTTGCATCCCCGCGCCGGAAAAGCCGCCATCGTCGTAGGCGGTCTTGACCAGCCGCCAGCCCTCGCCGGTCTGGCTGCGGATGAACGCCTCACAGGCCTCACGTTGGGCATGCAGCGAGTTGTAGTCCTGCTCCAGTCCTTCCTCCGAGGACTTACGGGTGTAGATGGCGCAGCGCGTGCTCGGATTAGCCATTGACCGTTTCCTTGACGCGGCCCGTCAGACCGAAGAACCGCGGCCCCGACCAGCGCGCGCCGGTGATCGCGCGGGCGACTTCGGAGAGCGACTTGTAACGTCGCTCCCGATAGACCACTGCATCGTCGAGGACGGTGACTCGGTGACTGATGCCGCGCCACTGCCGGATCAGCACGGTCCCGGCGCGCGCCCGCCGTGCCGCAATAGATTGCGGCGCGGCCTTTGAACGATTATCGGCAAGCCGCTCGAGGACCCGCTGCGTTGACGATTTGAGACCACCCAAGGCCCGCTCCTGCAGCCGGTACGCAAGCGCTCTGAGCAGCAACCCACGCCCCAAGCTGGGCGACGGCGCGGCGCCGAAGAGCGCCGCCCATTGCTGCCGCAGGGCAGGCACGTCGAGGGCTGCAAGGCGCGTAATCTCATCGGCTCAATTCCTC
The DNA here is from genome assembly GCA_963831065.1 of uncultured Pseudomonadota bacterium. Taxonomy (GTDB): domain Bacteria; phylum Desulfobacterota; class Binatia; order Binatales; family Binataceae; genus JAJPHI01. The sequence continues at coordinate 145,140 of CAWHOQ010000014.1, forward strand.
CAAATCATCGCCCAAGGTGGACCCCTTTCGGCTGCGCTTCGATGAAGACGGATGGCTTCATGGATACCTCCCAATAGAGGGTCCATGTGCGCTCAATCCACGCCATAAAGCCAGTCGCTTTGCGCATGCCTAAGACAGCGAAAGGTTTGAAGAATTCGCCTGGAACGATGCGCTTCACGGTGCGGCAATCTGCGCTTCTTTTCCTATAATTTCCGATAACGTTATCTTTGTACGCATTTTATTCTGTTATGCTGAAAACACCGCGCTGTGGCTGGGAGGGACAGCTAAATAAGGAGAGAGAGAGATGGACAAAGATCGGATTAAAGGCGCTGCAAAGCAGCTGAAAGGCTCGGTCAAAAAAACCATGGGTAAAATGACCGGTAATACCAAAACGCAAGCTAAAGGCGCAGCAGAAAAGGCTGCTGGCAAGGCGCAGAGTGTTGCTGGGCGGACCAAAGATGCTGCGCGCGACACCCTCAAGAAATGACAGACGGGCAAAGTCGCAACGGCGCGCTACCCACGACTCACGGCCTTTCGTGGAGAATTTTGGCACGGCCCAAATCATCGCAGGGTTGGAACACTTCTGACGCGACCGGGTAGCACTTGTCGTGTCCAACACAGATGTTCTCGTTAATTTCGACTTTCATGGTAATCTCGAGTACTACCGCAGGTAAAGAAACTGACCCAAGTCGGAATTTAAAAGATGTCGGCGACCCACAAACGGTCAGTTGCCGCGGTGGTGAAGTCGCGGTCGAACAGCCACTGAGACCCGCGGCCTTCATTAAACGCGCGACCGCTTGCGCCCGACGTGCGTGGGCTGCCGACGGGAATAACCGCATCGATAGCCGAACGAAGCTTACGGAGATTGTCCGGTCAGTCGATTAATATTTTGCTCCAGGCGGGGCGATGTCCAGCGAGGTAACTATGCTCAGGCGTTTTTTTCACGTCAACATCTGCGTCCGGGAAATGGCGCGTTCGATCAAATTCTACGAGGAGCTCGGCTTCACCAAGATGAATGATTTTATCCTCGGTGGCGGCACTCCCGGTATCGGTCAGGCGCTCGGCCTCGACGTAAAGAAGCTGCGCGGCGTGTTCATGCGGCTGGGCGACGACCCCAACGCGCCGGTGCTCGATCTCGTCCAGTTTATTGACCCGCCGCCCCACGGGCAGCCTTATGCAACGCTCAACAATCTCGGCATCTGCCGAATTGCCTTCATTGTTGACGATATTGACAAGACTTATGAGACGCTGATGGCCAAGGGTGTCTAGTTCATAGCGCCGCTGCAGCGCTACGATGGTCCACGCGGCAGCAAGATCGGGATCATGTGCTTCAAAGATCCTGACGGTACAGTGCTTGAGGTCATGAGCAGTGAGATCGAATCGTGGGGTCGTTAGACCTGGGTAGTGTTCAACGATTCTCCTGTCTATCTCCTCATCCTGAGGATCAGGAAGCAAAGCCCAAGCGGCGTTAGTTATGCCGCGCCTGCTTCAAGCAACGCTACGATTCCACAGGGCCGAAGAAGACCACAGCGGGTTAAGCGGCAAGATTTAGTCTTTGGCTTTTTAATCTTCTGACCTGAATCAGCACCACTTTCCTTTTCTTGTTCCTAATCCCCTTTAACGTTCACTACCTGTCTGAGGGTGTGTTTGATCGAAACGAGCTCTTTGCTGTTCTCCATGACCTCGTCGATGTCTTTATAGGCCATCGGTAATTCGTCGATCGAGTTGCTTGGAATGACGGCATTCGATGCCTTTCATGGCTTTTTCGAAATCGGCCATGGTGAAGCGGCGGCGCGCCTCGCTGCGGGAGAAGCGCCGGCCTGCGCCGTGTGGGGCCGAATGATAGGCGAGAGCATTTTCTCGTCCCGCGACGATATAGCTCCGGGTCCCCATGGAGCCGGGGATTACGCCGGGCTGTCCGGCCTTCATCTGGATTGCGCCTTTGCGGGTGAGCCAGACCTTTTTGCCGAAGTGTTTTTCGCGCTGGGTGAAGTTGTGATGGCAATTGATGCGTTCCAGCTCGATTTCGGACTGGTAGCCGTCCTCACCGAAGAATTTGTAGGATAGTTCGGTGATCACGCGGTCCATCATTTCTTCGCGGTTGGCCAGGGCGAAATCCTGACGCCCATAGCAGGTCGGTGATGTACGCGTCGAATTCCGGCCGCCCTTCGGCGAGATAGGCTAAATCCCGATCTTTAAGAGCGACGTGCTGCTCGGTCCATGATTTTCTGCGCGGTCTTGATGTGCTTCATGGCGAGCTTGTTGCCGATCCCGCGCGAGCCGGAGTGGAGCACTACCCATACCCGGTCGTCTCTCGTCGAGCGAGATCTCGATGAAATGATTGCCGGAGCCGAGCGTACCCACGGCATAGGGCCATCTCGGGTCAATGCCGCTATAGCCGGCCGCCTCGGGCTGTCTGAGCAGGTACTTACGCGGAGCTCCGCGCGTGCCTTTGAGGTCGCGGTTAAACGCTCCAGCGCCCAGCGGAATTCTGCGTTCAATGCCGGTCCGCAGGGCTTCGAGATTATCGGGCAGCTCGTTTGCGGAGAATTTGGTGCGCACGGCGATCATGCCGCAGCCGATGTCCACGCCGACGGCGGCCGGAATAATCGCGCCGGTGGTGGCGATGACGCTGCCTACGGTTGCGCCTTTTCCGAGGTGGCAGTCCGGCATCACTGCGACGTGCCGGAAAATGAATGGCATTGCAGCGATATTCGTCAGCTGTTTTTTGGCTTCCGGTTCAATGGTGGCCGGATTTGCCCACGAAATTATCTTGTCAGCAATTCGGTACATGCTGGATATGGTGGCTTAATTTGCAGTGCTTGTTCGATTCAGATCGTTAGTCTTTTTAAGTTTAACCATTGTTTCAGGTCACGCCGCTACTCCCGATCAGCTGGTTTTTGAATTTCGCCGTTAAGTTCCGAATAACCTCACTCTTCTTTCCGTGTTTGTGCGGCGACTGTCCCATAGCCCTGCGCCGCCAGCGCTTAGTTTGGACGCATGGCAGCCTGCTTTGTCTGGCGCCCGATGATGAAGGACCCGTCCTTTCTCCGCCGGTCACAAAAGTGTGTGAAGCCGAGGAAGTCGAACGTTTCTGGTCTGTCGTCCCCCGGCTGTGTCGGCTTTTGGCAGCGAACCTGCCAAACTCGATCAATCGGGTTTTATCGGGGTGTAGACTGAGCGCGAAGCCTGCCAGCCTTTTCTGAGATTACACAGGAAGCGTTCCGCATCCTGCCGGTGTTGAAAGCCGGTGATGCTGTCATCGGCATAGCGCACGATGATCACATTTCCGGTCGTATGGCGTCGCCGCGATTGCTCGGCCCAGAGATCGAACCTGTAATGAAGGTAGATATTTGCCAAGAGTGGCGAAATCACTGCTCCTTGCAGAGTTCCTTCATCGGTCTGATCTTCCGTCCTCTTCCATCACACCCGCCTTCAGCCATTTCTGGATGAGGCGGATAATCCTGCGTATTGCCCGATGTGATGCTCCATGAATGTGACCAGCCATTTGGGAAGTGTTGCAACTTTGAAAGCGGTGATGGAGGAATCTGCGGCGAACGCCGGGCGGGAAGTTTCAGGCCGCCAGCTCGAACAGCTGGTCGATGAACTGATTCTGTTGGCGGACATCGTGGTCGCTGACCCACGCGCCTGCGCCTTGCGCAACATGTTTATCGCTTCGTATCCTGCAATCGTCTCGCCGCGCGCCATCAATGCGCGAAAGCCCTGTTTAGCCTTCACGGACGTGTTGCAACTTTGGCGGGTCGCGCTGGTAGGGCTGAGAAGACCATGAAGCACGCAACCCGACTGGCAATCTTCAAATGGCGGCAAACGGCACCGGAGCTGATTCTGTGTGCGCTGCGCTGGGATCTGCGCTACTCGCTCTCGCTCCGCGATGTAGAAGAATTGCTCGCCGAGCGCGGTCTGGCGGCGGATCACACGACCATCTGGCGTTGGCTGAAACCTACGGTCCCGAACTGGAGCAGCGGCGGGTTAGCCACGATGATGTCCGTCGGCAGAATCTATTCGTCGAGCAGCTCTTCGAGCTGGCGGCCTGAGACCCAGCGATGTAGTTGTTCGCCGGAACGCCTCAGTCAGAGTTTTCAAAGTTGCAACACATCCCTCGGTCGCGTTCAATCAACTTCAAGCGCAAAAGGTAGGAAAGGGCGACCAGGGCTTTCGAGTAAATGTCGAAAGCCGTTAATTTTAGCCCGAATCCTCTTCCTCAGGTGTCGCTGTTGCGAGGCTTGTGTTCCAGGCTGTGCGTGAAGCTCAGCCACGGATGTTTTGATTCTTCCCACACCGACATCAGTGGTGCTGGAAACTGCGGATCGACGAAGGCGCCGACCGCGACCCCGATGAGGTCAGGCACTTCTTCAGCTTCCCAATACAGGCTGGTTCCGCAACTCGGACAAAAGTGAGTATCAAGTTTCCTGCCCGAATCAGCGCGCCGGGCGAACACTGTGCTCTCCCCGAAGACGCGGATACGCTCGCGCGGGTAGTACGCGCCGAGTCCCAGCACGGACCCGGTACGCCGTTGGCAACCACCGCAATGGCACGCGACTATCACGACCGGATCTCCATCAACCTCAACCCCAAGCATTCCGCATGAACAGTGAGCAACTTTTTTCATGGTACTAACTGAAATTTCCTTTTTGACTTTCCAATTCCAACTCGTTGGATTGCTCGAACGGCTTTCCTCTGTAAGGTTTTAGCCGATTTTGGCCGTTCTCGTGTCTCACCCACCGCCTCGCCACCTCTGCACCGCTCTGAGCGGAAGTGTTGCAACTTTGAAAACTCTGACGGAGGACGCCCGCGAGCAACTGGACTGCCTGGTCTCAGGCTGCCAGATCGAACAGCCGGTCGATGAATTGATTCTGTTGGCGAACATCCGTCGCTGACCCACCGCGCCTGTCCCTTGCGGATCATGTGTATCGCCTCGTAGCCTGCAATCGTTCGCCCGGCTGCTTCAAACTCGCGAAAGCCCTGCTTGGCCTTCACGCGGCGTTTGATCGCGCGGTGGTCCTGCTCCAGGATGTTGTTCAAGTATTGGACCGGGCGATGGCGGCAGCGGCGGCGCAGGGTTCCTTCCATTTTCACTCCGGCAATCGCCGCGCCGTAGAGGCGGGCCTTATCGGTGTTGATGACGCGGGGTTGCGGATGCGAGGGATCGCGGAGAGCCTTGCGGAACAGCTGTTTGGCTGCTGTGGCATCGCGCAACGCCGACAGCAAGAAGTCGATGGTGGCGCCGGTGGAATCAACTGCCCGATAGAGGTAACACCAACGGCCCTTCACACGAATATAGGTCTCATCGACCCGCCAGGATTTGTTCGTTGGCTTGAGATGACGGCGCAGACGCTGTTCCAGTGCGGGACCGTAACGTTGCACCCAACGCCAGATGGTCGTGTGATCCGCCGCCAGACCGCGCTCGGCGAGCAACTCTTCCACATCGCGCAGCGAGAGCGAGTAGCGCAGATACCAGCGCACGGCACACAGAATCAGCTCCGGCGCCGTCTGCCGCCATTTGAAGATTGCCGGTCGGGTTGCATGCTTCACGGTCTTTTCAGGCTACCAGCCCTTCCCGCCAAAGTTGCAACACATCCTCCGCCCCTGAATCAACATTACAGACTAGATTCAGTAGAACGTTGAACGAGGTTCTTGACGCCGCTAATGCGAGTTTCAATTCGATAAAGGGAAAGCAAATCGAATCTGAAACAGCGTCTACCACATTAGTGATACCAGGAACAACAAGATGTAAATCACGCACTACGAAGACAGGTCATATTCTGTATATGAATGTATATTCACAAGCAGCGATAATTTAAGTGAAGCTACAACAAATACGACGAGTTGGTCGAGAAACTCAGGGATGCTTTACCCGACTACCTAATCAAACATGTAAGCGGAGAGTATACAATAAGCCAAGTCATGATAAGCAAACCACACCATCCCATTATTTCTGTAAGTATTGACCATTTTGATGCTGACTCTCCTTACGAAGTAAGGCTAGAAGTGTTTAGTCAGTGAAGCCGAAAAGTGGTGCAGCTCGCCGCACTGATCCAGTTCTGGACATTCGTCTAACCTTTCCCCCCGCGTATGAGCCTATGCCTAGCCCGATGGTTGACGTTAGAAGGCAAACGATTCTCGGGCAGGGAAGGGGCAGAAATCAGACCCTTTATGAAATATGGCGGGGGGCTGTCCATCATACGTGATTAGCTGGTCAACCGCTTTTTGCTATTTGCACCCGCGTGCGGCGCCGCGCTCGGTGCGTTTTCTGCCGGTGTTTCTGGCTCACCGTCAGAGATTTCCTCTGTAGAGTTGGTTCCATAATCGAATTCAGCGAGTGGCCGTAACAACTTCTCCATCTCAGTAACCAGTACCGCATTATTACCAGACAGGCGTGTAAAATTGTGAAACATTTGAAGCAAGCGCTGCGCCGCGCTCCGCCGCTCGAATAGGGATTGGAGAGCAGCTCCAAGTGATTTGTCATCAGTGCTGTCGGCGACTCTTCTACAAGCGGTCTCAAGTCTTCAAATCGGTAAATTGTGGAGACCTTGTCTGCATCCGGAATGTCAGACGGAACAACTATCTCCGTCCGCCACCAAAGTAGCGCGTCTGCCAAGCTCTTGGCTCTCGTTTGAGAAGTGTCGCTTGTGGGGCTCGTCGCGGTGTGGGTCAACCGTTCGATCGCTCCGGCATCCACATGTTCAGCGACCTCAGAAGGAGAGAATCCTTGCAACCTCGCCCAATCGGCAAAAATTTTGCCATATGCGGCTCTTTCAGGGTCGGTTGCGGAATCAAGAATAAACATAAGACGCGCGCGATGTTCTTTGAAAAAAAGGAAATCTCCTAACGCTTTAGTATTTTCCTCGTTTGCGTTCTCGTAATAGCGCTTCATGCGCAGCATAAATTCGCGACTAATTGCTTCCCTGTAATGTGCATGTGCGTGCCTAAGTTGTTGAGTTTCAGGAGAATTTGGTAACTTAGGCATTAAAACATCGTCGATAGCATCGATGAGGCGAGGAGTAGAAAACTTGTCTGCGGTGGTAAGCGAGCCCCCCTCTCTCAAATTTTGCAATTCATGGCGTAGAGTCACGAGATCGCTAATGGTAGGAGGCTGTTCGCCCGATGTCAGTTCTTCCGTAGCTCTATTCAATGATGTCGGCACGTTCGGCAGAGAGGGAAAGTGGTCTGGAAGAATTGACGTTGATAGTCTTACGTCCAAACCATTTCGAGAATAGCGTTTTCATTAAGGCCATTTTTGCTCCACCCTCATTTACAGCCGGATGCCTCGTTCACCTGTTGTCATCGGTGCGCCTGAATCCTGCAAGCGCCCGCTGTTCATGGCTTTCCCGCTTCGAGAAGTTGTGGGGTTAGGCGCTCTCTGGCGTTTGTTGCTCAATTACCTCGTATTGGGCTTCCAGCCTGAACCTGCCATTCCATACCACCACCCAAGAATTTTCCTATCGCCCGTTTCGTATTCGGATGACGCACTCCACACTGCACTACAGTATGGACAGCTATACAAAGCCTCACCGTCCCTAAGCTCAGGCAAAGGCGGATATTTTTCTCGCTCAATGTTTTCCTGAATATGGTCTAACCATATTTTCGTTATCTTGGTCGGCATTCTCTCTGCGCCGCTGCATCTGGCGGGGCAATACTTTTTGGGCTTGGGTTTGGGCATTGTCACCTCGTCACAACGCAGGTTTCCGCGACGTTGCAAATTTTACCGATAGTGCTGAAAAACTCATTGTCATCAGCCGCTGCTTGTGATTCCGTTCTTCGCTTCAACGGCGGAGGACGGGGTGATGATGGGAAAGCAGAGGGCGTCGGAGCAGCTCTTTTACCACTTCCGGCTGGAAGACCATGTGCCCAGCGATCATCCTTTGCGCGCCATCGATGCCGTGCTCAGTTTCGAGCGGGTCAGAACCGTGCTGGCGCAATACTACAGTCATACCGGACGACCCTCGATCGATCCCGAACTGATGCTGCGCATGCTGCTCATTGGCTATGCCTATGGCATCCGCTCCGAGCGTCAACTATGCAGTGAGATCCATCTCAACCTGGCCTACCGCTGGTTCTGCCGCCTGGGGCTGGATGGAGCGGTACCCGATCCCTCGACCTTCTCGAAGAACCGTTACGGCCGTTTCCGCGAGAGTGATGTCTATCGGCTGCTGTTCGAGGAAGTGGTGGAGCAGTGCCGCGCCGCCGGTCTCGTTCCGGGCGAAGGTTTTGCGGTCGACGGCAGCTTTGTGCACGGTGATGCCCGCCGCGACCGGCGCGTGGGAAGCAGCGACGGAATCCGCGAAGCCAATACTTCAGCCCGGCCAGTGCGGGAGTATCTGGCGGCGCTCGATGCGGGCCATCCAGCACATACCGGCGGAGCCAAATACCTATCGCCGACTGATCCCGCTGCGGCCTGGAACACCAAGGAAGGACGCGGCCGGTTCGGCTACTTCACCAATTACCTGATCGACACCGCACATGCGGTCATCGTCGATGTCGAAGCCACGCCGGCAAGAATGGCGCAGGAAATCCTCGCCTCGAAAACCATGCTCGAGCGCGTCGAACAGACGCACGGACTGAAGCCCGCCATACTGGCTGCTGATGCGGGCTACGGCGCCGGACCGTTTCTGGGGTGGCTCAAGCAACGTGAGATTACCGCTCATATTCCTGTGCTGGATCGGCAGCGCCAGACTGATGGGCTCTTGTCGCGTGAATCATTCACTTTCGATGCCGCACGCAACTGCTTCATCTGTCCGCAGGGCAAGGTGCTGAAACACCGCACGGCGCGGCTGAAAGAAAAAATTCATATGTATCGGGCAACGGCTAGTGATTGTCTGACCTGCTCCATACGCCAGCACTGCACGCGTGGGCCGAAACGGACCCTCTCAGTGCCCTTCGACGAGGTGACTCGTCAGGAGACGATTGCCCTTCAGCATACGCCCGACTTCGAGCGCTCACGTCGCTTGCGTCGCAAGGTTGAGATGTTGTTCGGGCATATGAAGCGGCACTTCCGGTTTACGCGCTTAAAGCTGCGCGGCTTAGGCGGCGCACGCGAAGAGTTTCTGCTGGTGGCGACGGTGCAAAATCTGCGGCGCTTCATCCGCATGCGGCCGCCCGACATCCCATCACCGAGCTGTGCCCTAGCCGTCTGAGGCCCGAGACTTACCGGATCGCCACTAGAACCGAACTGGACCACGATAACCTTAAGGCACCTGCGGGAACCCCAAGCCGAAACTTTCGATGCTGCTTAAAACTTCTGCCGAGGCGTGCCTCGGCCGCATTCACGCACCGAGTTTTTCAGCACTATCTACCCTTTGTGCAACGTGGGTGATTTGCTTTTCAATGGGGGACTATCGAAAGATAGCGCCCAATCCTCTGCTTTCGCGTCGGGTGGATGGAAGAGCGGAGAAGGGGGAAAGCGCAGGCGCGGGCGCGGAAGCGGGCAACCCCAGAGGGTTATTGCGATGGCGGGCGGCCTTCGCTGGTCCAAAAATCCAGCAGGAACTCTTGGCCATGCTCCAAGGGGAAAAGTTCGCCATCTTGCCAAAGCTCAACCGCTTCGCGGCTCCAATATCTCGGATTGAGCCAAACCACATAAGCCTGTTGTCCGAAACTCCACGTTGAAGGAGGAAATTCAGGATTGAGATACGCAACTGTTTCGCGGTCTAGCACGAAGTGCCAGAAATCATCGGCTTGCCGCCATCTCGGCGGTGATTGAATCAGCGACATGGGAATTTCGAGACGGTCTTAAATTCGCACAATTGATGGGCCCGCAAAAGCGCGAAACTTACCCTTTACCGTCCCCGGTTGCAGCTTGGTGAATGGCCTCGGTCGTAAGACGCATGGCGAGCCGCGCCGTGAGAGTGACTGGCGATTGTCAGCAACTTCGAGCTTGATGCCGCGTTCGTCGCAATATTTCTGCACGTCCTTGTGTGTACTTCGTCTGTGTACTTCGTCATGGTATTTTCCTTTCCGTTTTGAGATGCGGGAGCATCCCGCGTATTAAAATGGATGGATGCACTTCTGCCACGGCGGCGCGGGCTGTCAATTCTGCCAATAAAAGACCGGCTGGCGGAGAGGCTGACCCGCTCATTGGCGGACTTCGCCAAGATGGTCGAAGTGTTCGATGCCCAGGGTGTCTCGTTCGTGGCGGTCACCCAGCAATTCAATACGACGACTTCGATGGGCCGTTTGACCCTCAACGTCTTGCTCTCCTTCGCCCAGTTCGAGCGCGAGGTCACCGGGGAACGCATCCGCGACAAGATCGCGGCCTCCAAACGCAAAGGCATGTGGATGGGCGGAGTCGTGCCCCTGGGTTATGACGTCTCTGAGCATCGCTTGGTGATCAATCAAGCCGAGGCCGATGACCGTCCGCGCTATTTTCCAGCGCTACCTGGAGCTCGGCTGTGTGCGGTTGCTCAAAGCCGAGCTGGACCGCAGCGATATTTTATCCAAGCGGCGAACTTCCCGCAGCGGCGTCGAGTCCGGCGGGCATTCGTTCTCGCGCGGCGCACTCTACGCGCTGCTTGCCAATCCGCTTTACATCGGGGAGATCCGGCACCGGAAGCTGCGCCATCCCGGTCAGCATCAGGCGATGGTGGAACGTGCGGCTATGGGAGCGCACCCAGCAGCAGCTGCAGGAGCACCGGGTGCGCCCCAGGAGCTACCGTGGAAGCCTGGAACAGAGTCCGCTGATGGGGCGCTTGGTTGACGAGCAGGGCGCCGGGCTGACGCCCAGTCACGCCCGCAAAGGAGTGAAAAAGTACCGCTACTACGTCTCGCGCAACTGCCCGGCCCGGGGCGAGCTTGAGGCGCGCCGCGGCTGGCGTGTGCCGGCGCGCGAGCTCGAAGCGCGCGTCGCGGCTGCCATCGGGAGATGCTCGGCGATGAATCCGCCCTCCTCGAGGCGACTGCGCAAACGGAGCCTGACTCGGGTCGGATCGAGCAGGTGCTGCAGGCGGCGCGGAGCTGGCGTCAGCGGTTTGCCTCCGAAGCTGAACGGAGCGCTGCGCTCTCCGCACTGGTGGAACGGGTGGAGCTCCAATCTGACCGATCACGGTATCGATTAAGCTGCCCCTTGCAGGCTTGGCAAAATCCCCGGCTCAGCTTCCGGACCAGCTCGCAATCACCCGATCGTTTGCAATGCAACTGAAGAACCGAATTAATCGCGTATAGAGACGAATTCGAAGTAAGGCTGGCCGGGTGCACCACTTGTGAGCCTTCTCCGTGCCGCTGGGTCGCAGGCATTGCCACGCCACACGCGCAGTTCGCGCGTTTCCTCAAGAGATGGCCTCCAATCGGAGACTGGCTGGCGGAGGAGCCAGTCTGCTATGAACTCGTCTCTGCCCATCACGGCGTGCGACCAAGCCAATTTGCCTATTGATTTGAGGATTTGGACGCACTTGCTGAGGCCCCGAAGGACATTAACTTACGCTTTAATTATTAATTTGCTGCTTAGGCCTGCCGAACTGTAGCGTTCCGCGCAAGATTTTCAATCAAAATATGTGTATCGGGACGCCATTATCGGCCTTTGGGGTCGTTTATAGCTGGATTACGCTCTCGTGGCCGCGCTGCTCTAAATTCCATGGCCTGGCAGGCTGCAAAAGCCCCAAAGTAAAAGGGGCATACTGCCTAGCTGAGCGCTTAGCGCCCGCAGGTTCCCGTAGCGGACCCGGTCAGCGACTGCATTTCCATTAAAATCTGCGGCGCAACCACACGTAACGAGGAGCCCACGATCAGAAGTCAGGTCGCTCGATGGTAAGCTATTCCTGTTGCGACAACCACGTGATGTGAAGACGCGGGAATCATGGAACTACGACTAATCGGCGAATGGCGCTTGGCGAAAGCTGTGCCGCTTAGGCCGCCCCGGCTTTGCGATTACGCCAGCTGGTCTCCGGGAAACACGACCGACGGAACCTATAGACTCGACGTAAGGCGCTGGCGGCGCGCCGGCTGGCTGAGCGCTGGCTCCATCTTTTTCTCGCATTGGCTGCTGGAACCCGCAAGCGTCGTTTCATTACTCGTTAGGGTGGAATCGATTAACTTGGTGCATCTGAGTTATCGAGTCCGCAACCACACGCAACGTTGGCAGAAGCGCGAGCAGGCGGTGAGCTTGATCTGGACCAGCTGCCACTATGGTGGGCAACGGGTCTGGTTCAGGTGTCCGCATGGCGCATGCAGGCGGCGCATGGCCATGCTGTATTTCGGCGGGCAGACGCCCGGTGCTTTTGCCTGTCGCCGCTGCACGGGATTGCGCTATCGCAGTGAGTCTGGCGGGCAGCGCAGCCGGGCGCTCCAGAAAGCGTTGCGGATTCGGCGGCGGCTCGGGGGCAAAGAATCGCTGCTCGAACGGTTCCCGGATAAACCTAAAGGGATGCGTTGGAATCGCTATGAACGCTTGCGCCAGCAGGCCGCGCAGGCCGAATTACACTCGTTGCCGGATCCGTATATCGAGCGCGCGCGATAAGCAGCCGCAAGTAACGCATAGGCGGAGTCTTTAGTCGGGCGGGCTGCGGCCGATTACTGAGCGTCTCGACTGCTCGAATTGAGCTATTGCTAAGGATACCGAGGAGGTAAGATCAATCCAAGCTGATCTAGTCTCGAGGTCTATTCAGCGGCAGACTCGGTGGCTTGCGCCTTTTGTTTTTTGTACTGGTCGCGGGTGCGTTCGATTATCTCCAAGTATAGCTCGCTATCTTCCGGCGTCATGGCCTCTACCAGGACGCGCAGTTCGGTCCGCTGCTGGTCATGCTCGGCTACCCGCCGTTTGAGTTCTAAGACCTCCGGCGACAGGTGCGCTTTAGCGGGTACGTCCAATCCGAGCAGTTTGGCTTCGCGCTCCTCGATGTGTAGGATTTCGCGACTGAGCGGGACCAGTTCCTTGACGTCATTGGCCACGTTAATCTTCGCCCACAGCCGGGCCCGGATACGTCCTAACCGCTCGCGCTGTTCCTGGCGGGCCAGCGTCACCGGGGATTCGGGGCTGTCACCGAGCGCGCGTTTGTAGGCGCGCCAAACTCCCGAAACCGTCAGTTCGAATTGGCGCGCAATATCCTCCAACGAGACGCCGCGCAATCTAAGTTCGAAGATCTGTCGCTGGCGTTCCGCGCTCAGCCGGCGCGCGGCGCGACTGCGGGTATCACCAGCCACGTAGCTTGCGCTCCTGGCGGCTGCGGTTGATCAACATGCGTGCGATTCCCGGCGGGCCTCCTGCTTCCTGCTTGGGGGCACTGCGTCAGCCATTCGATTGGTCGGGTACTGCCAGCAATTCCGGTTGGAGGCCCAATCCGTGGAGTCGCTCCAACGTCACCGCGACATAACGCGGGTCGAGTTCAAGGCCGAAGCCGCGGCGGCCGAGCTGCTCACAAGCCAGAAGGGTCGTGCCGCTGCCGCAATACGGATCAAGCACCAGGTCCCCCGGACGCGAGCTGTTCATGAGCATGCGCGCCATCAGCGCAACGGGTTTGGTGGTGGGATGAAATGGACTGGCGGGCGGGCGGTCAATCGCGAAGACCGAGTCCTGGGTGCGGTCGGCAATGAAGTAATGGGCGCCGTTGGGCAACCAGCCGTAGAGGATGGTTTCGTGACGGTAATGGTAATCGCCGCGCCCCAACACGGGCGAGTTCTTGAGCCAGACCAGGGAGTGTTTGAAGCTAAAGCCGCCGTCTTCGAGGCCGCCGATGAAATAGGGCAGGAGACTGCCCGAGGGTACCGTCGCGTAGATTGCAGCGCCGGGCTGAGCGTAGTTGGCGGCCAACTTCAGCGCGGCGCCGAACAGTCGCCGGAGCTCCTGCGGCGCGAGCGCGTCATTCTTGATTGCCGGGCGCTTGCGCTGAGCGCCGTGCCCCTCCATCCAGGCGGTCTTGGCGCCATAGTCGACGCCGTAGGGCGGGTCGCAGCAAACTAAACTGGCGCGCTCATCAATGTTCTGCCAGAGCGCCGCGAACACTCGTTCTGTGCTGCTGTCGCCGCATGCGATGCGATGGCGTCCGGCCGCCCAGACCTGTCCCGCCGCGGGTCGCCATTTGGCCCAGAGCTCATCGGCCCGTTCAACCTGATCAGCTGGCTCGCTGAGATCTTCGGGTTGGAGCAGGCACGGTGCCGCGGCTGCGCCGGCGAGCGATTCCAACATGTCGGTGATGGCGGAGCTCTCGAAGCGGACTGAGCTGAGCAACTCCTCAAACGCTTGGGTATCGGTCTGCGCCATCGCTGCAAGCGGATCGAAGGTGGCCAGGATTTTAGCCTCTTGCTCTGCGTTCCAGGAGCCGATCAGCACCGGCACCTTCTCGCCTTTGTTGGCGAGCTGCTTGCGCAAATGGCCGTCGATCAAACGTCCGGTCTGCTCGTTATAGAGCAGCGCGCCAGCCCAGCCGACCTCCTGCAAAGCCGCGCGTAACGCCGCCTCCTGGGTATACGGGTGCAGGCGCCAATTGTGTGGGTTGTCCTGCAATTCCGCCGCCTCCAGCCACTCCAGCCGCAACTTCTGACCATCCATCCGGGCCTCCTCGAAATACTGCACTGAAACGAGTTAGGCAGGTGCGAGCCCTTCGGTCAGCCCTTTTGCCGGCAACAATTTTGTGGGAGAGCGCGTGCCGCAGCCTGACGCACTCATGCAGCCCGACTAGGTGGGCTGTCGGGTCGCTCGTGAAGATAGACTATTTCGGGCATTGGCCTCGGTGGCTTCCGCTCATCCGAGGATGTCCGAGTGGAGAAGGGATGCATTTGGACGCCAGACAAGGATCTCGCTCAGTGCGTGCGAAACGATCGGATTGTGCAAGTGGATCGAAGGAGCAAAACGGCAGGGACCCGATCTACTGATGGACATGCGCGAGGGCGACTACTTTTCATAATCGCTTCGTCTCGTTTTCTTCGCGCGAAACTCTGCCGTAAAATTCATCCGTCCAGCCGCCTATCTGTGACGCGCGGTCCAACCTGTCGGATGCAGTGAAAACATCGATATTAAATCGAGGTCCTCGCTGTGAAACGGATACAAGTAAGTCGTGCCGGCGGAAGTTTCGAGTCGATTGATGAGCCAAAACGCGAGCCCGGCGCCCGCTGCGTTCGCGTGAAAGTCCAGGCCTGTGGCATCTGTCACAGCGATTCTCTCACCAAGGATGGCGGATGGCCCGGGATGCTCTACCCGCGCTCGCCCGGCCACGAGATCGCGGGCGTGATCGATGCGGTCGGCGAAGACTGCGCTCCTTGGAAAATTGGTGATCGCGTCGGAATCGGATGGTATGGCGGGCACTGCGGCAGATGCGAATCGTGCCGCCGCGGTGATTTTATAACCTGCGCAAAATTGCAAATCCCCGGTCTCAGCTACGATGGCGGCTACGCGGAGTTCGTCTACGCGCCCATCGAGTCGCTCGCGCGCATCCCCGCCGCCCTGACTCCGGAAGAAGCCGCGCCGCTGATGTGCGCCGGAATCACGACCTTCAACGCCTTGCGCCACAGCGGTGCGGCGCCGGGTGCGCTCGTCGCGATCCAGGGTATCGGCGGACTCGGCCATCTCGCCCTCCAATTTGCCCACAAATTCGGCTTCAACACCGTCGCGATCGGCCGCGGCGGCGACAAGAAGAGTCTCGCGCTGCAACTCGGCGCGCTGGCCTACATCGATACCTCCTCACAGAACGTCGCGAACGAACTCTCCGCCCTGGGCGGCGCCCGCGTGATTCTCGCGACCGCCCCCGACGCCAAGGCGATCGGCGCCTTGATCGAGGGCCTCGGGGTCGACGGCAAACTGCTGATCGTCGGCGCGAGCTTCGAGTCCTTCGCCGTCTCTCCGGTCCAATTGATCATGGCCCGTAAGTCAATCGCGGGCTGGCCCTCGGGCACCGCCGCCGATTCCGAGGACACGCTCAAATTCGCCGCCGCCAACGACGTCCGCCCGATGATCGAGACATTTCCACTCGATCGCGCGGCCGCTGCGTACGATCGCATGATCTCCGGCAAAGTTCGTTTCCGCTCAGTCCTGAAATGCTGACGCCCCAGATCTAAGGAGTGAGACCTCGCGCTGCAGATCCCACCGTCGGTGCGCGATCTGATCGCGCAGGGTCCGCTCGGTCATTTGACCACGCTCAATTCCAACGGCGCTCCGCAAGTCACCGTGATATGGGTCGGCATCGAAGACGAGCAATTCGTTATCGGCCACCGCGCCGTCCATCAGAAGGTCAAGAATATCCGCCGCGATGCGCGTGTCGCGCTGTCCCTGCTCGGTGACCAGAACAACGCTCTGGGATGCGCGAATACCTGGTTGTGTACGGCGGCGCCCGTATTAGCGAAGGCGGCGCCGTGAAGCTTCTGCAGCGTCTCGCGCCGCTTTGCCTCGGTCCGAACGCTGACTTTCCGCCGCCCTCGATGCGCAATATTCCGGGTTACATCAGGCGCATTACTCCCGCGCGCTTCGCCGGGATCGGTCCGTGGGTTTCTCAAACTTAACGAGTAGGAAAATGATCACATTACGGAAAGCCTCTGAACGCGGACGCACGCGCTTCGAATGGCTCGATAGCCGCCATACCTTTTCGTTCGCTGACTATTACGAGCCGCTCGAAAACGGCTATTCGGTCCTGCGCGTCATCAATGACGATCGCGTCGCGGGTGGCGGCGGCTTCCCCACTCATCCGCATCGCGACAGCCTGGGCACTCGCTCGGTGATTCCGGCGGGCGGCCGCCACCGGCTGGTGAGGGTACGGCCGTCCACGCTGGCGACCATGTGACAAATCACGTAGGGCTTCATCCATCTCTCCCCGGCCACCGCCGTTCTTTATAGCGAGCTCGACCAGATCGGGAGCTTCTGAACCGACGCGGGCTGGCGCGCTTCGCGTCCCCTGAACACACAGCAGCGTGAGCATGGCGGTGGCTTAATACGTCGCGCGGGTGGAGCTGTGCAACCGGGAGTTTTGCTCGGCGTGACATTTTGTCGAGAGTTTGCGGGGTCGGATATACCGAAAACCCTTGTACACCGTGGGGCGAGCAAAATCAACTCTCGACAAATAGCTACAAAATGTCGAACGTTATTGATTACGTTAAACGCCTTAGCATTCTTCAATTACAACTTGAAAAGTTTCTTTTTGATTGCTTTAGCGATAAAAACGATCTAAAACAACTAAGAAAAGCTTCATTACATCTCACAGGATTAATAATGGCCCTGTCGCCTTCTCCCTTTATTATCCGGGGGGGCAAATATTGGATAATCGGAGCTCGGGGGGCAGGGCCAAACCAAAGAAATTGCGGATATTAGGCGGCGGATCAATACTCCGCATCGGCGAGTATGCCTGATGCAGTGGAAGAGCCGCCTAAGGCGACGAACCTGGTATAAAAGATTAGATTTCTAGTTCAACGTCGACCGATTCTACCGTGGCGGAACTGGATTCAACGGGGATTTCTTCGCCGTGCTTCACGAGGCTTTCGAGTAATCCGCGCACGGCGTCTTTTATCATTGCGCGTGCCTCCTCCAGCGTGTCGCCTTCAGTTACGAGCCCCGCCAGCGCCGGCACAGTTACGATAAAACCGCCATGATAAGCAGGTTCAAAAACAGCCGTATAGTGATACACGGACATTGAATGGTTTACTTGACGAGTTTTGCTTTCACGCAATGCCATAAGGCTTTGATTGTAAGGGATAGCGGTTATCGGTCAAGGCGAAGAAGGCTAACAGTTCATTAAAAATGCGCGGCGCTATAGCTTATCCTTTGCTGATACCAACTCGCCGCTTCCATGCTTTAATGCATTATTTCTGCTTAAATGAGGCGGATGCATAGCTCGCTGCGACGCGCCATGCAACTTCTGTCTGTAGCTTCTGCTTGATTTGGAAATCTGAGTTAAAGAAACAGCGCGGCAGCCGTTTACCGCCTTAGTCTGTCTTTGACAATCATGTCTTCTCTCTTTTTGAAGCTTACTTACTCATCCAGCAAGTTATCGACAGAGCAAGCTGTGGATAAGGTCATTCTCCCGCGCCGCGGCACTCGGGTTTCAAGTCCCGCTTTCAAGATGGTTGCAAATCGCCGCATCGCGATGCGCGTCTAAACCAAACCAACCAAGAGGTGAGAGCAATGGGAGTAGCGGAAAACAAGGAAATCGTTCGCAAGATGGGCGCGGCCAAGAGCCTTCCGGATATGCTCGCGACGATGAGCGACGACGTTCGCTGGACGATTATGGGCGCTACTAAATATTCGCACGTCATGAACGATAAGCAGGAGCTTATCGATAAGTTGCTGCATCCGATTTTCAGCGAGATGGAAAGCATGGGCAGTAATCATGTGGACAACGTGATTGCAGAGGGCGACTATGTGGTGGTCCAGCAGCACGCGAGCGGCCGTAAGACTAAGACCGGGAATCCTTACAACAATAGCTACTGCTTGGTCTTTAAGGTGGTCGGCGGCAAGATCAAAGAGATTACCGAATACCTCGATACCGAACTGGTTACGGCGGCTTTCGGTCATTAGGACCGGCATATGTGTTTACCTCCGAGGGCGCCGGCCTCACATAGCTGAACATTCACCCGTGCTTCCTCCGCCGCTTATTTCCCGCATCCGCAGCTAGTCCGGAGTGGAGCCATTCCTTTATTCGCGGGCACTAATTATGGCCGATGGAAGTTCCCTCCATGGCAGGTGATCTTTGACTAAATCGGTCTTGCGAACGCCTGCGTCTCTGCTTTCTAGACGGAATTGCTTAGGACATTAAGATTTCGCAAACCGGTGGATTTGAAGCGCTTGAACCCCCAGATTGAGGTATGATGGGATGTTCTAGATGCAACTGCAGTAATCGCAGCGGATGCAGTGTGCTGTCAGCAGTGCGGAGCGTCAATGTCGCAGCGGTCACAAAAGGTGCTATTGTTACGAAGATCACCGTCGCTAGCACTCCGTCGTCAAGTTGCAGGTTGCTATATCGTATGGACCGTATGTGCGTTCCTCGGCGGTTTGGTTCTAGCGGCTGGTGCATTTTTATCGTTTTTGGCTTTGTGTGACTGTTTGGGTATTACCGATCCTGCAGGCAACTCGGACGCCTTGTTGGTGCTTGCGGCTTTCGAGATTGGTGTGTTGTCAATTTATGGTGTCCTAGTTGTAAGGATAGGGAAAGCTCAGATTAACAAAGTACTGCACAATCTACCTTCGTATTGGAGGGATCTCGGCGCACGTCGTTGAATTCTGGGATCTTGCGCGCCGGCCCACGGCAACGCTGTATCTCAGCAGAGCTTCCCAAGGAGAACAATAAAATGACGCGCCGCCCGATCGTGATACTTCTGCTGACGGCCCCTATCCATTCGAAAGCGGGCCATCGGTGAAGTAAACAGCCGAGCTATGCTATCGTTTCAGCCGACCACCACCTTCGCGAGGCGCTCCATCTCCCGCAACGTTCCCTTCAAGTCATCGTTCCACAGCCATACCACAATCCGATCAGCGCCCGCCTGCGCGAATTCCTGAATTTGCGGTCTCGTCTGCCACTGCCCTTCGATCCCGAAAACCGCGAATGTGTTCGGGCCTCGGTCCAGGATCGCTTTCACTGCAACGCCGCGCCGGTGCGCCTCTATCAATGCCTTGGCAATTGAGGCTGAGGTGAACGAATAGGCCTGCACCAGGATGCTGTGCCGTGCTGAGGCGATGGCATTAACAATGTCCTGGGTACAGCTCGGCGTGCTGCTGTACTCCGGTGTAAAGCAGACCTCAATGTCAGGTGCGGCGATGACGGGTGCTGCCGTGAAGAAGCCAAGCAGAGCGGCAGCTGCAGTGCTGGCCCGAACGTCCAGCTCATCAAGCGCTTATCACGGCTCCGCAAGTTCAATCTTCAGAATTGGCCTCAGTATCCGCCGTGACCAACAGCTGACGAAGCTCTGCGAGCGAGAGTTCACGTTGCATGCCGAGACGGCACAGGGTGGCCTGAGGGCGCAGCGCATAATCCAGAGCGCGGACCAGGCTGGCGAGGGTTTCATCATCCGCCCAGCTCTTCTTCGCCACGGTTGAACGGCGCTACTCCTACCAGGGCCGCGATCTTTCGCCGGTTCAATGTGCCGAGCTCCGGCAGATGGGCCAAAAGCGTAGTCACGGTGACGCTTCCCACACCCGGTACACTGCGGAGCAGCCGGGCCTTTTCCGACCACAACGGCGAATGCCGAATCGCTTGTTCCAGCGCAACGTCGAGTTCGGCCAATTGTTTGCGCAGCCAGCGGACGTGCGCGGCAATCGCGCGGTTGACGCACGCAAGCGCGCGCCCGTGCCGATTACTCTCGGCGGTCAGCATTTCGACCACCTGGCGGCGACGGCCGACCAGTGCCATCAGTTCCCGGCTCTGCGCGTCGGGCAAGGGCCGCGTTTCGGGCTGAATAAGTTCGGCGAAATGCGCCAGGATCGGCGTCGATCGCGTCGGTCTTCGCCAGGCGGTCTGTGGCGCGCGCAAAATCCCGTACCTGCCGCGGATTGACTACGGCGACCGGCAAATCCGCTGCGGCCAATTCACTCGCAGCCGCGATTTCATAGCCACCGCTGGCTTCGAGCACGATGCGGCTTACGCTCAACTTCTGCAGCCGTTTGACCAAAGTCGCGAGGCCACGCTGATTGTTGGTCACGCTGAAGCTTTCATCGCACGGCCGCAGCGCCACATCGAGCTTCGCTTTAGACACATCGATCCCCACGAACACCTGATTTTGCATTGCTCTTTCTCCAACGCCCCGCCCATCCTTGCGCGATACGGGCTTATTACCCTGGCGACTAATGGAATGGACCCAGCCTCACTTTCGAATGGTCTCGATCATGGGCCAGGGTGATGCTTGTGATCATCAAAGAAGCAAGGAGAGTCCAGTCATGAAGGTTGCGATGCTCGGTCTCGATCTAGCCAAAAATATCTTTCAGCTTCACGGCGTCGACCAACGCGGCATCACGGTGTTGCGAAAGCGGCTTACCCGTAAACAGCTGGCGCCGTTTCTGACCAAGCTCTCGCCCTGCCTGATTGGTATCGAGGCCTGCGGTGGCGCGCACTTCTGGGCGCGCGAAATCTCCAGGCTCGGTCATCAGGTAAGGATTATGAGCCCACACTTCGTCCGGCCTTATCTCAAAAGTTCGAAGAACGACTCCAACGATGCCGAAGCGATTTGTGAAGCAGTGGGGCGACCGTCAATGCGGTTCGTGCCGGCCAAGAGCCAGTCTCAGCAGGATGTCCAAGCGCTGCATCGCGTCCGTGCCCAACTGATAAAGTGGCGCACCGCTTTGGCCAACGAGATCCGCGGTCTGTTGGCCGAACATGGCATCGTAATCATCCAAGGCATTGCTCCTTTACGCCGTCAGCTGCCGGCGATAATTGCTGAGGAAGACAACGGACTAACCGGTCTGTTTCGCGAACTGCTGACCGAGATGCACGAGCGGCTCAGGTTCGTCGACGAACGTATCAAGCAGTATGACCGTCAGATCGAGCGGATTTTAGGTCAGGACGAGCGCTGCCAACGGGTGGCGCAGATCGAAGGGATTGGTTCACTCACAGCGACAGCCCTGGTGGCGGCCGTGGGCAATGCGCGCGAGTTCAAGCATGGCCGTGAACTGAGCGCCTGGTTGGGTCTGGTCCCGCGACAACGCTCAAGTGGCGGACGCGAACGATTGTTGAGCATCAGCAAGCGCGGTGATCGCTATCTGCGCCTGCTCCTCATTCATGGCGCACGGGCGGCGGTGCGAACTGCCGGGCGGCGTAAGGATCCACGTGCCCTTTGGATCAATCGGCTCAAACTGCGCCGTGGTCCCAATGTGACTGCGGTCGCGCTCGCTAACCATAATGCGCGCGTGGCATGGGCTTTACTCAACCGCGGCGATACGTACCGCGCCCGCTTCGTACCGTGCGGCACGCAAACCTCATCAAGCTAAGCGGGAGAAACCAGCGCTTAACTGCTCTCACCCAGAGTTGCGCAGACTGTCAAACCGATGATGGCGAAGCGGTCAGAACCGGCACTTTCCAAACCTGAGGCCCGAACCGGCCCACGAGGTCGTGCGACTGATGAGGTGAAAGTGCGCGGATTCCATCAGGGCCGTAGGCGATCCTTATCGCTTACCAACAGGCCGGATATATGTGAGCAAGCTCGTTTCTCTATTATCAAAAACGGACGGTCTTGCGCCGGGGCTGGGTCCATATATGTTCGGGCCCTGCGTTTTTTGTCCGGGCGCGACGACCCAAGCGCTGCTCACGGTCTTTAAAACCACAGGCAGGGACGGCCTATCACGCCCGGACTCACTCAATTCGTTGGAATGCTGAAGATACAAGGGCAGGGCCTCCTGCCCAATCAGATTGAGGAGTTGTCCGGCAAATTCGCCGGAGAGCTCAGTTAGATAGACGGACTGAAGGCCATTGCCGTTCGGCAGCAGAGGCGAATATCTGTCCGGGAGTAGGGGCCTGAGCAGCTGGATGTGATCCTTGGGACGGATTTGGTTAGCGAGCGGCGTGAAGCTTGCTTTTACCTTCCAGCCAATGTTTTCCCAGTTCTGGCCAGCAGTTCCAAATTCCGCTGGTTTAGGACTCTCCCAACAATATGCTGGTTTAGGACTCTCCCAACAATATGATTGTGCGATGCCGACAGCAAAGATGCGGGTATCCACGAAGGAAAAGATCAGATCACCCGGCGCAACCTCGCGCATCGACTCGTAGAAAGGATTTCGTGCGCCATTGGCGTTGCGCTTGGGCGACCACAGATAACCGCCACCAATTTCATGACGATAAGTCTGGTTCTGATTCACCCACCAATAACGCATCTAACAATGGATGGCTTACTATCATCGAACCCGTTGATGGTGAATGACTTTTCTGCATTTCGATAAAAGACGGGGAAGGTGAGGCCCCGATATTGGATCGTACAAAGCACTGGGACTCGTTACTCATCTGTGCTCCATCGCCTCAGGGAGAATATCGGACAGAATTAACGCCGGAGACGTCAATCCGAAAGACATTGGTCCGCAAACATCTGTGCTCTATTCCTGCTCGGGCTCATTGGCGCGGAAAACCATGGCAATGCGCCGACCTAAAGATGAAAGGCCAGACAGCCACCGTCTGACCCTTCTGGTGGTCCGGGGTGTGCGGAATGTGGCTATCAGCTGTATAGCGCATCAACAGATGTTAATTGAAGCAGTTTTGATGAGCTAGATCAAAGAACTTTCAACAGCTCGACTCCATGCCGCGCCCTTCCATGATGCAGAGCATTCATGCACCGTCCAGTCCATCTCTTTGATGATTGTCGCACGTCTGCAATAGCCCCGATTTACTCATGAACATTTGAAGCTTCTCAGCTCTGGCGCAGCATTCCCATCGGCCGCCGCTTTCTTCCGTGACTGGATATGTTCGCCGTGCGAAGCTTTTGAAAGTGATTAGAGCTCCTCCGCTATTCACTGCCGATCTGAATGTGTCTGCTCAATCGCCACTTCTACTAGCGGGTTAACTTCAGGAATAGGCATTTTGGAGGAATGGAAAGTGCGGCAACTACGAATATGGCGGAGGTTTGGGATCGGCTTCGTGCTTATCCTTGCGGCCGGTCTGGCGGGTGGCAGTCAGGCATCAGCCAACAGCGAGAGTGTAATCTGGAGCTTCGGCGGGCCCGGCGACGGAGCAAATCCGTACTCTGAACTCATCACCGACTGGAGAGGCAATTACTACGGTACGACCCTAAACGGCGGCGCTAATGGCGGCGGCACCGTCTTCAAGCTGACCCATCCCAAATCCAGCCAAGGGCAATGGAGCGAGAGCGTGGTGTGGAGCTTCGGCGGCTCTGACGATGGGGCCAATCCCTATGCTGGATTGATCAAGGACAAAAACGGAAATCTCTATGGCACGACCTTGAACGGCGGCACCAACGGTGCGGGCACCGTATTTGAGCTGACTCCCCCCAGTTGCGACGGGGCGCAGTGGACCGAGCAGGCGCTGTGGGATTTCGGCAGTGGGAGCGACGGCAAGAATCCGCAGGCCGGCCTGGTCATGGACTCATCGGGGAATCTCTATGGCGCTACTCAATACGGTGGCAACCAGGGCTACGGCACCGTTTTCGAGTTGACGCCACCCTCCACCGGTCAGACACAGTGGAGCGAGAGCGTGCTGTTGAGCTTCGATTTTGATGTTTATGGAGAGTACCCGAGAGGCGGCCTGATTATCGATCCGCACGGTAATCTCTATGGCACCGCTTTCGGTGGAGGAGGGGTGTCCGGCGGCACGGTCTTTCAGTTGAAACCACCGCAAGCTGGTCAGACCGAGTGGACTGCCAACGTGCTGGCAGGGTTCGCAGGCAGCCCGAGTGGCGGCGGTGCCTCTTTCCCCGAATCCAGACCGCTTTACGCTGATGGTGGACTTTTCGTAACGACGACTCAGGACTTTCCAATAAATCCTGGCGCTGTCGTCGAGGTCTCGCCGTCCGGATTTCAGCGGACATCTACAATTTGGGAATTTAACCCGGGGCCCAATGAGTTCCCGAATAGCCCCTTTGATGGAGCGTTCCCGGCCGCTGGCGTAGTTGCCGATCCACAGGGTAATCTCTACGGCACGACGGTGGATAGTAACACCGCCGCTAATGGTGTTGTTTACAAATTGATCAAGCCCGTTTCGGGCACAACGTGGACCGAGCAATTGCTGTGGACCTTCGGTCAGAGTCCCGGTGACGGCCTCAACCCGTACAGTAGCCTTCTATACGCCAACGGCTATCTCTACGGCACGACCGCCAATGGCGGTACCAGTGGCGCAGGTACCGTTTTCAGGGTGGCGCGCTAATCCTTGGAGAGGAAGCGGGCGCTGCCTGGCGACCCGCTTCCATCGCGTTTCCAATGATTGATCGCAAATTGACTGCTGCGGACTAGTAGTGGTCGTAGTAGTCGTTACTAACTCAGGAGTTCCGCTGGTCGTTACGTGCTTCTGTTCTCTCGCCTGAGTTGTAGTGATGCTCTGCTTTTGAACGATCGCTCCGTTGTCCCAGCTGGTCGTGGATGATTTACTCATTGTGGTCGGCGCTGGACGAGCAGGCGGCTGTACAACTACCGCCGGTAGCGGAAGCTGAACGACTGCAGGCGGAACAGTCGTTTCCCTGTGAGTGGATATGCAACCGCTCAGCAAGCCCGCCAGACCGCCAGCTGCCAGGAGCAGTCCCGGATTTTTGCTAACGTGCATCTATCCTGATGGGATGGACCCAGCCCTCAATTCCGGCGTGGCTTTGACGTGGACAAGATAGTCAGAGCCGCGACGGCAAAGAGGGAGGAGCCTAACAGTGGAAGTATGCACACTCGGAATCGATCTGGCCAAGAAGGTATTTCGTCTTCATGGGGTGGACGCGAAGGGCAGAACAGTGTTGGCGCGTCAGTTGCGGCGACCTCAGCGCTTGCCGTTCCTGGCGCAACTGCGACCATGCCTGATTGGGCTGGAGGCCTGCGGCGGCGCTCATTACTTCGCTCGTGAGATGGCCAGGCGTGGACACGAGGTTAAGATGATGAGCCCGCGCTTTGTGCGTCCTTACGTCAAATCGAACAAGAACGACGCGCGCGACGCCGAGGCGATTTGTCGTGGTCAAGAGCAAAGCTCAACAAGACATTCTCGCGCTGCATCGGGTCCGTGTACTCTGTTAATCCGCGAGCGGACGGCATTGATGAATCAAATGCGAGGCTTGTTGGCCGAATACGGGATTGTCACGGCGCAGGGCGCGGCCGCTTTGCGCGGCAGTAAAGAAGGAACCCTCCGCCGCCGTTGTCACCGTCGGCCGGTGCAATATTTGAACAACCTCCTGGAACAGGACCATCGCGCGATCAAACGCCGCGTGAAGGCCAAGCAGGGCTTTCGCGAGTTTCGCGCAGCCTGCCGAACGATCGCGGGATACGAGGCGATGCACATGATTCGCAAGGGACAGGCGCGGCTGGATCAGCGGTGCTGATGTTCGCCAGCAGAATCGGTTCATCGACCAGCTGTTCGATCTGGCGGCCTGAGACTGGCAGTCTAGCTGCTCGCCGGGGGTGCTCCGTCAGCGCTCTCAAAGTTGCAACACTTCCGATTATGCCCTCACGTTTTGGCTTCCAAACCATTGGTAGCGATCCTATTGTAGTGCGACAGTTGGACATTACGCACATCGCGAGAACGAGGGTTCCTCAATTGTTACTCAATCTGTCTCGCAAGCAGAAACGCTTACTGTTGGCACAGCGTGCGACGGCTGACAAAGTAATGGCATGGAGCCTACCAGTGTTAGGTGCCGGCGCGAGATTGATCATCTTTTGGCTATGGCGATGAACCTTTAAGCGAGCCTGGTTGCGCGGCGGGGCTTGAAGCGAACCACGGAAGAGCTTGCGGCAAGTCGGGGGGAAGACATGGCTTTTGCGGTAGCACGAGAACATGACTTAAGCGAACAGGAACGGATCATGCGCTTGACGCAGGAGCGAGAAAGAGCCCTACGTTTAATTTTTGAGGCGAGTCCGGAGCCGATTGGGTTGAGTACGGTCGACGAAGGTACCTTTGTAGAGGTCACCAATCTGCTCGGGTACACGCGGGAGGAAGCTTGTGGCTCAAGCGCATTAAAACTCGGCATATGGGTCGAAGAGCACGAGCGGAAAGAGTTCCTGCGACGGCTTCAGGAAGATGGCGTGGTCCATAATCTCGAGGTAAAGCTGCGCGACAAGCAGGGTGTGATAGTTCCTGTTCTTATGTCGGGAACCTTAGTCAACCTAAATGGTACATCTTACGTAGTCGCCTTCCCTCGAGAAATCACCGAGATCAAGCGTACACAGCAAGAGCTTATCGTTGCTCGAGAACAACTCAGCTCACAAGTTGCGGCCTTGCACGAAAGTCAAGCTCACCTGCGAATCCAAGTATTGGAACGTCAAGAGGCCGAAACTAGATTCCGCGCGCTATTGGAGTCGGCACCTGACGCGATGGTAATTGTCGATGGTCAGGGAACCATCAATCTGATCAATGCGCAGGCAGAAAGAATGTTCGGTTACTCTCGTGATGAACTGGTCGGACGATCGGTTGAGACTCTAATGCCTATGGCTTATCGCGATCGTCATCTGGGCCATCGTAAGGATTTTTCTACAGCTCCGACAATGCGCACGATTGGGTCAAGCATGGATATCTATGGCTTGCGCCGCGACACCGGCGAGTTCCCGATTGAGATAAGTTTGAGTCCAATCAGAAACAGAACGGGAAATTCTGGTCTGCGCGGCAATTCGCGACCTCACGGAGCGCAAACGAGTGGAAAAAGCGCTGCGCGAGGCCACAGAAATTGCGTCGGTTGAGCGGCTTCGAGCGGAGTTCGTCGATCGTATCTCCCACGAACTGCGAACGCCGCTAAACGCAATTATCGGAACAACCGAATTGCAGCTGCTGTCCGACCTCACAGCTGAACAACGGCGCGAGATCGAAATCGTTCAATCCAGCAGTGAGGCGCTCCTTAATATTGTCAATGACTTGCTCGAAATGTCGCGCATATCAGCGGGCAAAACCACACTCGAAACGATCGACTTCCATTTTCTACATCTAATCGAAGGAATCGTCGACTCACTAGCCATAATCGCACGTAAGAAAGATCTCGAGCTAACACTCTATCTTGATCCTACTATTCCTGCGGGCCTTCGAGGCGATCCGCACAAGCTTCGCCAGGTTCTAAACAACCTATTATCAAACGCGATCAAGTTCACCGAACATGGTGACATATTCATTCGCGTGTCGACGCTGGATGAAACAGATGAAACTGTCGCGCTGCGCTTTGCGATTCGCGACAGCGGGATTGGAATCGCGCCAGAAGTCCAAAGCCGTCTGTTCAAACCGTTCGTGCAGGCAGATGAATCTACCCATCGGCGTTATGGCGGAACCGGACTAGGACTAGCGATATCGGCTCAGCTGGTTGAGCAGATGGGCGGCCGGATCGAGGTAGAAAGTGAAGTGCATAAAGGGTCAACTTTCTCCTTCGCGATACGATTGGAAAAGGGTAATCGTATTCCGTCTGCTTGGGCCCTTAACCCGCTCATCCCGCGCACGATGGCTGTCCGAGCACTGGTTGCCGACGACAACGCCATCGCTCGTCAAGTGATCACGGACTATCTCACCGCTTGGGGAATTTCGATTCGCGCTGTTAGCAGCGGCGTGGCCGCACTCGATGAGCTTCGCCGCGGATTTCATCAGAATCGCCTTTACCAATTGATTCTTGTGGATGAAGGAATGCCGGGATTTGGTGGCTGGACTGTCGCTCGCCTGATCAGGCAGGATCCCGTCTTTCGGCAAACAAAAATAATTCTTATGACAAGTATGGAACGAGATGGCTCGGATCAGACTATTAATGGTTGGATTACCAAACCCGTGCGCCCCTCCCGCCTCTTC
Organism: uncultured Pseudomonadota bacterium; assembly: GCA_963831065.1. Lineage (GTDB taxonomy): Bacteria > Desulfobacterota > Binatia > Binatales > Binataceae > JAJPHI01. Next base: position 173,438 of record CAWHOQ010000014.1, read on the forward strand.
AGCGCAGTGCATGAATTATTCGCCGAGATTTATCCAGTCGGCGACAGAAGATCGCCGATCACAGACAGTATCAGTAAGCTCGATTGGCGGCGTGGAATTTCCGTTTTGGTGATCGAGGACCATCCCACTAATCAGGTCGTAGTCCAGCAGCAGTTGACGACACTGGGGTATCGGTCGAAGATAGTCTCTGATGCAAAGCAAGGGTTAGAAGAGTTGTGTGCCGCTACCTACAATGCCGTTTTGCTTGATTGTGAACTGCCAGAGATGGATGGCTATGCTGCGGTCCGTGAAATTCGTCGGCGCGAGGGTAGCGAGCGACACACTGTAGTGATCGCTCTGACAGCGCATGCCACCGAAAGCCAGCGTAAGAAATGTCTCGATGCCGGAATGGACGATTTTCTCAGTAAACCGGTAAAGCTGCAGATCTTGGCCGAAATGATTGATAAATGGACTCGCGGGAATCGCAGCTAGGTGGTATGTCAGTAATCGTGTGAGTCTCTCCTTCTAAAAACACGTTTTCCAAAGCATATGCGCATTCTTGGCATCTTCATCCTTCACAAGGGCGTCGCGCGTGAAGGTAATCATGCCGAGGGTCAAGCCAACTTCCACAATCTCAAACTTAGAAGAAGCATCAGCGGACTAGCTGCGCCGTCTCAGGCGCACCGCGAAGAAGCTGCAATTGCCAAGGCGTTTTTGAGCATCGTCCGCGGTCCGTCCTTGATTCTCTGACATTAGCGGTGCGCCGAATGTGTCCGGGTTCAGATCGAGCCTCAGTTCATGCGCAGCGATCGCCTTTATCACCCCGGTAAATGCCTCTCGCCTCGGACTTATTTTTAAACATGCTAAAATAGATTCTCGTGTTTAAGATAGCAAGGTGGGGCACAGAACCGCTGCGACATGGCGATTCCTTGCTTAGCCTTTCGCTTAGCTGCTTGTAACTCCCTACTTATCGAGTCCGTATATTAGAGCAATCGCCGGGTTCAGCTGATTCTGGTGATTGGCGAGTATCTGCTCACTACGCTCGACTGATGAACAACGACAAATCGGTCAGATAGCGAAAGGATTCATCGTCCATGGGGGGATCCATAATGGGCTTCACTGGGGTCTCGGCAAGAAGAGCCGTCTTACTCGCGCTGCTCTCGGCAGCGTTTTACCTGACGGCCAACCTCGCACAGCGAACGAAAGCTGATGCACAATCCTTGTTCAATGCCACTCCGCTGATCGATCTCAGCCCAAGTAAGCTTTATCTCAATAGATTTGCTGGTCTGCTTTACGCCAGCTCCAATACGCCCACCGGCCTGCAGGACGCTATAGCGCGCAATGGCGCAGCCGCGATCGTTCCGCTGAACGCCAATGGGCAGCCTTCGCGCAGTGGTGCAATCGGGGTAGTCGCGATCGGGATGTCCAACTGGACTGGTGAGATATGTGTCGGCAGCAATACAAAGGTCAGCCCGGCCCGGGGTTGCGCGCCAGACACGTTTATGGACCAGATACAGAAAGCCCAGGCAGCAGGCACGATTAATCCTGCTCTGATCATCGTCGATTGTGCGCAGGCGGGGCAGGATGCCAATGCTTGGGCGAATCCAGGCTCCTCAGCGTGGGCGACCTGTCTGAATCGTCGTTTGGTGAGTGCGGGCATCACTGCCCAACAGGTCGAGGCCGTATTGTGGAAAGATGGCGATATTACGCCGGCCTTCCATGGCCTCAGCAGCCTGGCTTCACTGCCCGGGCTTGCCTGCTCGTCAGCTGATACCTTAGGAATTGACGCCTGTTATTACGAGATGAAGACGGGAGCGGCAGCACGACTCATTTATGCGAATTTCAGCTCCGTGCGGCTGCTCTTTCTGCAGAGCAGGACCTACGGAGGCTATGCCAATCTCGCTGGCAGCGACGAGAATCCTGAGCCCTATGCTAATGAATACGGATTCGCGACAAAGTGGCTGATCCAGGCTCAAAACAATCAGCTCAACGGTGGAGGAATCGATCCCGTTGCCGGTGACCTGAGCCTGCAGCAAGCGCCGGTCATGATTTGGGGACCCTACTTGTGGGCCAGCGGGACGGAGCCGCGCTCTGACGGCTTGGTTTGGCTGCGCAGTGACTTCCAGAGCGACGGCACTCATACCACTCAGAGTGGCTGGACCAAAGTGAGCGACATGCTGATGAATTTCTATACCACCAGTCCGTACGCGGCGCCCTGGTTCGACTAGCTCGTGGGAATTAATCCGCCGAATGATCATCCAGAATTTGCTTCCTTCGCGAAGTCGCACAAAAGTATGGCAGCCGCGGAGAGGGAAGCGCGGCCGTCCTGGCCTATCGTCTGATCATAAGGGCACGTCACGGGTAGGAACGGATCAACGGTATTCGTTGTCTGCTCTTCTAAAGCGCGAAAAGCGTGCCTCCTGTAAAGCAGGTCACTCACGCTATATTGGCCGAAACCCGCTCATCGATGCGCAGCAACGCTAGGCATAAACGAAGATCGATTGCTGCCTGCGAGCAGCTGCAAGCGCGAATTTATTCTTCTTGCTACTGAGAATCGTAGTTAAACTGCTCTCGCTCTTTCAGTGTTGATGAAGCGAACGGGTGGGTTCAACTGTGAGCGCCAAGGATTGTAGGAAACTTTTCTGTAATTTATTGTCAAGCAATAGAGCAGTCGAGAGCACCCTTTACATTCAGCGTGGGCCATTTTGCTGGTGCTGCGGTTGAGTATTGCAGTCGCAGCCTGTGGTGGTGATTCTTCGAAGCTGCATACGCCGACCAGCACATCGTGCGGCTGAAGCTTCGTCACGTCGGGAAGCGGCGAATCCTCAAGCATCAGAATGTTATCGACCGCGTCTTCACGCGACTGGCCATATAGCGTGCGAACCAGTTTCTTGCCCCCTTTGCGGTCAGGCATCCCAATTTCCACTGCTCTCTGTTCAAATATCTTCCCTAACAAATGATCTGACCCCCTAAACAGAAACTATGGCGCGGTACATTCTGCCGTTAAGCCAAGTTGTTTTCCCGACGAAGAAAACTCCTCAGCGTGCAATCGCACTGGACGCTTTATCACAGCGTGCGGCCAGCTCTATAACAGGGTGTTGAAAAAGGCCGAAAATTCGACAAATGTTCCAAATCACTGACCACAAAAGCCTTATTTTCCCACTATTTCATTAGTTACCACTGGCCATTCCAAGACTTTTTCAACAACCTGCTAAGTCAAGCCCCCAGATTATCGCCGTGGTGCGTAACGGACCGATGGTGCTGAAAAGGATTTTGACGATCGAGACCGCTGATCCAATGCACGCTCTTAGTACCCTCAGAATGCGGAGTCGTCGCGAATGCTGGGTGCGTTCGGGTTTCAACAACTATTCCAGATGAAACTATCCGGGGCATCCAGGCGCTATGGTTAGGGCGTCGCGAGGAACCAGGGCGAATAGATGCTGGTACTGTAAAACCCTATCATCGAGCTGGCCACTTTCGCGCGGCCGCAGCTCGCCCCATAGAAACGGCACCAGGAGGCGTGAATACCGTCCCAGGTGATATCGCCGCCCTGCCAGGTGAATCCATCATTACGAGGAACGGTTCCCGCGGCCCAAAAATAAGGTCCCCACGCCAGCCAGGGCGCTGCGCTATAGCTGAGGTCGCCAGCTAATGGATCAGCCATGCCACTGGCGAGTTGATTTATCTGGGCATTGATCAGCCACTTGGTTGCAAATCCATACTCATAACTAAATGGCTCGCGGTGCGGTGACTGGCTGTTTGCATATCCGCCATAGATGCGACTATGTAGAAACATCTGTTTGACGTTGGGAAATTTGACTTTGACCAGCCGTGCGATGGTAGCGAGGCGCTGTTCATAAATGCAGGCATCCGGATCAGTACGAGGGTTGGGCAGGGCGGGGCAGTATGTACCGGCTAATTGGCTCAGGCCGATCATCGACACCCCGGTGGCCGGCGCGTCGTCCGCATTCTTCCACATCACCACCTGTACTTGCGCAGGCGTCAGTCCATAAATCGTACTGAGCTCGCTCAGGCAGTTCGTCCATTGCGGCGTGCTTGCGGAAACCCAGGTCTGGGTGTCTGCGTTTCCCTGGGCGCAATCCGCCAGCACCATTTTTGAATTGATTCCGGGAGTATTGTGAGCCTGATCGATGAAAGTCTGCGGATCACAGTGAGTCAGGCCGCTGGCGGCGCCGGTGCACCATTCCTCCGTCCAGTTCGACATGCCTAGCGCAACCACCCCGATCTTGCCGCTCGCCGACGGATTGCCGCTCGCGTCGAGCGGCAGGACTTCCCCGGCGAAAGTCCTGCCATCCGCATCATTAACCGGCGGCGGAGAGTTGGAACCATCATAAAGCAGACCGCTGAATTTACCCAGATAGAGCTGGCCCGGCGCGAAGTCGGTCAATGGTGTCGCGCTGAAATATGGATTGGGAGCGCCGATGGATTCGAGCGCTACCGTCGCGCTTTGCCACTTTGTGCTCTGCTGGAAAACGAAGTTGTTAACGTAGGACCCGGCGGCTCCTGCCACATAATACGCGGCGAGAAGATAAGGAGGATTCGTGCTTTGCGGCGTCAGGAGCGGACGAAAATTGCTTTGGGGAGGCGATGCCACGGTTCCACCGCTATAGGACACCGCAGTAAAAACTACGTCGCTCGCATTGGTCGTCAGGCTGCTGCCGGTGGCGTTAGCGCCATTGCCGGTTTGTTGACTTTGGCTGCCCTGATCCTGCAGCGTTGTCAGATTGGTCCATTCTTGCGCCGCGACTGAGAGATTATCTGGATGAGGCGTCGAAATGATAATTGAGCCTGCACCGGCTCCTAGATTGGTGCCATAGAAAAAGGCCACCGTGCTCCCCGATACCATCGGAGGGTGATAGCCTTGAACCCAGGCCGCGCCAAGACCAGAAACTGCTATTTTACCGAGGTTCGTGGAATTCGAGTAGCCGACCAGAAGCACAACGGTATTTCCAGGCGTAACTGGATGGGGAAACGTCAGAGTCAGCGCGGTTGCGCCTTTGGAACTATACCCAGCGATCTGCTGCAAGGGTACGCTTTGCGCTCAAGCGGCGGAGGCTGCCAGCATCCCGGCTGCTACCAAAATGAATGCACGTATTGTGCTGAAAAGCTTTGCAGATACCCGGTCCGGGAATATGGTTCGCTCCCTCGACATCAAACACCTAATACTTTGACTGGAATGGGATGCGACTTGGCACGAGACGGGCGGCTGACAAAGGCTCAGCCACCCGTCCGATCAGCGGAGCTATTCAGGGGGCGCACAGGCCATACTTGTAGAGCAGATGCGAACTCGCCCCGTTCACGCCGACCATGTTCAGGTTAATGTCCACTTCCTGAACGTCGCCGGAACTGTTTACCAGGCTCGGGAACTTGAGCGTTCCCGAGGTGGACGTCGCCGCAAGCGCTTTGGTGAGCGACGCCGGAGCCGTTATGCCGCAGGTGGCGACTACCTGTCCAGTCAGACTGATCGATTGCAGGGGATAACTGGGCAGTCCCCACTTTACGACTGTTGATTTGCCGAGCGGCGCGCTATTGAGACTGTGATCACCGGTCAACGAAGGCTGGAGCAACGCAATCGGTTCGCCCGCGCTTCCGCTCAGCGAGGTGATATAGGTCGGTGCTGTCCCACCTGCGGTCGGGGTCACCGTTAGGCTGAAATCCATTCCGGCCGCGGGGATTGTAGCCAGCGGCGATAGAACAAGACGGTACTCGTCTTCCATGAAGGGCGGGCTCAGCGGAACGTTGGGTTCGGGGAAAAAACTCTGGGTTATTACGTCGGCATGAGGCACCGGACTGTCATTGAAATATACATGGCTGGTGTCATTGACGCTGACTCCGCTCAGCGTGCCTTGTGGCGCGAGCACATCCACTTCCAGGGCTGGTCCGGTGGCAGTGCCGTTATTTGAATCGGAAGTGGTCGAGGTGATTGCCGTCACGGCGTCAGTGGTCTGCGCGATCTGCTGATTACCGACGAAGTCACAAGAACCGCCAGAAGCGAAGGGATTTGAGCACTGGAATACTTCAGTGACGCCGGGCGCTGTGAGATTCTGCTTAATGTTGTACTGATAGACCACGTTCAAGTCGTTTTTCGATGGGTCGACTGGATCCTGCTGCACTGAATTCAGCTGAGTGACGGTAACATTACTCATCTTGACGCCGCGCAGCGCGGTGACCTGGTCGGCCGTGTCAACCTCGAGATCCTCGCCACCTCTTAAATAGGGTGGCGTCAACTGGCTGAACAACGGCTGGATATCACTGGACGACAGGTTCTTGCCTTTCGTTGTGACAATGGACTGCAACTGAGCCAAAAGCGCCTGAATGCCCTCGAATTCGGCGGCCTGCTCTGCGCTCACCAGTATCGCTGTAGCAGGCGCGGTCGTGATTTGCTGCAAACCGGTATTCGTTGTGCTGCTGGCCAGCACGTCGCCGGTTTGAGATTCGCCCGCTGGCGCGACTCCGCTGAAAGTTATGCTCTGAGTGGTACTACCGTCACTGATCGTAACGGTCTCGCTACCGGCGCTGTAAGGGCTCGTGATGCTGGTTTCCTGCAAGAGCTTAGCGAACTTTTTACCATTGGCGGAAAACCGGTATGCCATGAAGTTGAACTTTTTCAGCTTGACCCTGTCGGCCACCAGCCAGCTCAGGATGAGATTCTGGGTCAATGGCGAGACCAGTTGCAGATTATCCGTCATCGAGGAGACGGATTGTGCCGGCGGCAGTGGGGCGAGCGCCTCAAACTGGCCTGCCGTCGTAGTACTGAGCGCGGCGTACAGCATATTGAGAATCAGGTCTGTGTAGACGTCGATATCGGCAATCCCGGTGGTCAGGGCGAAGCCATACAGCGGCGGACTTGAATCGGTCGGGGTAGTTTGGAGCAGATAGGGTCCCGCCGCCGGATCGACTTTGATACTGAATTTGCCCTTGGCGTTGGTCGTCGCCGAAGCTGTATGCCCGCTGCTATCGATTAGTGATACGAGTCCCGCGGCAAGCGGCGCGCCATTGCTGAGCATCGCCGTGCCATGTACCTTTCCCGACCCGGCATAGGCTCGCGTCAGCGACAGCAGGATGCTTGCTAGAATTACCAGGCACAGGACCTCCGCTAATCTGACTGATTTTGGCTGTCTCCGGCCTCTTTTCATGTATGGTCCCCCCATCTCACCTTTACCGTTCTTTACTAGTCAGCAGTCTCATTATTACTCAGTATACCGGCGGCAATGATTACATCCGTATGATAGCAGGACTGTCAATAAACTATATTCAACTAGTAGTGTTTTTGATGTGAGAAAAAATCTGCTTATAGGCAGCTGCTCATATATCGCGATTTAGTTAAGTTATGTCAGAGAGGCGAGATAGCTGACCTGAATCTTTGCGGCTTTCGGCTAGTAAGCCGATTAGATAAGATTCGGCGACGCTGTAAGCGCAAGTACCAAACGTGAGTTGATAGTCGCCTCAAGATACAGAAATGTCCGAGACTCAACCCAATCCGGAGACATTCGCTTGCAACGCGGCAGGGGAGTTCCCCTTCGTCATTGCTTATGGCCTGGTTGCCCTCAGTGGGGGTCTCGTCGGTTTCGTAATCGGCTTCATCGTAGCCCGCATAGTATGACATTCAGCTTTGCGCGGCCGCTTGGAATCGAGAAGAAGGGAAGTGTTGCAAGTTTGAAAACCCCTTGAGGAAAAACCTCGCCGGGGTCACCGGGAGGCGAGAGCTCAGGCTGCGAGATTAAAGAGCCGGTCGATGAACCGATTCTGTTGGCGAACATCAGGGTCGTTGACCCACTTGGCCTGCCCCTTGCCGGATCATGTGCACAGCCTCGTAGCCCGCAATCGTTCGCCCGGCTGCTCGAAACTCGCGAAAGCTCTGCTTGGCCATCACCCGTCGTTTGATCGCTCGATGATCCTGTTCAAGGAGGTTGTTCAAATATTGGACCGGTCGATGGCGGCAGCGCCGGCGCAGGGTTCCTTCCGCCTTCAGGTCTGCAATCGCCGAGCAGTAAAGGCGGGCCTTATCGGTATTGATGACGCGGGGTTGCGGATGCGAAGGGTCGCTGAGAGCCCGGCGGAACAGGCGCTTGGCCGCCGCAGCATCCCGTAACGCCGACAGCAGGAAGTCGATCGTGGCGCCGGCGGAGTCGATGGCCCGGTAGAGGTAACACCAACGGCCCTGGACCCGAATATAGGTTTCATCAACGCGCCAGGATTTGTTCGTCGGCTTGAGATGAGGGCGTAGCCGCTGTTCCAGTTCCGGACCGTAACGTTGCACCCAGCGCCAGATCGTCGTGTGATCCGCCGTCAGCCCGCGCTCGGCGCACAGCTCTTCCACATCACGGAGCGAAAGCGAGTAGCGCAGATACCAGCGCACCGCATACAGAATCAGCTCCGGCGCCGTTTGCCGCCACTTGAAGATCGTCGGTCGGATGGTCTGCTTCACAGGCTTTCAGGTTACCAGCCCTCCGCGTCAAAGTTGCAACACATCCCGCCCATCTCCTTCCTCCTCGCCACTGCCGGAGCTGTGACCCCGCCTTGCATTTTAATCCGAGCTCGCCGGTGCGCGGCGGCTCCCTCGACCGTCCGGGTTTTGCTCCGGGTGCTTGGGCGCGTCGCATCCTGCTGCCCTGCGGCCTCGTTCGGCCCGGGAGGATTCGAGCTGACGCACCCGTTTCTCTTCTTCTCTGCGGACTCAGGCGGCAATATACAAGGAGGAAGGTATGGCGGCGAACAGGGAAGAAGGAATCGCGGATGAGGTGCTGGACCAACTTTTGGAGGGACGAGATCCGGCGACGGTGTTCGAAACCGGGGGTTTGGTTGACGAGCTGAAGAAGCGCTTGGCGGAGCGGATGCTCAACGCCGAGATGGACCATCATCTGGGCACGGAGGCGGAGGAAGAAGCTGGCAATCACCGCAATGGCTATAGCGGCAAGACCGTTCTGACGGATACGGGCAAACTGGAACTGGCGATTCCCCGTGATCGTCACGGGCGCTTCGACCCGGTGCTGATCGGCAAGTACCGCCGGCGCTTCGCGGGTTTCGACGACAAGATCATCGCGCTGTACGCGCGCGGGATGACGACCCGGGAGATCGCCGCCCACGTGGGCGAGCTCTACGGGGTCGAGATCTCACCGGACCTGGTGAGCGCGGTAACCGATGCGGTGCTCGAGGAGGCCGCCGCGTGGCAGAGCCGCGGGCTGGAAGCGACCTACGCCATCGTGTTCTTCGACGCGATTCGCGTGAAGATCCGCAACGAAGGCCTGGTCAACAACCGGGCGGTGTACCTGGCGCTTGGGGTGCGTTGCTCGGGCCACAAAGAAATCCTCGGACTGTGGATCGAGCAGACCGAAGGCGCGAAGTTCTGGCTGCGGGTGATGACCGAACTGCGCAACCGCGGGACCCAGGACATCCTGATCGCGGTGGTCGACGGGCTCAAAGGTTTTCCCGAGGCGATCACCTCGGTGTTTCCCCAAGCCGTGGTCCAGACCTGCATCGTGCATCTCATCCGTTACTCGATGCACTTCGCCGCGTGGAAGGAACGCCGGCCGGTGGCGGCGGCGCTCAAACCGATCTACCAGGCCGAGTCGTCCGCGACGGCGCGCGAGCGGCTGGAGGATTTTGACCGCGGCCCCTGGGGGCAAAAATATCCGGCCATCGCGCAGAGCTGGCGGCGCAACTGGGAGCAGGTGATACCGTTCTTCGCCTTCGCGCCTGAGCTGCGCAAAATCCTCTACACCACCAATGCCATCGAGAGCCTTAACGCGCAGGTCCGCAAGGCGGTGCGGGTGCGCGGCCACTTTCCCAGTGAGGAGGCCGCCACCAAGCTCATCTGGCTGGTGCTGCGTAATGTGCAGGCGCGCTGGAAAAATCCGCCGATTTCGTGGCACGCTGCCAAGACCCAATTGGCGATCCAGTTCGAACAACGCTTCATGCTGACGGATTGAGTAATGGGACCAGCGTCGAACCATAATTGCACTAGCCTTCGCGTCGGCTCGCCCTCAAGGGTCCGCGCGCTATGCGCGCCGGCTCACGCCGCCCTTGACCGCGGCCGTCGCTGCGGCTGGAGGATAATTATGCAGTCGCTATGGCGACTGCTGCGCTATGCAGTAGCCATTCACTACTAACCGCTCACTCACGAAATTCCTGACGGATCCGAGCACGCGTTGAAAAAGCCCTGCGCCACCTCGCCTACCAGCAAACGCTCGCGGTTCTTGGTGAAGACCGTCACATCCCATATCGGTTCGTCGATGTTGAGCCCGACAAACCAGCGAAACAGGAAGTTGTAGGCGAGTTGCTCCATTAACAGCCGCTCGCTGCGCACCGTGTACAGCACCTGCAAGAGCAGCGCGCGCAGCAGCTTCTCCGGCGCAATCGACGGCCGCCCACTCCTGGCGTAGACCGCGGCGAAGCGCCACGAGGTCTCTTTGAGAGCCGCCTCCGCCATGACCCGGATAGCGCGCAACGGATGATCCTGGGGTACCCGCTGCTCTGCCGAGATGTAACTGAACATTCCGCTCTGCTGATAGTCTACCCCGCGCATCACCGCCCCCTCCTGTTACAATCTCTTCCTACTCCACTATATCCTGCTGAGCGCAAAACTCCTCGTTTTTCCGCACCCTGCTAAGCCCATCGCGATAATCGCCGCGCGTAATCAGCACGCTGGCCGCTGCTTTGTCGAACTCTTCACCGCGACTCTCTCAGCAGAGACACGCTCAATCAGGAGCTTCCGGCATTAGCTGGAGGAGTCTCAAGAAACAGCTTCATTTCGGTCTAAAGGCTGGCGTTCGAACGGCAGGGAAATCTGACCGAGGCGGCAAGGCAATGCCGGGGTGATTTCGAAACAATTACGGCTGCGAGGGACTCACTCGTCATAGCTAGCTACATCGAAGAGGCCGGTTCCCCTGGTCAAAAGTTTTATCAGAATTTGATCAGCTCCGTGTTGAAGCTGATCAATACGAATAACAGAGTGGAACAGAGGTGAGACAAAATCTCAGCGCTGCAGAGAACAGTCTCTCTCCGGAGACGATTCCATCCTAAGCACCAGAAATAAGCCCATAAGGTAGCATAAAGGGACCGTGGTATAGCGGTTGCACTATCCCCTTTCGTCATTTCAAAAAGGGGATTTTTCAATGTTTCGCAAACTCATCGGCTCGGCGCTTCTCTCACTGGCAGGACTGGTCTTGAGCATCTCGACCGCGCTCGCCTCATTCCCTAACCCATCGGTACAGGGCATCTACGCCATCAACTCGACTTACGTGCAAACCATCAGAGGGGTAACCACCTATCCGGTCGATCCCACCATGCTGAACAACGCGTTGGTTGACGGTATCGCGATCAGAGTCTCTGTGGAATGCGGTCGAACCCAGCGAGGGCGTGTTTAACTGGACCGCGACGGACAGTTACATCGCGCAGGCCGCGGCCGCTGGCAAAATGGTGACGCTACGCATTGATGGTAGGCTACGCCACGCCGACGTGGGTTTATCAGGCGGGCGCGCAACCCTTTAATTTCGTCTGGGACCAAACCACCTGGGGTCCGGCGTTCTGTTCAACCGCAACCATTCCGGTGCCCTGGGACCCGGTTTTCCAGGCCAAGTTCGCCGCGCTCATCCAGGCCTTTGGCGCACGGTACAGCTCCAATCCAGCGGTGGCTGGGCGTCAAGATCAGCGGCATCAGCACTGAAAGCGAAGAAACCAGCCTGCCGTTATCGGTCAATCGGCCGCTGACCAATGGCCAGACCGGCTGCACCAGCAACAATGACGTCGCCAACTGGCAGGCCATCGGTTATACCCGCACCCGCGCCGTCAATGCCTGGGAACAACTCGCGCAGCTGTTCCAGCAGGCCTTTCCGAACCAGCCGCTAATGGGGGTATTCCAGCCCGGTGGCTTTCCGCCCATCGACGGCAACGGCAATCTGATCAATGGCTACAATGGCGCGGACACCATCGCGGCGCAGAACTATCATCCCCTACGAAGTCGCGAATATGGGGACCCAGTTCATTCTGCAGAATGACGCCCTCACCAGCACCTGGAACTGGGCCTATCAGGCCCAATTATCCGGGCAACTCGATCTGGGTTACCAGACGCTCGCGGCGCTCGGCTCCAATCTGCCGACCGCGATGACCAACGCGATGAACGCAGGCGGCGACTTTCTCGAACTGTACCCGGGCGACATCAACAATCCGGCACTGCAAAGCGCGTTAACTTCAGCGCACAACACTCTCGGTTGAGCCGATTCCCCTTCGGCTTGGCCTCTCCGCCAAGGCGCAGCAGTGGATCCGCCTCCGCTGCTGCGCTCCCGGATTTTACTGATGTTCGTCTTCCACTGCGGGCCTCCCAGGTACGAGTGAAGGTTTGTCGGATCAAAGAAGCAAGCACATGAAGAGATGGAACAAAAGTGAGATGAAGCAGCAGTTCTGTTGAGAGCAGTTTGCAATTGAGAGAATTCCAACCAAAATGCTGCGGACTACAGTCCTGTAAAGCAAGACAGATCTCAAGGCCCAGCTATTGCTCTAACGATTACCATAGCTTATTACGTCAAGGGGGCTTTGTGCTTCGTAAATTCATCGGTTCGGGGAATGAGAAACTGATTGGCGCGAATCTGATCTGCGACAATCCCACCATGACTGCGCTGAGCGCTGAGTTAAACGCTATGGATGACGTCATAATTTGCCACAACTGTGATGGCTTCGAGCTGCCGATTGCGGGGCTCCTGGTCATCGAGCAGGACGAGGAAGCCTGGCTGCTGTGCGGCGACTGTTTGGGCCGCCTGCCGCTTGCGGGTCTATCACTGCCCAATTAAGACAATCGCCTGTGATCCGACTGGGATTGTCCAGCGGGGGTTGCCCGTCCGCCTTTCGCCGTTCAATCGTTCGCAACGAACGTAAAGAAAACGACTTTATTAAGCGCGCCCATCGTCACTGGCCTAACAGTGCTATCTGGTTAGTTCTCCGATGGTCTAAACCAGCATGTCTGCTTAGTGAAGAGGCTACTCAGCATCTGGGGCATCGAACCCACGGATTCCTCTGCTTATCTAATCCAGCTAGCACTGAATGTTGAATAACTAGTGTGGGCAAAGCTCATCTGAGCATATGACGGCGTCCAGATCGAGCTCTTGCTGCTAACCAGCAGTCATCTATATGTGACTGATAGTTGCAACTAGATAGGGCACAAAGATAGGATAATCGCAAGCCGGCGGATTAACCCCGGCTGAACAACTCTGGTCCTGCGGCGGCTCCGAATCGGGTGAAGCTTAGCCGCGGATAAATCGCAGGTTGGGGGAAAACCGGATGCCTTCAGCTCTCGTCATTGACGATAATTCCGTCATCCGTCAGATCCTGCGCTTAAACTTTGAACAAAGAGGTTGGCAGGTCGAAGAGGCGAGGGATGCCTACGAGGGCTTGACCAGATTTCGCGAGCTCGGGCCGCAACTGGTGACGCTCGATCTGATTATGCCGATTAACAATGGTATCGGTTCAGTTCAGTTGGCCAGGCTAATCCTTGAAGAAGACCCTCAGACGATCTTGCTGGTGGTGAGTTCGTTAGGCGATCAGACGGACCTTCAGGAGTTTTTTCGCAAGCATCGCGTTGAAGTGTTTAACAAGGCCAATGCTGAGAATCCCTCTTTTGACGGCCTTTTCGAGCGAGTGGAGCGGATCGCTGCAGAATTAAGTATGCGCCCCAATAAGAGAGCGGCGCACAAGCCTTGCGGAGTAGTCAATGAGTAGTCTGCGTGCGGCAAGTGCAGGAATAAGCACGGATCATTATACGACGCTCAACATCCCTGCCGTAGATCTTTCCGAGTGCGATCACGCTGACGAATGGATCTCACTGGACGCTATGGCTGCGCATGCCGAAAGCTTTGCGGGGATGGTGGTGGGGTCCGAGCCGTTGCGTAAGATGGTTAGCCGGATCACCCAGCTGGCTCCCTACAAGGCGACCGTATTGATTCAAGGCGAATCCGGGACTGGCAAGGAACTGGTTGCGGAGGCTTGCATAAATTCGGGCCGATGCCGAAAGGGCCGCTGGTAATTCTGAATTGTTCCAATCTGGTCGGCCAGTTAGCCGAAGCACAACTGTTTGGCCATGTGCGCGGCGCTTTTACCGACGCGCGCGAAGACTCGCTCGGTTACTTCCGTTCGGCGAATGGCGGCACGCTCTTTCTTGACGAAATAGGCGAATTGCCCTTAGCGCTCCAACCGAAGCTATTACGGGTGGTTGAAACGCGGGAAGTACAGCCGGTGGGCTCGCCTAAGAGTTATAGGGTCGACGTGCGCCTAGTCGCGGCGACTAATCGCGATTTGCTCGGGATGATCAAAACGGGCGAGTTCCGCGCCGATTTGTACTATCGGCTCAGCACAGCGCTCATTGGAATTCCACCTTTGCGGGAGCGGCGCGAGGGAATTGCCGCGCTCACGGCGCATTTCATCCAGTGTTACAACCGGCTGTTCGACAAGCAGGTACATCTAATTTCATGCCGCGCGCTTGAATGGCTCGAATCCGCGGATTGGCCCGGGAATGTTCGACAGTTGGCGAACGTAGTTCAGAGCGCAGTCATGCTTAGCAAAAGCGCTCGTCTATGTATCGAGGATTTAATCGAATCTAACGTGAAGAGTGACGACTCGGATAATTCCGAAGATGATAAGATTGAGAATACTGACCCGCAGAAAACGCCGATCATAGACTCCTTGGTGTTCCGCAAAGCGGTGAGTCTCGCGAGCAAGAATGCGCTGCTACACGCATTACAACAGACTGGCGGCAATTGCTCGCGTACGGCACGCCTGCTGGGCGTCTCTCGTCCTACGGTTTACCGTTTGATTGCGCGTCATGGTCTGGCGCGCCGCGCCGCGCCGCTTTCCAACCAATGAGGCTCGCGAAGCTTCTCTCGCCGTGGTCGCTGTGGGCCGGTTTCGTTCTTGCGATTCTGGCGGCGGCAGCAATTGGCTTGAACTCCGTCCGCGAGGGGCGCGAAGCCGCAGCCTGGTCGAACTGGATAATCCATACGCAGCGCGTGCTCGCGGCGCTGGATCATGCGCGCACCACCAGCTTCGAGGTATTCTACGCCGCTTCGTACGAGCAGCCTGGAAATACTTCAAGGCAAGCTAATCAGCTCGCCGATTCAATCGGATCGCTGCGGCGTCAAGCCGTGGAGCTGCACTATCTTACCTCAGATAATCGCGAGCAACAGATTCGGCTCGCCGTAATCGACCGGCTGCAGCAACGTCTGGAGGCCCGTCGGGAACTAGCGTCGGGAAAGCGACAGCGTCCGCAGGCCATCACCCGGGCGGGATGCAGCCTGTTGCCGGGTTGCGGGACATCCTCTACGCGATGCGCCAGCAGCTGGACGAGATGTCGGCGACCGAGCGCGGGCTTCTGAATGAGCGAAGAGCTAGGCTGGTCAGCTCGATGCAACAGAACCAGCACGTGCTGGAGATAGGCGGCGGGGTTATTTTTGTATGGCTGTTCGCGCTGGCGGGGGTCGCAATCCTGCGCGGCAAGAGACTGGAACAAACCACTGAGGCGCTGAGCCGGGGCCGCGAAGAACTCAGTCACGTCGCCGAGCGCGAGCGAGGCGAAAGGCGCTTTCGCCGGCTGCTCGAATCAGCGCCCGATGCCCTTTTCATACTGAACAACAAGCGCCGGATCCTGATGGCCAATGCGCAGGCGGAAAAGCTTTACGGCTATACGCGGGATGAGTTAATCGGCCGTGATTCATGGACGCTCGTTCCGGAACGCTTCCATACGATTCGTTTCGAAACTCTCCGACCAGGCGTCGAGTTGAGCGGATTGCGGGCCGATGGCACGGAGTTTCCCATAGAAGCCGTCTTGAGCCGACTGGAAGATGAAGAAGGCGCCACCTTCTGCGCAGCGGTCCGCGACATCACCGAACGCAAGAAGATCGAAGCGGAAGTATGGCAAAGCCAGGAACGCTTTCGGCTAATGGTACAAGGGGTAAAGGACTATGCGATGGTGATGCTCGATCCGCAGGGGCAGATCGTCACCTGGAACGAGGGCGCGGAGCGCATGAAAGGCTATCGCAACGAAGAGATCATTGGCCGGCCACTCTTCGTTCTTTATGCCCCCGAAGATCAGGCTTCGGGTAAGCCCGCTCATGATCTGGAAGAAGCGCGCCGCCGGGGCAGTTATGAAAGTGAGGGATGGCGTATACGTCGGGACGGCTCCAGGTTCCTGGCCGAATACGTGATTACCGCATTATATGCTGCTGAGGGAAAACTTCGTGGCTTCGCCGAGATTACCCGCGACATTACCGAACGCAAGAAGAACGAAGAAGTCGTGCGGCAAGCTGAGCAGATGGCTGAGATGGACCGTTTACGCAAGGAGTTTTTAGCCCGCATTTCGCACGAATTGCGCACCCCGCTCAACGCCATTATTGGAACCACCGAGCTGCGCCTGTTGGCCGGGGTCGCTGGCGAGCAACGGCGCGACCTCGAAATGATTCAATCCAGCGGTGAGCTGCTGCTCAAGATCGTCAATGATCTACTCGAATTATCCAAACTCACCGTGAGTACTCCAGAGCTGGAAATACTCGATTTCAACGTTCTGCATCTATTCGAAGGCATCGTCGATTCGCTTGCAGTGATCGCCCGGAAGAAAGACTTAGAACTTACGCTCTATCTTGACCCGGCGCTACCTGCCGGTTTGCGGGGAGATCCTGTTAAGCTTCGCCAGATTCTCAATAATCTACTCTCCAATGCGATCAAATTTACGGCGACGGGCGACGTTCTGTTGAATGTTACGCTGGAACAGGCGACTGCAACTGAGGTCATTCTGAAATTCGAGGTGATTGATACTGGCATTGGCATAGCACCGGATGTGCAAAGCCGTCTCTTTCAGCCGTTCGTGCAAGCTGACGAATCAACCCATCGCCGCTTTGGCGGAACAGGCCTGGGATTGTCCATTGCGGGTCAGTTGGTGCGACAGATGGGCGGCAGAATTATGGTGCAGAGCGAACTAGGACAAGGCTCGGTTTTCTCCTTTACATTGCAGCTCGCGCGTGGTGCAGAGATCGCGCGCAGTTGGACGACAGGCGCGATCGTGCCGCCGTCACTCACGGTGCGTGCCCTGATTGTGGACGATAGCGCGGTGCACCGGAAAGTTATTTCCAAATACCTGACTGCCTGGGGAATAGCGAATTACACCTTAGCCGCTGGAGGTGCAGCGTTCGAGGAATTGCGCCATGCGCAGGAACAGAATCGGTCCTATACGCTGCTCTTGCTGGATGAAGCCATGCCGGGCGTCAGCGGCTTCAGCATAGCTCGCCAGGTCAAGCAGCATCCGCTGCTGCGCGAAACCAAGGTGGTCCTGATGACCACCGCCGAAAACAATGCCGCAGTCGCGGAAATCGACAGTTGCGTTATCAAGCCGGTCCGCCCATCACGCTTGTTCAATGCCGTGCACGAACTATTTGCGGAGCGCTCATCATCGGATGCGAAGCCGCCGGAGCCGCTTGGATCAGCTCCGGAACTTGATCAATCAAGTGCACCACACACCAAAGGCCGCGTTCTGGTGGTGGAGGACAACGTAACCAATCAGAAGGTGGTTGCGCGGCAACTCGGGGCGCTCGGCTATGAAACGAAAATAGTGGGCGCGGCCCGGCCTGCACTTGAAGAACTGAAACACGAGCGTTACGACGCCGTACTGCTGGATTGCGAGCTCCCCGATATGGACGGTTATGCAGCCGCCCAGGAGCTGAGAGACCGAGAGGCGGCCGACCAGCACGTCCCGGTAATCGCACTGACCGCCCATGCCTCGGAAGGTCAGCGTGAAAAGTGTCTCGCGGCCGGGATGGACGATTTCCTCAGCAAACCTGTACGGCTCGCAACGCTCGCTCAATGCCTGGAAAGATGGATAAATGGCAAAGCGCCGAGCGATGATTCGCGTTTACCAAAACCAACAATAGTGAGTAGCGAAGAACTGAAAGATGGAGGCTTCGATTCTGCGCAGTTCGCCGCAATCGCGAAACTCTCTCAGGCCGGCGGCCCTGGGACTCTTGGCAAGCTCATCGATGAGTTTCTCGGGGACGTGTCAGTTCGAATGGAAGAAATCAAGCGCGCTATTGAAGCTGAAGATGCCGGCCGACTTGGAACATTGGCCCATTCTCTTATAGGCGCCTCCGCCGTTCTAGGCGCTATGCGATTCTCGCGACTGTGCACTGCGATCGAAAGCCAGGCATGCGTCGATGGACTCAATGAAATTGCCCCCCTGGTCAAGGAGCTGGAGGAGGAATCGCGGAAACTTCCAAATTGGTTGAGTGCCACGCTCCGGCGAACGCCCCGCATGGAGGTTCCTGAGATCTCAAGAGGGCGTAGAGTTATATTCTGAACTGTACGTTGCTCACGCGAATCTGTCCCACTCCGAAGATATGATACCGACTTGAGCACTGAGGCTGGCAAGCCGCGTCAGAATGGTGTTTTCTAGCTATTGATCGACGGTTCTCGAGTGACATCCGCTACAGCAGACTACTGAGCGCGAGCTTAGTCCCGCACATACACACCTGTACGAGGGGATCGCTTCAGTTTTAGACATTCCTTAGCAGGATGTCGAAAAAGTCCTCGCCGACAGGATCGACGAATGGTTTGGGGTCAGTATAGTTGAAGGGGATCAGTGGGTTGAGGAGGAAGAGGGAGATGCGGGGACACGATCGGCCACAGAGCACGATGCTTACGCTGGTTAACCCTGAGCAGCGGGTCCCGGCCAACCATCCGATCAGACTGATCAAGTCGTTGGCCGAGATAGCACTTAAAGAGCTCTCGCCGTTGTTTGAGGAGCTGTACAGTGAAGTGGGTCGGCCCTCGATCCCGCCGGAGCGATTGTTGAAAGCCTCGCTGCTGATGGCGCTGTACACGGTGCGCAGCGAGCGGATGTTCTGCGAGCAGTTGGACTACAATCTGTTGTTTCGCTGGTTCCTCGACCTGAACTGGGACGAGCCGGCCTTCGATCATTCCACCTTTAGCCGCAATCGGATGCGGTTGCTCCAGCATGATGTGGCGGGCGAGTTTTTCCGCACCGTGGTCTCGGAGACGCGCGCGCTTAAGCTGACCAGCGACGAGCACTTTACCGTGGACGGGACTTTGATCGAGGCATGGGCCTCGCTTAAAAGCCTGCGCCCGAAGGATGAGCAGCCTGAGCGATCGCATCCCGCCCGATGATCCGGGTAATCCGAGCGTGAACTTCCACGGCGAGCAACGCAGGCAACGCGACCCATCAGTCGACCACCGACCCCGAGGCGAGACTGGCCAGAAAGGGCGCGGGCAAGGAGGCCAAGCTCTGTTACACCGAGAGCGTGCTGATGGAGAACCGCAATCGGAATCGTGATCGACCTGCGAGTGGGGCCGGCCACCGGCTCGCGCCGAGCGCGAGCACGGACTTGCGATGCTGACGAGGAGCTTGGCGGAGCGCGCCGGATCACCGTCGCTGGCGACAAGGGCTATGATACCACTGGACTTCGTGGCCGGGTGTCGCGAACTCAACGTCACACCCCATGTCGCGCAGAATGAGCGGCGACCCGGAGGCTCGGCTCTCGACCAGCGCACCAGCGGCTGGCCCGGTTACGCGTTGAGCCAGCGGGTGCGCAAGCGAGTCGAGGAAATCTTCGGCTGGAGCAAAACGGTCGGCAACTTTCGGCGCACGCGCTATCGAGGCAGTCGAGCGGACCAGCTTCGCCGCCTATCTGGTGGCAGCCGCCTACAATCTGCTGAGGATTGCGAAGCTCTGTCCGACCGGATGAGCCCCGCTGGCAAGTAGCCCAGTCACCAAACCATTCTGACTCCCTCGATGGCCTGAGACTACAAAACCTATCTAAGTGATGACTCAAACCCTTTCATCAACACCCTGCCCACTGGCTCATTGCCTATTGCAGAAAGGTTCGATGCTGTTGAAAAAGGGTTTTTGACCATAGAGACCACTGATCCAATGCACGCTCTTAAGATCCTAAGAATGCTTAGCCATCGTGAATCTTGGGTTCGTCTGCCTTTTTCAACACCATCGCTCTCTTGCGCAACATCTCGCCGGAGCGATGAGGACGACCAGAATTCCTATTTCAATCGCTTTTAGCTACGGCGGGCGATCTTGTTGCCCAGCACAGCGAGCAACAAGCCGAGCGTGACGTAGCCAAAGACAACCTCAATACAGACCAGTATTTCGCCAGCCAGATTATTCGGCCTCACATCGCCAAATCCTAGGATCGTATAGGTAACAATGGAGAAGTAATAAGGCGTGAAGCGGTTGGGGTTCATGTCTTTCGCGCTCGCAATTAGTTGAGACCAATGAGAATATGCGGCACCGAAAGCAAACATGAGGGATGTGTTGCAACGTTTGGCGGGGAGAGTTGATAGGGCTGAAATGACTCGTGAAGCACGTGCTCCGACCGGCCATCTTCAAGTGGCGGCAGACGGCCCCGGAACTGATTCTGTGTGACGTGCGCTGGTATCTGCGCTACTCGCTCTCGCTCCGGAGGTCGAAGAGTTGCTCGCCGAGCGCGGGCTAGCGGCGGATCACACGACCATCTGGTGTTGGGTGCAACGTTACGGTCCCGAGCTGGAACAGCGGTTACGCCGGCAGCTCAAGCCGACCAACCGATCCTGGCGCGTCGATCAAACCTACGTTCGCGTCCACGGCCGGTGGTATTACCTCTATCGGGCGATCTACTCCACGGGTGCAACCATCGACTTTCTGCTGTCCGCGTTGCGCGATGCTGCGGCGGCCCAACGCCTGTTCCGCTAGGCGCTCAGCGCTCGCTCGCATCCGCAGCCCCGCGTCGTCAACACCGATCAGGCCCGCCTCTACGGCGTGGCGATTGCTGGAGTGAGAATGGAAGGAACCCTGCGCCGCCGTTGGCGCCATCGACCAGTCCCATATTTGAACAACCTCGTGGAGCAGGACCATCGTGCGATCAAACGCCGCGTGAAAGCCAAGCAAGGGTTTCGCGCCTTCGACGCGGCGCGGCGAACGATTGCTGGATACGAGGCGATAAATATGATCCGCAAGGGGCAGGCGCGGCGGGTCAGGGCCGATGCTGTTCGCCAGCAGAATCACTTTATCGACCAACTGTTCGATCTCGCGGCCTGAGACCTTACCCTCCTGTTTTTCTCGCAGCTTCCTCTGCCCCCGTTTTCAAACTTGCAACACATCCGTCAAAAGGGTTGTTCAGAAATTTGATCAGCTCCGTGTTGAAGCTGATCACTACGAATAACAGAGTGGAACAGAGGTGAGACAAAATCTCAGCGCTGCAGAGAACAGTCTCTCTCCGGAGACAATTCCATGCCTTAAAGCATCGAGAATAAGTCAGTAAGGCAGCATAAAGCGAGCAATGGTATAGCGATTGCACTATCCCCTTTCGTCATTTCAAAAGGGGAATTTCTCAATGTTGCGCAAACTCATCGGCTCGGCGCTTCTCTCACTGGCAGGACTGGTCTTGAGCATCTCGACCGCGCTCGCCTCATTCCCTAACCCGTCAATTCGGGGCCTATACGCAATCAATGCGGTGCATCTGCAGCAGGTATCCCGAGGAGTTTCGGTCTATCAGATCGATTCCTCGATGCTGAACAATCCCTTGGTCGATGGCATCGCGCTGCGGGTTTATTGGAGCGATGTTGAACCCAGCGACGGGGTGTTTGCCTGGAGCACGCTGGACAGCGAGATTGCCCAGGCGGCGGCGGCCGGCAAAGTAGTCACCTTGCGGATCATGCCCGGCTACAGCGCACCTGGGTGGCTTTACCAGGAAGGCGCCCAACCATTTAACTTCATCTGGAACCAAAGCACCTGGGGACCGGCCTTCTGTTCGACGGCGAGTATCCCAGTGCCGTGGGATCCGGTCTTTCAGGCCAAGTTTGGCGCCCTGATTGAGGCCTTCGGTGCACGCTATAACTCTAATCCGACAGTGGTAGGCATCAAGATCAGCGGCCTGAACACCGACAGCGAGGAGACTCATCTGCCGAGCCAGGTCAATGTTCCCTTAACCAATGGCCAGACCGGCTGCACCAGCAATAATGACGTGGCCAACTGGCAGGCCATCGGTTACACCCGCACCCGCGCGGTGAATGCGTGGGAGCAGATCGCCCGGGCGTTCATGCAGGCCTTCCCCAGCCAGCCGCTGGTTGGCGTAATGCAGCCCGGCGGCTTTCCGCCCATCGACGGCAATGGCAACCTGATCAACGGTTACAATGGCGCGGACACCATCGCCGCGCAGAACATCGTCACTTACGAAATCGCCAACCTGAGTTCCCAGTTTGTTTTGCAGAATGACGCCCTGACCAGCACCTGGAACTGGTCTTATCAGGCCGGCTTCGCGGGCCAGGTCGACCTCGGCTATCAGACGCTCGCGGCGCTCGGCTCTAATCTGCCGACCGCGATGACCAATGCAATGAGCGCCGGCGGCGACTTCCTGGAATTGTATGAGGGCGATATTACCAATCCCGCGCTGCAAAGCGCATTGAGCGCTGCGCATAATACCCTCGGCTGAGCCGGATCCCCCTTCGGCTTAGCCTTTCAGGGCGCAGCAGTGGAGAGTCCCGCTGCTGCGCTCCTGCGTTTGATTACGGCATACGACTTCGGGGATAGGACATTCAGCGGTGTTTCAGATATGCCGCCCCCGTCCTCTCCGATCTGTCCGACTGCCTTAAGGGGCGATGCCGGGCAACACGTAGTTTGCTCAACTTTCCGCCTAACAAATTCTAAAGGGCAAAATCCCGGTTATCTGATTGGCGGGCCGAAAGCCATCGCGGTAACCCCGACCGGGCTGGTTCCGGCGGCGTCGGCGGTGATGTACTTGGCCGGCTGCGGGCTGCCGCTCGCAGTCAATTCCGCAGGAGTAAACTCCGCCATCGAGCCCGTACAGTCATTACCCGGATAGGAATTGGATACCCAGAGATTGCCCGACGCGTCGAACGCTAACGCATCCGCCGAAGCCAGACTGTTCTCGCCATCAGGCAAAGTCGTCGCACTCAGAATTATATCCGGCGAGGGACTCCCGGAGGCATTCAACGCAGAGCCCCGGAACATCAAAACTCGATTCCCGCTCCAGTCGTTAACCCATAAATTATCGTGATGATCGAACGCCAGGTTAATCGGTTCCTGAACCGCGATCCCGAGCGTCACGTTGGGCGACTGTTGACCTCCGGCGGCGAGTTGAGCTGCGGTAAATTCCAGCGCATTAAAGGGCAGAAAGACATCGACATTGGCGACCCACAGATTGCCGGCGTGATCAATCGCCATGCCGCCGGGCGACAGCAGGCTCAGCGAGGTCATCGTGAGGTTTGGGATAAGATTGCCGCCGGCCGCTTGCTGCCCCGGAGTGAACTCGAAGAGCGCTGGATTCAAGGACCGGCCGAGGTCGGTAATCCAGAGGTTGCCGGCATGATCGAAGATCAGCGAGTTCGGGACCTGGAAACTTGCGCTCGTAATCGTCGTCAGCGGCGTCGGCGCCGGCGCAGAATGCAGTGCTCGTAATTGACTTTGGCTATATTCCAGGAGCGCGGGGCCCGCATTACTGACGACCCACAAATTACCAGCCGGATCGAAGGACAGACCGGTAGGGTTGCTGAGCGCCGCACTTTGATTGACTAGATGCGGACTTGGCGCGGTACTGGTTTGCAACTGGCGCGGGAGATATTCCGCAATCGTATTAACAGTTAGGAAGCAGGACGGCTTTTCCTGCCCGGCCATCGAGTTCGCGATCCAGAGCGCCTGCCGCGAGCCGCCATAGAGAACTGTGGCGCTACTAATTAATGGCAGGAACGCGAATGCCGTAAGTATCAGACCTTTCATCCACCGCGGGCTGAGTCGGATAACATCCCGTAATATGCTCATCGAGCCCCCCTTCGCTTCATCAGAATCGCGAACTCACTTTACTAATAGCAGATCAGCTTCAGGAGCGCGCGCCCGCGAGTTAACCGCGGAGTTTCATCTCCGCTCATCTCTGCGAATCTTAGTAGATACCCATCAGAGGCGGTCTAATCTGACTATAAAACAGCGGAAACCTAGGACGCTGGCTAACTGTATCTATATTCGTGCTTGTTTCTGCTTATTTATTGCAGGTCGCCGGTTCGTGCTATCTCGGATGATATGCCCGGCGCGTTTATTTGGGGACTTACGATTCCAGAAATCCTGATTGCTGATAGTCAGACCCGAGCTGTCGTTGTGCGTGTGACCAACGCCCGATGGCCACCTAGATCATAAACAGGTTTGCGCACGCGATCTGCATGAAAAGGAACGAAATATGGCCATGTAGGATCATCTAATCAGAAGCGCAGATAATCGGGAGCAAACCATATGAATCAGTTACTTCGCTTCCATGAGCAGCTTTTTGCCTGCAGCGTGAACAGTACGACTATCCAATTGAGGGTCCGCTTCGGCTGCTTGCATACCAGTGAGCGATAGCAATCATTAAGGTCCGCCTTTCTGCGCAATTTGCACAATTCCAAGCTGTCTGTTAACTCATAGTCATCAAGGTCCACAAAGAGGGGGAAGTATTGTTCACGCTGACGAATTGGAACGTGAGTAGGCGCACATGTCTACTAAGCCTGACGCTTGCTTTCATAACCTGCAACGCAGCCCGGCTCCACGCCCAGACTGCTACGCCATATACTCTGACCATCGGCGACTATGCCTTCACCAGCACTTTTCCTTCGCATCAGTTGTTGCTCGGCGAAATGAAATTTCCGGGCGATGGCACGGTAACCGGCAAGTGGAGCGTTCAGAAGCACGCCTACAGTCTGAAGGTATGTAACGATACAATTACGGGAACCGTGGTCAAAGACGATTTTCTAACGAATGCTTTCAATATGGTGCTGAACATCACCGGCGATTGCCGCAAACCGGCAGGCCTGACGGTGACCTTCCGGGCCGAGCCGTACCTTGGGCAGACCGGCTTCGCCTGGACCGCGATTCTCAATCGCGATGGATTGATACCCGCCAAAGGCGAGGCCCACGCGCAACTAGCCGCTGACATCGCGCCGGCCAACTAAATTCCTGCTGAGCGTGCAATTGACAACTTCTCGGCTGACAGCGCGAAGCGGCGGAACAAGTAACCTTTAAAGCCATTAAGGATATGTCTTTACCTGGAACATTGCCGAAGCCTTCTCATTGCTGGCTTTTACTTGGATTTAATCCGCCAAGTGATCTCGAGCACTGGCGAAGTACTTGCTTGCACTCTGTTGGCAGGTGCGTCCAGAGAGTTGCTCCACGCACCAAGAGGTGAAGAGAATGCGAATAGTGAAAAATCTGGGACTGATGCTGACAGCCGGGAGCTTCTGCGGCTTATTGGGCGGCTGCGTCTCCACAGATAAGGAAACAACTACGCCAGCTCCTGTCGTTCAGGTTCCTCCCGCGGTAATCGTCCAGCCACCTGCCGTTGGTTCTCCACCGGCCGCTACCAGCGAATCTTCAACCACCAGCTGGGGCAATGGCGCAGTAGTCCAAAAACAGACTACGACCGCTACTGACGCCGCTGCGCAAAAGCGTACTACTACCACCACTTGGGACAATGGCAGCGGAACTCCCGATTCCACCACGACCACTACGACCAATATCAGGTAGTCAGGCGAAATACAGTCAATGAGAGTGGATGAAGGAGCTGGCTTGTACAGGCCAGCAGGAGGAATATATATGGCGCACAGTATCAAGAACATTAGGCAGCGGGTCCTCACCGGCGGCGCTGGAGTTATCTTGTTTGGTGCTCTGAGCTCGATTTCCCTCGCGCAGAACACCCCAGTCACCCGGTTCGACAATGGCTATCTCAACGGGCATCCGGAGGTGGCGCAGCAACTCGCCGGCAATCCTGCATTGGTGGATAATCAACAATTCATGGCGAGCCACCCGGGCTTGCGGGAGTATTTTACTAACCATCCGGAGGTCAGAACTGAGCTGAAGGAGCATCCTTATCAGTTCATGAGCCGCGAAGATCAGCTGAATAACTGGCATGGCAAATACTTTCCCCAAGGCTGGAACGGCAATGGCGGTAATCCCGGACCGGCCGCGCGATTCGACAACGGCTATTTGCATTCACACCCGGAGGTAGCGCAACAGCTGGCGGCAAACCCGGCCCTGATCGACAATCGACAATACATGCAGAGCCATCCGGAGCTTCAGGAATATCTCGAGGACCATCCCCAGATAAGACAGGACCTCAAAGAGCATCCGCGGCACTTTATGAGCCGCGAAGACCAACAGAACGGATGGCGTCATGGTCCTTACTATGGCGCGCACCCGCTGGCGAACACCGACAACTATCTCGACCAGAATCCGCAACTGGAAGAACAGCTGAGCCGTAATCCAAAGCTGATTGATAATCCTCAATTCGTGGCGAGCCATCCGGAATTGCATGAGTACCTGCAAACTCATCCGCACGCACGGCAGGAATGGAAGTCGCACCCCGACAAGTTCATGCAACATGAAAACCAATACGATAAAAATCACTAAGGCGCTGAAGTAAAGCGGGCCAGGGCAAAAGTTGGTTCACTTTGAATCATGAAGAGGCGACAAGTCATTCCGTCGCTCCCTGATCATGCCTTCGACTGTGAATAACCGCTGACGAGAATGGAAATTGCATGGTCGAAGAGGCTACCGAAACAGCAGCCAGAAAGAAGGTTGAACCCCGGCCAGATGGGAAGAACGATGAAGTTGATCAGCTCGTTTGGAGCAGTGCTTGCCCTTCTTGGGGTTCTGGTTTGGCGATTCCTGCCTTCAGAACTGGTCACACGAAAGATGTTGCAAGGGTGGAAAACGTGAAAGTCCAGTCAACAGAGCTGACCACTCATGTGATTCCACCTAACTTGAGCGTAGGCGTCTCCCCTATTGGGCGGCTCTGATCAGTCCAGGCACATACGCGAAGCACTACGTTGAGGTACGTTCGTAGATGAATCAGCAGCCGGTGCGGTTTCGCCGAGAGCTAAATGCAATCGTCCGACGTATCGATCATGGAATATCCCGCCATTTCGCCTGTTGCGCAGGAAGCCGCCGGCAATCGGGTGATCGTCAACTTTGGCACTCTGTGCAACGTGCAGCTCGTCAATGTAGACAGTCTCTGCATTCATCAGTCATGCACGTTAACGCACATCCTACGCTAATGCCGCACAAAGTCTGCGTTGCGCGATGGCGCGACCCGTAAAAGCTATCGCGCCGGGCTTCGAAGGTTGGCAGACCGGAGGTTACAGCCGCTGCATCCGCGACCATCGTTAAACTCGCCCAATGAGACAGCAAAGGTTCAGCAACGGCTTACTTCAGGCATCACCTCCTGAGAAGGGGAACAATGGCGAGGAATTTATCAATTCAGCCGCTGTTTATAGTTGGAGTTGGGACCGGGATGTTGTTAGCGCTCCTATTGCTGCAAATGCATCAGGTCAGCCGCTACTGGCTTCGTCGCCTGGCGCGTACATTACGTAAGCGCATCAGTCCCTCCTTTGATCTTCGTCCGAACGTCCATGCGGATCTACCGACTCCCAGGGAGATTCAGGTCGCAGAGGACGCATCCTTGCATAACAAGTTTGATGGATACATTATGCGGGCCGTGCTCAGCGTCATGTACGGCGTTGAGCAGGTGGATTTCTATGTTATGCGGCGGTTTATCATGTTCGTTATCGAGGCAGTGCTGCTGATCATCCTCAGCATTGTCTTGGGTTTCATCGCCAGACTCTAAAAGAATTGCTCAAATATCGCGGGCTGTTAATCCACATCCAAATTAATTCGCTATCGATGATGATCAAACCGTAGACTGGAGTGAAGTCAAGCTTGGTTAGCTTTTGGCTTACAGAGTGGCTTATTGGCCAGTGGCCTTACCTCATGTGAAATCCAATTGTAAGTTAGTATCGTCGGGTTGGTTAGCACGAGGATCAATGCCTGCGTATCCGGATTCACTGCGTAACCGATGCAAGCAAGCCGGATAAACAATTCCGAAGAATGGGTTGGAGGTTCAGCGCTAAACTTTAGGCGCCGGTGCGGGTATCGGTGGAAATGTCGCTCGAGGCAAGCTGACGAAGCGCCGCCTCGGTCGCCGCGGCCGTCCCGGCGTCGCCGTCGCGATCTAAGGACATATATGACAATCCGCCGTTCGCCGCGATTCGGCGGCGGCTGTCCTTTTGTAAGTTGAAACGGTGGCACGTAAGCCGATGAAATTCTCTTGCTGCCCACTGCAACGCGATGATCGATGGTTTCGAGCCGCTCCATGGTGTCCTCTATTCAAAAGATGCCTATGCATGGCGCACAGGAATGGTGATTTTTGAGGGTTATCCTCTGCTGAGGCGAACTTACGCCGCGACTTCCGGTCAATCAAGGGTTGCCTGGAGCCGCTGGCTGGAGCAGAGCCGGCGCTTACAATTCAGATCACGAGCGTCGCGCCGTTCCGATGGTGGAGACAGTCTGGATTTGAGCTCTTGACCCCCCCGCGTTGCGCGACGCTGTAGGCCTATCACCCTAAGCCACCATCACAGTGCTTGAGAGGCTAGCTCTTCGCGCTCACGGGTGCGAAAGAGTTTGTGGCGCCTCCGCTGCAGCACGAACCGGTCAGGTTGTGGACTTAACCTCCCCCGATGCGGGAACCCAGCCGCCCTCAGAACTCGCGGGGGGGGGGGGGGGGGGGGGGGGGGGGGGGGGGGGGGGGGGGGGGGGGGGGGGGGGGGGGGGGGGGGGGGGGGGGGGGGGGGGGGGGTTTTTTTTTTTTTTTTTTTTTTTTTTTTTTTTTTTTTTTTTTTTTTTTTTTTTTTTTTTTTTTTTTTTTTTTTTTTTTTTTTTTTTTTTTTAAAAAAAAAAAAAAAAAAAAAAAAAAAAAAAAAAAAAAAAAAAAAAAAAAAAAAAAAAAAAAAAAAAAAAAAAAAAAAAAAAAAAAAAAAAAAAAAAAAAAAAAAAAAAAAAAAAAAAAAAAAAAAAAAAAAAAAAAAAAAAAAAAAAAAAAAAAAAAAAAAAAAAGGGAGGTGTTACTCACGATCTGATCCTCCCGCGGGGCGTGGAACGAGTTTGATCATAAAGGATGATTGCTTGCAGTTCTTGAATGCTCGCTGGAGATTAATTTCTCTCCGGGCCGCTGGATCGATCTTAACGAAAGAACAATGGTCGGTCGACTCGATTCTGGGAAGCGGACACTGGTGCGTGCGATACCATCAGCTTCTTCTCTGGCAGGCATGCCGCGGTCGAGCTGATCTGTTTCGACGGTTCACGAGGTCCTTTGCCAGCGGACACATTGAACAAAACCGGGTGGCGCCCGCACCCTTCGAGGCTCAGACGCCACCCGAGATCAGTCCTTCCAACGATTTTGCTCGGGCGCGGGCTTCTGCCACGGGCTTGTTCTTTTTCAGCGATGCACTTCCGTAGCGCTGCTTGAAGCAGGCCCGGCAGCGGGCGTCACGGCGCCTCCTGAAAGAGGGCGCCAGGTCGTCGCTGCCGCAATACCGGCAGCGCAGGTTTTGACCTTCGCCGGCGGGCCGGGCCAGCTTACCGGTCTTCTTGCTTCTGGAGATGTCCGCAGTCTTTCGTCGAGCACTGGCGGTTCGCTGTTTCATCGCCGTTTTGGGCTGCGCGGTTGGGTTCGGGCCCGCACTGGCGAGTTTTGGAGTGGGGGCAGTGACGACGGCTTTTTTGCTCGGCATGCTTCTGAATCTCCTCCGCGCGGGGGCTTTGATCCCTGCCGTGGGTCAACACACATCGCTCTGTGCCGGCCCAAAGGGAAGCGCTTCCGCGATCTTTTCTGGCTCTATACCGACTGGATGTAAGGCGGGAATCGAGCAATGTGTGTCAGCTGCCGGAGAAGGAGCCGGGCAGCCATGAGCAAAACTTTGCGTAACGGCGGGGGGACGCGGTTGCGCGGGAAATCGCCGCATTATCGGAATTAACCGTCAAACAGCTGAAAGAGCACTGGCGGACGCTCTATGGCTCGGAGCCATCCCGCTATATCAGCCGCGAGTTGCTCTACCAGCGCGGTCGCCTACCGGCTGCAGGAGCAGGCGTTCGGCGGTCTGCAACCTGCCACCCGGCGATTGCTCACGCGCATGGCCGGCGATGGCGCATCGAAGGTTTCAATCCCAATCAGGTTGGGGCGGCCAGCCAGCGCTGGTACGGTGCTGGTCCGCGAATGGCAGGGCTTCAGCCATCGGGTTAGCGTGCTCGACAACGGCGTCGTCTATCGCGGAGAACGCCACCGGTCGCTGTCGCAAGTTGCCCGCTTTATCACTGGCAGCCGTTGGTCGGGGCCGCTCTTTTTCGGCCTGAGCGCCGGCCAAACAGACCGCAATGGCTAATGTCAAGCGCTGCGCGGTCTACACCAGGAAGTCGTCCGAGGAAGGTCTCGAACAAGATTTCAATTCGTTGCAGGCGCAGCGCGAAGCTTGCGAAGCGTTCATCAAGAGCCAGGCCGGAGAGGGCTGGCGGCTCATCAAGACCGCCTACGATGATGGCGGCCTTTCGGGCGGGACGATGGAACGTCCCGCCCTTCAACACCTGTTGGAAGATATCAGGCGGAGACTCGTCGACGTGGTGGTCGTTTACAAGGTCGATCGCCTCACGCGCTCGCTTGCCGACTTCGCCAAGATGGTCGAGATTTTTGACCCGCGCGACATTTCGTTTGTTGCGGTGACCCAGCAATTCAACACGACCACTTCGATGGGCCGACTCACGCTGAAGTCCTGCTTTCGTTCGCGCAATTCGAGCGGGA
>CAWHOQ010000015.1:0-266305 GCA_963831065.1 uncultured Pseudomonadota bacterium
CCACCCGCTCGATCCACATCGAGGGCGGCTCGACAAAATGGGAATCTGCGGAAATCAGCCGTTCATCTGTCATGGTGCTTGGCCTCCTTGGTTCATGCCGGCCTTTCAGGTCCGGTCATGACATGGGATGCGGCGTTCGTCTCGACGCCGTTCGATCCGCTATTAGCGCCGTGCGACAAAATCCGCAACCGCCGCGGGCCATCGGTTTACTAGCGAATACAGCTAGTCGGGGAGACTGAAAGAAGATATCCCTCTCCGAACCAGTCGTTATTGGCGCAGTTTGGGTTTTCATCAACCAGATCGCCACCCGTTTCATAGGGCGTACCGCTAGTAATGTTGGTGACCCGATTGAAATCGTCGCCGGCATCGATCACTACGCCGTACTGCTCTGAACCGGGCGTGACCGCTACAACCTCGCCACTAAAGATCGAATTGTATTTGCTAACGGCTTTCGAATCGCAGCTTCCTGCAGGTCCGGTCGAGGAACATCCGATATACACTCCTGCAAGTGGATTATCCTTTGCGCTGAACCCGCCCACGCTGTCGTGACTGGTGTTCAATAACCAAATGCCGTAGCGGCCGTTCGCCTCGAGTGTTCAACGACACCCGCAACCGTGTTGTACGAGCCTTTATAGATTCGAACCCCATCATTGGCATTGGAATCCGCAGTGAAATTCGACAGCTTGGCCTGCTTCGCATTGTTTAACAACACGCCCGCATCGGTATTGCTCGATGCCGTGAAATTCTCCGCGAGGTCCTTCGATCCGTCTATCTCGATTCCCTCGGCAAATCCGCTGATTACAGCATCATGGCCCTCGACGAAAGCATTAGACGCCGACGCGATCACATGCACGCCCGCGCCCGTTCCACCGCCCGTAATCGGAAAACCATTCAAATATAGGATTACGTTCGAAGCGGAGATCACAATACAATCGCCGCCGGACGAGTTCAGCCCCGACGTCGCATCGATCTCATAAAGTCCCGCCTTGCTGATCTTGGTGCAGGTGTTTAAGGAGATTGGCGGTTGCGCATAGCTCACCGCGATCGCGGTTGCGATCACAGCGGCTGCCATCACCAGCAGATATGCGCGTGTGAGACGATACGCCACTTATCCCTTCTTTGCAGCGCCCCGATTAGGAGTTTTCACTCCGTCCTGTGCGCTGACGTGACTCTGGCCATTATGTCTCTGATTATCAAATACCTTTAAGCGATTCAATATTACTTTTGATTGTTCATTCTATCTTTAGGATTGAACCAAGCCCTTAGACTGTGAATCCGATACCAATGCTTGAATCAAGTAATTTCTGCGTACCACCTGATCGAGTGGATTGATTACCAGTTACTTGCAGCGTGCATTGTATCTGCGCGGCGCTGCTATCTGACAAGAGCTGGTGGCATTATGATTGCGTCGCGCGATCCTCAATGCTGTCCGAAATCGTAATCTGCCGTGAATAGCACCGAGATCTCCTCCGAAAGCTCTGCTTACGGTATACCCCAATCGGATGAGGCGATTGCAGCCGCCCGCGCGGCGAAACTCCGCTACATCACTGATGATCGTCCCGGCATCACCCGCGAACGCGTCGGTGATAGTTTCATTTATCGCGACTCGCACGGCGACGAGATTACTGACGAGAAGGAACTTGCACGGATACGTTCATTGGCGATTCCACCGGCATGGACCGGCGTCTGGATCTGCCCGATTACGAACGGCCACCTGCAGGCGACCGGTCGCGATGCGCGCGGTCGTAAGCAGTATCGCTATCATCCACGATGGCGCGCCGTGCGCGACGAGGCCAAATTCGAACGGATGCTCGAATTTGCGGAAGTCTTACCCGCAATTCGACGGCAAGTCGACAAGGACCTCGCGCTCCCCGGTCTCCCGCGCGAGAAGGTCTTGGCCGCCGTCTTGCGCCTGATGGAACGAACGCTAGCTCGCGTCGGCAATCCCGAATATGCCCGCGAAAATCACAGTTTCGGCTTAACCACGCTGAAAAATCGCCACGTCCGCATCAGCCGCAACACCATCGAGCTCGATTTCAACGCCAAAAGCAACATCCGCCATCACAGCACGGTGAGTGATCGCAAGCTTGCTCGTATTCTCAAAAACTGTCGCGATCTTCCCGGTTCTGAGCTATTTCAATATCTGGACGAAGCTGGCGAGCGACACGCCATCGATTCGAATGACGTGAACGAATATTTGCGAACAATTTCCGGCTGTGACATCTCAGCCAAAGATTTTCGCACTTGGGCCGGAACGAATCTCGCCTTGATGGCGTTCTGCGCAATCGAGGAAGATGCTCCCAGCAAAAAGATCGAGGTGCAGGTGATTAAAGAAGTCGCCCGGCAACTCGGCAACACTCCCGCGGTCTGCCGCAAGAGTTACATCCATCCCGCTGTCATCAGCGGCTATCACTCACGCGCGCTCCGTGAAGATCTCGCCTCCGAGCTGCCTAACAACATTCCCGAGGTCTGGCTCGCCGAGCGCAAGATGATCCGCTTCCTGAAGGCTGCGATGCGTCCGCAGGCTTGAACGCCACTCGATGGATTCTCGATCCACATCGCAGCGCGAGTGGGGTGTACCTCCATGGCGGCAATGGATCCCAAAGCCTCAGCCCGCCATTCTCACCTCGCCCGACATCGCCATCATTGGCGGTGGACTCACCGGTGTTTCGACAGCCTATCATCTCGCACGGCGCGGCTTTCGTCCGGAGCTGTTCGAAGCTGATCGCATCGGCTCAGGCGCAAGCGGTCGTACCGGCGGCATCGTGCTCGAAGGCATTTCATCTGGTCCGCGTGATGGCGCGCGCGATTGCGTGCCGCAACTCAAGCAATTGGTCGAGGAACTCCACATCGATTGCGATTTGACGCTCCCCGGATGCTGGGAGATCGTCCATCGTTCCCGCGACCGTTCGACGCGGCTCCCGTTGCGCGACAACGATTCACCGATCGAGATCCTGCGCACCGTACCTGGCGGTGCGGTCGAACCTGGCGCGCTGACCGCGGGCATCGCCGACGCTGCTGCGAGTCTCGGCGCGCTTATTCATGAAAACCGCCGGGTTGATCAGTTAACCTTGCAACCTTTGACGCTCGAAACCGCTGGCCAAAAAATATCTCCGAACTATGTCGTCGTCGCAGCCAATGCATGGCTACCCTCGATATTCCCTGCGCTCGACCAGGTCCACAGCGCGCTCACTTATGCCTGCATTACCGAGCCGCTCGATGAGGCTACGTTGCGTTCGATCGGAATGGCCGATCGGATACCCTTCTACACCGCTGACATGCCGTACTTGTGGGCGCGTGTATGCGCCGACGGCAGCGTCGTCTTCGGCGCCGGTCTCACGTTCGATCAACCAGCCGAACTCGAAGAGCATAACCATGGCCGATACCGAACCCGCTGAAGTGCTCGTGACGGCTCGGGCGCCGCGTCAATGCGCTCCATTCGGCGCTCGCCGACGTTCGTATCACCTCGCGATGGGCCGGGCCGATCGCCTTTCGCGAGGGCGCAGTCCCGCTTCTGACGCGCCATCCCGATAACGAGAAAGTCCTTCCTCGCCGGTGCTTACGCCGGTCATGGTGTCGCTTTCAGTGTGCATGCCGGCGCATTGATGGCCGCCGCGATTGCCGATGCCGCTCCCCTCCCCGCTTGGGGCGAACGAATCCGTCCTCCGAATCCGAATCGAAACGTTCTCGCGATTAGCATCGTGACCAATGCTTCACCAGCGCATGACTTTGCGCCATGCTGAGGATGCGCAGTTCTAGTTACTGATTCTTCTGCGCACAGCTACAGGCGGGTAATGGCCAAAATTATCGTTCTTCAGCATCATCCGGCGGAAACTCTCGGCGCAATTGCCGACGCGCTCGAAGCCGCCGCTCTCGCGTGGCAATATATCCGCGTTCACGACGGTCATCCGGTCCCGAATGAGATCAGGGGAGCCGGTGGACTGATCGTGATGGGTGGTCCGCAGACCGTTTATCAACTTGATCGCTATCCATATTTGCGCGACGAAATCCGCCTAATCGAAAATGCTCTGAAAGAAAACAAGCCCATCCTCGGCGTATGCCTCGGCAGCCAACTTCTCGCCGCGGCTTTGGGTGCTAAAGTTTATCGCGGCCCCGAGCGGGAAATCGGGTGGTACCCCGTACGCCTCTCCGACGCCGCCAAGGACGACCGACTGATGCGCGGACTACCTGCCGAATTTACCGCCGCACATTGGCATAGTGACGTCTTCGATCTACCCTCGGGTGCCGTCGCTTTGGCTTCGTCTGAGAAGAC
Organism: uncultured Pseudomonadota bacterium; assembly: GCA_963831065.1. GTDB lineage: Bacteria > Desulfobacterota > Binatia > Binatales > Binataceae > JAJPHI01. The sequence continues at coordinate 4,274 of CAWHOQ010000015.1, forward strand.
GCCAGTCCAGGGTTATCGCTATGGGGAGTGGGCCTACGGTCTGTTGTTCCATGCCGAAATGACTGAGGAAATTCTGAGTGCGCTGGTTGCCGAGTTCGGTGACGGCCTCAAGCGCGTCGGTCTTGATGGCAACGCGATCCTCGCCGCCGCGCCCCGCTATTTGCCGCAATTAAATACGATCGGCGAAACCATCTTCGATCGCTGGGCGAGGCCAATCCAGGGCACCTAACATGCTCAATTCAGAAATTCCGGATCCCTCTCCCCGCACTAGGCGGAACGAAGTAGAGCCGAGCAAGCGAGTCGGCGAGCTGCGCCAAAGATGGGAGAGGGCCAAGGTGAGGATCTATGACAACGCGCGTACATATTCATATTAAAGTTCACGATTTAGATACGAGCCGGGACTTCTACGAGCGCTTGCTCGGCGAACCGCCAGTTAAGCTCAAGCCCGATCAGATAAAGTTCCTGCCGTCGTTCGCGCCGCTCAATCTCACTTTATCGATGGCTCACCATCACCAGGATTCAGGCAATTCGGTGAATCATCTCGGCATCGAGCTCGAATCCGCAGACGCCGTGCTGCAACATCTCGACCGGGTAAAAGCCAACGGCATTGCGACCCGTGAGCAGCTCAAGGTCAATTGCTGCTATGCGAATCAGACCAAGTTCTGGGTGATCGATCCCGATGGCGTCGAATGGGAGCTGTATCACGTCAACCACGACTTAATAGAAAAGCACGGCGGCGGCATCGAGCGGGTTGATGCGACTGCCGCCGAGTGACCAGGTTTGTGGCTCGAACTCTTCATTTTGACGGCTCGGAGGGAAAAGTGAGAATTCGCTCCGTCGTGTCGGCCTTCGCGCTGGCAGTTTTGGCGGTTGTAACTTCGACGGCGCTTGCCGCAGAACCGGCTGCCTCGCGCGAGGCCGTATCACCCGCGTTCAAGGAAGCCATCCCGAACGTGCCGGGAAAAACCATCACCGCGCTCGTCGTCACCTACGCCCCGGGTGGGAAGACGCCCCCGCATTATCATGACTCGGCTTTCGTCGTCGGATACGTCCTCTCGGGTGCAATCCGCAGCAAGATTGACAATGGCGAAGAACGCGTTTATCGCGCGGGAGAACATTGGACCGAGCAGCCCGGTGCGCAACATGTGATGAGTGAGAACGCGAGCAACACGGAGCCTGCAAAACTGCTCGCCATTTTTATCGCTGACCGCGACGAGAAGAATCTCGTCACCTTCAATCAAAGGTGAGCGCATAAGCACGGTCCGGAGAACCCGTCCGCGAAGTTTCCGCCATGAGCAAAACTCTTTTCCTTGCCGGTGCTTCCGGCGCGATCGGCCGGCGTCTCGCTCCGCTTCTTGTTGCTGATGGATGGCGAGTGGCCGGCACGACCCGATTCGTCCAGAAAACGCCGATCTTGCGCGAAATCGGCCTCGAGCCTGTTGTCGTCGATGTCTTCGATGCCGCCGCTCTCCGCAACGTAATGGCGAAGCTGCGCCCTGAGATCGTGATCCACCAGCTGACCGATCTGCCGCCTGCTCTGGCGCCCAACAAGATGCCCGAGGCGCTTGTGCGTAATGCGCGCCTTCGCGACGAAGGCACGCGCAATCTGGTCGCGGCTGCCGTTCACGCAGGGGCCAAGCGGATGATCGCGCAAAGCATCGCCTTCGTGTACGCCGACGGACCGCTGCCTCACCACGAGGCCGATCCGCTGCTGCCCGTCACCCATCCCATCTTCGGCGGAACCGCGCGTGGCGTTGTCAGCCTCGAACGCCAGGTGCTCGAGGCGCCCCTCGAGGGTATCGTCCTCCGCTATGGATTCTTCTACGGCCCGGGCACGGGCTTCGACACTCCCACAGCTCCAGGATCGGTTCACATAGACGCTGCTGCGAAAGCCGCCGAACTTGCCCTCACACGCGGGACACCCGGCATCTACAACATCGCCGAAGCGGACGGCGCAGTGTCGAACGAGAAGGCAACGACCACACTCGGATGGGACCCCGGTTGGCGAATTGCCCGCTGATGTCTGCTGAAATCGCTCTACGCTAATGTTTCGGTGATTGCCTCGGCCAATTCGATCGCTTATAAACAGCCCAATCAGGATGCCTGAGCTAGCGGTCAGCAGTATCGGTTCTAATTCTTCCCTGCGCGATATAATCGCGCGGGCGCTGGACGGGGTTCGTCTCGACGAGCGTGACGCCATCGCCTTGATCGAATGCCCGGAGACGGCGCTGCCCGAAGTGATGGCCGCCGCGGCGATGTTGCGCGATCGCGGCAAGGGCCGCGAGGTCAGCTATTCGCGCAAGGTCTTCCTTCCCGTCACGAATCTCTGCCGCGATCGATGCACCTACTGCACCTTCCGCCGCGACCCGGGAGATCCCGGCGCATGGACGATGACGCTGAATGAAATTGCTGCATGGTCGCGGCGCGGCGCTGAACTCGGATGCAAGGAAGCGCTGATGTGTCTCGGTGACAAGCCCGAAATCGCGTTCAAAGAGTATCGCGCGACGCTCGCGAATCTCGGCGCTCGCAGCACGATCGATTACGTCGCGCGTGCTTGCGAAACCTCGCTCGAACAAGGCCTGCTGCCGCATACCAACGCGGGCATCATGACGCGCGACGAGATGGGGATGCTGCGGCCGCTCAACGCCAGCATGGGCCTGATGCTCGAAAGTATCTCGCCGCGACTCCGTCAGCGCGGCGGGGTCCATCAATGGGCGCCCGACAAGGACCCTGCGCGTGCGGATGCGCATGATCGACGAAGCGGGCGATCTGAAGATCCCCTTCACCACCGGTATCCTGCTCGGCATCGGCGATACTCCTGCGGAGCGCGCACAAAGCCTGATTGCGATTCGCGACTCGCATGAGCGCTTACGGCCATATTCAGGAAGTCATCATCCAGAACTTCCGCGCCAAGCCCGAGATTCCGATGGCCGACGCGCCTGAGCCCGACGCGCTTCGAGATGGCCCGGGCGATTGCGACCGCGCGGCTGGTGCTGGGTCCCACGATGAACGTGCAGGCGCCGCCGAATCTTTCGCCGCATGAAATCGAGCTCTTCCTCGACGCTGGAATCAACGACTGGGGCGGTATCTCGCCGCTCAGCCAAGGATTACGTCAATCCCGAGGCGCCATGGCCGCATCTCGAGCGAGTTGGCGAAACGATGTGCGCGCGCCGGCTTTCACCTAATTCAGCGGCTCGCGATTTACCCCGAATTCATCAACGACGAGTGGGTCGACTCCGGCTATGATGCCGGCGATTGACCGACTCGCCGATCGGCTTTCCCCGGAGGTCTAAGCATGAACCTCGATGAAATGCGCGGCTTCGTCGACGAAGTCGAAGCTACCCCATTGGCGCTCTGATCGACCGCGCCTCAGCGGACGTGCGCAGCGCGCTCAAGCGCAGCCTCGACTCGCGAGGAACTAACGCCCGACGAAGGCTTGCTGCTCTATACGGCCGACGGGCGACGATTTGCGCGCGCTCGTCAAGTGCGCCGACCTCGCTCGCGCCGAAGATGTTGGCGACGAAGTCACCTACGTCGTCAATCGCAATATCAATTTCACGAATATCTGTTTCGTCGGATGCCAGTTCTGCGGTTTCAAGCGCCAGCAATGGGAGTCCGACGCCTACGATCATTCCGACGAGACCATCCTCGCCAAAGTCGCCGACGCGATCGCGCGCGGCGCTACCGAAGTCTGCATGCAGGGCGGGATCAATCCCGAGATGCCCGCGTTCAAATATCGCGACTTGCTCGTCGCGATTAAGGCGCGCTTCCCCGAGATTCACATCCATGCCTTCTCCCCGATGGAGATCATGTACGGCGCGCGCCGCACCCGCATGGATTATCCCGAGTATATCGGGATGCTGCGCGACGCCGGCCTCGGTTCGATTCCGGGCACTGCCGCAGAGATTCTCGACGACGACATCCGCGAAATTCTAAGCCACAAGAAAGTCGATGTCGCCGCGTGGGTCGATATCATCACTACCGCGCATTCACTCGGCGTTCCGACTACTTCGACGATCATGTACGGCCATCTGGAGAAGCCGCGTCACGTCATCAACCATCTGAACCTGTTGCGCAATATCCAGAAGCGAAACCCACGGCTTCACCGAGTTCGTCCCCTTACGCTTTATCCACGAGAATACGGTGCTGTTCCGCAAGGGCCTGGTGTCGCCGCCTCCGCCTCGGCATGCTCGATCTCCAGATGTACGCCTTTTCGCGCCTCTTCCTGCGCGGCCAGATCAACAATCTCCAAACTTCATGGGTCAAGCTCGGCGCTGATCTGCGCTGCCGTCACCCTGAAGGCCGGATGCAACGATTTCTCCGGCACTCTGATGGAAGAAAGCATCACCGCGAGGCCGGCGGCACTTCGGGCGAGTTTGTCTCGGTCGATCTGATCGAAGAGAAGGCGCGCGAGATGGGACGCGTTGCGGTCGAACGCAGCACCACCTACAAAAAACTCTACGGCAAAAGGCTCCCAATGGCGCGCGGCCAATCTCCCCAAATCTCTCGAGCCCTCGATCACCACGCTTGCGGGGGGAGTGGGGGCCGCTAAGTTCCTTCGCGGCCTGGTCCGCGTCAGTGATCCGCGCCGCCTTACGTATTATCGTCAATACCGGCGATGACGAGCAATTCTACGGACTGCACGTCTCGCCGGATATTGATACCATCACCTACACATTGGCTGGAGTAGTAAATCCTGCTACCGGCTGGGGTCTCGCCGGCGAAAGCTTCCATGTTCTCGACGCGCTTGGGACGTTTTTATGGCAAGCCGTGGTTCAATCTCGGCGACCGCGATCTCGCAACCCATCTCTATCGCACCGACCGTCTGCGCGCAGGCGCAACTCTCACGCAGATCACTGCCGAAATCGCTGCACATTTAGGAGTCAAATCACGCATTCTGCCGATGAGCGACGACCGCGTTCACACTCTCGTCAAGCTCAAAGGCAAACCCGCACTGCCGTTTCAGGAATATTTCGTACGTCGACGCGCGCGCGGCGCGGTCGAGAAGATCGAACTGCGCGGAATCGACGATGCCCGCGCCACCAGCGCTGTCCTCGACGCAATTACGAACTTCACGCGCCGTCATCCTCGCCCCTTCGAATCCGTTCGTCTCGCTCGGACCAATACTCCAGCTCGAAGGGGTCCGCGAGGCTCTCTCTGCCAACGCGTAATCGCGTTGCCGCGATCAGCCCGATCGTCGGCGGCAAGACCATCAAAGGACCCGCCGACAAAATGATGCGCGGTCTCGGCCACGAAGTCTCGCCTCTCGGCATTGCGCGCTTGTATAAAGATTGCGCGGGCCTCTTCATCCTCGATCGCATCGATCAGCGCTACCTCGAACCGATTCGCGATCTCGGTATAAAGGCCGTCGCCACCGATACCATCATGACCACTCCCGCCAAAGCCGCGAGACTTGCTGACGTGGTACTACAGTGCTCTGGCGGTATAGGCTAATCAATAAATGGCTTCCCTGACCCTTACCGCAATTGAGGGAATTCCGATGGTCAAGCCCGGCGACGATCTCGCCGGTCTCATCGTCCGCGCGCCTCGACACGACGCGCTTGAAGCTCGAACACGGCGACATCCTCACTGTTTGCCAGAAGATCATTTCCAAGGCCGAGGGACGCCTCGTCAGCCTCGACGAGATCGAGCCGTCCGAGCTGGCGATCAAGTTCGCCGCCCGATGGGACAAGGATCCGCGCGCCGTCGAACTGGTGTTGCGCCAGACCAGCCGTATCGTGCGGATGGACAATGCCGTGCTGATTGTCGAGACCGGTCCCGGATGGGTTTGCGCCAATGCCGGTATCGACGAGTCCAACAGCCTCGCCGACGATCGCGCGATCCTGTTGCCCGAGGATGCTGACGCTTCCGCCGCCCGGCTCCGCACCGACTCTTAAGCAATTAACCGGCGCGGAAATCGCCGTCCTGATCACCGATACTTTCGGACGTCCGTGGCGCGATGGCCTGACCGAAGTCTGCCTCGGCATCGCCGGCCTGGATCCGATGCTTGATCTGCGCGGCACGACCGACCTCGGCGGCCGCGAATTACATCACACCGTAATCGCGATCGCCGACGAACTTGCCGCCGCCGCCGGCCTGCTGATGCCTAAAGCAGGCGCAACTCCTGCCGTGCTGATCCGCGGCTATACCTACAAGCCGATCGAAGGCGCCAGCGCCAAAGCGCTTGATTCGTCCAGCAGCCTCCGACCTTTTCGTTAGGATCCGGATCAATCGTGAAGCACGCCAACGCAGACGCACTTACCCCTACAATTACCGAGGCGTCCGATCCGGCGTTCCACGTCCGCACCGATCTGGCTCGCGTCGAGACCAAGCTCGCTCAACTGCTCGACTCCAAGGAAGCCGCTCATCAGCGAGATTTGCCATTATCTCATCGATGGTGGCGGCAAGCGCCTCCGCCCATTGTTCATCCTGCTGGTGTATCGCGCCTGCGGCGGCACTGATGGTAAGGTTGAAGATGCGATCGATGCTGCGATCGCGCTCGAACTCATTCACTCCGCGACGCTGCTGCACGACGACATCATCGACAGCGGGATGCTGCGGCGCGGCAAACCCTCCGCCTTCGCGCGTTACGGCGCAGCCGCTTCCCTCGTCGCCGGTGATTACCTTTTCTGCCGCGCGTTCGAGCTCTGCGGCCGCTTCGACGAGCGCCTCGTGCGCACCGCCGCCGGCGCTTGTATCCAGCTCACCGAGGGCGAGGTGATGGAGGGCCGACTGCGCCATCAGGCCGCCGCCTCGCTCGACGATTATCTCGCCGTGATCTCGCGCAAGACCGCCTCGCTGTTTGCCGCCGGCGCGCGCGTCGCGGCCGATCTCGCCGGCGCTCTCCGCCGACTGATCGCCTCGATGGAACAATTCGGCCTCGCCGTCGGTCGTGCCTTCCAGATGGTCGATGACATCCTCGACGTCGTCGGCCCCGAGGAGCGTATCGGCAAGCCCGTCGGTTCCGATCTCCGGGCCGGTATTCTTTCGTTGCCGGTCGTAATCGCGCTGGGTGAAACCGATGAACTGAAACGTCTCTTTAGCAACGGTGCAAAGCCCACTGACGGCCGCTACGATCGCGCCCTCTCGCTGATCAGCGCACCATCCACTATCCGCCGTGCCTACGCGCTCGTCGCCGACCAGATCGCCTCCGCCCGCAAGCTGCTCCACGATCTGCCGCCCTCTGACTTTCGCGCGAGCCTCTCGCTTCTACTCGACGATCAGCTCGCCCGCGAATCCTAGCTAATCCCGTTCCGACCACCTCGCCTAGCCGACTAAAGGCGCGGGAACCTCGTCGTCTCCGCTATCTAAATCATTCATGTTTTTGATAGACCTTGCTTTTCTAAATCGTCTATGGGACTGACGATTCCCAAGCCACCAGAACTCTCGCGCTTCGAGGTTCGTCGATGGATAACCGGCCAACATCTAACCTTCCGCCTTTTGTCACCTTGCTCCTGAGTCTGCTGGGATTCGTCGTCCTCTCAACATGCTGCCCTCCTGCCATTGCCGCCAGTTCCAGCGTAACGAGCACCCCTGTCGTCATGACCAGCAATGGCCGAGTGCAGGGTCTCGTCGCCGAAAATGAAAACCAATACCTCGGGATACCCTTCGCTAGGCCGCCAGTCGGTCAGTTTCGATGGCGTCCGACGCAGCCGTTCGGCCATTGGCGCAGCGTGCTCCAAGCCACGACCTTCGGCAACGAGTGCCCGCAGCTCAACGCTCTCGGCAGCTTTACCGGCGACGAGAATTGCCTCTTTCTCAATGTTTACACACCCGTTTCGGCGACCGCCGCGCACGGCAGTAAGGGCTTGCCCGTGATGGTCTGGATTCATGGCGGCGGGCTTACCGGTGGCGACGCCTCGACCTACGATCCGACTCCGCTCGTCAGTCAGGGCGTGATCGTCGTCACGTTTAACTACCGCCTCGGTCTCCTCGGGTTCTTCGCCCAAACCTCACTCGACGCCCACACCCGTCTCAAAGCCAATTACGGCTTTATGGATCAGCAGTTCGCCCTCAAATGGGTGAGACGTAATATCGCGGCTTTCGGCGGTAATCCCAATCTGGTGACGATTTTCGGCGAGTCCGCCGGCGGTCAAAGCGTCTATGCCAACCTCGCGTCGCCGCTTGCCAAACGCCTCTTCCAGTACGCGATCGCCGAAAGCGGCTCCTACGGTGATTACGCTGATTATCAGGAAGCCATCATCCCGATCGCTCAGGCTGAAACGACCGGCAGTCTCTTTGAGCAATCCGGCACGGCTTTCGCCAGTGCTGTCGGATGTACTGATCAGAGCGCAAAGTGCCTTCATGCCGTTTCACCCGCAACTCTGGTCGCCGCACAGCCTTTCCCAATGTACCCGGTTGTTGACGGCGTCCTGCTGCCGCAAGCGCCCTCAGCCGCTTTTACCGGCGGCAAATTCAATCGCGTGCCGGTCATCTCAGGTACTAATCGCGACGAATACCGGCTGTTCGTCGCCCTCGATTATGACTACCTCGGCAATCCACTGACTAATTCGGAATACGCAAGTGCGGTCGATCTGCTCTTCGGTCCAACCCTCGGGCCCGCCGTTCTTACCGTCTATCCGCTGCCATCGAATTCCCCCACCAACGCCGCTTCGCTTGCTCTGGGCGCATCCGGCACCGACGGCTTTTTCAGTTGCCCCGCACGAACGGCCGATCAGTCGCTCGCGCAATTCGTCACGACCTACACCTACGAGTTCAATGACGAGAATGCCCCTTTAAGCCTCGGCCTGATACCGGCCAGCTTCCCACTCGGAGCGTATCATGGCGCCGAACTTCAGTACCTGTTTATCCTTGACGGGGTTCCCGCGTCTTTTACGTCTGACCAGCAGCAGCTCTCAACAACGATGATCGGCTACTGGACTCAATTCGCAAAAACTGGCAATCCCAACTATTCCGGCGCGCCGACCTGGACTCCCTACACAGGCTCAACCGACGAGTTCCAATCCCTCGTCCCACCCGCCCCAATGGTCGAAACGAACTTCAATTCCGCCCATCTCTGCTCAGCCTTCTGGACGACGTTCTAGGCAGACGGGAGTGTCGTTGCATTAGCCTTGGAATGGCCATTCGCATCAAAGTGCGTGAGAGAATCACCGAATGTTATAGTACAACCTCGTGGGCGCTCCATTCCGTGTCACATTCACCGTAATGGATGACTGGTTCTGCAGCGTCTGCATCAACGCTATCGCCTTCGTAGGATCGCCCACTGTCTGACCGTTTACCGCCGTCAGTAAATCACCGTCTTGCAACCCGATCTGCTGAAAGATTGATCCCGGCTGAATCTCTGATAGCAGAAACCCATTGGAGTGCCCGTTCTGCAAATTCGGAATCGCCCGGATCTGTGTAAACAACGGCCCCATATTCTTGAGATTGCTATCCACCGTCGAACGCTGTAGCAGATAGCGGTTCGGCGTGATTCGCCGCACTCCTCCGTGCTGCGTTTCCATTGCGAGACCCGAACGTCCCGTCCGGCCGCGCTTAAACTGACGGATCATTCCCGGACGCGGCGCGATAGGAGCGCCCTGTATCGGTTCATCGTGCGGGATCTCGACCGCGACTCGATGGCCATTATGCAAAATCACTGCGCGATCTTTGGTCACTTCCAGCAGCTTTCCTGCATTCGGAATCACATCGCCCAGCCGATAGAGCAACTGATTACCGTTGGCGTCTTCGATAATCGCGTAGGGCTTGCCCGCGCTCTGCTCTGAAGTTCCGATCAGCCGGATATTCAGATTCTCGTTCTCTACCGGCGCCGCGACCTGTGGCGCGGGCGCCAGATTGAAAATGTCGCGACGCGCGATCACGTCGTAATAGGCGCGCGCCCGCTGCGCGTTCATCCCGATTCCCGGCGCGGTTCGCGCGTACTCCGAGCTGCTCGGCAGGACATTGACCGCATAATGCAACTTGATTGCGTCGCTAACTCCCAGTGCCAGGAAATACGGAATCAGCACCACCCCGATAAACAGATTGATAAGCAGTATGTAACGCTCGGATAAGTTGAACCCTGCCACCCCTAATCAACTCCATTTTGGTATCGTCCCGAAAAATAACTTTCGAAGCAGGATTTGTCATTCTGAGACGAGTCTGCGAGGCGAAGAATCCAGCGGTCTCTTATGCACAATCGGCGCATCCCTCTCTTCCTATTTAGAATAGACCGTCATCCTAGATTCATTGCCTCGGCTTCGTATGAGCAGTCTTCCACAAGCCGATTAACGTCGTAATTCCAGCGCCCTTTCCATCGTTCAATCGTCAGGCTCGCCTGCGTATAGCCCATCCGCACCTGATCGAGTATCCGCAACAAATAGATACTCTCGTCTTCGCCGCGATCATTCAGCCCTTGCTGCCGCACTAATCCGACCAGCGCGACATTCAACAGCTCCAGCGCGAGTTCCTGAAATCTGATTCGCCCGGCACGCGCGTCGAGTCCAATCTTTTGCGCGGCGTCAGTCAGCGCGATGCGCTCTGCGAAGCTCCAGTTTTTGACCAAATCCCATGCCCCGCTCAGACAATCACTATCGTACAAGACGCCCTTGCAGATTGCCGGCAGCGCCAGCATCAGCGATGGCGGCTGGCTGTCCGCAGTCCGGACTTCGACATATTTCTTCAGCCGCACCTCGGTGAAGATCGTCGTTAGATGGTTACTCCAGTCCTCAAGCGTTGCCCGCTCCTTGCCCCAACCTCGCTCCATGAATTGCCGAAACGTGATCCCCGGCGGTGTCGTCAGATTCAGGTAATTGTGATCGCGTTCGAGAAAATACATCGGCACATCGAGCGCATACTCGGCGTAATCCTGAAAGCCCGCATCGTCGCGAAAAACAAAGCCCAGCGTTCCCGACCGCTCACGATCGGTGTCCTGCCAGATATGCCCGCGATAGCTCTGATACCCGTTCAGTCCGCCATCACACAATGGCGAGTTTGCAAAAATCGCATAGAGTAGCGGCACGATACCCATGCTGACCCGCAGCTTGCGCATCGCATCGGCCTCGTCGCTGTAATCGAGATTTGCCTGCACCCCGGCGGTTTGCTTCATCATCCGCTGCCCGAGCCGCCCTTTGCGCGCCATGTACGGATACATGATCCGATAGCGCTCCTTCGGCAGCAGCTCGATCTCATCGATCCGGCTGACCGGCTGCATCCCGAGCCCCAGAATCGTCGCATCAAGCTCGTGGCCAATTTCGATCAGCTGTTCGATGTGACGCGTGAACTCGGCATTGGCGCAATGGATTGTCTCGCATTGCTCGCCCGATAGCTCGATCTGCCCGCCCGGTTCGATCGTGATCGGCGCGCGCTCCCCTTTCAGCGCGATTATTCGCCCATGCTCGTCTTCCGGTTCGTAACCGTAGCGCTCGACTAGCCGCCGCAGGATCTCTTCGACCCCTCGCGGACCAGAGAACGGCAGCGCCCGCCCGTCTTTCACCGAGACGGCGACCTTCTCGTATTCGGTGCCGATTCGCCATTTCTCGCGCGGCTTCGACCCGCTCTCGAAGTATTCTATCAACTGCTCTTTGGATTCGAGTGGCTCACTCATAAAAGCTCCGGCATGTCCGGTCAGTCCCGGTGGCTGTGGGTTGGCTTCTTGCGCCTCATAATGGCCTTGCGGGATGTGACTGGCAAGTCGCGCATTCGCCTCGTCTTCGATTGAAAATATGCATTTCTAGACCCACTGGACATATCGTCGCGGCTCTGCGCCCTCGTCTTTCATCTAGCATAAAGAACGTGGTAATCCGGCAAAAATTCGGCAGATCAACTTACCGGTCCCCTGCGCTCGCACGTCGAATTCAAGCCGGGTATCGTGAATTAGGGCGAGGGATTTAGAGAGTTGAGTAAACCTCATCGAGGGCGGAACGGAGGTTGGTCACTATGTATTCGATTTCGGGGGGGCCGATGATGAAGGGCGGCGTAATCATGACGGCATCGCCACCGAGCGCCGGACCGGCCATCCCTAGGGATGGATAGACAAACAGGTCGCGACTCATTGCGGCGGCGTGGACGCGACCCGTGACTTTCAGGTCGGGCGAATAGGGCATGCGAGTCGCTTTGTCACGCACCAGCTCGATACCCCAGAAAAGACCCGCGCCGCGGATATCACCGACCATCGGATGGCCCGACAGCTCCTCCTTCAGTTGCGCGCCGAGACGCGCGCCGAGTTCAGCGGAGCGCTCGACCAGATGCTCCCGCTCCATGATTTCAAGCACCTTATCGGCGACTGCGCAGGCGAGCGGATGCGCACTGTAGGTGAAAAACATGAAATCGGCGCGAAGATTTTCGCATTGCTCGACCAGCTTCTCATCGACAGCGATCATGCCCATCGGCATGTAGCCGCCGGTCAGACCTTTGGCCGCGATGATGATGTCGGGCGTGAGATTCCAATGATCGACGGCAAAGCGTTTGCCGGTGCGACCGAGACCGGTCATCACCTCGTCACAGATAAGCAGGATGTTATGGCGGCGGCAGATGTCGGCGATCATCGGCCAGTATTCCTTGACGGGTGGAACTGCGCCGCCCGTTGCACCCATCATTGGCTCGGCGATAAAGGCGGCGATCGAGTCCGCACCGTGCTTCTCGATTTCTTGCTCTAAGGCGGTGGCGCAGTCGATACCGCATCCGGGATAGGTCTTGTTCCAGGGGCATCGATAACAGAAAGGCGGATCGATATGCGGCCAATCGAACAGAACATGCTCGTAATCGGCGCGACGGACACGATTGCCGCCGACCGACAGCGCGCCGAGCGTATTGCCGTGATAGGAAAGCCATCGCGAGATGATTTTCTTTTTGCTCGGACGGCCGTTAACCTTGTGGTACATCAGGGCAAACTTGACCGCCATCTCGACCGCTTCGGAGCCGCCGCTGCAGAAAAAGAAGCGATTGAGGCCCGGCGGGGTCCATCGTGCAAGCCGTGCCGTCAGGCGCTCGCGGGCCGGATGGGACCAGACCGGCAGGACGTAGTTGACTTTCGCGACTTCCTCGGCGGCGACGCGCGCGACTTCCTCACGGCCCTGGCCGATATTGACCACGACTGCGCCTGCCCGGCGTCGAGGATTTTGCGGCCGTCGCGGGTAAAGAGCCACGGGCCTTCGGCCCGCTCGATCACGAGCGGGTCGAAGGGAGACTTCATGAACATTACTGGACGCGGCTCGCGGACTCGCTCGCTCGGCTCCGCTGCGCTTCGCCTAGTGGTTTGCTGGTCAGGCATAGCGTCATCAGTGTAGCAAAAATTCTGCGGTCACTTGATCGCGCCGTCGGTGCGCCACTTAGCGATGTCTTCCGGGGTATAGCCGAGGTCGGCGAGGATCGCGTCGGTATGCTGACCCATCTGCGGAGCGACCGAACGGATCGAGCCAGGGGTCTCCGAGAACTTCATCGCGATCCCGACCTGTTTGACCTTGCCGCCGTCGGGAGTTTCGACCTCGACGATCATGTTACGCGCTCTGATTTGCGGATCATGTTCGAGCTCGTCAAGGGTGAGCATCTTGCCGACACAGATGTCAGCTTTAGTGAGATGCTCGAACCATTCGTCGCGCGTGCGGGTCTTGAAGATCTCGGTAAAGCGGGCGGTCATCTCCGGCCACTTCTCCTTGTTGTTTTGATCGGCCATGAACTCTTCGGTGCCGAGCGCGCGGCAGAGATTGGCGTAGAACCACGGCTCCATCGAGGCGATCGTGATGATCTTGCCGTCCTTAGTTTCGTAGCGGTTGTAATGCGGCGCGACACCGTCCATCGGCGTGCTGCCGCGAGTGGGGACGCGGCCGCTGGTGAAGTGGGCGGAGAGAGCTTGAGCGAGCAGGAGCATCACGCCGTCAAGCATCGCGATATCGACGTACTGGCCGCGGCCGGTCTGAGAGCGCGCGACGAGTGCGGCGAGGACGCCGATCGCCGCATGCATCCCGCCTCCGGCGTAATCGGCGAGCAATTCCAGCGGGATCGCAGGCAGGCCGTCCTTGCGGCCCATCAGGGAGAGCGCGCCGGCGGTCGCGATATAGTTGAGGTCGTGGCCGACGAGATTCTTATGCGGGCCGGTCTGACCGAAGCCGGTGACCGCGCAATAGATCAAGCGCGGGTTGCGGACGTGAAGGATATCCCAATCGATGCCGAGGCGCTTGGCGACGCCTGGGCGGAACTCCTCGACGACGACGTCGGCGCGCTGCGCGAGTCGCAGATAAATTTCCTTGCCGGGCCCACTCTTGAGATTCAGCGCGATCGATTGCTTGTTGCGAGCGAGCGCGTTGGCCGGCGAAGCGCTGGGACGAGGCGCGCGGACGTTGCCGCCACCGGCCTGCGCGGCGCGGCGTCCGGTCGGCTCACCGGGTTCGTCCACGCGGATGATGTCTGCGCCGAGGTCGCCGAGGATCATCGTGCAATGGGGTCCGGGGGCGAGCTTGGTGAGATCGAGAATCTTGATTCCTGCGAGTGGGGCAGCGGCGGCCATCTTCAATACTCCTTAATTGCGATCGCGCAGCTGATCGTTGTTTAGATGGTTTGGATGAAACGAGCAACGATCATCACGAATGTTGCAGGTAATCGCGCAAAGTAATGATCCTGGTGACCCCGTAGCGGCGCAGTTTGAGCATCGCGCGATCGCCTGTGACGAGCAGGTCAGCCTTGCCGGTCGCGGAGCATTCAAGGACGCGATTGTCCGGGTCGCCAGCAAGGATGTGAAGGCGTGAGCGAGGCCGGACGACTTCGGCGTGATCGGAAAAAAAGACGGCGACGCGGGCCAGTTCTTCGAGGTCGCGGCTAAACTTTCGCGCCAACACCATCAGAAGTTCGTCGAGGATCGCATGGGAAATAAGGAGCCTATCGCGTCCTGAAATGATCAGGGACATCGCAGTATCAGCTGAGCCGCCCGGCAGAGTGAGGGCGGATACGAAGATGTTGGTATCGAAAACTATTCTCACTCAGCGGGCGCGTCTCACTTGGCGAGATAGCGCTTGAGACGGCGTTCGGTGAGGATACCCTTCTCGCGGGCCTTGCGGCTCCAATAACCTTGCAGATCGGCAAATTCGCGTTTCATCCGCTCAGTATGGGCAATGCGCAAAGCCTCCTGGATAACGGCGCTGAGGGTTTTGCCCTCAATCCTAGCAAGTTGCTCAGTCTCGTCTGCCATTTCGGCCGGCAGCGAGATTGTTCGTTTCACAGCATTTGCCATCGCCATAATTATTGCATCAGGTATGAATAATTCCTACCAGTGCGCTTCGTTACCAAAATCGCTATTAAGTGCGTCGTGCGATCAGTTGATTCGAGGGCAGCGACGGATCCCGCAGTTTGCGGGTGGACTCGATGCCGGCAATCGGCAGGAGAGCGGGATCCAGCAGGCCGAGCTGGACAAGCACCGATGCCTGATCCCAGTAGATATGTTCGTGCGCGAGTTTGCCGTCGCGGAAATTGACAATTACAACTGTCGGCACTTCGACGCGTTTTCCGGTGGGCGCGATGCCGGGGAGCATCCAATCCATCGCGATAGTGTGAGTGAACTGAAGATAAACTCATCGACGATGCGCTCCTCGCTGACCGTGCGTGATAGCGGGACAAGCTTGGTATCAGGAGGCATCTTCGGGATGAAGTGACGCGAATAGAACTCGCGCAATTGATCCTTGCCGAGGCCGCCGGTCAGGACTGGGACGTGGTTGACGTAAGCGTCATCGACCATCGTGGCGAGCGTAGCTTCAGTATCGCGGGTGGAGAACTCATGCTTGAGGTGCTCTTCCCAGATCGCGACGAGCGAAAGGCTCTGCGCAGTGTGATGTCGTTGCCATAGAGAGATTTAACGACGAAGCATTGCGGAGAACAATCAGAGCGCCGCGAAAATCGGCAGGTGCGTCAGATGGTAGCAGCGCGAACACGAGCGAGTAGCCCCGCGAGTGATTTGAGACCAGTAACCATGTGCGCGCCATACCAATGGAGGTTGCGGCCATTGATCAGAACAACGCGCCGGCTGAGCGCAGGCGGCAGAGCGGGCTTTAATTCTTCGACATCTTTCGCGGTGAACTCATAAGGTTCGTCGGGAAGCATTACGAAGTCGGGCCGGAGTTCGAGCGCTTCGGCCAGAGTCGTGCGCGGGTAGCGCTCGCCCGCGGCAGCGAAGATGTTGTTGAAGCCCAGCATGCGGAGAACGTCGTGGGCATAGGTATCGGCGTTGAAGGCCATCCACGGGTTCTTCCAAATCGGGCAGAAGGCTCGGAAGCGAAGCTTGGCCCAGACGCCGACGCTGGTTTCGATTTCGCTGACCGTGGTGACGATCTCGCGGGCCATCGCATTCGCTGAGGGGGCACATCCGAGGGTCGCGCCGAGCTTGATAATCGATTCGACCGCAGCGCTGATTTTGCGCGGATAGGTGGTGAAGACGGCGAGACCGGCGGCGCGAAGCTCCTCGATGTCCTCGCGGCGGTTCTCCTCAGCATTGGCGATAATCAGGTCGGGCTTAAGTTCGATGATCGCGCGAAGGGTGGGATTTTTAGTGCCGCCTATTTTGGGAATCGCAGTAGCCTCGTTCGGTGCAACACAATAGCGGGTCACGCCGACGAGCTGAGCGCCGAGGCCGAGGGCGAAGACGGTCTCGGTCCAGCTCGGGACTAATGAGACAAGACGCTGCGGAGGTCGAGAGAGTTCTAGCTTGAAATTCAGGTCGTCAGCGATTTGCAGCCATGCCATCCACCGATGATAGCGCCATCGCGAGGGATACGCATCGCACAGCGAGCGCCGGCAAGGCTTGTCAAAGCTTGAGCTTGCAGCCTAAGCTCCGCGCCATAAGCTTGGATTTCGCGCAACGCTGAAGCTCATGGAGCCGCATCATGGAAGCTGAGACGATCAAGCTGAAAGTGCAGCCATTGACGGTCGAGGCGTTCAAGCCCTATGGCCGGATGCTCGAGAATAAGCAGCCGATCTTGCCGGAGGTCGAGCCGGGAGAGGGGCGGGTCGCGATCGAGTTGCTCAAGTTCAAACGGCCGGTGAATGCGCGACGCATCAGCATGATGGCGACGCATTTTTCCTACAATCAGACGTTTATCCCGCTGCGCGGCACGATCGCGCTGGTAGTCGCGCCGCCACCGCGTAATCGCGCGGCGGGACACCCGCAATATGAGATCGATTATGAACGATTGGCAGCATTTTTCGTCGAGCCCGGACAAGCGGCGCTGATCGATAAGGGCACCTGGCATTATGCGGTCGCGCTCGGCGCGGAATGCGATCTGGTTAATGTTACGCGCAAGGACCCGGGCGAAGGCACCAGCGATATCGATGCGGAGATGCGGATGGACAAGATTCCATCGATGCGTCCATACGTCGAGGTGCTGGATTTTGCCCGGCGCGACAAGCGGGTGCTCGAACTCGAAGTGTGAGTCAGCGAGATGGACCCGCTGAGAATCATCGATGCGGACGCGCATATGTTCGAGCCGCCGACCTTATGGGTCGAGCGACTGGAGCGGCGCTTTCGTGAGCGCGCGCCGCGAGTTGTGAAAAATCCGGGCGGGCGCAAAGGCTCGTTCTTCGTATGCGAAGAACTGCCGCCTCTGCGAATTTCAGGAGCCTTCGCCGCGGGCAAGACGTTCGATCAATCGTTTCTGGAAGCGGGGTTGGAGAGTGCACCGGCGGGCGGATGGGACCCGGCGGCGCGGCTCAAGGACATGGACCTCGACGGCATCGACGCGGCGGTCTTGTACACGACTATGGGCTTCGTGCTGTTCTGGATCGAGGACGCGGAATTTCAGGGGGATTGCTTTCGCGTCTATAACGATTGGCTCGCGGAATTCTGTTCATATGCGCCCGAGCGCTTGGCAGGTCTCGCGATGATCTCGCTGTTCGAAATCGAGACTGCCTGCCGCGAGCTCGAGCGCTGCGCGATTATGGGCCTCAAGGGCGCGCTCATCTGGGCTGCGCCGCCGGAAGATCGCGCGTACAGCGGCAAAGCATACAGATCGGTTTTGGGCGGCGGCGCAGGAACTCAAGATGCCGCTGTCGCTACATACGCTCACGGGCAGAACCAAAGCAGCGCAGCAGGACGAATCCGACATCGGCGAGCTCTATGCACGGATGGTGATCCGAACGCATGAGACGCAGCATTCGTTGATGACGATGATCTTCTCGAGCGTCTTCGAGCGATTTCCCGATTTGAAGATCGTGTCGGCGGAAAATGATATTGCTTGGGTACCACATCTGCTGGAGCGGGCCGACAAGTATTATCGACGCTTCAGGCAAGCCTATGGCAGTGCGTTGTCGCTCAAGCCGAGCGAGTATTTCAAGCGGCAGGTTTACGCGACATTTATCGACGATCCAATCGGACTTAAAACTTATAATCTGCTTGGACCGGATAACTTCATGTGGTCCACCGATTATCCTCATCAGGCAGCGACCTGGCCGCATTCGCAGGAAATTCTTAAGCGCGATTTCAATGCAATGCCGGAGGCCGATCGGCGAAAGATTGTGCGAGAAAATGCGGCTCGGCTGTATGGATTTGCGGTTTGATAATGCTGTGCGAGGATGAAATTGCGCGTTGACATTTGCGCGGTAAACCTCTCGCTCTCGCCCATCCGTATGACAGACCGCAATAATTTTTCAAACAAAGATCCATCATTGCTAAGCGACATTAGCGAGTGCACCTGCCGTGACACTGGGGAAATGCACGCTAAGCGAAACGAGTGGAGCCGAGCAGGCGAGTCTGCGACGCGCGGCCTAAGTCAAGATTCTGCGAGATGCGTCATGAGTGGAGCGAGCAAGCAGCCTGCCCTGAGTCTCTAGAAGGAATCTGCTAGCTGCATCAGGATGTCACATTGAGCGCAGCAAAGAATCTAATATTGTGTTCCGCTAATAACTTCTCGAAGTAAGGCTTGTCATTCTGAGCGCAGCGAAGAATCTAGCGGTATCTTATGCACGATCTTGCGCACTAGCGTTGCCCGAATATGCAGCAAACGAGATTCCCTCCAAAGGCTTTTGCCTCCTCGCGGCCATGCTTCGGCCACTGCTGCTTTTCTCCAAGTCTCCGCGATGCAACTTCGATTGAAAATGCCGTCCGATGATAATACCGCCATCTATCCTGACTTCATCTTTGATCCAACCGTGCGTGCAATTAACAACAGAAAACAAATTTTCACTGATTTTTTATTTTCCGATCCGAAAAATTGCCGATGATAAGAGCTCGAAACTTGATATGTACAGTGCAGTAGATGTTCTAGGGGAACTTAATATTTGAACTATAAGTACTCTTGACGATTGAACTGATCCAATCATCGCCATTAGATGATTCCTTATAACTCTACACAGGACTATATCGGCTTCGCCGGTTCACGATTCGCTGCTTGATCACCTCAGGTACAGTTGCATCACGGTGATAACATAGATGAGCGGTTATCAAGGGGGAAACTCCTTCATGGGTGAAGGGCTACATGTTTCACGTGAAACATCGATCGCGCACGCCAAATCCGAAGCAGGAAATCCTGGATTCATAGCTGCGGCAGTCTCCGCTCGGAATGCCGAACAAGATAGACCAATAAACTTTCTACTTTCTCCTTCCTTTAAGGAGGCCGAGGAGTTGGATCGCCTAGCGCAGCTTCCTACGCCAATGTTTCGCGTGAAACATTTATAACTCAAGCCGGTGACTCATGTGGATGTTTCACGTGAAACATTCTCCGAATGATCGCTCGATTACCTCTTTTTTGGTCTTGTAAACCGTCGTTACGCAATTCCGGCAGCAACTGGCCTGCGCAAATTTGATGAATTCCATCTGCTGCGGTCCAATCTGATGGATATACACGTGGTCGAATCCGGCCTCGACGAATCTTTTGATTGCCGCCAGATGCTTCTCCGCTGCTGGTCCACAGGTGATCTGCCCGGATGACGTCATCATCTCGGCACCCATATCCTCCGTCACTTCTTCAAAATAGCGGGGTAAAGGCAGCTCCCCCGAGACATCTCCACTCACCAGCGCATTAGGCCAAATCTCCTTCGCCTGCCGCTGCCCCTCTTCTTCGCTCTTCGCCCAGCAGACTGTGAGCTGTCCCACACGCGGCTTTCCCTTACCGCCAGCCTTTTCAAAAGTTTCCACCAACGACTTCTTCGGCGCGGTGGTGATCATGCCTTGACCGCACCGCCCGGCAAACTCCGCAATATGCTCCTTCGAGGCCGCGATAAAGATCGGCGGCGGCTGGTCCGGGCGTGAGAAAAGCTCGGCCTCTTCTACCGTAAAGTGCTTACCATGATGATTCTGCAGGCCGCCTTGCCAAAGTTTCACGATCACCTCGACCGCTTCCTCCAGCATTTCAAGTCGCATCGCCGGTATTGGCCACTTTCCGCCTACCACGTGCTCGTTCAAGTTCTCACCTGTCCCTAATCCGAGGACAAAACGTCCCGGCATCAGCATCGCCGAAGTTGCTGCGGCCTGCGCGACAATTGCCGGATGATACCTGCGGATCGGGCAAGTCACTCCCGTGCCGATACGTATATGGTCGGTCGTCTGCGCGATCGCACCGATTACGCTCCATACAAATGGGCTATGCCCTTGGCGACGCGACCACGGATGGAAATGGTCGGAAATCATAGCGAACTCAAAGCCCGCTCTCTCCGCCGCCTGTGCCTGCTGTACCAATTCCGTAGGAGCGAATTCCTCACTCGACAAGGCATACCCAATCGAAAGCATCACCGTCTCTCCTCGATCAGCGTTGTCTTCATGCGCTGATCCAACTTCAATTGTCAGTTGGCTCCGCAACGGACATGCCATCACTTCGAAGCTTCACTCCGAACGCATAGTCAGTCCCCAGCCCTCTCTTACAACTAAAGTCGCATTTCGACTACTTTAAAGTCAGTACAATCGCATGAAGGGATAGGCAAGATTTTCTGCTTTCATCTCCTCAATTCGGATTTGGCGCAATTTTCCTGATTGAAGCATTGATTACATTAGGAATGTACCTTGCTTGGCCTCGCGATGCTCCCTTGAGCGTGCCCACGAGTACAACAACCTAATGAGGCCCGCCATGCAGCTTTCGGCAATTACGACTCTGCCTTATTGTGGGGCGCCGCCTTCTCCTAATTCTCTTGCGTACCGTTGGAATCTGGATCCGGTGCTGATCCTTCTCCTCATCACAGCATTGATAGCATACATAGTTTTAGCCTGCCGAGTTGTGATGATCAGTTGCGGTCAGCGGTTTATGTTCTATTGCGGCTGGTTTGTAAGCTCAGCAGCGCTTCTCTCACCGCCATGTCCATTATCAGTTAGTCTGTTCTCGGCGCGAGTCGGACAGCATATGGTGCTAGTCCTTATAGGAGCGCCTCTAATTGCTGCAGGGTGCCCGCGCGCAGCCTTTCGGATGCAGCACATTGGCTGGAAGCTTGGCGGAACATGGCATGCACAACCATCGCGTGCGCCACGTTGCCAGCTTCCACTGTTTTGCAGCGCTGCTTTGGTTCTGGCATATCCCCCTTTTCTATGATGCGACTTTCACCAGTAGCTCGATCACTGGACGATGCACACAACATTGTTCGGCTCAGCACTATATCTATGGCTACAGTTATTAGGGCAACAATATACTTGTCGTACCAGTTGGGCGCTGCTACTCTATTATGATAGTAATAAACGGCCGAAGCGAGGTTCGCTATGAGCCTCACTTATACAAATTCAGGGTTCGATTCCTTGGAGAGTCCTGTCCGGCGATTCGCCATGCTATAGGGCTTGAGCGAGATAGCACAGCGCGAACAAGTCATGGCCTGTGATTAAAACCTATTATCCATATAATTGCTTCGTGGATGAAAGGTCCGCAGGCACACTAACGCTTCAAATCCACGGTAAAGACGATAATCTTCGTTCCCCGTTCTGAGATGGAATCTCGGGAAAGGGAATATCAAAAGGGGATGGCTTTGAAACCTAAGCGCGGGCCTAAGTCGAAAATAAGCCTTCAGCTTCCCGCGACCATGACTCCGATGATTAAAGGGCCATCGTAGTGCCTTCTTGGCCGATTAGAGCTTTGTAGGTGAGGCGCTTGCCGACAATCTGGGAGACAGCCAAGGCGAATCGAGTACGGTCGTTCATCCCTTTGCGAGTGTTGTATCGGAAGGCCTGCTCGTCGATATATCGAAAGAGATGAAATGGTTCGACACTGATGTAGGTGCCATGCAAACCACGTTTCAGTAGACTCCAGAAATTCTCCATTGTGTTGCTATGCATGTTGCCGTTGACGTACTCAACTGCATGATTGATTACATCGTGGTCGTAATCGGTATCGAGGCCTTAGTAAGAAAGCAACTCGTCACTGAAAATTGCAGAGCCAGCTTCTACGTTTTCACGAATCGCCTTCTAGAGTTCGGGCCGTCGTCGGCTCTCGACGTGAATAGCTCGCACGCGGCCATCACGCTCAATCATCCCGAACACGATTTCCTTGTCGGTCCCGCCAGTACCGTGAATCTTCTCCGCACGCTTGCTGCGATGCATATTGCGGGACTTGCCACCGATCATACTTTCGTCAACTTCGATTTCGCCAGACAGCTTGCCGCCTTTGTCATCCTGCACAGCCAATCGGATGCGATGCAGCATGAACCACGCAGTTTTCTGCGTAACTCCCAGCGCGCGATGGAGTTCCCAAGAACTAATCCCGTTCTAGTCATTGACTATCATCCAGACGGCGGGAAGCCACTTATCCAGACCAAGCGGACTATCCTCGAAGATAGCCCCGGTCTTAAGACTGAACTTTGGGCTTTCGTGCTTGCTGTTACATTTCCAGACGCGAGCTTTTTCCAGATACTTTACGTAGTCGGAATTGCAGCGCGGGCAACGAACGACGCCATTCGGCCAACGCACATTGACCATGAATTTGAGGTAGTTTTCATAGTCCGCGAAGTAGATAACCGCTTCTCTGAGTGTGGTTCCAAGCTTCATGATTCCGGAGTATGGCAAAGTAGATTTGGTATGTTATGTATATTTATGCCCTTGTCCCGAACGATTTGCTGACCTGGGAGGATGCCGTTATCAGGCATTTTTTGCTTACTGGCGATGCTGAGAACGCCGATCCGGTATGTGAACTGTCGCCGCAGCACTCAAAAATCGTGGAGGTTTTGAACCGCTCTGCAGTCACGTCGGCAGCGAGCAAATATCTTTTCCGCGAGGATCATAACTCACGGATCCTTGGCGGCAAAACATAACGACGGACGCATTAACGACACCTGAGCTGTCTGACCACGCATCAAATCAGTTAATCCGCGTATCACTTGATTCATGCATACGCTCTCGGCATTCCTGCGCGCTGATGAGATACCAACTGAGTCGGCTATATTAACCAATGGACTCACTGTTGTTGCTCATCAAGACTCAACGGCGCCACTTGTTGCGATACGAGTCAGTTATCACGTTGGCTCTCGTTGTGAGCCGAAATCCAAGAATGGCCTCGCCCACATTTTCGAACACTTGATGTTCTCTGGGAGCTCGCGTTTCCCGGGAAATGCCTTTCTTTATTTAGAAGAACTCGGCGCAAGCTGCACAAATGCATTATCACGTGAAGATTACACCGCATATTTCGAAGCTGTTCCGCTCGCGTCACTTGATTCAGTACTAGCCTTAGAAGTGATCGCGCGAGGTTTTTGTCCGGAGTTTTTGACTCGAGCGAGTTAGAGCGCGTTCGTGAAATAGTAAGGAGTGAGTTGATCGAACGTGCATCAGAGCCCTATGGAATGATTGATGAACTGCTTGCTCATGAGGGATATTCTTTACAACATCCTTACGCAAACCCTCCTAAAGGGACCATCGTCGATGCGACCATCATCGCGGCGCCCAGTTCGACCAAAAACGCCAGGGCGACGCGCGACCCCGAGATGAAGCAGACCAGGAAAGGCCGCAACTGGCACTTCGGGATGAAGCTGCACATCGGCGCCGATACCCGCGGCCTCGTCCACACTGTAAGAGCGACCGATGCCGCGGTCGCCGATATTACGCAGCTGCCCGAGCTTTTGCACGGAGAGGAGCGCGAGGTGTTCGGCGATCAAGCCTACTGGAAAGAAGACGACCGCGAGTTCCTTGAGTCGTGCGGAATACGTTATCGGATCAACCGGCGGCCCACCGCCCGGCGGCCGTTGAGCGAGCGCTGGCGCACGATTAATCGGGTGCGCTCGCGCACTCGCGCCTGTGGTGAGCACGCCTTCCGCGTGGTCAAGCAGTTGTGGGGCTTCACCAAGGTGCGCTATCGCGGCCTGGCCAAGAATCTGGCGCGGGCGCAGACCATGTTCGCGCTGGCCAACCTACGGAGTTGTCGCACAACTCGATAATATAACTCTTGACGATGCCGCCGGCTGGTCCCTGCTGCATTCGAATCCTACCAACATGAATTTGGTTATTGTGGGTAATATCGAACCTCACGATGCAATTCGGAAAGCTCGCAATCATTTTGAATCCGTAAGAATGCGATCAGCCTCTATCCCTGCGTTTGCCTTGCCAGTGAACAAGGTGATCAACCGACGAATCAAGGTTTCACACGACTATTCTGAAAGTCGTATTTACATCGTATGGGATGTCCCCGGCTTCAACTCTTTGGACCATATTGGCTTTGAACTTCTTTTAGAAGTTTTGAAAGAAGAGCCAACCTCGCGTGATTTTGACCAAATGGTCGGTGAAAAGAAAATAGCCGACATTGAAGGAGAGCTGCGAGTCCGCGAACTCGCTTCTCAGTTTGTCCTCTGGGCGCCAGCGGCTAATCCGAATTCATTCTCGGCAATAGAAGACCAAATGCGCGAACAAATTGACCGGATAAAGCGACTGGGGATTTCTAATCATGAACTACAGACCGCTCGCTTTCGCCTTTCGGCCAATATATCGCACAGTTTTGAACGTATAGTAGGACCGGGAAGCAAGGCGGAGTTGCTCAGCCTCAATTGGATGTTTTCGAAAGACGCGAATCCTTACATGCGCAGGTCTGGCTTCTATTACATCGATAAGTGGGACTCATCTTCAAAAATTGGCAGGAATGTTAGGAGAACCTGCATTAGTTCTCG
Source organism: uncultured Pseudomonadota bacterium (assembly GCA_963831065.1). Classification (GTDB taxonomy): domain Bacteria; phylum Desulfobacterota; class Binatia; order Binatales; family Binataceae; genus JAJPHI01. Next base: position 29,246 of record CAWHOQ010000015.1, read on the forward strand.
AAATCGAGGGTAACCAAACGAAGCCGCGCGATCCTGCTGGGTTGTATATCAATACGACTGCTCGGCATGCGCCGGCATCAGTTATCTCTCATAGCGGGACATCTGCCGTTTTCACATCTAGATATCCAATTATTGCCGCTTCCCATGCTCGTTCGTCTTTCTTCGAATTCCGAGTTGTTGTTGAGCCGGGTTTCGTTGGCGATCCTTTCCAACTTAAAGGACTTGCGACAGTAACAGCTAATACAATCAATGCAGGGTTGACGCGATCTAGTCAGGTTGGTCGCTCATCTCGGTTCGAATCACAGGGCATGGTTTTCAGCAGGAGTATTTATCCCGATGCAGTCTCACTCGGAGTATGTGCGACCGAACCGCGAAAGTCATTGCGATTACTTGTCAACGCAATATGCGTCTCGTCAATACACGAATCAGCGGTTTCGCGAATCAAGCAGTCGCAAATCTCGCTTTTAGCGGCTGAGCAATCGCACCCGATTAACCTGGCGATGCGAGTTTTACCAGAACTGGTATTTGGTCGATCTGATGGATATGGCGCGCCCTGGACTGGAGCAGGAACAGAACAGGGAGTTCTGAATATTTCGCTCGAAGATGTCACTTCGCTTTATCGGCGGTGGCGTTCAAGCGGGCCGATGAAATTGCTGGCTGTTGGCCCAGCATCAGAGGAAAAGTTGCTTGCGCTCACAACAGACGCTTTCTCAGAGCTTTTTCAGCATAGAGAATCGAGTCATGTAGTTCTTCCATCGGTGTTTACCTCTTTAACACGCTCACGAATCGTGGTCGCTTCACGGCCTCGTAGTCTCCAAACTGCTATTTTTGCTGCTGTTTCAATTTCTCCGAAGACTGCAACACAGATGGAGGCTTTGCTTCTTGCAGATGCGATTTTTGGGAGCGCTTTCTCTTCTCGTTTGAATCTGACCCTTCGTGAGGCAAGGCAGTGGACGTACGGGGTCCATACAAATCTACTGCTTGGCAGGCAATCGTGCCTGTGGCTCGCTTACGCGCAGGTTCGAACTAATGTAACTGCCGCAGCAATGCAAGAAATTGAAAACATTTGGCGTGGCTTGGCTGATGAGCGACCGCCCTCGCCCTTAGAGCTCCGTCGCGCAAAATTTTATATCATCTCGCAGTTAAGTAGGCAGTACGAGAGCTCCGCTGAAATCGCATCTGCGCTTGAAAGACTTCTGCTTTATGACTTACCACGTTGGTATTATTCTGAGCTGCCCGAACGCATAGAGCGTCTGTCAGTAGAAGATGTCGCACTCGCGTACCAGACCGCAGTCTCTCAGTCAAATCTTCAATGGCTACTGGTCGGTCATGAAGAAAGCCTCTTTTCAAATTTAGCATGTGCTGGTTATACAAGTGTGACATGTATGTAGCCTGATCCTAGAGCGAAACAATCTCGCCCTATGTCCATTGTAAGTTGCTGGATTGTTATTTTAGCATCCTGTTCGATGTGAACTCTTCTAGCTGACGCCCGATTTGTTCGACGACTAATTCCCAAGCATTTGACGATTCTTGGCGAAAGAGGCGCATTGATGGATACCACGGCGAATCTTCTCGATCCAACATCCAGCGCCAATCAGCAGCGAATGGTAACATTACCCATACAGGTACTGCTAGGGCACCGGCCAAATGTGCCGCGAAGGTATCTACTGAGATGACGAGATCCATACAAAGCATTGCTGCAGCCGTATCGAGAACTCCATGACAAAGTAACGCCATGTCGTCGATTCGATACTGCGTCTGAGAGTTCGTTAGTTGTTCGCGACCTAATCCGTGTTGAAAAGAATATAACTTAAACCGCCTAGTATCGATCACGGATACAAGCATCTCCAAGCTTACGTCGCGTGCTGGATCGTATCCGCTTGATCTCCAGACTATACCGATCCGTAGCTTATTTGTTGAGCCGAGTTTCTCGTGAAAGGCGTCGATGCGGGCCTGATCGACCGATATATATGGCACTATACATGGTATTGAATCGAGCGTTGTGCGGAAGGCGCGCGGCAATTCCATAACTTCAATTTGCTGATCCCAATCGCGTTCACTATTTGGAAGATCAGGCCAGGTAATTACATTGTCGATCCCATCGACGAAGTGCAGAAGTTCGACCAGATCAGGATGCGCTTGCACGATCAAGCGTGTTACTTGAGTGCGTAGTAGCCGCGCATATCTTATAAACTGGACCGTATCGCCAAAACCATGCAAGCAACGGATCAACACTCTTTTATCGCAGAACGAATTTTTGTCCCATAGCTGAATGCTCTCTTTTACTCCCAAATCGTCGATCACATCGCTTTCGCGCCAGGCCTGCTCAAAATTACCTGACAACATCCAACACATCCATCGTCCCGCAGCGCAGATAGCCAGGTTGTTACCATGTAACGTGGCGAGATCGTATGCTTTCCGAGCGTCATCGAGATAGCGCTTGCTAAGCAGATAATTCCCGAGGTCCAACAAATTAACGTCACTATCCGAAGCGTCAATTTGTAACACTTCTGGCTTTTGCATTGGGTTTTGCGCCAATCTGATGACTCGATATGCGAGTGTTCTTTGTCAAAGGAGCTGCTATAATATTGTCGACATTGGAAATGACTGCGTCACCTGCGCACGAGAGTTGAATGACAACTTTTCTTTTTATTCGTCACGCAATGACGGATGCCTCCTCCAGTCTTCTTCCAGGCCGGATGCCGAACATTCATTTGAGTGCTCGAGGACGGCTATCCGCTCGTAACTTGGCGCGACAGCTTGCGAAGTGTACTTTGGCAGCCATCTGGAGTAGTCCGCTTGAGCGCGCCGTTGAAACGGCAATTCCTCTCGTAAATGCGACTGGAGCGGCACTTCATCTTTCCGACAAACTAAATGAGGTAGATTATGGCGACTGGACCGGAATGACCTTTGATGTACTTTCAGCGGATCCACGTTGGCACAGTTTCAACACTTATCGCGAAATTACCCGTATTCCGTCCGGGGAGATATTCAGCGAGATTCAAGCACGCGTGCTCTCGCTGCTCCGCACTCTCAATGCTGAATATCCACTCTCCATTGTCGCGATTGTAACTCACGCGGAAATAATTAGAGCTGTTCTAAGTTACTATCTCGGTATACGTGACAATCCTCACATAGTACTTGATATTAGTCCATCGTCAGTAAGCATTATTCGAGTCAGCCAACAACCAATTGTGTTGGGAATAAATTGCAAAGGTAAGTGGCTTTCAAAGCGATTTAGCTATACCGCCGAATCATAGATGCGCAAAAATCAGCAAATTTCTCCGGCTCGCGCGGTGGACTGGCATGATACGGTTCAATACCTAACGCTTCCGGCGTAAAACAAAATGTTATAGTTATTGTAAATTCATCCAGCGCGCGCATCTGTCGATCGAACCATGTCAACGCGTCAGGCCTGAAACTATCTGCCCAACTGATTCCGGTTCTCACATACTCAACTCCTAAGTCGCGCATACGTCGTACAGCATCGTCTAATCTTGGGTCGTCGAAATGGAACCATTGGCAAATTCCAAGCTGCGGAGTGTACTCCGAGAAGCGTCGCGCCGCGAGTTTCGGGGTTCCCTGTTCTGTGAATAGCCCCATATAAAAATGTCTGTAATAAGCTGAGCCTTCAGCTTCCCGGTGACGAGTGGTGGCTGGCCATGCTCGCGGTAAGTCCAACAAACTATACCAATGAATACGCTCAGTCTGGCCAGTCAAGAGATCCGCGCTTCGATTTAATCCAAACTCCTGTACTTCTTCCGCACCGAAACTTGATACCCCAACTTCACTCACCCACACCGGTAACGGGGTAACGCTTTTAATTTCTTTAATTTTGTCAGGCCATTCTGAGATTTGCCAGTGATTCCAGTCCAGAGGAAATCCATGCACCGCCACGACAGTCATCTGATCAAGGACCCCCTGATACAACATGTTTGAGATAAAAGACGCGTCAATAGGTGAAATGCCACCCAGCACTCGATGAACTCGCCTATTTTCGGCTGATACTGCTGTCGCTGCCAGCTTTGTCATAGTCGCATAAATACGCCATTCAGGATCGAGCGAAAACATCCAGTGTGACTTGTTGTTTGGCTCGTTCCAAAACATCACTGCCTCAATCATGGCCGTGCATCACTTGGTTATGCTGTCGCGTCGTCGGCACAAGTAAACTTCGTCTTCAGGGTGCTGCAGAATTTCAAACCCCGAGCTTCTCAGCATAGCTTCGACGCAAGCGCGGTTCGGAATCCACCAATTCGTGTGATCCTGAGCGAAACTATGTTCAACAAATGTAAGGTGAGGCATCGAAGGATTTTTGAACACTTCACATTCCTCAAATGGATAGTCTTCAGCTACCATTAGTGGTTCGTCGCCGCCGCGAATCATCGACTGAAACACTAGCGACTGGTTCGTGACATGCTCATGAATAAGATCTAGCGCGAGTAGTGGATATCTCAGGTGGTAGAGCACACCCATAAACATGACAATATCGAACCTTTCATTCAGAGCCGCGATATCATAAACCGACAGCTCGTGGAACTCGATATCAAGAGCTGACACTTTGGCTGCGAAACGCGCCTGGGCGAGATAGTCCGGGTCATTATCGATTCCGACTACCCGGTCCGCACCGCGCTTCTTCATCTCGAGTGAATAAAACCCGCCATTACAACCAATATCGAGGACAGATTTGCCACGCAGATCCATAGGAATTACATGCGCAAAGCGGTTCCATTTCACAGATGGAAAATCGCCTAGAAAATGGTTCGGTGCAGTCTGTACTCCATTGAGATCTATGTTGTGAAACCATTTGCCAAGCCCAACCATCCCATGTTCGATTTCTTCGCGACTAAGATAAGCCTGCTTCGACCGCGGCGCTGATGATGTGCCCTTCATCACAGATCAATCACCTCCCGGCCGGTCGTGCCTCGGAAATATACTGTTCAAGCTGACGTGCGCGTACCGTACCGCTATGCTCGTCTAAAATACGTTCACGCGCACGCTGGCCCAGGATAGTCCGCTCGTGTTCTGATAATTCCTTCATATAACGCAGTACATCATCTGTGCTATGAGCAATTAGAATCTCTTCGTTAGGACAAAAAAACTCATCTAGTCCCTTCCAGTAATCACTGATGGTTGGACATCCACATGCAGCTGCTTCGAAAAGTCGCACGCTAGGAGAATATCCGGCGCGCTTCATAGCATCACGTGTCAGATTAAGAGTGAAGCGGAGAGACCCATAGAAGGCTCGATGCTCGTTGGGTCCTGAGTGCTCTACTTTAGTAATGTTGGGAGGCCATTGCTCCTCAGCCGGATACATTGGTCCTGCTACGATCATCTTGCTAGTAGACCAGCGCCGTGCTGGCATCAGCAGTAAAGAGTCAAACGAAGAGGCCCGATCTTGACTGTAGGTTCCCATATATCCCAGATCCCATTTAGGGACTCGCTCCTCTGGATAGTAGCAATCTGGATCCGCTGAACAATAAAGCGGTCGTGCCTGACGTGCTCCATATTGTTGTAACAATGTGAGGATCGCTCCGCCGGTGAATGACAGATACATTGAATAGGCTGGTATTAACCTTTTTGAAATATATTCTTCTTGTCCACTACGAAGCTTCGCTAATGTCACTGGTGTGTCAATGTCGTAGAACATAGTAACGCCGGAGGCTACCGATGTTATCCAGTCTCCGATTATTGCACCTTCGGGAATATATGAGCCTACTATGACAACATCCGCCTCGCGCACTTTTTGTTCAAAGCAGCGTCGCAGATCGTCAACTGACGAATAGACACACAAATCTCCTTGTGGCAGGGTTACTAAATCACTATTCGCCGCATACCACGGCGCGTCTCTTTCGAGAAAGCATACCTGGTGCCCGCGTTCAGCCAAGCCGCGAATCAACGATCGGTAAGTAGTGGCATGGCCATTACCCCACGATGACCTGATTGAGAGGCCTAAGATTACGATGTTTAGATTACTGGGTCCTATTGCTTTGTCCTTCTTTCATCCAAATCTTAGTCCAAACTATCTAATATGGCTTCTAGTTGCTGAGCACGATGCTGGTAAGTATGTTCGCTCAGAATACGGCGATGTGCAGCTTCGCCGATCAGGCGAGCCCGAGCTATCGTGAGACCCTTAAGATGTTCAAGTACCTCCCTTCCATTCTGCGCAATCAAGACCTCACGTTCGGGCTCGAGAAACATGTCAATTCCCTTCCATGCGTCCGTAATGATGCAGGCTGCAGCGCCAGCCGCCTCGAAGACGCGAGTTGGTGGCGAGTAGCCATAAGCTGTCATACTTTCTCGATTGATGTTTAGTACCGCGCGGGCGCTCGAGTTAATAACATTATGGTCTTTTGTATAAATATGGCCGCAGTATTTAACGTTGGATGGTAAGGAATGATCGCCCCAACCATTACCCCCAAGGATGAAAGTATTTGAAGAGCACATTTTAGCTGGGTTCAAGAAGAACTCGTGAACTCGCGCTTCACGATCCGGCAGCCGATTGCCGACAAAGGTTAGGTCTGCAGCGAATCGCGGATCGGCCGTGACCGGATAGTGGGTGGATGAATCTAAGGCATTGTAGATTGGAATGCAGCGACGTGCACCTAATGCACGATAGGCATTCAACAACTCTATCACCGCCACCGTAGGTGAGTATCAGATCGAAAGCAGGGATCAAGGGACGGAACGAGTCATTTTCGTTGAATGAATCCGCTCCAGCGTGGCAGGAGCATCGACATCCCAAAAAGCTACATATCGAGTTTCACTGCTGAGTCTTGATATTTCATGCTCGAGCAAGTCATCAAACACACCAACACCGCTGCATTTGATTATCAGGTCAGAATGCTGAGCGCGATCTAAAGCTCGGAATAAATCGTTCTTTCTCCATTGCTGGAATAAACGATAACATCGGCCCAGATAGGATTGATGATGTCTCGATGATGCTGTCTTCCATAGGCATCCGGCTCGTAAAAGGTTAGTTGGTGACCTTTGGCGTGAAGTGCCTTCAGCATTCCGCGATAATAAGTGGCAGCGCCGTTCCAGAAGGCAGAGACGACGCTCGAACCAAACAATGAGATATTCCATTTACGTTTCATTCGGCTTGCAATGCAAAGAATTCGCGCAAGAAGTAAGTTGCTCGATAGATTGTCATCAATTCGGAAACTCGATGCTTACAAGTGTGCCTTTCGAGTATAGTTCGACGGCCATTAGAAGCCATTGTTTTCGCGTCGCGAGAATTGTCCAAAAGACGTCGAATCTTGCGTTTCATATCAGCGCCATCAACGGCTAGTAAGAAATCATTCGCCCGAAATAACCGTTCCGAATCCGTCCAAGGCGCACAAATTAGGGGTATTTCGCAGGATAAAGCCTCGAACACCCTGATTGTTGGGATTCCAGACAGCTGATGTACATACGGTCCGCGAGGTACGTGAAGAGTTATATAAAACCTGCTAAATACATTCGGAATCTGATAATTTGGAAGCCAACCATGATAATCAATTCCAGCGCTTTTCATTGCTTTCAGCGCCTGTTCTGGGTACCTAACTCCATAGGCGGCAGCTTTCAGTCCTAACGTTCTGACTGGTTCAATGAAATATTCAAACAATTCATTTGTGCGTTCTTCATCACCCCAATTGCCGATCCATACTATTTCGCCAGTCTTGCAGGTCGCTGTGCTAGGCTGAAATATTCGCGTATCCGCGGCCTCGTGCCATACAAAGACCTGCTCAGCTAATTCGCTTTCGCGGTAAAGCTCAGCCAAGCTCTCTCCGAAAGTGAGCACAGCATCATAGGATCTCAAGTCTAGCTTTTGTATCTCTTCTGGTATTGTCGCGAGACGATGATGAGTGTCATGAAACAATGCCACAAAGGTGTTCATCTTACAGCGCAAGCTCGCAATTGTATTAATTAGGCGCGCATCGTTCCATTCATGCACAATGACCAATTGGACGTCGCGAAGAGCTCGTTCGAAATCAAAAACATCGACATCATACATTTGACTCTTAAGATGTGGAAACGCGTGCCGAAAGTGTTCGTGAAAACTGTCGCCCTGCTCAGTTTCGAGATTTCTTATGCTCCATCCATCACTAGGCTCGTAAATGTCTAGGTCATGATGCTGGGCGATCAATTCGCTTGCAATACCACGCAGAAAATGGGCATTGCCATGATTCCAGTCGGAAATCAGCGAGTGACAAAACAGTGCGATCCGCATTATTAGATATGCAATCCTCGCCGCGAATCAGCAAACAATCGTTGGTAGGTTTGCAGATAGCTGATCGCGAAACGCTCGGCGCTGAACGTGAGAGCGCGTTGACGAGCCTTGCGTCCGAGCTCCCATCGCAAGTCGCAATTTTCAATAAGAAGGTTTACCGTGGCAACCAGCCGAGAGGTATCAGAGATATCGACTAACATCGCTGCGCTCTCCCAGTTTTCGCGCAGACTCGAAATATTGCTGAGTATCAAGGCGCAACCAGCGAATGCCGCTTCCAGAATCGACAGGCCGAATGGCTCGTAAAGCGCAGGTGATACGAATATCGCGGCTGATTTCAAATATTGTCTAACCAGATCGGAGCTCAGGCGTCCTAGTCGTAGCACGCGTCTTTCACTAGATGCTTTCTCCGTTGTCTCCTGTGGTGCATCGCCTATTGCAACAATAGGCCAAGCGATCTTTTCAGAAATCCGGTCGAGCACGTCAAGGTTCTTTGCGCGGTCCCAAAAACGCCCTATTGAGAGCACTAAATCTGATCTTCGCCCCATTATACATGGGTATGGCGAAACTCCATTCGCAATCACTTGGGTTTCAGTGCTAAACCTGTAGTGTTTATACAAAGCAGCTAACATCGAGTATGTGGGCGCAATAACTATCGAAGCACCTTGGAGACCTTCTTCAACACCCATCGCATAACGATGCCAAGTTTCCGGCGCGTCTTCGCCGTGAACGGCCTGCCACCAAGACAGCACGCAAGAATGGGCCACCACGAGCTTCGGAGCGACAAACGGTAATGCTGCATACGCATAGCTATTTAGATGTATAATATCAGGCGTCCATTTTTGTTCTAGATTGCTTAGCCAGTCACCGGCGCATCTTAGGTCATCCCAGCAGTCATCCATCCATTCGAGCTTGAATGGATGCTCGACCATCGAGATGTTGGCGATCGAGGTTACTTCGGCGCGTTGCGAACTCGACGGTGATGGCCCCATCACAGCTAAAAGCACCTCTATCTGATATGGTTGCAGCGCCCGGCTTAACTCAAGCGCATAGTTCCAAATCCCGCCAATTGCATCGGCAGTCATCAGAACACGCATTGCGTTATCGTCTCTATGGTTTTCACGGGCCGCTCCTTGGCGCTCCTGCGGATTCATAGATGAGATCAAGAACCTCCGCTACAGATACAATTTCGAATGCGCGGCGATTAAAGCTCTTGTCGTGTGCGATTATGCGAGCCCATTCAGTGATCACTCTAGCTTCCCAGTCGTCTGGCGGTGCGGCAAGTTCTCGACACTCGCCATTTTGAAACATGTTGGCACGGAAATCGTAAAAAGAGCCATCAACGTTCTCGAAGATTGCCACCCCTTGTGAACCGTGAAAAACAGCTCGAATAGTCGCGTCACTGCCCAAACATCGCCGCCAAGAACAATTAAGAGCTATGTGTGTACCATTTAGTAAATCCGCAGAGACTATTGCATGGTCCTCAAGCTTTGAAGATACGTCAAGCGCCTTGCCTTTAGCGTATAGTCTGCTTGAGCAATTACTTACCTTACTACAGGCAGCGATCCACAATGCGAGATCGATAAGATGGATTCCTAAGTCAAGGAGACACCCGCCACCTGCATTCTCAGCTTTATAGTACCATTCTTTGTCAGGTCCGTAAGAATTGTGGAAGGTAAGATCAACAAAGTATAAATGTCCAAGTACGCCTGCTCTGACCAACTTGCAAATCTGCTCGATACCTTTAGTGGTTCGATAACAGAAATCAGTCATTATCAGGCGGTTCATCTTTTGCGCTGTCAGTATTACTCTACGAGTCTGCGTCGCTGATTGCCCAATCGGCTTCTGACAAAAAACTGAAATTCCGCGAAGAAGTGCACGCTCTGCCTGCTCCGGATGGAGATTATTTGGCGTCGATACGACAACTCCGTCGAGTTGAGTCTCTAATAAATCCTCATAAGAGTCATAAATTTTGGCTTTCGGTGTGATGTTCGATGCCGCAGCTCTTGCGGCGGCATCCGGCTCTACCAACGCTGCGATTTGCACGATAGGGTTTTTAGCTAAAGCTGCGAGCCGTTTCCGTCCAATCCAGCCGCAGCCTATAAATCCCAGCCGAGATACCACGACTTCTCCGAAAATCATCTAGTCAATCATCAGAATTCAACTATCGCTTTGACGAAGCCATCTGGTCGTTCGCAAAGATTGAAAAATGCAGCATTCAAATTGCTAAGCTCGACGCGATGGGTAATCAGCATCGAAAAGTCAAGTTCTCGCGTCATTACTTTCTTGATTGCGGCTTCCATCCCTGACATGTAAGTCAAAGAACTACGCTCATGGGCATTGATAACGTCGATACCTAACCAGTTCCAATTCTGCATATTCACTTGACGCCGGCCATCCTGATGATAGCCGGCAATAACTAACTTGCCGCGCGTCGAGACTAAATTACTTGCGAGATCGAGCGTTTGTTGCACGCCACCTACTTCAATCACACGCTCGCACCCATTATTACCCGTAATTTGTTGAATCATCGCCACCGAAGCCTCTTCAAGCGGGAACGCGTACTGCGCACCACAGCGCTGCGCTAAATCCAAGGCGAACCTGCGTCTTGAGAGTGCTATAACAGTCGCGCCGGCGCGAACACATAACTGTGTCAATAAACTTCCCAGGAAGCCGATTCCAACTATAGCCACATGATGTTCGGCGCTGATATCGGCACGTTTGTAGATGTTCATAGCGCAAGCTAGAGCTTCTCCTGGGAAAGACGCTCGCCAAATGTCATCAGGCAGCTCTATGGTCTCATTTGCCAGGCTACGTCAAATTCGGCAAAAGAATGATACGTAAGTGCCGCGACTCGCATGCCTTCGCATGGATACAGCACATCAGCGCCCACAGCGTCCACGATTCCCCATGCTTCATGTCCTGGGGCACCTGCCTTCACTGGATAGCCGAACCACGATCGGCCTTGCCATAGAGGTAAGCTAGAAGCGCAGACTCCACATCCTTTAATCCGTATTCTTACCTCATTCGAGGCTGGTATCGGACATTCGACATCTACAAGCTCAAATGATTGCGGAGTCGTAAGTCTGGCAGCGAGCATGCGATCCATCATAGTGAAGCAGAGGCCGAGTAGTTAGGCGACGAATGCGTCAACCATTGATATAGCTGCCAAATTCCTTGCCTCACGCCAATCTGCGCTCGCCATCCGGTGCTCTGTCTGAATAAGCTCGTATCCGATACATAATACTGCTGGTCGCCGGTACGCCAATCCGCAAATTGCAATTGCGGCGCGCCTATCCCCAAATCGTGGATATGATCGAAAAGCTCCAGCAGACTTGTGGTATTGGCCGGGCCTCCGCCAATATTGAACGCCTAGCCGGAAAGCTTCCTTATATGTTGATAAGCGAGAAACAATGCATCAACAAGATCATCTATGTAGAGCAAGTCCCGCACCTGTTTGCCATCACCATAGATAGTTATTGGCAAATGTTGGCGGCAGTGAGAAAGAAAATGTGCCACCCATCCCTGGTCCTCAGTTCCGTACTGGCGCGTTCCATAAATGCAGCTCATGCGAAAGACAATCGTTGGTAAACCGAAACTGCTGGCGTAATCTTGAACGTATTGATCAGCTGCGCCTTTCGAGCAGCCGTATGGACTGCGAAAATTAATCGGACAGCTTTCATTGAGTCCACGTCGCCGGATTTCGGGGTCGCGCGGAACATACCTGCTGCCGTCATCCTCTAATGCGATCCAATCAAGTGCGCCATAAACTTTGTTGGTCGAAGTGAAAATCAGCGGTGGCGGATTGTGTATCGATTTCAGAGCTTCAAGCAGATTCAAGGTACCACAGGCATTCACTTCGAAGTCTTCACGAGGCGATTGAAGACTTGCCGTTACCGCCACTTGCGCCGCGAAGTGAAAAATCGCCGACACGCCTGGTAGGAGCCTGGATATTAATCGGGTATCTCGGATATCAGCATCAACCGAGTCTACCAGCGTACCGAAGCGGCGCTTCAGATCTTCCAGATTTCTACGGACTCCGTTCCGTGATAAGTTGTCTAGAATGAGTATTGGCTGCCCAGCTAGTAATAAGCGATGAGCCAGATTAGCTCCAATAAATCCAGCGCCTCCGGTAATCAGCACGCGTTCGCTAGTGCATGACCAAGTAGGCGTTACGAAACCGCGATTCATTAGATTCTCGACTGATTATGCAATTGGCAGTTTTTACTCATAGAGCTAATCCTCTACTCATTAATTCAGCGTTCGCATTCGCTATTCGCTCTCGCGGAACTTGTACTTTCAACCATGACGCCAGCTCGATTAGTCCTTGCTCAAGCGACACCTGAGGCTCATAACCAAGGAGGCTTTTGGCCCTCGTAATATCGGCATAACAATGCCGGATGTCGCCAACTCTATATTCCTCGGTGATTTCGGGTGCGAGGTGCTGCTGACCCAACACAGACGCTATACGTACCGCCAGATCGCTTATAGTCGATGGCCGGCCGCTCCCAATATTAATGACCTGACCCGTGGCTGCAGTGGCCTCTATCGCTAGCCGACACGCGGAAACAAGGTCATGCACGCTGACAAAATCTCTCTGTTGGCGCCCGTCTTCGTAAACTAGAGGAGCCTGACAGTTGAGCAGGCGCGCCGCGAAGATAGCCATAACACCCGTGTATGGGTTAGAAAGTGCCTGTCGCGAGCCGAACGCGTTAAAGAATCGTAGCGCAACAGTGGGAATGTTGTAGGCTTCACCAGTGCAAAGGCAAACGCATTCCTGATGATATTTTAGACTGGCATAGACCGACTTAGGATCCGGGCGCTTTGATTCCGGGGTAGCGATCGGCCGCAGGATGCGGCCTTCTACATCTGTTACTTCCCATTCATGACGTGTCAGTCGCGCGATGTCTCGGCATACAGCAGGCGCAACTGAACCGTCCGGCTTTCGGTACGCGCCCTCACCATAGATGCTCATACTCGACGCGACGATCAATCGTTGAACTGGATGACGTATTATAGCTTCAAGCAGAACTGCAGTACCGAGGGCATTGACGGAGGTATAGCGAGCGATCTCGTACATGCTCTGCCCGACGCCGACTGCAGCGGCTAGATGAAAGACGATATCTGTCCGGTTCAGTGCAACTTCAACATCACGAGCGTTCCGGACATCACCGATCAGCAATTCGGCCTCGGAATTGAGATATTCGGGGCGAATGCAATCGTCGCCATGAACTTGCGGGTCTAAATTGTCCAAAATACGGACTTGATATCCTTCTTCTAACAAAGCATCAGTAAGATGTGAGCCAATAAATCCAGCTCCTCCAACAATCAGTACCTTCTTCGCCATTAGATCTCCGCAGGATGCTTCAAACCAAAATTTACTCTGCTCGGATAATCCAAGTGATTTTTGGCCGCCAAAAAGGGTCTTGAGCGAACTGCATTATGCAACCCTCGTGCCGGAAGCAAGAGCATGCAAGTACAAATGTTCTTTGTACCTTTCCCTAAGGAGCAATCAGATCAGTGGGAAAACCGGCAAATTTTTCAGGGAACGAATGCTCAATACTCGATTGATTGAAGTGCAGATTATCATGCCAGCCCAATGAGAGGCGGTGAGCTCAAATGTGTTCCTCTCATCAGATTCCGTTGCCAGCCGGTCTAACGATTGCTTGTACATTCCTCAAGTTATCCATTCGTGAGTAATCTTCGACTCGACTCAACTATGCGGATCGCTGTTTTTGGCTTGTCTATAAGCTCTTCATGGGGGAATGGACACGCTACGATTTGGCGGGGGCTCTGTTCATCCTTGTCACGACGCAAGCATCACGTCGTCTTTTTTGAACGTGACATGCCTTACTACGCTGCTCATCGCGATTTCACCGATGTTCCAAATGGCAGTCTTGTTCTTTATAAAGACTGGAAGTCTATAGTTAGCGAAGCCCGCAAGATACTTCGAGAAGCGGACATTGGGATAGTAACCTCATACTGTCCGGACGCGATCGAGGCATGTAACTTAGTCCTCGATTGCCCGAGTCTCGTGCGTGCCTACTACGATTTGGATACTCCGATAACTCTTCAATCTAAGCGCTCCGGCGAGTACCCAGCATACGTACCTTCCTATGGGCTTGGTGATTTTGATTTAATTCTGAGCTACGCTGGCGGCCCGGCTCTCGATGCGCTGCGATCTGAATTCAACGCTAAGCAGATCGTTCCATTGTATGGATGCGTCGATTCGAGAGCGTATCAGCCGGTTCCATCAATCGCCGAATTTCGAAACGCACTTTCATATATCGGCACCTACGCGCTCGATCGTGAACCTAAGTTGCACGAATTATTCGTAGATGCCGCCAAGCAGTTTCCGAGTGAGCGCTTCTTTTTAGCAGGCGCTCTTTACCCGGCTTCATTTCCTTGGCGCACCAATATTTTCTATCGCAGTCATGTCCCGCCATGCGATCATCCGGTCTTTTATTCTTCGTCGCGCATTACACTGAACATCACTAGACAAGCTATGACTGATTTTGGCTTTTGTCCTTCGAGCCGCCTGTTCGAAGCGGCTGCTTGCGGAACGCCCATCATAAGCGATTGGTGGGATGGAATTGAGCGATTTTTTAAACCAGATGCGGAGCTTTTTCTTGCGCACTCGAGCGAGGACGTCGCTGCAGTGCTTCAAAAGAGCGACGAAGAGTTACGCAGGATTGCATATAGAGCACAAAGTCGCACGCTCGACGAACATACAAGCGATATTAGAGCGGCGGAAATGGAACGCGCTTTTCTTGCCATCGGCTGATCAGCGAGGGAGTTGAACCAAAAGCATATGTGGGGAATTGTTCCGGCTGCTGGTACTGGTAGTAGAATCCAGCCATTGGCCTTTTCCAAAGAGCTACTTCCAGTAGGTAGCCGGTTCGATGGCGAGATAGAGAAGCCGCGTGCCGTAAGTGAGTATCTGATTGAGCGAATGCTCCTGGCAAAAGTCGATAAATTATGTATCGTGATCTCGCCTGGTAAAACTGACATTATTCAATACTATGGCGGTGCCTTCGATTCGCTTTACGTAAGTTATACTGTGCAACCGCGTCCCCTTGGCCTTTGTGATGCCATTTTTCGAGCATTACCATTGATGCAGCCCGAGGAAATGGTGATTGTCGGTTTACCGGATACAATTTGGTTCCCTAGCACCGCATTGAACTGCCTCGGTAATGACGGTCTGTATTTTTTACTATTTCCCGTGAAGCGTCCCGAATTGTTTGATGCCGTTGAGACGGATGAAACTGGGCGGATATGCTCGATACGAGTAAAACAAACGTCCAGCAATTACAATTGGATTTGGGGTGCTTTCAAAACCTCTGCGGCGACGTTGATGGACCTGCACGCACTCTGGCGGTTACGCGGTTGTAGAGATCAATACATAGGGGAGTTGGTCAACGCTTATCTGGCTGAAGGTGGTGCGGCTTTCGGCGTAAAGGCTGGAATTTCCTATGTCGATGTTGGCACGCTGCATGGTTACCGTGAAGCTATGAAGCTGCTCGCTGCTCCGGAGAACGTTCCGCAGAACGGAATCATGTGGGAGCCAAAAGGATCCAGTGAGCATCTGAGGGAGATGCCGAATGTCGAGCGCATTGGAAACACGCGATCATAAGAAGATTCGAGACTGGGTAGAACAGCGGGGTGGTAAACCAGCTCAGGTTAAAGGTACTGGCGGCTTACTCAGGATAGATTTTGGAGAACCCGAACCTTCCCTCGAGCTAATCAGCTGGGAAGACTTCTTCAGCAAGTTCGATGAAAGCAATGTGAAATTTTTGTACGATCCAGACCGAAAGAGCCGATTCAATAAATTCGTGAGGGATTAGTACCTCAGTGCGTGAATTGCGCCAGAATTCCGACATTCGAATCTCATGATTGTAGTGCTGGATCTGGATCGGACCCTGAATTGCCTAAGCCCTGCAGGTACGCGTTCGATTCGTGAGCTTGCACCGGCGGCATTGGTGAAAGCCGGAGGTGAGCCATTATGGCGTTGGCTTTCCGATCATTTGTCTCGGACGGAATATCCGGCAAATAGCGACGCACTTTTAGTTCTAGAAGAATTGCGTGAACTCGCACCGACTATCGTCGTAAATACCGGTCGTCCTGAAGGATCCCGCGAAGTGACTGAACACTGGCTTAGTCGTTATGTCAAGATCGATTATCTGCTGATGCGTGCTGCTTATGACTTCCGTCCGACTGTTGAGGTGAAGCGCGACAACTTGACTCGGCAAATTATGCCGTTTTATCGAACGGAAGAAATGCTTGCGTTCGAGGATAATGCTACTTCGGTGCAGATGTACCAACAGACTGGAATTCGCACTTTTAGCGCTCCCGAATGCTGGATTAAGCTTCGCGATTCGCTTCGGGCCGGGATGGATATTATGGATGCGCTTTCATCAATCTAGATTAGAAGTGAATACGCATTAAATGTGTTCTGAATCCAAGCAAGTCTAAATAGAGCTGCTTAGTTAATTGCCGAGCAATCAGGCATGTTGCTTGCTCGTCAACATGATAGTTCATCAAATCAAATTGAACTGACGTATAAAATTATGAGCAAAAATCAACGCAACGAAGAGCTGCGTCAAATTCTTATGCAACTTCGACAGGGCCTGTTAGAACGAGTGAGGGGGCTGCGGCAAGATCAGGAGGGTGACGCACTGACTGATCCTGGCGATACGGCAGATGTCGCTAATTCGCTTCAAGAACTCGAGACTCACGCGAATCTGATTCAGCATGCAGAAGACCAGTTGGTACAAATCGATAGCGCTTTTGCAAGATTAGATGAAGGGCAGTACGGAGTTTGCGCCAATTGTGGCGATGAAATTCCAACTGCCCGGCTACGGATCCTGCCGTTTGCGATCTACTGCGTCGATTGTAAGTCCGAAGTTGTACAGGCAAATGAGACTGGCCCCTCTCGAACCGAAAGACAATCCTTCAAGCGCTGGACTCCTCCTCCCGAAGCAGACGAAGGCGAAGTCTTAGCGGATGAGGGAGGGAACTCCGCTGATGAATTAAGCGTAAGAAGTACCACGACCGAAGAAGCAGAAGCTCCTGAGGAGATCCTCCAACACGACGATTCAGATACTGATTGACACGCCAGAAGGAGCCCCGCCCTCGCAATTAATGGCTGCCCGTGACGCTATTCAAGTCGACTTTTAAGAGCATCTTCGTTGTCTGATCACCGTCGTATGTCTGAGATTGCAGTAGCACAACAATTGATTTTATATGGTCAAAAGACGGCATTAGATTCACGAAAGTAGTAGCCCTACCATTATTATCGAACCTGAGTTCACCGGAGGAGATCGGATCCCCCTGTCGGGGTATCCAACACAATTCGGCAACCTGGTTCGCCATCTTCGCCCCGCTGATCTCGACTGCCGCCACTTTGAGTCGCTGATTAATAACTATGATTCCCAACAATGTCGGCGTTCCCCTTCTCAAAATGGATTAGTCGAGTATCAGGAGTTAATAAAATCTCATTGAATTTTTCTTGCACAACCAATGCGCTATCCTCGACTGCGATCGCGCGGTTGGCTGACGCGACAGCCTGCTGAAGTTGAATCACTTTCGATTGCTCTAAGGTGAGTCGCTGATGTACACGCGCCGCGTGGATTCGTAATTGGGCATGTATCTCCATCGCGACCACCGCTACTCCAAGCGCCAACGCGAGCAGCATCCCGCCTAGTGCACGCCATAAGCGGCCCTGACGAGCTCGCGCCATAGCGCGCGGGTTGTCAGCAGAGGGCATCACATGGGCCGTACCCGCTTCGACGGGAGCAGGTGATATACCGTCAATCATACGAGTTGATCCTAGCAGAGGACGAAGCCGCTTTGTCAGATCGTCTGATTCAGCTAAAAATAGTAGCGCCATTATGAAGCGCAGAATTCAAGATGTTCATGTTCAAGCGACTGAGCCTTTGGTCGCCCCCAAGGTTCTAAAGGCCGAATTGCCAATCGACGAATCGATAGTAGACACGGTCGTTACTGCCCGGGATACGATTTGCCAAATCCTGCGAGGCAGGGATCAGCGGCTGCTGTGTATTGTCGGGCCGTGCTCGATTCACGATCCGGAAGCAGCCCTAGAATATGCCGAACGATTGAATGAGTTGCGATGCCGCCTCGAGACCCAGCTATTTATCGTGATGCGAGTGTATTTCGAGAAGCCTCGCACGACCGTGGGTTGGAAAGGTCTCATTAACGATCCGCACATGGATGATAGCTGTGATGTTGAGGCCGGATTGCGCATCGCGCGCCAATTGCTGCTGGAAATCAACCGGATGGGATTGGCGGCCGGCACTGAACTACTCGATCCAATTACGCCTCAATATATCGCAGATTTGATCGCATGGGCGGCAATTGGCGCACGCACCACCGAATCGCAGACCCATCGTGAGATGGCGAGCGGCCTGTCCATGCCGGTCGGTTTCAAAAACACCACCGATGGCAATTTGCAGATTGCGGTCAATGCGATCGAATCTGCTCGCCGACCACACTCATTCCTCGGCATCAACCAGGACGGGGCAACGGCGATTGTGCGAACTGCCGGTAATCCTGATACTCATGTCGTGCTCCGCGGCGGCAAAACACCCAACTTTGATTCAGCGAGCATCGAGGAGTGTGGAAAATTGCTGGCGAAAGCGTCGCTGGAACCGCGTTTAGTGGTGGATTGTTCGCACGCTCAAACTTCTAAAGATTACACTCGGCAGCCGCTCGTACTTGAAGCGTTGGTTGAACAGGTCCGCGTCGGGAGCCAAGCTATCATGGGTGTGATGCTCGAAAGTAACCTGAGCGCGGGCAATCAATCCTTGAAGGACGGACGCTCGCCCCTGAAATACGGTGTTTCGATCACCGATCCCTGTATCGATTGGACCACCACTGAGAGTTGCCTCAGAAGAGCCGCCGATCTGCTGAAAACCAGCCGCGAATTCCCTTCGGATGCGCGAGACTAATCCTGACGCTTGGCCGATCGTATCCGCTCCTCGATTAAAAGCGCATTTAATGCGGTGGTGTACTTGACCGGATAGGTCTGCGGCTTCTCAAGATCTTTGTAACGCGTTTCGAGCAGCGCCAACGAGCTCAAGAAACGATCGCGCGACTCATCGAGTGATACCCGCGGGCCGACACGCTCACCAGCGCTCAGCTGCTTTTCCAGCAACGCAGTGGCTTCCAGTGGAGTAGCTTTGAACTCACGCATCACCGCTGAGGAAGTTTCGTCGGCAAGTCCGATCAGATCCGCGTAAATTCCACCGTTCGCGTTAATCGCGCGAAATATCTGTTTACGACCAGGCAAACTGACCTTGTCGGTCGAGGTTTTCATCCGTGGCGCACCCGCGTATTCAGTCAATTTGTACGTGATATCGAGCGCGGGGACATCGTTGCTTACAGTAACTGCTGTACCTACACCGAAGGCATCAAGCGGCGCGCCGGCCTTGAGCAACTGATCAATGCGATATTCATCCAAGTTGCCACTTGCAAATATCGCGATTTCCTTCAGACCTTGCTGGTCCAGAAAACGACGCGCCTTAATGCTCAATTCGGCAAGATCGCCGCTGTCTAAGCGAATCGCCTGAAGCTTGTAGCCATGGTTCTTAAGATCGAGGGCAATGCGCGAGGCGTTCTCAACTCCGCGCATCGTATCATAGGTATCAACTAATAGCGTGCTCAATTGAGGGAAGCGCTGTGAATAGTGCGCGAATGCTTCGCGCTCATTGTCATGCGCCATCACATAACTATGAGCCATCGTACCATAGAGTGGGATACCGTAACGTTGACCGGCCAGTACATTCGAAGTGCCGACAAAGCCAGCGAGAAAACTTGAGCGTGACGCAATTAGGCCCGCATCGATACCATGAGTGCGACGCAGGCCAAAATCGATTAGCCGCCGGCCGCGTGCCGCAATTACCGAGCGCGCCGCCTTGCTCGCGATAAGCGAAGCAAAGCCGACCTGATTGATGATCAGGGTCTCAAGCAATTGGGCTTCGATCAATGGCGCGGTCACCTCAACGATTGGCTCCTCGGCAAAGAACAGCGTCCCTTCACGGAGTGCGCGGATATCACCGCTGAAATGAAGTCCGCCGAGGAAAGCGAGGAACTCCGCATCAAAAATTTGCAAAGAATTTAGATAATCGAGAGTTGGTTGCGCGAACCGGAAATCAGGAAGCGCTTCGATCAAGCGGTCGATTCCGGCAGCGACCAGAAACCCGCGCCGTGGCGGCATTCTTCGCACACTCAAGGTGAAGGTCGCCGACTGATGCATCCCGAGCTGAAAATAGCTCGCCGCCATCGTCAACTCGTAGAGATCAATGAGCAGTGGCAGGTCGCTCTGAGCGAAAGCCAAATCAATCGCCATCAGCAATCATAGGCGCAAGGGCCGCCTGAGCACACGATCTCGCCAGGCAGATTTAGCGCGGCGGCTCGGGTGGACCCGGCGGACCAGGCTCGGGTGCGGGCGGAGGAGAGGTCTCGTGAATTACACGAGTTTCCTGCGGGCGATCACGCAACTTTTCGCTCATCTCACGCAACTTTTTCGCGACGCGGTAAAAGACTGTGCCTACCTCATCGATCGAGCCTGCGCGGACACCCGTCAGCAGTTCGATTCCCTGTTCAATCGTATCGACCGGGAAGATGTGGAATTCACCGCGCTCGACGGCATGCACCACATCGAAGTCGAGCATCAGATTACGCTCATTCGCCCGCGGGATCAGAACACCCTGGCTGCCAGTCAAGCCGACTGCTTTACAGACCTGGAAAAAGCCTTGGATCTTCTCGTTGGCTCCTCCGATCGCTTGCACCGTGCCGTATTGATCGACCGATCCGGTAACCGCCAAATCCTGCCGGATGGGCAGACCACTTAGCGCGGACAGCAGCGCGTACAACTCTGTCGAGCTTGCACTATCGCCATCAATTCCCGAATATGACTGCTCAAAGCAGATACTCGCGCTTAATGCCAGCGGGCGTTCCTGACCGAAGCGGGTACGCAAGAAGCCACCGAGAATCATTACGCCTTTGTCGTGAGTTGAGCCGGATAATCTCGCTTCGCGCTCGATATTGATCAGTCCCGACTGGCCCATGGCAACTGTTGCCGTAACGCGCGATGGACGGCCAAAGCTGTAGCCGCCAACATCGAGCACGGCAAGTCCATTGATCTGGCCGACAGCTGTACCTTCGACATGGACGATCAGAGTTCCCTCGGCAATTAGTCGGCGAATCTCTTCTTCGATAAAGTTTCGGCGCAGAATGCGTTCGCGCAATGCACGATCGACCTGCGCCGCCGTAACCACGCTGGCGTGCTCGAGTCGCAGCGTAATACACGGCTTCGCGTGCGAGGTCGTCGATTGGTTCGAGCGCACTAGCGACGCGAGAACGATCGCCCGCCAGTTTCATCCCGTACTCGACCATCCGCGCCAACGCACTACCATCAAAGGGCAACAGATTTTCGCGCCGCACCACGGCGCCAACGCGTGCCGCATAATGTCGAGCAGCGTCAGCACTGGCGTCGATCACGGGCCGAAATTCAGCTTTGACCTTGAAGAGCTCAGCAAACTCCGGGTCATAAAAGTACAGCAGATTATAAAGTCGGCCGCTGCCCAGCACGACCACTTTGTTACGAATGTCGATCGGTTCGGGCTTAAGTCCGCTGCTGGAAAAAAACGGGATCGGCTCGAAAGTCTCAAGCGTCATGCGACCGGTCTTCAGCGCGCGCTTGAGCGTTTTCCAGACGCCCGGCTCGGCGATCGCGTCTTCAAGATCGAACAGTAGGAATCCACCGTGTGCGGCAAGAAAAGAACCTGTGATTATGCGCGTGAAGTCAGTGCCTGACCGGCCAAACGGATCGGCCCATCGCTCGATCGTGCCAAAGAGATTGCGATAATTCGGCGCATCCTCGCTAATCACCGGAGCGCCCTTGCGCCCAGAATTATCGACGAGCACATTGACTTGATACTCAGTGAATCGCTGCGCTTCGTTGCGGCGCATTGCGGCCATGGGATTTTCGTTATCGCCACCTTCCCCAGCGGCTTCACGAAAATGGTCGAGATGAGCGAGCATGTGCTCCGCCACCTGATCAAGATAAGTCGAGACCGCATCATTATTGAAGAATGGTTTCAAAGCGGTAATGGCCGGTGTAATCAGGCGTCCAGCAAAAGTTCGCTCGACTGCTCGGATGTCCTCGATCAGCTCCTGCGTAACTTCCTGCTGGCGCACGGCTAAAGTTGCAAGTTCACTTTGCAGCTCGGTTTGCGCCTTCATCAATTGTTCGCGTTCGGCTTCGCTCATCGCCTGCATCTCCCGCTGCAGCTCTTCGGGTGATTCAGGCGGCTTCCCCTTAATCAGCGGAATCAAGATGATCTGTCCGCCCTGAGCGCCCCGCAAGGCAAAGCCACGCTCGCGCGCGCGATTCTCGAAACCGCCGAAAAGCTCCTGGGCTCGTTTGTTGTACTTCTCGCGCAATGCGGTTCGTTCATGGTCAAAATCTTCGCGCCGAAACGCCTTAGGCAACTGGTCGATCACGTACCGGACCAACTCGCGCATCCGGTTATGGAGCTCAGCACCCTGACCGGCTTTCAAATAGATCGCGATCGGCGCTTCGGGACTGCGAAAATTATTGACATAAACCCAGTCACCCGGCGTCGGCATCGTCGCGGCCTTTTCTTGCAATAGCCGCACAATCGGTTGCCGCTCCTCCCGCGAGCGCAGGCCGCTAACATAGACATTGTAACCCGCCGCCGACACGCCGAGCGCCAGCCGAATACTGTCGAAGGCGCGCTCTTGTCCGAGCAACTCCTCGCCATCACCGCCGGCCGCGGATCGGGTGAGTTCATCGAAAGAAAGCGGACACATCCCGCGTAAGTCGCCTGGCGCCAGTTCAGGATGCGCGGGCGCCATCTTCAGATCGGAATCGGCCTGCTGGGCATGAGAATCGCTCTGGTCAGTCATTTGGATATCCGAATGGAGGAATGAGGTAATGGTCAGCCGACTTCTATTTTGCGGCCACGTATTTTCGGCAGCACGATCTTGAGTACGCCGTTTTCGATTTTTGCGGTAACCGCCTTAGCATCTATCGGATGCCGAAAATCGATCACACGCTCGCTGCGCGCATCGCTGCCGACGCTGCGGACCGTCAGCCGCCGCTCGCTCGCCTCAATATCGACTTGCTTAGGATCGGCGATCAGCCGTTCCAATTTGACTTCGTAGTGATCGCCTAAATCGCTTACAACGGTTCCGGCGCCGCTGCGCACACCGCGCCATCGAGAGATCAACAGCTCATCGAAGAGCGAGTCGAAAACGCGCTCAAATTCATGGATTGAATCAAAATAGCCGGCTCGCGATGATCGATCTGCCACGTGATTGATTCTAGTCTAAGCTGGCAATGCGGATCGAGGGAGAAACGTCATGAAACGGTTATTGCGCCCCTTCAAGACCGTTTGTATATTCGTGCCTAACCTTTCGGACAGACCAGGGAGTACCGCTGCATGGACGTGATGAAAACTCTTTTTCTCAATCCGCCATCCTATGATGACTTCGATGGTGGTGCGGGCTCACGTTATCAGGCAACGCGGGAAGTTTGGTCGTTTTGGTATCCCACCTGGTTAGCTTATCCGGCTGGATTGATTCCGGGAGCGCGGCTGCTCGATGCACCGCCGCACGATTACACCCCCGAGATGACTGTGGGTGAGGCCAAAAACTACGATTTCGTCGTACTGCACACCTCAACCCCATCCCTCAAAATGGATGTGCGAACGGCGGAATCAATCAAAGCTGCGAACCCCAACTGCACAATTGCGTTCGTCGGCGGTCATCCGACGGCTCGTCCCGAAGAAACTCTGAAACTCTCAGAAGTGATCGATATTGCTGCGCGTAAGGAATTTGATCTCTCGATGGTGGAAGTGGCGCGCGAGATGGATTGGGCGAAAATCGGCGGCATCAGCTATCGCCGTAATGGAGTAATTCATCACAATCCCGATCGCCCGATCATGACCAACGAAGAGCTCGATAAGCTGCCGTTCGTGACCGAGGTTTACGACCAGAATCTGGACTATCTGAAGTACAATAGTCCGTACTGTCATTATCCATACGTCTCGCTGTACACCGGTCGAGGATGCCCGGCGCGCTGCACATTTTGTCTGTGGCCGCAGGTGACGCAAGGGCATAAATATCGCGTACGTAGTCCCGAGAACGTCTATGAAGAAGTCGCTGCAATGAAGGCGAAGTTCCCCAAGATGAAGGAACTTTTCTTCGATGACGATACGTTTACGGCTGACGCGATGCGTGCGCGCAAAATCGCCCAATTACTCAAACCACTCGGCATCACCTGGTCCACCAACTCACGCGCTAATGTCGATTATGAAACTCTGAAAATAATGAAGGACGGCGGATTGCGGCTGTTTGTCGTCGGATATGAGAGCGGCAACTCAGAAATTCTGAAAAATATTAAAAAGGGCGTGCGGATCGATCGCGCACGGCGTTTTACACGCGATTGCCATGAATTAGGCATCCTCATCCATGGCACCTTCATCCTGGGACTACCCGGCGAGAGCCGCGAAACAATTGCTGAGTCCATCCAGTTCGCACGTGAGATGGACTGCGAGACTATTCAGGTTTCGCTCGCTTCTCCCTATCCTGGCACGGAACTATTTGAGTACGTGGCATCGAATGGCTATTTGGCGGTCGATCCCCTGCTCGACGAATCTGGTTATCAAAAATGCACCGTTCAGTATCCGAATCTCAGCGCTGACGAGATTTACCAGTCGGTCGAGCGTTTTTATCGCAATTTTTATTTTCGACCGCGATATATCTTTAAGTCACTGCGTAAAATGTTGACCTCGGCGGAAGAATGCAAGCGGCTGATGAAGGAAGGACGTCAATTCTTGTCCACCATGCGCCAACGCAGGATGCAAGTCCGCAACGCGCCGCAAAGCGCGCAGGCCTGATTCATCTTAGTTCTGCCGGCTCGACCGCAATTGGGCGGCGTTCCGCACGAGTTCAGAGCTATGATGTGATTGCGGTCGTGCTGCGCTCTAAACTGGTACGTTTGTCGCACCGTCAGAATTGCAGTCCGGCTTCAATGGTCTGCGAAGAAGCATCGGGGCGCGATGATTATTCTTGAGATTCTCGCCGGCTTCGGTATCCTCGGCTCCTTGACTTATTATATCGCGGCGATGATTGCTGCCGCGCGCTTCCTCAATAAGGCACGGCTGCCGGCGCCGCCTCGACCCAAGATCCTGCCACGCGTTGCGATATTGAAACCCCTGCGTGGCCGTGGTGAACGGCTGCTCTCCAATCTGACAAGTTATCTAGAGTTGGATTATCCGCGCGCCGAGTACTTCTTCGCAGTCTCAGGCTACGACGATCGCGCCGCAGAGGTTCCATGCATCCTGCGTGCGCAGTACAAATTCCGACCGATGACAATGGTGGTCGGCCCATCACCGGGATGCACGAATAAAAAAGTCGGTAAGCTCGTCCGCATGGCGGAGCGGGCCGGGAAAGCGCAAATCTTCGTCGTGAGCGACGCGGATATCAGTGTCGAGCGCGACCATCTGCAACGACTCGTAAGCGAGCTTTGCGCCGACGACAAAATTGGCATTGTGACTTGCGTTTATCGGGCAAATCACGCCAATACGCTTGCGTCACGTCTCGAAGCGCTATTCGTCAATACCGATTTCGCGCCGCAAGTAATGCTCTCAGCAGCTATCGAGCCGATGCGCTACGCGTTTGGCGCTACTATCGCGATCAAGCGCGAAGCACTCGACGCTATCGGTGGCTTCGAGCGGCTGAAGGATCTGCTCGCCGACGATTATCATCTCGGCAAGCTCGTTACCGAGGCGGGTTATGAAGTTCGACTATCGACCTCAATAGTCACGACCGCGAGCGAGGAGCAAAATTTTCGCGGATTCTGGCATCGTCAGCTGCGCTGGGCGCGCACTTTCCGTACTACACGTCCGGCCAGCCTCTCCACTATCTTCGTACACGGACCTTTTTGGGCGCTCCTATTTCTGATTGCGTCAGGCTTCAGCCTCCTTTCGCTCGTCGCGTTTGCGCTGGTCATTGGAGCACGGATTGGAATGTCGCGTTTCATGCTCCAAAAGGTACTCGGATTGCCGGAGTTGGCGCACGAAGCCTGGCTGGTCCCGTTCAAGGACTTGGTGATGACTGCCGTCTGGTTCGGTAGTCTCGCTGGAAACGAAGTGGAATGGGGTGGGCGGCGACTCAGGATTCTCCCCGGCGGTGTGATGCGCGAAGTGAATGGCTGAACATCTCGGTTGGCATCTGATACTCGGACTGATCGCCAGTATCCTGCTGGCTGTCGGACTGTTGCTGATGAAGAGCAGAGGCGCTGTTCTGCCTGCCGCTGCCGGCCCGAACTTCTTGCGATCGATTGGGCGATGGCTCTGCGATCCGATCTGGATGACCGGCATCGCAATCCAGACAGTCGGTTACGCGATCTACTTAATCGCGCTATCCTCCGCTCCGGTCTCGATGCTGGCGGTGATGATGCAGGGCGGAATTGCCGTCTTTGTGGTCTTCGCTGCGATTTTCTTGCATGAACGCGCCAGTCTCCGCGAGTGGACAGGAATCGTCGGCGTGCTAGTCGCGATGCTTCTGCTGGTAATCTCCATCAATGGTCAGGACAGCAGCACTCACTCAAGTCTGAGCGCGGTTCGCCTGCTCTCAGCCATGGCGATTATTGCCGCGAGTCTCCCCTTCCTCAATGCACGGCTGCGAAAACAGGGTTTGGCGGCAGCCTTCGCCTCCGGCATTGCGTTTGGTCTCGGTAGTCTTTACGCCAAGATTATAACCCTCCTGATAGTCGAGGCTAAAGCCGCTCTCGCCTTCAGCTTTACTAGCTAATCCATGGCTTTATTTTACGATTGCCGCGAATATTGTTGGTCTGGTGCTATTGCAGAATTCTTTCCATCGAGCGCGTGGCATTATCGCGATGCCGATTTCCTCGGCTTGTTCAAACCTCGTACCGATCATCGGCGGGGTGGTCGCCCTCGGCGAGACGCTGCCGGTTGAGAAATTTTTTGCAACTCTGCGGATCACGGCCTACGTCCTGACGATTATTTCGAGTGGTTTGCTCACAACTGGAGATTAACGGCAACCGCTTCTCCTCTGGTCCTTGCCAAACCGTCCCCTACTGCATTAGCTTCTCTGGTAGGTTGAGCAAGGAAATCTTTAACTATTTCCATCAGTTGAGGTGCAGGTGCGGAATGAATCAAGGCGCCATCCGCAACCTGACCAATTGTAGTTTTCCTGGCTCCAGAGCTTTCTAGGCGCTGCCGAGGCGGAGGAAAATTCGTATGGCTTATGATCTGCTAATCAAGAATGGCACCGTCGTTGATGGAACCGGCGCCAAAGCGCGCCGCGCCGATCTCGCAATTGCGGACGGCAAGGTGGCCGAAATCGGCAAGATCGCTGATTCTGCTAAAAAGACCATCGACGCATCCGACCTGATCGTCGCGCCCGGTTTCGTCGATCCGCACACGCATTACGATGCCCAGATCTGCTGGGACCCCTACATCACGTCGTCATCGTGGCACGGCGTCACGTCGGTGATCATGGGCAACTGCGGGGTCGGGATCGCTCCGTGCAAACCTGGCTCTCGCGAGATCGCAGCGTGGGATTTAGTGAATGTCGAAGCGATTCCCTTTGAGGTGCTCGGCAAAGGCGTCACTTGGGATTGGGAAACGTTCCCCGAATATATGAACGCTGCTGAACGGCGCGGCAGCGGGATCAATCTGGGCTTTATCGCGGCGCTCACACCGTTTCGCCATTACGTGATGGGCGAGGAATCGATGGAGCGCGCCGCCAATACCGATGAGATTGCACGGATCAAAGCGCTGATCAAAGAGGCGGTCGCCGCCGGTGCAATGGGTTTCAGCACGACATCGATTCCCCAGCATATCGGCTACAAAGGCCGTCCAATCGCGTGCCGTAATGCCAGTCGCGATGAATTCAAGGCTTATGCGAACGCGCTCAAAGAACTCGGTAAGGGTTCGATGGAACTCGCGCTGACCAAATCGGTTGGCGAAGTCTCCGAGGAGGAATACGAGTTCCTCGATTTTCTACTGACCGAGAGCGGACGTCCGATCACTTGGCTCGCGCTGCTGAATCGCGATGACATGCCGGACGCCTGTCAGAACACGCTGCGCAAAGTCGAGCCGCTGATCCGACGCGGCGGCATTCCGCAGGTGAC
The DNA here is from genome assembly GCA_963831065.1 of uncultured Pseudomonadota bacterium. Lineage (GTDB taxonomy): Bacteria > Desulfobacterota > Binatia > Binatales > Binataceae > JAJPHI01. The sequence continues at coordinate 57,664 of CAWHOQ010000015.1, forward strand.
CTGTCGTCCATTGATCATTCAGATTAATCTGCGCGCGCCGTTTATCTTCGCGAATCTCGATTGCTGGAATCCCGTATTTAATCAGCCGCAGGAAGCGCAGGAGAAGGTCTATCGCGATCCAAAATTCCGCGACGCCTTCCGCGAATCGCTCAAGCGGCCCGCGGTCTTCAATGGCAAATGGGAACGGCTGGAAATCAAGGAAGTCAAGAACCCGGCGTTCCGGCCATTGCTCGGTAAGACGGTCGCCGAGATCGCCCGCGAGCGCGGCTGCGATGGCGTCGATGCGTTCCTCGATCTCGCTTTGGAGGACGACCTCGGCATGGAGTTCACGATGGAACTCTTCAATGCGACTGAGGAGCGGATTCCGGAACTGATTACCGATTCGCGGGTGATGGTCGGGCTGAGTGATGGCGGCGCGCACGTCGATATGCTGTGCGATGCGGGCTATTGCACTTACCTGCTCGGACGCTGGGTCCGCGAGAAGCAGGTAATGACGCTCGAGCAGGCGGTCAAGCGGATCACTTCGGAACCAGCTGACTTCTTCGGGCTGAAGACGCGTGGGCGGCTACTGCCCGGGATGGCTGCGGATGTCGCGATTTTCGATTACAACACAGTCGGCTCGAACAAGCGCGGCGAGATGCGCCATGACTTACCGGGTAGCGGGCGGCGGCTCGTGATGCCGGCGCGCGGAGTCGAGCATGTAATCGTGAATGGCCAAGAGCTTTATCACGAAGGAAAACTGAGTGACGCGATGCCTGGACAGGTACTGCGCTCCGGTCGCGATTAAACGATTGAGTTAAGAATGAAAGCGGCGAGTCGAACGGCTCGCCGCTTTCGTTTCGGGTTGTCAATCTGGAGTATCGGCGGATTGGATTTCGTGATGTGGGTCGCATCCCTTTTGTCATTCTCGCGTGTGGCTGTCGCCCGAAGAATACCTTGTGGTAAAACTAGCGCATCACCAACCCGGGCCTGAGTTGCCATCTACAACGCGCTCGCGATAAAGGTTTTAGATCAATCAGATCAGCTATGAGGTATTAGAGTAGTGGATAAACAGACGCCATCGCCATTTGCGGCGATTAGGGTAGTCGAGTGCGGTGAGGGAATCTCGGCGGCTTTCGGAGCCAAGATGCTCGCCGATATCGGGGCGGAAGTAATCAAAGTGGAACCGCCGGCTGGCGATTTGACTCGCCGTCGTGGACCCTTTCCCGACGATCAGCCGGACCCGGAAAAGAGCGGCATCTTCATTTACCTCAACTCCAACAAGCGCGGCGTAGTAGCTGATCTGAAGAGTCCTCAGGGTCGCGAACGGTTGGGCCGCCTGCTCGAAAACACTGATATCTTGATCCACAATATCCCGCCCGCCGAGCGCGCCGCTCAAGGGCTGGACAGCGGAGCCCTTTGCGCGAAGTATCCACGATTGATCGTTACTTCAATCTCGATGTTCGGCGATAGCGGTCCGTATTCGAATTACAAGGGCTATGAACTCACTGCCAGCAACGCCGGCGGATGGGCGAATCTGAGCCCGGGCGCGTCGCCCTACCCTGACCTCCCACCCCTCAAATGTTTCGGAAGCCAATGCGACTTCCAAGGGGGTGCGCACGCTGCCTTCACTAGCATGGCGGCATGGCTGCACCGGTTGAAATCAGGCAAGGGACAGGCAATTGACGTATCTGAGCAGGAAGTAATCACGGCGATGCTCGAGATGAACCTCGTGCATTACACTTATGCCGGGCGTGAGGCATCGCGACTCGGGCAGCGTCTGCTGGGACCGTGGTTCATCGCCGATTGCTCGGACGGCAAGATTTTTGTGCTGGCGGTCGAGGAAGATCAGTGGAAACGGCTGGTCGAGCTGATGGGCAATCCAGAATGGGCCAATGACGAGCTCTTCAAGGACCGGCTTAGCCGGGGCGCCAATATGGATGCGCTCAAAGCCTTGATGTCCGACTGGATTAGCGGATGGAAAGTGCAGGAGCTTTACCAAGCCGCGCAGAAGAATCGAATCCCGTTCGCCCCGATCAATACTATGAAGGACCTGTACGAAAGCCCACATCTGCATGAGCGCGACTTCTTCGCCGAGCTCGATCAACCCGGCATCGGCAAGTTGACTGTACCAGGGATGCCGTCGCGCTATGGTGTGACGAAATGGTCACTGTATAGACCCGCTCCGCGCCTCGGACAACATACTGAAGAGATTTTTGCAGGCGAGCTAGGCATCTCTAACTAGCATCTCAACGCGCCGCGCTAATCCGGAGCCGATCCCTAACAGAGGATATTTCGATGGCAAATCAATCCCTTTCCGGCGTTCGCATCCTGGATTTCACTTGGGCGTGGGCCGGTCCTTTCTGCAATCTGCAATTAGCCTATCTTGGAGCTGAGGTAATTCGAGTCGAAAGCACATTGCGCCCTTGCGTCACGCGTTTCATCCCGCCTTTCGCGGACAACATTACTGGTCCGAATCGCGCGGGCTATTTCAATCAATATAATCAAGGCAAGAAAAGCATCCTGATGAATCTCGCCAACCCCGACGCGATCGCGCTGGCGGGCGAGTTGGTTAAACAATGCGACGTAGTAACCGACAACTTCGCTGCGGGGGTGATGGAGAAGCTCGGCCTGGGTTACGACAAGCTGCGCAAATTCAAATCCGACATCATCATGATCTCGATGTCCGGCTATGGGCAGACTGGGCCTTTCAAGGGTTTCGTCGGTTATGGTCCACCTGCGTCAGCGGCTTCCGGGATGTTCTTCGGTACGGGTTATCGCGACGGCGACCCGGCGGAAATAGGCATCTCATATGCCGATCCTAATGCCGGTGTGTTCGGTGCATTCGCGATTATCACCGCGCTGGCGCAACGCGCGCTGACCGGTGAAGGTCAGTATATCGATCAGTCGCAGTTCGAGACCGCGCTGGCGTTGATGCCCGAAGGATTACTCTTACGCGAGATGGCGGGACGGGAGCCGGTGCGCGACGGCAATCATGACTGCGTGATGTCGCCGCACGAATGCTACCGCGCTGCGGGCGACGACAAATGGGTATCGATTGCGGTCGGTTCGGAAGAAGAATGGCGCGCGCTTTGCTCCGCGATGGATAAGCCCGAGTTGGCCAGTGACTCACGCTTCAAGACCGCGGCGTTACGCAAACAGAACGAAGTCGCCCTCGACGAGACCATCACGTCGTGGACTAGTACGCAGGATCGATGGGAGGTGGCGCGCAAGCTGCAAGCCGTTGGTGTTGCGGCTTTTCCTTCGCTCAATGCCAAGGATATTGCCGAGGATCCGCATCTGCGCGAGCGCGGATATCTCGTCGAGTTGGAGCATCCCGAGGTAGGAACGCGCAAACATGCGGGTGTTCCGTGGAAGATGTCCGAAACGCCTTGCTCCGTTAAGTCTCCGGCTCCGATACGCGGGGCAGACACTGAGCAGGTATTGAAATCGCTGCTCGGCTATACGAGCGATCGGGTCGAGCAGCTTCGCAAGAATGGCGTGCTGGTCTAAGGCCTACGCCGACGAGTGAAATCGCTGCGATGAGTACGCTGCCACTCGACGATCTCCGCGTCCTCGACCTGACGCATTATTACAACGGCCCCTACGCTACGATGCTGCTCGGGTATCTCGGCGCAGAGGTCATCAAGGTGGAGGAACCTGCCTACGGCGACGGAATGCGGGGACTCTATCGCACTAATGAACAGCCGTTCGGAATTCCCTTCGCGCTGATGAATTCGAACAAGCGCGCGATTACGCTGAATCTCAAGAGCGACGATGGCAAAGCCATCTTCAAGCGCCTCATCACCCGGGTCGATATTGTGGTGGAGAATTTTGCCGCAGGCACGATGGATCAAATGGGCCTCGGCTGGGCGGTGCTGCACGAGCTTAATCCGCGACTTATTTACGCTTTCAGTACCGGCTATGGCAGCACTGGCCCCAATCGGAATCTGCCGGCCTTCGATCCGGTTGTGCAGGCGAATACCGGCATCATGGCGCTGACCGGTGCGATCGACGGACCGCCCTACAAAGCAGGTCCGGCGGTGGTAGATATCCTAGGCGCAACCCATCTGTTCGCCGGAATTCTCGCAGCGGTGCGGCAACGCGATCGCACCGGGCAGGGCCTGATGGTTGAGCTGTCATTGCAGGAATCGACGCTGCCTTCGCTCGCGACACACATTGGCGCGCGCTTTGGACTCGGTATCAACCAGCTTCGCGACGGAAATCGCTCGTCGGGCGGTTTCGTCGTGCCTTACAATGCGTATCCCGCGCTCGACGGATGGATGATGATCCTGGCGGGCGATAATCGCCGATGGGGAAAGCTTTGCGCTTTGATGGGTCATCCGGAGTTCGCCGACGATCCGCGCTTCGCCAAACTCGCAACACGCAGGGCGCATCAGGAAGAGGTCGATCAGATCATCACTGAATGGACTCGCACCCGAACTCGCGACCAAATCATGGACGGCTTGGCCGCGAATGATCTATTCGGCGGGATCGTCAAAGATCTCGACGAGGTCATGACCGACCCACATCTGCATCAGCGCGGCACGTTGCACGAAATCGATCATCCGGTACTGGGGCGCATGACGATCTTCACATCGCCATTGCGCTTCAATGGCGAGCCGAACGTGCCACGTTCTCTTGCTCCAACGCTCGGCGAGGATACTGACCAGTTCTTCACCGAGGAGTTATCAATGAGCGCCGCCGAGATCGCGGTACTGCGTGCACGTAAGGTGATCTGAGGACCAGCGATTCTTCACATCGTTGTTTAGTCGGATCATCAGAAAGTTCGATCGGAGCTTTTCGATTCACCGTCGCGCACTGGCCGGACGAGCACGCCGGCCTTCGTCAATTCGACAATTTTCTCGTGAGAATAGCCGAGATACGTCCCGAGCACTTTTTCATTGTGCTCGCCGAGAAACGGCGCGCGATCGCGAATCATCGCCGGTGTCTCGGACATTCGGAACGGCGACTTCGGCAATGCGATCGGGCCAATCCCGGGATGCTCGATTGCTTGCATTGCACCGCGCTCGGTAATCACCGGATGCGTTGCAATTTGGGCAATGTCCAGCACGGGCGCGCTCAGAATGCGAGCCTTTTCGAGGATCGCCAACGGCTCGTCGCGGCTTGCATACGACTGCAACCATTCCTCCACCAATTTGGCCAACTCCAGCCGATTCTTCGCACGATCGTTACGGTCGGCGAAACGCGGGTCCTTCGCCCATTCAAGCCGTCCAATCGTTTCGCAGAACATATTCCACTGATGATCCAGCACTGTGATCACGACATAACCGTCGCGCGCCTTGAAGATCCCGCACGGCGCTAAAAGGTAATGGTGCGAGCCGAAGCGGTTCGGATTCAGCTCGCCATCGCTCATCACGTAATATTGCAGCGCGGTGTCATGCAGATGGAACATGCATTCCAGCAGCGATAGATCGATATATTGCCCAATGCCGGTTTTCTCTCGATAGTAAAGCGCGGCACATACCGCGGCGAGACCGTGCACGCCGGCGTTCTCGTCGGCAATGAACAATCCCACATAAACCGGCGGACCATCGGGATCTCCCGTCAAATGCATCAGGCCGCTCATCGCGAGCGCCACCGTATCATTACCGACGCGATGCTTCAGCGGACCGTCCTGCCCGAAGCCGGAAATCGAACACATGATCACGCGCGAGTTCACCTTGCGAAAATCCTCGTAGCCAAGTCCATATTTCGCAAGAATCCCGGGACTGTAATTTTCCGTGATCACATCGCAGTGGCGCGCTAATTCGCGGACAATTGTTGCGCCTTCCGGGGACTTCAAATCAACGCAGATACTCTGTTTGCCGCGATTATGTTGGATGAAACTGCCACTGTAACCGTCGCGCAGATACGGCACGAAGCGGGTCAAATCGCCGTGTGGCGCAGCCTCCACCTTGATTACCTCGGCGCCTAAATCGGACATCATCCGCGTCAGGATTGGGATCGCGATATAGTGCCCGAGATCGAGCACACGAACTCCGGCCAGCGGCCCGGGTTTATTTAAGTTCTCCATCGTTGCGCTCCTGTTTTTTGAAACATAGCGCATCATCCGGCGATATAGTTATAGATGCTGAGCGATTTTGCGTATGAATTGAGGAATAGTGATGGCGACAATGGTGGGAATCCTCGGCAGTGTGACGCCGCCCGGGCGCTCGCTGCGCGCGCTTGAATATGCGCTTGAAGCCGCACGAGCGAAGGACCCGGCACTGAATTGTATCAGCCTCAATCTCGCGGATTACAAAATCTCCTTCGCTGACGGGCGTCCGCCCGAGGCTTTCACCGACGATACCGGCAAGGTAGTCGCGACGATTAGCGCAGCTGACGCGATTCTGTTGTTCAGTCCGGTTTATCGCGGCTCATTTTCCGGTTCGCTCAAGAACCTGCTCGATCATCTGCCGGTCGAGGCGTTGCGCGGAAAACCGTGCGGAATCGTCGCGGTCGGCGCGACGACGCATCATTATCTCGGAGTTGATTGGCATCTGCGCGACGTTCTGAGCTGGTTCGGCGCACTGGTGGCGCCGGTCAGCGTCTATTTGTCGTCATCGGATTTCGTCGAAGGAGCGCTATCCGCCACGGCTCAGAACGAACTCACCCAATTAAGCGATACGGTTTTACGATTGCAGAGCATCAGCGGGATACTCGGCCCGGCCCCGCTCGCTGCACGGCGATCATGATCCGAATCAAAGGGCAGAGAACGCTTAACGAGAGATTAAATAATAATCAATTGTCGAGACCAGCCGGACCTTTTTATCGATCGAGCCTTGCTCGTCATTTCCGGCGCTGCTGTCGCTGCTTGCGTCACGTCCGGTGATCTCGAAGACACCCTGACTGGCGCGGCGGATCGGACCGAGCCGGCTATGCGAATCCTCGGCAAACTGCTCGGCCACCGAGCGTGCGCTGCGGGTCGCATCGGCCAGCATCTCGGGCCGGATGCTGTTGAGTTTCGTATAGAAGTACTGGGGCGCTTGCGGATAATTTTCACCGAGTACAACGCCCTGCTTCACCAAGTCTCCGGTAGCCTGACTCGCCTGGCTGATTTGATCAACCTTGGTTGAACGGATTTTGATCCCGCCTTTGATTAGATACCGCTGCGCCAAGTTGGGCGCACGATTATCGGACTGATTCGCCAGCGTATCAGTGACAGTCGTAGGCTGCACCTCGATTTCACCGGCGAGGAAGCTATGAGCTTGAGCAAACGTCATGACAATCGTCTGATCTTGCTGATTCGCGGTATTCGCGTCAGCGAGTTGCGCAGCGGCCGCTGTGTAACTGATGGTCCATACTCCGAGATCTGCTTTCACGTTGCGTTCGACCAGTCCTTTGACCGTCACATACCGCTCATTTGCACGCGCAGTAGCAAAGCCCCGTCCGACGAAATAGCCACCAAGGGCCACCCCTGCGCCGATCAACAATCCGAGTATCGCGGCATCAAACGTGACTGATCGATCGTTCATCAAAGCCCCCCTTTGCGAACGCGTGAGTGACTAATTCGGCGCGGCGCCGTTTTCAGCGGCGATAATCTGATGAATCGTGATTAGTTTGCAGACCATGTATGAACGTTTGCCACGTGGCGTTTGCACTTCAATATCATCGTCAGGGCCTTTGCCGATTAATGCGCGTCCCAGCGGCGACGACAGCGAGATCCGGTTTTGTGCGCCATCCACCTCTTCGGGTACAACGATTTCGTATTCAGAGCGTGTCCCTTCGTCGAGATTTTCGAGCTCGACTTTGCTGCCCAATCCCACGGTGTTGCGCGGAATCGAATCGAGATTGATCATCGCGAGCTCCGCTACCCGCGCTTCCATATTGTTAAGCCGCGCTCGCAGAAACTCCTGCCGCTGTTTCGCCATCGCCCATTCGGCATTTTCCGACAGATCACCGTGCGCCCGCGCACGCTCCAGTTCCTTGGGCAAATCAACTGTCAATTCGCGCTTGAGGGTTTCCATTTCCTTGCGCAAACGCCTGACTACTGGCAACTCAGCCATCGACTATGGCCTTCCTTATAGATTTCATTCCGACTCCGGTTGCGCAAACCGGATCATAACCGTATCAGTCCGCGACAATAGAAGTGAGACTACGGTTCACGCCGACCACGCTTTGGATTTTCTGCACGATCAGCTCGCCGAGCGATGATACGTCTGCCGCCTCGACCAAGGCGATGATATCGTGCGGACCGGTCACGGCGTGCGCCGCCGAGACCCCCGCGACGGTTCTTAATTTCTGCGCAACGTCCTTCGCTTTTCCGGGTGAGGTATCGATCAGGATAAAAGCTTGTACCGGCATGGTACGTTCTCCTTCGGACGCATTGAACTATTTTGCTCTAGCGGCCCGGCATTACCGGAGGCGTACGGATTTCCTTGAGCATCGTAAATATAGAAGCCCCGCGCCGCCTTACGTCCGAGATATCCAGCATCAACGTACTTCTTCAGCAGAGGGCACGGCCGGTACTTATCGTCTCCGAATACCCGATGCATCACTTCCATAATCGCCAGACAGGTATCGAGTCCAATCAGATCAGCGAGTTCCAGAGGACCCATCGGCTGATTGGTCCCTAGCTTCATCGCCGTATCGATATCCGTGACGCCGCCTACTCCCTCGTAAAGCGTATAGATCGCCTCGTTGATCATTGGCAGCAGAATTCGGTTAACGATAAACCCGGGAAAGTCTTCCGCGGTCATCGTATTTTTGCCTAACCGTTCGGCGAGGGTGCGGGTCGCTTCATAGGTGTCCTGCGAGGTCGCCAACCCGCGAATAATCTCGACCAGCTTCATCGCCGGCACCGGGTTCATGAAATGCATTCCGATAAACCGATCGGCGCGACTCGTGCGCGCACCCATCCGGGTAATCGAGATCGAGGAGGTATTCGAGGCAAAAATGACGTGCGGCGGGCAAATTTGATCGAGTTTTTGAAAAAGTCCGATTTTCGCCTCTTCCTGCTCGACCACCGCTTCGAGGACGAAATCAGCCTCACGCAGGTCCTCCAAGTTGGCGGAGGTATCAATCCTGCGGATGATTCGATCCCGCTCTTCGGGCTTGAAGCGGCCGCGCTGGATCATGCGGTCCAGATTACGTTCCAGACCCTGCAAACCGTTCAAACAAAGCTTCTCACTGATGTCATTAAGGATGACCTTGACGCCGGCTTGCGCCGCCACTTGCGCGACCCCCGCACCCATCTGACCCGCCCCAATTACTCCGATTGTGCTGATACCCATCGCTACCTTTCGAACGCTTTGCTAGGATTACCGGCGCTATCCACGTCCGCCGTGCTCTCGTCTTCATGTTGGATATTTCTATTGTCCAGCGCAGCTGCCGCCGGCTTTTGATCGCGTGTTATGTTCCCATCGCCTTCTCCGCTCGCGTTGCCGGATCGCCGTATCCGTTGAACCTCCATAGCTGATTGGCGTCCTGGCATTCCTAGGTTGCGCATCAGGACGTTTGCCATTTCCGCGGTCATTTGATCCCGCAGAGTCGGCTGATCACCAATCTCCGCATCGAGAACACAATCGACTTGCTCTCGACCAAGCCCGGCATTGGCGAATTGATCGACAAGTTCCGTCCAGCCGACCCGTCCCGCGGCTTGCTCGAAGACGGTTACAACTCGTGTACAAGTCGGGCAAACCTTACGAACTATTCCGGCTCTCCTTCGACAGTAGATGCAGCGCACGAGCTTACTCCACGTGAGCTTCAGTCCATCCGCTTAGGATATGCGTTATGTAGCCGACAATCATTGCCGCATTCATAACCTGTAAAAGCAATGAAGCGGGCGCGGATGCGGCCTCGCTTCTCCCCGAAACTACACCGGACCGCTTAGGTCGGCAAGCCCAATCGCACGACAGAGAGTCGCCCAATTGTCATTCCATCAAATGTAATGCCGGGATCCCTATAGACTATCAAAGGTCTGGGCGGCAATTTTGCGACTTGAAGAGAGTTATTCGGGCCTAAAAAATCGATAAGACACGTAAATACATGAAATCATTAAAAATCCTGCCCGGAGCGCACTTAGTTTGGCAGTGGCGTCGAGCTTTTCGCGACATCCAGATTTCTCGAAAAATAACCACGCTCAACGAAACTGCGGGATCACTTTGGTGGCGAAGCGCTCCATCGAGCGCAGTAGGTCGCGCTGCGGTAAGCCTCCGAGATCCATATAAACCCAAAAATTAGAGACGCCGAACTCCTCTTGCAGCAGAGCTACTCGATCAACACACTGGCTGGTATCGCCACACAGCACCTGATCAGGGTACATCTGCTCGAACTTGACCTGCTGCAGGGCTCGTACGGATTGACGCCAGGATTCATACTGATAGCTGGTGTATTCCTCTGGATTGACCAAGCCTCCGACGAAATGCAGGTAGCGCATATAATGGTCTTCCCACTTACTTCGGGCGAGTTCCGGAGTCCTCATCGACGAAACTATGATAACCAGCGACAATCTCGACGCTATCAGGCCCAAAGCCAGCCTTGATGAGAGTATCCCGGTATAGCTGAACGTTTGCTTTGAGAGTTTTCCGCGACTGAAAAAACGGCGCGAGCATCAGTGAATGGCCGCGCTCGCCCGCCGCAACGAATGATTCCGGCGAAAGCGCCGCCGCCATAAAGATTGGTGGCGTGGGCTGCTGGAGCGGTCGCGGCAGTATTGTGATGCTATTGGCGCGATAGAACTTGCCGGAATAGGAGAAGCCGGTCTGACGCCATGACCCCTCGATGATCTCAAGAGATTCATTGAAGCGATCGCGGCTCTCGCCCATATCCTGATTGAAGCCATCGTAAGTTGCTTTGATGAAGCCGCGACCGACGCCGAAGTCCAATCGGCCGCCGCTTAGCAGATCGACGAGGGCATAATCTTCGGCCAGTCGAATCGGATCGTGATGAGGCAATAAGGCGATCGCGGTGCCAATTCGCATCTTTTTCGTGCGCTGAGCGATCGCGCCCGCAATGATTTGTGGTGCAGGACAGATGTAGCGGCAGAAGTGATGCTCGCCGAGCCAGATCGAATCGAAGCCGAGCTCCTCGGCATGATCAACTTCGTCGAAAAAATTCTTGTAGTACTGTTCCTCGGAACAATCTTCGGCGTAATGGTCGAATAAGGTCACTAGTCCGAATTTCATAACCCGACCTCCCCACCAGTTGAGAAATTGCGCGATGCTTGTCGTCTAGCAAAGTAGCTGAACAACCGCAATTTCTTCGACGTTCTCGTGTGATGTCCCGCAAATAAATTGGCAATGGGCGTCACTCGGCAAGTCGTCCTGGGGGAGTCTGCGACCGAAGCATGCCCTTGAAGAGGCGCAGCCAACGAAGGGAATCTCGGCTGCCATCCAACATTGGAAAAATCTAATACGTGAGATCGAGCATAAGAGACCGCTAGGGAAGCTCTGTACAGCCTAATTTGTCATCCTGAGCTGGCGAGCAACGCGAGCCGTGTCGAAAGACCTGCGCGAAGCGATTCTCAAAGAATTCATTTGTGCAGAGCTTCCCTAGATTCTTCGCTCCTCAACGCAACTCGCGGACTCGCCTGCTCGGCTCCACTGCGTTTCGCCTAGCGTCGCTTAGAATGACTTCTTCTATTTGCGGAACACCACACTAGCTGGTGGCGGGGAGAAGTCCTCTTAGCTATCCAGTCAAAATCGGCAGACTTCATCGAGCGATATTTTTCCATAAATCGCGCTGAGTGGCCTGTCGCGATTACGTGCTAATATGCACTCCTGCACGAGGTTCATAGCAGTCCTGCCGCCCGCGACCATCGATATTTCGCGCCCAGCACCGCGACTGGCTTCTCGGTCGTATACGGATAAGCTGGGATGCCGTGGTCGAATAGATACTCACTGGCCTGTTCGACTTCGACATCGCCGACTAGTGACGCCACTATCGGCTTCTCGATACCCTTGCGGCGGTACTCCTCAACGACCTCAGCCGCAAGTTTCGCGAACACCATCGGGGGCGTAATGATTGTGTGCCAGTAGCCGAGAATCAGGGAATGAATGCGTGAATCCTCAAGCCCCAGCGCGATTGTATTGCGGTAAGTGGTCGGCGGCTCGCCGCCAGTAATATCCACCGGGTTTCCTGCCGCGCCAAACGGCGGAATAAACTTGCGGAAAGCGGCATCAAGATCCGCGGGCATTGTCATCAATTTCAGTCCATTGTCCACGCAAGCATCGGAGAGCAGCACGCCGGAGCCGCCCGCGCCGGTGATAATCAACACATTCTCGCCTTTGGGCGTGGGCAGAATCGGCAGGCATCGCGCAAATTCGAGCATGTCATTCAGCGCCATCGCGCGAACCACTCCACTCTGTCGCAAGACATCGTCATAAATACGATCATTGCCGGCGAGCGCGGCAGTATGCGACTGCGCGGCACGTGCGCCCATGGCGGTCCGTCCCGCCTTCAACACGATCACCGGCTTTTGTTTGGAGACACGGCGCGCGACTTCGGCAAACGATCGGCCGTCCTTGAGGTCCTCGACATGCATCGCAACGACCTGTGTATTCGGGTCCTGTTCGAAGAATGTGAGCAGATCGTCCTCGTCGATATCGGATTTGTTACCCAAGCCGACAATCGCGGAAACTCCCATCTTCGCTGATCGGCTGAAACCGATAATCGCCATTCCTACCCCACCACTTTGCGACGAGAGCGCCGCCTTTCCCTTGATGTCGTAGGGTGTACAGAACGTCGCGCATAGATTCTTGTGCGTATAGTAGAAGCCGTAAATATTCGGTCCCATCAGGCGAATGTTGTACTCGCGCGCAATTCTGACGATCTCCTCCTGACCGGCGATATTGCCGGTCTCGGCAAAGCCCGAAGGAATCAACACAGCTCCGGGAATCTGCTTCTCACCACACTCTTTCAATGCACCGGCGACCAGCGGAGCCGGGATTGCAAACACCGCCACATCGATCTTGCCCGGGATTTCCTTGACGCTCTTGAATGCTTTGCGCCCGAGCACCTCCGGCACCTTCGGATGAATCGGATAAATCGCGCCTTCGTAGCCACCATTGATTAGATTCTTCATCACCGAATTGCCGATCTTGCCATCCTCTGGCGATGCCCCGATCACGGCGACGGCATCAGGACGCATAATTCGGTTCATCGAACGGAGGATTTCGTCCTGCGATGGGCGATAACGTTCCGTTCGCGCCGCAAAGTCGAGCAGCACGCGCACATCAGCCGCGACCGCCCCGCGCTTGCTCGCAAAGACCGGATTCAGGTCCAGCTCTCGGATTTCAGGAAAGTCGGCGAGAAGTTGTGCGACCGCGACGATGATCCGGGCCAGGGCGTTACGATCGATCTCTTCGCCACCACGCACGCCGCGCAAAATCTCCGCCGCTGCGATTCCGTCGAGCATCGAGAGCGCCTCGGCGTTAGTGCACGGTGCGAGCCGAAAGGTCACGTCCTTGAGCACTTCGACCAGCACACCGCCGAGTCCAAATGCGACCACTTTGCCGAAGCTCGGATCAGTTAGGCCGCCGACAATAACTTCATGTCCGTCGGTGATCATCTGTTGCAACAGCACGCCCTCGACTACCGCGTCGGCCTTGTACGCCTTTGCGCTCGCGACGATTTTATCGAACGCCTGCTCGGTTTCCGCCGCCGTCTTGATTCCGACGATCACGCCGTTCGCTTCTGTCTTGTGGAGGATATCGGGCGAGACGATCTTCATGACGAGCGGAAAGCCAAGCGCCGGAGCGATCTGGCGGGCCTCACGCGCCGAAGTCGCGAGCCGCTCGGCGGGACTGGAATTCCGTAAGCTTCGCACAATTTGCGGCCCTCAGCCGGATTCAGTGCTTGACTACCGGCTGCCCGGGCATTGTCCAAAAGCTCCCTGACGGATGTCTTATCGTGATTCATGCATTCTCCAACCGATGTTGCGCGAGGTCCCGCGGCGCGTCGCGGCCTAGTCTCTACGCTCCTTGTATCGCTACTCGCGATGTGCGCAAATGGCGTTTTGAGCACAAACTAACGCCCCGCATGCAAACAGGTCAAATTGCGGAGCGTTCTTCTTAGTCGAGGAGCGGTCTGATATGGTTGAGAAAATCATAGACTTAATCGGCGTCTCGTCAAATTCAATTGAGGACGCGGTGCAAATCGCCTTGGCGCGGGCCGGAGTCACGATCAAGGGTATTCACAGCGTCCATATCGAAGATATTGCCGCTACTGTGGATAGTAATCAGATTTTGCAATGGAGGGTGGCGATCAAGGCATCGTTTGTCGTTCGGGATCAATTGCACGAATAACTGCTTCTGCTCGCCGGAGCGCCGTTAATTGCGCTGTCCGGGTTACCAGCCGAAGCCCAAACTGACCAGCGCCAAGCCGACGCGTCGCGCGGCTATGGAAGTCCGGTCGGGAAAGCCAAAGATATGACAGCAAAAATAGCCGAGGTGCATCCGGGAATTTACGAGATTTTTTTGCCGCTCCCGATGAGACCTACCATCATTAATGTCTACCTTGTAGATTGCCATGGCGCGTGGACGCTGATCGATACCGGGATGAACACCCCCGATAGCCTCGCGACGCTCGAAGATGCATTCGGACAGGTCGGGATTAAACTCGAAAACCTCACAACCCTGATCGGCACACACCATCATGTCGATCATTTCGGAAGCTCCGCGACTATCAAAGAGCGCAGCCACGCAACAACCCTTCTGCATGAACGCGAAGTTGAACGGGTCACCCGGATGCTCACTTTCGGACCGCCGTCATCGCGGCCCGACGCGGTTGAATTCTTCAAGACCCACGGCTTCCCGGTCGAGCAGCATCCGCCCGAAGGCATGCGGCCGGCTTGGTTCGGAACCAACATGTACAATCCATTGCCGAAACCCGACAAATACCTGAACGACGGCGATGTGATTCCGGTCGGTGATCGCAAATTCGAGGTAATCTGGACGCCGGGCCACGCGCCGGGTCACTGTGTAATCTACTTGCGTCAAGAGAAAGTCCTGATCGTTGGTGATCACCTGTTGCCCAAGATCACGCCGCACGTCGGACTCTATCCTTCTCTCCCTGATGGCAATCCGCTAGGTGATTTCATCGAGTCACAACGTAAGGTGCAGCGCTTCGACGTGGAACTCGTATTGCCGGCGCATGGCGGGATTTATCAAGACCATCGGCATCGCGCGAACCAGCTAATTGAGCATCATCGCTATCGCGAAGCGGAAATGCTCGATCTGATCCGGCGCAAGCCAAAATGCGCCTTCGAGGTTGCATCGCAGGTTTTTGGTGACGAAGACCGCCCGATCATGCATGTGATGGCTGCAACCTTCGAGACGTTGGCCCATCTGGAACTTTCACGCATCGAGGGCCGTGCCAAGCGAATCGACCGAGACGGGGTCGCGCTGTACCAAGCTATCTGAAGCTTAGAAACCGGGCTCCAGCAGCTCGCTAATTGGTTATTGATGAGGTCTTAGCAAAGAAGGCGAGCGATCCGCATTGATAACGCGGATCGCTCGCAGATCGTGCTAGCCGGTTAGCTGGCCTGGATCACTTGCTGATTACGACGACGCGTCGAGGCGCTGATTTTGCCGCTGCGTACAACTGGAGATCGGCGCGCGAGGCGCCGCTGTGAATTCCCCGCCAGTTGCTGCTCCCGCCAAGCACGTAGTCCCGAGCGCAAGAATTGCGGCTGAATTCCGAGGGTCTCGCAAACCGTCTCAAACGAAAACGGCCCATCACTCATGTCGCCGCACAGCCATTGCTCGGCTTCAGCAAAGAGGCGTTGACGCAGCCCGCTCCGAGCATCGGCATTATTCTGAAAGCAGCGCAGCGCATCTTCCAATACCGCCATCATCAGGCGTTTAACCGGCGCGATACTGCTGTCATCACGACGCATATCATAGAATTGTTCCGGTGTGATGATATCGGGGACGAAGATCGAACCTAGAATCCCATTTTCCAAATCCATTAGCTTGGCCACCCCTCCTCCGGCAGACACATGATTGTTATCTGTGCGGTTGCTTGCAAAATTTTCTTGTATGCTTTGGTACCGAACAAAGCAAAAGAGATGCCTTAATCAAGCATTCGATTGATTTTCTGGAACCGTACAGAAATTGAAAGAATACTTGCGCCAAATCCGGCTAATGAATACAGCTATATTACGTTTGTGCTAAATCATTTGCGTTTTGCGAAGCATGCGCACAAACAAGTACACCAGATATCTGATGTTTTGCGCGTCATCATGCTAAATCATCGTGCATTGGCGATCTCCAAAATCGTGGGATGTCGCAGCTCCGCCACATGCGCTGCATTATCGCTCTCCTCGGAGGCGCGAATACATAAGACCCATTAAATGGCGTTACTGTAGAGGACCCGAGCCGCTCCCACCCTGGTTTCGGCCAAGCTTGCGTTCTTCCAGTTTGAAAGTGAGCACATCGATCAAGCAGCTGGCGCGCGACTCGCCAGCTTCGAGCAAGGTTTGCTTGTCTATCGGATACACGTCGAGATGGAAGCAGATGAAGTTAATCAAATCTGCTCCGCGAAGGCCGCGCTGCTCTACCAGCGACTGCCATAAATCGTCCGCCGAGCTGCCCAAATATCGAATTAATACGTGGCGCAGATCCTCCATTGCTGATGGATCGAGATGAAGGCTCGCTTCCGGAGTTGGACGCCATTGAATTTCGGCGGTGCGATAAGCATGCTCGCGAATTTCGCGAGTGATCTGAAATTCGCTGATTCCCTCGAGCAGCAGGTTATAACGACCGTCGGGAAGCTGCGCTAATGCGCTGACGCGTCCGGCGCAGCCAATCGCATAGAAGTCCGGATAAACGTGGTAATCTCTTTCCCAATCACCTTTGAGCATGGTCATTCCGATAATGCCGTCGCTCTTGTCAACCTCCGCGATCATCCGGCGATAGCGCGGCTCGAAGATATGCAGTGGCGCTTTGACACCGGGGAAAAAGACAAAGTTGGGCAGCGGAAAAATAGGGATAATCCTCGGCAAATCCACGGTGTTTCCTCTATCGCAACATTAGGATTGAACGTAAGAACGGTCAAGCAAAGCTAATCGAACAGAGTGATTTTTTCGCATTGCCCATACCCAAAGGCACTAAATAATGCTTGAGACTACACAAGCTTCGCGCGTTGCCGATAAACTGCAGATACCAATGCCTCTTAGACCATCAAGGAAAATAGTCTTCAGATGAGAATCCCTTGGGAGAGCTTTGAGCGCCAGACGCTTGATCATTTGCGCGCGCTCATCCGGCTCGACACGACGAATCCGCCGGGCAATGAGCGCATCGCCGCGGATTATCTGGCTAACATCATGGCTGGGGCGGGAGTCGCCACTACTATTGTCGAACCTGCTCCGATGCGAGCGAATCTGATCGCGCGCATCGCTGGCGCTAGTCAATCACAGGCGCCGCTGATGCTTTCATCGCATACCGACGTCGTGCCGGTCGAAGCGGCCCGCTGGACGCGTCCGCCGTTCGGAGCCGAAATCGCTGATGGATGCGTGTGGGGTCGCGGCGCGATCGACATGAAAGCGAAATGCGCGATGGATCTAGGACTGCTGACGGCGATCGCGCGAGCGGGCGCAATACCTTCGCGTGATTTAATCCTCGCCGCCGTCGCCGACGAAGAAGCGGGATCGGAGCTCGGTGCTCGTTTTCTGGTCGAGAATCATCCAGAATTAGTCCGCGCTGGTTTCGTGTTGAATGAAACCGGCGGCTTCACGCTCTTCATAGGCGAGCGGCGCTTTTATCCGATTCAGGTCGCGGAAAAGGGTTTTGTCACAGTTCGGATGACCGTGACGGCTGCTCCCGGCCACGGCTCGATGCCGCGATCTGATACTGCAATTGCGCTCATCGCCGAGCTCATCACGCGAATCACCCAGACTTCGATGCGGCGGCGGGTCACTCCTTTGATGCGCGCGACCTTGGCCGAATTGGGGATCCCGCCGGAGAAAGCGCCTCCGTTGTTTCGTCCAATGCTGGCGAACACGGTCACACCTACGATGGTCCGCGCAGGTTACAAAGATAATGTGATTCCGGGCGAAGCCTCCGTCATCTTGGACGGACGCACTCTGCCCGGTGAGGATCAGCAAAGCTTTCTAAAAGAGCTGCGGGAGATCGTCGGACCTCAAGCGGCGCTCGAAGTCATCAAGGCTGCGCCACCCGCCGAGTCGAGTCACGATACGCCGCTGTTTCGTCTGATCAAAGAAAAGATAGAGAAAGCCGATCGCGGCGCGCGAGCAATTCCATGGATGCTCCCCGGGGCGACTGACAGCAAGTTCTACGCGCAGCTTGGCGCAACCTGCTATGGCTTTGCGCCGGTCCGGCTCGATCCAAAAATGCCTTTCGGTGCGCTCTATCATGGCAATGACGAGCGGATGCCGATCGAAGGTTTAATGTGGGGTCTCCGACTCTACGTCGACGTCGTACTGACTTTTCTCGATCTGCGCTTCGATCAGGTCTTTAGCTAAGAACCTAAAATGCGGAATTGTTTGAATGGTCTGCTGCGGAGCCGATCGCTTGATCAGGGCTTGGCGCGCCACCTTCAGGTGTGAACGTAATCAGCAGACGATCGGGTTTTGATAGTGGTACGACTGCAAAGCGCGATACCGGGCTGGTATTGACCGTAATTCGGGTACCACCGTCATCGGAGGCTATATCGCAATCGCGGAAGATCGACTTGTCGAAAGTTAGATGACGCGCCATGCTGGCGTCAGCAGTAACGCTCTTGAGATAAAGGGTAAGCGACGAAGAACCCTGATTGTGATCGAGATTGTCGCTGTAAGTAACCGGGCCAGTCAGATCAAGAATTACTGACATCGGCGGATCAGAAGATGATAGCCGGATAGCGCGCAAGGTCGCCGGTCCGGGTTTCACGGGATGCTCCTGTGGGTTGGACTTGGCGGGACTGGCATCAGCTTGCGGCTGAAGAATCGGCAGACCGTCCGGACCATACGCCGCATCGCCGGCTGAGGCGAGATTTTGCAGGCTTTCATGCACCGCTACATGATTCGCGTTTAAGTCATCCTTGCCGAAGCCGCTTTCAGTGAGTACTAACTGCAGCGGATCTTCCTCTGTATCGACCGGCTGATTTAGTTTGGCGAGCTCCTTGTCAGCTTCTGCCGCATATTTGGTCTTGGGAAATTTCTCTTTGAGCGCAGTAAAGGCCTGCGCTGCCGAATACTTTTTTCCCTGCTTCTCAAGCGTGCGCCCGAGATGGTAAAGCGCGTCCGGCGCAATCGGCGTATCAGGATAGAGCGCCATCAGTTCCGCCATGCGTGATTCCGCCGCTTTGTAATTCGAGCGGCTGTAATAAAAATCACCGATTACATATTCGTGTCGCGCGAGTACCTCGCGACAGATCGCGACCTGTTCGTGTGCGAGTTGCGCGAAGTCGCTCTCGGGGAAGCGCCGTTCGAGCGTCTCGAATTGTTGCAGGGCGAGCTCGGTGTGCGTCTGATCCTGATCCGGACGCCCAATCTGATCGTAGTGCGCCATTGCGAGATAGTAGGTCGCCTCTTCGACATGTTTGCTCGTCGGATGCATCCGCAGGAAATCGTTCAGCGAGCCGATCGACTCCGCATAATTGTGCATTTTATAATAAGCCAAACTGATGTTGAGCTCGGCTTCTTCGGCATAGGGGCTGAACGGGTATTCATCGATCAGCTTTTGATAATCGGCGATTGCGGGCTGGTAAAAGTGCGACGAATATTCCTGAGTCGCTTTGACATAGTAATCCTCGCCACTCGGCGGCTTGCGCGCGGCACATCCACCGAGCATAAGCGCACCGAGAGCTGTCGCTATCCATCCGCGCCACGTCATCATGAATAGCGAAAGCCTAGACATTGAAGCAGGGCAAGGCAAGCGCATGACGCACCGTCAAGATCAGAGCGGCGCGTTGAAAGTTGCTGCGTAAATCTCCCGTCCTTCGGCGAGAAATTTGCGGGCGAAGCCCGTTAATGATGCGCCGGGTACCGGCGCATCATTAATACGAGTGAAGTTCGCGTTTTCGAGGATCGCAAAGATCATCCGCGCATAATCCTCTATATCCGTTGCGACATAGAGCGGAGCGCCCGGCGCCAGCACTCGCCGCAGTCCCTGCACCAGATTAGGAGTGAACAGGCGATGCTTGCTCTGGCGTTCCTTCGGCCAAGGGTCGGGAAAATAGATATGACAAGCGCTCACCTTGCGTGGCTCGAGCATCAGATGGATCAATGGTCGCGCGTCCATCCGCAGTACGCGGAGATTCGTCAGATTCCGGCGGGCCGCCCGTAATGCCATCAATTGAGCGACTGACGCCGCAATCTCGACCGCAATGAAGTCATGATCGGGCATCGATGCGGCTCGCTCGATTATGAAATCTCCGCGTCCCGCGCCGAGTTCGACTTCGAGTGGCGCCTCGCGACCGAATAGTTCGCACGGCGTGACCGCAAAGTAATCTACCTGCCCTGGAACAATTATCCGCGCGGCTGCCGCGTACGCCTCGTCATCGCGCCAGAGCCGTGCTGCTTTCCGCATCCGCGCCATCAGAGGATTGAAGAGCAGCGATGACGGTCGTGCAAGCGGGGCGAAAAAAGGAAGCAGCGCGTTGCGCTGCTTCCCGAATTCCTCTGACAGGCATCACTGCCCTGCCACTTAGCCGACAGATTAACGCATTATTTCGGTGAGACCACCGGGAGTAGCGTACCTCGAATAGTCCTGAAATTCCTTCGGGGCGTCACTATTCACAAAATAGCCCTCACCCTTTTCGTTGAGGCCCGTGATCAATGTGAGATGATCGTTCTGAACATCCCAAAGTGTGAAGAATCCATCCAGTCCGGGGGCGCGCCCGCCGGGTACTCCGGGAACTTTCGCCGAGTCGGGAACCGCCAACAGCGCTACCTTCCACAACTTCATATTGGCGTCATAGAGGTCTTGCCAATGACCCGTATGATAGTAGGTATCGATATACATAACTCGCTTGCCATAGCAATAACCGGGAGCATCCGAAGGAATACGTCGGATATCAAGCACATCGACATCACGGACCTGCCAGTTTCCTACCGCAGGCGGTGGAAACATCAGCGGCTGGTAAAAGTTCTTCGGAAAGTCATGGCCGACTTCATAGTAATTATAAGCGCCGGTCAGTGCGATTATTTTTTTCCGTTCCAGATATTTCGCGTTGAAAAGCGATATTCCTCCATTAAATCCCGAGACCTGAGCGTCATCTTGAGTCAAGTCGCTGCCGAACAATGGTGAGCATCGTGCGCTCGACGACAAACGGAGAGTCCGTCGCAGATTCGGCACGAAAACATATTCGTCCTGAAAGGTTTGATTATCTTTGTAGAACAGGGTCAGCTGAGCGGTGTATTTCGCCTCTTCCGGCGACTCAACCATTAGCCACTCGGTGTACCATACCTTATCCGATTCACTGACCTGTACCCCGGGATCAGTATTGTAACCCTCCTGACGATAGACAATATCAATCGTTTCGCAAGTAGTATTCGAGAATCGGTCAACAATGCAGTCGCGGACCGGATATGCGACGTTCGCAACATTCAAATGCGGCCGGTAGGAATACCACGTATTAACCAGAACCTTGTAACCTTTGTCCGGCTCCTCGGGATTTGGAAAAGGCACACCTCCTTGATAGTTTTTCACGTCCAGATGGCCGTCCGGCAGGTGAACTACTTGTACCTGCCCACTGTATTTTTCAGTCGCCGCAACATAGCTCGGCGGCTCCGGAATATTGACCGTTGGACCTATATCGATTTCGATGTTCGCGGGCAGCTTCCACGAAAATTGGCCGGCAAACATCGCGGCCAATCCATCGGGCATAAACTGCTTGTACTGCTGCCAGTTTTGCATCGTGATCTTGGCGCCGGGCGCAGGTGGAGTTGCACTCTGCGCCGATGCAGTACCATTCGTCAGCATCAAGATCAGGCCCGCCGCGGCGCTGACCGTCAGTGTGGTAATCTTTCAACGCCCGAGACTGCCATCTCGGACGCCACTTCCCCAATAATGGCTTAAACATCAAGTCCATTCCTCATTCCGTAAACGTTCGTCGCTGATCAATCGATCGGTGGATAGACCTTTGCGGTCTTCGATGGAGGGCGGATTCTCTTGGCGCGCGATGCTCGCGTCGCCTGAAGTAGAACAGCCGACCAACTACCCCATTTTGCTCTCTCGATAAGTATTTCCTCCCGAAACATTTTTGGAATTCCGCTATTCCACAAAACTTGCCTACACGTCAACTGGAATATATTTCTGCCACTTTGTAGCAAACGACATGAACTGAAAGCGCCTTTTGACATGCGCGAGACTGGCATAAGCAGAAATTCTGACCGACAGCTGATCGACAAAGCCTTTGACAATCCTGATGAGTCGCAAAGCCTGATTGGAATGTAGGCTAGGAAGTAGCTGCAAAAAAGAAAAGGGGCGGCGCGACGCGCCGAAGCAGCAGCACGGCTTTTCGGATCCCCCGGCTATCGCCTGATTTGAAGATAAGCAGAGGCTCTGTACGAACGTGCGCTGCATGCCGCTTTGTGCTTAAAAGCTGAAACATGACGTTTCCGTTTCGCCCGCAGTCAAATCGCCCTTCAACCGAAACGCGACCGGTTCTTTCATGTCTCCGAGTCGCGTTGATTCTGGTTTATCTCGTGTTAGTGATCTTACTAGCGATATGGGCGGGTCGGATCCGCTTTCATGGCTGGGGTCCGCCATACAGCGTCCCGGACTATGACACTGATAGAGGTATGGTACATAGTCAAATTGTTTTACGAAGAAAATCGCGAGGCCGTCTTCGATAGTGAGTTGTCTTTGCGGTGATTGTGATCTTTATCGCTGGCAAGCGCGCGGGGCGTTGCATCATCATGGCGCGGCGGCGGTGGTCGACGGCGCGGGAGCAGCGGTTGGCTCGTTGGGAAAGCCTCGTCGATCCTAAAGACTGGCCGAAAATTGAAATCGACTTGAATGCGGTCCGACTTCAAAAGCTGACCACCTTCGCCCAGATCGCGGGTGGTGCCGCCTTGCTCGTCGGGATTTACTTCACATATCAAAATCTCGGCGCGACGCGCGATAGCGAGATAACTGATCGTTTTATCCGTGCGATTGATCAGCTCGGCAAAACTGATGATAAGGGCGCGCCTGTACGTGAAGTTCGTCTTGGCGGAATCTATGGATTAAGGCGGATCGCTCAAAACTCAGCTGAAGATTACAAACCCGTGCGGGAGATTCTTAACGACTATGTGCGGCTGAATGCGCCTTGGCCGCCACAGGTTCAGAATACTGAGGCGCGGCAAATCCCTGAACTTCCCAACGTTAGTGTTGGCGTGAGAAACGATTCCTCGGCAAACGCCGACTCATTGCCCAACGCAACTTCATCGCCGGAGCCGCATCCAGAAACTGACATTCAAGCCGCGCTGGATTTTCTCCAGGTGCCTATCGAGAAATTTGAAAAAGTGCCACAAACCACAATTAATCTCCCAAACACAGATTTGCGAGGTGCTGATTTGCAATCCGCAAAGCTGGACCTCGCGAACCTCAGTGGTGCGCACCTCGAACGTGCCGACCTCGACACCGCGGACTTGACGGGCGCGCACCTCAACGGCGCCCACCTCAGCGGCGCGGACTTTTTCTTCGCACGTCTGGATGGTGCAGACCTCAGCGACGCGGACCTCGATAACTCGATCTTTCGAGTCACCGACCTCAGCAAGACTGTCGGACTCACTCAGGAACAGATTGATTCAGCCATCGGAGATGCCAGTACGGAACTGCCGACCGCCTTAAGTACGCCCGCGTCCTGGAAACGGAAATAAAAGGGGGGCGGCGCGATAAGCGCCGTCCCCCTTTTCAATCAATCGTTAACATGTGGAACTGAATCAGGCTTTGCCGTGGCGCAGGAGCTTGCCCGGCGTCGCGCCCGTGCATTTCCCATCTGCGAAGGTTTCCTCGCCATTCACGATAATCGAGCGATAGCCCTTCGAGCGCTGTACCCGCCGCCATTCGCCACCCGGCAGATCATGCGCAACTTCGCCGATCCAGTCCGGCTCGATATCGAGGCCGTCAAGGTCATAGACCACGACGTCCGCCGCCGCGCCTTCGCGCAGCACGCCGCGATCACGGAAGCCCGCTGCATGCGCCGGAAGCGCCGAGAGCCGATAATGCGCCTCTTCGAGCGTGATCTTCTGCTCGTCACGCACCAACCATCTCAGGAAGTCAGTCGTGAACGCGCCGCCGGTGAAGAACTTCGTATGCGCTCCGCCGTCCGACACACCCGGGAAGGTGAACATCGAATTATTGACGATCTCGGCATTATAATCAGCGTTGAAAACGCGCTCCGGCTGCAGGAATTCTGCTTTCAGATCAGTCGCCAGCGACAGATCGAGCATCACATCCACCGGATGCTTGCCCTCTTCATTCGCGATCTGGCCCAACGATTTGCCGACGTACTTTTCCAGCTCCGGCTTATTCTCGACCCATTGCACGATTAGCTTCGGCAATTTGCCGCCGATACCGGGGGCGTTCTTGTCGAGCGCATACATCGCGCGCTCGCTCTTGGCTGCTTCGCGCATTGCCGGAATCCGCATCTTGGCCGCGCGCTCATCTTTGTTGCCGGTCAG
The DNA here is from genome assembly GCA_963831065.1 of uncultured Pseudomonadota bacterium. GTDB lineage: Bacteria > Desulfobacterota > Binatia > Binatales > Binataceae > JAJPHI01. The sequence continues at coordinate 82,199 of CAWHOQ010000015.1, forward strand.
CATATCGCGCCACGCCGCCGACACATCGTAAAGATTCCAATGCTCGAGCGTGAAGGCAAAGCCGCTGCGGACCGTGCCGCCCTGCCCGAAGATCGGCAGACCCTTCGCACGCATCCGCTCGACCCACGCGAGGCTCTTCCGATGGATATCCGGGTTCGTGATGCTAGCCGTGATCGCCTGAAAGAGAATCGGGCGCTGCGCCTCGCCTGCCAGTTTCTCGACGAAAGCGAGGTCTTCCTTGATATGACCGGTCGCCTGCGTTATTTCGATGAAGCCTTCGTCGCGCTCGTGCAGCACGCGCGCAAGATTCAGGATGTCCTCGTCGACCATCGTATCGGTGACCATCGGCGAGCCGTCGAAGTCGGCTTGTCCCGAGTGGCGTCCTAGCCGCTGGATCGAAAATCCGCACAGGCCGGCGTCGAGTCCTTCGGCCAGCAGCCTGCGCATCTCGGCACGCTCCTGCTCGGTCGCCGGACGAGTCTTCGCCGCTTCGAGGCCCATCACGTAAGTCATCAGCGAGGCGGTCGGCATATACTGGATACAATTGATGCCCTTGGGAGCGCGATCCAGCGAATCCATGTACTGCGGGATCGTCTCCCAATCCCAGGTCATCCCGGCCTTCATCGAGGAGTACGGGATCGCCTCGGTGCGGGTCATCGTGAGCATCGAGCGATCGCGGAAGTCCGGTTTGACGGGAGCGAAGCCGAAGCCGCAATTGCCGAGCACCAGCGAGGTAACGCCGTGCCATCCGGAGATCGTGCAGTAGGGATCCCAGCGAATCTGCGCATCATAATGCGTATGCAGATCGACGAAACCCGGCGCGACGATCAGGCCATCAGCATCGATCACTTTCTTGGCGAAGCCGGGCGCGCGTCCGCCGATTTGCGCTATTTTGCCGTCCTTGATCCAGACGTCGCCACGAAAGCGCGGGACACGGGTACCATCGACGACCGTACCGCCTTTGATTTGCAGATCGAATTCTGCCATTGGGTTCCCTCCTGAGTTGGTAAGGACTGCCGTTTATTTGCTCATGGGCAAAAGCAGAGCTTAATCTAAGTTTCTACCTTGCTTATACGAGAATTGGACCCGATTTACCAGTGAAAAGCGAAACCGATCCGGCGAATCAATCGCCGAACTGGCGCTCGCGGGCGCGCTGGTCTGGGAAACTCTGCGCCGTTTCGCCTACAATATAATCATCGGCATTACGCCATCGACCTTTGCGTTTAAGCCTTAATCGCACTATCACAAGCAGTACAACGATCCTCATCGAGGCTGATAAAAGGAGACGCGAATGAAAGTAGGTATGACGCTCCAATTGACCAGTTTCGGCAATAAGCCGGATCTCGAAACGTACCAGGACGAACTCAACCTGATGGAGATGTCGGAAGGACTGGGCTTCGACTCAGTCTGGGCGCTCGACCATCACTTTACTGGCTATGTGATGTCGCCGGATCCGACCCAGCTCTTGTCCTATGTAGCGGGCCGCACGAAGAAAGTGCAACTCGGCACTGCCGTAATCGTGTTGCCGTGGCACGATCCGGTGAAAATCGCGGAAAAAATTGCCTTGCTCGACGTATTATCGGGCGGTCGCACCATCTTTGGTTTTGGGCGCGGCGCGGCGACCGTCGAGTACAATGGCTATCGCATCCCGATGGACGAGGCGCGCGACCGCTTTGTCGAAGCCGCCATTATCGTGCGCAAGGGATTGACCCAGCCGAGCTTCTCGTTTGACGGCAAGTACTACAAGATTCCCGAGATTCAGATTCGGCCGCGCCCGATCTCGCATCCGGAGGACCGCTTCTACGCATCGAGCGTCAGTCCGGAGTCAGCCGAGATCATGGCCAAGCTTGGCTTGGGTGTATTGATCATCGCGCAGCGCAGTTGGGAGGACACCGCAGCCGACTACAAGCGCTATCGCGAAACTGCGCTCGCCAACAATATTAAGCCGCGTGCGCCCATCGGCCTGCTCAACATCCTGTGTTCGGAAGATCCGCGCGAAGGCCATGACCTTGGCAATAAGCATCTCGAAGCGATGTGGGATTCGATCGACAACCACTATCACTTTTCCGACGGCCATCTGCGCGGCGTCAAAGGTTACGAGTTCTACGCCAAACTGGAGAAGACCTATAGTAAGCTGCAGGCCGATGCCGAGGCGAAAGCAGAAAGCGATCGAGTTCTTCACGAGCCTCCACGCGGCCGGCACGCCCGCACAAGTGCTCGAAAAGCTGCGCTATATCCATCAGACGGTGCCACTCGAGCACGTGATCGGCACCTTCGCGTTCGGCGGACTGCCCTACCCGAAGCTGGAGAAGAGCTTCAAGCTATTTGCCGAGCAGGTGTTGCCGGTGCTCAAGAGTGATCCGGCTTTCGAGTATCCAAGCGAGCGCCTCGGCAGCCATGCCGAGATGAGCGCGAATAAATAGTCAGACGCGAAAAGCTGCGCGACGACAACAGCGCGTCGCGCAGCTTCATTATCTGACGAAACTACATTTTGCGCAGTTGTAGTGCCACGTCTTCAAGATCGGCGGCGGTCACATCCGGGAGAATATCCCATCGATCAAAGACTTTGTTGGGATCTCGCTTGATCCATGCCGCATCGGAGCCCGGCCGCTTTCGCCCCGATCACGTCGAAAGCATTGCTTGAAACCAACCAGGTCTCGTCCGGCGCGCGTCCCGAGCCGCTGCTGTAATAATTGATAGACCCGCGGGTCCGGCTTGAAGGTCTTGACCTCATCGGTACTGATGAATTCCGTCAAAGTAGGAAATAAGTCCGGCTGAAGTAAGCAGCTCGCGTGCGCTTCTTTCGAGGCCATTTGAGAAGGCGCAAAGAGTATGTCCGGCGGCTTTCAAGTCGCGCAATCCCGGAACTACATCAGGCAGCGCGCGAAGCTGCTGATAATTCTCGATGAGCTGGTTCTGCTCCGCGGTGGAAAGCTGCGCGTTCTGACTGTCTAGTGCATACGACAACGCCTGACGCGTGCAGACGCTGAAATCTTCATACAGCTTCATCGCGGCGCGCCGAAACGAGTACTCTAACTGCTTGACACGCCAGATTTCGGCAATCTTCTCGGCGAGACTCCCGACCAGCGGCCGCAGATAGATACTCATTTCCTGGGGATCGACCAGCGTTCCGTAGATATCGATACCAATTGCGGCTGTCATCAGTTGCCTCTGCTATCGCCATGCGCTGCTGGATAGCAGTGCACAACTCAGTTTAGCGCATGATCATACTGAGGCCCCCTGGAGTGGTGTACCGCGCGATATCCATGAAATCAGCCGGCGCTTGCTGATTCACGTAGAATGGCGCGCCCTCTCCCGCCTCCGCAAAGATCGTCGCATGGTTGTATTTTACGTCCCAAAATCCATAAACCATAGAGTTCGAGTTGTCGACCGGTCCAATCCCGGGTACGTCAAGTGTGCGCAGGAAAAACCCTACAAACCGCCACGGCTTGAGTTGCTCATCATATAAGTCCTGCCATAACGGAGCATACGTCGCTTTATCGATATACATTACCCGCCTTCCAATACAATGACGGGAACCCACTCCGGGCAGCTTGGACGCATCAACGACGTCAACGTCGCGAAGCTGCCATTTGCCCCACGAGGGCTTCGGCCATCCGAGCGGCATATCATAATTTTCCGGAAAGCGTCCGGACGGCATCTTGAAGTCGAGCAAGCTTAGAATTTTTCGTTCACCCAGCAGTTCGGCCTTAACTTGAGTCAGGTTCGTATTGAATCCGTACCGCCGGTCATCAGGAGTTTCGTCAGTGCCAAGATCGGCGCTACATCTCGCCATCGGTGACATTGGTTGATAGCGCCGCAGGGCGGGAATAAACACATATACATCTTCCTGACGTGTGAGATCGGCGTAAGAGATAGTTAGAACAGTAGTATAACGTTCTTGCTCAGGCTCCTTTACCATTTCATACTGCGTAAAGTACTTGCCGGCGGCTCCGGGAATCTCGGGCAGGACACCCGGATCGGTGTTGTAGGCTAGCTGCCGATACACCTTCATTCCGGCTTTGCAGCTCGTGCTATGGCCGCTGTCCATCGTGCAGACTACGCCATTAGTGTCCACGCTCAGATGCGGTTGATAGCGAAACCATAGATTAGCGAGAATCTTCCACGCCTTGTGAGGCTCAGCCGGATTGGGGAAGGGTGTGCCGCCGTGATAGCCGGATAGATTCAGACGGCCATCAGGAAGCTCGGTTACGGTGACCTGTGAACTGTATTGCTCAGTCGCCTCCCGATAGTTCTTCGGCAAAGGATTGATAATCGTTGGGCCGATCTGCATTGACACGTCGTCAGGCATCTTCCAGAAGTATTTACCTTCGAACAGCATCGCCATCCCATCCGGCATATACCGGCGATAGCTAGTCCAGTTCTGCATCGTCACCGTGTCGCCGATCGGTAAGGCCCTACTCGCGTCATCAGCCTTGGTTGAGGTGAGAGCAGGTCCACTGACTTGTGAGAAGGCCGATGCTGCGCTTAATACTATCGCCAACATGGCAAATGTCGCGAGAGTTCGTCTCATATGATTGCTCGCCGGTGAACCCACTCGTCTCCCCTTCCTACTAGCCGGCTGCCTTCGGCGCCGGGGGAATGCCACTGAGAATTGTCAGCGGCAGCTCGAACTTAATCGTTTGCGGCGGTTCGCACAGGTCCTCTTTGCACGTCTGAAAGCTGAGCGTGCCGCCGATTTTATGCGCTCCCGGTTCGATCATCGCGCCCAATGGCAGCAGGAACTTTGCCGGCATGGGCGGACTCCATCGGATCCCGACTTTGCCGTACGCGCGGACTTCTCCCGTATAAATTGGCAGCGTCTCACCCAGCGCAGGAAATCTAACCGGGGTCGCGGCCGGCCATTCCAACGACTGCTCATCAGCGAGCGGACCCTCAAACGTTACTTCGAGCGCCTGATAATTCGACGGTAGCGGCTTCCCGTAAACATGCCAGCCGTCCTTCAGATCAACCCTGACGGCGAAACCCAATTCCTGTCCGGGGAAGCATCGATCGGTTGATAAGGTTACGACGGCGTCGAAGAAGTCGGTCTTGATCTGCGCCGCGTTCGCACCTGCACTCGATTCGGAATCGCGCAATACGACTTGCGACGCGGAAGCGCGATGCTCATAGCTAGGCAGAAAATGTTTCTCACGCACTGTTCCGTCGCGACTCAGCAGGTAGTCACCCGGGAAAGGTATCCCATAGAGCATGTGATGGTCTTGCGGGATATTCGTGTTCAGGATTCCGAATGCCCTGATCACTTTGCTGCCCACATCGGACAGCATCGGATATTCGATCCGGTTCGCATCGCTGAACGCCTTCAAGGTTTCGCGCGAATCATAAGTGATCGAGACAGCGTTGATGCCTTGCGCTTTAAGCTTCGAGAGAGAGAGTTGCAGCTCGACGAGCTGGTTACGGCAATAGGGTCACCATCCGGCACTGCGGCTAAAGACCAACAGCAGCCCATTGTCGCCCATCAAATCATCGAGCGAGCGCATCGCGCCGTTCTGATCGGCGAGTGTGAACGATGGGACTTTCTCACCGGCATCGGGGCCGGTCTGATAGGCGTCATTCTGCGCTTTTACAAAATCGACCCACTCCGGCGTAGTGATTTCCGCACCACCACCGCCCATTCGACGCACGATATCATGCAGAATCGAGGCTTTGACATTCGGATCCATTGCTTATCTCCTGCGAAAGCTTTCAACTGCACCGTAACGATGTTGGAACGATCAGTCAATCAAAGCATGACGATCTCGCAATCATGAAAGGTTAGTGCAAAACTGGTCATTCCAGTGAATCAACGATGAGTTAGATGGCAGGCGTCAAACAATTCGATCAGAATGCGGTGCTCGATCGTGCGATGATACTGTTTTGGCGGCGCGGCTATGAAGCCACCTCAGTTCACGATCTGAGTTAACGCCATCGGCATCAATCGTGGCAGTCTGTATGCGACTTTTGGCGACAAACAACGCTTTTTTCTCGCGGCGCTTGATCGATATCTAAGTATCGTTGCAAAACCACTTTTCGCCGAACTGTCCGATCCTGATCCCCGCCGGGCGATTGAACGGATGTTCGCATCAATTATTCGCCGCACCAGCGATGCGCAGTTCCCACGTGGATGCCTGTTGACGAATACTGCGCTCGAATGCACCATTGGCGGCGATGCGATTGGCCGCAAGATCGCCGAAATGCTGGGAGCGCAGGAATCAGCGATCTATCAGGTTTTGCGTCGCGCGCAGGTTGAAGGTTCGCTCGATTCGCGTCAGGACCCGCGAGCTCTCGCCCGTTTCTTTATGGGTGTTGCGCAAGGCATGAACGTCATCAATAAGGCCGGCGCAGATCCGACAGTTTTGCGTGATATGGCAGAGGTGGCGATGGCGGCCTGGAAGCCATCAATAGCTGCATCGCGCCGCAAATCTTCACGGCGCAGTAACCGATCAAATAAACACAACCTTAATTAATAAATGAACAATCAATGCCAGCATCGCCAAAGCCCCCACCGTGTACGAGATCGTCCGCCATGGCTGAAGTGCGGCAAGATAGGTAATCGTGTGGATGATCCGGGCGATCATGAACACGATGCAGTAAATCTCAAAGGCGCCGAGCGACAGAGTGGCGGCAACATATATCCACGCCAGGATCAGGAAGATTGGAATGTTCTCGAGATCGTTGCGCCAGGCTGCCGAAGCACGCTCGACTGCGGGTGCCTCGTGCGCCTCGAGCTTGCCGCCAAAGGTTCGAGCATCTTCCGGATTCGTGAAGACGCCCGTGCTCATCCGTGCACGTCCCTGCGCAATCGAGATCGCGACCATTTTCAAAGTCAGCACAATTGCCGTTATGGCGTACATCCTGAGTAGTGTCACGCGTACATCTCCTGTAGTAAGATCGGTTCAATATCGCTTAGTAAGAGTCTTGTCGATGGTATGAGACAGGTTAGCCATACAACTCGCAGCGAACAGCCGTTGGCGCTGCGCCTCGCACACTGGTCCAATGCGTTCTTTCTCATCCTGATGGCCGGCAGCGGGCTCCAGATCCTGACTGCTTATCCATCATTAGGACCACAAGGCGCACAATACTGGTGGTATCCGTTTCAAGCTACGCCGCCACCGTCATGGCTGACCATCGGTGGGTGGCTCGCGGGCGGCCGCCACTGGCATTTCGCGATTGCATGGTTCTTCGTCCTGAATGGCCTCTTCTATGTTACTTACTATTTCTTCAGTGGTGAGTGGCGCAGACGATTGTTTATTCCACGTCGTGACGCGCTTAACGCATTCCGCCAATTTGGTTACTACACGCGGATTCGCAAGAACCCGCCGCCGCCCGACTTCTACAACGGACTCCAACGACTTGCGTATAGTTCAGTAGTCGTGTTTGGGATCGTGATGGTGTTGTCAGGGCTCGCGATTTACAAGCCGGTGCAACTGCACTTTCTGACGCTCCTGTTCGGCGGCTATGACGGCGCTCGCGTGGTTCATCTCGTCGGACTCTGCCTGTTCGTGCTTTTCGTTGCGACTCATCTGATTCTCGTCGCGTCGCATCCACGTGAGATCGTCAAGATGGTCACCGGAGGCGCTCGTGAACAGGTTGATTAATCGACGCAATTTCATTGGCGGCGCAGCCGCGATGTCGTTGCTGGCAGGATGCGAAAGCCGTCCGGCGAAAGTGTTCCTTAACATAATGGGCCGATGGAATCGCGGCTTCGAGGAATTGCTGTTTTCGCCGCAAAAATTGGCTCCGGAACTTCCCAAGTCCGCGCAAACTCCCGAGGAGGCTTTTCCCAGCTACTTCATCTCCGACAACACGCCGCTCGCGCCCGCGAATTGGACGCTCAAAATTGGTGGCCTCGTCCGACGTCCCTTGACCCTAACGATCGAACAATTGCGAGGCTTGCCGTCCACCTCGATGCGCGTGCAGCATCACTGTGTCGAAGGCTGGTCGGCGGTCGCTTCCTGGCAAGGCGTGCGCGTCAACGAAATCGCCAAGCTTGCCGGACTCGATCCAGCCGCCAAATATGTCGAGTTCCGCTCGTTCGACTCGAATTACTGGTCGGGATGGGACCTTCCCAGCGCGATGCATCCTCAAACCTTGCTCGCCTATGGGATGAATGGACATCAGCTTCTGCCCGCGCACGGCGCTCCGCTTCGGCTCTATTCAGCAGTCAAGCTCGGTTACAAGAACGTTAAGTATCTCACTGAGATAAACTTCCTACCCAATCGGGTCGGCGGCTACTGGGAAGATCAAGGTTACGAATGGTTCGCCGGCGTCTGATTATCACCCGAAGAACCTTAGCAGACGTTCCGCAAGCTGCTCGGGCCGCTCCTCCGGAATGAAGTGGCCGCAATCCAGCGGCTCACCAATTACGTCTGTCGCCCAGGTTTTCCACACGTCGAGTAGGCCGAGACCTCGATTCGGACGGCCCTTCCCGCCCCAGATTACCAGCAGCGGCGCTTCGATTTTCTTCCCAGCCTTGCGATCGGCCTCGTCGAACTCGCAGTCGGCAGTGATCCCTGCGCGATAGTCCTCGCAGGTCGCATGGATCATCGCCGGATCGCGGAACGCTGCCCGATACTCCGCTATCGCCTCGGGCGTGAAAGCTCCGGGCGTGCCGCACCACGATTCAAGCGTGTGACTTAGAAAATAATCCGGGTCATGTCCAATAAGAGTTTCGGGGAAAGGCGCGGACTGCGCGAGGAAGTACCAATGATAAGCCTGTCGCGCGCTGAAACGGTTCAACCGTTCGAACTGTTCAAGCGTCGGAACGATATCCAGTACCGCGATGCGCCGGACGCGCCCCGGATGATCAAGCGCGAGCCGATACGCCACCCGTCCGCCACGATCATGCCCCGCCACATCGAAGCGATCGAAGCCCAGTGCGGTCATCACTTCGATAATGTCCAACGCCATCGCGCGCTTGGAATATGGCATGTGCTCCGCGTCGGTAGCGGGCTTGCTGCTCGCTCCGTAACCACGCAAATCGGGAATGATCAATCTGAAGTGCTCAGCTAGCCTCGGCGCAACCTTATGCCAAATCACGTGGGTTTGCGGATAACCATGTAGCAGCACGAGCGGCGCACCGTTCCCGCCCTGCACTATCGCGATCTCAGCGCCTGAAGTTTTAATCCGTTTGTGCTCGAAGCCCTCGAACATTGATCTATTCCTCTGTATCCGATGGTATTGCCTTCTCATCGATTCAATACAAGGGAGCGCATCATGGCAGGAATACTCGACGGCAAAATCGCAATAATTACGGGTGGCGGCTCCGGTATCGGACGCGCGACGGCGCGCATCTTCGCGCGTGAAGGAGCCACGCTCGTGCTGGCCGATGTCAGTGAAGCGGGTGGCAACGAAACCTTGCAGATGATCAAAGACCTCGGCGCTGACGGCATTTTCGTCAAAGCCGACGTCGCCAATGAACAGCAGGTCGATGCACTGGTCGCCAGCGCGATCGCCAAGTATGGACGGCTTGACTGCGCATTCAACAACGCCGGTATCGGCGGCGCGGGACGTCTGACTCACGAATACAGCCTCGAAGAGTGGAATCGCGTGATCGCGATCAACTTGACCGGCGTATGGCTCTGTATGCGCGCCGAGATCGCGCAGATGCTCAAGCAGGGTAGCGGCGTGATCGTCAACACCTCGTCGATTATGGGACTGACCGGCGCGATTCGCGTACCCGCTTATACCGCGGCCAAGCACGGCGTCGCGGGATTGACCAAAGCGGCGGCTCTGGAATACGCACGTCACGGCATCCGCATCAACGCGGTCTGCCCCGCGCCGATCTACACGCCGCTGCTGATGGCCGGGTTTGAGAAGCGACCCGATATCGAAGCGCGCTATGCGCGCTCCGAGCCGATGAAACGAATTGGGCAGCCCGAGGAAGTCGGCGAGGCAGTCGCCTGGCTGTGCTCGGATCGCGCGTCATACGTGACCGGTCTGCCGATGCCGGTCGATGGCGGCTACATGGCGCAGTGACGCTCGACTGAAGAAAAATAGTTCGGGAAAAATTTCAGTAGCAGCCGGGCCGGAATCGGCTCGGCTGCGCCCGGCGACAGCTGGTCGAGCCGGAACGGGCCATAGCCGGTTCGGATCAGGCGAGACACCTGCAACCCGATCGATTCGAGCAGCCGTTTGATCTCGCGATTCTTGCCCTCGTGCAAAACCATCGTCAGCCAGCAGTTATCACTCTGCTGGCGATCGAGCGTCACCTCGACCGGACGGTATCGTACCGGTCGATCGTGACGCCCTTGCTGATCCTGGTGAGTGCGCCACGATCGGCTCGCCCATAAGCGCGAATCCGATAGGTGCGCGATAGTGCCTGTGCCGGATGCTCAAGATAACGCGCCAGCGCCCCGTCATTGGTAAGAAGCAGCAGTCCCTCGGTATTAATATCGAGTCGCCCGACCGAGATCACGCGCGGCAAATCTTTGGGCAGCTTTTCGAAGACGGTCGGACGCCCTTGCGGATCGCGCGCCGTGGTAACCAGCCCGGCGGGCTTGTGATAGCGCCACAACTTGGTAGCTTCGCGCTCCTGAATCGGTTTGCCATCGACCGCAAGTAGATCATCCGCGCCAACCATTGTGCCCGGCTGCGCGACAATCTCACCATTGAGGCTCACGCGACCCGCCTCGATCATCCGCTCAGCGTCGCGTCGCGAAGCTACCCCCGCCCGCGCCAGAACCTTCGCAATCCGCTCCTTGTTCACGATTACGAGATTATATCGAAAGTGTGTAATAGGTGTCTGAATCAAGTCACACGACCTAAGCCCTTTTCTCATTCACGCGTGTCTGGCGCTAGCAAACCGCTCCAGCGCGACGCGAGCAAGCCCCATCACCTGAATAGTCGAATCATTAATATGGTCCCAAATAGGACAAGTCGTTATTGTATGGAACCGGTGAACACCAAGAGGCGACCCGAAAGAAATCTCTCCGCGATGCTTCGAGGCTGTCTTGGACAGAGGACCGTATTGGGCATAGCGATACCGGTTCTCGCCGGGCATATCGACGCCTTGAAGCGCAGAGTCAACTTCGAGGGCCTCACAGAAGGACAAATCCAAGCGGGGTTCAAGGAGTTAGTAGGGAAGTTTATCAAGAGCGAATATCATTCTACTTATGTTGACCGGCGGCTGGGACGTCGAGGCTTTTTGGAGTTTTCCGGCGAGAGATATCGCATCCGTGCGCCGCTGCTGGACGAAATCGAGCCAGACGAGCTGGAGCGGCTGCACGATGAATTGGTTGGCTCCTTGCGGTCCGCGTACGAACAGCGCCAAACAGTTATAGAGAAGCTCGAGAAAACATGTTCTCTGCCGAAAGAATGCGTCGATGAGCGTCACGCTCTGATTGATTCCTATCTGTCCCAGCTCGCAGGGAACCATGGCGAAGTTTTCGAAGTTATGTCCTTCGCTGTGCTCAGGGAATATTTTCGTACTTTCGGATTTTCTTTGCAGAGGTTTTCGACTACTCATGCTAATGACGGAGGGATGGACTTCGTAGCAGGAGAAGCGATTTACCAAGTAACCACAGACGAGAGTGCGCAAAAGTTATTGAGAGATCTTGCCAAGGCTCCAGGCACGAAGCGTGTTCTCGTTAGGCCCACGATGACCTCCGATATTATGAAACTCTGTCAAGAAGACGTACTAGAGACCGTTGAAGTACGAGACCTTCTCAGTCATTTCATTGCGTGGCTGCTCGCGCGTGACACTCGCTCCAAATCCGCGAAGCATCTTCAAGAAGTTCTACAGATCGCATTAGGCGAATTCCGGCGCGAGAACAAAGCAGCAATGTAGGCAGGTGATGTTCCATCTTCAGAAATGAAAACCCTTATCCAGAAAAAAATTTTTATGAAAGAACCTTATTTTGTCTTTGAGCGCGCAGGCTCCGAGAGAGCTTTCGATGTAATGCGCCAAACCGGCTCTCGATCTAGTGTTGACGTTCTGCCCGGTTTCAAGGTCAAGGCCACTGCGGAGCACATAGCCAGAGCGCTAAATCAGGCCTACGGCCTTGGTAACCGAGAGGCGCGCCGGGGACTCAAGAATCTCGGAGCATGAGTACCGGCTTTCTGAACCTCAATACACCATCTATCCATGCTGGTTATATCTCATCCAGCGGGAACACCGGACGCCGAATTTTGCTATAGGGCAATCGCGACAAGACCTGTGTCGCGAGGCCCGGCGCATCAACGTCGATGAACGTGCGCGCGACGCCGTCGAAGCCCGCCCGATGCTGCATCTCGGCCTTGCACACGAGGATTTTGCGCTCGGTCGGCTCGATCCCGAGACTGCGAAAATGATTCGGTTCGAAGACCAACACTGGACGCGAGGTCAAGATCACTTCGGTCCCGCCGCAATCGATTACCGCGGTTGGCCCGCGATGCTGCGTACCGGCATTGAAGCGAGTGCTGGCCGTGAACACGCCGTCATGGATCGTCCGCACGCGCCCGCTGATCTGAATCGGCTCGCCGTGAAACTTATCGACCTTGCCGCCAACGGTTAGCGTCACGTTCTTGCCCACTCCTGCGCGAATTGCTTCATTCACCGCCGTCGGATCCGCGATATTGCCGACTACCGCGCTGCGAGCGTTTTGTTTGAGCAACTCGGCCAAAATCGCAGTACCGTCGCCCGGCGTGCCCGCCCCGCCGCTGTCGGCGAGATCGCCCAGCACGACCGGATTCTCGTCAGTCGCGATCGCCTCGCGCACGCCGTCTTCGACCGAGACCATCTCGGTGAGAAAAGCCTGCCGTTTTTGCCACGCTGCCTCTTTGAGTTCTTCAGCGATTTCGCGCGCCAGATTCGGTTCATTATCAGTCGTCGCCACAATACTGATCCCGGTCTCGCACCGCTCCGAGCAGAAAAATCCGCATAATGGAGACACATCGAGAACGCGCTCATCCCGCGCCTGCCGATTGCGCGCCTGCCGAATCAGATCCTCCATCGGCCAGCCCGGCGCGATATAGAGCTTCTGTAGCGCTGGCGCCATCGCAGGCTGCGCCCAAACACTAACTGGCTTAAGTGATCTATCGAATATTCCGGCCATTACACGCGCGGCCAGCCGGCCCGTATCGGCAAAGTCATAATGCGGATTGGTCTTGACGCCAATTAGCATTGTCGCCTGACTCATCATCAACGGCGTGACATTAGCGTGACCATCAAGCGACGCTATTAATGGGGTACGCTCGCCGACCTCCGCCCGAATGGCAGCTAGCAGATCGCCTTCGCAGTCTTCGAGCCGGTCGGAAGCCGCAGTGCCGTGGAGTTGGAGGAAAACGCCGTCGATTTTGCCCATCGCGCGCAAAGTCTTAATAAACTCCCGCTTGGTCCATTCATGCGCGTCGTCGGTGATCTTCCCAGCGATCCCCGGAAAAACGAAATGCGTTGGGACAATCTCCCACTGATGTTCGCGCGCACTTTGCGCGAAACCGCCAAATGCGCTCTCTCCGCGAGCCAGCCGCATGACTGCGTCGCCGCTCAGCATCGCGCGCTGAAATTTATCGAGACCCATCCGTTGCGTCGCGAACGTATTGACCGCGACCAGATATCCGCCGATTGCAACGCGCATATTGCTCGTCCTCCCGCTGATGCCGCGATAATCCGCTTGTGTTGACCGAAAGTGCAACTCCCGTGAAAGCGCGCGAATGATGTGCTAACCAAGAGACGCGTCAGATACGGCTCGATTAATCACAACAACACTCAAAGGAAGGAGTAAATCAAAATGGAAAAGACCTTCAGCAAACGATGCGTGACGGCGGAACTCGCGGCAAAGATGGTCGAGGCCGCGGTGGCCAAGGCTAAGGCGCTCGGTGTGCCGCAGATCGTGGCGGTTCTCGACGAGAGCGGACTGCTCAAGGCGTTCTATCGGATGGATGGCGCGCCACTAATCAGTATCGAAGTTTCGCAGAACAAAGCTTATACCGCGCTGCTGGGTGCGCCTTCGCAGGACTTCTTTAATCGAATCAAGGAGAACCCGGCGCTGCTGGCCGGCGTTCCGCACATTCCGCGAATCGTCACCTTCGGCGGCGGCCTGCCGATTAGGATCGATGGCGTTGTCGCGGGTGGAATTGGCGTGAGCGGCGGCAGCGTCGAACAGGATATCGAGTGCGCGCAGGCCGGTATCGACGCGATCGCAAATGCCTAAACTTGGACTGCGACCCGCTGGAGTCCTCTTGACCGGCGGGTGCAGCGACGCGAAGCTGTCCCATTAACTATGTGAGGTGCGTGATGATCGATCTTTACTACTGGCCGACTCCCAACGGACATAAAGTCACGATATTCCTGGAGGAGACCAGCACTCCTTACAAAATTGTTCCAGTCAACATCCGCAAGGGTGAGCAGTTCGAACCGAGTTTTCTTAAAATCAGCCCGAACAATCGGATGCCGGCGATCGTCGATCCGAAGGACCGGGCGGCGCGCCACTGTCGCTCTTTGAATCCGGCGCAATCCTGCTCTATCTCGCGGAAAAGACCGGCAAGCTGATGCCCACCGAGATGCGCGCACGTTATAAGGTCATCGAGTGGCTGATGTTCCAGATGGCGGGTATCGGACCGATGATGGGGCAGGCGGGCCACTTTCGCAATGCTGCGCCCGAAAAAATTCCGTACGCAATCGATCGCTATACCAACGAGTCGCGCCGGCTCTGGGGCGTGATGGATAAGCGACTCGCTGAGGCTGAGTATCTCGGCGGCGACTATTCCATCGCGGACATCGCGACTTATCCGTGGGTGCGAATCGCGCAGCGCGAGCCCGAACAGCTCGAATCGATGCCGAATCTGCGCCGCTGGCTGACGGCGCTCGGCAATCGCGACGCGGTCAAGCGCGGCCTCGCGGTGATGGCTGACATCCAGCAGCAACCGCTAAGCGACGAGGAGCGCTCGATCCTTTACGGCAAAAAGCAATTCGAGAAACGCTAGTATCGCGTTGTCGTAGCCGCGTGGCGCGGGCCTCCATTTTCGCTGAGCCCGCGCCATATCGCCGATATCATCCGAATGGCCCGGGCGACCACCTGACGCGCAACTTTCCAGCAAAAGACGCTGAGTGCGCATTATGCCTTTTTGTCGGTGATAAAAAATTCGCTGGCCGCCAGTCCTTCGAGCGCCAATCCCAAGCCCAGATTATCGAGCATCGCGCGCTTGATCTCGCGGGTCAGAATTTGTCGCGTGTACCGTACTGTCAAAGGCGGCTTTTCGAGTATCTTGCGCGCGACCTCCCACGCGCGCGGTAGCAGCCGCTCGGACGGCAGCACCTCGCCGACCAAACCTAACGTCTTGGCTTCCTGCGCTGGAATCTTCTCGCCGGTTAGCAGAAAGTAACGTCCGCGATTGAAGCCCAGCAGCATCGGGAAGATCACGTGGACGCCATCGCCGGGCACCAAGCCGCTCGTGAAATGCGGCAGGTCCTGGAAAACAGCAGTTTCGGACGCGAGCACGACGTCGCATAAGAGCGCCAGCTCGGAATGGATTAGCGCCGGCCCATTTACCGCCGCAATTATCGGAACCTCGATATCAAGATGATTCATAATCAGGTATTTGCCATCAGTAATAACCTGATCCCAAATCGCCGCCGGAATCTTGTTAGCATCGCCGAATTCGTGCTCGGCGATAAAGTCATTTCCCGCGCCGGTGATGATGACTGCCCGATTTTCGCGATCATGTGCTATATCGCCGAGGGCATGAGCAGTCTCGCTATGTGCCGCGAAGTCCCAGATGACCGAATCGCCATCCCGATGCAAAGTCATTTGCAAGATACCGTCCCGGCGTTCCATCCGGACGTGCTTATACTTCCTTGAGTATTCGTCAAATTTGCTCATCGCGCGCTCCGCGTCACTAACTATAGACTAGTTAATTCTTGAAATTCGCAGTCGGCCAATACTCAGACGTACCGAGACCTTCCAACGCCAGACCAAGCTCAAGATTATCGATCATCAGGCGCTTGAGCTCGCGAGTAAGCACCGCACGCGCATAGCGAACTGTAAGCGGAGGTTTCTCCGCGATCTTGCGCGCGAGTTCCCAGGCGCGATCAAGCAGGCGATCGCGCGACAAGACCTCAGCCACGAGGCCCATCTCACGCGCCTCATGCGCTTGGATAATCTGGCCGGTGTAGAGAAAGTATCGCGCGCGATTCACGCCCAGCAGCAACGGATAGACCGCGTGCACCCCGTCACCGGGGACAAGCCCATTCGGAAAGTGCGGCAAATCCTGAAACGCCGCATTTTCCGACGCCAACACAATGTCGCATAGCAGCGCCAACTCCGAATGAATCAACGCAGGCCCATTAACCGCCGCGATCGTGGGCACGGCGATATTCAGATGATTCATAATTAGGTAGTAGGCATCGGAGAGCGTATGATCTGCCGCCAATGGACGCGCCTTGGTGACTCCTCCAGGCGAGTTGGACGCACGGCCCCAGATAATATCCGCACAAAAGTTGTCACCGCTGCCAGTGAGTATTACTACCTTGTTCTCCCGATCTCGCGCGACATCGTAGAATGCATATGAGCATTCCTCGTGCGGCCGCCCACCCCATAACAGCTCACCGCCCTTGCTATGCAACGTCATCTGAAGGATGCCGTCACGCCGCTCCATCTTGATGAAGTTGTATTTTTCGGCGTAGTCCTCAAACTTGCTCATGATTGCGCCACTCGATCTTTGAACCTCTTGATAGTTATCCTTTGGGAAGTCCCAGCACGCGCTCGCCGATTATGTTGTGCTGAATCTCATTCGAGCCGGCCGCGATCGTTGAGCGCCGCGCCGCCAGCATCCGATGCGACCATTTACCCCGATCAATTGCGCCTTCGGACTGATATTCGAATTGACTATACGGCCCCAGCAGTTCCATCGCGAACGATTGCATTCGCAAGTTCAATTCACTGATACCAAGCTTCATCACTGAGCCTTCGGGACCCGGTGGCAAGCCCTTGAGCTGCCGCGTGAGTTGTCGATAGCTGGTATAGCGGAGCGCCTCAGCCTCACATGCGAAGCGCGCGATTCGTTGACGAATATATTCATCCTCGAATGCCGCATCGCCATTGCGCTGCATGTTTCGAGCGAGTTCCGCTAACTGGCGCACCTCGACCATCATGTCGGTACGCCCACCGTGGATTGTCCGTTCGAACATCATATTGGTCATTGCGACCATCCAGCCCTGATTCTTCTGCCCGACCAGATTGGCTTTCGGAACTTGCACGTCGTCATAGAAGACCTGATTAAAGCCGTGCTCGCCGGTAATCTGAATCAGCGGACGGATGGTGATTCCCGGACTCTTCAGATCGACCAGCAGATAACTCAGACCCTTGTGCTTCGGCAAGGACGGATCGGTGCGGCAGAGCAATGTCGAGAAGTCGGCATGATGCGCATTGGAAGTCCAAATCTTTGAGCCATTCACAACAAAGTGATCGCCCTCATCAACAGCGCGGGTTTCGACCGCAGCGAGATCAGAGCCATGGTTCGGCTCCGATAATCCCTGACACCAGATTTCCTCGGCGGGCGGGATCCGCGGAATATACCGTTTCTTTTGCTCGGGTGTCCCCCATTGCATCAGGGTCGGACCGACTCGCGCGATACCCTGAAAATTGACCACCGGCGGCGCTTTGGCGCGATCCAGCTCTTGATTATAGATGACCTGTTGCAGCAGTGTGGCGCCACGACCGCCGTACTCCTTCGGCCAATGAATACACATCCAGCCCGCGTCGTAGAGTTTACGATGCCACGCCCGACGCCGCTCAAATTCGGTCTTGGTCTCGGGATCACTCATCTCGCCGTCGTCGCGCCAGTCGTGCGGCACGTTCTGTTCGAGCCATGCTCTTAACTCGTAGCGAAATGCTTCGTCGGCTTCACTGAATTTGAAATCCATCGATTAAATCTCCCGGAATTCGACAGTTTCTTTTATCAATCGCGGCTTCAACAACCTATCGAATCAGTTCCTATTGCACTAGCGCATAATCTGGCTCAGGCCAGTCACCGTCGTGTAACGTGCAATATCTTTGTACTCTTCAGGCGCTTGCTCATTGATGTAGAATGGATGGCCATTGCCGGGATCGACCAAAATGCTCGAATGATTATTCTGCAAATCCCAGATAGCCTCGACCGCTCGACCGCTGCTGTTTACAGGTCCGATTCCCGGAACATCGGCTGTCCCGAGAAAAAAGCCGGCCACTTTCCACAAATTCATCTGCTTGTCGTAAAGGTCCTCCCATAAGGTCGAAAAAAAGGACCTATCGACATACATGATACGCTTGCCATAGCAATAGCTACCTTGCTGGCTAGGCAGCTTTCTGGCGTCGATCTGATAAACGTCCCGGACCTGCCATTTCCCCCATGACGGCAGTGACCAGCCGAGCGGCAT
Organism: uncultured Pseudomonadota bacterium; assembly: GCA_963831065.1. Lineage (GTDB taxonomy): Bacteria > Desulfobacterota > Binatia > Binatales > Binataceae > JAJPHI01. The sequence continues at coordinate 100,533 of CAWHOQ010000015.1, forward strand.
ATCGTATCCTTGTGGAAGACTCGTCGCTGGAATATTCATATCGATCAGTGCGATCACCCGGCGCGTTTGCACGGTATCGACTATCGAATCAGTGAGGTTTCCGTTGAACCCGTATCGGTATTCGTCAGTAGTCAAATCCGTGCCGGGATAGGGAGTACATCGCGCATTCGGCGAAACCGCCTGTGGCCGGCGCAGCGAAGGAATAAAGGCGTAAATCTGTTGCGGTTTGGTTAAATCGGTCGGCGATAGAATCAGGCTCGCAGTATATTTTTGGTTTTCAGGTTCGAGCGTCATTATCCATTCGGCATAGAAATTATTGTGCGTGCCCGGAATGGTCTCCGGAACTCCAGGATCGGTGTTGTAGCTCAATTGACGCGTCACAAGTTCATCCGCAGTACAGTTGATGCTCCCATAGCCATTCTGACTGCAAGCCGTCCCATAAGTATCGACTGTCAGATGTGGCACGTATCGATACCAGACGTTCGTCAGAACTTTCCATCCCATGTGCGGGTCGGATGGATTCGGGAATGGTAACCCGCCACGATAATTACTCAAGGTAAGTCCGCCGCTCGGCAGATCGATAATTTTTACTTGCGGCGAATACCGCTCGGTCGCGGCAAGGTAATTTGCCGGCAATGGACGCACCACTGTCGGACCGATTTCGATACTCACATCCGCTGGCATTTTCCAGTGATACTTGCCCTGGAACAGCGCGATCATTCCATCCGGCATGAATTGCTCGTACTGCTGCCAATTCTGCGCCGTGATATTTGTTCCCGGCGGAATCGTCTGCGTGGATGAATTCCCAGTGGCTGCGACCACCGATGATTTTACATTTGAATTTGAGTCCTGTGCCCTGACCGAAAAGACGCCGAGCATCAAGGCGAAGCATAACGCCGCAACCAACCTATATTTCATACAGCCACCAACCTCATGATCACCCAAACTTCTTTCGCGTTATTGTGTGAAGTGATGGGCGCCGTCAACCCTTACGATAGAGTCAGTGGGAAGGCCTGCGCCAGCAACTCGTATGAACGCATCCGCACCGCATGATCGTGAACGATCGTGACCACCATCAGCTCCTGTACGCGCAGTTCATCGGCCATTAACGTTAGCTGATCGCGAACCTTATCTGGTGTGCCTACCACATAACGCGGGAAATCGGTCGGCATGTCGTGGGCGACGGACGTCGGCTCTGGGCCGAGTTCACGGATTGCCTCCTCGACCGTTGGAATCGGACGAATATCACCTTGCCGGATTCGTCGCCGGAACAGCCGCGCGCTAAGGATGAGCCGGTCGGCCTCTTGTTGCGTATTGGCACAAACCACGCCCAGCGCGAGCATCGCGTGCGGCACGCGCATCGTTGAGCTCGAAGCGACGAAATTCGTCCGATAATGCTCAATCGCGGCGCGTGCCGGACCCGGTTCGATGAAGTGAGCGAACGCATAAGGTAGACCAAGCTGCGCCGCTGCTGACGCACTCCATAAACTCGAACCGAGCAGCCAGACTTCGGGACCGCCGGGCATTTCCGGCGAAACTTTGATTTGGCTGAACGGATGATTCGGCGGAAAATCGTGATGGAGAAAGGCAAGTAGCTCCGGCAGTTGCTGGCCGAAGTCATCAGGCGGCGGATAATGCCCACGATCGCGCCAGAGCGCGAAAGAATCCAGTGGAGTACCGCCCGGAGCGCGGCCGATACCGAGATCGATCCGGTTGGGGTAGAGCGCATGCAACACGCGAAAGTTTTCCGCCACCTTGAGCGGACTGTAATGCGGCAGCATCACGCCGCCGGAACCGAGCCGAATCCGCGAGGTCTCCGCACCAACTCGCGCGAGCAGCACTTCCGGGGCAGGACTCGCCAACGCTGGAATCGCGTGATGCTCGGCAATCCAGTAGCGTGCATAGCCGAGCCGATCAGCGAGGCGGGCCAATTCAATCGTATTGCGCAGCGCGTCCGCCGGAGTGGAGCCTGATGGCACAGGTGACTGATCAATTACAGATAACTTCACGCTTGATATTCTATCTTAATATCGCTTCGGTGGCCGGAAGTTATCCGGTCAATATTCGCTTGCCAACTCAAGCTCCAGCCTGATTTATTTGAGATAGGCTTCAACCATGGGAGACCTGACATGCACGATCTTGTAATTCGCGGCGGTAATATCGTCGATGGCTCTGGTGCGCTCGCCTTTACCGGAGACATCGTAATCGATAATGGCAAAATCACCTCAGTCGGTGGCAAGGCCGGGAATGGAATACGTGAAATCGACGCGAGCGGATTGCTGGTCGCGCCCGGATGGGTAGATATCCATACTCATTATGATGGACAGGTCGCCTGGGACCCTTATCTTTCGCCGTCGAGTTGGCACGGTGTTACGACCGCTCTGATCGGCAATTGCGGCGTCGGCTTTGCGCCGGTTAAGCGGGGCGAGGAAAGTTTCCTGATCAGCCTGATGGATGGCGTCGAGGATATCCCGACTGAGACGTTGACGGCCGGAATCGATTTCCAATGGGAGTCCTTCGCCGAGTATCTCGACGCGCTTTCCGGCATGCGGCGCGTGATCGATATCGGAACCCACGTCCCGCATTGCGCGGTGCGCGCCTACGTGATGGGCGAGCGCGGCGCGGCCAATGAGCCTGCGACAGCCGAGGATATCGCGCGGATGGCGGCAGTGGTCCGCGACGGCGTGAAGGCCGGCGCGCTTGGCGTCAGCACGTCTCGCACGCTGGTGCATCGCACGCGGGAGAAGGCGTACGTCCCCGGCACCTTCGCGGCCGTCGATGAGATGGTCGGAATCGGGCGCGCGCTCGGTGAGGCGGGTCACGGCGTTTTCGAGATCATCTCAGACATCACCGGACCGGACGCCGATCTCGAATGGATGGCGCAGTTAACGCGCGAGACTGGTCGAACCATCTCACTCGCCGCGCTGATCAGCCGGCGTTCATCGATGAAGATGCGCGAGATTCTTGACTTCGTCGCGCGACAGAATACCGACGGGGCGCGTATGGTGGCGCAGGTCGCAGCGCGACCGGCGGCTTCCCTGATGAGCCTGCAAAGCTCGCTGCATCCCTTCAGCACGCATCGAAGTTATCGTCGATTGCTGGCAGGACTAAACCTTACTGAGCGGGTGCAACGGATGCGCGATCCGCAAATTCGCGCCGAAATTCTGGCCGACACGCCGGCGGTTAAGGAAGAACAAACGCTCGGCATGGTCGCCAGCTTCCAGCATCATTTCTCGCTCGGCGATCCGCCGCAATATGAGCCAACTGCTGAAATGAGCATTCTTGAGCGCGCACGGCGGGCGGGCAAGACGCCGCAGGAGGTCGCTTACGATACGCTGCTCGAACGCGACGGTCGCGAGATTATCTATATGCCGCTGGCGTATAAAGGCTATTCGTTCGACGCGATCCGCCCGCAACTGCTGAATCCAAGCACCGTGCTTTCGCTGAGTGATGGCGGGGCGCATTGCGGCGTGATCTGTGACGCGAGTATGCCGACGTATCTGCTGACGCATTGGGTGCGTGATCGTGACCGTGGCGAGCGGATTCCGCTGGAGGTTGCGATCAAACGGCAGACCCACGACACGGCCCAGCTATATGGATTGAACGATCGCGGAGTGCTCGCGCCGGGGATGAAAGCGGACCTCAACCTGATCGAGTTTGACCGTCTGCGCTTACATCCGCCGGAGATGGTTTTCGATCTACCGGCGAATGGCCGCAGGTTCGTCCAACGCGCCGACGGCTATCGCTATACGATCGTGAGCGGCGAGATCACTTACGAGAATGGTGAGCCGACCGGCGAGATGCCCGGCAAGGTGATCCGCGGCCCGCAAACCGCGGCTTGAACATAGCGCGCTAAATCGGAATGACCTTCACTACCTCTCCCTTAAACAAGGGAGAGGGTTCCCTGAATAGACTTGTCGCCGTGATCGATGTTTCACGTGAAACATGTAGAATTTCACCCGCGAAGAATTAGCGAAGGTAGGAGGACAGACATCGTGGTCAAGGTTTGACTAGCTCGCTGTATTTCTCGTGGAACTTCGCAAGCTTCGGGCGAATCACGAACTGGCAGTAGGGTGCATAGGTATTATTCTGGTAATACTGCCGATGGTAGTCCTCCGCCGGATAAAAAGCCGTCAACGGCTTGAGTTCGGTTACAATCGGCGCGTCAAAAACCTGCTCGTCAGTCAACTCCTTGATGAAAGCCGCAGCCGCCTGATGCTGCTGCTCTGACGCGTAGAGGATAATCGAGCGATACTCGGGACCAATGTCGTTACCCTGACGGTTGAGTGTCGTGGGATCATGGGTGGAAAAGAAGATTTCAAGCAGCGTTCGATACGAAATCTCGGCTGGATTGAATTCGATCTGAGTAGCCTCGGCATGGCCAGTGCGCCCGGTGCAAACTTGCGCGTATGAGGGGTTCGGGACAGTGCCGCCGGCAAAGCCGGACGTAACCGAGATGACTCCTCTAACTTGTTCAAATACGGCCTCAGTACACCAAAAACATCCGCCGCCAAATACTGCGACTTCAGATTTATGGTTGCCGTGCTCTATATTGCTCGTGTGCTGAATTCCTGTAGCCATGATGCAAACTAAGGCGATCTACCTTCCAGAGTCAATTATTTTCACCGTCAATATTGCGCTGCAACTCCGCGCCCAGCGCGGGACGCGCAACTGAATTGAACTCGTGCTCCCAGAGCGGACCATGGTCAAGCTCTTCGTCGAGGGTTCGCAGGTGCGCCAACTCATGCACCAAAGTCTGAAAGCTATGGTGATCGGTGTTACGACCGATGAGAATCGTTCGGCTCTTTCTCAAAGTAACTCCGCAGACCGTTCTCCCATAGACTCGCTGGATGACTGTTTTACGAACCAGATGCACGCGCCATCCGACAGGCATCGGATCGGGCCACACGCGCGACCAGGTGTGCCGCGCGAGCGCGGTAATGTCCTTTCGTCTGAGCGCGCGTGCAGCCTTTCCCATCGATTACAATTTTATCATCCAAAAATCTCGGCGAAAAATGAGGTCATTGCCTGCCACGAACGCTCATCGGCGGACTTGTTGTAGGCCAGGCCCGGCACGCCCGCGCTGGCAGCATCAGGATTCGTAAAGCTATGCACCGTGCCGCCATAGCTGATGACCTGCCAATCAACGCCAGCTTTGGTCATCTCTTCCTCGAAGGCATTGACCTGTGCGATCGGCACAAAGGGATCGTCGGCGCCAGTGCAGACCAAGACTTTAGCTTTCGTCTTTCCCGAGACGGCGGGCATTTTGGATTCGAGTCCACCGTGGAACGATACAACACCCCGGAGGTTCGCCCCGTCGCGCGCGAGTTCAAGTGCGAACGTCCCGCCCATGCAGTAGCCGATCGCTGCCAATCGGTTCGGATCGACTTGCGGCAGCGACGCAAGTTTCTCTAGTGCGGCACGTCCGCGCTGGCGAAACTTGGCCGGGTCTTCGCGGAGCGGTCCAGCATGTTTCATTGCTTCTTGCAGGTCCTTCGCGATCAAGCCGTTGCCGTAGGGATCACCGGCCAAGGCTACATAACCAAGCTGCGCGATGCGCTCGGCGCGGCTTTTAGCGTGTGGGCCAAGCCCGAACGCCTCAGGCATCACCAGCACGCCCGGACGTTTACCGGATTTCTGGTCGTCGTAGGCGACAAATCCATGCAGCGTTACGCTGCCGTCGTTATAGCGAATATCTTCGGTTTTCATCGATGATTCCTTTCACTTCCGCGTAGCTGAATTAATGAGCTTCGGTTGTTCCCCAAATGTAGGCGTCCTGTCCCGGGGCGTAGTTCATGTTGCTCTGCTCAGGATTCCGATTGACCAGCGGGCGCATAAAGAGTGGATGCTTCATGCTGCGCACCTCATGCTCGATCGTGAATATCAGCCGTCCGGTTTCGGGATCGACAATATCCTTGAAGCGGTACTGATGCTGGTCGCTTTCTTCCATGATCAGGTTCTTTTCAGCGAGCATCTGATGCGGTCCCGAGAAGTCATTTACATAGACCTGCACATGATGGCCGTCGTAATCGGGAAGCGGGCGATCAGTTTCGCGGAAGTAGAAGGTTTGCCCAATCCCTACCGGTACGACGGCGGCCCGCCCATCGCGGTCCTCAGTAACACTCGCAGCGGTCTTCATGATGCGGCGGTAAAAGCGCGCTATTCCTTCCGCTGAATCGGGCGGCACGTCAAATTCGACATAGGGCAGTCCCAAAGTTACCGAGCCGAAGCGCGGCTCCGGCTGATGGCATCGGATACGATTGCCCCACGGGCAGACCGTATCAACATAGGATTCATGTTCGGTAAAGGCGAAGCGAGTGTCCTGGAGTCGCTTGCCGACGCGCGTCAGGCGCTTCACCAGCGCCTCGCGATTGGGCGTCACGAGGCCGATGCGTCCGCGCAGTACCTGCGGCTTGACGCCCGGTAGATGGAACTGGCTGCGACCGACATTGACCCACATATTGGTCACACTGGTCATCAGGAAGGGGTCGCGAGTCAGCCCTAGGCCCATCACATAGAAAAGAGTTGCGAGTTGTTGATCGGGCACGGTGACGTTGACGTGCTCGAGAGCAACGATGTTGCCGAGATCCTCGGCCGCTGCGATCGTAGGGACAGTCCATGATTACCTCCGACGTCCTCGCGGCGCTGGGGTCCGCGGGATTAGTTACTGCGATGAAAGGCCCGGCTAATTCATACAAAAATCTGCGATTGCCTTGACTGACGCTGCCGGCTGCTCGACGAAGAGAACGTGACCTGCGTCGGGGATCGTTTGCACCCTGGTAGATGCGGCGCCAGTGAGCCGCGATTTGAACGCTTCCGCATAGACGGGCGGGATAATCCCGTCGGACTCACCCCACAGCAATAGGGTCGGCGCTTTGATCCGATACAGCCGCTCGTCAAGGCCGCGATCACCGTTGGGCCAAAGGAAGCGGCCCGCGGTCGCCAAAGCCTTGGCGCGCGCAACGATCGCTTCGACTGCCGCAGCAGGATCGTCGGGAGGCTTCATGAAGAGCTTGGCGGCTTCCGAATCCGGATCATGGAAGGCGGCACGCGTGAGGCGATCGGGGCTGCACGCGAAGAAATCCAGAGTCGGATGCTCGGCGAGGAATAGGCCGGCAGGCGCAACCAGTACGAGCTTTTTTACCCGGCCCGGTTCGGTCGCGGCCATCTCTGCGGCCAGCATCCCGCCGAACGAATGGCCGACCAGGATGGCGCGATCGAGCTTGAGGGCGTCCAGCAGGTCCCATCCCCAGAACACCAGTTTCTGCACATCTTCGTGCAGATGCTCCTCGCCGGTCGAACCGAAACCGGGTAGCAGTGGCGCGATGACGGTGAATCGTTTGCTCAGCTCTTCGAGTTCCGGCGTAAAAGCGGGCAGTCCTCCGGCGCTATGGAGGAATACCAACGGCTCGCCGGAGCCCTGCTGATAATAGTTGACGGTGAAGTCGCCGTTACGAAGAGTCAGGGTTTTCAGATCGCTCATTTCGCTCCGTCCCCTTCAGCAAGCTTTTGAGAGAGCGGTTTCACAGCATTATTGATACGCAGCTCGCAGACTCGCCTGCTCGCTTCGCGCGAAGACGCGCTCCGCTAGCGCCTAGTGCGCTTCGGCCTGACCCGGTGTCGCGCGCTCCCGGAGCGGACGCGGCGACCATCGATCTTCCCATTCCTCGGTCCAGATTTTTTTAATCGACGGCATCACCTCTTTCGCAAAGAGTTCAGTATTCTTCAGCACGAGATGCTTGGGCATGCTGCCGATCTGCTGCAACGCCATCAACTGGCCGACGTTGAGGTCCTTGAGAATCCAGGTGAGCTTGTCGCGCACCGTCGCGGGCGAGCCGGCGACGACATAAGAGCGGTCGATGAAGTCTTTCCACTTGAGGCCCTTGCGGAACATCGCCGCGGCGTTGCCACCCACCGAACCACGCAGCCCGGCGCGAACGGTATTCTCGGTGCGATACCCGGGTGCGTCGGCGAACTCATCGGCGATATGCACGCACTTGTTGTAGAAATATTCGAGATGCTCGGCATAGTCCTTCTCGGCCTGCGCGTCTGTCTCCGATACGCAGATCAGTTGGAGATAGCCGAACCGATACGGATTCAGGTCCTTGCCGAGCGCCTCTGCACGCTGCCAGTAACCAGTGCCGACGCGCTTGCCGTACTCATAGCCGAGATACGACAAAGCGCAGTACACATAGTCATGCTCGAGCGTCCAGTCCCAGGTCTCGACTGAGCCGCCACCGGGAATCCAGATCGGCGGATGAGGCTTCTGCACCGGCCGAATAAACATATTGGCGTAACGGACTTTGTTGTAACGTGCCGTTGAAAGTAAACGGCTCCTCGTTGGTCCACGCCTGCTTGATGAAATCGTGGGCCTCGTAATAGCGCTCGCGCAGCGTCGCCGGGATAAAGCCGTACGCGAAGTTGTCATCGGGACTGCTGCCGACGGGGAAGCCCGCGACCAGCCGTCCACCCGAGATCAGGTCGAGCATCGCAAATTCTTCCGCGACACGCAGCGGCGGATTGTACATCGCGATACTGTTGCCGAGCACAATCAGGTTGGCGTTCTTGGTGCGCCGGGCGACGGCCGCCGCCATCAGGTTGGGCGAGGGCATCATGCCGTAGGCGTTCGCGTGATGCTCGTTCACGCAGATGCCGTCGAGGCCCATCTGGTCGGCAAACTCAAGCTCGTCGAGGAACTCGTTGTATAAATGATGGCCGCGATTTGGGTCGTAAAGTTTGGTCGGAATATCGACCCAGACGCTATGATGGTCGTTCTCGAAATTGTTGGGCAGGAAGCGCCACGGCATCAGATGGAACCAGTTGACCTTCATAGCGACCTCGCGAGCGGGATTGTCAGCCGAGGGAGGAACCGCAACCCGCTGCTTTGGGATATCGCGTCCGACACTAGCAAAAGCCGGCTTTGATTAACAAATTATCGGCGCGGTTCACCGTCACATCGGCCCGGGAACTCCTAGCGATCTTCGTAGAGCGTCTGTGACTTCGGATTCGAGGTGCCGCCGTCGATCGTCAGGATCGCGCCGGTGGTGAAACTCGACGCTGGGCTCGCGAAGTACATCGCGGCCCCGGCGACCTCTTCCGGCTCGCCCGCGCGTTGCAGCGGAAAGATCGCCTGCGCCCGCTTCGTATAATCCTCGGTGCGCGACCATCCTTTACTGATATCCGTATGGAAGGGACCGCACATAATACAGTTGACGCGCACCTTGGGTCCGTATTCCTGCGCGAAGGTTTGAGTCAGGAGATTAAGGCCCGCTTTGGCCGCACCATAGATCGCCATCTCGGCGCTGGGCCGGACTGACGCGGTAGAAGTGACATTGATGATCGTCCCGCCCTCACCCGCGGCCATCCGCGAGCCGAATAGGGCGGATAGGCGATACGGTCCTTTGAGATTAACGCCGACAATTTTATCGAACAGGTCCTCGGTCGTTTCCAGGGCAGAGGGCGCGAGCGGCGAAAGGCCGGCGTTGTTGATCAAAACATCGGCACGGCCCCATCGCGCATAGACTTCCTCGCAGAGGCGATCGCAATCCGCCCATTTGGCCACGTGGATACCGTGCGCAGAGCCGTCAGCGCCGAGTGCGCGGAGTTCCTTGACGGTCGCCTCGCAGGCGTCGAGCTTACGGCTCGCGATCGCGAGCGTCGCGCCGGCCCGTCCGAACTCCAGCGCCGTCGCGTGGCCGATCCCGCGACTGCCGCCGGTGATCACTACGACTTTGCCCGAGAAGTCGTATAGTGACGCGATACTTTTCATTGAGCCGCGACCTCCTGATCGATCAAATCGCCGTACTTCTTGATCGCAGCCTCACGCAGGGCGGGGATATGTCCGGTCGGGAAGAGGCCCTGGGTACCCTTGTATTCCCGCAGGATTTGGCGGGCGAGCGTGATCTTGTGGACCTCCGTGGGACCGTCCGCGAGACCCATCACGAAGCTCTCGACTACCTGATCGATGAAGGGCATTTCGGGCGTGACACCGAGCGAGCCGTGAATCTGAAGCGCGCGGATCGCGACGTCGTGAAAAACCTTCGGCATCTGCGCCTTCACCGCCGCGATATCCTTGCGCACCTTGAGATAGTCTTTGTACTTATCGATCCGCCACGCCGTTCGCAGCACCAAAAGCCGGAACTGCTCGATGTCGAGCCAGGAGTCGGCGATCTTCTCCTGCACCATCTGCTTGTCGGCCAGCGCCGAGCCTTGGGTAGTGCGGGAGAGCGCCCGCTCGCACATCAGATCAAAGGCGCGGCGCACCTGACCGATCGTGCGCATCGCATGATGAATCCGTCCACCACCGAGCCGGGTCTGCGCGACAGCGAAGCCTGCGCCGCGCGGCCCGAGCAGATGATCTTTCGGAATCTGCGCGTCCTTGTAGCTGACGTATGCGTGCGACCCGGAACCTTCGGGCTCCTGACCGATCCCGACGTTACGCTTGATCTGCACGCCGGGAGTATCCATCGGGACGATGAAGGCGGATTGCCGCTGATAGGGTGCCGCCTCGGGGTCCGACACCGCCATCACGATCAAGAAGGAAGCCCATCGCGCGTTCGAAGAGAACCATTTCTCGCCGTTGAGCACCCAGTTGTCGCCGCGCAACTCGGCGCGTGTAGTGAAAACCTTGGGGTCGGCGCCGCCTTGCGGTTCGGTCATCGAGAAGCAGGAGACGATCTCGTTGGCGAGCAAGGGTTCGAGATAGCGCTTCTTCTGATCGGGGGTGCCGTACTTGGCGAGAATCTCGGCATTGCCGGTATCGGGCGCCTGACAGCCAAAGACGGTCGGCGCGAAGCGGGATCGTCCGAGGATTTCATTCATCAGGGCAAGCTTGACCTGTCCGTAGCCTTGTCCGCCGAGTTCGGGTTCGAGATGGCAGGCCCAGAGCTTCTGCTTGCGAACTTCGGCCTGAAGTGGCCGGACGAGCCGGTTGCGCTTGGGATCGCGCACGTCGTAGGGCGAATCGAGGATATAATCGAGCGGTTCGACCTCTTCACGGACGAATTTTTCCATCCAGTCGAGCTGCTTCTGAAATTCCGGCTCCGTCTCAAAATCCCAACTCACGATTGCTCTCCTCTGTTATGACTTACGCGTCCGAGGTCGATTGGGCGATCCGATAACTATCGGAGCGTCTTACTCGCGAGAGTGCCTCAGGTGCGAACGGTTCTCAAGGGCGCGAGCCGCGTGTCCCATTTGACTAGTCAAGAAGACTAGTCATAATGAAAAAATGATTCGAGAAATTCAGGCGTCCGACGCAAAGGCCCGCTTTCTCCGGATTCTTGACGAAGTGGAACGGGGCGAAACAGTCATTATTACCCGGCGTGGTCGGCCAATTGCACGGCTGGCGCCGGAGCCGGAGCGGCGACAACAAGAGATGGATGAAGCTATTGCTAACTTGAAAGCGCTCCGCCAACGAACCGGCAAGACCACGATTAAGGAATTGAAAGCAACAATTCACGAAGGGCATAAACATTAATGCCATTTGTGCTCGACGCTTCATTGGCGATGACCTGGGCAATCGAAGATGAAGGTCATCCAATCGCCGATATCGCGATCGAGCGATTGCGAGTTGATGAAGCTTTGGTTCCTAACATTTGGTGGTACGAAGTGCGGAACTCATTACTCATGAATGAACGTCGCAATCGTATAAACAAAGAAGATACCGCGTTCTTTCTGCACGAATTATCGCGGCTTTCGATCAAAATAGATTTTATGCACGATCAAGATCAAGTACTCGCACTAGCCCGGCGGCACAGATTGACGTTCTATGATTCGGCTTATTTGGAAATAGCGATCCGCAGAAGTTGTCAGCTGGCCACCTTTGATAAGGCCTTGATGCGCGCCGCGCGCTCTGAAAAGGTGCCGCTACTCGATCGCTGAAGTAAGTTGGTCAATTTCGGCCTGGAATTCTCAGCTTACGCTGAGAATTTGATCTGTAGGCATAGGAGTCCGCATGGATTCAACTGAGCAGATCATTGTCAATCAACTCACATCGCTGGTACGCGACAAGACAGGAGACTCCGCGGCGACCATCGAGGACCTCGAAACTCTCCCGGGGCATGCCGGTTTTAGCTTCAGCTTCGTGCTGAAGCGCTCCAATTCCGTTGAGCAGACGAAGCTCGTGCTACGGCTTGCGCCGCCGGGAGTGAAGATTTCCGGACCCGCGGATATCACCAAACAGGCGCGGATCATGTCGTCGCTGTGGGATACCGCGGTACCGGTTCCGCGAGTGCTGTGGTGCGGTGACGAGCCGGAATTCTTCGGACGGCCGTATTCAGTGGTCGAGTTTATCGAAGGGGTCAAGCTGAGTGACGCGCCATTTGCCGCCGATAAGATGAACCTGCTCGCGCGCAAGGGGATCGCGATGCTCGCGACGCTGCACAGTATCCCATGGGGGTCGCGACGCGCGGCATTTGGCGAACCATTGCCGCTCACCGAAGAATTGAAGCGGCTGGATAAGCTGATCGATCGCCCGACGCTGGATTCGAAGGTGGTTGCGCGCGGGCCGGAACTCCGCGAGCGGCTGCGCGCGAGTATTCCGGCGAATTCGCAGATCGGCTGCGTTCACGGCGATTTTCAGTGGGCGAATGTACTGTTTAACGATACTGACCCGATCGCGCTAATCGATTGGGAGATTGCGTCGATCGGGCCAACGTTGCTCGACGTCGGCTGGGTGAGTTTCTTCGCCGACGGAGCGAGCTGGATCGAAGTAGGCGCAGCCGCGCGTCCGTCCCCTCACGCCAGCAGAGATTCTGGACGCTTACTCGGAATCCGCCAGCTTCACGGTCAAGCCTGAAGAGGTGCGTTGGTTTCGCGCCTTCGCGGGCTATCGCTTCGGCGTAATCACCTGCTTCAACCTGATGCTCCATCGGCGAGGCAAGCGCGACGATCCACATTGGGAAGAGATCGCGATATCGGCGCCGCAGATGTTCGAGCGCGGACTAGAGCTGCTCGGTTGATTACGCTTCGATAGCTGCCGACGATCAGGCGGCCGCTTTCCGACGCTTTCGCGCGGTGCTGCGATAGGCTGCCGACGAGGTCGCGAATGAGGCGGTGCGAGTCTCGGTCGTACTTTCCACTGGTTTCGCTTGAGAGGCAGTCGAGTCCGACTCGTCCCGAGATTCTGCGGCAATGCGTGAAGCCTTAACCATTGGGCCTTCGAGTGCATATTGCATCTGGAAAATCGTTTCCAGCGTATTGCCAAATACGTCGGCGACCAATCGATTTGAGTAAAGCTGGTTCATCGCTTCGTTGGCCAGAGCCACCGCGGAGTCGTAGGTTGCCCATCCCGCTTCATTAAGAGGTTTGGCATTTCCGCTAAACCAACGACCCGCTACAGCGAACGGGAGATCAACATAGGCTGAAGTTAGGAACTTAGTCCATTGCGCGTTGATGAAGCTGCCGTCTTTCATAGCCGATACCCCTTTTCCCAGTCGTAACAATCTAGGAGCAACATCGAAGCCAGCGGAAAATCAGTGTTTCGCTCGCAATGCAACCAAAACAGCGCCTATATTGCGGGCATTCGCTTGCGAAACAGGCGCGATTTAACGATCAGGAGGTTCATCGGATGGTCCACGAGCTGCGAATTTATCACGCGATGCCCGGACGCTTACCCGATCTGCTGAAGCGCTTCGAGAATGTCACCGTGCGGCTATTCGAGAAGCACGGGATCAAGCAAATCGGCTTTTGGACGGTCGCAATCGGCGAATCTAATCAGGATTTGGTTTACATCCTTGAATGGCCGTCGATGGCCGAACGCGACGCTCGTTGGGCGGCATTTCAAGCTGATCCCGAATGGATTGAGGCGCGGCGCAAAAGCGAGGAATCTGGACCCCTGCTCACCTCGCTCGCCAATTCAATTCTGCGGCCAACGTCATTTTCGGCCTTACGCTGAATAGAGAGTGTGCATCGCTCCCGGAGGTAGGAAAATGGTTCAAGTCACCGAACTGGGATACATGGGAATCGGCGTTAAGAAATTCGCCGAATGGAAGCAATTTGCAACTGAGATTATCGGAATGGAGTTAGCTGATGACGGTGAAAATGACCGGTGCTACTTGCGGACCGATTACTGGCACCATCGGCTTGTCGTCCACGACAATGGTTCGGACGACCTCGAATATCTGGGCTTCCGTGTCGCCGGTCCGGACGAGTTTGCCGCGATGCAACGACAGTTGAGTGAAGCCGGGCTAAAATTCCGCGTCGGCTCAGAGGATGAGGCCGCCGAACGTCACGTGCTCGAAGTGCTTAAACTAAACGACCCAGGCGGCAATCCGATCGAGATTTTCCACGGCCCCGAAGTACAGTTCGTGAAACCATTTTATCCGGGGCGGCGGATGCATGGACGGTTCAAGACCGGCAGTGGCGGTATCGGTCACTGTATCGTGCGGCAGGACGACGTGGCGGCGGCCCAGCGCTTCTATGTTGCGCTCGGGATGCGCGGCGGAGTCGAGTACAGAATCCGCCTCGGCAGCGACCGCGTACTGACTCCCGTGTTTATGCATTGCAATGATCGCGATCATACGATCGCGTTTGGCGTGGGTCCGCAAAAACGGAAGATCAACCACTTGATGATCGAAGTGGAGAACTTCGACGACGTTGGTTTGACCTATGACATCGTCCGCAAGAGTCGAGTGCCGGTCACGATTACGCCCGGCAAACACTCGAATGACCACATGTACTCGTTCTATCTGCGAAATCCATCGGGCTGGATGTTCGAGTATGGCTATGGCGGACGTCCGGCGACTCATCAGTCGGAATACTACGTTGAAGACATGTATGGTCATCAGCCGGAAGGCACTGGCTTCAACGTTGATGTGGAGCCGTGAGCGCGCGGATGTGTAATCAAGATGCCGTCCGGCTCGACTGACCAAGATAGGGTCGATTACAAGGCAATCGCCCTGCTCTCCGTCGCGCACCTATCGGATGACATAAACCAGGGCGTGGTGCCGGCGATGCTGCCGTTCTTCATCGCTGCCGATCATTTGACCTATGCAGCGGCAGCCGGATTGGTGCTGGCGCAGACGCTGTCGTCTTCAGTTGTTCAGCCACTGTTCGGGATGATGGCGGATCGGCGTTCGTCACCGTGGCTGATTCCGGCCGGACTGAGTCTCGCCGGAATCGGAGTCGCACTGACCGGCATCACTCCCAGTTATTGGCTCATTTTTATTGTGATCGCACTGAGCGGTTTAGGTATTTCAGCGTTTCATCCTGAAGCAGCGCGGCGCGTCAGATTTCTCAGCGGCACGCGCCAAGCTACCACGATGAGCCTCTTTACAGTGGGCGGAATGGTTGGATTTGCACTCGGACCGATGATGATCACGCCGACGCTGATCGCGTTCGGGACGCGCGGCGCGATAGTGCTGGCGCTTCCGGTGTTGATTATGGGAAGCGTGATCACCTGGCAACTTCCACGCATCACGGCCGTGCACCAGATGCATCTTGGCGAGGCGGCAAAACGGATCGTGAGCGAGGCGCGTGAGCGTTGGGGTGATTTCTCGCGCCTGACACTAGTGGTAATTACACGCTCGGTTGTTTTCTTCGGATTGAATACCTTCGTTCCGCTCTATTGGACGCACATCCTGCATGGTTCGCGCAGCGGCGCTGGAATTGCGCTGACCACCTTCCTCGTCGCGATCGCGGTAGGCACTTTAATTGGTGGACGACTGGCCGATATCTACGGCCGGCGAATCGTGATTATCGTGTCGCTTGCCGCGGTTGTCCCCTTGCTGCTGATGTTCACAGGTGCGAGCGGCTTATCAGCCGCAGGTATGCTACTCGTGCCAATCGGGCTTACCCTTGCCGCCTCGAACAGCGTGGTCGTAGTGATGGCGCAGGAGTACCTGCCGAACCGGGTTGGGTTGGCGGCGGGTGTTACGCTAGGTCTTTCGATGACGATCGGCGGTCTGCTGATGCCTCCGCTTGGAGCAATCGCCGATCGTTATGGATTAACCACCGCGCTCGTGACGCTCGTGATTATGCCGGTAATCGGATTCATCCTCAGCCTTGGACTGCATGAAAGCTCCGGGCTTATCCTGGAAGCCGCAGCCATCCAGCCTTCAGTTATAGCTACTCGTCGGATTGATCCGTCTGAAAGTTGAGTTGTGATGTTACGCAAGCGATTTGCAAATGCATGGGTCTCGCTGTTCCTAATTATTGCTCTAGGCTTCTTGAGTACTATCCCGATCTGGGCGAGCTCGATGCCTGGTTCAGCCGCAACCGCGTCTGCGGGTCAGCCTGGGAATGAGCCAGAAGCTGCTAGCGCACGATGCGGCTGGATCAGCCGGCGCGACGATTCCAGCCGACACGACGATCACAATGGCGAACTGGCGGCAATATCGGCAATTTATGCCAGATGGAATGGTCGTGCTGTTCGAGGGCAGCGCGCCATGGAAGATGCCAGCCGACGTTTCAATGACGGTCGGGCCGACGGTGATCAATTCGCTGCCGGCGGGCTATCTGGCAGCGACCGAGAAATACAGCCCGCAAACCAAGCTGGTTGAGTTGCCCGATGGCGGACTGACAATTTCTGGTTACCATGGCGGCATTCCGTTCCCATATCCGGAGGAACCTCACAAGGGATGGAAAATTCTGGCGGACTTCTGGTATCGCTACATGCCGCATATCGTGGTCAACACCCCTGATAATCCGGGCTTTACCTGCACGCTCGATGGCTATGGGAACGTCAACTGCGTTAAAGGCTTATGGGTGGCCCGGCAGCTCTCCTTCAACACCGATCCGGGCACACCAGTCTCATTCCCCGGTACCGAGGGGAAGTACTACACGACCTGGTTCATGATCGAGGAGCCGGAACAGCAGCGCTACTCGACCACGCTGACGATGGAGTACACCGACCTGACCAAACCGGAGGACGTTTACGTTTTCCTGCCCGCGATGCGGCGCACGCAGCGACTTTCGAGTGCCGCACGATGCTCGAACGCAGGCAATGAGATGACGCCTGATGACGGCCGCTTTGCTTTCGACAGTACGATTCCAAATTTCAGCAGTGATCTGCTGGGCACGCGCCGAGTTCTGTCGCAGATGGATGTTGGAACGGCCGGCGCACATTTTCCAGCCGATTACGACATGCCGCTCGGCTGGTCCAAGCCTTCATGGGGTAAATGGGAGCTGCGCGATTCGTACATTCTGGATATTCGCAAGCTGCCCGCCAAGGCTTCACACTATTGCTACGGCAAACGCATCCTATATGTCGATCAGCAATTCTTCGGGCCCCTGTGGGAAGACTTGTACGACCCGAAGATGCAGCTATGGAAAGTCGCGCTATTGCAGCCGATCGTTATTAAGGTTCCCCGGATTGGGCCGCAGAATTCGACTGGCGCGCAGTTTTCTCATTGGTGGGACTTGCTTAACCATCACGCCACCTTCGAGGGTCCCAATGATGGGCATGGGTACGATATTCTAATCAATGATGACGTGCCGTCGTCGTATCTGGATCTGGAAAGATACACCACTCCGGGCGGACTAAGCGCCGTGATGCGTTGAATGAGAACATCCGCTATAGCGGTTGCATGCTAGCCGACTGGTTACGCGCCAATTGTGCGTATCTCTATTCGAGGATGTCGGCAAAGCCGCGGAGCGCCGCCGCGACAAAGCTACGGACGCGCTCCAAATCCTTCTTGCCGCGCTGGTCCGGAATATCGGTGTGCGTAAATGAATCAACGCCCCAAGGCTGAACTGCGGCGATCGCCTGACCCACATTCGTGGGCGTCAGCCCACCCGCAAGAATAATTGGCACCCGCGAATGCTCGACGATCGTTCGGCACAACGCCCATTCGTGAGTTTCACCGGACGCGCCTTTCGCGCCGGAATCGAGCATCAAATAATCAACGACTTGCTGATGCGCGTCGGCGTCGGCGAGGCTTTCTTCAGTGTGCACGGTGATGGCGCGCATAAGCTGAATTGGTGCGATTCGATCGCGAATCCACGCACAATCTTCCAGCTCGATTTCGCGCGCCGCCAGATGCACAACGTCAGGCCGCACCGCATCAACTATCGCGCAAATTTCGTCGCGATCATCCGATAGCGCCATCGCAACGCCACGTGAGCGCGGCCTGATCGAGGCGAGGATTTCGCGCGCCGCTCGCGGATCGACGCCCTCAGGCACGATCCCGGGTTCCGCGACCACTACTCCGATCAGACCGGCACCCGCAGTCGCGGTCGCAATCGCATCATCAATCGAGGTCATGCTGTAAATCTGAATAATCATGCCGACCTTCGATGGCCTGAGAGGCTATTTATTATGCATCGCAGCAAGCAGACGCGGCGGTGACATCGGAGTTTCCGTCATGCGCACGCCGACCGCGCGATAAATTGCATTGGCCGCAGCCGCCGGCGGCGAGATGATCGAACACTCGCCGACGCCCCGCACCCCTAGCGGATGATCCGGATGAGGCACTTCGACGATGATCGGCTCAATCAACGGCATATCGAGACAGGTCGGAATCCGGTAATCGAGAAAGCCGGCATTACGCAAAATGCCCCGATCATCATAGACGTACTCCTCATTGAGGCCCCACCCGAGCCCCTGAGTGGTGCCGCCCTGCATCTGGCCTTCGACATAGCTCGGATGAATCGCCTTTCCGGCATCTTGCGAGACAGTAGCGCGCAGAATCTGGACCTTGCCGGTCTCTGGGTCAACTTCGACATCGATGATGCATCCGGCGAACGAGGGCGCGCCCATCGGCCCGGCGTGGATGGTCGCGCGTCCGACCACCGGACCTCCGGTATGCATCAATTTGCCGGTCAGTTCCTTGAGCGTCATTGGCGACACGCCATTCGAGCAATTGACAAATTTGCCGCCGGTGAAATCCACTTGCGACGTATCGACTTCCCACACTTTCGCGGCACGTTCCTTTAGCAGGCGGAGAGCGTCGTTGGCGGCCTCATGCACGGCCCATCCGGTGGCGAAGGTGGTACGGCTGCCGCCAGTCACGTCGGTATGGCCGATGGAGTCGGTATCGGCATTAGACGGCCGGACCTCTTCGGCTTTTAAGCCCAACACCTCTGCTGCGATCATCGCGCTAGCCGCGCGAGTTCCGCCGATATCGACCGAGCCCGTCACGACGCTCGCAGTCCCATCGACGTGGATATTTACGGTCGCCGAAGACTGCAAGCCGATATTGAACCAGAACCCGAAGGCGACGCCGCGTCCACGATTCTTTCCGCCGAGCGGCGATTTGTAGTGCGCGCTGTTTTTGAGCGCGAGACAGTTTTCGACAAAGCCGACGCGCTTGAAGGGTACGCCAATCACCTGCATGGTGCCTTCTTTGGCGGCGTTCTTGAGACGGAAATCGATCGGATCCATTCCGCACTTTTCGGCCAGCTCATCGACCACGGTTTCAGCGGCGAATGCCGCGTTAGTCGCGCCAGGCGCGCGATAGGCGGCGGTTTTGGGCCGATTGACGATTACGTCGTAACCGTCGATCAGAAAATTCTCCAGATCATATGGGGCGAGGATGCACATCGCGCCGGCGGTCACTGGCGATCCCGGAAAAGCTCCCGCTTCGTAGGCCATCCAGACCTCGGCGGCGGTAATGCGTCCATCTTTGCTCGCCCCCATTTTTACTTTGATCGTCGATCCGGAGGTCGGGCCGGTCGCGCGTAGCACGTCGCCGCGGCTCATCACGAGCTTGACCGGACGTCCGGTCTTCTTCGACAGCATCACCGCTAGTGGTTCAAGATAAACATTGATTTTGCCCCCAAAACCGCCGCCTATCTCGCTGCCAACCACCTTAATACTGCTTTCGGGCATCCCGAGCAGATGTGCGCAGGCTGCCCGCACCTCGAATTGACCCTGAGTCGAGCAGTGAATCGTTGCTTTGCCGTCCGAGTAGTAGATGCCAAGGGCGTTGTGCGGTTCGATATATCCCTGATGAACCATCGCGGTATTGAACTCGCGCTCGACAATATGGGCAGCCGCCTTGAAGCCTGCCTTCAGATCGCCGCGCGTGAATTGCACATGAGCGGCAACATTGGTCGGTTTATCCGGCATCTCGGGATTGCGGACGCTAGGCACCAGGATTGGCGCGTCCGCAGCCATCGCGTCCGCGACAGTCATCACCGGCTGGAGGATCTCGTAATCGACTTCGATCAGGTTTAGCGCCTCTTCGGCGATGTGCGGCGAAGTCGCCGCGACGGCCGCAACTGCATGGCCGTTGTAGAGCACTTTGTCTTTCGCAAGAATATTTTGACCAAGATGGTTGAGATTCACGGGAATCTCGCCAAGCGCGGCCATTTGATCGGGGAGCTCGGGCAGATCAGCGCCGGTAATTACGGCGCGTACGCCGGGCAGTTTCAGCGCTTTTGATACATCGATCGACTTAATCCGGGCGTGCGCGTGAGGACTACGCAAAACTTTGCCGTGCAGCAAATCGGGAAAGCTCAGGTCTGCACCGTACTTGGCGCGTCCGGTTACCTTATCGATTCCATCGTGGCGAACGGGTCGCGTCCCGATAACCTTGAATTCCTGTGTACTGGCAGCGCCCATCGCTAGTCCTCCCTCGCGCAATTGCCTTCTACCATACAATTCCGCCGTATTGAGCTAAAGAGTTTTGACGCATGTAACCTTTACGTAATAATCTGGAAATTCGTGAGCGCACGGCGGCCAACTTTGCCGACCGGCATTCGCGTTCACTTCGGAATGAAGAGCAAACCCCTCTCAGCCTCAACCGCGAATATCCTGATTCCAACCATCGTCGGTTGCGCCCTGTTCATGCAGACGCTCGATTCGACGATTATTGCCACCGCTCTGCCGGCTATCGCGCACTCGATGCACGAAGATCCAATCCGGCTCAATCTTGCGATAACCTCATACCTCCTCAGCCTCGCCGTATTTATTCCGCTCAGCGGATGGATGGCTGATCGGTTCGGCGCGCGCTCGGTGTTTCGCTCAGCGATTGCGGTTTTCACCCTCGGCTCGGTCTTCTGTGGAATGTCCTCGAGTCTCGCCACGCTGGTCGTTGCCCGGATCCTTCAGGGTTTGGGGGGTGCGATGATGGTACCGGTGGGCCGGCTATTAGTACTGCGCATCGTGCCGAAATCCGGCCTCGTGGACGCGATGTCCTATCTCACGGTTCCAGCCGTGCTTGGTCCGGTGGTCGGGCCGCCAGTCGGCGGTTTTATCGTGACGTATTATTCGTGGCGCTGGATTTTCTTCATGAACGTCCCGATTGCGATCTTGGGCGTAATTGCGACTACGCTTTACATTCCGAATCTGCGGATAGATGAACATTCCCGTCTCGATATACGGGGTTTTCTGCTGACGGGACTCGGATTGGCCGGGCTGGTGTTCGGCTTCGAGACTATCGGGAGGGCGATCGTCCCGCCGAGCATCATGGCGAGCGTGATGCTCGGCGGCGCTTTGTTGACCGGACTTTATGTCCTGCATGCCCGCCGGACTTCATACCCAATCGTTGATTTGTCACTGATGAAGATTCCGACGTTCGCCGCTTCGATCGTCGGAGGCGGACTGTCTCGTATCGGGATTGGGGCACTGCCGTTTCTGCTCGCGATGTTATTGCAGTTAGTCTTCGGTTTGAGTCCGTTCGCTTCCGGCATGATCACTTTCACCAGCGCAGTTGGGGCTCTGACGATGAAATTCACAGTCGGACCGATCGTGCGCCGCTTTGGTTTCCGGCGCGTGTTGATCTTTAATGGCGGCGTCAGCGCGCTGCTGATGATCAGCTATGCTTTGTTTCGCCCGGGCTTTCCGACCGCATTAATAGTCGCGACGCTGCTGGCGGGCGGCTTCTTTCGTTCACTCCAGTTCACCAGCCTCAACACGATTGCGTATGCAGACGTCTCACAGAAGCTGATGAGTGCGGCGAGCACGCTCTCCAGCATGGCTCAGCAAGTGTTCCTCAGTCTCGGCGTCAGCATTGCCGCATTGAGCTTGCATATCAGCTTGAGCATGCGCCATTCCAAAGTACTTGAGGCCCAGGATTTTTCGATCGCATTTGTGATCGTCGGGATAATCGCGCTGAGTTCCGTCTTTTTCTTTTTCTCGCTGGAGCATCATGCGGGCGCCGAAGTCAGCGGTCATCAGTACGTGCCGATTTCCGGAGAGGCTGAACCAGCGCCGGCCGACTAGCCCGATGCGTTTCTATTGCAGGAATTACGGAAGCATCCTTGATAATGACACCAGAGATTTCATAGTTGAGAGTCAAAGATGGATAATGCAGGAGCACTTGCCGGGATTCGAGTAATCGATTGCGGAACCTACGTCGCAGGTCCAGCGGCAGCGACGGTCATGTCGGATTTCGGCGCGGACGTGATCAAGATCGAGCGTCCGGGCGGCGGCGATCTGTGGCGGCTGTTCTCGCGTCTGCCCGGTACGGCTAAGGCCGAGATGGATTGGTGTTGGCTGCTGACCAGCCGCAACAAACGAAGCGTCGCGCTCGATTTGGGCAATTCGGCGGGCCGCGAGGCTTTGATCCGGCTGGTCAAGACTGCCGATGTCTTCGTCACCAACTATCAGCGCCAACTGCTTCAGAAATTTAATCTTGACTGGGAAGAGCTCAGTACAGTTAATCCCGGTTGATCTATGCGCATCTGACGGGCTATGGCGATGCGGGTGAGGACTGTGATGATCCGGCCTTCGATGCGCTCGCTTACTGGGCGCGTTCGGGCCTGATGACTAGCGTCAAGGGTGCGGATGGATCGCCGAGTGCGCCACGGCCCGGGATGGGCGACCATCCGACCTCGATGTCGCTCTTCGGCGCGATCATGCTCGGACTCTATCGGCGCGAGCGTACCGGCAAAGGCAGTCGCGTGACGACCTCCCTGATGGCGAGTGGCGCGTGGGCCAATGCCTGCGATATTCAGGCGAAACTCTGCAATGCGGTCTTCCCGCAACCGGGTGCGGGCGGCACTCCGCCCAATCCACTCACGGCAGTCTATCTCAGTCGCGACAAGAGGATGTTCCTGCTCGTGCTGATTGATCCCGATAACGAGTTTCCTCGCTTGTGCAACGCCTTCGGGCAGCCGGAGCTTGCGACGGGCGATTTGTTCTCAACTAACGCTGCACGGGCCGAGAATGCTGTCGCGCTTTACGCGATTCTACAGTCTCAATTTGAGAGCCGCGACCTCGCAGAATGGCGCACTATTTTCAAGCAAAACGACATCAAATTCGCCCCGCTACCCCGGCTCGACGAAGTAATTGAGGACGCCCAGATGCGCGCGTCAGGCGCGATCGTCACGATGGATGGGGAGCCCCTCGAAACGGTGAATAGCCCGGTCTTTATCGGCGATACGGAAAAGCGCAAACCGGGACGTGCACCCGAAATCGGAGCACATACCTGCGAGGTCCTGCGTGATCTCGGCTACGGCGAGACCGAAATCGAGTCGATGATCAAAAATGGCGCAATCATGGCGACGGTTTAAAGTATTTTAACCTAAATGACCCTACAAAGCGTTATTTTATGATGGACCTCAGCTATCATCACGTGAAAAATCCATAAAGACTGGCTAGACCGAAAAGACTTCCGGCGAGCCAAATGGATCGCGCGGGATCTTTAAGAGAATCCTCCAAGCGAATAATCAGCTGAGATTATTCGCAAAGCGAACACCGGAATTTACTAGAGATTTCTCGGTAGTCGCTGACTTCTACCGACATAGGTGCGTGCCTGCGGCGCAAGAGTAAGCATCGCCGATCGCGTGTCGGGAGGTATTGACCATGACGCTTGTTAGCACTGCGTTCTCTGAGACAATCGAAGACGCCGATCTCGCTGCCTTCTGGCAATCACTGGAGCGAACCGGATGTATGCCTATGCAGCAGTACATCTGGAATCAAGCCTGTTGCGAGACCCTGCCGCTTGGCGGGGATTTGCAGTTAGCGGTGGTAAAAACAGAAACGGGCGGCGGCGCAATTGCACCATTGGTCAGACGGCGCGGGCCTCTGCGCCGCTTTGAGCATCTCGGCTGGGAACTCTTCGAGCCTGCGGATTTCATCTATTCTGGCGAGAACGCCTTACGGGAACTCGCGATGATGCTCGCCAGACAGGAATTATCGCTCCTCCTGGCGCGTATGCCGGCTGACACGCCCAGTATGCAAATCATGCGAGACGCTTATCGCGGCCGTGGCGAAGTCTTCATCCGGCCGGGTGGATCGTTTCCACGCATCGTGCTGAGCAATGTTTGGCTCGAACCCGAACAACAGCTCAATCCAGGCCGCCGCTCCGATCTGCGCCGGGCGGTACGCAATGCGGAGAAAATCGGGCCTCTCCGCTATGAGGTGCTCTCGCCTACGCCGGAGCAATTAGAACCGCTCCTAAATAAAGCCTTGGATGTAGAGGCGGCGAATTGGAAGGGGCGCGAAGGCAGTGCACTCACCATGGATACATTGCGCGGTCCGTTCTATCGCCGCTATGCCGCCGCGGCCAGCCGCACTGGTTGCCTACGGCTCTGTTTCTTGCACTTGGGAGAAATAGTTGTCGCGATGCAGTTCGCGATCGAGTGCGGCGGAAGCTTTTGGTTGCTCAAGATTGGCTATCGAGATGATTTTGCACGATGCTCTCCGGGCATGCTGCTCATCGCGGAAACAATACGGTATGCCTCCGCGAGTGGACTCGCGTCATACGAATTCTTGGGCTTGGCCGAGAACTGGACGAGAGTCTGGACACACGACGAGCGTCCGTCAGCCACTGTGCGAGCCTACCCAATTGGCTGGCGTGGAATGTCGGCCTTAGGGGTGGACGCCTTCGGAGTTATCGCTGGAAAGCTTAAGGCCGCTGTTCCGCATAGAAATGATCGCGCCGCATCGGGCACTGCACATTTACAGTGAGTTTTGGGCGATCTGCGCTATTGCGCAGCGAAATTGAATCATTGATCCAAAAAAGTGAGGGTTTGGCTAACCAGTGGCTCAGTCGCGAGCTGAAGACGCTTCCTTGCGGCTGGTGAAGCGATGGTCGATGCGAGTCACGATCTCACCCTTTTGATTCCGCAGCATCGAACGAATCACGGTGAAGGACAGCACTCCGCTGCGACCCGTCTTCTCATAAACTTCTGCGACTTCGGATGAGATCGTGATCGTATCGCCGGCCACGATCGATTCGATGAATTGGAGCTCCATCGAAGCGAGCAAGCGGCGCTCGTTCTTCGGCAGATGATCGAAAATCTCCTCTGCCGCGCGAAAACTTCCTGAAATTGAAAACGGCGCTACAACTAAACCATCCGAATTCCTGTTCGCACCATCCAGGCCAATCGCTTCACAGAACGCAAGGATCATCTCGGCAGTTACGTGAACTGCTTCGCGCGCTTCGAAAACTTTGCCTATCGGTATCCCGTTACTCTCAACCATTTGTCCAGGCTTCTTCCATTATCGCTGGCGCCGGCGTTTCGGATTTCGACCTTTCTCTTGACGAACTGAACAGCCAAGCGCAGCTTAGCGAAGGATCGCCATTCACGAGGATAACATTATGGCTGCTGCGAACGCGACCAACCGTTATGAAATCGATATCACCGATGTCGAATATCTCCGTCACAATGGCAAACCGCTGCTGGCGCGGGTCCATAGGCCGCGCGGCGCGGGACCATTTCCGATCATCGTTGAAGTTCATGGTGGGGCATGGTGCCTGATGGATCGCACGCACGACGCGCCGGTGAATGAACCATTGGCGCGGAGCGGCGTGATCGTTGTCTCGCTGGATTTTCGGATGCCGCCGGAGGCTCCGTATCCGGGTTCGATGGCTGATATCAACTATGGAATTCGATGGGTAAAGAGCCATGCCGCCGAGTTCGGCGGCAGCCCCGACCGGCTAGGTTTGATGGGCAGCTCCAGCGGGGGCCATCAAGTAATGCTTGCGGCGATGCGTCCCCATGACGAACGTTATGCTTCGATTCCGCTGCGCACTGAGGGGCCGCGCGTCGATGCGACGGTCCGATGTGTGGTCATGCTTTGGCCGGTGATCGATCCGCTCGGACGGTATAGGTATGCGAAGGAGATCAAGGCCGGGGGCAAGCCATATCCGGAGCTAATTGATCTCGTCCTGCCGTTACACGACAAGTACTGGAAGAATGAAGCCGAGATGGAAGAAGGCAATCCGACGATGGCGCTTGAACGAGGCGAGCGTGCAGAGCTACCACCGGCGCTGTACATACAAGGTCAAGACGACATCGCGCATCCGCGGCCTCATCTGGAGCGTTTCGTCGCAGGTTATCGCAAGGCTGGAGGACATCTAGAACTGGAGCTGTTCGATGGTATGGCTGAGGGCTTTATCGTGCGCAAGCCATCCGCGCCTGCTTCGCTCAAAGCCATCGACAAGATCATCGCATTCGTACACGAACAATTGCACTGAAGGAGGATGCCGATGGCCTTGCTACCCTATCTCGACGAGCAAGATGCTTCACCCGACGTGCTGAAAGTGCTCAAGCGTCCGCTCGTGCTCAACGTGCAACGGATGACGGCAAATGCTCAAAGTGTCTTTCCGGCCCGCAGTCGACTGAGTAATGCGCTAATGACGCAGATCAAGCTTGATCCTCGCCTGCGTGAGCTGGCGATTCTGCGTACTGCCAAGATTTGTCACTCGAATTACGAATGGACCCAGCACCTTCCGCCCGCGAAAAGTGTCGGAGTCACCGAAGAGCAGATTGCCGCAATCGAACATTGGGGGACGGCGACTTGTTTCAGCGAGCTTGAACGGCTCGTACTCAGGTTCACCGACGAGATTAATACTCAAATCAAGGGAAGTCGCGAAACATTGGACGGACTGAAACGCTTTCTCAGCGCGGGTGAGATCGTCGAATTATTGATCATCATTGGCCATTGGCGGCAAACTGCCAGCATCTTGGAAACGCTCGAAGTCGATCTCGACGAGTTTGCGGGCAAGGTGAATATCCTCGACAGTATGGTCAAGCCGGGATAATTAACGCCCGCAATTTTATGTGAGAATTACTGCGGACGTTTCATTCTAAAAATGTGATCGATCGCAGCATACTGATCGAGGTAACCTAGGCGCGCGATCGGCGGGTCCTTCGATAGATCGATCATTCCGTCCACGATCACCGCATCGTCGATATAAATGCTGACGACCTCGCCAATCACGATTTGAAAAATATGCGGCTTGCCATTCGCTCCCGGTAGGTCGACGGTCTTGACATATTTGCATTCAAACGCGACTGGCGAGCGTTTGACGCGCGGCGGCTTCACGAGTTGGGAGGGCGCCATCTCCAACCCGGCCAATTCCGGCTCGCTGACGTCCGGTCCGACTGTAGCCGAGCTTGCGTTCATTCCTTCGCGGGTTTCCCAAGTCGTAAGACTATGGACAAACTCCCCCGAATGCTCGGCGTTACACTGCGAGTCCTTGCGCCCACCGCTCGCGAACATTACGAATGGAGGATTCGCCGCAACCGCGTTGAAGAAGCTGTACGGCGCCAGGTTTACCGTGCCGTTGGGTGCGATCGTAGAAATCCAGCCGATCGGCCGTGGCACTACTAATGCCGTTAGCGGGTCATGGGCCAGTCCGTGATTGCCCTTCTTCGGATCGTAATGCATCGAGCAAGTTAACCTCAGATTTCAATCTTAAGTGATCGTGAAAGTGTGACCCAGCACGGCGATCTGACGCAAGGCGCTCGGCTGGTTGTACGCGGTCGATCATTTTGAGCGATAATGCATCTTTCGCCCACGGAGGATTACAGTTATGAGTGGAAAACTCGATGGCCGAGTGGCGGTCGTGACGGGTGGCGGTTCGGGTATCGGCGCAGCGACCGTGCGACGCTTCGCGCGTGAGGGCGCCTCGGTGATCGTCGCTGACTTGAGCGGAACTCGCGCCGACAAAATCACTCAGGAAGTTACCGCTGCGGGCGGCAAAGCCCGCCAGATCAAAATGGACGCGTCCGATCCAGAGGGCGTGCAAGCCGCAATCAAGCTCGCACTCGATAGTTATGGCCGACTCGACGTGATGTTCAACAATGCCGGTTTCGCCGAAGTGGCGTCAGTTGAAGAGACCACGCTGGAAAGCTGGAATCGCGTGATGGCGGTGACTCTGACCAGTACTTTCCTCGGCATCAAATACAGTATTCCGATCATGCGACGGCAGGGTGGTGGCGCGATCGTCAATACCGCGTCAATTTCCGGTACCCGCGGCGATTATGGGCTGGCGTCGTATAACGCGGCGAAAGCCGGTGTGATCAATTTGACGCGCGCCGCTGCGATGGAAAACGCGCGCTACAAGATTCGCGTCAACTGTGTCTGTCCCGGCGCGATCAACACGCGTGCGCCGGAGCTATTGGCCGGAAATCGCGCCGATGAGTTTCGTCGGTTGCAAGCTGCCGCCGCTCCGCTGGGGAGGATGGGCGAGCCGGAGGAGATCGCGAATACCGTCTTGTTCCTTGCTTCGGATGAGGCCTCGTTCATCACCGGTGAAGCGATCATCGTTGACGGTGGGATGACCGTGCAAACCGGATTAGCCAATATGTCGTCGATGCGTGATCGGAATTCCTGAGCGGCATGGCGCGTTAGCCAAGTTCACCTTCTTCCTTACCTTGAACGATTTGCGGCGGATACATCCGTTCGGGATCGTGCTCGATTAGTACGATCCCGCAGTTCGGCGGCAGGTGCGAGCCGTGCCAAGCGCCTGCGATATGCGCCCATACCGAGAGCATCACTCCGCCGTGGCTGACGATCACAATTTCGCGACCGGCATAGCGCGAGCGTAGCTCCTCAATCGCTACCATCACGCGCTTGCGAACATCTTCATAGCTTTCGCCGCCCTCCGGCTTCCATGCCCATCCGTTGGCGGGATCATAGCTGGGATCAGTTCGCACCAGCTCACGCAAGGCATCGTAGGATTCTCCCTTCAAGCAGCCGAGGTCACGCTCATGCAGGTCGTGCACGATCTCAATTGGCAATCGCAGTTCCTCGGCGATTACCTCGCTGGTTTGGCGTGCGCGCGCATACGGACTCGAAATGATGATTTCGGGACGATAGAGGCGGGCAATCCGGCGTGCCACTTCGCGCGCCTGCTGGCGTCCGAGCGGGGTCAGTGGCGTGTCGCTGGTCAGTGTGAAACGACGGTCGCGATTGCCCTCGCTCTCGCCATGACGGATCATGATAAAGCGGCCGCGTTGATTGCTCGTCTCCGTTGGAGTTTTTTCGACTTTCATCGAGGACGAGTTTACCCGGACGCGTTAAACTGGCCTAGCTTTCCGCGGCGATTGGTTGGCCGATAAGCCCATCGATGGCATATCTACCTTGCAAACCGGTATCAGATATATAATTGCGGCGGAGTTAGGAGAGTGAAATCGGTTGACTTTACCCGCGCACGCGAAAAAATGGTCGCCAAACAGCTCCAACGGCGCGGTATTACTGACACTCGCGTACTGAACGCGATGCGCCGGGTTCCACGGGAACAATTCGTTCCCTCTGAAATGGCTGGACACGCCTACGATGACGGCCCGCTGCCAATCGGTTCCGCCCAAACAATTTCGCAGCCCTATATGGTCGCGCTGATGTGCGAGGCTGCAACCTTGACCGGCGATGAACGTGTGCTGGAGATCGGCACCGGGTCCGGCTATCAAACCGCGGTCCTGGCGCAGTTGGCGCGGACGGTGTACTCGATCGAATCGATTCCTGCGCTGCTCGAACGTGCCCGCCCAATTCTCGAGCGCATAGGTCTGACGAACGTGTTGCTGCGGGCCGGCGACGGTTCCCTTGGATGGCCCGACGAGGCTCCGTTCGATGTGATTGTTGTGACGGCCGGGATGCCGGGGATTCCGCGTCCACTACTCGCTCAATTGGTTCTGGAGCAGGGGCGCCTGATAGCGCCGGTCGGTGAAAACGACTTGCAGACACTGGTGAGAATCGAGCGGAAAGATGGAGCTTGGCGCGAATCCTACTTCGGCGAGTGCCGTTTCGTACCGATGCAAGGCGTGCATGGTTTCAAAACATGATCAACTGAGGTGATGCGTGGTGTGGTGAAGGAGTGGGGGAGCGGCGCAAATTCCAGTTCGCACGACTGATCTGCAATAGCCTGTTGCAACTTGGCTTGGCAGGAATCCTCTTTGGGTGTGGCGGTCAATCCGGTGAAGCACTGCCGAGCACGCGACACGCCGTTTATCGATATGGACGCACTCACACAGTTGCGCGAGGAGAAACTCTTTATCATATCGCTCAGCAATATGGCGTCAGCACCAGCTCTCTGATAGCCGCGAATCAGCTAACTGACGCGCGGCAACTCTATCCCGGTCAGGTGCTGAGTATTCCCGGTCATGGTCTCGCGGAGTCATCGCTCGCCGGGATTCCAGACATCTGGTCAGTTCCGCGTGCCGATCGCCAATTTGCCTGGCCGATTCTGAGCGGCGTGGTATCGTCGCCATTCGGAATCCGTCATGGAGTCATGCACGACGGAGTCGATATTGCAGCGCCCACGGGCACTCCTGTGCATGCGGCTGATCGCGGCCACGTCATATTTGCCGGACGGCTCCATGGTTACGGCAACGTCGTCATCGTGCAGCACAGCAGCAACTACGTGACGGTGTATGGTCATAACAGTCGCAATCTTGTACGTGAAGGCCAGACAGTCGAGCGTGGTCAGGAGATTGCTGAACTGGGATCGTCGGGACGAGCCAGCGGCCCCAACCTTCACTTTGAGGTCCGCTACAACAATCATCCGCAAAACCCCCTCGCCTATCTCCCGTCACCCAATCCGGCGAGCGGCATCTCCTTTGCCCGCAATAGTGGCAGCTAGTATTTTCGATCACTGCAATCGCCCGATGTGGCGAATTGTTCGTCCAAGTTCGTTCGAGAGAGGAAGGCTCAATAGATTGTCCATGCTGTCCGTCGATGAGTTGAAAAGTTTTGTCCGCGATATCCCTGATTTCCCGCAACCCGGAATCCTTTTCCGCGACATCACGCCACTAATTGGCGATGCGCAAGGACTCGCCGCCATTGTCGATCAGATCGCCGAACCATGGCTAGGTAAAGTCGATCGCGTACTCGGAATCGAATCCCGAGGCTTCATTATCGGCGCTCCGGTTGCTTATCGGCTGGGAGTCGGTCTGACGATCGCGCGCAAGCCTGGCAAGTTGCCTTTCACGACGGTTGCCGAGAGCTATGCGCTCGAATATGGCGAGGCGGCGCTGCACATGCATGAAGACAGCTTTGGCGGGGCGATGCGGGTTCTGATCGTCGATGACTTGCTGGCCACTGGTGGTACTGCGCTCGCCTCGATCAAGCTTGCCCAGAAGCTTGGGGCGGCAGTGGTCGGATGCGCCTTCGTGATCGAGCTGAAAGGTTTAGGCGGGCGTCAACGCCTCGAGCCGATCACATCCAGAGCGCTGATCGAGTATGATTAATCGATAGCCTGTTATCGCGCTAGCGCGAATTAGGCGATTCGTAAACCAAGGCGCAGATTATCAATTGGAACAAGCTGCCGCACATCCTGCGCTTACCGGCGATCGGAAACGCTTGCGTATCGTCCTGGCGATTACATTGCTCTATATGATCGCCGAGCTAATTGGCGGCTGGTATTCGAACAGCTTGGCGCTTCTTACTGACGCGGTGCATCTACTCACCGATGTCGCAGCACTGTGCCTCAGCCTTTTGACGCTGTGGATCGCGTCTCGGCCTTCTACTGCAAGCAAAACTTATGGTTACTTGCGTGCCGAAATTCTGGGCGCATTATTTAACGGCCTGTTTCTATGGCTGCTTGTCGCCTTTATCTGGTTCGAAGCGGCGCAGCGCCTGCGCCATCCTCCTGAGGTGCGTGCGGTTGCCGTGATGCTGATTGCGGCCGGCGGAATTATCGTGAACGGAGCCTCGGCGTGGCTTACTTTTCGATCCGGCGTCGGGGGCCATCAAGGAATGGCTGTACGAGCCGTCTTTCTGCACGTCTTGTCTGACCTTATTGGAAGCGCCGGAGTATTGATTGCTGGGTCTATTACTTATCTGACGGGATCACTGGCAGCCGATCCGGCCGTCAGTATCTTTATTGGATGCTTGATCATCTACAGCTCATGGGGACTGATTCGGGAGGGCGTGGATATTTTGATGGAGTCGGTTCCGGCACACATCAACCTCGATGAAGTCCGTGGCGAACTGCTGTCGGTGGATGGCGCTGAGGAAATTCACGATCTGCATGTATGGTGTCTGGCGAGCCATCAAATTGCGTTGTCAGCTCATGCGGTAGTCAGTCCGGATGCTCATCACGATACGGTGCTGGCGGAAATGTCGGCGGCAATCGAGCATAAGTTCAACATCCGGCACATTACCGTGCAGTTGGAATGTGATAATCGTCGCGAGCGCGAACATCGTCACTTCTAGCAAGTTGAGGAATCACCGTGAGCGTCAATACCGAGATTGCGGTGAGTATTTTGGCCGCGGTCGGCATCGTAACGCTCCTCGCAGTAATCGGCGTCTATTTAATAATTGGAATTGCATGGCAGGATTACCGGGCATCAAAGAACAGTCGATATGACCTCGCGAGCGATCAATCAGGTTATGCGCTATTCCGACGCGCTCTAGCGCGAAGGTGTCCCGTCTGCGGACGCGGAGAAATCTCGCGCTCAATCCTGCAGATGAATACGAATTGCCCGACTTGTGGCGTCACGTTTTGGCGAAGCGAAGGCGAGTGGATGGGGCCTTCGGTCATCAACTATGGCGCAGCATTTGGCGGGGCGTTGGCGACTTGGGCGGTGCTTGTCATGTTCGACTGTTCGGCGGTAGTTCAACTCGTGGGTTCGGCCGCCGCAGCGATCGTAGCCGTGCTGGTCATCACGCCTTGGTCACGAAGTTTCTGGACATTATTTCTCTTTCTGAACGGCGAGGTCAGGTAATCCGAGCAAGTGCCTCAAGCAAGTCGCAGGTCGCGGCAGCGGGATTATCAGCGGCAAACACAGAACCGATCACGGCTACTCCGCTGGGGTGGGCACGCTCGGAGAACGCGCCCGCCCCAGCAAGCTCACCGATGCGCGCTGGCGTAATTCCACCGAGCGCATAGACTCGTATCCCGGATGCGGTGCGGCAGGCGGCGCTCAAGTTTTGAGCGCCGCCTGCCGCACCGCTGGTCGGCTTCGAGAGCGGCGGATATACCGGTCCGAAGACGACAAAATCCGCGCCCGCTTCAGCGGCGCGCGTGACTTCGTCTGAATGATGAGTCGAGACGCCGATCAGACGCGACGACCCAAGCAACTCACGCGCGTCGCGCACATCAATCGAGTCAGTGCGTAGATGCACTCCATCCGCCTGAACCGCCAGCGCCACGTCGATACGATCGTTGATCAGCAGGGGCGCGTGATAGCGCGAGCATAGCTCGCGCATCACGCGCCCCTGCTCGTACAGCTCGCGCGCTTCGAGATCTTTCTCTCTTAGCTGCACCGCGACGGAACCGGGTGCAGCGACGGTGGAGGCGGCGCGCAGCGCCGCCTCCACCGTCGCCGCCAGCCCGCCATGACGAGCTGCCAGCTTGCGATCAGTGATCAAGTACAGGCTGAAGCTCGGGCGCAGGCCGGCCATCAATAGACATTTACCTGATCAGCCCGTTGAGCGGACTGGAAGCAGTCGCATACAGCTTCATCTCGATTCGGCCGGCCTCATAGGCCATCCGTCCCGCTTCAACGCCAAGTTTCATCGCACGTGCCATCGCGATCGGGTCCCTCGCACAGGCGATTGCCGAATTGATTAGCAAGGCGTCGCACCCTAATTCCATCGCTTCGGCGGCATCCGAGGCTGTACCGACACCCGCATCAACAATCACCGGCACCTTGGCCTGTTCCAGGATGATCCGCAGATTATAGGGATTGCGGATTCCCATTCCAGAGCCTATCGGCGCAGCCAGCGGCATCACTGCCGCACAGCCGATTTCCGCCAGCTTGAGACAGGTAACCGGATCATCGGTGATATACGGAAGGACCTTGAAACCCTCTTTGACGAGAATTCGTGCCGCTTCGAGCGTCGCCGGTACGTCAGGAAAAAGCGTCTGTGGGTCGCCAATAACTTCCAGCTTAACCATGTCGCCGACTCCAGCCTCTCGCGCGAGACGGCAGGTTCTGACGGCGTCCTCGACGTTGTAGCATCCGGCAGTGTTCGGCAGAATTTGATAACGCGATGGATCGATATAATCTAGCAGATTTTCTTTGCCGGTTTCGGTGATATTTACGCGCCTCACGGCGACGGTGACGATTTCCGCACCGCTCGCCTCGACCGCGGCTTTGGTTTCGGCAAAATCCCGATATTTTCCAGTTCCGACAATTAGACGCGACGTGAAGCTGCGTCCTGCCAGTTCAAAAGAGCCGTTTTGCATCTCATTTCTCCGAGCGGCTTCTATCCGCCGCCTACGAAATTTACGATCTCAACGGAATCTCCGGACTTGAGCACGGTTCCCGGCCATTCCGTCTTCGGCACGATCACCCGATTGATTTCGACGGCGATCCGTCCTTTGCGCAAATCGAGCTTTGCAATCAGACCGATTAGGCCCGGGCCGTCAGTGATTTCATGCGGTTCGCCATTCAGCAAAATCTGAAAGGCACTGCTGGAGGAATCGTTGAGCATTATGAAAGCCGCTCCCAAAAGCTTCGGGAAGCGGCTTTCCGGCGGAGAAACGATGCCTCCGCCTGCAGGCTTCCCTACGCCGGTATTATCCGGATCAGGTTCAAGGGGTTCTCTTACGAGTTCTCAGTGCTTACGCACACCCCCAGCCGATCTCTTTATATCATTACATGCGAATTTCTGTCAAAAACCAGCCATCATTCATTCATATTGGTAAGGCGCGTTGATCGAGGAGCTGGACAGAGCGCGAGGCGGGTTTTGCGAATCCATTTGCATGCGCGGATGCTGGTCGAAGTAGTGCCGCAGCAGGCGACGGATTTCGCCGGATAATGCCGGGGGTGGGATGTGGCGGTGACCAAAATCGAGCAAGGACGACCGACGATAGCGGAAATTGATCGACGCGCTTTGCGGGCGAACTATGGCGCATTGGCCGCCTACACTAACGGCGCGAAGATTATGGGGGTGGTGAAAGCGGATGCGTACGGACATGGAGCGAGTGAGGTCGCGCGGACTCTCCACGAGGAAGGATGTGCCCATTTCGGGGTTGCAACCATTGAGGAGGGCCGAGAGCTACGTGATTCTGGAATTCGCGATCGAATTTACCTGCTTGGTGGATTCTTTGCGGAGCAAGCCGACGAAATCGTCGCTCTGGATCTGACTCCATCGCTATTCGACGCTTCGCTGATCGAGCCGCTGGAACGGGCCGCGCAGCGAGCGGGAGCCATGGGCTTATCCGGTTCATCTTAAAATCGACACCGGCGCCACCCGGCTCGGGATTCAGATCAATGAAATCGGCGCGCTCGTCGAAGCAATGCGAACCTGCATGGCAATTCGGCTTGAAGGAGCATTCACCCTGCTCGCCAATGCCGCCGATCCTTCGAGTCCTATAACCGACCGCCAGCTAACGACCTTCAACGATGCGATTACTGCGCTGCGCGTCGCCGGCTTCAATTTATCGGTTAATCACGTCGCCAATTCCGCCGCGATCGTGCTTCGGCCCGACGCGCATCTGAATCTGATGCGTCCAGGGCTTGCCCTGTATGGCCTGCCGCCGGTCCAGGCCGTGCGCGACCGTATTGATCTGCAACCCGTGATGACCTTCAAAACTCGCCTGATGCAACTGAAGCGCGTGCCGGCCGGCACCGGCGTCAGCTATGGCCATACGTTCATCACGCCGCGCGAGAGCGTAATTGGGGTGCTCCCGGTCGGCTATGCGGACGGCTATCGACGTGGACTTCAGCACGGCGGCGAAGTGCTGATTGGTGGGCGGCGCGCGCCGGTCGTGGGCGCAATTTGCATGGACCTGACGATGGTGGATTTGACCGACGTTCCCGAAGCGCGCGTTGGGGATGAAGTGATCCTGTGGGGTGGGAGCGGCGAGGCGATAATCAGCGTCAACGATGTGGCGCGCATCGCCCAGACGATCTCCTATGAGATGCTCTGTACGGTGGGACGGCGTGTCGCGCGGGTTTATCGGAATTGACGCGCGCCCGAGAGAATTGAATAGATATTCCAATGCCTTCTGACAAGATTAACCCTACTCGCGCGCTGCTCGGCGTTTCGGATAAAACCGGCTTGGCGGAATTGGCGCGCGCGCTCGCCCGCCACGGAGTCGAATTGGTTTCGACCGGAGGCACTAAAGCCGCACTCGAAAGCGAAAACATCAAGGTGAAAGGGGTCGAGGAATTCACCGGTTCTCCCGAAATGCTTGACGGACGCGTCAAGACGCTTCATCCCAAGATTCACGGCGCGATTCTCGCGCGGCGCGACCTGCCATCGCATCAGCAGCAGATGCTTGAGCATCGAATCGAACCGATCGATCTCGTGGTCGTGAATTTTTATCCTTTTGAAAAAACTATTGCGCAGCCCGAAGCTAAGCTCGACGACGCGATCGAGAATATTGACATTGGAGGGCCGACGCTCGTTCGCGCGGCGGCCAAGAATTACTCCGATGTCGCAGTGATAACCGACCCGGCGGACTACGCTGCGGTCGTTGCAGAACTTGACGCCAATGCGGGCACACTCTCGCTCGCGACGCGATGGCGTCTGATGCGCAAGGCGTTCGCCCACGTGACCGCCTATGACTGTGCGATCTCCAACTATCTCGGCACGGTTGGCGAGGACGCGGCTCCGCTCGGCGACAGTTTCAGCATCTCGATGGAACGCGCGCAAAAGCTGCGCTACGGCGAGAATCCGCATCAGTCCGGAGCTTTATACGGCGACTTTTTGCGAATCGCCGAGCAGCTCCACGGGCGCGAGCTTTCCTTCAACAATGTCTTCGATATCAGCTCGGCGATTAATCTGATGATCGACTTCACGGATTATCAGGAAGCAGTAGTCGCGATCCTGAAGCACAATACGCCGTGCGGAGTCGGTATCGGTGCGACGCTGAAACATGCCTGGGATAAAGCTTTCGCGACCGACCCTGATTCCCCCTTCGGCGGTATCATCATCGCGAATCGCCCTTGGGACCTCGAATTCGCAGCGCGCCGTCGATGAACTCTTCACCGAAGTTCTGATCGGACCTGATTTTTCGCCCGAAGTAATCGAATTTCTCCGGAAGAAGAAGAATCGGCGCGTGATGCGTTTTCATCCGGATCGCGTCCGGCGCAACGAGTTGGACCTGCGCAAAGTGGTTGGTGGACTGCTGGTGCAAACGCCCGATCTCTCATTGGAAGATGCCCGCACGGGCAAGGTCGTAACCAAACGCGCCCCCACGTCAGCCGAGTTGGACGCGATGAATTTCGGAATACGGATCTGCAAGCATATCAAGTCCAATGCTATCGCGTTCGTCACGTCGGACCGGACCCTCGGCGTAGGTGGCGGCGCGACCTCGCGTATCGATCCGGTGTATGCGGCGCGCGAAAAGGCCGCGCGTCTCGGCGTTTCGCTGAAAGGATCAGTGCTGGTTTCCGAGGCGCTGTTCCCCTTTCCCGACGGGCCGACGCTAGCCGCCGAAGCGGGCGCGACCGCGATCGCGCAGCCGGGCGGCTCGACCCGCGACGACGAGGTAATCGCTGCCGCCGATCAGTTGGGTTTGGCGATGGTGTTCACGGGAATCAGGCATTTCCGGCATTAGTCTCGCCGCTACGATGGAGGGAATCGTATGGGCCATTTGCGGCTCGCAAGGATTTTGGCGGTAACTATCGTGCTCGGATTTTGCTCTTTGGCTGTCGCTGACCCCTCACCTGCACCAGCGCCGAACGGGTTGCCCGAAAATCTTCCGATTGCACCTGACCAAGGCGAGACCGCAGCGGATTCATCAGCGGTGCCGGCGATCCCACCCGGTACGGTGATCAATTCGTCGAACTGGTCGAAGTATCAGGATTATTTTTCTGACGGCGTTATCGGCCTTTGGCAGGGCAAATGGTTCTGGAAAATGCCGCCGGACGCCCAAATCACGGTCGGCCCGACCACGATTTATCCGCTGCCGACGCCCTTCGTCGAAGCGTCGGAAAAGTACGGTGATCAGACTCGCCTCGAAAAACAGTCAAATGGCCGTTGGCTTTTGAAGAACTACGTCGCGGGAGTACCGTTTCCGATTCCCGACGATCCCGACAAAGGTCAGAAAATTCTGACTAATCTCAACTATCGGATTCAGCCGCATCTAATTGCCGGCTTCCCGGATTCCGGAACGACCCTCAGCGTCTGCAACATGGACCGTATGCAAGATATCTTCTGCTGGCATCTGGACTACGACGTGCGCCAGCTCGCTTACAATTGGGAGCCGGGCGTCCCCCGAACTGAGGCCGGTGCAGGCGGGGCTTGGCTCGGCGAATATATAGCCGTCGAGGACCCCGAGCAGTTCCGCTACGCGACCGACCTCATCTTGCTATGGCAGGATAATTTGCAAATCGAAGACAATTTCCTGTTCGTGCCGTCGTTGCGGCGTTCCTTGCGGCTTTCGGACGCCGCTCACTGTTCGAAGATTTTCACCTTCGCCGACTATACGCATGACGACGTGCGCGGCGGATGGAACGGCGGAATCGCGGATTTCGATTCTACTTTCGTCAAACGGATGAAGCTATTGGCGCTCACCCAGATGAACACGGATGACGGCAATTTTCCCGAGAATTATCTAATGCCGCTCGGATGGGCCAAACCATCATGGGGAAATTGGGAACTTCGCGACACTTGGGTAATCGATGTGCGCCCGATCGCCTCAATCGGCAATCGGTATTGTTATGGCAAGCGCGTCGTCTATATCGATACTAATACTTACGCGCCACTCGCCCAGGACCTCTACGATACGAAGATGCAGTTTAACAAGGTGATGGTTGAGAGCCTTACGCCCGCCGAGATGCCGGGATATGGGATGCAAAGTTGGGCAGGTGGCGGCTTGGTCCAGATTTGGGACGTGCAAAGCAATCATGCGGCGTTTGGCTTTACCGCCGATCAGAATCATCGTAATTGGACGATCGACGGAGCGGTCAAACCGCAATACAACAACATCAAGGATTATCAGAACCCTGGCGCGATTATGCATCAAATGCGCTAACGCGATGTCGCTTAAGCAACTTGAATATCGTAGGAGACCGCTTCGCGTAAATCCTTCGACACGGCTCGCGTTTCGCTCGCCGGCTCAGGATGACAAACAGAAACTTTTTCTTGCCATCCCGAGCGAGCCGAGCGTGCGAGGCGAGAGGTCTCGCGAAGCGATTCGCCCGCGTCGTCATCGGTAACTTAATCAAGGGATCCCACAGCAGAGTTACGGGTAAGGAAATTCGATGTCAGCGACTACTATCAACGAAATCCATGCGAGAGAGATAATCGATTCGCGCGGCAATCCGACAATCGAAGTTGACGTGCGCCTGAGCGGCGGCGCGCGCGGTCGGGCCGCCGTGCCGTCCGGCGCTTCGACCGGAATGCACGAGGCGCTCGAATTGCGCGACGGCGACAAGCTGCGTTACGGCGGAAAAGGTGTGCTGAAGGCTGTTGCGAACGTCAACCACCTGATTGCTGCAAAATTGCGCGGCGCGGACGCGTCCGATCAGCGTGCAATCGATGATGCGATGCTGGCGCTTGATGGCACCGAGAACAAATCAAAGCTGGGCGCGAACGCGATGCTCGGGGTCTCGTTGGCGGTTGCTCACGCCGTCGCGAACGCTAATGGCGTTGAATTATTCTGCCAGCTGAATCCGGCCGCGCATGTGATGCCCGTGCCGATGATGAACGTCATTAATGGCGGCAAGCACGCCGACTCCAGCGTCGATATGCAGGAATTCATGATCGTGCCGCACGGCGCTTCGAGTATTGCCGAAGCGATCCGTATCGGCGCTGAAGTGTTCCACTCGCTCGCTGCCGTGCTCAAGCAACATGGGCATTCGACGAACGTTGGCGACGAAGGCGGCTTCGCGCCCAACCTGCGCAACAACGAGGAGCCGATTGAATCAATCATGGAGGCGGTCGCGCGCGCCGGTTATGAGCCGGGCAAGCACGTCTCGATCGCGCTCGATCCCGCCTCCAGCGAGTTCTACGAAAATGGGAAATACGTCTTTTCGCGCTCAGACAAAAAGTCACGATCGGCGGAGGAGATGGTGCAGCTTTATGCGGACCTCGCCGGACGCTATCCAATTGTTTCCATCGAGGACGGGCTTGCGGAGGACGATTGGGAAGGATGGAAATTGCTGACCCGTGAATTAGGTTCGCGCGTGCAACTCGTCGGTGACGATCTTTTCGTTACGAATCCAGTCCGGCTGCGGCGAGGAATCGCAGAGAAGGCGGCCAATTCCATCCTGATCAAAGTCAACCAAATCGGCACTTTGAGCGAAACTCTGACTGCGATCGAGATCGCGCACGACGCCGGTTATACGTCCGTGATTTCGCATCGCTCAGGGGAAACCGAGGACACTACGATCGCCGACCTCGCGGTCGCCACCGGCGCCGGGCAAATCAAGACCGGCTCGATGAGCCGTGGTGAACGCACGGCGAAGTACAATCGCTTGGTCCGGATCGAAGAGCAGCTTGGAGTCCGCGCAGTCTATCCGGGAAGCAGTGTTTTCCGCGACAAAAAAGGAGCCTCACGATGAGCCGTCCTAAGGTCGCCGCGCTGATCATCTTTGACGGCTGGGGCATCCGCTCCGCTACTGAATCCAACGCGATTGCTGCCGCGCGGACGCCGACTATGGAACGTCTCTACCGGACGCAGGCGCATACGACGATTGACGCGTCGGGCGAGTC
The DNA here is from genome assembly GCA_963831065.1 of uncultured Pseudomonadota bacterium. Taxonomy (GTDB): domain Bacteria; phylum Desulfobacterota; class Binatia; order Binatales; family Binataceae; genus JAJPHI01. The sequence goes on from CAWHOQ010000015.1 coordinate 141,208, forward strand.
GGTCGGGCTTGAACCCGGAGTGATGGGCAATTCCGAAGTCGGCCATCTCACGATCGGCGCAGGACGCGTAATTTTTCAGGACGTGATGCGGATTAATAAGGCGATCGAAACTGGCGCATTCTTTCACAATGAAGTTCTGCTCGGCGCGATTCGCACCGCCGCGCGCGACCACCGCACGCTTCATCTGTGGGGACTGACCTCGGATGCGAGCGTCCATAGCCATATCGAGCATCTGCTGGCGTTACTCGAGATGGCCGCGAAGGAAGGTCTCAAAGATGTCGCGGTCCACGCTGTACTCGACGGTCGCGACAAGCCGCCCCGCTCCGCGCTGCCATTTATCGATCAGATCGAAGCGAAGCTGCATGAACTGAAATGCGGGCGTATCGTGACAGTCTCGGGACGTTATTACGCGATGGATCGCGACAAACGCTGGGAGCGGACCGAGCGAGCCTGGCGTGCGATGGTCATGAATGAAGGCGATTCCGCTGCTTCGGCGCGCGAAGCGATCGAACGCGCCTATGCGAACGACAAAAGCGACGAGTTCGTCGAGCCTTGTATTATCGGGGATGCTCCGCTAATGCGTGATGGCGATCAGGTTATCTGCATCAACTTCCGCGCTGATCGCGCCCGGCAATTGACTGCCGCGCTCACCCAGTCAGATTTCACAGGATTCAAGCGCCCGTCTTTTCCAAAGCTCGGTTACGTCTGTATGACCGAGTACGACCATAGCTTCCGTCTGCCGCTTGCTTTCGGACCGGAGGAAATCAAGAACACCCTGGCGGAAGTGCTGGATCGCGCCGGCATTCATAACCTGCGGATCGCTGAGACCGAGAAATACGCGCACGTCACATATTTCTTGAATGGCGGCGTTGAGCAGCCTTTCGCGGATGAGGAACGCATCCTGATTCCATCCTCGAAGGACGTCCCGACCTATGATCTGGAGCCGAAGATGCGGGCGGCGGCGATCGCCGAGCGCGCGGCGAACGAGATTGAGTCGGGCAAGTTCAGCGTGGTCGTGATGAATTTCGCGAATCCGGATATGGTCGGACACACCGGCAAGATGGAAGCGACCATTACGGCAGTCGAATCAACCGATACCGCCTTGGGGATCGTCCTCGCGGCTTTGGACCAAATGGGCGGGGTGGCGCTGATCACTGCTGATCACGGCAACGCCGAATTTATGGCCGATCCGGCGACCGGGCAGCCGCATACGGCACATACCACCTATCCGGTACCGCTGATTCTGTACGACTCTTCGTTTAAGGGTCGTCTGATGAATGGCGGTGGCTGTCAGATGTCGCCCCGACCTTTCTCGCGATGCTCGAACTGCCGCAACCTGCCGAGATGACCGGGCGCGACCTGCGTGTCTTCGAACATCGTTAGGAGTTCCGCCGATTATTCAATCGGCTGGCGCTCAGCCTCATAATAAAGCACCCGCTGGCAGTTCGGACAGTAATGGATTTGCAGATGCTTCTGCAGCTCATTGTAAAGCTGGGGCGGCAGTCGCATCCGGCATCCTTGACAGGTACCGCCTTTGGCTTCTGCTACGGCGAGGCCCCCGCGTCGGCTGAAGATCATTTGATAACGCTGCAACAGCGCCGGGGGAATATCACGCGCCATCTGGTCGCGATCGACACGTTGTTTGCTGATCGAGACCTTCAGATCTTCAAGCTGCGCAGCGACCTCCTTTTCGGCGGTCGTCAATTCAGCCCGCTTATGTTCGACCGACTCGGTCAGCTCCGCGATACGGGTGCTGCGCGGCTCGGCCGCTTCCATCAAGGCTAACGCCTCAGCCTCGAGGCGTTGATTGTTCTCTTTGAGCGCCTCAACCTCGTGCGCCAGCGCCAGATTTTCCTTATCGTTCCGCACCTGGTTCAGCCGCATCCGTTTATTGCGGATGCGCGCTTCACCCTCGGCTAGCTCTTTTTCGAGCCGGCGGCGGGTCGTCCCGGTTTCCTGCTCTTCGGCTTTGAGCCGATCGAGTTCGGCCTGCTGCTGCTCGGATTCCTGCCGTAACTGCTCGATCCGCTCTGCGACATGCGCCAGCGTTCCCTCTAATTCGCGTAGCTCGCGGTCGATGGTCTGAAGACTCATCAGCCGCGCGATTTCTTCACGCAATGCATCCTCCGCTTAAGCCCTCGATCTCATGTGGGCCGCGCAAAGCTGAGACTGAGCGCCCTGACGCACCCACTCGGAGCTTTTGTAATTATTAATGTTTTTACTTGGATGGGCCCACCAGGATTTGAACCTGGGACCAGCCGGTTATGAGCCGGCAGCTCTGGACCAGGCTGAGCTATGGGCCCTAGTGAATACATGCGGACTGCAAGACGACAAATATTCTATCAAGTTCCGAGCCGCAACTTAAGCCGATCTAATGAATGAAAAGCCTCATCGAGGAGTACGCTCTGCCGCCTTCTGCCGCAGTGCAATCACCGCTTGGGCTGTGGCCGCCGCTTCATCACCCCGTTCCGTCGCTGCGATCCGGCATAAAGTCTCCACTTCGCTGCGTTGGCGAGCCTTCATTATAGCTCCAATGTAATCTTCCATCAGTGCTCGCGACTGTTCCGGATCGTTGAGCAGCGGACCAATCATCAAGGCGCTTAACTCGGCGCGCTGGCTTTCCGTCATTTGTTCACTGAGCAAGACCTCAAGGGACGCCTGCGGTTCGGTAGAAGTGCACACTTGTTTAAGCACATTTAGCGGCGCTCCATCAGACTCGGCAACGCTTACTCGCATCCAGATTTCGTCCTTCAGCTCGGGCCATCGCAGCGCGATCGCGATCAGCCCCAATTCGGCCTGCGGTCCGGCCGCCGAACTCTGCTTGCGATTTGCCGGCAGTGAAGTATTGCGAGTGCCGCGCGACACCGGTCTTTGCTTCCGCGCTTCCCTTCGCAGTATTTCCTCACCCACCCCCAGCATCCCTGCCGCCTTACGCGCCAAGAGATCGAACTCAAAGGGATTCGTTACTGCGCTCAAGACCTGCGCGACGCGCTCAGCCGCGCGTGCCCGTCCCTCCAACGAATTCTCGGCCGCCGCCGCCTGTTCTTTAATGAAGTAATCGACCAGCAGTTCCGCTGCCTCGATCACCTCGCTGAACGCCTGCGCACCGCGCTGCCGCACAAGCGTGTCGGGATCGAAACCTGATGGGATGAACGCGCCGCGCCCCAACAATCCGGCCTGAAGAAAGACCTCCAATGCTCGCATCGAGGCTTTGCGGCCAGCTGCGTCGCCATCGAAGCACGCGATCAGATTGCGGCTGTAACGAGCAAGCAGCCGCAGTTGCTCCGACGTGAGCGCCGTACCGAGCGTCGCGACGGTTTCCTTGAAGCCCGCCTGCCATAGCATGATCGCGTCGATATTGCCTTCGACGATGATCGCGCGATCGGCTTTAACGATCGCCTGTCGAGCCTCGTGCAATCCATAAACTGCTCGTCCTTTTGAATAGAGCGGCGATTCGGGCGAATTGATGTATTTCGGCAGACGCTCATCGAGTACTCGTCCGCCGAACGCCATTGTACGTCCTTGCGCGTCGCGGATCGGGAACATCAGTCGCGCGCGAAACATATCGTAAATCGCGCCGCGTTCATCTTTTTTGATCAGCCCAAGCTTCAACCCGGCTTCGGTCAAACTGCGTTTACCAAGTGCTGCTGCCAGATTCGCCGGACGCGCCGGCGCAAAGCCAAGCATGAATGACTCAGCCGTTGCGGTCGTGACGCCGCGCGATTTCAGATAATCGCGCGCCGCACCACCGTCCGGCGTCTTCCACAGCACGTGTGCGTAGAATTCGGCAGCCGTCTGATTCGCGCTGAAGAGCCGCTCGCGCTCGCCCGTCGAGCCCTCCGTTGCGCTCGTCTGCTGAGGCGGTGGCAAGCTGATACCGAACCGCTGCGCGAGCGATTGCATTGCTTCAGGGAAGCTCATCGCTTCCATCCGCATCACGAAATCGAAAACCGTTCCGCCCGCGCCACAGCCAAAACAGTGAAAAAATCCGCGCTCTGAATTGACGCTGAACGACGGCGTTTTTTCATCGTGAAATGGGCACAGGCCGACCCAGTTCCGTCCCGCGCGCCGTAGCCGGACATGCGTGCCGATCACCTCGACGATATCCGCGCGAGTGCGAATTTCCTCAATCTTATCTTGACCGTAACGCGCCATCTTCTTTTAGCACCACGCGCAGCCGCGCCGGGTAGTTCGTCATGATGCCATCGACGCCTGCGCTAATCAGCCGACGCATTATTGCTGGCTCATCAACGGTCCAGGTATAGACTTGCAGTCCATGCCGATGAGCTTCGCCACAGAACTCTACACTGATCAGATCGCAACGCGGATGCACCGCGAAAGCCTTCATCTCGACTGCCATCTTGAGAAGTTTCGCCGGCGCGCGACTCGCCAGTAAACCAACTTGAATTTCGGGCGCTATCCTTCGCACATTGGCCAAGGCTTTCCAGTCGAAACTCGATATTATGGTCGATGACTCCGCTTTGAACGACCGAACAGTCGTGCAGACCGCTTCCTCGATCCCGTCGGCTTTCAACTCGATATTCAAAGCGCAGCGGCTCGTGACTAGCTCGAAAACCTGCTGCAACGTCGGAATACGCTCGCCCGCAAAACGCGGCCCGCGCCATGAACCCGCGTCGCACGACGCGAGTTGCGCTGCGGTCATGCCCAATACTCGGCCTGAGCCGTCAGTGGTGCGGTTAATCGTTTCGTCATGAATAATTACGAGAACTCCGTCTGCCGTGCGCTGCACGTCAAGTTCGCACATCTCTGCTCCACTCGCGACCGCCCCCGAGAAGGCCGCCACGGTATTCTCGGGAAAGTCTGCGCTTGCCCCTCGATGAGCTATGTTGAGAACATGGCGTTTCATTGAGCCAAGACAAAGCCTAAATCAAAGCGAATCACGGGCGGAGAGCTCAGGCAAACCGGATCGGCGCGGATTTGAACAGCCCTTACGCAAAGCCACCGAGTCGCCTATTCTCTGCTCGGGTCCGTATGGAAAAACACAAGCGAAAGGCACAGTCGCAAAGACCCGCTAGCTTTATTTCCGTAATTGTCGAAACACCGGCCGCTGTGGCCGACGATGCCGCTGGCATTCTTGTTGCCAATGGCGCTCTCGGATGTGAGATCAAGCAGCGCCGTACACCGCGTTCCGCTCGCGAAGCGAAAACCGCCCGGGTACAGGCTTATTTCGATGAGCTTGATCGGACGGCCATGCGAAAAGTGCTCTTAATTTTGCAAAAGGCGGGGATGCTAATCGATGGCTCTGGGCCATTGATTGAACAGCTGGAAGACCCTGGATGGGCCACGATGTGGCAGAAGCGCTTCGAGCCGCTTCCGGTCGGACGCCGCTTGCTGATCGTACCGCCATGGGAGCGGGGAGAGGTGAAAAACCGGATCGTGATTGTGATTCGGCCGGGGCAGGCGTTTGGCACCGGGCATCATGCCTCAACTTTTGGAACGCTCAGCCTACTTGCGGGAATTTGTGAGTCCAGCGAGATTGTCCGGGCGCTCGACGTGGGCACGGGTTCGGGCATCCTCGCGATCGCGATGCATAAGCTGGGCACTGGACAGATCACAGCTATCGATCAGGATATGATCGCGTTGGAGAACGCCCGCGAAAATGTCGAGTTGAATCATCTTGACGGCGCAATTCGGCTGTCGGCTGCGCCCTTGAGATCGATTCGCGGACGCTTCGATTTGATCACCGCGAACATTCTGAGTTCCGTGCTGATCGAGATGGCGGCGCAGCTCAAAAGCCGTCTGCGTATCGGCGGCTTTCTGATTCTGGCCGGCATTCTCGCGCGCGAAGTCAGGGCAATCGCCGCGGCTTATCAACCCGAACTGAAATTGGTCCGCACGCGCGCCGATGGTCGATGGCGAGCGCTCCTATTTCAGCGATGAAGCGGCGCCGCGATTTGCGATCACTCGCGCGCTAATCCAAGACAGCTTGGCGCGGGTAATCGGTAAGGAGCTTCATCATTTGCGGGATGTGGCTCGGCTGCGGGTGGGCGCGGAAGTTTGTCTGATCGATGAAGCTGGTATTGAGTACATAGGAGCTATAGAGCGATTCGATTCCGAATACGCCTCGATTGCGGTGCGACGCGCTCAATCGGCATTGCCGGCCCGTCGGAAGATCGTGCTTGCCGCCGCCTTAATCAAGGGCCAACGGATGGATTTTGTTGTTGAGAAAGCTGCCGAACTTGGCGCCGCCGAGTTGCTCCCGCTCATCTGCAGCCGGTGCGTTCCGGACCGCGTCGGAACCGAACGCCTCGAACGCTGGTATCGCGTCGCGCTCGCCGCCGCCAAGCAGTCGCTCGCGCCACGTATGGAAATCCGCCCGCCGATCGCCCTCACCGAGATGGTTCGAGAGAAGTCCAAACAGGCCGTCGCAATCTTCTGCGCCCCGAACGGCGATGCCTTGGCGACAATTGTACGCGATGAGCAGGCATCCGAAATCTTGATAGCTTGCGGACCAGAAGGTGATTTCACCCCGCACGAGGTAGCCTTGATGCGCGATGCGGGATTTCGCGCAGCGTCGCTCGGGCCCAATCGCTTGCGCAGCGAAACAGCAGCGCTCGCCGCCCTCAGTATCGTGACCGGCGCGCTGGACGAGACGCGCGACAAATCAGATTAGGAAGGAATTAAACTTCATGGCCTTCAAATTTGCTTTCGTAATGGACCCGCTCGAAACCGTGCAGCCCGACAAGGACACGACTTTCGTTTTTATGCTGGAATCATTGGCGCGCGGCCATCAAACTTTTTTTGTCGGCCTGAAAGATCTTTTCAGCCGCGGCCATCAGGGTTTCGCGCGCGCCCATCGATGCGAGGTGACGCGCGCGACGCCGCATTATCGTCTGCTCGATGATGGCGCGGATTACCCGCTCGAACATTTCGACGCCATCTTCATGCGCAAGGATCCACCCGCCGACGCCAACTATCTTTTCGCCACGATGCTGCTGAGTCTCGCCGACCCGCATCACACGTTCGTCCTTAATCATCCCGCCGGCTTGCGCGAAGCCAATGAGAAGCTCTATGCACTTAATTTCCCCGGCGCAATTCCCCCAACGCTGGTTACTTACGATATCGTCCGCCTCAAACATTTCATGGACGAGCAAGGCGGCGAGATGATCGTCAAGCCGCTTGATGGGCACGGGGGTGAAGGCGTTTTTCACGCCCATTCACGAGATCGCAACTTGAACGCGATTCTCGAAACCGTCACGCGCTTCGAGACCCGACCGATTATGGCGCAACGGTACATTCCGGAAATTCGCAACGGCGACAAACGCCTGATCGTGCTCAATGGCGAACCGCTGGGCGGAACTTTCAGAGTGCCGCGCGAGGACGAGCATCGCGGGAATATTCACGTCGGTGGCAGTTGCGTCCGCGCGGAAATCACTGCACGTGACCATGACATCTGCCGAATGCTCCGCCCGCGGCTCGAACGCGACGGCCTTTACTTCGTCGGACTCGATATCATCGGCGACTACCTGACCGAGGTTAACGTCACCAGCCCGACCGGCGTGCAGGAAGTCGATCGCCTCGACAGCGTCAACCTCGAAGCCAAAGTGATCGATTTCGTGGAATCAAGGATTGCTGGACCCAAGTGACTCGATATTTTGACCCGCATTAATCGGCAACAATCGTGCAGCTCGTGAACACCAGGAAATTTACGCCGGTTTGAATTTCGGGATCGATATCTCCTCGGTCCAGTCATCGAAAGTCACCGTGACCGGCATTCCGATCTCGACTTTCTCCGGCGCGATTCCAACGATATTCGTCATCATCGTCGGACCCTCGTCGAGGGTCACCAGCGCGACAACATAGGGAACATCGTCAGCGAAAGCCGGAGAGACTGGCCGCCGGACGATCGTGAAGGTCGTTACTTTGGCACGTCCTGAGGCTTTGACCCACTCGACGCGATCGCTGAAGCATTTCGAACAATAAAGGCGCGGGTAAAACTGATGCTGCCCGCAGGCCGCGCACTGCTGGATGCGCAGCTCATGTTGCTTACAGCCCTCCCAGTAGGCTCGCGTCTCGAGGGTTGGAACCGGAAGAGGCTTGGGAATACTCGCCGCCATCAGATTTGCTCCGCTCCGAAAATACCCGTGCAGTGAGTCGAAAGGATGCCACCCTGTGCATGCACGAGGGCGATCTTCGCGTCCTCGACTTGACGCGGTCCGCATTCACCGCGCAATTGCCGCACCGCTTCGGTTACTGAGAAGATCGAACCCGGATGCCCCGGATGGCAATGCGAGAGCAGACCGCCATGCGTATTGATTGGCAGTTCGCCGCCAAGCTCGATCCGGCCGCCCTCGACGAAGCGCCCACCTTCACCCTTCGGACAGAAAGCCTAAATCCTCAAGCTCGATAATCACGACCGGCGTGAAGCAGTCATAAACTTCAGCGACATCGATATCCTTTGGCCCCAGCCCTGCCATCGCATAGGCGCGCTGACCTGCGTCTTTGGCCGCCGACGCGACGAAACTGTGCGCCTGACTGATGTGCTCGTGCGAGTGGCCTTCGCCGATGCCGAGCAGGTACGCGGGCTTCTTCTTGAAGTCGCGCGCGCGTTCCGCCGAGGTCATGATGATCGCCCCGCCGCCATCGCTGACCAGCGAGCAATCCAGCAGATGCAGCGGATCGGCGATGAGACGCGACTTCAACACGTCATCGACCGTGATCGGATCGCGCATCTGCGCCGCCGGATTCATCGAGGCATGCTTGCGGCATGCGACCGCGACCGCCGCCCGTTGCTCGTCAGTCGTGCCGAACTCATGCTGATGCGCTCGCGCAACTAGCGCGTAAAATGCCGGAATTGGCGCGCCATAAGGCCGCTCGAATTGCGGATGGCCCGCACCGGCCATCGCCTCGATCGCCTTCGACGCGCGACATTCCCGGTGACCTGGCTATCCGCCATCGTGATCAGAACCGTATTGCACATGCCGGTGATGATTGCGGAGGCCGCATGATGCATCACTGCGAGCGTCGTGCCGCCGCCCGATGGCGCAGTGATGCAGTAGCGCGGAAAAATCTGCATGTACTCAGCGATCATCTCGGCGTGATACAGGTACGGCTCGACCCACGAAACGCAGGTGATCAGGCCGTCGATGTCATCCTTGGTGATGCCCGCGTCATCCATCGCGAGCTTCGCCGGCTTCGACATATAGCTGCGTCGCACTCCGATCCTTTACGACACCGACTTTGGTATCGCCGACGCCAACGATCGCAACTTTATTCTTGAGCGATTCCATCATTGACCGTTACCCCGGATCCAGCGCGACGAATACCTTCAATTCAGCGGAAACCCGAACACGCGCGCGACGTTGTCATGCACCATCTTGCGCGTATCCGCCTCAGGGATATTGGCGAAATTCGAGGCGACCTTCTTACGTGAAAACGGCCACACGCCCTCCGTATGCGGATAGTCCGAACCCCACATCAGGTTCTCCACTCCAATCATCTCGCGGGTCAGTACGCCCGCCCGATCGTCTTCGAAAGTCGCGAAGAACTGCCGATGGAAATAGTAGCTCGGCGTCTCGGGCAGCTTCGGTTGCATCCAGCTCTTATGGTCATCCCACCAATGGTCCATGAAGTTCAGCACTGACGCGATCCAGCCGATCCCGCCCTCAACCATCGACCACTTGAGCTGCGGGAAGCGCATTGGCGCGCCGCCCCAGATCAGCCGCATCACCGTATCGGACATCCCGAACTTCACCACGCCGACATTGATCCCGCCCGCACCCGGCCCATGCGCAATCCCGTAAGGTTCGCGCCCGCTCAGATGCATGCTCGCAACCAGGTTGAGGTCCTGTAGCGCCGCCCACAGCTGATCCCATTCCGGCAAATTGTACGCGCGATCATCGACCCATGCCGGCAGCATCACAGTCGTTAGGCCAAGTTTCGCAGCGCGCTGCGCCTCTTTGACCGCGTTCTCGATTGGTCCACGATTCGGCAGCATCGCCGCGCCCTTCAGCCGCTGCGGATGAACCGAGCAGTACTCGGCGAGCCAATCGTTGTAGGCGCGGCAGGCAGCATAGATGTAGTCGCCGTCGGGCGCACGTACGATATGTAATCCGACCCCAGGATAGATCACCTCGCCTGAAACGCCGTCGAGATCTTGATCCTTCAGCCGCGCATTCGGCTCCCATGAACCTTCGCGATTTTGCTCGTAGCGATAGCCCTTAGCTACTGGGATCTCCATTCCTTGCGCCTTCAAATCGGCCATGGGACCCTCGAAAGCCAAGGGACGGGGGCGCATGCCTTCGATCACGATGTAATCGCCGGACTCATCAAGCGCGCGGATACGCGGAGCTTTGTCGCGCCATTTCGCATCCATGCGCGGTCTCCCAGAGATCGCGCGGCTCCATGATATGGGAATCAGCCGAAAGTAAACGCTCACTATATTCTGACTGCGCCATCACCTATCCTCCGGCGGCCTAGTAACTTGTCGTGTTATTATAGCTTAATCGGATTTGGCCCCACCGCGCCAGTATTGCCGTCGATTAATACGATTCAAAAAGCAAAGGCCGGGCAAGCAACCCGGCCTTTGCATTCAATCGATCAATTCAGCTAAGCAATCATGTTAGCGCTCAGCCTCCGCTGCGGAGCAGGCTGCCCGGCGTCGAACCAGTGCACTTGTTATCCTGGAATGTCACCTCACCATTGACCATCATGGTGCTGTAACCCTCAGAGCGCTGCACGCGACGCCATTCGCCACCCGGGAAGTCGTGAACGATTTCCAGCGGCTTGATCGCCAGCTTGTTCAGATCATAAACGACGACATCAGCCCAGTTGCCCTCAACCAGCGTGCCGCGATTCTTGAAGCCCGCGCGCCATCGCAGGATGCGCGCTCAGGCGGAAATGCAATTCCTCAAGCGACAGGATGTCGTTGTCGCGGCCCATACGGATCAGCGCTTCGGTGGTGTAGCGGCCACCCGAGAAGAACTTGGTGTGCGCGCCGCCATCCGAGACACCGAAGATCGCCATGCCGTTCGACGTGACCATCTCCTTCATGTAGTCGTTACGCGCGTTGAGCGGCGGAGTGTAGAACTCGGTATTGAGCCCGTCCGCAGTCGCGATATCGAGCATCGCATCGACCGGATGCTTCTTTTCCTCTTTGGCGATTTCGCCAACCGTCCGGTTCTCGTACTTCTTGAGGTCGGGCCGATTGCAGGTCAGCACGAAGAGCGCGCCGACATCGTTAGTGATGAGGCCGGTCATCTGATCGACCTTGCGCAGGCCCGGACGCCGTTCGGGATCGCTCAGCTTGAGCAGGCGATCTTCGATCGAGCCGGTCGTGACTTCGCGCCACTCCGGCATATCGTCCCATAGGTTCCAGTCCTTGAAGGTGAACAGGAAGCCGAGGTCCAGCGTAGCGCTCTGACCATATACCCGGATACCGCGTTTTGCGCAGCTTTCGATCCAGTGCAACTGACGGCGGAAGCGCTCGGGAAACGCATCGTTAATCGCGATCGCGTTGTAAAGAATCGGACGGCCTGCCGCCAGCGCCAACTCTTCGTAATGCTTCTCGGTATGATCCTGCGCGTCGCCCTCGTAGCGGCTCGAATTCGGGATGTATGACATCTGGATGAAGCCTTCGTTGCGCTCGCCGAGCACGCTCGCCAGCGCCAACGCAGTCTCATCGTGCATCAGGTCGGTGACCATTGGCGTGCCGTCGTAGTCGGCCTGCACGCTGTTCTCGCCGAAGCGCTGCGCCGACCATCCGCACGCGCCGTGATCCATCGCTTCGTGGATCATCTGCTGCATCTTCTTAGTCTCGGCTTCGGTCGGCATCCGGCCCGACTTGGCGTCATCGAGACCCATAACCCATGACATCACCGGCGCCATTGGCAGGAACGGCACCATGTTGACGCCCTTCGGATGGCGGTCAACGCTGTCGAGGAACTCTGGATAGGTAACCCAGTCCCACGGCATTCCAGCCTTCATCGACGCATACGGGATGGCTTCGGTGCGCGTCATCGTCATCATCGCGCGATCCCGCATCTCTGGTTTGACCGGCGCGAAACCAAAGCCGCAGTTACCGATCACGATCGAACTCACGCCGTGCCAGCTGGAAATCGTGCAGTACGGGTCCCAGAAAAGCTGGGCATCGTAATGCGTATGTAGATCTACGAAGCCCGGGACGACGTATTGCCCGTCCGCATCGATTACTTTCTTCGCCTGATGGGCTTTCAGGTTACCCAGTTTGGCGATCTTGCCATCTTTGATTCCCACATCGGCGCGATAGCGTGGCAACCGCGTGCCGTCGATCACTATGCCGCCTCTTATAACGGTATCAAATTCTGCCATCTTGACCTCCTGCCGCCATCGAATACGACGGCCGTTAATTGTTTTTCGCGAGAAAATTACGCATCAGCAACTAATGTCCCCAGATAGATCGGCTTATAGCTAAATTCTTGGTAAAAGTACAAGACTTGGGAAACGCTTTCTACAAGAAACCTTTTCGGCAGGCTTATATCACCTTTACCTTTGAACCTTCTCCTCGAAATTGAAGCACTCGTTGGGTGTTCCGCAGCGCAGGCGGACTATTGAATTCCATGCTGATCTGCATATATTCCGACGATTCGCTATGCGCGAGCCATTCGGTCTGATGGAGAAGGACCTTGTCAGCACGAGCCCTCGATGATGTGACTGTGATCGAATATGCCGGGATGGTCTCCGGCCCGATGTGCGGCAAGATGTTTGCCGACATGGGCGCGGAGGTCATCAAGATCGAACCGCCAGGCGGGGGCGATGAGGCCCGCCGCCGCCCACCCTTCGCCGGTGATGATCCCCACCCTGAGAAGAGCGGCTTTTTCCATTATCTCAACACCTCGAAAAAGAGCCTGACTCTCGATCCGCGTCCGCCGAGCGGCGCGGCGATCTTTCGCAAGCTGATTGCGGGCGCTGACATTCTAATCGAGAACCATGCGCCCGGTTTTATCGAGAGTATCGGGCTCGGCTATGACGCGCTCAAGGCAATCAATCCGCGACTGATTCTCGTCTCGATCTCGCCCTTTGGACAGACCGGCCCCTATCGTGACTGGAAAGCCAGCGAGCTGATCGAATGGGCGATGAGCCTCACCGGTTACAACACTCCAACTCTGGTCGAAGAAGGCGACGCGGAGAATCCACTGAAAGCGCCCGGCCACGCCGCCGAGATGATGGGAGCAGCGAGCGCGGCGACTTCCGCAATGATGGCGCTGTTTCATCGCGACACAACTGGCGAGGGCCAATGGATCGACGCGCCTTGCTGGCAGGCAACGGTGAATACGGCGAAAATCGAGATGGCGGTGTGGAGCTACGTCGGGATGCCGTTCAGCCGCTTGCGCAAGAACGTATCAGTCGGACTCGAACCACTGCCGTGTCGTGACGGTTACATCTATACTCTGTGGGCTGCTGATACCCATTGGAAGGCGCTCAAGCAGATTCTCCGCAATCCCGACAATCTCGCGAGCGAGCTTTTCGATACACTCGCGGGCCGTCACGCCAACGACGACGTCCTGCGCCCGATGGTCAAAGCCGAACTCGCCAAGTACGACATGGATTATCTCGTGGGCGAAGGCCAGAAGATCGGACTCACCATCGGCCCAGTGCATACGGTCGCACAGGCCGCCAATCATCCGCATCTGCTGGCGCGCGATGCCTTTGTGGAAATCGATCATCCGGTCGCAGGCCGCGCCAGTTATCCTCATCACTTGGTCTCCATGACCGCGACCCCGCCGCAACCTCGACGCGCCCCTTTGCTCGGCGAGCATAATGCTGAAATTCTGGGCGAGTTGGGTATATCGCTGGCCGAGCAGCAAACACTCCGCGCCGCCGGCGTTATCTGATACCGAGGTCAAGCGCATGCCACGTCTTCCGCTCGAAGGAATCCGCGTCGCCGATTTCAGCTGGATCATCAACGGCCCCCAGATCGCGCAATGGCTCGCGACGATGGGCGCGGAGGTGATCAAGATCGAATCGCAGGTCTATATCGATATTGGCCGCACCAATCCTGCCGGAATGCCGCGGGACGCCTCGGGCCTGAACAGCAATGGCTTCTACCACATGCTTAATTACGGCAAGAAGGCCATGAACCTGAATCTGATGACGCCGAAGGGCCGTGAACTGGCTCACGAAATCGTGCGGCGCAGCGACTTCGTGCTCGAATGCTTCCCGACCGCGACTTCTGAAAAGCTCGGCCTGACTTACCCCGAGATGAAGAAAATCAAATCCGACATCATCATGATTTCAGTCTCGCTACTCGGTAAAACCGGCACCGAGCCGTCAAAGTGGGTCGGATGGGGTCCGATGGCCTGTTGCTTCGTCGGGATGTTCGACGCGCAGGGCTATCCCGGTGGTCCGCCGCGACAGACTGGTGGCACCTGGCCCGATTACGCGATTGCCTCGACGGTCGTATTTCATGCGTTGGCAGCACTCCGCCATCGCAATCGTACCGGCGAAGGACAGTGGATCGACGCGAGCATGGGCGAGACGGTTATCGGCCAGATGCACGAATGGTTTACCGACTATTCCATGAACGGCCGCGATCGCCGCCAGCTCGGCAATGGCGACGACGTAATGGCGCCGCATAATACCTATCCGTGCCAGGGCGATGATCAGTGGATCGCGATTGCAGTCAGCAATGATCACGAGTGGCACGAGCTCTGTCGTGTGATGGGCGATCCGGCTTGGGCGCTTGATCCGCAATTTGCTGATCAGTGCGGGCGTCATCAGAATCGAGACGAGATCGATGGGCATCTGCGCGAGTGGACTCGTAATCATGAGCATCGTGAACTCGCGGCGGCGCTACAAAAGGCCGGAGTTCCGGCGGGCCCGGTGCTCGACAGCGTCGAGCTGCACGAAGACCCCCATCTCTGGGAATGGGGCTACTGGTGGAAGCTCAATCATCAGGAGGTCGGCGAGCGCACGCTGCCCGGGATGCCGGTCAAAATGAGCAATGTGCCCAAGCTGAACTACTCGCCGCCACCCGACTTGGGCGAGCATAATCGCGACGTGTTCGGCGGCCTCCTCGGTTTGAGCGACGCCGAAATCAAGATGCTCATCGAGGAAAAGGTAATTTATTGATGAGGGGTCGACGGAAGCCGCCAGTTCGCGCATGAAAAAGCTTTTCAGGAAAATCCTCTTGCCTCTTCAACTTGATGATGGGCAGCCCGATGCCGAGCTTAAGCTCGCGCGTGAATTGGCCAAGCGTGATGCCGCCGAGATAATCCTACTGCATGTCGTGCCGATGCTGCCGTCGGGCGATACTCCGCTGCCAGTTGAATATTATGAACGGAAGGAAGCCGAAGCGCGGACCGCTCTGGATAAGCTCGCCCGGCGAAGCTTCCCGAAACTCAAAACTCAACGCTTGGTGGTGACCGGCAACCCTGCCGAAACGATCCTCAATGATGCTCGGAAGTATGAGGTGGGGACAATCGTGATGGCGACCCATGGCCGCCGCGGTCTCAAGCATCTGCTGCTCGGAAGCGTCGCCGAACGCGTTGTCCGTGAAGCTCACTGCCCGGTGATCACGGTGTCGCCGGACTTGCCATCCGAGTAGCCATCGCGCTAGTACCGCACCTGACTGGGGGCGGGCACTGAGTGCGGCTCTGCGAAAGCGCTCCTAAAGGAAACAAATCGATGTACTCACTCAAAGATCAAGCCTGTATTACCGGCGTCGGCGAATCGAAGTTCAGCCGCGGCTCGGGCAAGACCGAATTGCAACTGCTACTCGATGCATCCGTCGCCGCGATTGCCGACGCGGGATTAAGTCCGCACGATATCGACGGCATTATCGGACCACCGATCGGCGCGACCTCCGAGCACATGGCCGCTAATCTCGGCATCGAGGATATGCGTTATGCAACCACCGTCCATATGGGCGGTGCGAGTCCGCTGGTCGCCTTGCAGAGCGCCGCGATGGCGGTGGCGTGCGGTATCGCGAATCATGTGCTGATTCCGGTCGGATGGAACGGCTATTCCTCGAATCCCGTCCGCGGCGGCGGCGCACGGGCTCAGACTGGCGAAAAGCCGATAGCCGCGCCCAATCCGCTCGAAAATACGATCGGCGCATATTACCTGCCCTACGGCGCGACCGTGCCGGCCCAGTTCTATGCGTGGCTGGCGACGCGCCATATGAAACTTTACGGCACGCCTTTCGAGTCGATGGGCGCGATCGCCGTCGCCGAACGCAAGCACGCTCAGCTTAACGAGCGCGCGATGATGCGTGGACGGCCGCTTTCGATGCAGGATTATCTCGACGCACGTTGGGTGTCGTTCCCGTTCCGTCTATACGATTGTTGCCTCGAAACCGACGCCGCCTGCGCCATCGTCGTGAGTTCCGCCGAGCGCGCTCGTGACATGAAGAAGCCTCCAGTCTATATTTCAGGCGTCGCCGAAGGGCATCCGTATCCCGCCGATGATATTCCCTCGCGCCCCGATCCGTTTGTAATCGGACTTACTTTCGCCGCACCGAAAGCCTTCCAGATGGCGGGAGTGACGCCAAAGGACATCGACTTTCTCGAAGTCTATGACTGCTTCACCTACGTCGTGATGCTTCAGATCGAGGCGATGGGCTTTTGCAAACGCGGCGAGGTCAAAGATTTCGTCACCGGCGGACGGATCGAGCTTGGCGGCGAGTTGCCGCTCAACACGCACGGCGGGCTGCTATCGGAAGCGCACGTCTGGGGCACGAATCATATTGTCGAAGCGGCGCGCCAACTGCGCCACGAATGCGGACCGCGTCAGGTCAAAGACGCCGAGTTGGGCGTGGTCACCGGATGGGGCGACTTTGGCGACGGCGGCCTCGCGATCCTGCGGAGATAAGACACACTAGACGGAACGCAGTGAAGCCGAGCAAACAAGTCTGCGAGGTGCGTAATAAATGGTAGAGAAATCTTACAAATTGCCACTGCCGAAAGCGCGTGGGCGCGCGGCTGAGTTCTATGCCTTCTGCAAAAATCACGAGTTGCGCTTCCAGCGCTGTAGCGATTGCGGACGCTGGAGGCATGTCCCGCGCGACATGTGCGCGAAGTGCGGCTCCTTCAAATGGGAATGGGCGCAGTCGTCAGGCAAGGGCAAACTGTTCTCGTGGACTACGGCGACCCAGCCAATGATGCCGCAATTCGCCGAAAGCGTGCCGTACAGTCCGGCCGTTGTCGAAGTTGAAGAGGGTGTCCGGCTCGTGACCTGGCTCACCGGCGTCAAGCCGGAGGAACTCGAATTAGGGATGCCCCTGCAGGTCGCCTTCGATGACGTGACTTCCGAAGTGACGCTGCCCAAATTCAAACGCGCGTAATTCGAGGTCCACGCGCTTGGAATGTCAGAGGAGATTTTCTGCCATTCTGAGCGCAGGCTGCCAAAGCGAAAAAATCTCAGCTGCAAGAGCATAAATATGCCAATCAAGATGTACGACCTCGCCGGCGCTGAGCCGGAGCGCCGTTTCAGCCCGTTCTGCTGGCGCACCAAGCTGGCGCTCGCGCACAAGCAGCTCAAAGTCGAAACAATTCCATGGCGCTACAAGGATAAGCCAGCGATCGCGTTTGCGAATTGGGATCGTGTTCCGGTCATCGTCGATAATGGCAAGCCCATTGTCGATTCGTGGCCGATCGCGCTGCATCTCGAAGCCGCGTATCCGTCTCGCCCGTCGCTCTTTAATGGAGCAACCGGCCTTTCACGTTTCTATAATACCTGGACCGATGCCGTGCTGAATCCGGCAATTGCGCGGATGGTCGTCGTCGATATCCTCAACCACCTGATTCCCGAGGATCAGCCCTACTTTCGCGAAAGTCGCGAGGAGCGCCTCGGCATGAAACTCGAAGATGCCGCAAAAGATCGCGAGGCGCGGCTGCCCGCGTTCAAGCAGTTGCTCGAACCCATCCGCCAAACGCTCGCGTCACAATCTTACCTAGGCGGCGACGCGCCGCTATATGCCGATTACATCGTGTTCGGCAGCCTGATGTGGCCGCGATGCATCAGCCAATTGCGCCTGCTCGATCCCGCCGATCCGATCAATGCATGGAGCGAACGGCTCCTTGACGCGTTCGACGGGATGCCGCGCAAAGCTCCGCGCTATTGGTAAGCCCGGCTGGATTTCCGAAATCTCTCTCTGGACTAAGTGAGGTGCTCTCTAGGCCGGAAGGTACCCTTCTTTCAGTAGCGACTTCGCGATGATCATACGCTGAACTTCGCTGGTGCCCTCGCCAATCTCGGCGAGCTTGGCGTCGCGCATGTAGCGCTCGACCGGAAAATCGGTCACGTAGCCATAGCCACCATGAATCTGCACGGCCTTGGTGGTCGTCCACATCGCGGTTTCCGAAGCGAATAATTTCGCCATCGAGGCCTCGCGCGCGAAGGGTTTGCCTGCGTCCTTCAATGCGGCGGCGCGCCCGGTCAGAAGCCATGACGCTTCGATCCGCGTCGCCATATCGGCGATCATCCACTGGATCGCCTGAAAGTCGGCGATCGGCTTGCCGAATTGGCGGCGCTCTTTCGCATAGGAAGCCGCATCTTCCATCGCGCCGCGCGCGATTCCGGTGGCCCACCCGGCGATCCCGATGCGCCCGCCTTCGAGCACTTTCAGCGTTTGACGATAGCCCGCGCCTTCCTCACCAATCAGATTGGCCGATGGGATTGTGACGTTATCGAAGATGACTTCAGCGGTATCTGACGAATGGAGCCCCAACTTTTCGATCTTGCGACCGTTGCTCAGTCCGCGAGTGCCGCGTTCGACGATGAAGGCAGAGACGCCGGAGCGGGACGCACCCGGATCAGTGATCGCCATTACGACGTAAACGTCGGCGACGCTGCCGTTCGTGATGAACATCTTCGAGCCATTAAGGATATAGCTGTCGCCGTGGCGGATGGCGCGGGTCTTCATCGCGGCAGCGTCGGAACCGGAACTGGGTTCGGTCAGGCACCAAGCGCCGAGCTTTTTGGCGGCGATAAGATCGGGGAGGTAGCGCGCCCGCTGCTCGTCCGAGGCGAACATCGCGAGATGGCCGGTCGAGAGGGACATATGCGCCGCGCACGATAGCGCGAGACCGGCGTCGTAGCGCGAAATTCCTTCGACCACCACGACCTGCGAGAAGGTATCTGCGCCGCCACCACCGTATTTTTCGGGGAAGGCTACGCCAAGAAATCCCAGCTCGCCGAGCTGCTCGACGACGTGATGCGGGAACGAGGCGTCGCGGTCCCAATCGGCGGCGTGAGGCTTGATTTCGCGCTCGGCGAACTCGGTGAGCGTGTCGCGGATTTGGCGCTGCTCGTCGGTGAGATCGAAGTTCATAGGTATTCGATTAAAGCATGGCGATGTTTCACGTGAAACATCGCACTTAGCGGAGCGCGATGGTCGCACGGAGCCAGCAAGCGAGTCTGCGAGCTGCATCCAAGATGGAGGACATCGATGTTTATGTGAAACATCGATGGTTAGGACTGGCGATGGTGAGCAAGGCGAATCGGGCGAGCAGAATTGAGCGCGTTGTGCATCGTTTCATTCTTGACGCGAGACGTGATTGGAAGTCGCTCGATTGCGGCGCGGATGTTAGACTTGCGCGACGACGGGGATGGGGGCGAATCCACTAGAAGAATATCTACGCGAGGCTGAGCGACACCCGCCGCACCGGAGCGGCGGTGGCGGAGACCTCCTATTATCCGGTGCTGGCCGGGTTGCTTGACGCGGTGGGCGCGACGCTCAAGCCTAAAGTCCGGTGCTTTCAACATCCGAGTCACGGAGCCGGAATTCCGGATTTTGGATTGTACACGCCGGACCAGTTGCAGAAGAGCTCCACTACAGAACCGCCACTAGGGACGAAGCCGGCGCGCGGAGTGGTCGAAGCAAAATCGACCAGCGCTGAAGTTATAGCAACGGCAGAAGGAATCCAGGTAGCGAAGTACTGGAAAGAGTATCGGCAAGTTCTCGTCACCAATTATCGGGATTTCCTTTTGGTCGGTGCCGACGCGGAAGGAAAGCCGGTCAAGCTCGAACAGTATCGGCTGGCGGCGGACGAGGGAGCGTTCTGGACCGCAGCGAGTCATCCGCGGGCAGGGGCTGAGCGACAGGGCGACGCATTTGTCGATTTTCTAAAACGCGTGATGCTGCATGCGGCGGCGCTCGCGTCGCCGAAGGACGTGGCGTGGTTCGTCGCGTCGTATGCGCGCGAGGCGCTGCGGCGGATTGAGCAGCAGGATGAAGCATCGGCGCTGACGGCGATTCGGAGCGCGCTGGAAGAGGCGCTCGGAATCAAGTTCGAGGATCAGAAGGGAGAGCATTTCTTTCGTTCGACACTCATCCAGACGCTCTTTTATGGAGTGTTCTCGGCGTGGGTGTTGTGGACGCGGGAGCATCCGCCGAGCGACAAGAAGGCGCGATTTAACTGGCGGCTCGCGGGGGAGCATCTGCGGGTGCCGGTACTGGCCGAGTTATTTCATCAACTGACGTATCCCGCTGCATTGGCTGAGTTGCGACTGCCGGAGGTGCTGGACTGGACCGAAACGGCGCTGAACCGGATCGAGCGGGCGGCTTTCTTTGAAGCCTTCGAAGAGCATCAGGCGGTTCAGTATTTCTACGAACCGTTTCTCGAAGCCTATGACCCGGAGCTGAGAAAGCAGCTTGGGGTATGGTACACGCCGCGCGAAGTAGTGAGCTACATGGTGGCGCGCGTTGATCGGGTGCTGCGGGAGGAGTTGGGAATCGCGGACGGGCTAGCCGCGCCGAATGTGTACGTGCTCGATCCGTGCTGCGGGACGGGATCGTATGTAATCGAGGTACGGCGGTGGATAGAGCAGTAAAGCAGGCGCAACCCGCTACGTCACAATTCGCCGGAATCGATTCGCGCGCCGTATAAAGTCTGTCGAGGGCCGCTGAGCGGGATCGGGTGGAAGGAAGATGCGCCCGAGCGGAGCCTTGAATGCTTCCAAGCCGTCAGCAAGCTTCAGCGGTCGCAGCGCTTAACGTGACCGTCACTTAGCTGCATGTTAAATTGTTCGTCGAGATAAATAAGGCCAGTGTCGAAAGCGCGATGGTATGTTGGCGAGAGAGCGATGCCGTTTCGTACGTGGTCAGCGCTCCCGACTGCTGCGACTGGCAGAATGTGCACAGCTTCGACGAGACGTAGCTGTACGCGCGTAACTGCGCACTTCTTGCCGTATGCGAAGAGGACCCGGTGCCGAAATCCGGCTTCTCTACTAAAGCCGAGTCACCTTCCGTGATAACGCGGTACCGCTCCGCAAATTATCCGCGCTGCTAAGCAGAATATTAGCTCCTAGTTGCCAAAATTTGGAGCTAAATGCCAAAGTTTGCCGTCCAACTGAATTTCACCTTGGCGTTTTAGCTGCTGCTGTGCGTTCCGCACGTAGTGCTTCCATTTTTTTCCAAACCGCACTCCGTCGATAACGCGTTCAATCGAATCGTCACAGAGATCGGGGTGTAATCGCTGCACTGACAGGTGAAGCTCCTCAGTTCGAAGAGGGCTTTTTGCAAGAAGAAACTTGATGGCTTCAGAGAAAATAGCTTGAGTCGTCCTACCCTTAGCCCGATAGCGCAGTAGCTGAACTCGAGTCGCTTCTAATAGCTCTTTGAAAGTGCGTTGCGCCTGCTTGCGAATCGAGTTTTGGGCTGCTTGGTAAGATGCAGTAAGACTTCGCATTTCCTTTGCGATTACTGCTAAGTCGTATATCGGAATCTTTGCGCCCAACTTGCTATAGCTTTCCAGGTCGGAACGGACTTCAATAACTGTATCTTCCCCAGCCAGCGCGACGCCGTATTCCACATTTTCCGATAATCCCGGCCTAGTGAGATTGCCGGATGTTAAGATCGCCATTTTGTGGTCGGCTATGTAAACCTTTGCGTGGACACTTGGTAGGTGTGTAAGCTCGAATTTGGGAACGGTCCGGCCGAGGTCGTTTATCCGTCAAGATCCAAAGAACCTGATAAAACACTCTCTGGTCTGAGATCGGTGGTAAGCCTGAAACATATGGAACCGAGAATTCCCGGTCATCCAATTTGTGACTTATGTATTCAGTAGCAAAACGAGTTACGAAGGGGCACGCTATCAGGAGCTCATCGTGCACGACTGAG
This sequence comes from uncultured Pseudomonadota bacterium, assembly GCA_963831065.1. Lineage (GTDB taxonomy): Bacteria > Desulfobacterota > Binatia > Binatales > Binataceae > JAJPHI01. The sequence continues at coordinate 163,268 of CAWHOQ010000015.1, forward strand.
AGGAGCTCTCCTAAAGTCTCGATCCAAGGACTCCGAATGAGCGCCACCTCACGACGTGTTGGTATCAAGTGGGTTGCCAGACTACTCGCCTATTCCTGTCGTATCGACAGCTGCCACCATTAATTCGCGCGTATTCAAGCCCGGCTGCTTCGTCGGAGCCGAATCTCGCGCAGGTATCGCACCGCTCTACGGTGCGAGATCCAACGTTATCCTTCGGTCCAGCCAGAATTCCCTTTATTCCGGAGCAAATGGCTCCTCGCCTTTGGCATTCGCAAATCATGCCTTGAATCTTTGAATGGTGTATCGAAACATTTAAACAAAGCAGGGTAGCGTTGGCTGGCCGGGAATCCAAGAACCGCCAATGTCTATGACTAATGAACCTGAAGGCTTAAGAATCCTTTTGAATTCTTTCCCGAATGGTCTAAACCAATCGACATATTTGTGACTCTCTACGTTTCCATAATCTTTCTTCCGAACAAGACCGAATGGGGGACTGGTAACGACGAGATCAATCGACTCTGCTGGTAAAGCTTCGATCTGTCCTAGAGCGTCGCCATGAACGATTTGTCCGTGCTTTGTCTGATGAAATATCGGCATTCCGTGGAAAGGTACGGTATCAGAAACGCTCCCGTGCTGTCACGACACTCTACGGAATAGCGCCGCGTCTCTCAGGCGCGGTGTACGCATTCGGAAGGGGGAGGAGGAGTCTTGCATGCTCGGTGAGCGGACGATCGATGTCTATCTCAATCAAGCCGCGTACTGGAGGAATATCTCACTGCGGGTATGGGAATACACGATCGGCGGCTATCAGGTAATCAAGAAGTGGCTGAGCTATCGCGAGCGGGAGGTGCTCGGGCGCTCGCTCAGGCTGGAAGAGGCGCGAGCGGTGATGGAGATGGCGCGGCGGATTACGGCGATTATCCTGCTGGGGCCAAAGCTCGATGCGAATTATGAGTCGGTGAAGGATAACGTTTATACGTGGCCGGTCGGGGCAAATCGAATTGACTGTCACCATATTCTGGACGCAGCTCGCGGACTCCCCTTCGACGGACTCAGGGCAGGCTGCTTGCTCGGCTCCACTGCGTTCCGCGTGGCTCCAATCGGAATGATAAAACAGTCATTAGTCGCGGGGGTGGACGTTTTCATGCACCCATTTCACGATATCTTCGGTGGAGGCGCCGGGGGTGAAGATTTCTTTCACGCCGAGGCTTTTGAGCTTAGCTGAGTCCTCGTCGGGGATGATGCCGCCGCCGAAAATCGCCACATCATCAACGCCCTTGTCCTTCAGCAAGCGCATCACTTCCGGGAACAGCGTCATGTGCGCGCCCGACAGGATGCTCAGGCCGATCGCATCGACGTCTTCCTGAACCGCAGCTTCAGCAATCATCTCGGGGGTCTGATGCAATCCCGTATAGATCACTTCGAAGCCGCCGTCGCGCAAGGCGCGGGCAATGATTTTTGCGCCGCGATCATGGCCGTCAAGGCCGGGCTTCGCCACGAGGATTCTGAGTCGTTTATCTGCCACGTTTTTGCGTCCGGTTCTCTAATGTCGGAAGGAGACCGCTTCGCGTAGGTCCTTCGACTTCGCTCAGGATGACAAAAAAAGCTCGGTCCTGAAACATCGAGTTAGATCCAACCCGGGTCTGTGTAAACGCCGAATTCGCTGCGATAGATGTCGCTGATATCGCCGACGGTGGCGTCGCGGCGGACCGCTTCGCAAATCGGCTCCATCAGATTTTCACCCGAGCGGCAGGCTTCGGCGACCCGCTTGAGCGCCTCTTTGAGGGCGACGCTGTTACGCTCGCGTTTCATCTTCCGCACGCGCTGAATCTGGCGCTCTTCCAGCTCGTGATTGATCTTCAAGGTCTCAATCGGAATTTCTTCCGGTATGGAGTATTTATTTACGCCGACGACGGTCTTGACGCCCTGTTCGAGCTGGCGCTGATAGGTGAAGGCGGCCTCAGCGATTTCGCGCTGCGGATAGCCGCGGTCGATCGCCTTGAGCATCCCGCCCATCTCGTCGATCTTGCGGATATACTCCATTGCCTCGGCTTCCATCTTGTCGGTCAGCGCCTCGATAGCGTAGCTACCGCCGAACGGATCGATGGTGTTCGTAATACCGGTCTCTTCGGCGATAATCTGCTGCGTGCGCAACGCGACCATCACGGAGGCTTCGGTGGGGAGCGCGAGGGTCTCGTCCATCGAGTTGGTATGCAGCGACTGGACACCGCCGAGTACTCCGGCGAGCGCCTGAATCGCGACGCGCACGACGTTGTTGATCGGTTGCTGGGCGGTCAGCGAGACACCGGCGGTCTGCGCGTGAGTCCGTAGCATCAATGATTTGGGATTTTTGGCACCGAAACGATCCCTCATAAGCCGCGCCCACATCCGGCGTCCGGCGCGCAGCTTGGCGATCTCTTCGAGGAAATCGTTATGCAGGTCCCAGAAAAAGGAGAGTTGCGGGGCGAAATCATCAACGCCCATCCCGCGATCGACACCGTCTTGCACGTAGCAGAGGCCGTCGGCAATAGTGAAGGCTAATTCCTGCACGGCAGTCGAGCCGGCTTCGCGGATGTGATAGCCGGAGATCGATACCGGGTGGAATCTATGCGCTTTTTTGGCGCAGAACTCGACCATATCGGTGACGATGCGGAGCGCGGGTGCGGGCGGGCAAATCCATTCTTTCTGCGCGATATACTCCTTGAGCATATCATTCTGGATCGTGCCGCTGACCTGATGCCATGGGACGCCCTGCCGTTCGGCAATCACCAGATAGGCGGCGAGCAGGACCGAAGCGGAGCAGTTTACGGTCATCGAGGTGGAAACTTTGTCGAGCGGAATACGGTCGAACAGTCGCGCCATGTCCTGGGCCGAAGAGATCGAGACGCCCTCGCGGCCAACTTCGCCCATCGCGCGTTCGCTATCGGCGTCATAGCCCATCAGGGTGGGCATATCGAAGGCAGTGGACAGGCCGTCCTGACCTTGCGAGAGCAGGAAATGGAAGCGCGCGTTGGTTTCTTCGGCGAGACCGAAACCGGCAAACTGGCGCATCGTCCACAGGCGTCCGCGATACATCGATTCATAGACGCCGCGGGTATACGGAAACTCGCCCGGGTAGCCGATCGATTTTTCGAAATTACCGTTGACGTCTTTCGGTAGATCTTCGGGAGTATAGAGTGGATCGACCGGCATATCGGAGAGGGTAGTGAAGCGGACCGGCCGCTCCTTGCCTTTATTGTAGCTTTGTTCGAGCCATTCCTGCTTGGTGCTCACGATATTGCCCTCATCATCTTGATCCGGCCCTCAGCGGGTTTGAAGTACCTGTCCCGAAATCACCAATCGCTGAATCTCCGAGGTACCCTCGTAGATTTCAGTGATTTTAGCATCGCGAAAGTAACGTTCTACTTTGAATTCCTTGGTGTAGCCATACCCGCCGTGAATCTGGATCGCTTCAGTGGCGGATTTCATTGCGGTCTCGGCAGCGAACAGCTTCGCCATCGCGGACTGCTTGGTGCACGATTTACCCGCATCCTTGAGCGAGGCCGCCTGCAAGGTCAGCAGGCGGGCCGCGTCGATCTCGACGGCCATATCGGCGAGCTTCCACTGGATCGCCTGATAATTTGCGAGTGGATTGCCGAAGGTGGTTCGTTCTTGCGCGTACTTGAGTGAGGCTTCCAGCGACGCGCGCGCGATGCCGATTGCTTGTGCGGCGATGCCGATGCGGCCGCCGTCGAGGGTCTTCATCGCGACCTTGAAGCCGTCGCCTTCGGCCATCAGGAGGTTCTCGCACGGCACGCGCAGATCGGAAAAGCTGAGTTGCGCGCTGTGGGCGCCGTGGATACCCATTTTATCTTCGACGCGGGTGACCTCGAATCCGGGTGAGGAGGTCTCGGCGATAAATGCGCTGATACCCTTGGTTCCTTTGTCAGGTTGGGTGTTGGCGAACAGAATGCAGACGCCGGCTTCGGGGCCATTGGTGATGAAATTCTTGGTGCCGTTAATCACGTAGCTGTCACCGTCGAGGACCGCACGGGTCTTCTGTCCGGCGGCGTCGGAGCCGGCTTGCGGCTCGGTCAGCGCGAAACATCCGAGCCATTCGCCGGAGGCCATCTTGGGGAGATAGCGGGCGCGTTGATCTTCGGTGCCGGTCCCGAGAATCGGCCAGGAGCCGAGCGAGGAATGTGCGGAAACGATTACGCCGGTGGAGGCGCACTCGACCGACAACTCCTCGATGACGAGGGCATAAGCGACATTATCGAGGCCCGCGCCACCATATTGCTCGGGAATAAAGACGCCGAGCATCCCGAGCTGGCCCAGCTCGGTGATCGCCTCGCGTGGAAATTCATGCGTGCGATCGCTCTCGACACCCACGCGTTCGAGTTTCTCGCGGGCGAAGCGGCGAGCGAGGTCGCGTGCGCCGGATTGAGCTTCGGTCAGTTCGAGGTCCATCGCAAAGTCCAGTATGCCAGATTAGCCAAGCTGATACTGGCGTATCTTTATCTTAGATGTTTAGCGGCGTCGATAGAAAGGGCGCGAATGGCGCGTCTGGATTCGGTCACGAAACTGACCTAAGAGGCTCAATACTCGGGTTTGAAGTCGAAATGATGGATCGCTTCGATAAAGCGGACTGTGCGGGTTTTCGAGCGCATCACGACGCTGTTGGTCATCGCACCGCCCGAGAAGAAGCGCACGCCGCGGAGATAGTCGCCGGTAGTGACGCCGGTCGCCGCGAACATCACGTTGTCGCCGGCCAGCTCTTCGAGCATGAACTTGCGCTTGAGATCGAGGATACCGGCAGCCAGACAAGCCTCGGCTTCGCGTTCGTCGCGCGGCGCGAAACGGCACTGCATCTCACCACCTGCCGAGCGGACCGCCGCGGCAGCAAGTACTCCCTGATGCGCCCCGCCGATCCCGATCAGCAAGTCGATCTCGCTTTCGGGGCGCGTCGTCGCCACTGCCGCTGACAAGTCGCCGGCAGAGATTAGTTTGATCCCGGCGCCGGCGCGGCGGACCTCGGCGATCAGCTTCTCGTGACGCGGGCGGTCGAGGATCGCGACGCGTAAGTCCTCGACATAGACCCTCTTGGCTTCGGCAAGAGCTTTAAGATTTGCGGTCGGGCCGAGGTCGAGGTCAATAATGCCGCGGCCGATTGGCCCGCACGCGATTTTGTCCATGTAGGTATCGGGGCAGCGTAGAATCTTGCCGCGTTCAGCCAGCGCGATACACGAGAGGGCGTTCGGTCCGCCGGTGGCGCTGATTAGAGCGCCTTCGAGCGCGTCGAGGGCGACATCGACTTCCGGTCCCGCGCCGGTGCCGACAATCTCGCCCGCGTAGAGCATTTCGGTGGCGTCGCGATCGCCCTCGCCCACCACGATTTTGCCCTCGAAGGCGATTGAGTTGAGCGTATTGCGCATCGCCTCGGCAGCGACACGATCGGCGGCGCGCTCGTCGCCTTTGCCGATAAAACGGGCGGCAGCCAAGGCAGCCGCCTCGGTCGCTCGGACCACTTCCTGCGCGAGATTACGCTCCATCAGCTCGATTCCCCTTTATCCCGAACGCGACTCGTGGACTCAATTTGTCCGCGCGTCGCCAATTCCAGTAGCGCTTAGCTCGATTCCAGCGGCGCGCCGAACAGTGAATCGATCAGCCGATAGCCTTCCGTGACTATCAAATCCGGCGCGCTGCGCCTCGGCCTCGGTATAGCGGCGAGCATCGGAGGACTCACTACGCAGCGACTCGCCGGTGAGCATAGCGAATGGCACCGGTTCGTTCGAGTGCGTCTTTAGCTTTGACGGGGTCGCATGATCGGGCATCAGGAGCAGACGGAAATCGCCGAAGTTAGGGAGAGCGCGCAGCATCGGGCCGAGGATCAACTCGTCGATTCGCTCGAGCGCCTCAGTTTTGAGATCAGCACGTCCCATATGGCCGGCTTCGTCGGGCGCCTCAATATGAAGCAGCAGGAAATCGCGGCGCGTCAGCGAATCGAGACCGTAGCGGCCCTTGGCGGCGTAGTCGGTATCGAGAAAGCCGGTCGCGCCCGGGACGGTGATCACGTCGAGTCCGGCGAGACGGCCCAAGCCATTGACGAGGTCCACCGCCGAGATGACCGAGCCCTGAACACCGAAGCGGCTTTCGAGAGTTGGGACAGCGGGCCGCTTGCCCTGCCCCCAGAACCAGACCGCGGTGGCCTGAGGTTTGCCTGCTTCGGAGCGCGTGCGATTCACCGGATGGTCGCGCAGGATTTCGGCGGCGCGCTGCATGATCGAATCGAGGCGATCCGCGCCCGGCCCACTCGGTAGATGGCCTTCGATCGGCTTGCCGGTGATGTCGTGCGGAGGCGTCAGACGGGTTCCGATGATACCGTCGCGCCAGACCATCAGATGGCGATAACTGACGCCGTTATGAAATTCGATACCTGTCGCCCGCGAGTTCGCGACTCAGATCGGCAACAAGTTTCCCGGATTCCTCGCTGGTGATATGGCCGGAGGTGAAGTCGTCCATGATGAGCGCGCCGGAAGCGTCATGCTTGAGTGAGACGAGGTTCATGCGAAAGACTACGTCGTCGGGCCCGAGCTCGATTCCCATGCTGGCAGCTTCGATGGGGGCGCGTCCGGTGTGATAGCGCGCCGGATCGTAACCGAGCATCGTCATCGTGCCGACGTCGCTGCCGGAGGGCATGCCTTCGGGGATCGTCGCGACCAGTCCGAGCGTGCCGCGTGACGCGATCAGGTCCATGTAAGGCTTGCGGGCGGCTTCGAGCGGAGTCTTGCCGCCGAGCTCTTCGCACGGCCAGTCGGCCATCCCGTCCCCGTGGATGATGATGTATTTCATGCAACTCCTCGTCCGCTTGCTGCCCTGCTCATCGATGGCCGAGAATGCCATTAATTGTTTCGCCTGAGGTAATCTGCAATGCCAAAAAATGGCTCTCCTTCGAGATTCAACTTCGCCACTTTCGCGAGAAGAAAATCAGTCAAGCTTATGCGCGCGCTTAGGATAGTCCGCAAGTCATAGCCTTCCATCAAAATGATCGATTTTTCTGGATTCTGTTTTTAAAAGCTTTGGGACATTGTTCGACCAACCATTTATGCTGAGGAAAAGGCCCATCGTTTGTCTTCCGGATCTCCCGACTTGACCATGCAAACCATCAAGCTCACGAATGTCGGCAAGCTTGGCACGCCAGCGACACTCGATCAGGTAATGCCATCCTTCGAGCTTGCACGCGCCATCAATCTGTTCGGCCCTATTATTTCTGCTAAAGGGCTTAGTTACTGGAATACCGTGGACGTCGAAGAGGACCTGCAAAAGCTCTTGCAATAAGTAACCTCTTTGATGCGAGTCATCGCTCTTAGCTAATCCGTCGAACATCATAAGCAGAATTGACGATTGCTTCTCAATCATTTCGGCCCGCTCGGCCGTCAGTCGAGCAATCTCTTCCTTCTGTGCGATCTCCCTTTGACGAGCCTCGCGAGCTTCCATCGTTTGGAGTATGCCCAAAACTTAGCGCGCTTTTTGAGACACGGCCCTAGCTGCGTACTCATCATCCGCTAAATGGTAGCTTTCCCAAGTTGCCGCTATTTCCAGAATTGAACGAATTACCTGAGAACAATCCGGCCTTTCGTCTAATGCTTTCAGAATAAGCGGAGCTATTTGCCTTTTTGAAAGAATCCTTCCTGTGCTCGGATCGCGCTGGTATAGAAGCGGACGATAGATCTCGAGCGGAATGCCCGCAGGCTTAAGAATCGAATCGACGAGGATACTTTTCAGATGGACAAGACTTGAAATGATCTCAATAACAAGCCGCTTTTCGTCAGTGCCCAGTTGCATCCCGCCACAGAGTACCAGACATGCAGTAGGTACACATCAAAGTTCTCCGCAAATCCATTCGGGTGCAAGTACGAACACCAAGTCGAGTTGACGTTATAATATTGGCTGTGACTTTTACCAATAGTTAGTCAGCTCTCCAAAATTTTGATCACCTTATCGATATCGGGTTCGACGACTAGCGTGTTGCTGAGGTTTTTGAGAGCGGTATCGGGGTCTTTCAGGCCATGGCCGGTCAGCGTGCAGACCGCGACCGAGCCGGGTTTGAGGCCGCCGCTGGCGCCATATTTCAACAGACCCGCGACTGAAGCTGCCGAGGCGGGTTCGGCGAAGATGCCCTGCGCAGCGATCAGGCGGTAGGCCGCCAGAATCTCAGCATCCGTAACCATATCGATAATGCCGCCGGATTCGTCGCGGGCATTGGTCGCGCCGGTCCAGCTCGCGGGATTACCAATCTTGATCGCGGTCGCGACGGTATGCGGATCGTCAATCGCATGACCAAGCACGATCGGGGCTGATTCGGCGGCCTGATAACCCATCATCTTAGGAAGGCGGTCGCTCAGTCCCTCGGCCTGATACTCACGATAACCGGCCCAGTAGGCGGTGATATTGCCGGCATTACCGACCGGCAGGAAATGATGCGTCGGGGCATCGCCGAGCTGGTCGCAGACCTCGAACGCACCGGTTTTCTGTCCGGCGATGCGATCGGGATTGACGCTGTTAACCAGCCGGATCCGAACCGGATCGCGCTCGGCAAGGCCGCGCACAACCTTCAAGCAAATATCGAAATTTCCGACGACTTCGATCACGCGCGCCCCATGCATCACGCTTTGCGAGAGCTTGCCGAGCGCGACTGCTCCCTTAGGAATTAAAACAAATGCTTGAATTCCGGCGCGAGCCGCATAAGCCGCGGCGGAGGCGGCGGTATTCCCAGTCGAGGCGCAGATTACTTTGCGCGCGCCCTCCCCGACCGCCTTGCTGATTGCCACAGTCATCCCGCGGTCCTTGAAGGAGCCGGTCGGATTGGTTCCCTCAAACTTCAAGTAAATTTTTATGTTTTGGCCGATGCGCTCGGCGAGCGGTACGCTCTCGATTAGCGGGGTGTTCCCCTCGTTGAGGGTGATAATTGGAGTCGAGTCAGTGACCGGCAGGAAGCGGCGGTAATGCTCGATCAGGCCGGGCCAGCGGGTCAAGCGAGTGGATGGGAATTGGTTTTGCACCTTCGTCATCGGACTCGACTCTCGATAGGATACCACTTACAGATTTTCCTCGATTCGGATAAACGCCGGAGAACTCTGCACCATCTTCATACGGCCGATCGCGGTCAAGGCGCGGCGGAGATTACGCTCTGCCGTCTGATGAGTTCGCATAATAACCGGCACTGTCGTCTCGACGCCACGTTCCTGCTGAATTACCGAGGCGATTGAAATATCGTTGCGGCCAAGCACCGAGGCAATTGTGCCGAGGACGCCGGGCTGATCGCGAGCCATGAACCGCAAGTAGTATTCGCATAGCACGTCGTCCATCGGCTTGACACGGGCCCGCTTGAGCGTCGAATGAGGATAGCCAAGTGGCGGCGCCGCGCCGCGCGACTCGGCGAGCCGATGACGCGCGATTTCAAGCAGGTCGGCAAGGACGGCGCTCGCAGTCGGCATCATGCCGGCGCCGCGGCCGTAATACATGCTCGCGCCGAGCGCCTCACTATTAACGTAGATTGCATTGAACGCGCCGCCGACGCTCGCGAGCAGATGGCGCGCATGGACCATCGTAGGATGGACTCGCGCCTCGATTATACCGTCGTCGTCCTTGGCGATCGCGAGCAGCTTGATCGTGTAGCCAAGCTCGCGCGCATAGTTGATATCGGCGAGGGTGACGCGGCTGATGCCCTCGGTATGAACCTGGGACGGCTTTCAGGCGAACGCCGAAGGCGAGCGTCACGAGCAGGCAGAGCTTGTGGGCGGCATCGTGACCCTCGATATCCATCGTAGGATCGGCTTCGGCGAGACCGCTGGCCTGAGCCTGACGCAAGGCGTCGGCGAACTCAGTCGCCGAATCGGACATCATGCTGAGGATTGAGTTGCAGGTACCGTTGACGATGCCGTAAACGTCGCGTTGGCGGTCGCCCGCTAGCGCCTCGCGAAGAGTGCGCATAATCGGGATGCCGCCGCCGACGCTGGCCTCGAAGCCTATCGCGCGACCGGTTTTCGCAGCTGCGCCAAAGATTTGGTCGCCATGTTCAGCAAGTAGCGCCTTGTTCGCCGTCACGACATCCTTGCCGACGCGCAATGCTTGTAGAATAAGACCCGCGCGCGGGATCGATTCCGCCGAATAGCTCGATGACGATATCGACGTCGTCGCGGGTCACGAGCTCTGCAGAATCGCGCGTGATAAGAGCGCGATCGATGCCGAGATCGGGAATCGGCTTGAGGCTGCGATCAGCGATACCGGTGAGGCTCAGCGGCGCGCCGAGCTTGGCCTCAAGCATCGCGGCGTTCTGACGAAGCATTCGCACGACACCTTCGCCGACCGTCCCGCAGCCGAGCAGCGCCACTCGTACCGGATTCAAGAGTGATTACCTGATAAGCGGACTAGAGCGCCGCGGCGGCCTTAATGCGCGGCATCTCGACCCGCGACAAAGCTTGACGGATACCGCGGATTGCCTGCCGCGTCCGATGCTCGTTCTCGATTAGCGCGAAACGCACGTGAGCGTCGCCGTCTGTGCCGAAGCCAATACCCGGCGAGACCGCGACTTTAGCTTCGCTCAAAAGAAATTTGGCGAACTCCAGCGAACCCATTGATTTGAGCGGTTCGGGAATGGGAGCCCAGACGAACATGGTCGCGCGCGGCTTTTCGATCGGCCATCCGGAGCGATTCAAGCCATCAACCAGAACGTTGCGGCGCTGCCAATAAGTCGAGACGATTTCACCGACGCAGTCCTGCGGGCCATTGAGGGCAGCGATCGCGGCAACCTGGACCGGCGCGAACATCCCGTAATCGAAGTAGGATTTGAGGCGCGTTAGCGCCGCGATCATCTCACGATTACCGACGGCGAACCCGACGCGCCATCCGGGCATATTGTAACTTTTCGAGAGCGTGAAGAACTCGACGGCGACTTCACGCGCACCCGGCACTTCCATGATCGACGGGGCGCGATAACCATCGAAGCAGAGGTCCGCGTAAGCAAAATCGTGGACGAGGAGAATTTCGTTTTCGCGGGCGAACTCGACGACGCGTTTCATGAAGTTTAGATCAACGGTCGCGGTAGTCGGGTTGTGCGGGAAATTCATGATGAGCAATTTCGGACGCGGCCATGAGTGGCTGACCGCGGCAGTCATCTCATCGAAGAAATCCGCGCCAGTGCGCATCGGGATGCCCTGTACCTGCGCGCCCGCGATAATGCATCCGTACTGATGGATTGGATAGGTGGGAGTCGGCGCGAGCACCACGTCACCCTGATCGAGGATCGCGAGCGCGAGATGCGCGATGCCCTCCTTTGAGCCGATCGTCACGATTGCTTCGGAATCGGGATCAAACTCAACGCCATAGCGCCGCTTGTACCAGTCACAAATCGCAAGGCGCAGTTTATAGATGCCGCGTGAAACGGAATATCGATGATTCGGCGATTTGCCGGCGGCTTCAATCAGCTTCGCAACGATATGCGGGGGAGTGGGCTCGTCGGGATTCCCCATCCCGAAGTCGATGATATCCTCGCCGGCGCGGCGGGCTTTGAGACAAAGCTCGCCGATCGCATTGAAGACGTAAGGGGGTAATCGCTTGATTCTCGGGAATTCCATCACCTGTCGTCCGTCCCCGCCTCGCACACGAGGTGCGTGCCTGAACCGCTAAGTTTTAGCGGACGGCTGGTTCTGCCGCTAGTGCCGTAAAGCGAGAGCGCAAAGCGAGATAGCAGGGAAGTGCGGCCAACGAGAGGATTCCGGCGAAGCGCCAGGCGGCCGGGATACCGGCGCGGTCGGCAACGAAGCCGGTCGCGAGCAATCCGAGTGAGCCGCCGAGGGTTTCGAAGGTGCTGCGAAACGAGAGCAGGGTCGCGCGCTGATCGGCTTCGATCTCTTCGTTGATCCAGCTTTGTGCCAGCGGCAGCACCGCGCCCATACAGATATTAAGCCCGCAGAATAAAATCAGCACGAGCGTGCGATGAGCGCCGAAAGCGCCGCCCGCGTACATCAAGGCGGCGAGCGCAACGGCAAGGATCGATAGGCGATTAGCGCGTCCGCGCCGGTCGGTCGCCATAGTCCAGATCATCAGCTCTGCACCAAACATCCGGGCGATCGTAAATAGCGCGTAAAGCCATCCGACGAGCCACACGCCGACGCCGAAGCTCTGATTGAAAAACTGCGGCCACTCGAGCCAATAGGGGGCCCATGCGGCAAAATAGACAGCTTGCGCGAGGCTCAACAGCAGCAGGGTTCGCATCGTGAATCCGCGGCGGATGCCCGCGCCGATGCGGTCTATGATAAGTCGGGGGAGATGTCGAAGTTCAGCACTGGCGTGAGGACTGACATTTTCCCGCATCAGGCGCGCGATCAACGTCGCGTTGAGCAGGTAGCCGGTCGCGCCGAGCAGCCACGGCCAGGCGATATTGTGATCGGCGACATATGCGCCAGCGATAGCCGAAAGCATGAAGCCGAAATTCATCAGCTGCGAGATACGCGAGAAGAGCCGGTCCTTGAGACCGCGATAACCAGCCTGATCGAGCGCATCGACACCCCAGGCATCGATCGAGCCGTTGCAGAAGGTAGTTCCGACGCCGTCGATCGTCTCGCCGACGATAAACATCGGATAGTGATAAGCGAAGAAATACACGAGGAAAGCGAGCGAGCGCAGCGCACATCCGAGCATGAAAGAGCGGCGGCGTCCGAGCGCGTCGGCGATGGCGCCGGTGGGCACGTCGGTCAGGAAAGTGATCGCGAAATAGACTGCAAGTACGCTGTTGATCTGGAATTGATTCAAACCGCGCGCGTGGAGAAAAATTGGATAGACGCCGAAGAGAAATCCGCCCGCGATAGAGTATCCAGCCCAGACCGCGCAATAACGCAGCAGCACCTGAGCGACGGTCAGGTCAGTGCGGGTATGCGATCCGCCACTCGCCGGTAATGCGGCAGTTGCTGTTCTTTGTTCGGTGAACATCGTCTAAACTAGATTTGTCTGTAGCTCGGAGCCGTGAATTCCACCAAAGCTTTCAATTTTTCGACCTCGACAGCCGAACCGTCGTGGCCGATCCGCGCGACGCGGTTGATACGCGTGCTGATTCTCGCGGCGCGTATCTATCTTGGCTACAAGACCGTTCAGCTATGGTCTCGTTACATCAGCGACAAGCGGAAGGAGGAGCGTTATCGCCGACAGGACTTGCGTGTCTGCGCGCGCGGTTTATCGTGCGTCAATCCGTCTTGAGGGTTTGCTGATCAAGGCAAGTCAGTTTATCGCAACTCGCGCTGACATTCTGCCATCGGAATGGGTCGATACGCTATCGGCGTTGCATGATCGCGTGCCGCCGCATTCTTTCGAGTCGATCCGCACGGCGATCGAGCGAGAGCTACGGTCAATCCATTGAATGCACTGTTTGCGGAGTTCAATCCGCAGCCGATAGCTGCCGCCTCGCTCGCGCAGGTGCACGAAGCGCGCACCATCGATGGCCGGCGCTGCGCGGTGAAGGTGCAGTATCCAGGAATCGAGGGAATCGTGCGGGCCGACTTGCGCAATCTAATGCTGACATTGCGCATCCTGGCGTGGCTCGAACCGGACTTCGATTTTCGGGTGATCGCGCGGGAGATCCTCAAGTATATCCCGATGGAACTCGATTTCCTCAATGAGGCGCATAACAGCGAGATTATCCGGGCAAATTTCGCGGGCCGCTCCGACGTGGTGATCCCGCGCGATCTATCATGAGTTGACGACGCGCCGTGTGCTCACGATGGAGTTGGTCGAAGGCATCAGGATCACCGATGTAGCGGCGCTCGATCGGGCGGGCATCGATAAACATGCCGTCGCCCAGAAGCTGATCGAGGTCTTTACCGAGATGATCCTGCGCGACGGCTTTTTCCATGCCGACCCGCATCCGGGGAATCTGCTGGTGCAGCCCGGGCCGCGACTGGTGCTGCTCGATTTCGGCTTGGCGAAGGATTTTCCGCCGGCGTTTCGCGACGCGATGGTGCGGCTGACGTTTGCGATTCTCACATCGAATCGTGATGCAATTCTTCAAGCGTTTCATGATCTTGGCTTCCGCACGCGCAATCCTTCGCCGGAGACTTTCCTGATGCTGGCCGATCTGTTTTTAGGAAATTCGGTGACGCGCAACCGAGCGTACGCGGATAAAGATCTGGTGGCGGATTTCTCGGAGCAATTGCCGCGCACCCTGCGGGCGAATCCGATCGTCGAGGTTCCGGCGGACGTGCTGCTGGTGAATCGCGTGATGGGGCTGATGAGCGGGATTGGTAAGACGCTCGATTCGCAAGTGAATCTGTTCGCGACGCTGATGCCTTATGCGCAGAACTTGATGGCGGCCCAGGAGAGTCCGGAAGTGGAATCGTGATCCTGCAAGAAAATCGTTTCGCGGAGGCCCCTTCGACTACGCTCAGGGCAGGCTTTCGACACGGCTCGCGTTACTCACCGGCTCGAAGATGACAATCAAGAGATGCTTTAACGCTGCGCTCGCTCTTTCTGTCATCCCGACCGGAGCGGCGACTTTGCGCCGCATAGTGGAGGGACCTCCGCGAAGCGATCCATCTCAATGTTGGATCGTCGCTCTCGTCGCTGATGGCGGCAGTTTTCGCTGACGGCGGAAATATGCAAGGATTCGGGCTAACCAAGGCGGCGCATATGGCGCACGAATCAATCAGCCGCAGCCTTAAGCGGCGCGGCATCTTTCGAGGAGGACCGAGATGGCCAAAGTTGATGGCGGCGAATTAGTCGCACGAATTATGCGCGAGAACCGCGCACGCTATTGTTTCGCGATAAACGGCGGGCATCTGTTCCCGATCCTCGCGCAATTGCGCAGCCATGAAATCAAGCTGATTCATATGCGCCACGAGCAGGCGACGGCGTACGCAGCAGACGCCTATGCCCGCATGACCGGAGAGCCGGGAATCTGCATGGTCACGGCAGGATGTGGACTGACCAACGCAGTGACCGGCCTGAGCCTCGCCGCGATGACCAACAGTGCGGTCGTATGCGTGTCGGGACAGCATCCCAATACCGAGGACCATCAGGGGTCGTTTCAGGAGGCGTACGGGTCGGAGATCGTCGGGAGTTTCGCCAAGTACACCAAACGAGTGACTGACTGGAGCACGATCGAATTCGACATGCGGCTGGCTTTTCGCGAGGCGCTGACGCCGCCGCAAGGGGTGGCGCTGGTCGAGATTCCGCAGAATATCCTTTATGCGGGCGGAGAGGATGGTAAGCAGAAGAGCGGCGGGATGCCGTTCACACTCGATGACGTGCGTTCGGCGGGCGACCCGGCCAAGATCGACAAGGCCGTCGAGATGCTGCATAACGCGGAGCGACCGTTGATTGCCGGCGGCGACGGATTGTTCTGGTCGCAGGCCGCGCCGGAACTTAAAGAATTTGTTGAGCTTACGAGTATCCCGGTGTACGCGCGCCGCGCCGGTCAGGGTTCGGTCTCGGAAGAGCATCCGTTGGCAATTCGCGGGGCATTCAAGAAGCCTTTCACCGGACGCGCCGACGTCGTTTTGACGTTGGGCTTCAGATTCTGGAGCGGAGAGCATTTCGGGCGTCCGCCGACATGGAACGACAAGGCGAAGTATATCCAGGTCGATCCGTCGGCGAGCCGGATCGGATGGCAAGTGCCGGCTGAGGTGCCAATAGTCGGCGATCCGAAGCTGGTGCTTCGTCAGATGATTAACCGGATTAAAGAAGCGAAGCTCGACTTCTCGAAGAATCGTTCGTCAAGCTGGGTCAAGGAATTAGCGGAAGTCCGTGCGAATTTCGAGAAGCAGGTGGCCGAAAGCGCGAAGAAATTCACCAACAATCGCCCGATTCATCCGGCGCGCCTGACGCGCGACTTGGTCTCGGTACTCGACAAGAATGCGACGGTCGTGATCGACAGCTTCACCCTATCAGGCTGGATGTCGCAAAACTTCGTCTGCCGCTTCCCCGGGCAGGTGATCGACGCGGGTCCGCTGGCGCCGGTCGGGCACGGATTCGGGATGGGAATCGGCGTGCAGCTCGCGCGTCCTGGAGCGCAGGTCGCACTGGTCATGGGCGATGGCGGCCTCGGAATCGGCGGCTGGGATATGGAGACCGCGGCACGCTACAAGCTGCCAATCGTGTGCGTGCTGTGGAACAACAGCTCGTGGGGTCCGAGCTTCGAGGCGATGCCGATGCTGAAGGATCGGACCGATTCGTTCAACATGCTGCAGGATATCCGCTACGACAAAATTTTTGAGGAGATGGGCTGTCACGGCGAGCACGTGACCAATCCTGACGATATCAAGCCGGCGCTGGAGCGGGCATTCAATTCCGGCAAGCCCGCGATGGTCAGCATCGTCGGTGATAAAACGGTCGGCCATCCGACGCTGGGCGGCAACCTGCTCGGTTCGACGGGATCGAACTGAAACAATACGGTTGATGGAATGGGGCGGGATGCGTGAGGCGTCCCGCCCTTTTTCTATGATGGGATTGCATCGTATTTCATCCGCGCTCAGCGCCGCTGCCCTGACTGTTTTTATTCAGTGTGCGTTAACGGCTTGCAACAAACCCCGTCAGATAACTCCAGCGTGCCCGTCCGGATCGATCCTGAGGGGGGCGGCGCCGCCGAAAGGTCAGGAGGTCTGGTGTCAGAAGATGATCGGCGGGCGGGCGGTGAAGAACGGGATTTTTATCGTTTATAACGACAACGGCGGCAAGATGATCGAGGGCAATTATCGCGATGGCGTGCAGGAAGGCACGTGGACGATGTGGTACGAGAATGGGCAGCGCTCCGCGATCGACCATTATCGAAATGGCTTGCAGGATGGGATGCACATCAGTTGGTATGCGAATGGGCAAGAAGCGCTGGAAGGGAATTATCGTGCAGGCAAGCGCGAGGGCGTATGGACGCGATGGGATCCCAGCGGCCTCACTCATAAGCAGGAAGTTTACCGGGACGGCAAACTCATCAAATAAGGCTCATTGCGAGCCTGCCGAATTGACCGAAGTCAGCGTGATTCCTTCTATCGCGATTGCCGGGGTGAAATAGGCTTCGGGTGCGCCCCAGACGATCGCAGGAGCGGATTTTTTGGCGACTGCTAAAGGACGCGTGAAAATTTGTGCGATGTTCGCGTTGATGCGCAAGCAGTTCGGCGCGAGCGGCGCGGCCAGCTTGCCGTCGCGGATAACATAGGAATCCCCACTGATCGTGCAGGTGAAATCTCCCGCGCGCTGCCCATTGATTGGATAGGTGTACCAAACGCGGCCAACGTAGATGCCGTCGCGGATGGTCGCGACCAGCGCGTTTTCGTCGAGTCCATCAGTAGTTTGGAGAATAACGTTGGTACCGGTCGAGCCGGGATGCGAATCGAAGCGGCGCGCACCGCCCTCGCCGAGTCGATAGCCGCTGTGAGCCGGGAAGTCGATCTCAGCCGGAGTCGCGGGTCCAAGCTTCTCGCTACGGTGCTCGTCGGTGAGCAATCGGTTGCGGTCATAGTAATTTGATAGTAAGCCGATGAGCCTGCCGTCTCTGATAAGTTCGGTACGGGACGCCGGAAGCCCCTCGCAGGTGATCCTGCGCCGTATCGGTCCGGCGCGGAATTGCGGATCGTCAACCAGGCTCAGACGCCGATCCATTACATCGGCGCCGAATCGCCCATAGTACGATGAATTCGCGGCATGGAAAGCACCTGTCGTGAGCGAGCCGAGCACGACGTAGTTGATGATCTCGGCGATCGGTTGTGAACCCAAGATGACTCGATATTCTCCGCCGGGAGGGCGCTCGCCATGACGCAGCGCGAGCGCCTGCATAACCGCGTCGCGGCCCAGCCGAGCGGCAGCGTGTTCCAACTCTTCAGCGGAGGAGCCGATCGCGGTTGCGGTGCCCTTCGCTTCGAGAGATTCGATCAGCACTGTGAGTGAAGATGAAAAGAAGGCGGTTTCGTCGGTCCGGATATCATCGAATGCGGAGTTGGCGACCGCGATCCGGTCGTGAATCAAAGACAGATCGCCTCCGATAATCAGTCCGGGACGCGCAAGCTTCAGCGGGGCGCGTTTTTCAAAAGTCTCGATGGCACTGCTGAGAATGCGCCATGCGCCGTGCGCGAGGAGATCATCGCCGGCTTTGATCAAGTCGCTGGGCGAGTCGGCTGATTCGTTTCCCAGCTTGCGCGGTTCTGTCGGTAGTCCCGGGAAATGCGGATCGACGATCAGAGAGGCGCGCGCGCGGGCCAGCGCGTCGCGAACCGCGGCGGGGCTGAAGTCACCGGCGATCGAGGCGGCGCCGGTCTCGTGAGCGTCGCGGCGCATCACGATGCGAAGCGCGAAGCCGTCGGCATTGAGCGACTTGAACTCCTCGATCCCGCGCGACGGAATGTCCGAAGTATAGTTCAGACGGGCCACGCGATGCGCCGCGCTGGAGCAATAGACCTCGTGAGCGGCCAGGTCCTTCTCCCGGGCAAGCATCGATGACGCTGCGTGCGCGAATTTTTTTAATTCGTTAAGGCTGAGCATAGGCATCGGAGATCGCTTCGCGTAGATCCTTCGACACGGCTCGCGTTGCTTGCCGGCTCAGGATGACAAAACTGGCTGCGAAGTCACAATATTAGCCGCCGCCGAGATAGGCACGCGAGCGGAGGGTCGGGCCGCCATTGGACATCCGCTTGACCTGCATCGGCTGGCCCTTGCCGCAGTTAGGAATCGCGAAGAGGCGGAGATCATTGCCGACCGCATCGATATTCATGAAGAAGCGCTTCGAGTCGCTCATCACGCTACCGGCGCGAAACAGCCGTCCGAGCTCGCCGTGATCGATCTCGTAAACTCGCCGCGCGGAGATCCGGAAATTTTCGCGCGATTCGGCGATCGACGGAATCTGATTGCCGCAAACGTAGTAGCCGCGCTCGACCTCGGCGACGATCGCTGCGGGATCGCTCTCACCCGGCATAAAAAAGGTGTTCGACATGCGGATCAGCGGCTGATGCCAGGCTTCGCTCGCGCGCGAAGAGCCGTTCGGCTCGACGCCGAGTGCGGCCGCGGTCGCGCGTGAATTCAGGAAGCCACGAAAGATTCCGCCTTCGATATGGCGTCTTGCGGCGCCCGGGCGTGCCTTCGTGATCGTAACGATAGTGGCCATAGCCGTTGAGCGTCGGATCGGAGCAGGCCCACAGCAGACGGCGAGCCGATCGGGCGTCCGATTTCGTTATGCTGGAGCGATTTGAGCAGCCAGCTCCGCCCCGCATACGCAGCCTCCATCTTGAGCGCGCGGTCAGCTTCGGATGGATGGCCGACAATTTCATGCGCGACCAAAGCATTGAAATGAGGATCGGTTACGACAGTCACCTCATGATCGGGCGGCTTGAGCACCGGTGCGGCGGCGAGCTCGCGCGCTTCTTCGGCGAGGTCGAGCGCAAAAGTGTGCAGATCGGGGTTAGGCGAGAGCTCGTCGCGCCAGCCATGCGCGAGGCATTCAAAGCCGCGCTGCTGGCCGATTACGTCCCAGGTCTCCTGATGGCCGTCGGCGGTCTGTGCGACGACGAAACAATCGCCCTGAGAAAACGCGAAGCCCTGCGAGATTACAGCGCCGGCGCTGTTGATAAAAAGTTCGTGGCGAAGCTCGGCATGAGCGGCGACGACGTTGAAGGCGATTTCAGTGCTTAGCGCGCGAATCGCGAACGACGCGTCGCGGCAGGTTTGCTTCAGTTGGCCGTCGATCAGGGAACGCGGATCGAGTTGAAAGACGGCGTCCTCTGCGTCCTGCTCGGTTGAGTGCTCGTATGCACCCAACAACTTCAGGCTTGCAGCTAGCGGGCCCATCAGCTTGAACGTCGCGGTCTTGTCGCGAAGGTCGAGCGCGCGCGCGACCTGCAGCTTCGTTCAACGCCGAGGTGAGCGCCGCGAGCAATTTGGTCTTGCTGAGTGCGAGCCGTCCAACTTCAACACCGGTGAAGCCTTGGCCGACGATTCCGTCGACGCCGCCGAAGTGGACTTTAAGTCCAGCCGCAGCGCTTTCCACTTCGGAGCTGTCGCGCGGCTCGCCATCGTTGGCTGAAGCTGAGCGGACTGAAGCTCGCCTCAAAGCGTAGCTCAGCGTAGGTCGCGCCGCGATGTGTCGCGACGAAGCGCCGCAACATCAAGGGTCCGGCCTCTTTCAGGAAACCGATCGCGTCGAAGATATCCTTGAAGGCCATCGGCTATGCGGCCAAGAGGCAAAGAATGTGCGATACCCGGGAGTTGCGCCTTATCTCCGAATCAGATTACGCCCTGATTCTTTAATTGATCGAGGTCCGCCGCGGTCATCCCGAGCATCGCGCCGTAAACCTCGGCATTGTGCTGGCCCAGCAACGGCGCGCTCTTGATCTCGGCCGGCGAGTCTTCGAGCCGCACCGGACATCCGGGCATCGTGAACTTGCCGCGCACCGGATGATCGATCGTGACGACCATCCCGCGCTCGCGCATATGGGGATCGTTGAGCAGCTCGACGCTGTCGAGCACGGCTCCGCATGGCACCCCGGCCTCACCCATCAGCCGCATCACTTCATTCTTGGTGCGGGTTCCGGTCCAACTTTCGATCATCGCGGTCAACTCGTCCATGTGATTGACGCGCTCTTTACGATCTTTGAAACGCGGATCTTCGAGGACTTCCGGGCGACCGATCGTCTTCCACATCGCCTCCCACATCTCGGGCGAAGTGCAGAGCATATAGACGTAATCGTTGGGACCGCCGGGGGAGCACTTGAAGATGTCGCCGACGACTCCGGCACCGACGCGATTACCGCGTCGTTGGGCAGGCTCGTGCGTCAGGTGGGTCTCCATCATCGGGACGCGAACGAAATTGAAGACTGCCTCCTGCATCGCCAACTCGACCTTCTGGCCTTTGCCAGTCTGCTGGCGCTGAATATAGGCAGCGAGCACGCCGATTGCAGCATGCATTCCGGTGCCGGTATCGCCGATAGTCGGTCCGGGCTTGAGCGGCGGCGAACCCGGAAACCCGGTCAAGGAGAAAGCGCCGCCGGTGGCCTGCGCGATCATATCGAAGCTTTTGTACTTGCTGTACGGACCGAACGTGCCGAAACCCTTGATGGTCAGATAAATTAGCTTCGGATTGATTTCGCGCAGACGATCATAGCCGAGGCCGAAGCTTTCGAGCGTGCCGAGCGAATAGTTCTCGGCGAGAATATCGACCTTCTTTACGAGTTCAATGAACAGCTCGCGGCCGCGATCGGACTTGAGGTTGAGCGTGATGCTGCGCTTGTTCGCATTGAGCAGCATGAAGTAATGGGAATCGACGCCGGGCTTCTCGGTAAGCATCCAGCGGCCCTGCTCGCCCATCTTCGGCGGCTCGATTTTGACGACGTCAGCGCCTAGCCAGGCCAGCATCTCGGTGCAGGAGGGGCCCGCCTCGAATTGGGTCAGATCGAGTACCTTTACACCTGATAAAGCTTTTTCCATCGACGATCTCCTCGGGCCCGCGCGCGATGCACGAGCGGTTCACATCGGATGCGATTCCATATTGCTTGGCTTCTTTATCGCATCAAGCCGATCGCGCGGCAAGGCGTGGATTTCAACTCCGTCGAACTTGTCCTTAAGGGCTTGGTTCGCGTCTGCTAAAATTTATGTCGTAACAATATGGTGCAAGGCTTCGACAAACTTACGGCGATTCGCAGCGAGCTGAATCAGCTCTTTCTGGAACGCAGTGAACTGATCGACGGGGCATTGTGCGCCCTGTTATCGGCGCAGCATGTGCTCGTAATCGGCCCGCCCGGGGACTGCCAAATCCATGTTGGCTGACGAGCTTTGTCGCCGGATCGAAGGGGCCAACTATTTCCAATGGCTACTGACCAAATTCAGCACGCCCGAGGAGATCTTCGGCGCAGTCAGCCTCAAGAGCCTCGAGCAGGACGACTACCGGCGGGTGACCGATCACAAATTGCCGGAGGCGCATATTGCGTTTCTGGATGAGATCTTCAAAGCGAACTCCTCGATTCTCAATGCGCTGCTGACTTTGATCAACGAACGCATTTTCCACAACGGCCGCGAGCGCGTGCAAGTGCCGCTCGTGACGATGTTCGGGGCGTCGAATGAGTTGCCCGACGAAGAGGAACTGACGGCGCTGTTCGACCGCTTCATGCTGCGGTTTACCGTCGATTATATCGGCGAGGATTATCGGTTCTTGAAGATGCTCGACGGAGCCGGCGAAATAGGACGCCGGACGACGCTGACATTCGCGGAACTCGAAGTATTACGCGCGGCGGTGGCCTCGGTCGAAGTGCCAGGCGGGATTTTGCGCGCGATTGCAGAGCTACGGCGGAACCTCGCGGCGCAACAGATCATCGTTTCGGATCGGCGCTGGCGAAACGCACTGGCGATCATCCGCGCGCACGCGCTGATGGCCGGTCGCGCGCAAGCCAACGATGATGATCTGGTTTTTTTGGAGCATGTACTGTGGAAAGACCCCGAGGAATTGCCGAAGGTACGCGACGCGATTCGGCGGTTGGTCAAAGGTTTTGAAGACGAAGCTCACGAGTTGCTGATCCAGAGTCAGGAATTGCACGATTACGCTGCGCGTCCATGGGAAACTGACGAGCTTCGGCGCCGCGCGGTGCTGGAGGCGCATACCAAGCTCGCCAATATCCTGCTCAAGTTCGAAAATCTGATGCGCCAGATGGCCGAGAATGGCCGCGATACGGCGGGAGTCGAGAATATCCGTACGCAAGTCAAAAGCCTTCAACAAACTATTCTGCGGGAATCGTTGTAAACTTAGCCGAACGAAGATTGTGAGTCCTTCTGGGTCGAAAACTCGGGATTCTCTCGCGCGGCAGCCACGCGCGAGAATGACAGAAAAGGCTCGATCTACATAGACGAATTTAGACCGCGACCTCCTATCTGAATGGAAATGACCAATGCCGGTTGAGGAATCCAGCTCTGCAATCGTGCTGCGCGCGCGTGACTACGCCGAGTCTGATCGAGTCGTAACCTTGCTCACGCGCGATTTCGGCAAGCTGAGCGGAATCGCGAAGGGCGCGAAAGCCTCGCGGCGGCGCTTCGAGCACAAGCTTGAACCGCTTACGGCGGTGATGCTGTATTTCCGGCGGCGCCCGGCGGGTCAGTTGGTCTTTATCACGCGAGCCGAGCCGAGTCCGACCGCACACGGATCACTGGACGACGACCTCGGCAAGATCGCGCTAGGTAGTTACATGCTTGAGTTGGCCGACGCGCTGACTACCGACGAGGCCGAGGCGACCAGTGCCTTCGAGGTCCTGACTGAGGCTTTGAACGTGTTGAGCCGTGGCTCGATTAGCCGCGGGCTGCGACAAGCCTATGAACTCAAGATGTTGCGTGCAGCGGGTTATGGTCTCGAATTCGAACGCTGCCGATTGTGCGAAACTATCGTTGAGCACGGCGGTGCGGCCTATTTCGTGATTGCGCGCGGAGGGATCGTTTGTCTACGATGCCGTCCGGAAGCGCCCGAAAGTGCGGTGCGACTTGAGGCGGCGAGCGTGGCGATACTCGCCCAGCTCAGCCGCGGAACATTATATGAGGCGACCCAATCAGCTGATGCAGGCGCGGCTGCAACACTTGCGCTGACGCGGTTTCTTACGAGTACCCTGGACCGCAAGTTACGCTCGGCGGATTTTCTCGATTCCGTCTTGTAAGAAAGAGGTATTCGGCGGCAAATCAGCTTTGATAAGGCCGGTTTTGCTCGGGCGACTCAACCGTAACATCACGCTCGGCGCCGGACAGATGAAGGGCTTCGGCGAGCAAGGCAATTCCGCGCCGGGTCTCATCGAGGCGCTTTTTAAGCGCGACAACTTTGGCGTCGTCGCCTGCGGCCTCGGCCTCTTGCCTGAGATTCTCTTCCATCTCGGCCTTGGCTTCGAGCGCTTGCAGCGCCGACCAGATTACCTGCTCGGCATATTCATTCTGTGCATCGACGAGCGAATTCAGTCCGTAAGCGTGGCCCACTCGACAGCGGAATCTGATCGGCGAGCCGTCCTCGACTCGCGAGATTGGGCCATGGCACTCGGGACAAGTGAAACTCGTAAGATGGGATGCCTGTTTATCTTGTTTGATCATCATGGCCTCGGTGCTGATCGGTTGAGATGTGCGGTTAGTACGGAATTACATCAATAAAGCCGTCCAAGCCCAGTTGATTTAGCATCGGCCCAATTTCGTCAAGGGGAAGGCTATAATCGACATTCACATGGGCGAGCGCATTAGCCGGCATGCTGGCAAACTCCGCATCCTGCGGATCCTGTACGATTGCTATCCCGCCGTGCCGTTTGACATAGAAGAGGCCGGCGGTGCCATCGTCAAGCATCCCAGTCAGTACGACTCCGATCACCGAATGGCCGTGTGCAATCGCGGCCGAGCGAAAGGTCACGTCAATTGCCGGACGTGCACGATTCTCTCGAGGGCCGCGTGAAAGCGCCATCACGCGCCGTTCTATAACAAGGTGGTGGTCTGGCGGCGCAATGTAAATTACGCCCGGTTCGAATTCTCCATTGGTTGCTGTTCTAATCGGTAGCGTGCTCGATTTCGATAGCAGCGGCACCAGATAGCTCGGAAACGTAGGAGACAGATGGACGACAGTAAAGATCGTAGCAGTCAAGGCTGGATCCAAGGTCGAGAAGAGTTTGCGCAGACGCGCTAAATCCGCCAGCAGATGCGCCAATCACTATGATTTTTCCTGCCATGATAATCTAATCTATATGGCTTCAACTTTGTACGCTGAACAAATTTTGGTCAGGTGATATTCAGCTTTTCCGTGGACTCAGTCATCGCTAAGCTGCGGTCATGGACTTCACTTACAGCGCAGAAGATGAAGCGTTCAGGGCCGAGTTTCGGGATTGGCTGACAAAAAACACTCAGTACGCGACGCCGGCTCGCGAGCCGTTGGCTGACGAACTCGAAGGCGATTGGGATGCGCGCGTACGATGGCATCGCAAGCTCAACGAAGGCGGCTGGATGGGAATCCACTGGCCGAAAGAGTACGGCGGTCGCGGGGCCACGATTCTGCAAAATGTGATTTATCAGGAAGAACTCGAACGGGCCGGCGCTGCCCTGCCCTTCACCGGCTTCGGCATCTCGCTGCTCGGTCCGACGCTGATTCATTGGGGTACTGACGAGCAGAAGCGCCGCCATCTGCCGAAAATTCTCGCGGGTGAAGAGTTCTGGTGCCAAGGCTATTCGGAGCCGAACTCGGGTTCCGATCTCGCTTCGCTGCAAACCCGCGCGGTCGAAGAAGGCGACTACTTTGTCGTTAACGGATCAAAGATTTGGACCTCGGCGGCGCAGCACGCCGACTGGATTTTCCTGCTGGTCCGCACCGATCCTGAGGCGCCCAAGCATAAGGGGATCAGCTATCTGCTGGTCGATATGAAGACGCCGGGGATCACGGTGCGACCGCTGGTGCAGATGACCGGCGCGCGCGGCTTCAATCAGGTTTTCTTCGAAGATGTACGGGTGCCGCGCAAAAATCTGGTCGGCGAGAAAAATCAGGGATGGCAGGTGGCGATTACCACGCTAATGTTCGAGCGGGCGTCGGGCCACGATCGCGGCCTGCTCAAGCAGGTCAATGAATTAGCGGAACTCGCGCGCCGCATCCCGCGCAACGGCGCAACAGCATGGGAGGCCGCGAGCGTGCGGCAGAAAGTCGCGCAACTTCGGGCGGAAGGTGAAGCAATCAGATATACCGGCTTTCGACAACTCACGCGGCAGCTCAAGGGATTGCCGCCCGGCGCCGAGAGTTCGATGCTCAAGTTATGCTCGACCGAGCTGGCGCTGAAAATCGCGACGTTCGGGATGGAACTGCTCGGTCCATACAGTCAAGTCGAGCAAGGATCGCCATACGCGCTCGACGCGGGGAAGTGGTCGCAACGGATGCTCGCGGCGCGCGGTCCAACGATCTATACCGGGACCAATCAGATTCAACACAATATTATTGGGGAACGGATCCTAGGTTTGCCGAAAGGATGAAGAATCAGCTCGCGCGTCGTCACGCGATTGCGAGCCGGGCGCGAGTAGCATCTGTTTGGCTTTGGCAATCAGATCGCGCTCGCTCTTGTGGCTAGCGCGAGCGAGTGCCTCATCGAGCGCAACCCATTCGACCTGATCGATCTCGTGATCGTGAGCCGAGGTATCGCCGCCAACACATTGCATCAGGAAGAAGTGGACGCGCTTGAAGATCCGCACGGGCGGATTGGCGGGATCGAAGCGCCAGGAATAGATATACGAAACATTACCGAGCGGCTCTCCGGCTTTGACTTTCAAACCGCTCTCTTCCTTGGCTTCCCGCAGAGCCGCATCGAGGATGCTCTCGCCAGATTCGATATGGCCTTTGGGCAGCACCCAGTTCTTCTTTCCCGCGGGCCTAACGAGGACCACTTCGATAAACGAATGACGGCGTCGCCAGATCAAGCCACCGGCTGAGACTTCACGACGAACGTCGAACTTCTTGCGTTTTTTTTCTTCGCCGCGTTTGCTTGCCATCGCTGATAGAGAAACTACTGACTATCAGCCTACATCACCGAGGCTAAAGCCCAAAGCCAGCAGCTTACGGATCGCCTCGACGGCCTGCCGCGACGCCTCGGTCGTAAGGGCGGGATCGCGTCGTAACCAGGATTCGGCGAGTTCGCCCGCACGTTCGATCAAGTTCAAATCATGAATAAAGCTGCTGAAGCGCAGCGGCAGCGCCCCGCTCTGTTTCGTTCCAAAGAGATCGCCCGGGCCGCGCGTGCGCAGGTCAATCGCAGCAATCTCGTCACCTCGCGTGCTTTGCGCTACTGCCTCCAGCCGGGCGCGGGCAGCCGGCGGTGTGCCGCGCGAAATGATTAGGCAACATCGTGATGCTGTCGAGTTACGTCCGACTCGCCCACGTAACTGATGAAGCTGCGCGAGGCCATAGCGCTCCGCCGCGACGACCACCATGATAGTGGCCTCGGGCACGTCCACTCCGACCTCGACCACCGTAGTGGCAACTAGCACATTGATCTCGCCCTTTCGAAATTGCCGCATCACACGGTCTTTCTCAGCCGGGTTCATCCGGCCATGCAATGTACCAAGCCGAGCGCTATCGATAGCTCCGTCGAGCCGCTTAGCGGCTGTGACTACAGTCTCTGCCTGATCCTCATCACCTTCGATCAGCGGCAGGACGTAGTAGGCGCGATTCCCTTGCTCTAGCTCGGCAGCGACTATGCGATCGACCATCGCGAGCTGATCCTCATCAAAAATTTGAGTGACGATCGGGATTCGACCAGACGGAGACTCGTCCAGCATCGAGACATCGAGATTGCGCAGTAGCGTGAGTGCGAGGCTGCGCGGGATCGGAGTCGCGGTCATCAGCAGAACGTTGGCCTGCACGCCGCGAGCAATCAGCCGTGCGCGATCAAAGACGCCAAAGCGATGCTGCTCATCGATAATCGCTAGGCCGAGCCGGTCAATTTGCACTCGCGATTGAAAGAGCGCATGCGTGCCGAAGACAACGTGCAGCTCGCCGCGTCGAAGAGCGCGGAGTATGCGCGTCTGTTCCGCGCCTATAACTTTGCCGGTAAGCAAGGCGCTGGTCACGCCGAGTGGTCCGCATAATCGAGTGAAATTCTGGAGATGTTGCTCAGCGAGCAGCTCAGTCGGAGCCATCATCGCAGCTTGCCATCCGGCGTCGATCGCTTGCAGCAGTGCATGAAAGGCGACGATGGTTTTTCCGGAGCCGACATCACCAATCAAGATGCGGTTCATTTGTGAATTGGTGGCAAGATCAGCGCTGATTTCGTCAATCGCATGCCGCTGCGCTCCAGTTAATTCAAAGGGCAAAGACTCAAGGAGCCGCGCACGAAGCTCGCCTGAACTCTTCAGCGCTGCACCGACGCGCCGTTCGCCGCGACGGCGTTCTTGGGCAAGCGCCAGTTGGAAGGTGAACATCTCGTCCATCGCCAGCGCCTGATGAGCAGTGGTGCGCTGCTCAGTGAGCTCTTCAAGATTGGTATCGGGAGGCGGTTGATGCAGCCAAGCGAGGGCTTCGCTGAAATCGCGCAAGCCAGTCTCCGCGGTCAATTCGGAGGCATCGCGGCAAGCCGTCGTGCCAGATAGCGCGGGCGAGTGCTTGCGCGACGATCGTCGAGAATAGTCGCTGCGAAATATCCGGAGGCAAGCTGTACACCGGACGCAAAGCCGGTGGCGGAGTGGATTTCAGACGGAAAATCTCTGGATGAAGCATCTGGAGCACACCATCCGCCGCTGCTGTAACACGCCCATTTAGCAGAAGCGAGCTCGCCGATAGGCATCCGCCCGTCACCATGAAGATTGAACCAGGCGACGCGAATAGCGGCGCCGGTCAGAATCCTTAAGCGTGCCGGTGGTAATACGCCGCCAACTCATCCCGCGCATCGCGCGCGTTTTGAGGTCGTGCAGCGTGCCCTCGACGGTTGCGGTCATTCCGGCGCGAAGTTCAGCGATCGAGTCGCGGCGACGAAGGTCCTCGTATCGATACGGCAGATGCAGGAGCACATCACGAAAGGTGCGCAATCCGCGTGCTTCCAACGAGGCGAGACGTTTCGGTCCGACTCCCGAAACCTCGGCGAGGCTGGCGTCAAGCAATTCTTGCGACGGACGGATTCTGGTTCCAGCCATGGCCGGCCGGGAATGCTCCATCGATCAAATCCCGCTAGTGGAGGTGCGTTGCGCACCGGGAGCGAGCAGGCAGCCTGCCCTGAGTCCCTCGAAGGGAGTCTGCGAGCGGCGTCATTGGTGATAATCCTGCAATGCGCGAACTTCCGACTCACCCAACCTCAGCGTCTCGATTGCTTCGACGGCGGCCACCGCTCCAGCCATCGTGGTGAAAAAAGGCAGCCGCAAGTCAAGCGCGGTCCGCCGAATCGAAAATGAATCGGCAGTGCCTTGCTGCGTCCGGCGTATTGATCACCGAGGCGATATCGCCGTCGCGCATCAGATCGAGTATGCGGGCTGCCCTGCGCGACTTTGTTGATCGGCTCGCACGCGAGGCCGAGGCGCTCGATATATCGCGCGGTGCCGCCGGTCGCGATCAGCGTGAAACCCATCCCGCTGAGGCCCCGCACGATCGGTTCGAGCAGCGGCTTGTCGTCGTCGCGCACACTGATGAACACGCGCCCGCGCAGAGGCAAGTCGGTCGAAGCGGCCAATTCAGCCTTGGCGAAAGCCGCCGCGAACGAGAAATCGATTCCCATCACTTCGCCGGTGGACTTCATCTCGGGTCCGAGCATGCGTATCGACGCCGGGAAAACGCGCGAAGGGAAAGACGGATTCTTTGACCGCGACTATGATTGGGTATGCGTTCGTCGATCGAAGCCTAGTTCGGCGAGTTTGCGACCCGCCATCACGCGCGCGGCGAGTTTCGCCAACGGCACCCCGATCGCTTTGCTGACAAATGGAATAGTGCGCGAGGCGCGCGGATTGACCTCGAGAATATAGATCTCGCCCTCGAAAATCGCGTACTGCACGTTGATCAGGCCGATTACGCCAAGTTCGTTCGCGAGCATCCGGGTCTGCCGGCGTGAATTCGTGCTGCACATCTCGGCTGAGCGTCCGAGGCGGCAATACGCAGGCGCTATCACCCGAATGGATTCCGGCATGCTCGACATGCTCCATAATGCCGCCGATGACGACGCGCTCGCCATCAGCGATTGCGTCGACATCGACTTCGATCGCGCCGTCGAGATAGCGATCGACCAGCAAGGGACGCTCCTCCGAGGCCTGCAGCGCCTGTTCGAGATAGCGGCGCAGTCCGACTTCGTCGGCGATAATTTCCATCGCGCGCCCGCCGAGGACGTAGGAGGGGCGAATCAGTACCGGATAGCCGATTGCGGTCGCACCGCGTGAGCGCCTCCGAGCGCTACGCGCGAGGATACCTTCGCGGCTGGCGCAGGCCGAGCTTCGTCACCAATTGGTTGAAGCGCTCGCGGTCTTCGGCACGATCGATTGCTTCGGGCGAAGTTCCAAGAATCGGCACGCCAGCTTGCGCCAACGGCACCGCGAGTTTGAGCGGAGTCTGGCCGCCGAACTGGACGATCACGCCGTCGGGCTTTCGCGTTCGGCGATCGCCATCACATCCTCGAAGGTCAGCGGCTCGAAATAGAGGCGATCGGAAATATCGTAATCGGTCGAGACCGTCTCGGGATTGCAATTCACCATGATGGTCTCGAAACCGTCATCTTTGAGCGCGAGGCTCGCGTGCACGCAGCAGTAATCGAACTCGATTCCCTGCCCGATACGGTTGGGCCCGCCGCCAAGAATCATAATCTTGCGGCGCGCGGTCGGCGGCGCTTCGTCCTCGCCTTCGTAAGTCGAATAGAGATAGGGCGTGAAGGCCTGAAATTCCGCGCCGCAGGTATCGACGGTCTTGAACACCGGAGCGATGCCAAATTCGCGTCGGCGATGCGCGATGGCAGACTCGCTGACGTCCTTCAGAGTCCGCCAGCCGCCGATCGGAGAATCCCATCGCTTTGGCGGCGCGCAGGGACTCCGGATCGAGCGGTGCTGCGGCGATGCGCGACTTCGGCCGCGACGATTTCCGCGATCGCGTCGAGGAACCAGGGATCGATTTTGCGTAAGCTGATGAATTTCCGCCGCTGTCATACCGATCCGTATCGCGTCCGCGACATAAAAGAGACGCGCGCTGCTCGGCACGGTGAGATGGTCCCGGACTGTCCGTCGATCGCAGCTTCGCGCGAGAGTCCGAGGATACGGCTCTCGAAACCCCACGAGCCAATTTCGAGCGAGCGCAGGGCTTTCTGCAGCGACTCCTTGAAGGTGCGCCCGATCGCCATCACCTCGCCGACCGACTTCATCTGCGGACCGAGCTCATCCACTGCGTCGCGAAATTTTTCGAAGGTGAAACGCGGAATCTTGGTGACAACGTAATCAATCGTCGGCTCGAAACAGGCCGGGGTCATCTGCGTGATATCGTTGCGGATTTCGTCGAGGCGATAGCCGACGGCGAGCCGCGCGGCAATTTTCGCGATCGGAAAGCCGGTCGCTTTCGAGGCCAACGCCGAACTGCGCGAAACGCGCGGATTCATCTCGATCACGATCATGCGGCCGTTAGCCGGATTGATCGCGAACTGGATATTCGAGCCGCCGGTATCGACGCCGATTTCGCGGATGATGCGGAGCGCCGCATCGCGCATGATCTGGTATTCCTTGTCGGTCAGCGTCTGCGCGGGAGCGACGGTGATCGAATCGCCAGTATGCACGCCCATCGGATCGAGATTTTCGATCGAACAGACGATCACGACGTTGTCGGCCTGTCGCGCATCACTTCGAGCTCGAATTCTTTCCAGCCCTCGACCGATTCCTCGATCAGGACTTCATGAATCGGCGACATCTCGAGGCCCCAGCGCGACCTTGACACGGAAGATCTTCGGGATCGCGCGCGATCGAACCGCCGGTACCGCCCAGCGTGCGCGACGGCCTGAATGATCAGCGGCAGCCCGAGGCGCTCCATCGCGATCGTTCGACGTCTTCCATCGAGTGCGCGATCATCGGAAGCGGGCACTTCGAGGCCGATCTTGAGCATCGCCTGTCTTGAACAGATCGCGATCCTCGGCCTTCTTGATCGCTTCGAGATTCGCGCCGATCAACTCGACGCCATAGCGTGCCAGCACTCCTGATTCAGCCAGCTCGATCGCGAGATTGAGCGCGGTCTGGCCGCCGACCGTCGGGAGTAACGGCATCGGGTCGCTCGCGCTCGATGATCTTGGCGATCGTCGCGCAGGTCATCGGCTCGATATAGGTGCGATCGGCCAGCTCCGGGATCGGTCATGATCGTGGCGGGATTGGAATTGATCAGAATCAGCCGCAGACCTTCCTCGCGCAGCGCCTTAAGAGCCTGAGTGCCGGAATAATCGAATTCACAGCCCTGTCCGATCACGATCGGGCCGGAGCCGATCAGCAGCACGGATTTGAGGTCTTTACGAAGCGGCATCCGGTCCTTTCGCTTCTTCGGCAAGACCGGTCCATTGATTTCCGCACCATAGCGAGGAAACGCCTCGACCAGACGGCGGAAGCGCTCAAACAAATAGGCCGCATCGTGCGGGCCGGGCGAGGCCTCGGGATGATACTGCACAGAGAAGAACGGCACGCCGTTTCCGCGCAGACCCTCGACCGTCTTGTCGTTCAGATTCAGATGGGAAAGCTCGGCCTTCCCTAGAAGCGATTCGGCATCGACGGCGAAACCGTGATTCTGTGAAGTGATTTCGACTCGGCGCGTCCGCAAGTCCATCACGGGATGATTCGCGCCGTGATGACCAAAGCCGAGCTTGTAGGTCTGGCCGCCCAGCGCAAGCCCGAGCAGCTGATGGCCGAGGCAGATACCGAAAATCGGTTTCTTACCGAGCAGTCCCCGGATGGTCTCGTACGCGTAGGGGACGGCAGCGGGATCAGCCGGACCGTTGGAAAGAAACACCCCGTCTGGATTGAGCGCGAGAATCTCGGCGGCGGTCGCGAAAGCGGGCAGAACTTTCACCCGGAAGCCGGTCGCGACGAGGCGGCGCAAAATGTTGTGCTTGATTCCGTAATCGAGCGCGACGATCAACGGCGCATCGCGAAGTTTGGCGGCATCGTAGCGCCGATAGCCGGTTCCAATTCCCAATCGCGCAACATCCCAATCGTAAGCGGCGCGGCAGGTTACTTCTTTGACCAGATCGCGGCCAAGCAACCCGGGCGAGGCTTTGGCCTTTGCGATCAATTCCTCGGGATCAAGATTGACGCTCGAAATGACTGCTTCCTGCGCGCCTGCCGTGCGGATGTGGCGGACCAGTGCGCGCGTATCGATCTGATCAATACCGACGATCCCGCGCGTTCGAGATACTCGCCGAGGCTAAGCTCCGCGCGCCAGTTCGAGGGGCGCTCGATATACTCGCGGACGACGAAACCTTCGACATAAACGCGCCCGCGATTCAGCGTCATCGGAATTGATCCCGACATTGCCGATTTCGGGATAGGTCATGCATACAATCTGACCCTTGTAGGAAGGATCGGTGAGCACTTCCTGATAACCGCTCATCGCGGTGTTAAAGACGATCTCACCCGTAGTTTCGCCGAGTGCGCCGAATGCACGACCGCGAAAGATGCGCCCGTCGGCCAGCGCGAGGATTGCATCACGCGTCGCCATCAGAGAGTGGCTCCACGGCGTGCGTCATAAACGATCGCGCCATCGACGATGGTCAGGACCGCCCGGCCCTGCAACTCGATTCCGGCGAAGGGCGTATTGCGGCTGCGCGAGAAGAAATCCTCGGGATTCACGGTCCATCTTCGATTTGGGTCGATTATCGTGATGTTGGCGCGACTGCCGGGCATGAGTGTGCCGGCGTCACTCAGTCGCAGCAGACAGGCTGGATTAACCGACATCATTTCGATCATGCGCGAGGGACTGATGATCTTCTGATGAACTAATCGCAGTGTGAGTCCGAGCGCGGTCTCGATTCCGACAATCCCATTGGCTGACGTCGCAAGCGCGGCAGCCGCTTCCGGCGGCAACGACTCCGCACGATGACCGCGCTGAAAGAAAGGGGTGAGTTGTTGCATTCTTTTTGAGCCGGGGTCATGCGGTGCATGATCCGAGGCGATCAGGTCAATTGTACCATCGGCAAGCGCTTCGCGAATCGCGTCGCGATCTTCAAGGCCGCGCAGCGGCGGCGCCATCCGTGCGTCGGGACCATATTCGAGCATCGCACTATCGTCGAGAGTGAAATGATGAGGCGTTACCTCGCACGTCACGGACACTCCGTCCTGACGCGCGTTGCGAATCAGGTGGAGCGATTCAGCAGTTGAGACGTGCGCAATATGCACGGGCGCATCGATGCGGCGCGCGAGCGCGAGGTCGCGACTGAACGCGCAGGCTTTCGGCGGATGAAGGAATCCCTTTGACGCCGAGGCGTTGCGCGTTACAGCCCGCGTTCATCGCGCCTCCCGCAGTGAGCGCGCGATCCTCCTCGTGCAGCGAGATCGTAAACCCGAGCGCGGCAGTGGCCTCCAGCGCGCGCGTCAAGAGATGCTCGTCATCGAGCGGTATTCCATCATCCGAGAACATCCGCGCGCCCGCCGCAGCCATCGCAGATAGATCGACAAGTTCCCGTCCCTCAAGCCTCCGACTGACTGCGGAAACAGGAATCAGATTGGCGGCATGGGCGTCGCGCGCCCGTTCGAGCATGTAATGCGTAACTTCGGGCGTATCGTTGACTGGCGATGTATTCGCCATCGCGGCGACGGCGGTGAAGCCACCCGCAGCAGCAGCGCGCAAGCCGGTCGCGATCGTTTCCTTCTCCGGAAAACCGGGGTCGCGCAGATGAACATGCGCATCGATCAGTCCGGGGACAATCCACAGACCTGAGCAATCGATCCTGATCGTGTCGAGAGAATCTACCGCCTGATTGTTCAGTTCGAGCCGCGCGATCTTCCCATCGGCCAGCCAGAGGTTTCCGACAGAATCAAGACGGCGCATAGGATCAATGATGCGGCCGTTAAGCAGGAGCAAACCGCTCATCGGCTAAGCTCGCCCTCGTTCATCGATTCGAGCATCGAGTAGAGCACTACGCGGTCGGCAGCTTTGCGGCCTGCGGGCATCCCGGTTCCGAGCCTCACCTGCACGCGATCGGTGCGAGCGGTGGGGATACTCTTGCCGATATAGTTAGGCCGGATCGGGACCGCGCGATGGCCCCGGTCGATCAGCACGGCGAGCTTGACCGAGGCGGGACGGCCATAGCGCCACAGTCCGGTCATCGCACGCTGCACGGTCCATCCGCTGTTGATGACATCATCAACCAATACGATCGCGCGCCCATCAACATCGAAGGCGTCCGTCGAATCTTCGATACGCCGCAGGGTGATCTCTCCGGCAAAAACGTCGAGTGATGCGCAGGGCGGGCGAACTCCGGTGCGCGCTTCGATCAGATCACGCAGCCGGACAGCGATCATCGCGCCGCGGCTAATTACGCCGACAAACGCCAGCGCGGTCGGATCGGCGACATCCGCGATGATCTGCGCGGCCATCGTCTGACACGCGTGATCGATCTCGGCGGCATCCATGATTTCGCGTTGTGGACCGCGCTTATAAGGCTCGTAGCCGCGCTCCTCGGCGTCCTTGACGGTATCGAAAACTGCCAGCGTGCCGGCCTCGAGCCATTGCCGGACATAACCGTGGAGATTTTCGTCAAAATGGTAGTAGCGGCGCGAGGTGGTATGGCCGACGTACTCGATTGGCAGCTCCCGTTCACAGAACTCACAGCGCAACGCGAGGATCGCAGCGTTGGCTTTCCGGGCCAGGTTGAAGCGCGGCGTGAGATAGGCGCTCTCATTGCGGGTGATGCATCGCGCATTAACGCAGACAGGCGTGAGTTCACTCTTGAACGCAATCGATGTATCAGGCGGAATGCTGCGCATGCTCTCGCGGGGCATTTTCGAGCAGCCACGCGATTAACGCCATCCGTACCGGCACGCCGGCCGCTGCCTGCTCGAAATAGACCGCGCGGGGGTCGCTGTCGAGCTCGTAATCGAGCTCATCGGTGCGCGGCAGCGGATGCATCACGACTGCTTGCTGCGCGCGGCTGCTGCGTAACGCCCGCGCATCAAAATGAACATAGCTGCCGGACTGACCTTCCTTGTCGGCGAACCGTTCCCGTTGCAGCCGCGTCACATAAAACGCATCGAGCGCGGCTGGCGGACGCGCCGCCGGAACTCGTCGCGAGCGGATCATTGCCGGTAAAGAGCGCCATCTGATGAGGTGCGCTGGGAGTGAGGTAAAGCGCGTCGAGCGCTCCGGCCTGCGACTTTAGTTCATCGATTGAAACTGTCGATAGAGCATAATTGCGCTCGGCAGCGACGCGCTCCAGCACATATTCCGGCACATCCATCCCGCCATAGGGGACCGTCACGATATTCGCGCCGAAGCGGGCCAACGCATAGATGAGCGAGTGGACGGTGCGCCCGAATTTCAGATCTCCGCAGATCGCAACCGTCAGCCCCTGCAGCCGCCCCTTCTTTTTGCGCAGCACGTATAGATCGCAGAGCGTTTGCGTCGGATGTTCGCGGCTGCCATCGCCCGCGTTGATTATCGGCACGCGCGCGTATTCCGCGGCGACGCGCGCGGCTCCGTCATTAGGATGTCGTACAACGATCAGGTCGGCATACGAGGAGACTACGCGAACTGTATCGGCCAGGCTCTCGCCCTTGGCGGCGGAGGACGCGTGCATGTCTGCCGAGCTGATCACTGCGCCACCCAGCCGATGCATCGCGGATTCGAAGCTCAAGCGGGTACGGGTTGAAGGCTCATAAAACAGCGTCGCCATGATCAGACCGTTAGCCAAAGTACTCACAGCGCCGCGCTCTCAACTGCTCAGCAAACGAATCGGCCAAGCTCGAAGATGTGCTCGATTTCTTCGAGCGCCAGATCATCGATGGAGACCAAATCGTATTTCGGCAGGCGCGGCATCTTATGAACGCTTATCGCCAATGATCACACCGAATCGATTCCATCAACTTCGCTCAGTCGCACGTAAACTCTTTGGCCCGGCGGCGCCATAATATTGCGCCCCAGGTAATCCGCCCGAATCGGCAACTCGTGTTCGCCACGATCGATCAGTGCTGCGAGCTGAATCGATTCGGGGCGGCCCAGTTCGGCCAACGCGGTCAAACCGGCGCGCACAGTCCGGCCGGTATAAAGTACGTCATCAACCAGCACGACGATTCTGCCGTCGATGGAGAATGGGATATCACGGCCCAATAGGCGCGGGCCGACCGACGCGCCCTTGCCGTCATCGCGATAGGACGAAATATCGAGCGTGCCGACCGCAATCTCTCCTGCGCCGAGCTGCTGCAACAGTTCGGCTAGCCGCAGCGCCAGAGTTGCACCGCGCCGGACAATTCCGATCAGTGCGACTGGTTGCAAATCGGGGTTGCGTTCGATGATTTCATGCGCGATTCGTCGGATTGAACGCGCGATTGCCTCGGCGTCCATTGCGACAACTGGCTTTTCGCTCATGATGAGCAACTCGCGCATTTCGTGGGTAAAAAAAAGACCGGCATGAAGGTACATGCGGTCGTAGTGTCATTGGAAATCATCTTCTCACCTTCTCGCCCTCGCCGGAGCGAATTAAAGGTCAATTGTTAGTGTAACGTCACCGCACAGCTAGTCAATTAGTCGACGGCGACCGGAACAAAATTTATCAACAGAAGCTCTGTATCGGTATGGACCTGACAATAATGTGATCACTTCGATGCGGTACGACGTTCGAGCTTGCGTAGCCGCTGATCCTGATCGCGCGATTGTACCGTCATCCGATCATCAAACCGTTCGAATTTCGCGTCAAGGTGGTGAGCGCCTTGCCCGTCTGTTTAAGTTCCGAATCGAGCTTTTTTACGAGTGCATCGGTCGAGGCTGAAATCTCCTCGCGCACCGCTTCCGTCACGGCTGGGAGTCCAGCCCCAATCTCGTTTCGGGCAAGGGTGAGATCTTTACGCAATTCGTCATTCGCCGCGATCATGTGGGTCTTCAATTGATCGTTGCCTTCAAGCGACCTTTTGGCGAATTCCTGTGCAATCTCGTCGCGAATGCGCGCGGCGGAGGTCGTGGCACTCTCCTTAAGTTCGCTGCGGAGCGAACCGAGTTGATCGCGCAGCTCAACCCGGGTTGCCCCAAGCATTTCCCCGAGCCGGATCATCTCCGCGCCTAGGTCGGAACGAGTCGCTGCGTTCGCTTCGCGATTTTCGGCAATGCGATCGGAAATAAAGCGAACCTGTCGTCCGACTTCGGCAAACTGGCCGACCATCTCGCTCTGCAGTTTGTCGAGCCTGCCGCCAAAACCGGTGACCGCCTCCAAGCACAAGATCGAAGCGTGCGCCCAGCTGCTCAAGTAATGATCCCAGCCGGTTCATCGTGTCGTCAGACACTCGAATTCCCCCGCTGCTCGATCACTGTTCATTCCAGCTTCGAGCAACCTACCGAATTATGTGGAACAACCGCGACCATCTGACATTATAGAAGCATGTTATGGGGATACGTCATCCGCGCACGACCAATAAATAACATCCGCGCGTCCTTCAATCGCGTTAGCTGATCGGCCCCCAGAAGCGGCTGTCGTAGCTGCGATCGCGATTGTCGCCCATCATGAAATAGTGGCCCGGCTGAACTTTCGTGAGCTCAAGGCTATCGCGCGGCGGAATTGCTGCGCTCGTCGGAAGGTACTTCGTAACGCGCATAGGGCGGCATCGATCTGAGCGCCATCAAGATACAACTTCCCGCCTCTTACCTCGACCGTATCGCCGGGAATCCCGACTACCCGCTTGATGAAATCCTTGGTCGGATCCTCGGGATAAACGAAAACCACGACGTCGCCGCGATGGACCGTGTTCAAGCTGAAACAGGTAGTTGCCGTAAGGAATTGTGCCGGCCAGTGGTGTGAGCCCGAAAAACGAATCCGGCATGCCGCAATCCATAAGCCAGCTTGTTGACGATGATGTGATCGCCGATCAGCAGCGTCGTTCTCCATCGAGCCGGAGGGAATCTTGTATGCCTGAATGAAAAAAGTGCGAAGGATGATCGCCAGGGCAAGCGCGACTCCGAATGCTTCGGCATATTCGCGGGCGCGCAGATTTCGCGAGCGCTCGGTCTGGAGCGGCCGTCTCGGGCGGCATCTTGTAGATGCAGTACGGTTCGGCCACGTCAGCGGCTACTCTCCAACCTTGAGCAGGGCGAGAAACGCTTCCTGCGGGATTTCGACCCGTCCCACCTGCTTCATCCGCTTCTTGCCCTCTTTCTGCTTTTCGAGCAGCTTGCGTTTGCGCGTGATATCACCGCCATAGCATTTCGCGGTGACGTTCTTGCGCAATGCCTTGACGCTTTCGCGCGCGATAATCTTCGCGCCGATCGCAGCCTGAATCGCCATCTCAAACATCTGGCGCGGGTATCAATTGCCGCATCTTTTCGCATAGCGCGCGCCCGCGCTCGTAGGCATGGTCGCGATGAACGATCATGGAAAGCGCGTCCACCGCCTCGCCATTGATGCGGATGTCCAATTTAACCAGATGCTCTGGACGGAAGTCCAGAAATTCATAGTCCAGCGAGGCATAACCGCGGCTGAGCCGATTTCAGCCGGTCGTAAAAATCGAAAACAATCTCTGCCAGCGGCATCTCGTAATGCAGGATCGCACGCTGATGCCCGGCATAGCGCAGATCTCGCTGCACGCCCCGCCGCTCCTCGCACAGTCCCATCACCGCGCCGAGGTATTCTTCCGGCACATGAATCGACGCGAGGATGAATGGCTCTTCGATCGCCTCGATTTCGTTCTCGGCGGGCAGCAGCGCCGGATTATCCACCATCACGGTTTCGCCCGCCGGTGCGTGCGCACGCGATACGCCACCGTTGGCGCAGTGATTACCAGGTTGAGCCCGAACTCGCGCTCCAGCCGCTCCTGCGCGATCTCCATGTGCAGCAGGCCGAGAAAGCCGGCGCGAAAGCCGAAGCCTAACGCTTGCGAGGTTTCCGGCTCGCAAATCAGGCTGGCGTCGTTGAGCCGAAGCTTTTCGATCGCCTCGCGCAACGCACCGTATTGGTTGGCTTCGGTCGGATACAGCCCCGCGAAGACCATCGGCTTGAGTTCCTTGAAGCCCGCCAGCGGCTCGGATGCCGGATGCATCGGCGTCGGTGACGGTATCGCCCACGCGCATATCGGCGACCGATTTGATTCCGCCGACCAGATATCCGACTTCGCCCGGTCCAAGCGCCTCCGACTGAACGCTCGTGCGGCGTGAAGATAGCCCAGCCGCATCACTTCGCCGGTCTTTGCCGCGTGCCCATCAGGCGAATTTTCATGCCGCGCCGAAGATTCGCCGTCGAACACCCGCACCAGCCCGATCACGCCTTCGTAGGCGTCGTACCAGCTGTCGAAAATCAGCGCGCGTAATGGTTTGCCGGCATTGTCCGGCGGCGGCGGAATCCGCATCACGACGGCTTCCAGCACCTCGTCGATTCCGATACCTTCCTTCGCGCTGGTCAGGAGCGCGTCGCTCGCATCGAGGCCGATAACCTTTTCGATCTGCTCGCGGGTGCGTTCAACGTCGGCGCCTGGCAAATCGATTTTGTTGATCACCGGTACGATTTCAAGCCCGTGATCGAGCGCCATATAAACGTTGGCCAGCGTCTGCGCCTCGACGCCCTGGCTCGCATCGACGACCAGCAAGGCGCCTTCGCAAGCGGCCAGGCTGCGCGAGACCTCGTAGGCAAAATCGACGTGACCCGGCGTATCGATCAGATTGAGTACGTAGGTCTTGCCATCTTTGGCTGTATAGTTGAGACGCACCGAGCGAGCCTTGATCGTGATTCCGCGCTCGCGCTCAAGATCCATCGAGTCGAGAAACTGTTCCTTCAATTCGCGTTTGCTGAGCGCGCCGGTGCGCTCCAGCAAGCGATCGGCCAGCGTTGATTTGCCGTGATCGATATGCGCGATGATCGAGAAATTGCGGATCAGTTCAGGCGCGGTCATCTAGCAAGTAATGATCGAAACAGCGCTTTGGCAGCAAACTTCGCTGATCATCCAGCGATGATAGCATTAGTTGACGTTCGCTGCTGAAGCGGGTCAGCCGCAACGGACTCAGTGGTGCGATCGTCGGCGATTTACGACTTTTGCATGGAGCGCTCTTGAAAATACTCGAAGGTCCGCTTGAGACCTTGTTCGAGCGAAACCTCGGGACGCCATCCGAGCTCGCGTGCGGCTCGCGCCGGCGAGATCACCGAGCGCCGCTGCTCGCCCGGACGCGCGGATGCATAGCTCGGCGGTCCACCCCTGCCCGCTGCCGATACCGATGCGCTATACAGCTGATTGACGTCGGTTTCGACGCCGGTCCCGATATTGAACGCGCCGGATACTTGCGCATTGATCGCGGCGAGATTCGCGCGCACGACATCGCCGACGTAAACATAGTCGCGAGTCTGTCCGCCATCGCCAAAAATCGTACAGGGCTTATCATCGAGCAGGCGACCGCAAAAAATCGCTACGACGCCGGCTTCGCCATGCGGGTCCTGACGCGGCCCATAGACGTTCGCGTAACGCTGCGCGACGTAGTCGATTCCGTACTGAACCTTGTAAAAGAAGAGATAAGCCTCGGTCGCAGAACTTCGCCACGCCATAAGGGCTGACCGGCTGGCGCGGATGATTCTCGTCGCAAGGATAAACTTCCTGCTCGCCATAGATCGCGCCGCCGGTCGAAGCGAAGATCACCCGCTTCAGCCCGCATTTACGCGCCGCTTCCATCAGATTAAGAAAGCCCACCAAGTTAACCTGCGCATCGAATGCCGGATCCGTGACCGAACGCCGTACGTCCATCTGAGCCGCGAGATGCACGATTACTTCGGGCCGCTCGTGGTCGACAGCTTTGGTAACTGCCTGAGCATCGCGTAGGTCGGCCAGATAGAAGGCCGCGCGCGGATTGATTTGCTCGCGCTTGCCCGCTGACAAGTCGTCCAGAATCGAAACCTGATGCGCGCCGGTTGCAACCAGCGCGTCAACCGTATGCGAACCAATAAAACCGGCGCCGCCGGTGACCAATACCCTCATGCTTGAACGTTTGGCGCGCGGCCAACCCGCGCCCCCCTCCTTGATTGCGAGTTAGCGTTGCGACTTAGCTTAGACCGGACGCCGACCGATTGAATAGTAAATAAATTCGAGCGCCCGCATCAGGCCCGGATCGTAAAGGTTGCGGCCATCAAAAATCACCGGTTGCTTCAGTTCGGCCTTGATCCGCTGAAAATTCGGATGCCGGAACTCATTCCATTCGGTCAGGATCATCAGCGCGTCCGCATTGTGCAGGGCATCGTAATTGGTCCGATGATAGCTTACTCGCTCGTCCAAACATCTTGCGCGCACTTTCCAGTGCTTCAGGATCATGCGCCTGGATTTGCGCGCCTGCGGCCAACAACTCCTCGATCGCCACCAACGAGGGCGCTTCACGCATGTCATCGGTACGCGGCTTGAACGCTAATCCCCAGACGGCAAAGATACGGCCCTTCAAGTCTCCGCCAAAATGCTGTTTCGCCCGCGTGACCATTAGCCGCTTTTGCTCGGCGTTGACCTCATCGGCGGCCCGCAAAATCGAGAAATCCAGCTGATGCTCGGCGGCACTATGAATCAGAGCCTGCACATCCTTCGGGAAGCAGGAACCACCATAGCCGACCCCGGGAAACAGAAACTGCGAGCCGATTCGCCGATCAGTGCCCATCCCGCGCCGTACATCATTGATCTCAGCGCCTACTGCTTCGCACAGATTCGCCATTTGATTGATGAACGAAATGCGCAGCGCGAGCATCGCGTTTGACGCGTACTTGGTCAGCTCGGCAGATCGCGGATGCATCACGAGGACGGGATTGTCGGTGCGCACGAACGCGGCATGAATTTCGCGCAGGATCGCCGTCGCCTGCTC
Source organism: uncultured Pseudomonadota bacterium (assembly GCA_963831065.1). Lineage (GTDB taxonomy): Bacteria > Desulfobacterota > Binatia > Binatales > Binataceae > JAJPHI01. Next base: position 205,692 of record CAWHOQ010000015.1, read on the forward strand.
ACTCGTACTGCCTATCACAACGCGATCGGGCCGCATGAAATCCTCGATCGCGGACCCTTCCTTGAGGAACTCCGGCACCGAGCAGACGTCGATACGTCCGTTGCCGTTGCCATTAACGATTTCCCGAACTCGATCATTGGTTCCGACTGGCACCGTGCTTTTAATCGCGATTATGTGATAGCCCTTTGCAGCTTTGGCGACCTGCCGCCGCTACCTGAAAGACCTGGCTCAAATCAGCCGCGCCGTTTTCACCCATCGGCGTGCCAACCGCGAGGAACGACACCATCGATTGATCCACTGCCGCGGCAAGATCGGTCGTAAAGCTTAAGCGCTTTTCCTTGACATTGCGCCGCACCAATTCTTCGAGGCCGGGCTCGTAAATTGGGACCTGACCCGCCGTCAGCTCCGCGATCCGTTCGCGATTAATATCGACGCAGATGACCTCGTTGCCGCTCTCGGCGAAACAGGTGCCGCTAACCAGACCCACATAGCCAGTACCCACCACTGCAATATTCATGCTGTCTCTAGAACTCCTCTTTTACCACGTAAATCGGTTTTGCCTGCGACTCGTGATAGGTGCGCGCCAGCATCTCGCCGATCAAGCCGAGGCTGACGAATTGAACGCCGACCACCACCAACAACACCGCCAGCCAAAGCGCGGGCCGATTCCCGCAGCATCTGTCCAAGCACAACTTTCTCAAAAATCAGTATAGTGGTCCATAACGCACCAATCGCGCCCATCAGCAAGCCAATCACACCAAACACCTGAATAGGCCGAGTGGAATAACCCGAGAGGAACCGCACCGTCATTAGATCGAGCATCGTTCTGACGATCCGGCCGGGCCCATACTTGGAGTGTCCGGAACGTCGACGGCCGGAACCCGACCTGAATCTCGGCGATCCGCGCGCCCTGCTCGACCGCGATTGCGGGCACAAACCGATGCATCTCGCCGTACAGCATCAGATTTTGCGCGAGATCGCGCCGATATGCCTTGAGCGTGCAGCCATAGTCGTGCATTTTCACGCCCGTCATCCATGAAATCAGAGAGTTTGCTGCGACCGACGGGATCCGGCGCGTGAACCGCGAATTCATCCATCTTCCGGTGCGCCATCCGCTCACGAGCTCGAAGCCCTCGTCCAGTTTGTCAATCAATCGCGGGATATCTGCCGGGTCATTTTCGCCGTCAGCCATCGATTGCGATCACGATCGCGCCCTTCGCGTTGTGCAATCCACAGGCAAGCGCGGCGGTCTGCCCGGTGTTGCGCGCGAGCCGAATAGCGCGAACGTGCTCATCGTGCAGCCGGATCTCGCGCAGAACCTCAATACTCCCGTCGAGGCTGCCATCGTCAATGAAGAGAATTTCGTAGGATTTTTGGCAGGCCCCGCAGAACTTGCGTCAACTCGCGATGCAACGGCGCCAGATTATCCCGCTCGTTGTAAAGCGGAATAACTACTGAGACATCCATCGCGAATGATGCGAATCCGTCAACTCGATAAATGCGCGGTAGCGCTCCTCGATATCTTCCCAAGTCAGCTCGGCCAGTCGTTCGACCGAGAATCTCTCGACCACGAACGATGCCAGCACGCTGCCATATACCACACCGGTTCTCAGGATTGATTCGTTGACACGACCGGTACGCGCCAGCCAGCCCATCAGCGCGCCAGCAAAAGTATCGCCCGCGCCGGTCGGATCGACGACTTCTTCAAGCGGCCATGCCGGGACCGCGAAGATTGATCCACCGCCGAATTGCAGCACGCCATATTCGCCGCGTTTAACCAGCACGGTATCCGGTCCCATCTTGAGAATCGCGCGGCCGGCGCGTGACCAGGTTGGCTTCACCGGTAAGCATCCGCGCCTCTTCATCGTTGAGCGTCAGGAGGTCGATGCGCGGCAGCAGCTTCATCAATTCGGCGCGATCATTCTGAATCCAATGATTCATCGTGTCGGCCGCGACCAGCTTGGGACTCTTAATCTGCGATAGCACGTGAAGCTGAAGTGCGGGCGAGATATTGCTGAGAAACACGTAATCCGCCCGTTGCTGATCGGGTAACAACTCCGGCATAAAGCCGTCGAAGACGTTGAGCGCGAGACTCACCGTGTCACGGATATTCATGTCTTCGTGGTAGCGCCCATGCCATCGAAAGGTCGGCCCATCGAGTCGCGCGAGTCCCCGCAAATCGATACTGCGCTCACGGAAGAGCTGCCAATGCTCCGGTTTGAAATCGCTGCCGACTGCGGCGACGATACTGACCGGCGCAAAGAATCGCGCCGCCAGGGCGAAGAAGCTGGCCGACCCGCCAAGCGCGTCGGCCACGCTGCCGTGATTGGTGTCAACCGTGTCGTATCCAATCGTGCCAACAACAACGATACTCATACTGGGTGTCTTTCAAGATCGAGAGATTCAGAGATATTTGCCAATAATTGGTTGCAGGTCTTCGAGCGTCTTTGCCGGAATCATTGTGCGATCGGTGATAATCCCGTTCCTAAGTGCCTGAGCGCATGTGCAGGTGCGGGAGCGCTTCCGCCAGTTCAGCCGCGAGTTGCACGACTGTCCGCTGCGCCTTTTCGACGTTCAGCCGCATCACGCGTAGAATTTCAGCGATATCGACCGGTCCGGCGCTCTGATGCCAACAGTCGTAATCAGTGACCAGCGTCAGGGTGGCGTAACAAAGTTCCGCCTCACGGGCGAGTCGCGCTTCCTGCATCGCAGTCATGCTGATCACGTCCACACCCCAGCTTCGATAGAGGTTCGATTCGGCGCGGGTCGAGAACTGCGGCCCTTCGATACAGAGATAAGTGCCGCCGTCGTGAATTGTCCCGCCTGCCGCGCGCCCCGCGTTTACCAGATCGCGACGAAGATCGGCGCAGACTGGGTCGGCCAATGATACATGGCCGACGATTCCGTTCCCGAAAAATGTCGGGCAGCGCTGGTAAGTGTGATCGATAAACTGGTCCACCGCGACGAAATGGCCGGGCGCAATATGCTCTTTCATGCTGCCGGCCGTGCTGACCGACAGGAGCATCTGCGCGCCAAGCTGCTTCATCCCATAGACGTTGGCGCGGTAATTAAGTTCGCTCGGCAGAATGCGATGGCCCTTGCCGTGACGCGAGAGAAAGACTACCTCGACTTCGCCGAGGCGGCCCCGATAGTACGAATCGGAGGGCGCGCCGAAGGGCGTAGTAAGCTCGACCTCCTCGACCAGTTCCATTCCGGGCATCTGGTAGAAGCCGCTCCCGCCAATCACGCCGAGTACCGTATGCGCCATCAGTCGTCTTTATCCTTTATGACCGAACTTCCCTTTTCATCCGAGGCCGTTTGCCGACTTCGCCTGCGTAGGGGTCTTGTGCTCGGCGTATAATTGACCGCACGCTGCCGCAATATCCTGTCCGCGGCTCTCGCGGATCGTCGCGGTCAACTTACCTTGCCGGAGAATCGCTTGAAAGTCCTCGACGCGGTCGCGCGGACTCGGACGGAACGGCGCCTTTTCGAATGGATTGAAGAAAATCAGATTCACCTTGGCCCGCAGCGGCGCCAGTAACTTCAACAAGCGTCGTGCATCGACTGCCGAATCGTTCACCCGATCCAGCATCACGTACTCGAACGTGATTCGGCGGCGGCGCTGAATCGGCAACTTCGCGCACGCATCGATCAGCACGTCGAGCGGATAGCGGCGATTGATCGGCGCAAGCCGATCGCGCAACTCGTCAGTCGTCGCATGGAGTGATACCGCCAGATGCACCTGAAACTCGGAGAGCAGCCGCGTCATCATCGGCACGAGGCCCACCGTCGAGACTGTGATGCGACGCGGCGAGATGCCCATGCCCCACTCGGCGGTCATAATTTCGAGCGCGCGGCTCAAACGGCGATAATTGGCGAGCGGCTCGCCCATCCCCATAAAGACGTAATTGGTAAGCGTCTCGCCGTCGTCCAATTCGCGCCGGGCGGCGAGCACCTGACCTAAAATCTCGGCAGACTCCAGATTGCGATGCAATCCCATCCGCGCGGTCGCGCAAAATGCACACTGCATCGCGCAACCCGCCTGACTCGAAATGCAGAGCGTCGTCCGATCTTCCATCGGGATAATCACGCTCTCTACCCGCTCACGGTCAGCAAGCTCGATCAGGAGCTTGCGCGTGCCATCAATCGAACGCTGCCGATGCGCCACTCCGATACTACTGATGGTCAGACATTGTTGGAGATGAGTGCGTAGAGCCAGCGGCAGTTCTTTCATTTCGTCGAATGATACCGCATCTCGTTTCCACACACGGTCAGCGATTTGGCGCGCTCGGAACGGGCGCTCTCCCGCCGCGACTACGATCTCTTCCAGTTCCGCTAAGGTCAGCTCGCGAATGTCTCGTAATTCGCTCTGCTCAGGTCGGACCGAATTATCTACCTCGATTCTCACTCGCTTGATTGTAGGTGAAAATCGAAGTGTCCGCAGTCACTCCGCCTAACTCTCAGCGCATCTTGAGCTTATTCTCCTGCGCCCAGCCCTCTTTCAGCGGCACCATAAAGTATGGAACCAGTCCCATCTTGCTGAACTTCCACTCGCCGTTGCGTTTCGCATAATCATCGTCATAGCGCGCCGCGACCAGAAAGGCCTCGCCGCCGTAGATTGGTTTCGCTTCAAGATACGAAAATCCATGGCCATGGTCGCCGTGCAATTGGATCACGTGGTTGTGGATAAACTGCTTCACCCAAGTGATACGCGGACGCTCTTTGTCGCCCTGCTGCTTGTCACCTGCGATTCCGCCGAAAAATTTCTGAATCTCGGCGCGGCCCTTCGCCTTCCCCAGATGGGCGAAATCCAGGACGCCGTCCTCGGTAAACAGGTTGGCGATTTCGCCGAACTTACCCTCGTTGATGTACTCGTGATAGCGATAGCGCAGATCGCGAATCTCCTCCCGATCAGTCATCTCCTGCACTTTTGCTTCAAGTTCCCGTACCCGCGTTTCCAGGTCATTGGCCATCGACGTCTGCCTCCTATGGTCCCCAACTCCCTTTTAGAGCAATGGACCTGAACCTGCCAGCGCATCATGTTAGGAGCGATTAGATTTGCGCTATCCCGAAGCGCCGATATATAAGTTGACGCGCCTGACGCGCGTCAGCGACGCAACCCTCGTCAGAACGGATTTCGGTCGTGGCAAAAAGAAAGAAAATTGCATTTATCGGCGCCGGCAACGTCGGCGCAACCTGTGCCCACCTGTGCTTCCTGCGCAGCCTCGGCGATATCGTGCTCTACGACATTATCGACGGTCTGCCGCAGGGCAAGGCGCTCGACATGCTCGAATCGGCGCCGGTGCTGGGAGTCGACGTGAACGTCACCGGTTCGACCAAAATCAGCGACATCGAGGGCGCGGACTGCATCGTGGTGACCTCGGGGTCGCCGCGCAAACCCGGGATGAGCCGCGACGATCTGCTGAAGATCAACGCCGGGGTGATGAACAACGGTCGGCGCGGCGATCAAGGAAACCGCGCCCGACGCCTTCGTGATCGTCGTGACCAATCCGCTCGACGCGATGGTCACGCAGATCAAGCGCATCACCGGCTTTCCGAAGCATCGCGTGGCCGGGCAGGCCGGCGTGCTCGATTCGGCGCGCTATCGTACCTTCCTCGCGATGGAACTCGGCGTATCGGTCGATAGCGTCAAGGCGATGGTGCTCGGCGGCCACGGCGACGACATGGTGCCGGTCCGCAGCTACACCACTTGCGGCGGCGTGCCGATCGAGACAGCTGATCAGCGCGCCAAGCGCCTCGACGAGATCGAGAAGCGCACTCGCAACGGCGGCGGCTGAAATCGTCGAATCTGATGAAGACCTCGTCGTATTACGCGGCGGGCACGGCGGTTTACCGGATGGTCGAGTCCTACATGCTCGACAAGAAGGAAGTGCTGCCGTGCGCCGCCTATCTCGAAGGCGAATACGGCGTTAGCGGCCTTTATGCCGGCGTTCCGGTCGTGATCGGCGGCAATGGCGTCGAAAAAGTGATCGCGATCGACCTGACCGCAGCGGAGAAGAAGGCTTTCGACTCGTCGGTCGCGCACGTGCGTGAACTGGTCGAGGCGATGGACAAGGTGCTGCGCGGCATGAATATCCACGAATTTCAGGCGAAACAGAATTCTCGGCAAGTTCGGCGCGCCCGTGCCCAAAGGCCAGCCGGCCTCGACTCCCGACGAAGCGGCTAAGGCGTTCGAGAGTCTCGGGCTGCCCAAGGCCGTCATCAAGGCGCAGATTCATGCCGGCGGACGCGGCAAAGCCGGCGGCGTCAAAGTCGTATCGAGCGCCAACGAGGCCCGCGAGTTCGCCATCGAAGCTGCTCGGCAAGCCGCTCGTAACCCATCAGACCGGTCCCGAGGGACGAATCGTGCGCCGGATGTATGTCGAACAGGCCAGCGAAGTTGCGCGCGAGCTTTACCTCGGGATAGTGGTCGATCGGAAAGCCGAGAGCCGTCTCGATTATCGCCAGCACCGAAGGCGGGATGGAGATCGAGGAGGTCGCCGCCAAGACGCCCGAACGGATCATCACCGAGCCGATCGACCCGATAATTGGGCTGAGCGGCATTTCAAGGGCGCAAGATCGCTTTCGCGCTGGGCCTCAAGGACAAGCAGGTCGGCCAGTTCGGCGACTCTGCTCGCATCGCTCTACCGTGCTTTCAACGAGACCGACGCGTCGTTGATCGAGATCAATCCGTTGGTCGTGACCAAGGACGGCAGCGTGATCTGTCTCGACGCCAAAGATGTCCTTCGACGACAACGGCCTGTTTCGCCATCCCGAGATCCGCGAATTGCGCGACTCCAATGAAGAAGATCCGGCCGAGACCGAGGCCGGCAAGTTCGACCTCAGCTATGTGCATCTGGACGGCAATATCGGATGCATGGTCAATGGCGCGGGGCTCGCGATGGCGACGATGGATATCGTCAAGTATTACGGCGCGGAGCCGGCCAATTTTCTCGACGTCGGCGGCGGCGCAAATTCGCAGAAGGTCGCCGCGGCTTTTCGTATCCTGCTCGCCGACGAGCGCGTCAAAGCCGTGCTGATCAACATTTTCGGCGGCATCATGCTGTGCGACGTGCTGGCGCAAGGCGTCGTCGATGCGGCCCGCGAGGTCAAGCTGAGCATCCCGCTGGTGGTGCGGATGGAAGGGACCAACGTCGATAAGGGCAAGCAGATTCTCAAGGATTCGGGAATCGCGGTGATCGCCGCGAACTGATATGGCCGACGCCGCCCGCCGCGTGGTCGAGGCGATTCGATCGAGCAATGGGCCATTTGTCATCCTGAGCGAAGCGAGTCTACGAGCGTAGTCGAAGGACCTCCGCGAAGCGATAGAGTGGAAACCGATGAGCATCCTGGTCAACAAAAACACCCGCGTTCTCACCCAGGGAATCACCGGCGCGACCGGCCAGATTCATACCCGCGCCTGCAAGCAATACGGCACCCAGATGGTCGGCGGCGTGGTCCCGGCAAGGGCGGCACCGATTTCGAAGGGATCCCGATTTTCGACACCGTCGAGCAGGCGCGCAAAGCGACCGGCGCGAATGCGACAGTAATCTATGTGCCGCCGCCGTTCGCCGCCGACGCGATTCTCGAAGCCGTAGCGGCCGGAATCGAACTGGTCATCTGTATCACCGAGGGCGTGCCGGTCCTCGACATGGTCAAGGTCAAGCAGTACGTGCGCGAATCGAATAGCCGCCTGATCGGTCCCAACTGCCCCGGCGTAATCACTCCCGGCGAATGCAAAATCGGGATCATGCCCGGATATATCCACAAGCCGGGTGATATCGGCGTAGTCTCGCGCTCCGGCACGCTGACTTACGAAGCTGTATATCAATTGACCCAACTTGGGCATCGGGCAATCCACCTGTATCGGTATCGGCGGCGATCCGATTATCGGGACCAACCATATCGAGGCGCTGCGGTTGTTCAACGAGGATCCGAAGCACGCGCGCAGTGATCATGATCGGAGAGATCGGCGGAACAGCAGAGGAAGAAGCCGCGCAATATCGTAAAGGATCACATGAAGAAGCCGGTAGTCGCGTTTATCGCCGGACAGACCGCGCCGAAGGGCCGCCGAATGGGCCATGCGGGCGCGATTATCTCGGGCGGACGCGGTACCGCGGCAGACAAGATCGCTGCGCTCAAGGCCGCCGGAATCGCAGTCGCGATGAGCCCCGCCGAATCGGGCATCACGATGAAGCAGACGCTCGAAGCTAAAGCAGCTTGAGCTAACTTAAAGTGAAAGTTTAGATTGATTACGATGGAACGAACGCTCGCGATCATCAAGCCCGACGCCGTCAGCCGCAAGCTGGCTGGTGAGATTCTCAAGCGAATCGAAGCCTCGGGGCTGACGTTAGCCGCGCTCAAGCTCAAGCATCTCACGCGCGCCGAAGCCGAAAAGTTCTATGACGTCCATAAGGAACGCCCTTTTTTTAGTGGGCTTTGCGACTATATGACTTCGGCTCCGGTGGTTATTGCTGTGCTCGCCGGCGATCGCGCTATCGCTCGATGGCGCGAGCTGATGGGCGCGACCGATCCCGCCAAAGCCGCCCCAGGCACGATTCGTAAGGACTTCGGCCTCGACGTCGAGAAGAACTCGTCGCATGGCTCGGACGCGCCGGAGACTGCCGCCCGCGAAATCGCGTTCTTTTTTAGTGCACTGGAGATTGTCGGCTAGGCTCAGGTGAGGTTCAGCTCCTTTCTCCCAATCCCGCTGCTCGCAACGAGTCCCGCCCCGGGCGCGTCCCCGCTTGGCGGGATCGAGCAGTGGGTAAATATCGAAATTCTGCAAAAGCTGGTGCACCACACCAGCGCCGTGATCGCCGCTGTAGTCATGTTCTGGTTCGTGGGCTTGCTGCTGCGCCGACTACTTCACGAAGGTTATCTCAAACGCGCCGTGCTGCTGCTCGACGAATTTGTCCTGTTCGCGCTATTCGCTTTTCTGGCCTGGGAAATTCTGGCCGGACTGGTTCGCCGGATACTTCAAGGCGGGGTAGTCAATTGACAGCCTTGTGGCTGGTTACAACGGATTCGCTCCTCAATCAGGATCCGCGGCGTTTTGCCAAATATTTCACACCCGCGATTTTTTCGAAGTCGGCATCCTGAGTCCACAACGTTGCTCGATACATTCGCGCCGTCGCCAGAATCATGCTGTCGGCCATCGGGAGACCTTCGTCGATACTGATGCGCGCACTCACCATAGCCACGCTCGCGGTCAAATCGACTACTGCGCTCCCACGCATTGCCGCAGTTGCTCGCATAGCCAATTGTTCGCCACGCAACTGGCTTGTCCTTTTGTAAACCTGATAAAGAGTAATTGACGGAATCAGCAATTCGTTTGTGGACTCAATCGGCTGCGCAAAAAATTCGCGTTCGCGCCATCAACGAAATACTCAAGCCAGCCCGAAGAATCGACGACGTTCAATAGCGATCTTTTTCGCGCGGGATGTCGGTGTCCATGCCGCGAAGAAACCCGCGCAGATTCTCGATTAGCTCCACCGGAACTAATTCGATTCGGTTCTCAAACATAAACGCCTGAACCTTCTGTCCGGGTTTCAGTTTGAGGGATTCACGAATCGTTTTTGGAATCACCCCCTGAAACTTGGGCGAAATCGTCACCGTCTCCATGATTTTATTCCCACCTGAGCGTATGACGAAAACATGTCGATAGAAGAATCGTAAAACAAGTCGTCGGTTGCACGCAAAACAAAACGGCGGGATTTGGATCCCGCCGTTCATCGAATTGTCGAGTAAATAGATTACATATTATCTACGATTGCTTTGCCAAACTCCGAGCATTTGAGCAGCTTCGCGCCGGTCATCAGTCGCTCGAAATCGTAGGTCACTTCCTTCTTCGCGATTGTATTAGTCATCCCGCGAATGATTCCGTCCGCCACTTCCTGCCATCCCATATGCTCGAACATCAGGACGCCTGAAAGGATCACCGAGCCGGGATTCACTTTGTCCTGATCCGCATACTTGGGCGCGGTGCCGTGGGTCGCTTCGAAGATCGCGTGGCCAGTCACATAGTTGATATTCGCGCCCGGTGCGATCCCGATCCCGCCGACCTGGGCCGCGAGCGCATCAGAAAGATAGTCGCCATTTAAGTTGGTCGTCGCGATCACGTCGAACTCGTCGGGCCGGGTCAGCGCCTGCTGGAAGGTGATATCCGCGATATTATCCTTGATTAGCACCTGACCAGCCGGTGGCTTGCCGTTGCAATCGTCCCAGCCAATCGCCTTGCCCTTGAATTCGCGCCGCGTCAGCTCGTAGCCCCAGTCGCGGAACGCGCCTTCGGTGAACTTCTGAATATTGCCCTTATGCACCAGCGTGACGCTCTTGCGTTTGTGATGGATCGCGTACTCGATCGCGGCGCGAATCAGCCGCTCCGAGCCTTCGCGCGAGACCGGCTTGATCCCGATGCCGGAAGTCTTCGGGAAGCGGATTTTAGTAACGCCCATTTCCTTCATCAGGAAATCGATCACCTTGCGGGCTTCGGGCGTCTCGGCCTGCCATTCGATACCCGCGTAGATATCCTCGGTGTTCTCGCGGAAGATCACCATATCGACTTTTTCCGGCGTCTTGACCGGACTCGGCACGCCAGGGAAGTAGCTTAATCGGGCGCAGGCAGACATAGAGATCGAGCAGTTGGCGCAACGCGACGTTGAGCGAGCGGATACCGCCGCCGACCGGGGTGGTCAGCGGACCTTTGATTCCGACCAGATATTCCTGGAACGCATCGACGGTCTCCTGCGGCAGCCAATCGTTGAACTGTTTGAACGACTTCTCGCCCGCATAGACTTCCATCCAGGCGATCTTGCGCTTGCCGCCATAAATTTTCTTTACTGCATTCATCGAAAACGTACTGCGAGGCGCGCCAGATATCCGGGCCGGTGCCGTCGCCCTCGATAAACGGGATGATCGGCTGGTCGGGAACTTGCAGCTTGCCCTCGCCCATCCGGATTTTTTCGCCTTCACTCGGAACCTTGATGTGCTTGAATGCCATTGATTATCTACCGCTCCGTCCAAAGTTGCGCACCATTAATGGGTGCCGGTCCCGCCCGATCTCATGCGAGCCGCGGGTATCATATAACAACCGCTTGTGGATACCAGCAAACCAGATTGCGGGATGAAATCGGGCCGTATTGTTGATAATTTTGCTCTAGCAAACGCTGGGGCCACTACAAAGTTTTATCGCGGAGGTCGGCACTTGAATCGGAGTATCGTACTGCTCGGCATGATTGGATTCTCGCTGATACTTGGCGGATGCAGCTCTTCCACGCACCACACCGAGGTTCAACTGCCTAATGGCGTAACCTGCAAATCCGAAACAACCGGTTCGTTTATGTCGGAAAGCCGAAACCTCTCCTGCGTCGATGCGAACGGAAAAGTTATTGGATCGTACAAAAGCGATTAGATCACTTTGCCCCGGCGGGCGAATTACGACAGTTCAATACGATAATCGTGGCGATGAATCGCCGGTATACTGCTCGCAATCGAGAACCGCGGAGCCCCACTATGGATTTTCGATACACCCCTACCGAAGAAGCTTTCCGCGCAAAGCTTCATAGCTGGCTCGAAAAAACTTCCGCCGAAATCTTCGGACGCGGCAAGGACGGGCGCCGACCGCCAGTCTCGCCGACGCCGGCGACGACTCGCGATGGAATCGACTCCGCGAATACCATCGACGACTCTACGATTCCGGCTACGTCGCGCTGCACTGGCCGAAAGAGTATGGCGGCGGCGGCGCCACGATGATGGAGCAGGCGATCTATCAGGACGAGGTTCTGAGCTTTGGCCTGCCGCTCTATGGCGCAAACCAGCTCGCGATCGACCGGATCGGGCCGACCCTGATATTCATGGGGACGCAGGCCCAAAAGGATCGCTACCTCCACAAGATGCTCACCGGCGAGGAGATCTGGTGTCAGGGCTATTCCGAACCCAACGCCGGTTCCGATCTTGCCGGATTGCAGACGCGCGCCGTGCTCGATGGCGACAGCTTCGTCGTAAACGGGCAGAAGGTCTGGACCAGCCTGGCGCATCGCGCGGATATGCAGGTGCTGCTGGTGCGGACCGATCCGCAAGCGCCGAAGCACAAGGGCATCTCGTATTTGCTGGTCGATATGAAAAGCCCCGGCATCACGATCCGCCCGCTCGTGCAGATCACGGGCGACGCCGGTTTCAACGAAGTTTTCTACGACAACGTCCGCGTGCCGAAGGAGAATCTGGTCGGCGAAATCAATCAGGGATGGCAGGTCTCGATCGCCACGCTGATGTACGAGCGGGTCTCGGGCGGCACGCGCCATCCGGTCCAGCGCACGATCACGGAGTTATTGCAGTTATCGAAGCAGGTAGATTTCGAGGGGGTTCCCGCGAACCGGCATCCTTACGTCCGTCAGAAGCTCGCGCAATTCGCAGTCGAGGCCGAGTGCTTGCGGCTCAGCCGTTATCGATCCTTGACTGCGCAGCTCAAGGGACGGATTCCCGGTCCGGAAAGCTCTTTCGGCAAGCTCTTCGCGACCGAGCTGAATCTGCGCGTCGCGATGTTCGCCGACGAATTGTTGGGGCCATATGGGACGCTCGATAAAGGCTCGATCGGCGCGGTCGAGGGCGGCCGCTGGATGACCCGCACGATCGCGGCGCGCGGACTCACGATCGCGGCGGGTTCGAGCGAGATTCAGCACAACATCATCGGCGAGCGGGTGCTGAAGCTGCCGAAGGGATGATTCGCACAAAGCTCTACGACTTAACCTGCTGGTGCTTACTGAGAAAATAGTTTTTGAGCGGATTCCAGTAGTAATCTTTCCAGCCCTCGCGGTATTGCGCGACCTGACTTGCGGGAACCTGCGACTGAACCATCGTGAGCCGCATCCCACCCTCGGCCCGCTCGAAAGTCAACTCGATAATCGAGGGTGGATAATCGTCGGGCCAATCGTTGGTACGCCACTCCTCGATAATTTTCCGGCCCGGAACCAGTTCGAGATATTTGCCGGAGATGTAGCCGTCCCAGGCCGTGAATTTCCCGCCGGCCTTATGCGACGATTTGGCCGCCGCGCCGGTGAATGCGGCATGCTTTTTCGCATTCACGATCGCATCATAGACTTCGACCGGCGTGGCCTTGATCATGACCGACTGCTTGATCGTCCGGGTCGGTAAGGATGACGCGATCTTAGTTGACGGCGCAGTTTTTCTTGATGGCATCCGCGATCCCCCGCAAGCTTCATAGCACAAATGGCCGCGCATCGAATCGCACTCTGGTGATTGTTCTCTCACAGCGTTTGCGCTGCGGGGTTATTATCGAGAAATCGAAGAAGGGAAGCGGCCATGAACGAAATCAGTAATCAATTGACTGGATATCTGCGGCGAGCGCCCGGCGGAGTCAGCGAATTGTTAGTGGAAGCGGCGGCAATGCCAGTCCGCAAGCAACCGAACCAAATCACTTATGCCATAGCTGATTCATCAGCGGGCCGCCTAGTGATCGCGACAACTCGTCAAGGACTCTGCTGGATCGGGATTCACGATTCAGTCAAATATCTCGAATCCGAATTACGTAAGGATCATCCTCAGGCCGAGGTCTCGCGCGACGATGCACAGACTCGCGAGCTTGCGCGGATGATCGTTGCAGAAATTACTAACGATTCAAGCGCGCTCGAACTGCCGCTCGATATCCGCGCAACGCCGTTTCAACTGGCAGTCTGGCGCGAGCTATGCGCGATTCCGCGCGGCGCCACCCGATCTTACGGCGAGATCGCACGGCAACTAGGACGGCCCGACGCATCGCGCGCGGTCGGACATGCCAATGGCTCGAATCCGCTTGCGGTAATTATCCCGTGTCATCGCGCGATCGGCTCGAACGGCGCGTTGACCGGTTATCGATGGGGTCTCGAATACAAGCGCCGCCTGCTCGAGCATGAACGCGCACTCGCGCAAATGATGCTTGGCAGCGGCTCGGAACCGCTTGGGTGATCAGCACTGTCGCCCACATGCGGAGGTCTGACGATTCAGGGGTTTCCTCGCGCGATCGCGGTGTTGCACTAAACGAGCTTGCGGCTAGAACGCGTGTGGAACGACAGAAATTCCAGACTCGGACACCTATCGAGAACCGCCGAGTGGTCAGCTGTCGGCCTATCGACGACCCGCTGCGATTTCACCTACAATTGGCCGCAAAATTGACTACGGAGACAAGCCTACGAAAATCGTAGTGGATTATACGCGATGTGAGAGTAATGCCCGCTGCATGCAGGTTGCGCCGGACATCTTCCAGGTTGGCGAGGACGATCAGCTAACGGTGCTCGACGAAACCCCGCCCGAATCAGCGCGCGAGCGCGTGCTGCGCGCGGTCAAGGTCTGCCCTAAACAGGCAATCTCGATTGCCGAGGACAACTAAATAGTCCTCCGGCTATGGCGCGAAGCTGTTTCATCCTCGGGTGCGGACGTAGCGGCACCAGCTTGACCGCAGGACTCTTTGCCCGCGTGGGCTATTTTATGGGCGACGAGCTTTATCCGCCCGACGAGGGCAATCCAAAGGGTTATTTCGAGGCGCGCGAAATCAACGCGATCAATGAAGGCCTGCTCGCGCAGATTCTGCCCGCCCCCCGTCGGGGTCTCATTAACAAGCTGATGAGGCGGGCGAAACCGGCCACTCAATGGTATCGATGGCTCGGGGAGCTGGACGTCAATCAGCAAATTCCGTTAGACAACCGCCTCGCAACCCGAATCGAAACGCAAGTTGCCCGCCGGCCTTTCTGCTTCAAGGATCCCCGGTTCTGCTACACACTAGATGCGTGGCGCAAGCTTGCTCCCGAGGCTGCAATTGTATGTGCGTTCCGCCATCCCGAGGCGTCAGCATCGAGTATTGAAAGGGAGGCAGCGCGAAGCAAAATCCGTCTCGATGGAATCGCGGTCAGTCACGAACGCGCCTTGCGCATCTGGCGCGCGACCTACCGTTACGTGCTGGACGTTCACCTTCCGGCTGGCGGCGACTGGTTATTCGTACATTACGAGCAGCTGATAGATGGCTCCTTATATCGTCGGCTGGAGGAACTGACCGCGGCGAAAATCAATCGCGATTTCGCCGATCCGAAGCTCCGCCGTTCGCTGACTCCAGCCACGATCCGGCCCGAAGATGCGGAACTCTATCAGCGCCTCTGCGAGCTTGCCGACTTTGACGATAACCAGGTTCAATGCGCGTCTCCACAATAGTTCCGGTTTTCAACGGCGTAGCTATGGTCGGCGACGCAATTAGAAGCGTTCTTGGTCAATGCTTCAATGGCGAGTCGGAGATAGTAGTCGTGAATGACGGCTCGACCGATTCCACCCTCGAAGTCCTAACCTCATTTGGCAGTCAGATTCGTGTGGTGAGTCAGCCTAATCGAGGTTTGGCTGCCGCCCGCAATGCCGGTGCAGCCGCCGCATCTGGAGAGTTTCTCGCTTTCCTTGACGCGGACGATACTTGGAGACCCGATAAGCTCGCCACAACGGTCGCCCGTCTCGATACTAGTCCATCCGCAGTGCTCGTCTACTCGGATATTCTTCCAGTGGACGCGTGCGGCCAATCTGGTCACTCGCCAATCACGCCTGAACTCGCCCATGCTCCCTCGATGAATGAATTGCTTCAGCAATGGTGGCCGATTCTGCCGAGTACAGTAGTTATGCGGCGCGACACGTTTGTACAGGCAAGCGGCTTTTGCGAGCAATTTCGTCGCGCTTACGAAGATGTCGATATGTGGCTACGCACGCGCGAGCTGGGGGATTTTGAGTATCTGGCTGCGCCGCTGGTGCGCTATCGGACCAGCCCCATTGCGGATCGGATGGAGCGTTATGAGGGCGATTATGCAATTTTCCGCGCCAGAGTACTGGGACGATACGGAAGTACGGGACGACAACTGCTTCGCGCCACTCAAGACGCTTACATAGCTTCGCTCGGCCATCGCGGCTTGATAGCGATGCGTGCTGGCGACACACACGCCGCGCGCTCCTTCTTCATCCGTGCGCTCCGGCATAAGCCGCTCCACCCCAAGACCATCCTGCGTCTCCTGCGAACGTTTCTGCCGCGCTCAGTCGCGCTGGCACTCGGCGGCCGCTCGCGAGAGCAAGCCGATCAAGGAGCCTAGCATGGAGAGAATTTCGCGAGGACGGTTGCCCGATTTTCTCGGTGTGGGGCAGCCGCGGAGCGGGACCTCATGGCTCGATACCGTGTTGCGCGGCCACGTCGGATTGCCACGCGATATTAAGGAAGTCGATTTCTTCGTCAAGAATTACGCGCGCGGGATCGATTGGTACGCCAGCTATTTCACCGATTGCGATCCGGCGCTGCCCGCCGGCGAAATCTGCCCGAGCTACTTCGGTTCCGACGCCGCGCGCGAGCGGATCGCGCAGTACATCCCGGATTGCCGCATCATCTGCACGTTTCGTGATCCGGTGCACGTCCTGTTTTCGTTCTGGAAACTGGCGCGCCGCAATGCCTGGACCGATCGCGATTTTGAGTCGTACCGGCCTAATGGATGGCAGGTCGGCGGCCAGGGACTGCGCGGCTGGCGCGAGACCTTCGGAAAAGATCACGTGCTCGCCCTGTTCTATGACGATCTCGAAGCCAATCCACAGGACTATCTCGATCAGGTATGTGATTTTATCGGCATCGAGCGCATCGCGATCGCGAACTCTGCGATCGCGAGCGAGCGGATCAACAGTTTTCGCCGCTTGCCGCGCAACCCGCGGCTTGCGCGCAAGGGTCGCAAGCTGCGCGACTGGCTCCAATCGCGCGAGCATTTCCGCGCGATTAATCTGCTGGCCCGCGCCGGGAGTCTGGCGTTTCTGCTTCGATGGGGGCGAGGAGTTTCCGCCGCTCGATCCAGCCGTCGAGACGCGAATTCGCGCGCGCCTGCTACCGCAAATCGAGGCGCTTGAGGAAGCTGTCAATCGTGATCTCAGTACCTGGAAGCGAATTTCCAGTCAGGACGATTCGGCCAAAACAATCCTGCGAGCCTGATCTCGGACCAAGCGCCCGAATTGCACCGCGTATGGCGCGTGTGTAGCAGAGACTCGATCAAAAGCCGACGGAACATTCATTTGTGAGCAGCGCCGTACTATGCTCTGAGTTGTGGATAAAAAACCCGGCGGAGTGATAAAGTTAACCCCGAAACGACGTTCCGACTTGGGAAGGACTTCTATGGCTGAAACCAATGGCGCGACGACGGCTAGCGCGCCCGATACGAGCGCCCGCATTGAATTCGATCTGAATCTCTATTTTCAGATGAAACTGATCCGGGCGTTTGAAGAACGCGTCTCGCGATTGCATCGGCAGAACAAAATCCTCGGCGGGGTTTATTCGGGCGCCGGTCAGGAAGCGATTGTCACCGGAATCTGCGCGCCTCTGCGCGAGGGCGATTTCGTCGCACCGCTGCATCGCGACCTCGGGGTCTTCCTGATGCGCGGCGTGGATCCCGGTCGCCTGATGGCGCAGATCATGGGCAAGGAGTCAGGCCTGTCGCGCGGCAAGGATTCTTTTCTGCACGGCGGCGACCTCGAGCACGGCATTTTCGGCTCGACCTCGATGCTTGGTTCGTCTTTGCCGGTCGCGGTCGGCGCGGCGCTGAAGTTCCAGATCAAGCACGAACCCCAGGTCGCGGTCGCCTTCTTCGGCGAGGGTGCGGCCTCGCGCGGCGACGTGCATGAAGCGATGAATTTTGCCGGAGTGCGCCACTTGCCGGTGATCTTCGTCTGCGAGAACAATCGTTATGCCTACTCGACGCCGCTCGAAAAACAGATGGCGATCGAGGATGTCGCGTCGCGGGCCGAGGCCTACGGCTTCAAAGGCCACGTAGTCTCCGGCAACGACTTGCTCGCGGTCGTGCAACTCAGCGAACGCGTGATCCATAAAGTTCGCGAGGGCGGCGGTCCGTCGCTGATCGAGTGCAAAACCTATCGCTATCGCGGCCATAGCGAGCACGATCCGGCGCTTTATCGCGATAAAGAAGAGCTGCTCGAATGGCAAAGCCGCGATCCGATTCCGCGCTACGAATTTTATCTGGAGAAGCGCGGCCATGATATTAAGCATATCCGTCAGGAAATCGACGAGCGCACCCAGCGCATCGTGCAGGAAGCGGTCGAGTTCGCCGAGAACGACCCGATGCCGGAGCCGAGCGAAGCTCTCGAAGACCTCTACGCACCACAAACTAATCCGGTCGTACTGAATGGCAACGGCAAAGGATAGAGCGTACTACAATCGATGGAAGCGACCTACCTCGGGGCTATAAATCAGGCGCTGCACGAAGAGATGCGGCGCGACGAGAATGTTTTCGTAATGGGCGAAGATGTCGCCGATCTCGGCGGCGCGTTCAAGGTCACCGAAGGATTGTTGAAGGCCTTCGGCGAAGACCGCGTGATCGACACGCCGATCTCGGAAACGCTGATCGTCGGCGCCGGTATCGGCGCGGCGATTCTCGGGATGCGACCCGTAGTCGAGATGCAGTTTGGCGATTTTATCAGCTGCGCCTTCGACCAGATCGTCAATACGGCCGCTACCCTGCGTTATCGCCATGGCGGGCGCGCCGCATGCCCGCTGGTCATTCGAGCGCCCTCCGGAGCGGGCGTGCATGGCGCGCTGTTTCATTCGCAAAATCCCGAAGCGTGGTTTACTCGCGTACCCGGTCTCAAAGTCGTCGCGCCGGCCACTGCTTATGATGCCAAAGGTCTGCTCAAATCAGCGATCCGCGACAACAATCCCGTAGTTTATTTCGAGCACAAGCGGCTCTATCGAAGCATCAAAGAAGACTTGCCGGAAGGCGAGTTTCTGGTGCCGCTGGGCGTTGCGGAAATCCGGCAACCCGGTCGTGACCTGTCGATCATCACTTACGGCGGCACAGTCCATCAGTCGCTTGACGCAGCTCGAATCGTCGAGAAGGAAGATGGCCTTTCAGTCGAGGTGCTCGACCTGCGTACGCTGCTGCCGCTCGATCGCGACGCGATTCTGGCGACGGCGCGCAAGACCGGCAAAGTATTGGTAGTGCACGAAGATCGGCTGACCGGCGGCTTCGGCGGCGAGGTCGCGGCGCTGATCGCGGAATACGCCTTCGAATCGCTTGACGGGCCGGTCCGGCGCCTGGCCGCCGCCGACTCACATACCGCGTTCAGTCCGCCACTTGAAGAGGCGATTCTGCCCAACTCCAACAAGATCGTTGAAGCAATCCGCGGCTTGGCCGCGTACTGATGCCGGGTATTCATGAGCGCTTGAAGTAACGATGCCCCAGATGGGCGAGAGCGTGGTCGAAGGAACCGTCACCAAGTGGCTGGTCAAGGAAGGCGATCGCGTGACCGAAGACCAGCCGCTCTGTGAAATCTCGACCGATAAGGTTGATACTGAAATTCCCTCGCCCGCAGCCGGCACAATCGCAAAGTTGATCGCCGCCGAAGGGCAGACTTTGCCGATTGGTTCGCCGATCGCGCTGATCGAGTCGGGGCAAGCCGGAACTGCCGTGACGGGCGGCTCGGCGCCGCCGCCGAACACGATGGCGCGACGGCCCAGCGCATCTGCGACGCCGAGTACACCGTCAGCTTCAGTCGCAGTTACGACGCCTGCGACGGCGGCTGCTTCTGCGATTTCGGAAACCCGCGCAGCGCAGCCCCTCACTGAACGTCAGACGACTGAGCGACAGGCCGTCACTGGAGCCAGTCAACCACCTCGACGCTATTCTCCTGTCGTATTGCGCATGGCTGAGGAGCACGCCTTCGACCTTGATTTGATACCTGGTACAGGGATCGGCGGCCGCGTCAGCAAGCGCGATGTCGAGCGTTACCTTGAAAGCCTGCGTCACCGGCGCCTCGACCGCCGCGCAGACTAATGGTGCGTCACATCCCGAACCCGCGCGGGCGACATCAACAGTTTCTCCGCCTCCTGCGATTCCGGTTCCGGCGCCGACAACGACTGGTTCGACATTCCGTCCGCCGGTCTATCAGCCGCGCGAGGGTGATACGGTCGAGCCGTTCACGCGCCGCCGCAAGCTGATCGCCGAGCACATGGTCTATTCCAAGACCCACTCGCCGCATGTCGGTACAGTGGCCGAGGTTGATCTCACGCGGCTGACGGCATTGCGCGAAGCTCACAAAAATTCCTTTCAGCAGCGCGAAGGGTTCACCTTGACCCTGCTGCCGTTCGCCGTAATGGCGACGATCCGCGCATTGAAAGATTTCCCCCGGATGAATGCGTCGGTGGTCGGTGATTCCGCCGTGTATCGCCGCGAGATCAATCTCGGCGTCGCGATGGACGCGGAAGAAGGGCTAGTCGTTCCGGTAATCAAGCAGGCCGACACCTTCACGGTCGTGGGTCTAGCGCGAGAGATCGAGCGCTTGCGACGCAAAGTGCAGGACAAGAGCATCACCGCCGACGACCTCAGCGGCGGCAGCTTCACGCTGTCGAATCCCGGTCGTGAAGGTAACCTCTATGGCTTCGCGATCATTAATCAGCCACAGGTCGGCATTCTGCGCATGGGCGAAGTCAAGAAGCGCCCAGTAATAATCGAAGTCGATGGCGCCGACGCCTTCGCTATCCGCACAATGATGTATCTCGCGCTTTCGTACGATCATCGCGTGATCGACGGTGTGCTCGGCAATCGTTTTCTCTATCGGACCGCGCGCATTCTCGAAGAAGCGGATTTCGAGTTGTAACGCTAGCGCGGTGCAACCACCATCAGGAGCGCTGGGCGGACACCGCCATCAACGATGGCCAGCAGCTTGCCATCCGGCGACCAACCCATCGCGATCGGCGCGCCCGCATTACCACTCGCAAGCAAAAAAGCCGTCCGCGCAGGATATGAGTAGCCGACGAGTTCTCGTTGCGCACCTTGCGGCGAAGGAATTGCCAGATCGATTACGCCCTCATTAGATATGGTCGAAAATACCATTGAGGCCTCTGCCAGCATCGATGGTAAAGTTCCGACGCCTATCGAATTGATTTGAATCTCCTCTTGACCGGCTATCCAACGCGCGATTTGCAGTTGGATCAGCTTGTTCGGAAACGCAGCGGCGTTTCGCCACGACAAATGACTACTGCCGAGCGCCACGATCGTGCCGTCACTGGCGTAAGCCGCAGCTCCCGACGAAATCGCGATCACCACGCTGTGACCGCTGCCCCGATCGTAACGGAAGACGCCCGTTAATGATTGCGCGCCATGCGCCACGTAAAGAAAACTTGAATCGTCGGGCGCCCACGCCAGCACTCTGATTGACTCGCGACGATCGATTCGCACGCAACTCTGTTCACGAAGATTGACTAGGAAAGGAGACGCTCGATTATCGCCTTGCGCGACCGCCCATTGTCCGTCGGGACTGAAATTCAGTTTCGTCAAAGTACAGCCGATACGATTCACGGATCGAGTCTGCGGCTGACCTGCGACGGTGACCATATATAGCTCGCGTCCAGGCTTGTCCCGATCTTTCAGACTCACTGCAAGTGTGTTCCCCGCTAGCCATCGGAGTTCGGCTGAATCAAAACTCCCATCGAATGACGCAATCGGCCGGCCTGCACCAGGGTCCACGATGTCGCGCGCGATTATCTCCACACGATTCTCTCCGGCTATCGCGAAGGCGTTGGCAATGGTCATTCCGTCGGGGCTGGCCATGATGTCCAGCAGTTTTCCGTGCTGTGCTGCAGCACTGAAATCTTCGGCAATCGTTCGCACGTTCGTGTATTCAGGTCCGCTAAGCCCGAGCATAAGCGATTTGTGATCGGCGGTTCCGAACACTCCAATCTCACTCCCCTGATTTAACCAAACCGGAGCACGCCCGGAATCAATCGTGAAATTCGTCGGCAAGCTCGCAATAGCGATCGGCTGGATGCTGCGCGCGAGCATCAGCGATCCCGAGCGCATCGTGTAGAGCGGTGGCGGAATTTTTGGCTGGCGCGTCGCGCATCCGCCGATGCCGATCGCCACGAAGGCTAATACCGTCAGCAAGGGCGATCTGCGCATCAAAACACGATACTCTGATTTATCGCTGATACGTCGAGGCGGAACTACTAATGATAAGGCCAAGTTGGACACAGCTCCGATTATCGCGTGATGCACGGCTGGGTATCCTGCTCGCAGCGCTGATCGCTCTCACCGCGATTTCTCTCGATCGCGGATGGCACGTCATTACGATAATCCTGGCGATTGTCACGATCGCACTCCTCGCCGGCTTCTATGGCCTAATCATGCGGCCGGCGCGAATCCCGAAAGATGCCGTGCTCAGCTTGCACATCGATGACGACCTGCGCGAGGACGCGCCCCGTTCGCCACTCGAGCAATTGCGCAACCGGGGCACTCCGACGCTCTTTCATTTACGTGAGGCGCTTACCGCAGCCGCGCACGATCCTGCGCTCAAAGCCGTCATGCTTGAAATTTCTGCACCCGGACTCGGGTTGGCAACCGCGCAAGAACTTCATGATCTTTTGCGCGAAGTGGTCACGGCTGGCAAGCGCGTTGTCGCGATCCTGAGCGGCGATAACGTCACGGTCCGCGATTATTTCCTTGCCTGCGGTGCTTCCGAAATCGTAGTCAATCCCGATACAGCAATGATGATGCTGGGAGTAAGCGCCGGCAGTGTCTTTCTGAAGCAAGCGCTGGCCAAGCTAGGAGTCGAAGCCCAGACCCTGCAATGGAAGGAATATAAGGGCGCCGCCGAAACTTTTAACCGTGAAGCGATGTCGCCCGAACTCCGCGAGAGCCTTGACGCGAT
This sequence comes from uncultured Pseudomonadota bacterium, assembly GCA_963831065.1. Lineage (GTDB taxonomy): Bacteria > Desulfobacterota > Binatia > Binatales > Binataceae > JAJPHI01. The sequence goes on from CAWHOQ010000015.1 coordinate 228,399, forward strand.
CCTTAATGATTGGAAGTCAGTCCTGACCGCAAATATTGGAGCGTCGCGCAAGCTTGATCCCGTGCGCGCCGGCGAACTGCTCGGTGCGGGCTTCATGAGCGCACAGACCGCTCTAGAAACCGGCTTGATCGATCGTGCCGGCTACATTGAGGATTTACGCAGCGAGTTTGATCCCGAGGACAAAGACGAGCGGTTCGTCAGCTTGACCCGTTATCTTCGCCATCTCAATTATCGCCGCGCCACTGGCCGTCATCCTCGTTTCGCGCTGATTCACGGCCTTGGACCGGTAGTCACCGGCGAGGGACCGATGGCCGGCGAGTTTCTAAGTGGTGAGCGAGTGTCTGAAGAGATTCGTCGCGCCACCCGCGACGAGCATATTCGCGCGATTGTATTTCGCGTCAACTCACCCGGCGGCTCGGCGGTCGGTTCCGATCTGGTGTGGCGCGCAGTACGCGAAGCGCGCGATCGTGGCAAACCAGTCGTCGTTTCGATGGGTGACGTGGCCGGCTCCGGTGGTTATTACGTCGCGATGGGCGCCGACGCGATCGTCGCCGAACCCACTACTATCACCGGCTCGATCGGCGTGGTTTACACTAAATTTAGTGTTCCCGCGCTGCTCGAAAGACTCGGAGTCAGTTTCGATACGGCGAAGTCAGACCCGATCAGCGACGCCCTTTCTCCCTCGCGAGCGATGACCGAGCCGGAGCTGGCGCAAGTCAATCAGATGGTCGGGCAGCTTTACGCTAATTTCACCGCGAAGGTTGCAGAAGGACGCAAGCTGGAGCCTTCAGTTGCTGAAGAAGTCGCGCGCGGACGGGTTTGGAGCGGCGTAGCGGCGAAGAAGCACGGGCTGATCGATGAGATCGGTGGTTTGAATCGTGCCGTCGCAATCGCTCGTGCTAAGGCTGGCCTCAGCGACGACGAAATCCACGATCTCGTTCTGTATCCCGCGCATGGCCTGCTTGCCTCGCTCAAATTAAATACTGCTCGCGCCGAAGTCACACCGATCATGAGTCTCGCGGCTTCCATAGCTGCAGTGCCTCCGCGATGGGCTCCGGCAATCGTCCAGCTACTAACGCGCGGCAGCGCATTCCTGCAATTGTCTGCGCTCTTGCCATAAGGCAGATACGGCAACTATCTCGTGACCAGTCGAGTACGGTTATCTTGCGCTCAACGCGCGTGCGCTGGAAAATAGATTAGAGGCTCATCGGTGGCAAAAGTAGAGATTTATACGACTAGCTATTGTCCGTTTTGCACGCGGGCGAAAGCTTTGCTCAGAAGCAAGGGTGTTACGTTTGAGGAGATCGACGTCGGGGGCGCTCCCGAACTGCGCGAAAAAATGATCGAGTTGGCGGGCGGCAGACGGACTGTTCCCGAGATCTTTATCAACGGCCAAATTATCGGCGGCTACGACGAGTTGCGTACGCTTGAATACAAAGGCGAGCTCGACGCGATACTAGCACAGCCGTCATGAGCCGTCCTGCCCGTGACGATAGTTCAGCCAACCCTGACCACTTTGCGTCAGCAGCCGAACCCGAAACCGATGCTCAACCGGAACAACCCGGAATTTCCGGCAACTTCTATCGCGGATTAATTGTGTTTCTGGATAGTGTTCGCGGCCATGGCACGATCCGCACCTATAGCGGGCGCGAAATTCGCTTCGAATTTCCATTTGTCCACGTAATCGGAGCTCCAATCGGCGGTCGTGCTCCGGGGATAGACCGGCTCCGACGCGGTGATACGGTCGGCTTCGACGTGGGATGGACCTCCAAAGGTCTGCGTATCACTACGATCAAGCCGGCCGGCTGATTCATTTCGTTCGCACGCGCGCCACTGCATCACGCCAACCTTCGAGCAGCTTGGCGCGTTCGCTCGGCTTCATCGCCGGTGCGAAGGTTTTATCGAGGGTTCTCAGATTCGCGGCTTGTTCCGGCGACCGCCACAAACCTACCGATAGTCCCGCTAACAACGCCGCTCCTAGCGCGGTTGTCTCGACAATACGCGGACGCAAGAGTTTTCGTCCGAGCAGATCTGCCTGAAATTGCATCAGGTAGTCATTAGCCGACGCACCTCCATCGACCCGAAGCTCGCGGACCCGCGTACCGCAATCACGATCCATTGCTTCAATCACGTCCCGCACCTGATAGGCGATGCTATCGAGTGTCGCTCGCACCAGATCAGCTCGGCTGGTGCCACGCGTGATTCCTAGAATCGCACCGCGCGCTCCACTATCCCAATAAGGCGCTCCCAAGCCGACGAAAGCTGGTACGATATAGGGATGGTCGCGGGTCCGGCTGGCTCGCGCCAGCTTCAGCGAATCTGCCGATTTCGCGATTATGCCGATTTCGTCGCGCAGCCATTGAATCGCCGCACCCGCGATAAATACGGATCCTTCGAGCGCGAATTGCGCTTCACCGCGAGGTCCGAGCGCCACCGTCGCCAGCAAGCGATTACTCGAATGGATTCGCTGCCCGCCTGTATGAGTCAGCATGAATGCGCCGGTGCCATAGGTTACCTTGCCGGAACCAAGCCGTACCACGCCCTGCCCAAAAAGGGCGGATTGCTGATCGCCGATCACCGCGCTAATCTGCGCCGGTCCATCAGTGATAATTCCGCGCGCCACCTCGGCGATCGTTCCGCAAGAATCCACCAGACGTGGCAGAATCTCCTCAGGAATATCGAGCATCGCGAGCATCGCCGGATCCCACTCGCGCCTCTCCAGATTCATCAGCATCGTGCGTGAGGCGTTGGTGTAATCCGAGACAAACACTGCGCCGCGCGAAAGCTTAAAAATCAGCCAGCTCTCGATCGTGCCGAAACACAATTCCCCGCGAGCCGCGCGTTTGCGCAGGTCACGCTTGCTATCCAGCAGCCATTTCAATTTTGTTCCCGCGAAGTACGGATCGATCACAAGCCCCGTGCAGCGCATCACTTCGCTCTCGTGCTCGCGTAATTGCGCGCAAATTTCGGCGCTTCGACGGCATTGCCACACGATCGCGCGATAGACTGGATGGCCCGTCGCGCGCTCCCAAACCACAAAAGTCTCACGCTGATTCGTCAGACCAATTGCAGCGAGATCGGCCGACTTCACGCGCGCCGCAGTGAGCGCCTGCCGGCTGAGCCTCACGACCGAGCGATAGATTTCCTCCGGATCGTGCTCGACCCATCCCGGCTGCGGGTAATATTGCCGAAGTTCGCCATAGGAGTGACCACGAATCCGCCCTTCGGCGTCAAAGACCATCACCGTTGTGCCGGTCGTACCTTGATCGATCGCTAATACACAGCTTCTCGGCATCAGCGCGGCCTTCGGGAAATATTACTGATGAGCGCGATTGTGAATCAGCTGATCCAGCGTGCGGCTGTCGCGGGGAGAAATGTTCTCGTCGGATTGCTGAGACGTATCCGAAGTCGCGCCACTCCGCAACCATGTTCCGGAACCCACTGATTGCAGCCCGGTTCGTCGTATCAAGAACAAGCCGCTCAGGATAAGCAGCGCGATCAGAACGAGAAGCTTTCGACGGGGCCTATAGCCTGCACCTTTCGGCAATCGAGCAAACCCGCTAAATGGCGAGTGATAGTTCTTTCGGTACCCGGATTTGCGCGCCGGCTTTCTTGCCGATTGCTTCATGTAAGGCTCACGTTGCGATAATACTTAGGGCGATGCTGCCGTGGTTCAAGGGCGATCCGGCCGATGAGAGATGGTATGGCGCACGCGAATTCGTACTGACATCCACGTGCGCCGTCCTCTTCTAATCGCGCATCCCAGGTTGCGCGACTAACCTTCGCCATTAATTACTGTATAAATCGTGGCGCTGCCTCGCTGGACGAGTAAACGCGCCGATTTCTTGTTCTTCTGTACACTCCGTGCTGCTGCGGCAAAATCGTCAGCGGATGCCACCTTCGTATTATCCACTTCAAGGATTACATCACCGGGCTGCAATCCGGCGTCCATTGCCGGCGAATCCTGCCGTACGTTGCGCACTACTACGCCCTTGGAACTCTTGATTCCAAGCTGCTGCGCAATTTCCGGGGTGATGTCCTGTACGGTCAAACCCCAGTTATTGCCTGGGGCTGAATTTCCTTCGGCGCTCGCGACCTGAGTTTCTTTAAGCTCCTTGATTGTAGCCGGAAGAGTCAGATGCTTGCCGTCGCGAACCACTTCGACCGGTACGGTTTTGCCCAGCGGCGTCAGTGCGACCATTTCCGGCAGCTCATGCTCGTCATGCACGACATTGCCGTCGAACTTCACAATAATGTCGCCGCGCTGAATTCCGGCTTTACCGGCGGGACCGTCTTTCTCAACTCCGGCGACCAGCGCTCCATTGGGCGAGGCAAGGCCAAAAGACTTCGCCAGCGCGGGCGTCACTTCCTGGATTTCTACCCCTAGCCATCCGCGCACCACTTTGCCGTGCGCCTTGAGCTGCTGCATGATCGACTTGACCAGATCGATTGGGATTGCGAAGCCGATCCCGGCGTTGCTGCCGGTACTGCTGTAGATTGCCGTGTTGATGCCAATCACTTCACCATGCGTATTGAATAATGGACCGCCCGAATTGCCGGGATTTATTGAGGCGTCGGTCTGGATAAAATCATCATAATTGCCGCCCAGCGCGCGTCCCTTGGCACTTATAATTCCCGACGTAACCGTCAGGTTAAAGCCAAACGGACTCCCGATCGCCAGCACCGGATCGCCGACTTCAGTCAGTTTCGATTCGCCCAATTTCGCGTACGGTAGCGGCTGCGAGGTATCGATCTTAATCAGCGCAAGGTCGGTTTTCGAATCCTTGCCGACGACCTTGGCGGTGAATTCCCGTTTATCCATCAGCGTGACATGGATTTCATCAGCATGCCCAGCCACGTGATTATTCGTCAGGATATATCCGTCGGGCGAAACAATAACGCCAGAACCTAGGCCGTGCTCCTTATAATTGTGCGGCATTTGCCCGAAAAAATGACGAAACTGCTCGAAAGGATCGCCGCCACCCCCGAATGGATTACCCGGTCCAAATGGACTATTACCGCCGCCAGGTCCTTGGCCCGGTCCGGGACTATCAGGCCCGTTATCGCCGGGCTCGTCCCCCTGACCTCCGAAGGGTGAGCCGGACGACTTAACTTCTTGAGTGATTGCGACGTTGACAACCGCGGGCATAACTTTTTTGACCATCGGGGCCCACGAAGGTATCGGCACTACCTCGCTGCCGGTTCCCGCAGGTTCGAGCGCATTCGGCGCAGCCGGAGGCAAAGCGCCATGCGGGCTGGTTTGAGCCATTTGCGCGGGCGTGATCTGCTTCGGCTCCTGACTATCGTTTCCGGTACCCCATGGAAATTGAAATGCGCCCGCGTTGGCGAACGCCACAGTTATTCCCAGTACAACGCCGCCCGCAATTGCGGCGATCGTCTTACCCATGCATCCCTCCATCGGATCGTTTAACCGCTCAGCCTTCCTCGGAACGCTGCGGTTAATTCCTGTCTAGTTTTCAGACGATAATTCGGCGCCAAAATTCAGGCTGCCGAAGAACGGCGGCTTCAAGTCCTCACTCGGCTGTTCTGCTGCTTAGTAAAACAGAAATTTCGAGCAGTTGACACAGATATGCTTTCGGCTGACAGCGTTCGATCCGGTTCTTCTTCCTTGCTGTCGTTCGGCGCCGAATCATAAACTAGGTTTGTGATGGATTCTATTGCCATCTTCGCCTGTGGCATTCTCACTTGGACCTTTCTCGAATACCTGATTCATGGATGGCTTAGCCACACTTTGCAGACTTTCGTGACAGACCTGCACCGCGTCCATCATCGTGACCCGCATGCGGTTTTCACGATTGGAGCATGGCTGCCGATCGCGACGCTCTGGACTGCGGGAATCCTTCTTCTAGGTTTCAGCCCGGCGATCGTCTATTTGACCGGTATTCTCACTGGGTTCGGAGCGTACGAGACGGTGCATTACCGTATCCACTTTCGCGTCGTGCACAATCCAATCGAGCGCTATCTACGAGTACGCCATTTACTTCATCATCGGCGCAGCGCCACACAATTATCTAAGTGTGACCTCACCACTCTGGGACCTAATCTTCGGAACGGAACCACTTATGCCGGTTGACGCTCTTGCACTTTCAGCGAGTATCGCTCCCTTGCGCGGTCCGACCAACCTGCGGCTGCTTTTTCGTTTCCACTATCTCCGTCGCACTTAAGCTAGCCGAAATCTTTGACTATGCGGGATTGCGCGCCAGCAAGCCGCGCGCGATCACCAGCGCCTGAATCTCGTTAGTTCCCTCCCCAATCATCATCAATGGAGCATCGCGATAGAATCGTTCGACCGGAAATTCCGCCATGTACCCGTAACCGCCGAGCACCCGCAGCGCATCGAGCGTCATCTTTGCGCAGGCCTCCGACGCGAACAGTTTCGCCATCCCAGCCTCAACATCGCAGCGCTCTCCGGCATCCTTTTTTTGCGCCGCATGCTCGACCATCAGCCGAGACGCCTGTAGCCGCGTACCCATATCGGCCAACATCAGTTGAACCGCCTGATGCTGCGCGATCGGTTTGCCGAAAGCGGTGCGCTGCTGCGCATAACGGATCGCATTATCGAAGGCCGCCTGCCCTACTCCCACCGCCCGCGCCGCTACATTAATCCGGCCCACTTCAAGCGCGCTCATTACCTGCTTGAAGCCCTCGCCCTCGCGTCCCCCGATTAAATTGGTCGCGGGCACGTCGAGTTCTTCGAGCAGCACCTCGCAGGTATCGATCCCTTTGTAGCCAAGCTTTTTCAGTTGACGGCTTACGGTAGGACCATGCTCGTTCTTTTCAACGGCGAACATGCTGATTCCGGCATAGGCCGGCTCGGCGCGCGGATTCGTTTTGGCAGCTACGGCGAGCATCGTTCCATAGCGCGCGTTGGTGATGAACATCTTGCTGCCGTTCAGGACATAATTGTCCCCTTGGCGAGTGGCCGTGGTACGAATCGATTGCACGTCACTGCCGGCATGCGGCTCGGTCAGCGCGAGTCCGCCGCGCTTCTCGCCCGACGCCATCGCAGGCAGGAAGCGGCGCTTCTGCTCATCAGTGCCGTGATTTGCGATAACGTGACCCATAATCAGATGACTGTTGATCACGCCTGCGAGACTCATCCAGCCGCGCGACAACTCCGACATGATCCGCGCATAACTGACAAAGCTCAGTCCGAGGCCGCCGTAAGCTTGCGGAATTGTTGCTCCAAACAGCCCGAGCTGCTTCATCTGCGCAACCAACGCGTGCGGATACTCGTCGTTGTGTTCGAGTTCCGTCGCGACCGGGATTACTTCGCGGTCAACGAAGCGGCGTACTGCCTCGACTACTTCCCGATCTAACGCTTCATCCATCACTGACTACTTCCTTTCGAGTCCTGCCGTAGAGATGAGGTTAACATCGGAGCGGCTGTTTAAGATAATCTCGGGATCCGGCTCGATCGCTTCTAGCTGTTCCAGCAATTTTCTGGACGCTTGTCTTGCGCATTCGGTTACCGAGTTGTTAAGGTAAGCGTCAAATTGACGCAAAGTCCGGCTCGTTTTCCAGAATTCAAGCAATCCCATCTGCACCGCCGGCAAGGACTCACCAATGGACCAGCAATTTGCGATCGACGGCCCGGAACTCTACCGCAAGCTCGGTGCGTTGCACGACGATCACTATACGCGGGAACTGTGCGATCGCTATGCGAGGACTATCACTCAGATCAAGCAGCTCAAAGCTGAACGCCGGGCAGTAATCCTCGCGCACAACTATCAGCGCCCCGAGATTTTTGAGGTTGCGGATTTTATTGGCGATTCGCTCGAGTTGGCGCGCAAAGCGCGTGAGGTTCGCGATGCCGCAATTATTGTTTTTTGCGGCGTTCACTTCATGGCCGAAACCGCCAAGGTTTTTAATCCCGAACGGACAGTTCTCCTGCCGGATATGCGTGCGGGATGCTCGCTGGCGGACGCCGTGACCGCAGAAGCATTAGCCGAACGGAAGGCTGAGTTGCTCGCCCTCTATCCCGATCTCAAGGTCGTCTCTTACGTTAACTGCACAGCAGACGTAAAGGCGCTCTCCGACGCCTGCTGCACGTCGGCTAATGCAGTGAGGATCGTAAGTGCGATTGAATCTGATCACATTCTTTTCGTCCCGGATCAAAATCTGGCGAATTACGTACAAGGCCAGACCGCGAAACAGATAATTTCATGGGATGGAAACTGTTACGTACATCATCAGATTACGCCCGCTGAAGTAGAAAAGGTTAAGAACGGCATCCCCGGCTTAGTCGTGCTGGCGCATCCCGAGTGTCGCAAAGATGTCCTCGCGATCGCTGATGCGGTGCTTTCGACCAGCGCGATGGTTCGTTATGCCGAGCAAAGCCCCGCTGACAAGTTTCTAATTGTGACGGAATGCGGGCTTTCCGATCGCCTCCTGATGGAAATACCCAATAAACATTTCTACAAAGCCTGCAAACTTTGCCGCTATATGAAAATGATCACTCTTGAAGGCACGCTCGATTCGCTGGTTAACCTTCAGTACGAAATCACCTTGCCGGAAGACGTGCGCGAAGGCGCCCAGCGGGCGCTCGAACGGATGCTCGAACTGAGCGCCTGAACCCGATTCATCGCGAGACAAGTAACAACCACATTACGTGGGTGATTTCCGATTAATCGGTAATGAGTCGTTAGATGAACTCGACAATAGCCGTTCTTTCAACGCCTAAATCCCGGAACTTTAGTCGCGAGGCACGCCCCAAGGTTGCAATTGACATCGTTTTGTTCGCGGTCGTCGCGCGACAGCTAGTCTGTTATCTCGTTCAACTGAAGAATAATGCCGCGGGAAAATGGGCTTTCCCCGGCAGACTCGTGCGCGTCGGTGAGTTGCTCGACGAAGCGGCGCGCGATGAATTAGCCAACTCGACCGGACTGCGTGATCCCTATCTCGAGCAACTCTTCACGTTCGGCGATCCGACTCGAGATCCGCGCGCGCACGTCGTATCAGTCGCTTATATGGCTTTGACCAATAATTCCGAGGATGTAGTTTCCTGTTCCCACCGCTATTCCGGCGGACGATGGTTCGCGACCGATGATCTGCCGCCGCTTGCCTATGATCACGGCATGATCGCCGAATATGCAGTCAAGCGGCTCAAGAGTAAGCTCGAATATACCAATATTGCTTGCAATTTATTGCCGCGAATCTTTACGTTTGCACAGCTTGAGGAGCTATACTCCGCAATTCTTGAGCGTGACCTCGACCGGCGGAACTTTCGCCGCCGGGTGCTCGCGATGGGGCTACTGCGACAGCTCGGGATGGAACGCCGGGGTTGTCATCGACCGGCGGCCCTCTACGAATTTACCCAACGCAGCTTGCAGGTCATCGAAATGCTATAGTTTAGAGAAGCTGGTAAATGGAGCGATTATGCGCACCGGATTGGAAAGCCGCACCGGACTAATAGTCGGTATACTTATCGTCGCAATAGTGATACTGACCAGCGCCGCGGTGTATCGTGTGCGTGCAGCCAATCTGGTCTCGCCCTCTGAGCCCGGCACTCTGACGCTGAATCCGGATCAATTTCAGGGCGAGACACGTGCAGCCTACGAGGTCGCCCAAAAACATCCCGAGCTGCTCGCGCAACTCGATTGCTATTGCGGATGCGAGCAGCATGAAGGGCATAAAAATCTGCTGGATTGCTTCCGTACCAATCATGGAGCAGGCTGCGATACCTGTACGGGTGAAGCGGTCACTGCTGGAAAGCTCGCCGACGGCGGGATGCCGGTGGAACAGATTCGCGAAGCTCTGCGTACCCAATACGCACATGCGAGTTAAGTTTTGGCCGGCTTGGTTTCAGGCTATATAGAACACTTTACTTATCTGGGGCTCCTTTTTGTCTTGATTTTGTGCGGGCTCGGGCTACCGGTACCTGAAGATTTAGCCCTCCTCGCAGGGGGATTCTTGGTTTACCGCGGTGTCACGGGATATCCCCTAACTCTGGTCGTCTCGCTAATCGGTGTAGTGGCCGGCGATAACTCCTTGTTCTTCCTGGGGCGGCGCTTCGGTGCAAAATTCCTTTCATACATGACGTTCGGACGACCAGCCTCGCAGCGCCGGATTGAACGCCTCAAAGAATTCATGCGTCGCCATGGCCATCTGGCGATTTTTTATGCCCGATTTCTCGCCGGCATCCGAGCAGTAGTTTATGTCACTGCAGGTTCATTAGGAGTCGATTTCAGCCGCTTCCTGTTGTATGACACGCTCGGTGCGCTGATTTCCGTCCCGATCGTGGTCACGCTCGGTTACGTCTTCGGTCGCCAGATTCAGAACGTTATCGGATATGTTGGAGGCGCGGAACGCTTTATTTTGGTGATTGCGATCTGTGTCTTGCTCTTCATTGGCTCGCGATTCTTACTTATTCGCGATCATCCAAAATCCAAATAGCGAGGTACACGCCGCCTTTGTCGAATAGAATCCCGATTCGATGAACGGAATTACATGGCCCGCCTTGAATCTCAAGGCGAAGCTGATCGGACTGATGGTGATGTTGCTCGCGCTCACCTTGGGCGCCGAAATCTTTGTGAGTCTGCGCACACAGGACACCATCGTCAAGACCACCGAAAAAAAGGTTCGCGATCTCGCCAGCGTGATCCAGATTAGCGTTCAGGAACTCTCTTCGGTCAGCGCCACTGATCGCAATCAGTTGCAAAACTTCGTCTCCAAGCTTCATACCAACGGACTTGAAGTCTCGATCGCCTCGAACCAAGAATTAATCATCAATAGTTCCAATCCCAAGTTGGTCGGTGCTGCGCTGAATCCGGAGATGGTACAGCTATTGATGCAGTTGCGGAGCAAAAACCGCAATGAGCCGATCGCGATTCCAGGGATCAAACTAGGCCTCTCCGACCGCCAAAGCACCGTATATTTCATTCCAGTTGAGGTCGAAGATCATATCCTCGGTTATGTGCAGGTAGTGGCGAATTTCAGCGATTTCGATCAGCCTCTAAGTGATTATCGTTGGCGATTAGTGATACTGGGATTTGCGATCTTCGCGTTGGGATTGGCCTTCGCATATATCCTGGCAGAGCGTTATGTCGAGCCGATTCATGCAGTAGCTGAAGCGGCGCAGAATATCGAGGCGCGCGGCCTTGAACCAGTGCCCGAAACCCGGCGCCGCGATGAGATTGGCTTTCTCACACGCAGCTTCAACGGGATGCTCGCTCAATTGCGCCGCGCCCGCCAGCGTGAGCAGGAACTGAACCGGCTCGAACGCTTTACTGCACTCGGCCAGCTCGCCGGAGCATTAGCCCACGAAATCAAGAATCCGCTGAATTTCATCAGTTTAGCGCTCGATCGGCTGCGCGCCCGCTATGCTCCTCAACCACCTGCTGGCCGCGAGGACTTTATGCGCCAAATCGCAATCATGAAAGACGAGATCCATCGACTTTCCGAGATGGTGCAAACGTTCCTGCATTACGGCCAGCCAATCGAAATCCGTCCCGCTCCAACCGATATGCGCAACCTGATCGACGGGGTTCTCGCGCTTAGTGAATCGAAGCTCAAGAGCCAAAATATCGATTTGATCGAACAGGGCGACCAGAGTCATGTGACGCTCAACGTCGATGCGGAGAAGCTTCGCACCTGTTTCGTCAATGTCGTTGTCAATGCGACGCAGGCGATGCCGGACGGCGGTAAGCTCACAGTTGATTTTGCGCGGGTTAATGGCAACTTTATTGTGAGTTTCGCCGATACCGGCAGCGGCATTGATGAGGACCTTGCCAGCCGAGTATTTGAGCCATTTTTCACCACCAAGCGCGAAGGTATTGGACTCGGACTTTTTTTCTCCAAAGCGATTGTCGAAAAGCATGGCGGCTCAGTCGCAATTGGCGGCACTCAGCCGCCGCCCGGAGCCAAGGTGACTTTCACCTTTCCGCTCGACGGAATACATAAGGAAGCATGACCCAGCAGGCTTCAGTTCTCGTGGTCGAAGATAACGACCTCGAACGTCAAATCACTGCCGAAACGTTGCGTGAAGAGGGTTTCGCGGTCGAAGAAGCAGTCAATGGCCGTCGCGCCGTCGAATTACTTCAACTCAGCCGTTTCGACGTGGTGCTGACCGATCTGATGATGCCTGGCTTGTCAGGCGAGGAGTTGCTGCTTCGCATCAAGCAGCAGACTCCGGCGACTCAGGTCGTCGTGCTGACTGCTCATGGCACTATCGACAGCGCTGTGAAAGCTACGAAGGACGGCGCTTTCAACTATCTGACGAAGCCTACCGATCGCGAGACTCTGGTGATTGCAGTAGCGCGCGCCGCCGAACTCGCGATCGAAAAACAGGAAAACGTTCTTCTGCGTCGTGAGGTTGCGGGCAAGCTGCAGGTCGAAGGCATAATTGGCCAGGACCCCGCGATCAGCGAAATCTTGCGTATTGTCAGTAAAGTCGCGCCGTCAAATTCGACGGTGCTGATTCAGGGCGAAAGCGGCACCGGCAAAGAAGTGATCGCGCGCGCGATCCATCGACTCTCGCCGCGCGCTCAGCGGCCCTTCGTCGCGATCAACTGCTCTGCTATTCCTGACACGTTAATCGAAAATGAATTATTCGGTCATGAGCGCGGCGCATTCACCGGCGCTACCGAGCGCAAGATCGGCCTAATCGAAAGCGCCGACAAATCCACCCTCTTCCTTGATGAAATCGGTGATCTTGGGGCAGGCGTGCAGGCCAAGTTGCTGCGCGTACTACAAGAGCGTGAAATCCGTCGGGTCGGCGGTAACGAATCGATCCGGGTGGACGTGCGCTTGCTCGCAGCGACTAATCACAACCTTGCCGAGGAAGTTGCGGAGGAACGGTTTCGCGAGGACCTTTATTATCGCGTTAATGTTGTGACAATCACGTTGCCGCCGCTGCGGGACCGACGTTCTGATATTCCCGCGTTGGCTAATCACACGCTGGAACGTTTCGCGCATCTCGCCAATGGGCGCGTTAAGGAAATTAGCCGCGAGACGATGGAGGTGCTGCTCGATTACGCATGGCCGGGCAATGTCCGCCAGCTCGAATCCGCGATCGAGCGCGCGATCCTGCTCTGCGAGGGCGACAAGATTCTGCCGCGCGATCTCCCCCAGGAGGTGCTCAAGCGCCAATCACTCGGCAAGGCCGATCGTGCTCGTGGCGGTGATCGTTTCGAGATTCCTGTCGAGGGACTCAATTTTGAGAACTTTGAGCGCGACCTGATCATGCAGGCGATGGAAAAGACTGATTGGGTGATCGCCAAAGCCGCCAAGCTGCTCGGGATGAGTTATCGGACACTGCAATATCGGCTGGATAAATTCGGGGTGAGCAAACCCGACGGCCGCGGTAGCGCATCCGGAATTCCGCCCGAAAAAGCTTGAATTCCGGTCATGCGCGAGCTCCGCTCATTCGTCTTATGAAAAAAGGCTCGCGCCAATGCGCGAGCCCTCTCGTCTCAGCGACTATCAGTTCAATACTGTCAATACTGGTTGATGATCGAAACGCCGACGTTCTGGAAATTAGTCATCTCTTCCAGCACGCGGGAAGCGCCTTCGAGTGGGACGGTCTCCGTGATCATCGATTTGGGATCGAGCTTCTTGGCTTCGACCATCTGGAGCATCGAGGGATAGCGTGAGGCGGGCATCCCAAGCGTCGCGATCAGCTCAAGCTCCATCGTGACCATCCGATCGATCGGAACTGAAATCTCGCCCTGTTCGGCCTGCGTCGTGAGTCCGATTTGGAGCGAGCGGCCCTGCTTGCGCAGGCTCATGATCGAGTTACGACAGGTCGTCTTGATGCCGAGCGCATCGACTGAGACATGCGCGCCGCCTTTGGTGATATCAAAAATAGCCATCGCAGGGTCTTCATTCCGTTTGGCGTTAACGATGTGCTGAGCGCCGACTTTCTTGGCGAGTTCCAGCTTGCGGTCATCGAGGTCGACGGCGATCACATTGGCGCCAATCGCGGCTGCCACGTGAATGGCAGACAGTCCGATTCCGCCGCATCCGTGGACGGCTACCCATTCGCCCGGACGCACCTTCGCGCGGTCAACAATCCCATGATAGGAGGTCATAAAGCGGCATCCGAGCGACGCGCCTTCAAGAAAGCCGACATCATCAGGCATCGGCACGAGATTGGTTTCGGCATTAGGAACGCCAACATAGCGGCCGTAACCGCCCCAGTAGGAAAAGCCAGGTATCGAAGCGTTAGCACATACATTCGATGAACCATTGCGGCAATACTCGCATGTACCGTCGCCTTGGCTGAACGGGACCAGCACGCGATCACCCTTCTTGAAATTCTTGACGTCTTTGCCGACTTCCTCGATTACACCGCAAAATTCGTGACCCATTACCAGCGGCATCGCCGGCGTGAGGCCTACCCATGCCCAATCCCCCGACCAGGCATGCCAGTCGGAGCGGCAGATACCTTCGGCTTCGGTCCGGATGATAACGCCATTCGGCGGGCACTTCGGATCAGGCATATCCTTGACGACGAGCGGCTTGCGTACCGCTTCCATTACTGCTGCTCTCATGACGTTTCTCCTTGATTCGTTTTAGCGAACCCGCGATCACAGCTTCCAAGTCCCGTTTCCGAACGGCGCAACGCAGGATCCGCAGATTGGTATAGCGCCTCCGGCAGATAATGGGCAATCGCGCGAGGTAGCCCTCATGAATCGGGGCGCGCGATGATCAACTTTATGACGGCTTAATGATTCGTGACCAGTCGCAAATGGGGACGCTCGCGCCGCGACCGGTGTGCGAGCTCGATCGGCGCGACTCTTATCGGCATAAGTTCTAAGGTCCTCGAAAATGGCGCGAGCAGCCTTTCAACCTGCTCTCCGCGAATCATCTGCGTCGGCAGATCGCGTTCGTAGATGTCGAGTCTGGTTATAAGATTGCGCAACTCGCGCACATTGCCGGGAAATCGATAATTACGAAGCATACTAGTTGCTGTGAGGTCGAAATTGAGGCGCGGATTAGTCATTCGCAGAAAATGGCGCGCCAGCATAACCAAATCGCCCGATTTTTGATGAAGCGGCGCGATTTTGACTTTTATAGGGAAATGGCCGGCGAGCATCGCCGAAATTGCTCCATCGCCGCTTGATTCACCCAATCTTGGCTTCATCGTTGCCAGATAACGGACTGAGGAGCGTGCCAGCACGTCAGTCAGTCGCGCCTGATGCTCCATCGTCATTTCAGAGATGCGCTCCAGCACCACAGTGCGAGATGCTTGACTCGCGTTCGTTAGCTCCCGCTCGGCGCAGTGCAGCTCGACTTCGACCTCTTCAGGAACCGCGCAATTGACCCGAAGCAGCTCGTGGCGAGATCGGCTTGAACGATGAATTAGTTCCGCCAACAGCCGTTTGCCATTACCAATTTCGCCTTCGATTAAGACGTTGAACGTGGGTGCGATTGCTATCGCTTCACGGATTCTCGCGAAGGTCTCCCTGCTCGCGATCAGCAACGGCTCCGATAATCCCGCGGCCCGTGAGAGGATGAATGAAGCGGCAACATACGTGTTATCGCAACGGAAACTACGATCGGTGATAATTGGTCCGAGGCCACCGCGACGTAATCCGAGCAACCAGCCGCTCTGATCCTTAGTCTGACGTTCGCTTTCAAATGCGGAAAACGAAACGACCAAGTCCGCGTCGAGGCCGCCAGCCCCGAACGGATCCAGCTTGAGCAACGGCAGCATCCAGAAAAGATCGCGCGGCACATCACCGCGCAATGCTACCCGGGCAATCGGCTTGGAAATCGGCATTCTGGCGTCAGAACTCAGCAAAGGCGAGACCAGTTTGGAAGCACGGTCGCTTCCGTCCGATTTCCGGAAGTGGGGCATCGCGTTCTGATATAGGTCGCATCCGGGTCGGTATTCATCACAGAATTGACCCATTTCGCGATATAACCTGTGCATCATAACCCATACGCGAGTGCGACCCCTTCGCGCCACTGTTGCATCGTGCGACGGATTACGCGCCTTGCGACTCCCCGGAGGCGCCATCCAGATGTCTTACCGCGGCAGCCTTGCTAAGGTTTACTACGCGTCGCGCTTGCGGATGCTATCTTTGCTTCATCCAATGATCTGTCGAAAATCTTTACTATCGAGTCTCATATTCAGTTCCAGAATAATTTTAGTATCGATAATAGCCGTAATTGCGATCGCCGGGTGTGCCAAATCCGATCATGGCCCTCCGCCAACGATGCCACCGGTACCGGTACTGGTGGCTAAGGCTGTCCGTAAGACAGTACCGAATGAATTGCACGAAATCGGCACGGTTGAGGCGTTCGCAACAGTAAATATCAAATCGCGCGCGGAAGGCTCGCTAATCGCGATCCATTTCAAAGAAGGCGATTTCGTCAGCGAGGGCCAGTTGTTGTTCAGCCTTGATCCGCGCCCACTCGAAGCAGCAGTTCGTCAAGCTGAAGCGAATCTTGCCAAAGATGCAGCTTCGGCCAGGCAGGCCGTTGCTGACGCACAGCGATACACCTATCTGAATCAGCAAGGCGTCGGATCGCAGCAGCAAGCTGATCAGGCGCGGGCGACAGCCGGCGCTGCGACCGCGACCGTTGATGCCGATCACGCAGCAATCGAAACCGCCAAGCTTAATCTGCAATACGCCGAAATCCGCTCTCCGCTCGACGGGCATACCGGCAGTCTGCAGGCGCATATCGGCGATCTCATCAAACCTGACGCCGACACGCCGCTCGTCACAATCACGCAAATCCAGCCAATTTATGTTGATTTTTCGATTCCCGAGGTAAAATTGTCGCTCGTTCGTGAAAGCATGGAGAAACAACCGCTCGAAGTCGATGCGGCCATTCCGAATTCACAGCAGGCTCCGGAACATGGTGTGCTAAGCTTTATCGATAATACGGTCGATAAAACTACCGGCACGATCCTGCTAAAAGGACTTTTTCAAAATGAGAACCGGCGTCTGTGGCCGGGCACTTTCGTTAACGTGAGCCTGACGATTAATCGGATTCCGAATGCGATTCTGGTACCCTCGGAGGCGGTTCAAACCGGCCAGCAGGGGACCTTTGTGTTCGTGATCGGAAGTGACATGAAGGCGCAGATGCAGCCAATTAGCGCTGGCGCGCAGATCGGGCAGGATACCATTATCGAGCACGGACTCGAAGCGGGTGAGACGGTTGTGACGGACGGCCAGTTGCGTTTAAGTCCGGGGGCAACCGTTGTCCTGAAGCAGGCGCTGTAAAGGCCGCACTGATATGAATCTCGCTGAACTGTTTATTCGTCGTCCCGTGATGACGACACTGATTTCGCTGGCGATAATCATCTTTGGCATCACCGCATATCGGTTTCTGCCGGTCAGCGATCTACCCAACGTCGATTTCCCGACGATCCTCGTCAGTGCAAGTTTGCCGGGCGCCAGCCCTGAGACGATGGCGTCGTCCGTCGCGACTCCGCTCGAACGCCAGTTCTCGACGATCGCCGGAATCGCGCAGATGACCTCGTCGAGCACCATGGGCAGCACCAGTATCACGCTGCAATTCGATCTGACGCGCGATCTCGACGCGGCGGCGCAGGACGTTCAATCAAAAATCACCGCGGCGCAAGCCACGCTGCCGCAAGGAATGCCAAGCCCCCCTTCGTATCAGAAGGTCAATCCCGCCGATAAAGCGATTCTTTATATCGGACTCAGCTCGACAACCCTGCCGCTGTCCACCGTCGATGAGTACGCGGAGACCAATCTGGGCGAACGGATCTCGATGATCAGCGGCGTCGCGCAAGTTCAGGTCTATGGCTCGCAGAAGTACGCGGTCAGAGTGCAGCTCGATCCTCAAGAGATGGCCGTGCATGGTATCGGAGTCAACGAAGTCGCCAGCGCGGTGCAGAGCAACAATGTGAATCTGCCGGTCGGCAATCTGTACGGAAGTAATGAAGCCTATACCGTTCAAGCTAACGGCCAACTGCTCGATGCGGCCGCTTATCGGCCTCTGATCGTTGCCTACCGGAATGGGATGCCGGTGCGGCTCGATCAGATTGGCCGCGCAATCGACAGCGTACAAAACGACAAGACCGCCGGATGGGTCAAAGGTACTCGCGCGATCGTGACTGGCGATCGAGCGCCAGCCGGGCACCAATACAGTTGAAGTTGTCGATAATATCAAGCGACTGCTCCCGACTATCCGCGCCGAATTGCCGGCTTCGGTCGAGCTCACGATTCTTTATGATCGTTCGGATTCGATTCGCGCGTCGGTCAACGACGTCGAGTCCACACTGCTGATCACGATTTTCCTGGTCGTGATGGTCATCTTTATGTTTTTGCGCAATCTCTCGGCGACGCTGATTCCGAGCCTCGCGCTTACCGATGGCGATTATTGGGACGTTCGCCGTGATGTGGGCGCTCGATTACAGCCTCGATAATCTCTCGCTGCTCGCAATCACGCTTGTCGGTCGGCTTTGTCGTCGATGATGCGATCGTGATGCTCGAAAACATTGTGCGGCATATGGAGATGGGCAAGGGCGTCCTCGAAGCCGCACTCGACGGCTCCAGCGAGATCGCTTTTACGATTCTCTCGATGACTTTTTCACTGGCGGCGGTGTTTATCCCGGTGCTGTTCCTCGGCGGAATAATTGGCCGGCTGCTCCATGAATTTGCGGTGACAATCGCCGCGGCAATCCTGGTGTCGGGCTTCGTCTCACTGACGCTGACGCCGATGCTCTGCAGCCGCTTCCTGCGGCCCAGCCGCGAAGCGCGACACGGTCGATTTTACAACGTCACTGAGCGCGGCTTCGATCATCTACTTGACGGCTATCGCGGGAGTCTCGGCTGGGTGATGCGTCATCGGCGCTTCACGATGTTCGTGCTGCTGCTGACGATCGCGGGTACCGCTTGGGGCTTTTATATTATCCCTAAAGGTTTTTTGCCCGATGAAGATACTAGTCAGGTGCTGATGTTCACCCGCGCATCGGAGGGTATCTCCTTCGACGCGATGGTCAAGCATCAGGAAGTCCTCAATCAGATGGTGGCGCACGATCCCAACGTGTTGACCTTTTTTTCTAATGTTGGTTCATCGGGCCCGAGCGGGACGCTCAATGCGGGGATTATCTTCGTGCATCTGGTGCCCCCGTCGCAGCGCAAGCTGAGCGTGGATCAGATTATCAATAAGTGGCGCGGTGAATTCTCCTCGATTCCGGGACTGATGGTCTTGCGACTAATCCGCCGGCGATCCAGATCGGCGCGCGTTTCACTGAGAGCCAGTATCAGCTAACCCTGCAAGCGCCGGATACCCACACGCTGTATGACTCCGCTACCAGGCTCGAAAACAAATTGCGAGCACTGCCGGATTTGCGCGGCGTCACCAGTGATCTCGAAATCAAGAATCCGCAGGTTTACGTCGATATTGATCGGGATAAGGCGAGCTCGCTGGGACTTTCGGCGCAGGCGATCGAGCAGGCTTTATCGCTGGCCTACAGCTCATCGCAAATTTCAACGATCTATACGCCCAACGACGAGTTCTGGGTAATCATGGAGCTCGAGCCGCAATATCAGGCCGACCCGGCGGCGCTGAACATGCTGTACGTGCGCTCCTCGACCAATCAGCTCGTGCCGCTCAACACCGTCGCCAAGCTGACGCGCACGCTCGGTCCGTTATCAGTGAATCATTCGGGACAATTGCCGTCGGTCACGATCTCATTCGATATTGCGCCCGGTGTTTCATTGGGCAAAGCGCTGGCAGAGGTGCGTGGTCTCGCGGCGAATATCCTGCCCGCCAGCGTGACCTCGGATTTTTCGGGAACTGCGCAAGCGTTTCAAAACTCCCTCGGCAATCTGGGAATGCTGCTGATGATGGCGATCCTCGTGATCTATCTCGTGCTCGGCGTGCTGTACGAGAGCTTCATCCATCCGATCACGATTTTGTCGGGACTGCCGTCGGCGGGTTTCGGCGCGTTGCTCAGCCTGATGCTGTTTCATGTGGAGCTTGATTTGCTGGCCTTCGTCGGTGTGATCATGCTGGTCGGAATTGTGAAGAAAAACGCGATTATGATGATCGACTTCGCGCTTGACGCCGAGCGCAATGAAGGCAAGAACGCCACCGAGGCAATCTTCGAAGGCTGCCTCATCCGCTTCCGTCCGATCATGATGACCACGATGGCGGCATTGATGGGTACGCTGCCGATTGCCATTGGGCTCGGCGCGGGGGCGGAAGAGCGGCGCTCACTCGGAATTGCAGTGGTCGGCGGCTTGATCTTTTCGCAAGTGCTGACGCTCTATATCACGCCGGTCGTTTATACCTACATGGATCGCTTCCAGGACTGGCTGGGAAGCTTCCGACATCGACGTCCGGCGCTGGTCACCGAACCGGCAGGTGCGAAGGAGCAAGAAATTGAGGCGCCCCGCCGTCGCGCCGCCTCATCGCGCTAACAGTGAGAAGTAAACGCGGTTTAGTTGAAGCCGGAGCAGAAAACGAAATTCGGAGGCGGTTGTTCCGCTAAGCAACCAGAAAGATTTCATAGGACGTGCTTGGGTGTACGCCGGTGCACATTATGGAGAGACCGAGAAGGACCAGTCATACTTGCGGGTTTGCCCGGTGAACGGCGATGACTGACCCCAATCGAACGGGTCGCTTTGCGCTTCCACCATAACTGTAATGGCGTATGCAGCTCCGCGCTGCAGGGGCTCCCGTGGTATTAGCACTATCGCTCCCCTGTCCTTTAGGCCTTCGCGTGCCCAATTTTGCGTAGCCTTTTCCGAGTTCTCGTAAGTGATTGAATCGTATCCGCAGGCGTCCACTGGAGAGCCATTACGAGTGAGTGCATACGATAGAAGTTTCGGAACAAACCTCTGATCAAACTGAAGAGTTATCGGGTAACCAGCCGGTCGCGTATAACCCGAACACGACAACGAAAGAGGCTCAGGCCATTCACCTACAATGAGCACCGATAGATTTGATGGTATCGTAGTAGCATTGGCCGGAAACATTACGGGATCCGGAAGTTCGCCGAACCACAACGGATCATTATCTGTTTGCGCCTGAGAATCTAAAACCAAGGTTCCCGCACAGACGTTCCCTTCGCAATAGTGCCCGTAAGTTGCCGCCCTCAGGCCACGCTCAAGCAGAGTTAAACGGTGTAATGCACCATCTATCCACATATCTATAGAGACGGACGACGATTCTCGCGGACCTGGGCCAACCTCGTCCGCTTTCGGTGCGGCTTTTGCTCCTTCATCCGTAAACCAGGGGTTGCCCGGCTCCTCATGATGGGGCGTCTGCTCGGATTCCTAGCTAGTGTCCTGAGTCGTAAATGCGGTGAATAAATTGTAGTCCGCCAGCGTTCTTCGTAGTAGGAGGAAGGAGGCTGATGCGGACGGGGAGACCGATAGCACCTTTGAGCCTGGGGATTGAAGAGCGCGAAACGCTGGAAGGGTGGGCGCGCCGGCCCAAGAGCGCGCAGGCGTTGGCCCAACGCGCGCGGATTGTCCTGGAATGCGCCAGCGGCAGTCCCAACACGGCGGTTGCGGACAAGCTCGGAGTGACCTACCAGACGGTCGGCAAATGGCGCCAACGGTTCCTGGAGCGGCGGCTGGCAGGCTTGCTCGATGAGCCGCGGCCAGGCGCCCCGCGCCAAGTGGGCGACGCGCAGATTGAGCGGGTGGTGCGCATGACCTTGGAGCGCGTGCCCGCGGATGCGACGCACTGGAGCACGCGCGCGATGGCCAGGCGCTGCGGCTTGAGTCAGAGCATGGTGAGCCGCATCTGGCGGGCCTTTGCGCTGCAACCGCATCGAGTCGAGGGCTTCAAGCTTTCCAAAGACCCGCTGTTCATCGAGAAAGTGCGCGATATCGTCGGGCTTTATCTCGATCCGCCCGACCGCGCGCTGGTGTTGTGCGTCGACGAGAAGAGCCGGATCCAGGCGCTTGATCGCAGTCAGCCGCTGTTGCCGATGCGCCCCGGCCAGGCTGAGCGGCAGCTCCCGACTATTTGCGTCACGGCACTACCAACCTGTTCGCCGCGCTCGACTTCAAGGCGGGCACCGTGATCGGGCAGTTTCATCGCCGCCATCGGGCGGTGGAGTTCCGCCAGTTCCTTGAGACGATTGACCACCCGGTGCCCGCGCCGCTGCGAGCTCCATTTGATCATCGACAATTACGCCACCCACAAAACCCCAGCCATCAAGCGTTGGCTGCTGCGTCATCCGCGCTTTCATCTCCACTTCACGCCTACGGGCGCTCCTGGCTCAACCTGGTGGAGCGCTGGTTCGTGCCTCACCGAAAAGCAACTGCGCCGCGGCGTCCATCGCAGCACCCGCGAACTGCAGGACGCCATCCGCCACTACCTCGAACTCAACAACCGTCATCCAAAACCCTTCATCTGGACCAAAACCGCTGACCAAATCCTCGAATCAGTTGCTCGATTTTGTAAACGTACTTCAGACTCAGGACACTAGGTAGTTCTTAACCATGATGTAGCGCGCGTGGGCCGCTGCGCCGGCAGCCGCGTTGGTGTCTTCGGCGATGGGCGGTACTCCGGCCATCGCTCGCCAATAATTAAGGCGTCGGAGCCACTCGGGAGCAGTAAAACAATGGTGTGAATCGAAGTAGGATGTGGAGCGGAGTGTTAACAGAAGGCACAGATTTGGCCGGTATCGATGGCTGGATTTTTGTACTCGTATTCGATTGGAACATCGACTTACTATCGGAGATGACTGAAGTATTTTCCTTGGGATGACGAACGGATGATGTAGTTTCTCCGTAGCGGCTAGACCGGCAAGGAAAATAAGCAGCAAGAGGGCGATACTGGTACGCGGTGAAAGCCATTTGAGGTCGCGGGACGTGGAGTATAAAGAAGATCAGAAACGCGCCGAGCCGAAGCGCAACTCAGCCACCCCTGACGAGACGCTGCCGCGATGTCAGGCGCTTGCCATTTACGAAAGTACCGTTAGTGGATCCTAAATCGATCAGCGAGTATTTGCCGAAGCGTCGCCGCAACTTTGCGTGACGCTGCGAGATGGTAGCGTGGCTAAGGACCAGACTATTTTGGGGCGCGCTCCCAATACTGACCTTGCGCTTTGCTAACCAGAAATCGCGGGGGTCAGAGCCGTCAATTGACGCGAGTCGTGTCCGGTCGCCAATTCTCTTCCTGACAGAACGTCGCCGCTTAGCCGCCGGGGCCAAACTTCGCGAATCGCCTCTTATTTGTCCAATCGATGCTGGTGATGCATTTCGCAAGAAAACAAAATCAGCCGTGCCAAAACGGATCCTGTCACCTTTATCGAATGCAGATATGCCAATGATGCGTTTACCATTTAGGAACGTGCCATTGGTCGAACCCAAGTCCTTAACTTCGAGACGGCCCGCTTGGAACGTTAGAATTGCGTGACGCCGCGAGATGGTTTCGTCCCGAATGATAAAGTCGCTTGCTTCATCACTGCCGACCGTCACTCGGTCTTTCAGCAGAAGGAACTCGCGCGCTCTCGAATCAACTGTATTGGTCGTTACTAATCGTCCAATGCCGGGTAAATGCTGTTCTTGTGGTCTCTTGGACATTTTCAGTAGCTCTATAGGAGTTAAACATGACTTAACGTCCACAGATAATCAAGCGCTTTTGGATGCTTTTGTAGCCTCAGGTTGCTCGAATTTACAAATACAAAGCATTCCATACCCACACGGCAAGCTCATGCGGACCTAAGACGGGCGCAACCGCTATCGAACGCCCCGCCTTCCGAGAGGCGGCGTGACGCGTTAAGATTGAATGATGAAAATAGACAGCCATATCGAGCCGCTCGGATGACGGGAGATCAGTTGTCACGCGAACGCGATCCAAGAGATAAAATGCCGGATAAGCCACGTGTCGTGGTGGAGTTCGATCTGCTGCGACGAATTGGCGGGCTGAATTTCCGCGATTTGGGAGGCCATCCGACGGCTGATGGACGGCGAGTACGGTCAGCGATGGTTTACCGCTCGGCGCATCTCGCGAGCCTCAATGGTACGGACACGCATCCGCTTGCTTCGATTCGATTGCGCACTCTGATTACGCTCCAGAGCCGGCTCGAAGTGCGACATTTGGGACCTCCGCATTCAGAGTTCATGCAGCCGGGGGTTCGATGGGAGCATATTCCGATCGGGGATACATGGTTTCGCGAGGACGGCTTTCACAAAATTGACACGCAGCCCGGCAACGAGCATCTGGTGATTCTGACCGAGTTCCGCAATGACTGGCAGATGTTCTTCAAGCTGCTGGCCGAGCGCGAAGTCTATCCGCTGGTGTTCCATTGTTCAGCGGGACGCGATCGTACCGGGGTGGGCGCGGCGATGCTGCTCGAACTGCTCGGCGTCAGCCGTGAGCGAATCATCGCCGACTTCCTCGTGAGTAATGAAACCTTTCCGCACATGCCCCTAACAGAGCGGCAACTTGCGCCAATTTTCGCGATGATCGACGAGAACGGCGGGATTGAAGGTTTTATGCGCGAAGTGCTGAGCCTCGACTCCACTGATATCGAGGCAATTCGCGACGAATTGCTCGAACTCCCGCAAGATTAATCACTTAGCCAATGGTGCGAGCAAGTCAACGTCGGTGGCCCGCCATCCACTTTCCTTGACGCGCTCAACTGTCTGAATCGAGCCTAGCTCAATTACCGGTTCGAGACCGGTGAGTTGACGCATGATCACGCGAATAACCCCGCGATGCGCGACCAGCAGGGCCGTCCAACTCCCGTTATGGCTCGCCTTCAGAAGAGTAAGTATCCGGTCTATGCCGCGTTCAACTCGCGCCACGAAATCCGCGCGGTTCTCGCCATGCGGATAAGTGAAATCCGGCGAGAGGCGATCGCGATTCCATCGAGCGTACTCGGCAGGAAAGCGTTCGCGGATCTCTTCGCTGGTCAGACCCTCGAAGTCGCCAAAATCGACTTCGGCGAATTCATCGATTTCGACAATTTTCGCGTCATCACCCGCAATGATGCGCGCACCCTCAGTCGCGCGTTGGAGGCGGCTCGCAAATATCTGATCGAAGCCGCCCGGCGCCAGTTCCGATCTAATTAGTTTTCGCGCCGCACGCATCTGTGCCCGGCCCAGTACTGAGAGTTCGACGTCGGTTCGGCCGAAGTAGCGGATAACCGAGTCGCCAACTGTCTCGCCATGCCGCACCAGCACGAGACGTTCCCAGCTCACGGCGTGGCGATCATTCCCGATAGCATTGAATTGCGATCATTATGCAAGAAACTGCTGGATTGCCGAAAGCGCCTCCGGCTCCATCAGCGAAGGGGCATGGCCGACGCCCGGCACTTCAACGACAGTAGTCCGTCGCTGCACGACACGCATTCGGTCGGTAGTCGCGCGCGATAGGATATCGCTATCCGCGCCACGTACAATGAGAATCGGCGCACTAATCCGATTATAGGGCACCCATAAATCCATTGGACGCGCCGCGGTCCCGGTGCGCGGCACGTTGCGCACGGCCGGATCGAGCTTCCAGGTTAACCGTCCATCCTCGGTTAACCGCACTGACCATTTTACGAATTCCAACAGTTCATTCTCCGAAACTTGGGCAAGCGCGGGGTAATTCTCCCGATAATACCGACCAACATCTGTCATGCTTGCGAAGCTCGTCGGCGCGGTCTCCATGTAATCCATGATGCGCGTGAGTCCAGCCGGATCAATTTCCGGTCCGATATCGTTGAGCACCAGCCGTTCGACCCGATTCGGATATCCCCCCGCAAACATCATCGAGATAATCCCACCCATCGAGGTGCCGATCAGCGTGACTCGCTCAAACTTCAGTGCATCGAGTATCCCGACCAGATCATTGACGTAAACCGTCGCGTTATACTCGCTGGAGGGACCCCATTCACTGTCACCGCGTCCGCGCACATCGAGCGAAATCATGTGCCAGCGCTGTTCAAGATAGGGCGCAAGACCATCGAAGCTATGTGCATTTCCACTCAGCCCATGGATGCAGACGAGTGGCGGTTTATCGCCATTGCCGAAATCGAGATAATGTAGCTTTAGGCCGTTAATCTTTAGAAACTGACTCGAACTCATCAGCTCCATCTCCGTATTCACAGAATACTATGCAGGATAGCTGATTAGCGCGGCCCGCGCTGAATCGGCGCTTTGTGCGCAGAGTTAACGCCCTCCATACGCGCCAGGTCCCGCAATCGTTCCGGTACGATAATCAACCGGCGGCCGTCGCGCAGGATCAGCTGTTCATTCTCGAACTCGATCAATTGTTCTGTAGTGCGCTGGCGCGACGCACCTACCAGCTCTGCTAGATCGGCATGAGTCAGCTTGAGCGTCAGGATCACTCCGCGAGCGTCATTAGCGCCAAACTTCGCGGCTAATTCGAGCAGCGCACTCGCCAGGCGATCGCGTACCGAAAGCCCGACGTAGTTGGTATAGCGCTGGAGCATCATCCACCATCGCCCGACCGTAACTTCGAGCGTGCGGCTGAAACGTTCCAGTGGAACGCCCAGGATCAGGCCAACGAACGTCGAAGGCCGCGTGACGCCGACCAGGCAATCGCTGAAAGCTTCGCAGCGAAACGGGCGGGTCGCACTGGGCAGCAACGAGGACACTCCGAAAATTTCTCCCGCGCCGACCAATCCTACCAATACTTTTTCTTCGCGGTTCAGGAATGAAAGTTTGGCCACTCCGGACAGCAGGATATAAACACGG
This sequence comes from uncultured Pseudomonadota bacterium, assembly GCA_963831065.1. GTDB lineage: Bacteria > Desulfobacterota > Binatia > Binatales > Binataceae > JAJPHI01. The sequence goes on from CAWHOQ010000015.1 coordinate 255,020, forward strand.
TCGGAGGCTTCACCTTCGAGAAAAATGGCTTCGCGCCGTTTGACCTTTATCGGCTCTAGGCTGTTGGCGAGTCCTTCGAGTTGATCGCGGCTCAACCACGAAAAAGTCTTGAGCTGACCCAGCAGCTTCGCGTCGATTGCGCCCCGCTTCATCATTACGCAATTGCTAGCATAACCTTCGCAAATGTCACGAAGGTGACAATAATTGACGAGGAGTTTCAGCCAAATTCCAGTATAGTGACGGCAGTAGTAATAAAGCTGCTCGCCGGAAACGGATTATCATCCGTTTCAAATTCTGTTTCGGTACTCTCTCCAACTCAACGAATTGTCGTCGATGGGACAATTCCAGGCGTTCATTTCGTCGGAACCGCCGAGTCTGTCATAGAGGCGACAAACTAAACATCGTGATTCGTTGATAGATTCGTCACCGTCCTTAAACTTAATGGGTATAGAGATCACGAAGCTGAACTACGAACGAGTGGTTGCGGAGCGAGGAGAGGAAATGAGCGGGAAACGATCTCAGATAGCGTTAGAACTCGGCAAATTCGTACAAGCTGCATGGATAGAGCTGCCTGCCCTGATGGCACAACGGGTTTTGGGCAATGGCGACGAGAACGCTTTGAGTACGGCCGGCTGGAAGGCCTATGACGCCTGGGTCAATTTGACCAACGAGGCTATGAATCGAGTCTATGAGAATGCCGCCGTTGGAGCGGTAACCGGGCGCACGATGGAATCAGCGCTGCGGATGCAACAGGTTGGGAGTACCGTCGCTACAGCCTTCCTGAACAATCTCTGGCCCGCGCTCGGTCTGCCCACGGCAGATCAGGTGGCGGGACTGCGGTCCGAAATCGCCGCGTTGCAGGAGGAAATAGGCGAGGCGGTGGCAAACGGAAAGAGGAGCAATACTTCGGTCCCCTCGATCAAAACGGCTGATGAAGGTTTAAAGCTGGTCCGCGGCAATGGCCACGTGAAACCGACCGACGAGGAAAAGGAAGATGCCGCTGCTTAGTGAGATCGCCGGTTATTGGTTCGACGGCACAATGCGCACGCTCGAAGCGTTCGGCCGGGGCTTCGGCTCTCCGCAGACGGATCCGGCGCCGTTGACCCCCTATGATGTAATCTATGAAGGCGGCAAGGTTAGTTTGCGCCACTACACTCCGGCGGAGCGCCTGCACAAAACGCCAGTGCTGATCGTTTATGCGCTGATCAAGCGGCCATATATCCTCGATTTGCAGCCCGGCAAGAGTGTAGTGCAGAGTCTGCTCAAGCAGGGCTTCGAGGTCTATCTGATCGACTGGCTGCCTCCGAATAACGCCGATACGCATCTCGGTTTCGACGGCTACGTGAATGACGAGATTGCCAATGCGGTACGTGCAGTTCAAATCAACGAGAGCGTCGAGCAAGTTGATTTAGTGGGATACTGTTTTGGCGCATTACTCAGTTTGATCTATACCGCGTTGCATCCGGAGAACGTCAAAAACCTGGTGACACTGGCGATCCCGTTCGACATGAGCGTGCGGGAACTTCCGATCTACAACCTGGTCGATTCAATGACCGACGTCACCGTTGAGTTGATTACCAAGCTTTATGGCAATTGTCCGGCCTGGATGGTGAACGCGAACTTCCTGTCGATGGCGCCGATTCATCACGCATTGGATAAATACGTCGGGCTATATCGCAATGCCGAGCGCGATGGCTATGCCGAGATGTTCGAGCTGTTCGAGCGCTGGATGATGAGCGACGTTCCGTTGGCCGGGCAGACTTTTCGCGAACTCGTTATCGATCTGTTCAAGCACAATGCCTTGGTAAAAGGTGAGTTCAAGGTCGGTGAAGAAATCGTCGACCTGCGTCGGATCACCTCTCCGCTGCTCAATGTAGTCGCCGAGAAGGACGACGTGGTGCATCCGGATTCCAGCCTGGGAGTGCCCGATTTCGTGGCGAGCGAGGATAAACGCAACCTGACCTTCGCAACAGGACATTTAGGCGCCGTAGTTAGCGCGGGTGCAATGACAAAATTATGGCCGGAGGTTGGCTCGTGGCTGGCGGCCAGAGATAATTGAGCACAACTTGAGGGTCCGTAACCCCGGGGGTAAAAAAAGAATTAGAGCCGGGCTAATAATGACTAAGAACAAAAACAAGAGTCACCACAATACCGCAAGCGGTGCACGTAATCTCGCGAGCGACGTACGTAATATCGTAAAAGACGAATTTGCTAAAGGAGCAGAGGCAACCAAAATGACGGATAAAATGAATGGCGACAAGATGTACGATTCAGTTTCCAAACTGAGTGAGTCCTTCAATCTCGATGGAGTGAAGAAGGTAGCAGCCTGGTATATCGATACCAGCGAAAAGTTCGCGAATCAGGCTCTCGAATTGCAAGAGAGGGCTAACGGCTGGGCGAAAGATACCCCGCTGGCGCCAATCTTCGAGGCGCAGAATTCGATGGCGAAAAAGTTGGTCGAGCGATCGGTCAATGTCGCGCGTAATCTCTGGCAGATTCACTAAGCAGAACTGAGGCAAACTCTGGTCAGCAGGTTGCGATTAGTCGTTATCTGCTGACCATACTCTTTGAGCAGATTAGGTTATGGCCTCCGGTACACGTCGGAGCCGAACGCCTTAAGACCGCTTGATTTAGCCAGACCCAGATATGGCCGAAGCTGGAAAAGGTCTTCAAGGCTTTTCAACAGAGCGTAATGATTGTACTCGCGCGGGTTACTCCCGATGCGGACAAACTTTGGAGCGATGAGTAATGCTCCAACGATGCCGCCGCCCGGCCCTTTGCCGCCGGGATTCTGAGCTTTGGGATCGGGTCCAGGTATTTCGCCGCAGCAGCTTCGGAAATCCGCGTCCAGACCGTGGGTTGCAGCCTCATCGAAGGTGATGATCAGCATTCCATCCTGCTTGAAAGCGGGCGAATCCTCTATTATCGGGACCCAATTCTTGAGGAATGCGTCGGCTGAGATGAGACCGCCGGGCTCGCCGTTCGCGCAAGTGCGCGAGGTGTCTGGATAATCGATATTTGGACAAGCATCTTCCTCCGAGCGGCGCGCCGATTGATGATGGCTCGAATGAAACCCTGGATCGTGCGCATCATTGCATAGATCAGGTGTGATAAAGACCAGGTTTGGGGTGGTCGCGACGCTCCGAAGGTCACGTCTTAGACGGTTTAGCGGAACATCATGCGCTTGGCAACTGCCATCGTCGACAAGAGAATCAAAGTAGATAAACGGGTTGTGGCGCGCCGCATACTGGTCTTTGGCGCGGGCCATAAAAGTACAATCGATGGCGTCAGTCTTGGGCCGTCTGCAAGTGGCCGAGTCGCTCGGAAGACCGTTCGCCATATCCTCCATATATCCGCCCCACGTGAGATGGGCCTGTTCGAGTTGATTCGCGATAGTCAAGACTGCCGCCGGATAAATACAGCCCGAGCCAGTCGCCAATCCGTCGGGGGTCAAACCTGTATATCCACTGAATTTCGTAAATCTTAAACAATCCGCTTGCGTCTGATGGTTAGGTGGCTGTCCGCTCACCATCGCAATATAGTTGTCGAGACTGTTGTGCCCAATCGCGTAGTAGTTAGTGAGTAGCAGCCCCTGCTTGGTCAGTTCGCGCGACAGATAGGGCGCGAGAGAATCCGACCCAAAAGTTATCGGATAACTTTCGTTCTCCAGGATAATGAGGAAAACATGTTTCGGTCGACGCGTACTCGCCGAGGCTGAGGGTGGCGCGGCGGACGTCAGCCGCGCTCCAATAGTCAGCCAAATCGCGAGCGTCAGCGCAAAGATCAGCCGGCGGAATCCCCCCATCGCACGACTCTAGTTCGAAAATACGTCAGGCTTTGGACGCGAGGCCCAACCCTCTTCGTAGGGCGCGGCCATCCGGCCAATCGCGCGAAGATGCTTGATCTTCCAGCGACCCGCGATATTGACGTAGTCGTCCTCATAACGTGCGGCCAGCCATAGCTGTCGATTACCTTTGCGGAAGGTGAACGGTCCGAGGAAATACCAGGTCCCATGCGCCGTATCGCCATTAATCTCAATGCGCGGATTAAAGATGTTGTGCTGCGAGAAACTGATCCGCTCCTCGAAGCTCTTGAAGAGCTTGCGAATTTCGGCATGCCCCTGCGCCTTGCCGATTCCGGGACCTTCCCAAATGCCATCATCGGGGAAAATTGTGACGATGCGATCCTGATTGTGGTTATCATCGCAGATATCGCAGTATTCGGCTTTTAATTTCTTGATGGCGTCGATATCTTCCAGACGAGTAATGCGGTTTTGCAGGTCATCCATGATGCAACCTCACAGGTGATAAAAATCGCGGGCGTTTTTAGAGAGGATCTTCTCAATTGACTCCGGCGGCAGGTCTTTCAGATGCTCGCGCGCTTTCGCCACCGGATGAACAAAGCCTTCAGCGTGCGGATAATCCGAGCCGATAAAGAATTTATCGTCACCCGCGAATTCAACAACATACTTGAACATCTTTTCTTCCGGATCGCCGCTGATCCAGATGTTACGGGCGAAGTATTCTGTTATCGGACGTTTCATACCCGAAGTATGACCCATGTACTTGTAACGGTAGTCAATTCGCTCAAGCCATTCGCCGACCCATCCAGCCATCGCTTCGATAGTGCCGACGCGCAGCTGGGGGAAACGCTCAAAGACTCCGTCAACCACCATCGTCAGCAATGCCTGACGCGGGTCTTGGAGCAAATTCATCGTGAAGTACATAAGGCCGGGCTTGGGCTCACGATGGAAGTCGCTCCCCATGTAACGACGATGCGAAACCACGTGAAGCCCAATCGGCAGATCAAGGTCTTGCGCGGTCGCCCAAACCGGATCGAAGTCCGGATGACCAAAGCTCTTGCCATTTATCGGCATTGCGGCGACAAACGCGATTCGGCATCCGAGTTTCGCGACGCGCTCAAGTTCGTTGACGGCGAGTGCAGGATCACGGAGCGAGATGTGAGCAGCGGGGAAGAGTCGCTCGCGATGATCTGCGACCAGATCGAAAGCCCAGCGGTTGTAAGCCCGGCAGAGCGCATCGGCTAACTGCGGATCCTCGACCTCGCCTTCCCAGATAATTCCCAGACTCGGGTATACGACCTGAGTTGCGATACCTTCTGTATCGAGGAAGCGCGCGCGGGCGTCCATATCCTGCCAATCCGCGCTATAGGCCATATAGCGATCAAAAGTGCTGATCGTGCCGCCCGCTTCCTTTTGGCCATAGCCACTCAGGATGCCGAGAACCTCTTCGACGTCCCGCAGTTTCATCGGATGATCATCGACCAGCATCGCGCGCTTGCCCGTTACGGGGTCGCGCGCAAGCCTGACAGCGCGTTCGCGGAAGCGCGGATCAACGTGACTCTCGAATAAATCGAGCGGCTCCATGAAATGGCTGTCGCCATCCACCACCGCAGTCATCGAAGACACCTCCAGCCGAGCTTGATCTGATTCGTGACCCAGCTCGCAGACTTGCTTGCTCGCTCCGCGCGGCAGCCGCGCTTCAATAGTATGATAGTCGGGGCGTTAGGAATTCTTCTTTTTGCCGCCTGAATCGACCATCGCCTTGACTGCACGCCAATCGAGCACACCGGCAATACTGCCATCTTTGCCGTGGAAAGCGACCGGTCCGTACACGTTGGCGAAATAAACCGTCTCTACCGGATGCGTAGTCGCATCGTGGACGGCGCCCGCCGGCTCATAGATATAGTCGCCAGCTTTAGCTGAGCCGCCGCGATAATCGATTTGGCCGGAGAGCACGAGGAAGTCCGCCGGCCCGAGATGGGTATGAGCGGCGTTCACCTGGCCCGCCGGCGCTTTGATCAGTGCGCTCCACGCGCCGGTCTCTTTGCTGATGCGCAATACTTTGAATTCGTTGCCATCACCGGAAGCGATCCATTCGGCGTCGTTGGAGCGCACCAGCGCCGCGTCAAGAGGATCGAAGTACATTGATACAGTTTCGGGCTTTTCCTTTTCGGCCATGATCATTCCTCCATCGATTATCTTGAACGGCGGCGCTGACGGCGTTCGAGATTGCCGCCGCTCAATGCGGTGAGTTGTGGACGTTTGGGGCGCGACGCCAGTATGCGCAGCGCCACAATTGCGGCAGTTAGATAAAAGATTGCAAATGCCGCCTCTATCTCAGTGACGTGGCGGTCAACATTCCAATGCATAGCGCCTAATATCATGGAACCGATAATTAGCCATACTGTTATGCGCGGGACAAAATTGCGCAGCGGCGAATCATTATATTCAGCTTCGCGCGCCGCCAGCACCACCCAGCACATCGGGATGGCGAAGCTGACGCCGAGCAGCATCAATCCGAGTTTCGGCTGGAGATTGTTGTAGAAATAAAACGCAAAGCCGAAGGCGATCAGCGTCAATCCACCGAGAATCACCGCTCGCCACGGGAAAATATTGTCGTTGGCCCGTTCCATCGCGAGTTAGTATCCAAAACCGCGAGAGCATAGACAAGTTCGCCGCGGGCATGTCAGTTTGAGCAGCGAAATTCAGAGGAAATTTAGGATAGAAGCTAGTTATGGTGACATTGGGGTACGCATGCGAATGAGAACAATCTTGTCGGCGCTAATCGTGATGCTATTGATTATCTCCTTATCTGGGCATCAATTGCTCGCCCAAACTCCACCACAAGACGATCCGCTTTTTATCCGGCTGATCGGGACACCAGCGCCGAATCAGGCTGCGATTCTCAACGGCGGTGGACGCAAACAGTCGGCTTACGAAGTTTACGTGACGAATTTTGGCGCGACGCCAATGAAAATCACCGAGGTCGGCCTAACCGGTAATGACAGCACGGGCAAAATCCTGTGGTCGGAGAAAAGCTCGGGCCCGCGACTCGCCGAAATGTTTCGCTCGCCGGAAAGCTCCTCCGGGCCTCGACACCAGATCAGTCTCGATTCCGGCGATAGCGGGGTGCTGTTCTTCTTCCCGCAATGGACCGCAGATCAAGGTGTACCCGCCAAATTCGAAACCTCGATTAGCATCGCCGGGCATGGTCACTACGGCGGTTCCGGTACAGTGCACCTTGCTCCCATTCCGGTTTCGCCAGCGCAGCCGATCGTGATCGAGTCCCCATTGCGCGGCGCGAACTGGCAGGCGGCCAATGGACCATCGAATACGTCAGACCATCGACGCGCGATTATCTTGTACGATGGCAAGCCATTCATCGGGCAACGTTACGCGATCGATTGGGTCCAGCTTGGGGCGGACGGGAAAACGTGGAGCGGCGATTATCATAGCAACGCCAGCTATCACGCCTACAATCAGGAGATTCATGCGGTTGCGGACGGCAAGATCATCGAGGCGAAAGACGGGGTTCCCGAGAATGTGCCGAACTCGAACAAGCTGGCGATCGCGATCACTAACGAAAATATCGCCGGCAATCAGATAATCGAGGATCTCGGCGGCGGCCATTTTGCTGCTTATGCGCATCTGCGTCCCGGTACGCTCAAAGTGAAGACCGGGGATACTGTTCATGCCGGCGACGTGATCGCACATCTCGGCAATACCGGAAACTCCAGCGAGCCGCATCTGCATTTTCAGGTCTGCGACGCGCCATCATTCCTGCACTCAGAAGGCCTGCCCTTCGCGATCGACAAGTTCACTCATCAGGAGTACAAGCTGCAAGGTCCGAACGGCAAGCAGACGCTGATGCTCGGTGCAAATCATCAGCTCAGCCGCGAGGAACCGATGGAGAACGAACTGGATTCGTTCGGCACCAGATAAGCGCGGGACACGGGGGAATCGGCCGGTCCGAAAAGGCAGGCCGATCACTTCGCCATTATCTCACTTACTCGGGGCGAAAAAGGCGCTAAATTAGTTTTGTTAGGCAGTTTTCCTCACGCCAATCCCAAATGGATGTTTTGGCCAGCTTTCTCATGAGAGGAGGCCCCCTTTACACCTAAACGAATGGCAGCGCGCGAGATCAGGCCAACCTTATAGCCCTCTACTGAGTCAGGGTAGGTCCAGTATCGACGAGCTTGTGATGTTTCCAGCGAGTTCGAACACGGCCTGAGCGCCGGCTGCAACTTCCGAAGCAATTTGTCCCTTTGCATCAATAAGTATCCCCATAGGGGTGCCGTTGGCGCCGAATGCGCCACCCACCTGGCCGGCAGGATCGAGCAAAATAGGTGCGTGCAAATCCATCGCACGGCCGTCTTGCACTGTTCCGGTCGACACTATTATGAGTGTAGGCGCTCCAAGCGGCGGATTGGCATCCCACTCCTGGAGATCGCTCAGCATCCGCTGACAGAAGCCGCATCGAGGATTCCAGAAAAGCAATAGAATACTACGCCCGTGGAAAGCAGACAGTCCTACGGTCTTGCCATTGAGATCAGCAAGTTGAAGTCGAGGAATTGGATCGCCAAGCTTCGCCGCCGGCGCCAACGCAGCATGGTGTCCATTTCCATCTGGTCCATTTGACACCGCCATCCGCATCATCGGGGTTGCACCCACGCTCTGCGCAACGACTGCCCGAATGGCATCGGCACCCTGCGCCAGCGGGCTGCCGATAGCGCCGTCAGCCCTAATGACAACTGCTGAGGGCGTGCCCCACGCTTGATAAATCTCGGCCACCTCGCGTTTCTGCTGGAGCAGCACTCGGCTCAGCCCCTGTTCGACTATTTTAGCGTGATCGTCTGCCGCGGTGCCCTCGCTTACAAGTGCAATGGTTAGCTTGGCGCTATGCTCCCGTTGCCAGCGACCAACTTCGGGCAGGAGCGCTTGGCATGGGCCGCAACTGGGATTGGTGAACAGCAGAAGTATCGGCTTTGCGCTAATAAGCAAGCCCTCCAGCGTCAGGGATTCCCCGTCCAGTCCATTGAGATGAAAGTCTGGCGCGGGCGAGCCGACAGGCAAGCCCGCAATCGGCGCCGATTGAACGGCTGTACCGCTGCCCGCAGGTCTTGTATCCAACGCGTCCAGATGTAGAAGAATTCGCCCCTGTTGCTTTAGAATTTGAATCAGTAGTGCCGCCTGGGCCGCCAGAAGGGTAAGGCCCAGAAACCCGCCCAGCAAAGCAATGCGCTCGGAAGCCGTCGAGTCGCCAATCCAGCTTACGAGGCTTGGACCGGGATTGCTTTTCCCCTGCCAAACTAGGAATGCGGCGGTACAAGCCAGCACCACGTTGCGCATGAGCGCGGACCATCCTGCTGGTGCGGAATGTAGCTGGCCAAAGCAGTGGCAATCTGGCTTGCGCCCAAGCGCTAGATTCACGCCGATCGCCAAGACAAAAATAAGCAGCAGGATCAGAGCACCGACTGCCCCGAACCACACTAAAGAAACGGGGAACAGAGCAAGGGCGATGACTAACTCGTCAGTGGAAGCGCTATTGCGGCTGCGGGCGCGATGCGATGCGGGACGCCAAAGTCGATTAGCGCTTGTCGCCCTCCCACTGAGATCGGCAAGCTTCGCTCCGCCAGCGACCAAGAAGATCGCCGACAATACGAGCCGCGCCGATGCGAGCCAAATATTTGTCGAACCCGCCCAACCGATCATTGGATGCATGCCCCCGGCGGCACGCACCCCCGGGTGCCGCAGGACATATTTTCCGTGCGTTGTGTCGCAGCAGACACCATTCCCACAGCAAGTGAGTCCCGGTGGGCAACACTGGCCAGGGAGAGAAGCGCAAGGTACTTGACCAAGCGGGCACGGTGCTTTTCGGCATTTGCCGTTTACGCAGGTCTCATTTGATGCGCAACACTGTCCGTTACAGCAGACCGGGGTGGTAAGTCCGCAGAAGGTGTTGCCGCATGGCTTGCCGAAGCCGCATTTGCCGTTCACGCAAATGGCTCCGCCTGTACAGCATTCATCGCCGCATAAGGGCTGTGCGCAACAGACTCGGACGCCGGACGGCGCTGTCAGGCACCTTTCACCCGGCGAGCAGCATGCGTTTCCGCAGGTTTGATTTGTCGGACAACAGACCTGATTCTCCTCGGGGGTCCCTTTGTTGAAGGTCAGGCACTTTCCGGTGCAACATTGATCGGCGCAAGTGACTTGGCCCTCTGAACAACAGAGGTCAAGATACGGCTCACTGCAGAATTGTCCTTTCGAACAGACGAAGTTGCCGCAGCAAACTTCGCCGAGTCGATGGCAAAAGTGGGTAGTGGCTTCCGGATTGCCACCGACACAGCCATTTGAGTCCGAACCAGCTGGGCAGCAATATGATGTCGGCCCGTAAAGAGGGTCATTGACGCTGGTGCAAACCGCACCGTTGTCACAGCACGCCGGTCCGTTCGAGTTATTTTGCGGCCCGCAGCAGGATTGCCCAGAGCCGCAGCAGAAATCATCTCCGCACGACACCGAGCAGCACGCGCCTCCCATCTGACTACAGTTTTGATTACATGTGTAGTAGTCTATCGCACACTGAACCTCGCCTCCCAGCCAATTGAGGGGGTTGACAAGACAGCCATTTAATGAGTTTTCGCAGCTATTCTGGCAGGCTTGACATGGGGTCACCGCCATGGGGACGGGCACCAAGTCTCGGTGTACGGGAGCGGTCGTGGGGGTCCCAACGGCTCGACACTGGCCGAGATTGCGGCTCGCGTCGGTCATGAGATTCTGTATTGACTGCCGAAGATCAGGATCGATGGAAACTAGAGCTTCGGCTTGCTGCCCACTGCTGATAACATGACTGTCGGCAAAGCCCCGAACGACCCCTTCGGTTACATTTAAGATAACGTGACGCGGACCGCGAACTGCCGACCCGTAGTGGATATCCATCGACATGGCGGGAACCATGGGAGGTGCTGTCCTGCCGTTCGCGCGGCGAAGACTCGGCACAAAACGTAACGAGGACTCGTAGAGGAGGTTGGTGCCGAGATCGACGCGCTCATAGAGCATTCCCTCTGGGAAATGGCCGCCAAAGGTTGTAAAAACGCTTTGCAAGCTCAAAGCTTGCCCCTTGTACGTACCCGAAGCCGGTAGCGTTGTTGTGCGTTTGCCGCCCATGTCGGTCCGGGTGCATGGCGCCGGAGGTGGAGAGAGGCGGGGATTAGGACGTGGAAGTCTTGGCTCGTCCGAAGTTGGTTGGGCCCAAGCTCTTAGTGGCAATAAAGATGCGATACCTGCTAGCGCCGCGGTTTTTAATGCCTCACGCCGCGTCAAGCCATTGCGCGCTAAAACTTTCGTTGTGCGATCAAACCAATGCTCCACCGAATTGCTCCTTTGGAGACTGGGCCGGGAACTTGGTATTTCCGCTTTAAACGGAATTCCCCGTTTTGACCCTTTTAAGGCGATAGAAAACACCTTTCCGTCCATAAAACAAGGAT
>CAWHOQ010000016.1:0-116093 GCA_963831065.1 uncultured Pseudomonadota bacterium
TTTGTTATGTATGCCTACTTTTGAACAGATTACGTATTGCTTCAACCTGGCGCAACAACACCATGATCTGTTCCAGCTTGTATTGTTTCGTTGGCATACCAGCGCTCCTTCGCATGAGATTCTCTCTCACTCCCGCTGATACAAAAATCCCCGGTCACGTCAGTCCCGCAGGTCGAAGATCGGTCCGCCAGCAACCCGGTTACGTCACGCTCCATGACCGAACCGTCGGTCAGCGTGAGCCGGAGCCGGTGGTCCGCCAGCGCTTGGGCTTTTGCGATACGCAGTAAATCCATCAGTTAAAAGGCAAGAATCGCTTCGGACGCCGCGCGCTCCGCGATAGGTCCTTTCAGCATGTGCGCCGGCGACAAATCTACCACCATGCCGGAATCGGAGAGCCGGTTTTCCAGCCCTCCAAATCCAGCACCGACAAGTGCTTTGCCGGGATCGAGTTCGGCAATCAGATCGACATCCGAAGTCGGAGACTCCGCCCGCCGCGCCACGGAACCATGCAGCCGCAGATGCGCAATTCCGGCGGCCTCAGCTCCGTCTCGTGCTGGCGCAGTATGGCGATGGCATGCCCCCGGTTCATTTTTTTCCTGTTTTGGGACTGACGGACATGGGTTTCCACTTCTTCATCCGCAAGAACCATCTAGTTACCCAGAGATTATCCACAGCTTGTCAACAGACATAATACCCGAGGTTTCACTGCCCGCTCGTGGTTTCACTGCTGACGCAGGAACCTTCACTATCTCTCTGCTATTCGTTCTGCAGTTTCAGCGCGTGCTCGTAGCAGAGGTCGCCTTCGCGCTGGCTGACCGGCGCCCACTGCTGGTCCTCGATGCAGCGCCACTCGTCGCGCTCGTCCCACTTCAGCGATTTACAGCTTTGATTGGGACATTCAGGCGAACGGCCGGGACTTCGCGGGCGTCCACAGATGGCCGCATATCCCGCATTGATTCTCCCGGCTTTTACCGTTGACCACCAGCAGCGGCCGAGCCGCGGGCGCGGCCTCGGCGGAGTCCGGCGCGGCCGGACGGGCGGCCCCGGGCGGGGCCTCCCTGAACTCCAAGGCGAAGCTGGCTACGTAGCTGTCAAGGGCGGCTGGCCTGCTGACCGACCCGACGCGTTGCGCGCGCGATGCTCCCGCATCGAGCGCGACAGACGGACGCTCATAGGTACCGTCGCTGACGGAATCAAGATCAACTCGACGCGCAGAGTACATCCACGCCGACTTCTGCGAACCGCCTTGCAGGTAGCCCCAGGAACTCTGCCACGTCGAAGATCCTTAAACGTACGCGAACCTTCGGCATCTGAGAGCCTCCATTAAGTTGAAAGTCCGGCCAGTGTTACGAACATTTGTGTGAATGACAAGTGGGTGAGCGGAACGGCCGATAAAAAGGCCGGCAAAATAAGAGGCCGCCGTTTTGATCACAACACACCAAAACATACACGCTTATAAGGGCACATATAGATATATAGAAAATCTCATTTTTATGCTCTTATTACTATTATTATTTATTTTCTATAGGTATGTATAATACAGTGCTCGTGATCAAACCGGCTTTTCCGCGTTTGCGCGTGCTCCAACGAGCGTACGTTTGCAGGGTCCGGATTCGCGAATAAGCGAAGGTTGATTAGTCTGCCTCAACCAAGCAGGAGTCACGCGGCCCTTACGCCGGACGCCAATGCCAAACAGAATTCAACGTCGATGAAATTGGCGAATCCGCTCAGGCTCGCGTGTACCATTGGTGAGTCAATCTCCGGTTTGCGCTGTACCAATCAGCGATCCTCGCTTTGTTGACATTAAACTGCGATATTATTAAGCAATAGCGCATGGCTATTACTACTCGTGAAGCCGCCCCGCGCGCGGCAGGTTCCGATGAGTTGCAGATCACGCTGCGGCTGCCCGCCAAGCTGCTGGAGGCCGCCGACCGCTGGGCGCAGGAGGCCGGCGTGTCACGCGCCGAATACCTGCGCCGTGCGGTGCAGCAGGCCGATCGTGAGGCCACCCGGCGCGAGCGCGCTGAACGGCTAGGCCGCGCCTCACTGGCCGTCCGCGAGCAGAGCATGCGGATCAACGCCGAGTTCGCCGCCATCGAGGAAGACCCCGAGCCGCCCTACGACTGGAGCGACCCGGCGGATGAGTGAGCGCGGCGAAATCTGGCGTCGAGCTGGGCGCGGGCTACGGCACCGAGCCGGGTAAAACCCGCCCGGTGCTGATCGTGCAGGCGCAGGCGCTACTGAGCCGCGAGCATCCCTCGACGCTGGTCCTACCCCTGACCACTCAGCTGAACGACCAGGGTGAGCCGCTGCGCATCCGGGTCGCGCCCAGCGGCCTGCTCCCGCACCGCCTCCGACCTGCTAATCGACCAGTTGCGCGCAATCGATAACCGCCGGCTGGTCCAGGCCCGCTCACGCGGCTCGATCCAGAGCTGCTGTGGCGGGTTAACACGGCCTTGCGCGAGCTGCTCGAGACTGGAGGTGGACGACGACTGAGCAGAGGCACGCCGCCGCCATGGTATCCGGTGGGCGTGGCCCTCTCCGAAGAATTCCTCGCGCATATGGGCAATGGACGCCCGTCCAAGCTCACGCCGGAAACCTCTGAAGCCTTCCTGAAAGCCTTCCGCGAGACCGGCACCCTGCGCGCCGCCGCGCTTAGTATCGGGGTGCATCCGGCCACCGTAATGACCTGGCTGGCCAAGGGGCGCAAGGCCAAAAACGGGCCATATCGCGATTTTCACGAAGCGCTTTCCCGCGCGATGGGCGATCACCTCGCCGGACTGGAGCGCAGTCATCATCGGCTGGCGCTGCTCGGGCAGGTCATCCGTAAGCCCAAGCGGCGCGAAATCACGGACGACAAAGGGCGCGTGACGTTCACCACGGAGATTCTGCGGCGTTGCCAGAACTGCGGCAGCGCCGAGCTCGAGGGCTGCGGCAATCACAAGCTCGAAATCGAATGGGAAGAGCATTGGGAGGAGGTTTCGCCCGAGGCCAAGCTGCGCGCGCAGGGATGGGAGCTGCGTTTCCGCGATCGCGAGACCTACGCCGAGGAGAGCGCAGTGCAACTCAAGGGCGAGGTCGCGATCAATCAGGCCGAGCTCGAGCACAGCGTGGACTTGATCGGGCAGGCCTTCCGGCTGATGCTGTCGCTGGGCGTGCCGGTGCCGGCGCCGGTGGCGGCGCACAAGGCGATTGAGACCACCGCGACGCCGGTTGAGGCCGGAGAGTGAAGCAGCTCGATGATGCGGGTCAAGTTCGTGACCGCCGGCACGGATGACCGGCTGGGGCAACGTGGCTGGCGGTGGTGGCGAGGTGGTGCGCTTTCTGGTCGCGCCGCGCTGGCGGCGCGGGCCCGCAGATCAGCCGTGTGCTATCGCGAACGGGCCTACGAACATATCGGCCACGGCCGCGACGAAAAAGGCGACTTTCTAATTTATCGGGAGACGGGGAGGGTGCGGCCAGCTTCGCATAAGTCACAATATGTCAACTACGTTTAAGTGGTTAAGTGCTTAATTTGTTGAAAATCAGGGAAGTCCGCCAGGTTATGAGAGTTATGGACCAAAGCGCCCATAAATCAAAGGCCAAAGCCGGGGGGCGACCAGTGGAATTTGAGGTGCTAATGGATGCTATTGTTGTCTATTTCATCAAGGGGTGATGCGTATGGTATAGTTGGATAATAGAGAGCTGCATTGCCCCAGAAGCCTTTTGGTCTGAAAATCCATAGGATAGGTAGGATGGAAAGTGGCCTTCGGGTTCCCATTTCAGCTTGTTATTCTCATTTGGCCAACCGCTGCCGGCGAAGTGGCGGCTTTACGGTCCGGAAGACGCTTAAACGGATCGCGCTTTCATCACACTTGATCTGACACGGTGAAAGTGGTCCAGCGGGCGAGTTAGTTAAGCGGCGCATTTCCCCTTAAGCTAGGAGGGAGATGAGCTATGAAGCGGAAGCGCTTTTCGGTTGAGCAGATTGTCGCGGTAGTGAAGCAGGCGGAACTCGGCTTGCCGGTGGCGGACCTGATCCGGCAAGTGGGCATCTCGGAACAGACCTTTTATCGCTGGAAGAAAGAATACGCCGGGCTGGAACCTGACCAGGCGCGGGAATTCAAGCAGTTGGCCGAGGAAAACGCGCGACTCAAGAAGCTGGTCGCCGAACTCAGTCTGGATAAGGCGGTGCTGCAGGATGTGCTCGCAAAAAAATTCCCCGGCCAGCGCTCATGAAAGACGTTGTGGTTTATGTGACGGCGTGTCACGGCTACAGCGAGCGGCGGGCCTGTGGATTAACACGCCAGGCGCGCTCGACTCAGCGCAAGCCGAGCGCGCGCGATCCGCGCACGGCGATGCGTTTGCGGATGCATGAAATCGCGCAGACGCGTATCCGCTATGGCTATCGGCGCGTGCACATTATGCTCAAGCGCGAGGGCTGGAGCGGCGGCCGCAACCTGGTCTATCGCTTGTACCGCGAAGAGGGCCTGGCGCTCCGCAGATTGCGACCGCGCCGCCGCAAGTCGGCGGTAAAGCGCGCGGCGCGCCACCGCGCCCAAGGTCTCAACGAAGCGTGGAGCCTGGATTTCGTGCATGATCAACTAAGTAGTGGCCAAAGCTTCCGGGCCCTGACCATAATCGACATCTACAGCCGCGAAGCTTTAGCCATCGAAGTCGGCCAGCGCTTGCGCGGGGAACAGGTGGTGGCTGTACTTAATCGCCTGGTCCAGCAGCGCGGCGCGCCGCGCTACCTATTCGCCGATAATGGCGCCGAATTCACTGGTCAGTTGGTAGACCTGTGGGCTTATCATCACGGCGTGCGAATTGATTTCTCCCGGCGGGGCAAACCGACCGACAACGCTTTTATTGAGACCTTCAACGGAACCCTGCGGGATGAATGCCTCAACCTGCACTGGTTCGACGATCTGACCCAGGCTAGCGCGCTGATTGAAGCCTGGCGCCGCGATTATAACGAGAGTCGTCCTCACACGGCTCTCAACAACCTCCCGCCCGCCGAATATGCTACGCGGACAGGGGCTAGACACGACACCATGGGGTTAGACGCCGCGCAAAACTAACTCTAATTCTGGACCACCAAACCCAAGCGGTTCAAATACGGTGATTGCTACCATCCCGGTCGGCACCTTTCCCTACTGCATGGCGCCTACCCCCGATGGCAGCAAAGTCTATGTCACGAATCGTACCTCCGATACCGTGTCGGTGATCGACACGGCGAGCAATACGGTGACTGACACCTGAGATGGACCCCGAAATTTAGACCACTGGCGAAGGTGGATGCTGCCGCCTAAGATGCCGGCCAAAACGGCCAGGCCCAGGAGGCAGAAGATGTCAGCGAATCGACGCCAACACGATCCGGCGTTCAAGGCCAAGGTCGCAATTACGGCGCTCCGCGGCGACGCGACAGTAGCGGAGCTGGCCGCGCGGTTCGGGGTCCATCCCAACCAGATCTACAACTGGAAGAAGGCGCTGGTGGAAGCGGCGCCCAAAGTCTTCGCCGACCATCTCACGAAGGCCGATCCGCATAGCGAGCGCCAAGTGGCCGAGCTCTACGAGCAGGTCGGGCGGCTGATGGTGGAACGCGATTTTTTGTTACGCAGGTCCGCTCTGTAGCGCGGACGCAGAGGCTTGCGATGATCGAACGACCAGGCCCGCTTTCGCTCCGACGCCAGTGTGTGCTCTTGGGTCTCAACCGCGCCGCACTCTACTACCATCCGGTGAAAGCCGGGGCTGCCGCGCTTGACCTAATAGCGCTGCTCGACCGCCAGTACCTGCGCACGCCGTTTTACGGTTCGCGCCGCATGACGGTCTGGCTACAGACGCAGGGCCACATGGTCAACCGCAAACGGGTGCAGCACTTGATGCAGCGAATGGGCTTGGCGGCCATCTACCAACGTCCGCGGACCAGCCGGCCGGCGCCCGAACATCGGATTTACCCGTATCTGCTGCGCGGGTTGGCGATCACGCGGGTTAACCAAGTGTGGGCCGCCGATATAACGTACATCCCAATGGCGCATGGCTTTCTCTACCTGGTCGCTGTCATGGACTGGGTGAGCCGCTACGTCCTCGCCTGGCGATTGTCGAACCTGCTCGACACCAGCTTTTGCGTCGCGGCCGTGGCGGAAGCGTTGAGCAAGGGGCACCCCGATATCTTCAACACCGACCAGGGTAGCCAGTTCACCGACGAGGACTTCACCGGCGTGCTGCGTGACCACGGAGTTGCCATCAGCATGGACGGTCGCGGGCGGTTCAGCGACAACATCTTTGTCGAACGGCTCTGGCGCAGCCTCAAATATGAAGAGGTCTATCTCAAAGCCTATGCGAGCGTGGCCGAGGCCCGCCAGGCGATCACGGCTTACTTGGAGTTTTATAATAACGAACGGTTGCACCAGGCACTGGAATACCGCGCCCCGCGCCAGGTCTTCGAGCAAGCGCTGCGAGGTGCCAGTTCGGCGCGGGGAATAAACGCTGGCGCGTTCCCGCCGCAGGCGCAACAATGAACCGTAAACTCGGGCAGCGTGCCACCTTAAGAACGCCCGATCCTGGTCTCAATGATCGGGTCCATCTCAACCATACCCCGTTGGCACCGATCCGTTGGGCATAGCGATGAATCCCGACGGCAGCAAAGTCTATGTCACAAATTATGTCTCCAGCTGGCCGTGTCGGTGATCGCTACGGCGACCAATACGGTGGTTGACTCCATCTGGGTCGGTGGTAACCCGAACTCTTTCGGCATCTTCATCCAGCAGCCGACGCCCTCACCTGTTCATCCACGTACCAAGGCTGACTGCATGAATGAGGGTTGGAAGCGCTTTACCAATCCAGCCTTCAAAAACCAGGGGCAGTGTATCGCCTATGTGAATCACCACCACGGCGACTAGCCTGCCCAACTTGAATCACGAACCTAGCCGGCAAGCGGTCATCGGGCCACGCATCGAGGTCCCACTCATGATCGGGCTGGTCGATGTCGCTGCTGGACACGCCGAACTGTGTTCCATACTCTGCCGCTGGCCCGCTAACCACGTCCGGTTGCAGCAGGAAAGCCATGCGTACAATCTTCCTCTCGCTTGAAGCGGGTATGCAACAATAGACGATCGTCCTGAAACTGCCAGGATGACGATCGCGACCACCCTTGCGTTTAGTCATCGGAGGAGGGTCTCGGAGGCAAAAATTTCGAAATTTGGGAAGTCAAGGCGCTGTCCGGACCTGCTAAATCGAACTTCGAAACTGTGGGGACTTTTGGGACTTTGGTAGATATCCGTAATGGTTGATATCGGCAGGGGAGAGGAAGCAGAGCAGAAAGTCGTTGGAAATAGGCTATTTTCCGATATCGAATTATACTGAGTGCTACCCATGCAAATTCATGATTAACGCTTGGGGTGCGTGTGGTCGCCGGTTCAAATCCGGCCACCCCGACCAATTAGACTCTCCCTCGCTAAACGAGTTGGATTTCAAGAACGTCAACGGCCTTTGGTCGACCTGAGTGCGCATCTCTAAGATCTGAATCTTATTGGACTCGACTTCGGCGATGTCGGCAGACGACAGCGGTTGTGTCAGAAAGTGTCAATAGCCGATAGACGCGAGCAGCTTTACCTACTGATGTTTAGTGGAAGCGTTCGCACTGCTCACCTCTTGATTCCTCGGCAAAAACAATCTGTGGGAAAGTCCGTGAAATTCGATAAATTTAGTGGGTAGTAATTTCAGGAAGGTTTTGCGCCGATCGCCCTTATCAGGCTCCCAACGGAAGTGAACCATCACCGTTCCTCTGTGCGCATCACAGACTCAGGCTCTATCGTGAGTCTCGGGGGTCTTATTGAGAAATTCCGGCGCTAAATTAACATTCCGAAACGGAGTTTCCAGCTACTCATGCGCGAGATATGGCCTAACTTCTTTCTGGTGGGAGCGGCTAAAGCGGGGACGATTTCAATTTATGAATACCTCTCCCAGCACCCGGAGATCTTCTTTCCTTGCATTAAAGAGCCTCACTTCTTCACGCAAGCGCGTCCGTCACGTCAACAGCGATTTTTTGTTCACGCGATCAGTGATCGTGCGGAATATGCCCGCCTTTTTGAGAGAGCGTGTGGATTCGCGACAATCGGCGATGCTAGCCCATCGTATCTTTGGCACCCTGAGGTTCCATGCCGGATTCGTGCTCAAGTTCCAGACGCGCGTATAGCTATAATTTTACGCGATCCCGTGGAACGGGCTTACTCCCATTATTTAGCCGCTCCGTTATCACGGCCCAGCAGAATTCGCGCTCTAACAATTAACCTCGGCACCTACGCCATTGCGCTGTTGATTATCTGGCTACTTGCCCGGGATATCTCGATTCGACGATTCGCAGAGAGCCTATTACATGCCCGGCTCAGTCTCTTCATTCCCGCCGCGATCGCATCAATACTGTTTTGGTTCGTAGGTGATACTGTCACCTATGCGCGCCTGCTCAGCTATTTCCATGTCCCCACGCGTTTTCGGGAGATGCTGCCGGGAACAGCCGGCTGGCGGGTCATGATCTCCAAGCTTGAGACCATGACCCACGTAGCTGAGGCAACTGGCAGTCGAGAACTCGCTGAACTTGGTTATTTCCAAAGATGCAAGCGCATCGGTGGATAGTCGCTGGAGGCACGCGGCTCGATCATTGGCTTTGATTGTCGCGTAGGAAAAAATTCTCTGCTGATAAATAAGCTGGCCGGCTCGCGTGGTAGATCAGTGCGTGTCGCAAGAATTCGCGACAACTTTGCCGCCCCCGATTCGCCGCATCAATGGGTTTACGTGGCGTTCCCTGTTAACCGCGATTCGGCAGATACGATTGGTCGATTGCTTTAGACTCAGCTTAATTAGAATTTTCCTGTTTATCACACAGGGAGTCCTGCTTTATCTGGAAATGATCGCTTTTGGGATCCGCGCTCCGTTCTCGATCGTTATGGCGATGTTACCTATCGTCTCGATCGCAGGCGCTTTGCCGCTCGCGCCCTCGGGGTTGGGTACCCGTCCGGCCGCCATCGTTTTTTGCTTTCACGAGTTTGGTTCGCGCGCGTCGCTGCTGACCATAGCGCTTGCTCATAGCTGGCTCGTGATCGCAATCCGCCTCGTGCTCGGTTTCATGGTGGGCGGCGCGGTTATCAAAGGAATTTCTCCCCTCCAATTATCGCGGACGCTTTCTGCAGAGGAAAACTGATCGTGAGGGCGCGCCGGCGCAGAGCACGCCTGCACAAGGGGAGGCCGTATCATTTGACAACCTCAACTGTGTGAAGCGAGAATTCGAACATCATAATCCCAAGGAGTCACGGCATCTAAATGCAGGTAGGTTATTTCACCGAACGGCCGTATCGATGGCTTCCTGAGGAAGAAATTCTCAAAAACCGTGGATTTTTTGGAATATCCAATCAGCTTTTCAACCGCGAGAAGGCCGCCGACGACTACAATTATTACCTCGACGAATACTGCTATGCCGAAGACCTCGGGTTTGACGTAGTCGCCCTTAACGAGCATCACGGCAATCCGATCTGCATGGGTTCCGTGATGAACGTCGAGGCTGCGGTGCTGGCGTATCGTACTAAGCGAGTACGACTCGTTTTGATCGGCAATCCCTTGCCTGTGATCAAACATCCGTTGCGAATGGCCGAGGAATTGGCTGAGATCGACCTAATCTCGCGCGGTCGCCTAATCACTGGATGGGTGCGTGGTGCGGGCGCCGAGCAATTTTTCAACAACGCCAATCCTGCTTACAATCGCGAGATGTTCAATGAAGCGCACGACTTTATCGTGCAGGCATGGACGAGGCCGGGCCCGTGGCGCTATGAGGGCAAGCATTTTCATTATCGCCACGTGAATCCATGGGCATTGCCGTTCCAGAAGCCGCATCCCCCGATGTGGATCCCGGGCACGCTCAGTCCCGAAACTGTGCAATGGTGCGCCGAGCATCGCTATCCATATATTGGCCTCGGCACCCAACTCGCGCCTACCTGTGATCTATGGGACTACTATGCTGATGAAGCGGCCAAACATGGGTATCAGGCCGGTCCTGAGAACTTCGGCTACATGATCGCTACGGTGCTCGCGGAGAGTGAAGAAAAGGCTCAGGAGCTGGCTCATGGCTTCGTATATGGCGGCGGCCAAAACGCCTTTTCCGCGCCACAGTTCACGATGCCGCCCGGCTATAACTCGAAAGCTGCGATTCGGATTCTCGCCAAAACACAAACCAGTGCCTGGCTCGGTATCAGCGGTGAGAAGATGAAGGAGCAAATGCATGGCGCGGACACTGGCGCGATTGACTACGACGAGGTCCGCCGCAAGTTGCACGCCGCGTTGTTGAGGGGTCAGCAGAACTTACAGGTGATTGCGGGAACGCCAACAACTGTCATTCCGAAAATCAAAACCATTATGAGTGTGCTGCGCACCGGCATATTCATCATACTGCACATTCAAGGTCCGGTCGGTAATGACGATCGGCGCATCAGCATGCGGTTATTCGCCGAAGAGGTAATTCCAGCGCTCAAGGAGCATGCGCGAGAGATCGATCTTCCAGATCCGTTCAAGCGCACGCCCGGTTCCATAAAGTTGACTTCGGGAACGACACGCGCGCCGGTCGTCGATCGCAGCGCGCTCGCTGCCTTGAGGGTTTAACTGACGAGGATCGAATGTCGCTCAAAGATCAGCTGGTTGTAATTCTCGGTGGTAGCTCGGGGATTGGGCTCGCTACTGCAAAGATTGCTTTGGCCGAAGGCGCCCGGGTAATCATCACCGGACGTTCAGGCGAGCGGCTCGAACAGGCGCGGATAGCCCTTGAGAGCGACGTCCGTACAGTCGCACTCGATGTAACCGACGAGAACGGTACACGCGAACTATTCTCTGTCTTGCATCATGTCAATCATATTTTCATAACGGCGGGAGTAGTCGCCTTCGATCCAAAGCTCGCACCTGATAGTTCCACTATACGTCCCGCAATTGATACACGTTTTTGGGGCGCGCTCTATGCGGCTAAGTACGCTGCGACCAAAATGGGTGTTGGCGGCTCGATTACATTCATGTCGGGCACGACTTCAATCCGCCCCCTCCCCGGTGCTTCCGTGGCTACGGCCTCATGCGCCGCGGTTGAGGCTTTCGCGCGCTCGCTCGCGGTCGATCTAGCGCCGATTCGCGTCAATACAATTCAGCCCGGTCTGGTTGATACGCCATTTCTCGACGTGCTCGGGGATAAGCGCAACGCGATAATTGAAGAATACTCGCGCCGTTTACCGGTCAAGCGCCCGGGACGTCCCGAGGAGATCGCCGACGCGGTGATATTCCTCATGAAGAACGGCTTCGTCACTGGCATCACGCTGACCGTTGATGGTGGCGGCATATTGACTTAGCCGGAGTCGAATTGATCAACTCTGATCGTGAAAGCGATCAGCAAGGAGACAGCTGTGCCGGAGCTTGCCTATCTCTCCGCGATCGAGTTGGCGAAGCTGATTCGTCAGCGGAAAATCTCGAGCCTGGAGATGGTGGACTATTTTGCCAATCGCATCGTGCAGTTGGACAAAAGCATCAATAGCGTGGTGACGCTGGATATCGAGCGGGCCCGGCTCGAAGCGGCTTCCGCTGACGCTACTTTGGCACGAGACGAAAATCGCGGACCACTTCACGGAGTCCCGATCACGATCAAGGATTCATTTCAAACCAGAGGACTCCGCACGACTTCCGGCGCGCCTGAATTGGCTGAGTTCGTCCCGGACGAGGATGCGTGGCCGGTCGCGCGACTTCGTGAGGCCGGCGCTGTCATTCTTGGTAAGACGAATCTGCCAATCTATGCGGGCGACCTGCAAAGTTACAACGAAGTCTTCGGTACGACTAACAATCCCTATGATCTCACGCGCACTCCGGGTGGTTCTTCAGGCGGCTCGGCGGCCGCGCTCGCGTGTGGATTTACCCCGCTGGAACTTGGCAGCGATATTGGCGGCTCGATTCGCCTGCCGTCACATATGTCGGGTATCGTCGGCCACAAGCCGAGTTATGGAATCGTACCGGCGCATGGGCAGATACCAGGTCCACCGAAAACACTGACTTTGGCCGATTTGGCGGTAGCTGGACCGATGGCGCGCAGCGTCGAGGACCTCGAACTTGGGCTCGATATTCTGGCCGGTCCGAACCGATGGGAATCACCGGCATGGCGACTGGAATTGCCCGCAGCCTCGCTGCCGATCACTGAAGCAATATCGCGTGGCTGCATGGCTGGATGATCCCTATTGCCGGATCGAGCCAGAGCTTCATGATTTTTTACAGAAGGCTGCGCAAGCGCTTGTTGTTGATGGCGCTCGGGTCGATTTCGAAGCGCGTCCGGGATTCTCGCTGGAGAAAGTAACAGATACCTTTTTCGCTCTGCTCCAGGCGGCGCTGGCGGGTAGTGTAGCGCGTGACCGGCTCGAAGAATACGCGGTGACTACAGGTGACAACCCGACGGCTCGGACGCGCCGGCTGCTCGCGATGCGTCATCGCGAATGGCTCAGTTACAACGAGCGCCGTTTACAAATGCGCAAGAGCTGGGAGGCGTTCTTCAAGGAATGGGACGTGATGCTCTTGCCGGTTATGGCCTGCGCGGCAATTCCGCACGACCATTCGGAGCCGATCGCCAGTCGAACCGCATGGGTCGGCGGTGAACAGCGGCCCTACTGGGACTTGGTCACCTGGATGGCGCCAGCCGGAGCATGCTATCTGCCTGTGACAGTGGTGCCCGTCGGTTGTCTGAATAGTGGTTTGCCGATCGGCATCCAGATTGTAGGACCATATTTGGAAGATCGAACAACTCTCGATCTTGCCAAGCATCTTTTGGAGCGGATCAGTGGATGCCCACGACCTACTGGTTTTGACTCGTAAGTTACTGCCGCTGCAATCTCAGCTTTAGTAATAAAGCGACGGGCGGATGCTCAGATGAGTATCCGCCCGTTTTGTGTTGATCGATTATTCGGTGGGTGGCTCTTAGGCTACCGCCTCCAGCATGGACGCGTTGCCGATTGCCTCGTATCCACTGCCGGACAGTTTGCGACCGCCCGGGGCCACCTGAAATGGATCGGTAAGACCGAGCTCCTTGCCGATTTCATGCAAGGCGGGCATCACTTCCTTGCCCAACAGCGTTACGCATCGCTTGCGATCCTCATACGAGTACGGGCCGTCGAGCCAGAACGAGAAAATTCCGGGTCGCAGCACTTCGAGGACATAGCGCAGCTTCTTGATCAGGGTCTTGGGCGAACCTGTAATGATCTGACGCTGTTTCTGCCAAGTCGGATAGCCATCGTAAATCGATTTCTTGAGTTTCTGGACTTCGGCGTCGCTCTCGGGATCGTGATCGAGGCCGCCGTGGCCCGGCAGATTCGGATTAGCGGCTTGCGAGGCGAGACGCTTGGTCGCCGCCTTCGAGTTATAGCCCGGCGGGAACATCCATTCGGGTTTGGCAAAATGCGCGAAGCTGCCGCCGAAGAGGAACCCTTTGCCGAGTTCCTCGGCCTTCTCGTCCGTATCGGCACAGAAAACCGGTTGCAGATAACCGAAGTTCTCCGGCCCAGCCTGATATCCTTGGCTCGCCGCGATCTTCCCGTACATGTTCCACAGTTCGAGCGTCGGCTCGAGCATCGTGGCCAGCGCGACATACGGATATTTGTGATCCGCGGTCCACTGTACGGTTTCGGGACTGATCAGACCCGGAATCCAGATCTGTGGATGCGGCTTCTGCACCGGCAGCACCCACGGATTAACAAAACGATAATGGAAATGCTTGCTTTCCCATCGGAAGGGACCCGGCTTGGTCCACGCCGCGATGATGAAATCGTGAGCTTCATCGAAATATTCACGGTTGTAGGCAGGGTTGGCGTTCATGAAGATCTGCTCGCAGCCCGCACCCCGGATAAAGCCTGACACCAAGCGGCCACCCGAGATCATGTCGATCATCGCGAGCTCTTCGGCGAGTCGCAGGGGATTATTCCCAATCGGGGTTGGGTTGCCGAGCAGGGCAATTTTGACGTTCTTGGTGGTCTTGGCGAGCACCGAGGCCTCCACGTTCATTACGGCGCCCATGCAGAATGGGGTGCCGTGATGTTCGTTCAGCATCACGCCGTCAAAGCCCAGTTCGTCGCAATAGATCTTCTCGTCGAGATACTCGTTCAGAAATTGTGCGCCCTGCTGCCGATCAAGAAAAGTATTGGGCACGCCGAAAAAGCTCCGGCGTTTGAGGACCTCGTCCTCCGGTACGGCGTGATAGGCACGCTCGGTGAAAAACATTATGTGCATACTCGGAACCTCCGAATTGGTCCTTTCCTTAATTATTATCAAACCGGCAAGCGCATCGCGACGGACCCCTTGGTTGCCGTTCAAGTCTAGCCCAAGAAGTTCGTGACCTCGCGAATAAAGTCGTCGGGACGATCAACTTCCGGCATGTGGCCGGCCTTATCGATCGTCACGAGCTTCGAACCCGCGATATTCTTATGGTAAAGCTCGGCGGCAGCTAGCGGAACTACATCATCCTGCTTGCCCCACACCAGCAAGGTCGGCAAGCCGACTACATTGCCGAGCAAATGCGACATGCTTTGAGTGAACATGTACGGTTTCCAGGCGATTCGCGCAGTCTCGGCGCGAGCGTCTTCCCACGCTTCATACTGCTCAGGAGTCTGTTCACCCCCAAATAGTTTGCGGAATTCCTCACCCTGAGTATCGACGACATTCTTGTTGAGATAGGCCCGCGCGGTGACTATGAACATATCCATGATTTCGCCCTGTGGAGGACGGAGTCCGGTCGCGCCCACCAGCACCATCTTACTAAACTGGGCTGAATTGGCTGCTGCCATCTCCGCGGCAACCCATCCACCAAGCGAGAATCCAATCACATCAACGGGCGTCATTTTTTGCTCGCGAATGAATCTCGAGTAGAAAGAGGCGAGGTCTCGAGCATCCATGATCCAATCCGCCATCGGCGACTTGCCGAATCCCGGATGGAGCGGGATGCAGAGCGTGCGTTTTTGCGCCAAGGCCCCGGTCCATTTGATTGAGCCCGGAAAGCCCAATTCACCATGCAGCACCAGCAAGGGCTTGCCCGTCCCGCCAGTCAGTACCTGAAGTTCGTTCTCCCCGACTTTGAATTTGACTTCTTTCAAATCTTGGTCCGCCATGTCAGCTCCATTTTCGCTTGAATTTTTCTGCGTACGAGCTTCCCCGCGCGCTTGCTTCCTGTCACGCGACGATGGCGCACTGGCCGTACGTCCCGCAAGCCGCCGGAAAATATATCCTGCGGAAAAGAAAAAAGGAAAGGGAAAACGCGGGCCGCTCGCGTGACAACGCGCTGGCCCAATTCAATCGCAAACGCAATTTGAGCACAGTTGCGTTTGAGTGCCGGTCGAAAGATTCACCTCGTTTGGGCAGCGGTTGAACCGTACCAGCCTGATTGACCGGATTAAATCCCGGTGGGAGCGATACTGACGGCGATTGGGCGGCCAAAGAAGCCACGCCGTTCTCGCCTAAAACAGGCGGCGCTGGTTGCTTTTGCTCATTATAGGTGAGGCATGCGCCAGTAGCAGTCTGTCGGGCCGCAAAATAGCCGGTCGAACTGACCTGACCCATCCAATGCGTGCCGCTGGCCGGACCGAAGCAACTACAGTTGAAAACCCGGCTCACCGGAGTCGGTGAAGCAGCCGGCGGCGAAGGAACCGCGATCAATACCGGTGCGATATTGGTCTGGACCGGAGCGGGCAACTGTGCCGGTCCGCTCGGCGCGGCTAAAGGCGCAACCAATGGATTGGGCGGCGGCAACTGAGCACGCACCTCGGGCTGTAATTGGAGAATTTCCATCAGCACCGTGCAGAGGGCGAAGCCGAGAACTGTGATCGTAACTTTCCGATTGTGCATAGCCGAAAACTTTTGCGCTGGTAGTTTCAGTAGAAGAATGCCGGAGCCTTTGGCTATAATCGCGCCGCTGGCGCGTTGCAAGTTTTCGTCAGGCAATGCGCCCCGGTTCTCTCCTCGCCGAATTTCGCATACTCAAAATAGGGCGAAGGGACGGTCCGCTTCGCGGTGACGGGGATTGTAAGGAGGCTGCGTTGATGTCACGGAAGAGAAATGCCCTGCCGGCGTTGTTGTTGATGATACTGCTGGTAATGGCGATGGGAGTTTACGCCAAGGCTCAAATGAGCCCCTCCGGTAATGCAGGCCCATCGTCTGCGGTTGGTGCACAAAACGGATCGTCGGGCGGATTAATGCCGCCGCCGGTCAATTCCACCAACGCCGCGGCTCAACGCTTTGAAAGTAATTCGATTCTGTCGTTGCCCGGGGTTTTCGTCCGCCAGAATACTCCCGGCGAGGCGATCCCGCCCGAATCACTGATCAGTGAACAGTATTTGCGCACCTTCGATGGTACGGCCCGTTCGCTTACCTTAAAAGAGGCAATTTACACCGCAATCCGCAACAATCCTGGACTCGCCGCGACTCAACTCGATCCGATCGCGTCACTCGAAAGCGTCAAGCAGGCCAACGCAGTCTTCGATCCCGATTTGACCTCGCAGCTCGATATTGAAAAATCGGTCGCGCCGGTTTCGTCCGTGTTTCAGGTATTGCATGGCGACGCTTTCACGCAGAAGTTCTATGACTGGAATTTTGGCGTCAACAAAGTGCTCGCCAATACCAACGGTACCTTAGGCCTGACGTTCGATAACAATCGCACGTTTACCAATTCGGCATTTTCGTCGGTCAATCCCTCATACTCGCCCTCGCTTGATATGTCGCTGGTGCAGCCACTGCTGCGGAATTTCGGATGGGATTTTGCGCGCCTTAATGTGCATCTGGCCGAGTCGGCGCAGCGCAATGCGCAGTGGAGTTATGGATCGGCACTGAATGACTTCGTGCAGCGAATTGGCGGTGATTATTGGGGTGTAGTCGGCGCGGTCGAGAGCCTGCAAGTGGCCGAGTCGGCTCTGCGCTTCAACAGCGATCTAGTTCGAGTCAATCGAATCAGCCTGAACGTCGGCACTCTGGCGCCGATCGATTTGCAGGAGGCACAATCCGCTGCTTCCACAGCGGAGGCCAATGTCTATGCTGCTCAGGCTGCTTTGAAAAGCGCGCGCGCGCAACTTCGGCAGGACGTGATGCTCAATCCCAACGGCACTTTTATCCCCGAAGATGTGATCCCGAGCGATCAGCCCAATCCGGCCGCTGAAATTCATCGATAATGAGGAGAGCTGCGCTGGAAAAGATGGTTGAGTTCAGTCCGGCGCTGGGCGGACTCCGCGAGGCGATCCGCACGGCGTTATTGCAGGTAAATTCGCCGAGAACCAGACACTGCCGCAAATGAATCTTGGGGCTCAGTTCGGCGTGACCGCGATCGCAGGAACCACGCCTTGTATCAGAGCTTCGCCAGGCCTCGGCTGGGGCACTGCTAATTGCGTCGCGGTGCCGGCGAACAGCATCAACGCCTGCCGGCAATAACGGTAATCGATTCGCCTTTACGGGGGAATCTATGGTGATGCCTGAACCGGATGCTCGATGCCCGCTTCTATAACTATGCCGGCGTGTTGAGCTTCGAGATGCCGCTCGACAATGCTGCGGCGAAGGCTGCGCTCGCGCAGGCACGAATCAGTTACGAGAGCGCGCGCTTGCAATATCGCGCCGCACTCTCCCAGTCGGTCGCCCAAATCGAGGGCGCCTTAGCTAATGTCATCGCCGACGTGAAGCGCGCTCAAGCAACGCGGGACGCAGTGTTCTACGCTGCCAAATCGCTGCACGACGAACAGGTGCGCTTTCGAGTCGGCCTCGCGACTACCCACGACCTGCTTCAGTTCCAGAGCGAGCTGGTCACCGCGCAAGGCAATCAGGTCTCGTCGAACGTTGATCTCGAAAACGCCCGGCTGGCGCTATGGCACGCCGAGGGAACTCTGCTGAGCGCGTTTAACATTGATTTCCAGCCGCAGGACCTCCGCCAATCACCGTGGTACTCGAAGTTTTAGAGATCGAGTAAACGACCGCGACCGATGCAATACGTATGGGTAGCGATGGGCGGTGCGCTCGGGAGCATGGCGCGGTACGCGATGAGCGGCTGGGTCTCGCGACTGGCGGATGGCACATTTCCGTTCGGCACGATGGTCGTCAATGTAACCGGAGCCATCCTGATCGGATTCCTTGCCGCATTGAGTTTGCCTGATGGGAGAGTTTTGCTCACGCCATCGGTACGGCTCTTCGCCATGACAGGGATCTGCGGCGGCTATACCACCTTTTCGACTTTCAGTCTTGAGACCTTCAACTTAATGCGCGATGGGGAGTTGATTCAGGCGGGCGCGAACGTACTGTTTTCGGTCGTGCTATGCTTGTTTGGAGTCGCGCTCGGTTACGCAATCGGCTTAAGAATCACGCGCGGAGGCGCATAGTGCGATGCAGGTGCCGAAAGACGCCACGCTGCTGCGAATCTTTATCGGCGAAAGTGACCATCATGAGGGCAAGCCGCTGTATGAAGCCCTCGTACTAAAGGCGCGCGAGCTACACCTCGGCGGCGCAACCGTACTCCGCGGGCCGCTCGGCTTCGGCAAGTCCAGCCGGCTTCATTCAGCGAAAATCCTGCGGCTTTCGGAAGACTTGCCAATCGTAGTAGAAATGGTGGATAGCCGGGCCAAAATAGACGAATTTCTCGTGGCGGCTAATGGGATGGTGCGTTCCGGTTTGGTCACCTTGGAAAAGGTCCAGGTGCTTCAGTACGGCGAGGAACCACCGCCCAACTAAAATTGATCGAACCGGGACACGATGGCCAATCTGACGATACGCTTTGCAACGCCGCAGGATGCCCCGGCGATCTTGCGCTTCATCCGATTGTTGGCGGCATACGAGCGAGAACCCAAGGCGGTCGAAGTCACCGCAGATCAATTGTCGGCTCAGATGAGCGAGCCAAATCCGCCGTTTGAATGCCTCCTCGCGGAATACGACGCCGAGCCGGTTGGCTTCGCCCTGTTCTTTCGCAATTACTCAACCTGGCGTGGAAGAGCCGGGTTATACCTCGAAGATCTGTTCGTTCTGGAAGAATACCGCGGTCGTGGCATCGCCGGCGCATTGATGCGCCGTCTGCGCGAAATAGTGGTCGAACGCGGATGGGGCCGGATGGAATGGGCGGTCCTCAATTGGAACACGCCCGCTCAATCTTTCTATCGCGAGCAAGGCGCATATCCGATGAGTGAATGGACTTTATGGCGACTTGAAGCTGAACTGCGTAGCTCCATCCCAAAGCAAGCGTAACAGTAATGTTCGATTAGGCGGATAATCACTCAGTCCGCGTGCACTTTCCAATTGGTGAAATCTTCTCTTAATCAACGCGCATGTAGAGCACTACTTTTGTCCTGAACGCCCGGAATGGATGTAGTTGGACGCGGGAATTTGTCCTTTAACGCATCAACTCCCGACTGTGGATGAGCGAGCGGGACTAGGTCTTGACGCTCCTGCCGAACCTTTGCGGTATCGATTCCCATCGCCGCGTCACGACTCTTAACCAGACCGGGATCCACTTCGCCGTCGCGATTGAATGACCAAGCCAACATCGGTTTACCTAATGGCAATTTATCGCCCGGCCGAGCATAATCGCCGGTGTCCCAAACGTGCCAAGTTTTGCCATAACTATTCATCTTGGTTTTCATCAAGGAATGTTCGGCTGCTTCCGGTAATCGCGGGCCGACCAATTCGCCTGACAGAATCTCATAGTTATGCGGGTGCCAGTACTGCTTTTCAGACGATGGCAGAGTATTGAACAGTTTTTCCGAAATTATGTATTCGATCCCGTTCAGGTTCGCCGTGGGCGTATTTCCATCAAACAATATGCATTGCATGAAGTCCTGATTGACGACTTTGCAGTAATGATGTGCTTCGAGCTGTAGAGATGGATCGTCTTTCATGGGATGGAATCCCACCAGGTACACGTCAAAGCCACTGAGCGGTGAATGCGCCTGCAGAAGCTTAGCTCCGACAGAAAGCGCCTGGGTTTTTGCCGTCACTTTCGCGCCGGGTGGATGAGCCTGCATCGCTGACTCACGTTCCTGACTCCAGACGGGTGACTCTGCCAATAGGATTGCGGCGGCCAAGATTATAGTGAATGCCAGTCGTCGCCACATAAAACGAATCTTTACAAAAAGGGCTAAGAAGCAATAAATCGAAGCCGCGCACACTTCAGGTGCGCAATTGTCATTCTAGGATTTCACGTGCCGACCATCCAAACAAGAAAGCAATTGGGACCATCGCGATTACCCAAATGCGTCGGCAATTCAACTAAGCTGACAATGAATTATCTTACCGCTCGATGCGGGCGACGCGGCGCTTGCCCACTTCAAGGATGTTGTGCTCGCCCGGCACGAAATGGAAATTCGAATCGGTGACTGTTTGCCCATCGACACGCACCGCGCCCTGCCCCAACAAGCGTCGCGCCTCACTGGTGGAGGCCGCAAAGCGGAGCTGCTTCATCAATTCGCAAATCCATAAATCCTGCGCGAGCTTGAAGACCGGCACGTCAGCGGAACCTGATGGCGCTGAAACTTGGTCTCAAAATACTGCTGCGCACGCTGCCGCCGCTTCTCTATCGTGATACTCGGCAACAATCGAGGTGGCCAACCGCTTCTTCGCTTCCATCGGATGGACCGCGCCGGATTTGATGGCGGCCATGATGGCGGGATCAGTATCGGTCAGCAACTCGTAATACTTGAGCATCAGCCGGTCTGGAATCGACATCAGCTTGCCGAACATGTCCTCGGGGCTTCGGTCAGACCGACGTAGTTGCCATAGGATTTCGACATCTTGCGCACGCCGTCCAGACCTTCCAAGAGTGGCATCGTCATCACCACCTGAGCCGGCTGCCCATACGCCCGCTGCAGATCGCGACCGACCAGCATGTTGAATTTCTGATCGGTGCCACCGATTTCAACGTCGGCGTTGAGTGCGACCGAATCGTACCCTTGGATCAGCGGATAAAGCAGTTCGTGCAGAAACAGCGGCTCCTGATGTCGAGCCGCTTTTCAAAATCGTCCCGCTCGAGCATCCGCGCCACACTCAGCTTGGCGGCGATTTCGATCAGCTTGCGGGTGTCGACCTGGCTCATCCATTCGCTATTGAAGCGGACCTCGGTTCGCGCCGGATCGAGCACTTTGGCGACCTGATTCTGATAAGTCGCGGCATTAGCTTTGATCTGCTCGAGGCAAAAGTGGTTTACGAGTCTCGGAGCGGCCGGTTGGGTCGCCAATCATCGCAGTAAAGTCGCCGACCAGAAAAATCACTGTATGGCCGCTGTTGTTGAAAATCCCGCAACTTCTTGAGCGAGATTGAATGTCCGAGATGCAGGTCCGGTGCGGTTGGGTCCATCCCGAGCTTTATGCGCAATGGACGGTCCTCAGCAAGTTTCGCGTTGAACTCGGCTGGGGAGATTACTTCGGCGGCATGTCGAGACAGGTCGGCAGCCTGTTCTTTCGCTTCGTGATCGTCGAGCGGCAAGCGGTTTTCCTTCCACGGAAACTAATTGGGAGCTGACCGGCAGATTAACCAAAACCGAGCGTCAAGGAAAATCGGAGATGATGATCCATCGAGCTGTTGATTCAGTGGACAACTTAACTTTCACCACTCATTTCCAATCAGGTCGATTTTAGAAGAACAGTTTATCGCCAGTTGACGAAATCATTAACTCGCTCTAGACTTGCGGCGTCTTAGCCTGATCCAGTTGCAAATTTAATGGCCGTTTATACCGAGCTCAGTCAACCATTTATCGAGGAACTAGCTAACGAATATGATTTCGGGCGCGTTGCCAAGGTCGTCGGTATTCCTGAGGGGTCAGTCAATTCGAATTACGTGATTGAAGCCGCCCGTGGCCGCTTCCTCGTGCGGGTTGACGAGGTCAAGAGCGAGAGCGAGGTCGACGCGAAATCGATCTGCTGGGCTTTTTGCGCAAACACTCCTTTCCATGTCCCGCATCCGTTGCAGGATCGCATGGGCCGCTTTTATCGTGATTACGAAACGAAATGCGCGTCTGCTGTTCCGTTATCACGAGGGGCGAGTTCTACTGCCGCCACGTCTGCGACCGAGCCAGCTCGAGACCATCGGCCGCGACGCTCGCCGATCTTCACGTGATCGGGCAAGGGTACAAGAAAGGAATCGACAATCGCTTCAGCTTCGAGCGCATTGCAGACTCTATCTGAGCGTACGTAATCGGCTGCCGAACTATTTCCGCAAGAGTGATGCGGACAATCGAAGACGAAATCGAATATCTGACGCGATATCTGGAAGGCAAGCTGCCCAAAGGCGTGATCCACGGCGACCTGTTTGCCGACAACGTGTTGTTTCGTGGTGAAAAGCTCATTGCCGTGCTCGACTTCGAGGCGGCCTGCCGCGGCAAGTTTATTTTCGATATCGCAACCGCGGTCAACGCGCTGTGCTTCGTCGATGGATACTATTCGCTCGACCGGTTCCGCTGTCTTGCAAGGCTATGAGTCGGTACGAACTCTCTCGCTGGCGGAATGGGACGCTTTTCCCAATGAGTTGCGTTACTCTTCATTGCGCTTTACGGTCACACGGTTGCACGATTTCTTTTTCCGTCCGGTCAATGGTGAGCATCGCACCAACAAAGGATTTTCGAAGAGTTCTTTGAACGATTACGGGTGCTCCGCCGCGAGAAAGAAGGCGGTATGGAAGCCTTATTGATGGCGATGGCGACCGGCTATGACTACCGCAAGTATCAGAAGGTCAAGGCGAACGAGCGCCTGAAGAGCCTGAGCCACTGCAAATCAAGCCGCTGCAATTCAACGAAGTCACACCAGCAAGCCTGCGGCTCGCTTACCACTAGCGGTCACAAGAAACCGCGCGGATCGACTAATTGAGGAATCTGCTCGAAAATGCCGCAGGGAACCCAAGCCTGTGGCTTGAGGTCTCGCCGCCCCGCGGTATCGCAGTCGAATCACTGCTGCGCAAACTTGGTGCAATCGGCGAGCATATTGACGCGGTCAATCTGGCCGACAATGCCCTTGGCCGCGTCAAAATGTCGGCGTTGGTCTTCGCGGCGATGCTCAAAGCGCGCCATCAGATTCCAGTCGTGCTGAATATTTCGTGTCGTGATCGCAATCGCTTCGCCTTGCGTTCTGATCTGCTGGGGGCAGCCGCACTCGCGATTGATGGAGTGGTTGCGTTGCAAGGAGACAAGCTGCCCATCGACGGCAGCGCGGCGCGCGGCCAGTTCACGATCTCGATACGTTTGAGCTGCTCGAAATGATTGCCGCTTTGAATCGAGGCGATACTGGCGAGGGCAAACGCTTACTCAAGACCCTGCCGCAGCCCTGCTCGGCGGGGTCGTCGGTAATCCGAATCGGCGAAATATCGAACGCGAATTTGAGCTGCTGCAACGTAAAGCGGCTGCCGGCGCACGATTCGTGATCACTCAGCCCGTATTCGACCGCGATACGGCGCTGCGCTTCATCGAACAGGCGCATCGACATAGCTTGAAAGTTGTGATCGGGATATTGCCGGTAAAGCGCGAGTCGATGGCCGCCTACATGAAGCAGAATATCAAAGACCTCAGCGGCGCTGCCCATCACTTCGATCACTACGCAGGGATGAGCGAAGACGATGCGCGCCGCGCGTCACTCGATGGCAATCTCGCCTTGATGGATCAGCTTGGCAGACCGCGGTTGCCGGATTCAATATCATGAGTGGCGGCGGCCCGTCGCTCGCGATCGAGCTTGCGCTCGCCTGGCGGCGTCATCGAGATCAATCCGGGGTTAGGTATAGACGCGGACACCCCGCCTTCAGATAAAATCAATCCTTGAGATGGCCAAGCAGATGGATCAAGCACGCAGCTACGGCGGAAGACGCCGTTCGGCAGATCCTTCGCCATATCGGTGAGGATCCCGAGCGCGAAGGGTTGGCTCGCACCCCCACTCGGGTGGTGCAGGCCTCGAGTTTCTGACGCGCGGCTATAATCAGGATCCCAAGGACGCGATTAATGGCGCACTCTTCACCGAGGAAGATTACCAGGAGATCATCCTATGCAAGGACCTCGACTTCTACTCCCTCTGCGAGCATCATCTGCTGCCCTTCAATCGGCAAAGCGCATATTGCCTATCTACCAAATCGACATATCGTGGGTCTCTCGAAGATTGCACGGATGGTTGAAATTTATGCGCGCCGCCTGCAGGTACAGGAGCGCATGACCACGCAGATCGCACATACTATCATGGAGGAGATCAAGCCGCTGGGCGTGGCTGTCGTGCTCGAAGCCGAGCATCTCTGTATGCGGATGCGCGGGGTCGAGAAACAAAATTGCTATGTCACGACCTCGGCGATGCTGGGGCGATTTCGTACGCATCTTGAGACTCGCCAGGAGTTCATGAATCTCTTGCGCAATGGCAAGAGTTGATCGCGCTTAAGCAGACCCTTTGGACATCTCGGCTGATTCGGCAAATCTGGAAGCGCTTGGCCATTTCGCACTGCGCTACGTCAAGACAGGCCAAACAATCGGACTTGGTACCGGGCGCGCTGCCAGCGCTTTTATTCGGGTGCTGGGGGACGCGAAGCTCCTAGTCCGTGGTGTAGCTACCTCCAAAGCCAGCGAGCAGCTCGCGCTGTCGCTAGGCATCGAGGTTGCCGATCTGCGAACGATTGTAAAAATCGATGTTGATTTCGATGGCGCGGATGAAGTCGATCCGGCGCTCAACCTGATCAAGGGCCTGGGCGGCGCGATGGTGCGTGAAAAATCGTCGCCGCCGCATCAAAGAAGCGAATATTCCTCGTCACCGAAGAAAAATTGGTGAAGCGGCTCGGCGCGCGTGGCAATCTGCCCATCGAGGTAATCCCATGCGCCAGTAATTACGTGTCGCGAGAAATTACCAAGCTCGGGTTGAAACCAGTTATTCGTAAAATTTCCAACGGCTCGGAGTACGTCAGCGACAATGGCAACTGCGTGCTCGATTGCGCGGTCGATAAAATCAGCAATCCCGCGCGACTCGAACGCGCACTGCTCGCGATTCCCGGAATTGTCGGCACCGGATTGTTCGTCGGCATGACTGATATGGTGCTGGTCGCGATGCACAACGGCCGCATCAAGACTCTGCGACGTACCACCTAGCTTCGGCTCCGCCGCCGAAATTGCATTTCCTTATCCGATCTAATTTCGGCATCATAGCTCAGAAAAATCCCTTACTCGTGCTTCATAATGTCGAATTAAATTATGGCGAGGCTTTTAATCGAGAATGCTTGGTACGATCTAGAATCCTTCTGTTTAAATGCAATGTTGGTTCGTCAGACGACAACGTCATCGTCCTGAATCGATCCACCATTTCGCGGAAACACATATCCTTGGAGTGTAATTCCGGTAAATGGAGAATTGTTGATCTAGAATCGACCAACGGAACCTTTGTCAATGGCAACAAGATATATCGACCTTATAGACTAAAAGATCGAGATATTATTATGATTGGCGGATTGAGAATTCTATTCGCACAGAGTGAATCGGCAATTGTCGCGCCGCCCGATCAATCTAACAAAACCTTTCTCAACACATTTATAATTAGGCACAAGAACAGATCACTTGCTGGAATTTTAACGGGGATCACCGTTGTGATTTTAATGATATTCCCAGTAGGATTCACCGACCCAGTGCCCGACTGGCACCGACTATTCAGCCAAGTCGCTAGCAATCGAGGTATTTAACAAGAATCGTATCCAATTTAACTTGCCTTTTTTGCCACTGACGCCATTGATCTTAGCGAACAGACCGAATCGACCGGAAGTGACAATTACAAGGTATGTAATTCCGTGATAGTCGCTAAATCTGAGGAAAATTCGTCAGTTTACAGAATTCCAATGGTCTTTGATCTAGTTGGTAAAAGAGATAACTTCTTTTCAGAACACTACGAGATACAAATCAACAGTAGCAACATCGGCGAACAGTCGCTCAGTAGAATCAATTTCTGGAATCGACGCGCAGGATGGCCCAGGTCGAGGTCGCGTGGACTGCCGGTTTGCCATCCGCGATCAGCACTTCGGCTTC
Organism: uncultured Pseudomonadota bacterium; assembly: GCA_963831065.1. Lineage (GTDB taxonomy): Bacteria > Desulfobacterota > Binatia > Binatales > Binataceae > JAJPHI01. Next base: position 26,006 of record CAWHOQ010000016.1, read on the forward strand.
GAGAAAGGCAAGCGTGCTGCCGCGGCGAATCACTCTTCCCTCGCCCGCCAATTCACCCGGACGAACGGGTCGCAGATACGACAGCTTCGATTCCGCCGTTACTGACCATTCGCCTTCTTTAAGGATCGACGCGATCGCGGTCGAGAATAGTTCATCAACGAAGATCGCCAGATAACCGCCCTGCACGAAACCGAAGGGATTAAGACTGTTAGCGGGCTGATTCGGCCATCGCCATCGCGAAGAACCTGAGCTGAACGCAATCGGAACCATCCCGAGCGCAAGATTTGGCGAGGAATATTCCGCCACACGACTTTCGCGAACAATGCGATTGATTTCGTCCAGCGGGTGCGGTTGGTTGATCGCCATCCGGTCACCAACGAAGGTTATTCTTCATCCGCCGCTCCTTGCTTCATACCGAAGGCAACGCCGCGCTTGCTCTCGCGGATAAATGCGACCATCTCCGCGACTTCAGGCAGCATTGGACCGGACTGTTCCAGTCGTTGCAGTGCTGATGTGAGATTCTGCCGCTCACCGAAGAGCACTTTGTAAGCATCCCGGAGAGCGCGAATCGATGCGATGCTTATGCCCGCTCGTCGCAGCCCCACAACATTGATTCCGCGCAGCGTGTGCGTCAAATCCATAATACAGAACGGCGGAAGATCGCGGCTGGTGCGGCTCAGCCCGCGCATCATCGCGAGCCGTCCGATCCGCACGTACTGATGCACCACGCAGTTGCCCGAGACCAGCGCCTGATTGCCGATCTGGGCCCATCCGGCGAGCAGCGCACCGCCCGCTATAATCGTATTATCGCCGACGCGGCAGTCATGCGCAGCGTGCGCGTTCTGCATGAAAAAGTTGTCATTACCGACGATCGTAATATCGCCATGCTCGCTGCCGCGATGAATCGTCACACCCTCGCGGAAGACGTTGCGGTCGCCGATCTTTACTCGCCGAGGACCGCCGGTGTACGCAATGTCCTGCGGCTCGTCGCCAATCACGACATTGGGATGAAGCACGTTGTCAGCGCCGAGTTCGGTTTCGCCCAGTATCGTGACATGGGCAATAAGTCGGGTACGCGGACCAATCCTGATCGTTCCGCTGAGCAGGCAAAACGGACCGACCTCTACGCCCTCAGCTAGCTCGATCTCGCCATCGAGCACGGCGCTCGGATGTATGTGCGCGCCCTGCCCCATCAATTAGAGCAGCGGGTCGCGCACTTCGAGTCCAAGGAGAATCTGACCGACCGTCTCCTGCAACTTCAGCGAATTCATCGTGTGCTGGTTGATCGTATAAGATCGCGCAGCGGCCGATCGAACGGCGCCGACGAGTAAACCGCCGCTCCGCCAAGGCCTTATAAATCCGCTCAACCGCTGCAAGGCAATGCCGTATGTGGCATTGCGCGACAGCCAGCCGATAGAGCGCGCGCTGCTTGAGCGCCGGGCGATGGCCCGCGACCAGCGTCCGCCAGATAGCTCCAGCGCTCGAAAATATAGACTGTGCGCGGCACCGACCAGAGCCCTCGGCCGGCGCGATCAGTGGATTGCACGTAGACTCATCGTCAGCGCAGTAGTTACCGGGCGCCCGGTGAGCGAGCCTGAAGTGACGTAACCTGTTTGCGCGAGCGATCTCGGTGAACGTATTGATCACGCCGCGCCCAATGCCGAGTGTCACCGCGGCGGACTTATAGGCGAACATCATCGGCCAGGACGTACAAGCGGCGTGTTGCGGATCGCGCGGAAGGGAAAAGCTGCGCTGCGCTCGGTCGGGTACGAAGACATCGGCGGTCGCGACATCGTTGCTGCCGCTGCCGCGCAGTCCCGTCGTGTGCCAGGTATCGAGCACCTCGCATTCGGACGACCGGCACGAAGCAGACACCTGTCGCTCCGACGATGCCGTCCGCCACCATGCGCTGGGAATCCGTTTTCATAAACGATCATGCAGGTTCCGTGCGATCCAATCGCAATGCTGACAGCCGCTGACGAAGGGCCAGCGGCCATTGACGCGATAGCCGCCAGCAACTTTCTCCGCGCGACCGGTGAACATCGAGACTGCTGCCGGTAGGCGCTTCGAGATCGCGATACATCTCGCGTGCAACGCTTGATCGAGGAAGGCGCTGTAGATAGCCGCCGTCGCTATTGATCATCGCGCACCAGCCGACGGAGCCGTCGGCCTCGGCGAGCGCTTCGATCACTCGCATCTGCATCATCGGATCGAGTTCCGGGCCGCCCCATTCACGCGGCATGGTCATGCCGAACACACCCGCTTCTTTCAAAGCCTGAACGATCTCAGGCGTGAGCCGGCGGCCACGATCAATCTCCGGCGCGGCATCGCGAATCCGCGGTGCAAGCGCGCGCGCCGCTTCCAATACCGGGCAGCTTGTCTGATCTGAGTCAGCGCTCATATGAGATGCTCCGTCGCATGATGGTAACCGTAAGCGGTCAAATTGCTTCCTTCAAGCCCGCGCTCTAGGATTTCATTCATCGCAATCATGGGAGAGCGTAATGCCGAAGAATAGCAAACCGTCCAAACCGAAGGACGCCGGATCGCAGAAAGAAGATGTTGGAAACCTTTCGCTAGCGGGTAAAAAGGCGCCGAGGTTCAACCTCGCTGATGAAACGGGAAAGCAGGTTTTGCTGAAAAACCTAATCGCGGATGGCAATCTCGTGCTCTATTTCTATCCGAAGGATATGACTCCCGGATGTACCACCGAGGCCTGCGACTTCCGCGATAACGTTGGAATATTACGCAAGGCTGGGGCGCGAGTCGTTGGAATCAGTGCGGATTCGTCCGCGTCGCATCAGAAGTTTGTCGCGAGACACGAGCTGAATTTCCCACTGCTGGTCGATACGGATAATGAAGTGGCGAAAGCCTACGGCGTTTACAAGATGAAGTCGCTCTATGGGCGCCAGTACATGGGTGTCGAACGCACGACATTCATAATCGATCGTGAGGGTAAAATCCGCAAAATCTTCCCAAAGGTAAAAGTAAACGGCCACGCCGAGGAAGTGCTCGCCGCCCTGAAAGAACTAGCGTAACCACGAACTTAACTAACGTTCTAGCTCTTCGCGAATCGAGTACATTTTCTGGCGTGCTTCGGCGATATAGGCGTCGAGATTGCGCCGATGGTTTGCGAATAGTCCTGTTGGCGAACCATTCAATACGATCAGCGGTTTCATAGTCGCCGCCTTTTGCAACGGATCGAGTGCTTCCTCCATCAGCGTACTGAGCACCGGCTTGGTTTTTTGCGTCTGATTGTATTCGCGTATAACAGCCTGAAGCATGTAGTACATCACATGCGCATAACCCTGCGCGTGATAGAAATAGTCGTCATCGATCCACGCATGAATCCGAGTACCGTCAGGCTGCGTCGTGCGATAGAGCATCGCGTGCGCATCACCCAGCAGGTCGGTCCACGACTGGAACAGCCGGATCAATTCGACGTTGCGTTGGTTCAACTGACTCGAGGTTGGCGGATTCGTGTGCAGCCCCGCCACATACATCCGCAAATGCTTGATCCCATCCTCGTATTTAGACTCGGCTGACGGGAGAATCCATTTCGCTGCGTCATTGCGAAAATCCGTATCTGCGATCACGAGATTTGGGTCGTATTCGTTCGACGAGATTTTCGTTAGATGGTCCTTGAAGACGCGCATCGTCTCGCGGACTGCCATAATAATTCCCAGTTGCCGATTCGCATTATTATCGGCCATCACATGCGGTCCCCATAGGAAAAAGTCGTTGGGTCGCCATCCGAAGCCCGAATGGAGCTCGTGATCCATGATCTCGGCGAGCGTTGTCGCATAAATCTCGCCGGGGATGAAGGGCTTATCGGACGGAAACGCCTGCTCGACCTTGTAGGAAAGCTGGTCATGGCTTTTTTGGCCGAAATGCAAGGCGAGGATGATCGCAAACCAGACCGCGAGAACCGCGCCGCCGGCTATAACGATTCTTCTAAGACGCATCGAATGATTGTGCCGGGCTTAGCGCTGCCTGCAAAGTGATCATAGAGAGTAGCCGACCGGGAGAACCTTTCATGGTTTGGGAGGAATCTCGATTGCCCCGACGGCATAGGCGGTCGCGGCGCTGGCGGTCAGCAGGTCGGCAGTCGATTGGATCATCGTGTAGCGCGCATTGGCGAGGTCCCGTTCGGCGCTGAGCAATTCCACGATAGTGCTGAGTCCCTGCCGATAAGTATCGATCAGAGCGCGATAGGATTCGTTGGACGCTTCAAGCAGAGCTTTCGCATAATCGTAACGTTTGCGCGAGGACTGAAACTCATAATATGCGCGCCACACTTCGGCGATCGCGGTCAACTCCTGCGATCTCAATTCTGCTTCGCTGGCGCGTTGATGGGCTTCGGCCTCACGCACTGAGTTAACCCTCGAGAAGCCGGTAAAGATATTCCATTTGAGGGCGAGCAAGGCTGAATATTCAGGCAAATTGGCGTTGATTTGCGGGCCATTATTAAAGGTATATCCCCAGTTTTGTTCGCCGTAGCTACCAAACACGTCAATTTCCGGCATGAACTCGGCGTGCGCCCGAGCAACTTCTGCTTTGTTGGCGCGGACCGCGGCGACGTTCGCCGCGAGGTCCGGACGCGATCGGATCGATTGCTGAATCAGCTCATCGAGCTTGCCATCCAGCTCCACCGGCACCATCTGATGCTCGAGTCCGGCGACCCGAATCCGTTGATTGGCCGGAATGCCGAGCGCCAGCGCGAGGCTCGCCTGCGCGTCCTCAACCAGCAGTTCCGCGTTGGCGACATCATATTCCGCCTGTGCCACCCGCTGGCGCGACAGCAACAGCTCGGGTTTGGTCGCGAGTCCGTGGTCAACGCGCTTCGCGACGGCATCGTCGTCGGTGCGCGCCAGTTCGAGATTCTGATGAGCGGCCTCGACGGCTGCGCGGGACGCCGCAAGCGCATAGAAGAAGCGCTCAGCCCCAAAAACAACTTCCTGCAACCGGCGGTTGAAAGGTGAAATTGGTGATAGCCAGTTGATCTCGCGCTACGATATCTTCGTTTTTGCGCCGGCCAAAATCGAGTAGCGTATAGGTCAGCTGGATCAGTGGGGTAATCTGGGCGGTCTTGATCCGGCCGGTCGAACCGGGGACTTGAAAGAGCACCCGCGAGTACTCGAAATCGGTCTCGGTCGAAAGTTTAGGATAATATTGGGCGCGCGTAATAGCCCAGGCTGCAGCCTGAGCTCGAGCCTGCTCCCATGCGACGCGAGTATCGGGATTGCTGCTCAACGCGAGGTTGATGAGATCGGCGAGACTATAGACTTGTCCGCTTTGACCGGTTCGGACTGACGCAGGTTGCGGCAGGACCAGTGGCAATTGCGGAGGCATATAGGAACGCGCCTCGGAATTTGGCGGTGACCACGATTGATCGACCGTGCGTGCAACATAGTAGTCCGGGTTCAGTTCCGGTGCTTTCCCTACTGAGCCACATCCGGTTAGGCTCAACGCCAGCAAACCGGCCCACATGGGCTTGATCGATGGGGAAAATTTTGGGAAATGACGCTTCAGCAAATTGATTGAGAATTGCATATCTTTCAGCCGTTCCTGCCCCAGCCATCAGCACGTTGCCTTAGTGAATTGGCTCGGTCAAAATTCCTGCCGACTAATATAGTGAAGCGGTTACGATCGATCAGAATATCTGGCGCCTTCACGATGTTGATGCTTCCCGCGCTCGCGTTGGCATCCTGCGACCCAATCATCAACATCGCCGGAGCGAACTTTCCGGCATGGCTGCTCTGCGCGATTATTGGCGCCGCCAGTCTCGCGATCCTTCGCGTGCTGTTTCTTCAAATCGGACTTGAGCCCTTCCTATGGTGGGCGCCAGGAGTTTATGCCAGCGCTGCGATCTTATCGGCTTGTCTGGTGTGGATTATTTTCTTCAATCGAATTTGAAGCGGGATGGATTCGACTACACAGATAATCCTCCTATCGGCTCGTGCGTCGCGTGACGGCGCATCTGGTCAGCGCAATCATATACGTCACGGCGGCTCTCGCTCTAATCTATGTAACGCGCCAGTACTACGTTTATCCGCGCACCGATGACGCTTATGTGCGCGCCAACACGATCGGAATGGCGCCGCATGTCAGCGGGCCGATCGTCGATTTACCGATCGTCGATAATCAGCGGGTGCACGCGGGCCAATTACTGTTCGTAGTTGACCCGCGACCGTATCAGGCGGTTTACGATAATGCCGTCGCGAAGCTCCAACTCACCGAACTTCAGGTTCGCGCGCTTCAGAATTCAATTCATGCAGCGAATGCCCAGCAGCAACAGCATCAGGCGAATGCATCCTACGCCAAGCAATATCTCGATCGCATTGAGCCATTGTTACCGCAACATTATGTGACTGCCAATGATGTCTATAACGCGCGCACGCAGTACGAGGCGGAACAGGCCAATGTCGCCAGCGCGCATGCCGACCTGAACAAGGCGCAAAATGATCTCGGCCAGCTTGGCAATATCAATGCACGGATGAAGGCTGCCGAAGCGGACGCCTATAATGCGAAACTCAATCTTGATTACTGCCGCGTGGTCGCGCCGTTCGACGGCTATGTGACGAATCTCAATATCGCGGTCGGCCAATATGCCAACGAGGGTCGCGACGTACTGAGTCTCGTCGATAATCGAAAGTGGTATGTGATCGCGAATTTTCGCGAGAATTTTCTTGCTCATATCCGGCAAGGAATGACGGTGGATGTCTTTCTGCTCGCCTACCCGGGTCATAGCTTTCGCGGTCATGTGCAAGGTGTCGGATGGGCGCTGTATCAGCAGAATGGCGCAACCGTCGAGGGGCTGCCGGCCATCGAACCGACGCTCAACTGGGTACGGCTTTCGCAGCGCTTTCCAGTGCGGATCACGCTCGATCAGGTGAATCCACGATTTCCCTTCCGGATGGGCGCGACCGCTGTCGTCACAATCCAAGGATTTCGATGATCGGGCAGCCTCATCAAATCAGGGCTCGGTGAGGCTAATTCGTTATGGCGGCCGCTGCGCCCTATTCCGCCGTTAAACCACGAACTCCATCGCGGCTTGGAGCCTTCGCATTGCGGATGCGGAACGAGTTCGCGCTTCGGCCCCATCGGGTGCGCTCGGCACTGCGCTCCGCGACAATCGGCGCCATCGGTGCCGGAATCATGACTGCGGCGCACATTGCCTCGCCGCTCGGACCTTACGTCGTGTGGATGCTGGCCGGCACACCCACATCGATGATGTCATGGCGTATCGCGGTAGTTTTCACAGTCGCGGAGGCGGCGCTCATTGGCGCTTCGGTAATCGTCGCGCGTACCCTCTCTCAGAGTCCGCCGCTGATGTTGCTCTTCCTCGGCGCATTCGGCTTTGCAGCAACCTATCTAATAAATCGCTACAAGCTGGGCTCGTTTGGAATTATCGGCGAAGTACTGATGCTCGATAACCTGTACGGCGTGATGTTCGCGCCGGAGCAGCTCGGCTGGCGCGCCGGTTCCGGCTTTGCCGCAGTTGCGATCGCGATTGGCCTACTCGCCTTATTCGACAATCTGCTATGGCCTGATCCTGCAGACGCAATCCTGCTCGAATCGCTCGCCGCTAATCTCGGCCATATTCGGCTGCGCATCCTCGAAAGTACGCGCTATTACCTTGACGAGCAGCGCGGCCCAATTCCTCCGAAAATTGCGAACTGGCGCGAACTGAGCGGACGCTTGACGCTGCTCGCACGCGCTCAGGCCGAGGGCATCTCCGAGCATCGCCGGGGCGTACTACTCGCCATTATCACGCGCGTCGCCCGAATCGAATCCGAATCAGACGTAATCGCGCTGCTCGCCGCCGAAAACCCCATCCCACCAGCAGCACGCGCGCTGCAATCGGCGATCGCCGCCGTGGTGGACGCGATCGGCGAAGCGCTCGAGGAAGTCGCGACCGATCCGGCGACGATGCTACGCACTGGACCCGATGATGCTCCGGCTCCGGCTGCTGCACGAGTGATCACAGCTATTCAAATGCTCGACAGCCGTATCGAGGAGCAGCGACCTAATTATATCAAGCGCCTCGACGCGGCCGAGCTAACCAATCTAAGTGCGTTTCTCTCCAGCCTGCGCGCGATCTCACGACTTCTTGAGCGGCCACTCGATGAACCGGCGGCTACGCCGGAAGGCGGTCGGGCGATCGCCAGCACTGACGATACCGGAAGTGGACTTGAACGTTACTCCTTGAAAGTTGCGATCAGCGTCGTTCTGGCTTTTGTCGTCGGACTAGCTTCGCAACGCGCTGATCTGTCCACGATCATGACTACCGTAATTATTGCCGGATTGCCGACCTACGGCGGGTCGCGGCGCAAGATGAATCTGCGGATTATCGGCTCGGTGCTGGGCGGCGCAATTACGGTCGCAGCAATCATCATCACCGCGCCGAATTTCGAGACCTTGCCATCGTACATGATGGTCTTTTTTGTCGTCCTGCTGATCTCCGCCTATGCAGGTCAAGGCAGCGAGCGAATTGCCTATGCTGGTAAGCAAATCGGGACGACCATGGCGCTGGTTTTCGTAGGTCTTAGCCCATCAACCGCAATTGATGCGCCGCTGTGGCGAATCTGGGGGATTTTGCTGGGTACTAGCGTTGTCGCGTTGGTCTTCCTCTTTCTATGGCCGGAATATTCCGGCAAGTCATTGCTGCCGCGATTGCGGAAAGCGCTCGGCCTCGCAATCGTGCTTGATCCTCGAGGAGGCCTGAGCGAAGTCACGATCCGCCAACATGATGCGGAACTCGCCGGTCTGCTCGAACAGCTTCTCGCGATTGCCGAGGACGCGCGGATGGAAGGCCGCGCCCGTGGTGGACTCAATCCCGACGCGGTAATTAATGCAGCTGGCAACCTGCGTCGCGTTGCACATCGTTTCGAGCGAATCGCGCTAATGCGGATGCGGCAACCGCGCCCGCAACTCGATCGTGAGACAAAGGCCCTGGAGGAAGCTGCAGTAGGTGGGATCGTCAAGCAGCTTGAAGCGTGGCACGCGTATTTCGCGCATCCAGATTGCTTAAAAGAAGGCGGCCTTTCGATACTGAATTCGACGGAGAGTATTACTGCGGTTCTCGAAAATTTTGCGGCGCGCATCGAAGCAGACAGCTTCGCGCGGTTGACGAATTGGGAGGCCGGCGCGCGAAGGACGCTGCTCGCGGAATTGCAATCGCTTCGCCGCCTGGATTTTCTGGTGACTGAGTTGAATAAAGAACTATCTAGAATCGTACAGCAACAAAATGATGTAAACAGATACTTTTAGTAATATCTTAATGACTTACTCAAACTAATTTCTTAACGAAGACGAGAAAGCACAACTGGGAGGGAGCTGCGAGTTGCGTTTAAGAACGTACACGCAATAAGGAATTTCGTATTTTGAGTTCGGTTTAGCACTGGCGATCGATATTTCATGCGAAGCATCGGTTTAGCTATTTCGCAGCCAAACGATTCCGCCAATTATCAGTCCGACTGCTATCAGCCGCGAAAGCGGGCAGGCTTCCTCAAGAACAAATACGCTTAAAGCGAGCGCCGCCACTGCTTCCAATCCCAGCACCATAATATAGGCAACGCCCAAATCCTCCCGCCGCATCCCAAGCGTCTGCAAAGTCGCGCCGATAAGAAATAGCGCAAACAGCATCGCAGTCGGCAGTGGCTTAGATAGCCCCATCGAGAGCTTCATGCACAATCCCCCGACGGCATAGAACAGTGACGCGAGGATCAATTCAAAAAGCGCGACATCCATCTAATTCAGCTTTGCAGCAAAGAAAAGCGGCGGTCGATGATGCGCCGCCGCTCGTTGATTACCAATGTCCAAACTTTTTACTTGCCGACCACGAACGCGCAACTAGTCGTGCCGCTGCCGCCGATATTGAGCGTCGCGAATTTCTTGCGCCTTCGACCTGGTAGTCGCCGGCCGTGTTGGTCACCTGCCGCATAGCGTCGAGCATCTGGCGCACGCCGGTCGCGCCGACCGGATGGCCCACGCCGATCAGGCCGCCGCTCGGATTGATCGGCAGCTTGCCGCCCAACTCGATCACGCCCTCTTCGATCGCCTTCCACGATTCGCCCGGCTCGGTCAGGCCGAAATGGTCGATCGCCATGTACTCGGAAGTGGTGAAGCAGTCGTGCGTCTCGATGCCCGATTCACGGCGAGCACATCCTCGATACCCGCCCGCTCGAACGCGTCAACGATCGCCTGGCGCGTATGCGGCAGCACGTAGGGGTTGTCCTTGCTCTCGGCGACCTTGTGTCGAAGTCGATCGGCGCGGTGTGATGGCCCCAGCCGAGGATCCGCGGGAGCTCTGCGAGCTTCATGCCGTGCCGCTTGGCGTACTTGGCGGCGAACTCTTCCGACGCGAGGAAGAGCGACGCTGCAGCCGTCGGTGACCTGCGAGCAGTCGCGGACCTTGATCCGCCCGCCGATCACCTGCGTTGAACTTGGTCGCGCTGCTGCGGGTCGCTCTCGCTCATGGACCAGCTGCGCGTCTGCGCGAGCGGATTCCGCCGCGCGTTGGCGTAGTTGACTGACGAGATGTGCGCCAGGTGCTCGTCCTTGAGCCCGAAGCGCTTGTCGTACTCGTCGCCGAGCCGGCCGAACAGTCGCGGGAAAGGGATAGTCCTTGCCCTTGCCCTCGCGCTCGTACCAGGCGGCGGTGCCGAGGAAGTCGCCGCCGGTGGCGGAATCGACGGTCTTCATCTGCTCGAGCCCGACGACCGCAGCCAGGTCGTAGCGGCCGGCCTCGATCTCGGCCGACGCCGCCAGAATCGCGATCGAGCCGGAGGCGCAGGCGGCCTCGTGACGGCCGGTCGGGCAGACCCGGAGAACGCCGGGATCGATCTCGAGGAAGAAGGCGCCGAGGTGGCCCTGCATGGCGTAGAGCTCGGCGGCGAAGTTGCCGACGTGAGCGGTTTCGACTTCGCGCGGCTCAAGTTTGGCAGCGGTCGAGGCCGTCCAGCGACTGTTTCGCGCATCACGTCAACGAAATGCTTGCCCTCTTTGGTCCAGTTACGGGCGAAATCGCTCTGCGCTCCACCGAGAATATAAACTGCCGCTTGCTTCATTTTGAATGCGCTCCTGAACTCCAACCGACTGCTATCTACCTAGAATATAATCATGGATTCCGCCAGACGCGGCCGTCGTTGTGGATCATCACGTCGGCGGCGGATGGACCGAAACTGCCCGCTGGATAATCGTGAATCCGCAGGACCGGATCGGCCTTCCATTGGTCGAGGATCGATTGCACGAATTCCCACGATTTTTCGACGAACTCGGAGCTGACGAACAGCGTATGGTCGCCAGTCATCACTTCAAGCAGCAGACGCTCATACGCCTCGGGTGGCGCTCCGGCAAATTCACTCTGATAACGCAGGTTCATCTGAACCGGTCTGAGCACCAGATCGAGCCCGGGCTGTTTAGCGAGAACCTCGAAGGAGAAACCCTCGTCCGGCTGGATTCGAATCGTTAATGCATTGGGCGGCAATTCGTCTCCACGATTGAACAGGATCCGCGGAGCAGCTTTGAATTCAACATGGATCATACTTTCGCGGACCGCTAAGCGCTTGCCAGTCCGCAAATAGAACGGCACTCCGGCCCATCGCCAATTATCGACATAAGCCTTGAGCGCGACGAACGTCTCAGTATGCGAGCTGTGCGGAATCCCTTCCTCCTGAAGATAGCCGTGCACAACTTCATTGCCGACCGCTCCGGGGCCATACCGTCCACGCACCACCAGCTTCTTGGCATCGCCGGGACCAAGCGGGCGCAATGCTCGCAACGCGTTCAGCTTGGCGTCATTGATCGCATTGGCGTCGAGTGCGACTGGCGGGTCCATCGCAATCAGCGCGAGTAATTGCAGGATATGATTCTGCACCATATCGCGCAGCGCGCCAGCGGGATCGTAATACATTGCGCGCGATCCAACACCTTCGCTTTCGGCCACGGTGATTTGTACGTGATCGACGTTGCGCGCCCCCCACATCCGCTCGAAAATGGCATTGGCAAAGCGCAGCACCAGGAGATTCTGCACAGTTTCCTTGCCGAGATAATGATCGATACGGAAGACCTGCGATTCCTCGAAGTACTGATGCACGAGCCGGTTCAGATGCAGTGCGCTCTCGAGGTCGTGGCCGATCGGCTTTTCGAGAACTATCCGGGTGAAATTAGCTTGGCCGGGTGGTGCGATCAGACCGGCCTTCGCAATTCGCTCGACGCATTCCTCGACTGCCTCGGGCGGCACCGAAAGATAGTACACGCGATTAGGCGGCAGGCTGCGCTCAGACTCGATCTGCTCAAGCCGCTCTTTGAGCCGATCGAATCCGTCCGGGTGATCAAGTCCGGAAACATAGTCAAGGCTCGCAGCGAATTCGTTCCAGGCTTCCGGATCGACTTTAAGCCGTGAGTAGCGCGACGCCCATTCGTGCGCATCGTTGCGAAACTTCTCGAGCGGGATTTCGCGGCGGGCAAAGCCGAGCACCGCAAAATCGCGCGGCGCTAGTCCATGAGCGGAAGCACGCAAATTATAGAGTGCTGGAATCAGTTTGCGCTTGGCGAGATCGCCCGACGCCCCGAAGATAACTACAGTGCAAGGCGGGGCAGATTGCGCCGCCGAAATATGAATCGTCTGGTCCATCCAAAAAGTATATCGAGGCGCAAAAACTCAAGCATCAGGCGAGGTGACGGAATAAAACATTGCGAACACGAGAGGGCGAGAGATTGGGGGATCGCGCGGCTGGTATCGTGTCCTATAACTTTTCGTCGCGGGCACCCTTAAGTCATCGCTCAGGGAATCTGCGACCGAAGCATGCCCTCAGGAAGCGAGAGCCGACGAAGGGAATCCCGGCTACTGTGCCGAATCGGACAAAGCTAGTTCGTTAGATCGAGCATAAGAGGCCGCTAGATTCTTCGCCTCGCAGACTCGTCTCAGAATGACAGTAGGGATTTCCTTTCGGCCAAGTTATTTGATAGGAGAAACGCTAGACTGCTTGCTCGATGGCGAAAGCGAGTGCGAGCACGATCAGGATGCCGCCCGCCAACGCTTCGGCCCGACGTTCGTAACGTTCACCCAGACGTGCGCCGAAAGCGAGCCCGAGCAAACTGAAACTGATAGTCGTGATGGAGACCGTGATGAGCAGGGGCACGAGAGTGATTCCAGCGGCCGGCAGCGCAATCCCCACGGCTAATGAATCGAGACTGATCGAAAGCGCCGTGAGTACCAGCGGCGCGCCACTGCCGAGCATTGAATTTCTCGTGCGCTTCAGGCTTCCACGATGAGCGCAACATCAGGAATCCGACGATAGCGAGCACGCCGAATCCCGCGTAAGTGGCGACTTCGCCGAACATGCGTCCCATTGCAGATCCGAACTCATATCCGATTAGCTGCATCGCAATTTCCGCGATGGCGAAGGTTAATCCAATCCGGACTCGTGAGCTGGTCGCAATGCCAACGACGCCGACCCCGACCGAGATTGCCAACACGTCGAGACCGACAGCGATGGCGACTGCCGCGACTTTGCCGATTTCGGTAAGATTCACTGATCCCAGCAATCAGACCTCCATGTAATGCAGCGTGCGCCAAGCTTCAGATGGGGACATTGCCGTGACAACTTGAGACATGGCAGTGTCCACTCCACCTGCTAACCTGTTTACCTGTTTCCGTGTAGTCGAGGGATTTGGCACGATGATCAAACATCGGGCCCATGACAATGACGGAGGATAAGCTGCATTGCCAACTCAGACGATGATCGAATCCGCCCACCAGTCGCGACTTAGCGAGTGGGCGCTCCCGTTTTTTTGGATTATTGCCCTGTTCGTACTTTCGAGTTCACTATTTTCTGCAAATAACACGTCGAGATTTTTTGAACCGCTGCTACAATGGCTGCTGCCATCGGCCTCTGCTGCTACGATTGGTTTGATCCACGGGTTAATTCGCAAAGCTGCACACTTCATCAATTATGGCATCCTGTTCTGGCTGCTGATCCGGGGACCGTTGGTCGGAAGACCTTACGTGGCATTTTCGCTTTGCGTACTTTACGCGCTGCTGGATGAAGGACATCAGATTTTCGTGCCGGGTCGCACGCCCTCATTGTACGATGTCGCACTCGATTCGAGTGGCGCGCTGTTTAGCCGATATCTGAACGCCGCCATTGCTGAAATCGCATAGAGCGCGGGATAGGCACTTACGCGTCGTTTTCCAATCTGGACGAAATCTGATCCATCCGATGATAGTAGGCGCGCAGATTAAGTAGATTCGGCAGAATCTTCAAGTCATCGCTGAGGGCCAGAAGACTGAGCTGGCCATAAAGCGCGAAATCGGCATAGCCGATGGGACCGAGCAGAAAGGCGCGTTCGGCGAGATCGTGATCAAGGGGCGTGAGCATCGCGCGGGCCTGCTCCAGGTTGTGAGCATGATCGATCGCCATCTGATCACAAAAGCCGGCTCCATACTTGCGCTCGCGGATCAAGCGCCAGAGAGCCTCGTAAGCAGGCCCGCGTTGCCGGTAATAGGCAATCTCGTCAGGAATAGCTGCGCGAAATAGAGCGTCTTCTAATTCAGAATCGAAATAGTGCGCGAGTGCGAGATGAGTTCCGCGCCATTTCGTCGAGAAGATGGCAGGTTCGGGATAGAGTTCTTCGAGCCGAAAGGCAATTCGCTCGGAGTCTATAAGAGTCTCGCCGCTCTCAATCGTCAGTGCCGGAACCATAATTTGTCCTGAAGCTTCGAGCAAATTGCGGCGATCGAGATAATCTACCTCGATGATTTCGCATTCCATCCCTTTATAGTCGAGAATTTTTCGCATCTTCGCGCAAAACGGGCTTGTTGCGAACTGGTAAAGGCAAAGTTTCATTAATCTTGGAGCAAAACTAAGCTTTAATCCCATAATAATTATGGAATCCGTTAACAAGAGTCTTATGAGAGACCAGATAACAGTGCCATTTACTTTCCATACGTATTAATCAGCTATCATGCCCTTTCAGCATATGGGGACTGATTAGTCGGTAATTTTTTCGTAGCGAGTTTGTTCGAATCATTCAATTGTCGGTCCCGTCTCCTTAATTTCCATTAAATCTGAGGGTTTCGGCTCTTTCACATTTAGCATGGATATTGCTCTCTTGAGCACTTTTAGCGCAATACACAGAGGAAACTTATTATGGGATATGGAATTGCTTGGTTGCTAGGAGTGCCTATATCAGTACTCGTGATCTGGTTTCTGGTGAGTCATCTCCTTTAGCTCTAAATGGATACGGAAATAGAAGTCTCACTAGACCATCCTACCAGATAATTCTCAGCAAGCTTAATGGCGATCAATGGATAGTCGCCGCCACTAAGAAGGAGAAACGAAATGCCAGTAAAACATCCAGCATCAAAGCATCATATGGACGCCGCGGATCGACATCATGAAGCCGCAAAGCATCATCACGCCGCGGCCACTCACCACGAGGCCGGAGATCACGAGAAGGCGCGAGAGCACGCCAGTAAGGCACGCGAACATGGAAATGCTGCGGTTGAGCATGGTAAGAAAGGTCACGAGGAATCGCACAAGTAGCTAGTACTAGCACGTCCGTGCGGCCTATGCCGCACGGACGTGCTGTAGTTCACTCCCTTTGGATTGCAGTTATTAACTCGGGAGAAGTGCCGCCAATCTGATGGGCCTTGCTTCTGCCTCTAATTGATCAATCGTACATTGACGCGGGCTTTTGTCGCGTCGCCATCGGACTAACCGGGTTCCGTGCCGAAAACGCTTTCCCGTGATATGATCGTACTGTACTTCTACGACAAGTTTTGGAGCGAGCGGAGTCCAATGCTCGGAGCGTTCAGTGGACCAACGACTGGCGCCACCGGGCGCGTCGCCGGTGAAACCCGGTGGCTTAATCAATCTCTCGAGTCGTAGAGTCAATGATGCTCGCGCGGCGGCGGAAATCCCCGATGTGAATCCTACATGATCGAGTTTGCCCACACTATTGTACAGACCGAGCAGTAACGATCCGACCTGATAGCTATTGCTTGCATAGCGGAATCCGCCGACCACGCAATCAGCCGTTCGCATCCGCTTGACTTTCAGCATTGCTCGCACGCCCGACTGGTAAGAGTCGATGAGTAATTTGGCAATCACTCCGTCTAACGCGCCGCCAGCTTGATCAAGCCAATGCTGCGCGACCCTCAGCTCCCGCGTGTATGGCGTGAGTTTAAGATCCGCCTTATCGGCTCGTAGCATGTGGAAAAATTCTTCGAGAACTTTTCGACGTTCGCTCAAGGAATTTCCAAGCAGACTCGCGTTGCCGCGCATTGCGAGACAATCAAACGCGATATATATGAGCGGGAGTTTCATGCGCGAGCTTGCGGATTCGGCTCGCAGCTGGATGCAACCGCGCCTGTAATGAATCGAATGAAAGCGAAGAACCGAGTGGGACCACTAGCTCCCCATCGAGGACAAATTCGCGGCAGGGAACACGACGCAGAATCTCGACCATCTCCGGAAAATAGCGAGAGAGCGACTTGCCGGATTTCCCGATCAATTCCACTGCCGTCCCGGCGCGGAAAGCCAAACAACGAAAGCCGTCCCACTTAGGCTCAAACTGCCAGCCCACCTCGGGAGGTAAGGTATCAACTACTCGCGCCTCCATTGGCGCCAGATTCAGTGGTACCCGGAGCGACTCTAAACCCTCCACCTGCCTTCTGCGTGACAAATTACACGGCCCTTTTTCTCGTTAGCCGCTTGATCGCTTGTGCCAGCGGACGACCCGAATCCTGATAATCACTCCACGGATTATTTTTCGTCAGATAACGAATCGCCGTGCGAATCGTGAAGCGGCTCGGAACCAGGTTGGATCGCACTTGCGACCAAAGTAATGGCATAGAAACCGGTGCGCCGGGGCGAGCACGCGGCGAAAGCGGGGCAACGGCTGTCGCGCTCCGATCATTACGCAGATAGTCCAGAAAAATCTTGCCGGAGCGAGCCTCCTTAGACATTGTGATCAAGTATCTTCCTGGATTATCAGTCGCCATTTGCGAACAGAGCTCGCGTGCGAAAGCCTTTGCTTCGGGCCAGTTAATCGGTTTCTTTGAATCTTGCGTCACGGGGGTGACGACGTGCAGACCTTTTCCACCGGTCGTCTTGCAGAAGCTGATCAAACCGAGCTTATCGAGACGATCGCGGAGTTCTTGCGCTGCCTCAATTACGATTTTGAAATCGACGTCGGGAGCCGGATCGAGATCAAAAACGAAACGGCCGGGGACTTCGGGATAATCGGGTTCGCAATTCCACGGATGCAGCTCGACTGCGGCGAGTTGAGCCAATGCCGCGAAGGCTGCAAGCTCGTCAATTTCCAGGTATGGCTTGGGTTCGCCCGACACCTTGCGTAAGTGGAGCAGCTTCGGTGCACCAGCCATGGCATGACGCTGAAAGAAATGCTCGCCGTCAATTCCGTCCGGCGCCCGAATAATGGAACATGGCCGACCCTTGATATGCTGCAAAATCCATTCGCCGGTCACTTCGTAATAGCGGGCCAAATCCAGCTTGGTGACCGATTGACCATTACCATCGTCATTCCAGAGCGCCTTTTCCGGCCGTGTAAGCATTACACCCATAATAACCGCCGACTGAGTTTCGCGTCCTGACTGTATTCTAGTCTCCCGTGCAGCGACCGGGACAGGATCACTGGACGGCGAAACGGGTGGGCCGACAGGAGAAATTGGCTGTTCCAGCGCCACCTCTGAGGCGCGCTTGTCCATACGCAATCCCTTGAAAGCCGCCTGACGTACTATGCCATCATGTGTAAAGCCTGCGAATTCTATTTCAGCTACTAACTCTGGCTGTACCCAATGTACCAGCGGGCTTCTGACGGGGATTTGGTTAGCGACGAACGGGCTTTTCTGACTATTCAATATTTTAAGGCGCTGTAGAAGCCGGTTGGCGATATCGTGGGTGAAACCGGTGCCGACACGTCCGCAGTAAGCCAATCCATTGTCATGGTAGATTCCGACCAGCAATGACCGTAACCGACCAGCGTTTTCGCTCCACCCACCGATTACGACTTCTTGACCGGGCCGACACTTCGCCTTGGCCCAGCTACCATTCCGGCCAGCCTTGTACGGGGAATCGCGAAGCTTCGAGATAATACCCTCAAGGCCCATCTGACACGCCATCTTGAGAACCCGCTTACCGTCGTCTTCGTAGTGTTCAACGTATCGGATCGGGTATTCCACTACGCGCGTGCTACTTGTCTCAAGAATTGTGCGCAGGCGCTTCTTGCGAGTAATCAGCGCAAGCTCGCGCAAGTCGCGATCGTCATCAAATAGAAGGTCGAAGGCCAAAAGGATCAATGTGCCGGTCGCGCCCTCCGATAATGCAGCTTGAAGAAGGCTAAAGTTGGAGACACCCTTCTTATCAAGTGCAACGATTTCGCCATCAATGATCGAGGCCGGCAACGATTCTGCCGACCGGGCGATCTGCGGAAATTTGTCGGTCCAGTCGAGTCCGTTGCGCGTGAGCAGCGCCACCTGACCATCACGTATGTGAAGCTGTGTGCGATAGCCATCGAACTTAATTTCGTGGACCCATTCTGAGCCGGAAGGTGCTGGATCGACTAATCGACAGAGTTGCGGCGGGATGAATTCGAAAGGCTTACATCGGTGACACGCAGTGGGCTTGGACTGCTGGACCAATTTCGCATTTTTGGCCGAGCCTGCATCGTCGTGTTCCGACTCCCGAGGTTTGCGATCAGCCTTGGAATTCCAAACTGCGTTCGCGGCGGGCGCGGTCGAGAGCATAAAAGGACGAGGCCGTCGGCCGGCGCCCTGTGCAATTTCGGACATCGTCCGGCCGGAGGCGACTGAAGCATCGTCGCTAAGCAGGGTGTCACGGTCGTCTTCGCGCGCACTATCGTCACGATGTTTGATGAGCAGCCAGTTGGTGCGTTTACTACCCGTGCGATCATGCTTCATGCGCACCAGCACCCAGCTTCCGTGCAGACGCTGCCCATCGAGCTGGAATTTCAGATCGCCGGAAGCCAAAGCCTGCTGGGGAGACGTATCGTTCTCAGGGTTCCAATAGCCGCGGTCCCATAGCTGGACCGTGCCGCCACCGTATTGACCGGCAGGTATAGTGCCCTCGAAGTCACCATATTCAAGCGGATGATCTTCGACCTCAACTGCGAGCCGTTTGTCGCGAGGATCGAGCGAAGGTCCGCGCGTGACCGCCCATGACTTGAATACGCCGTCTAGTTCCAGACGCAGATCATAGTGGAGCCGGCGTGCTGCGTGTTTTTGAATTACAAAGCGGAGCCGCGAAGCTGAGGCTATTGCTCGTTCGCCGCTCGGTTCGCCAGTTTTCTTGAAGTTCCGTTTGGCTCGATAAGTGGCGAGCTGCTTCTTCAAGGAGTGCCTAGCTCCGTCAGTCGATTCCGAGCCCTCAGCACGTTCAATGTCATAATCCTGTTCGACCCGATTTCGTGGAAGAATGGCTTTTCTTTCGAGTTCCGCCGTGCGCATCGAGCACTCGATGGCGCACCAGCTTTGCCGCTGAACCCGGACTCGAGCGCTGACCTCGATGGGCGGGCGAATCGAAATTAATCTCCGTTGATTTGTGAATATCGGCTTTGAGCACCAACTTCATCTGCGACAAAGAGTAGTTAGTATCTCCCGGCGTGTTAGCAGCTACACAGTCACACGGAACGTACAGCCGATAATCACGCATGTAGGCATCATTAGCCGTGAACAGCACACATATATTGGTAGCCATTCCGGTCAGAATTAGAGTCTGAATCCCAAGATATTCCAGTAAGATTTCCAGCGTGGTCGCGTGAAAACCCGAATGCTTCGGTTTGAGCACAAAATAGTCATCTTCATCCGGCCTCAGGAGTTCGACAATTGGTGCGCCGAGAGTATCGTCATCAATGCAATGGCCGATTATGCGGCGGAAATCAGATTTCCACTGACCAAAGTTGTCATTGACGTATATACACGGCACCCTATGTTGCTTGGCGCGCCGCTTAAGAGTCGCGAGATTCCGAGCCATCGGCAGTGCCTGCTTGAGCAGTTTTTCGGAGTCCGGAAAATCCAAGTCGTTAATGACATCTATCAGGAGTAATCCGATAGTCGAGGTTTTGACGAGTAACTCGGTCGCCAAAGCTTAAGTACCTTTATGACTGGAGTTAGGATGAATTATATTCAATGAAGCCGTACACCCACCAAGTCGATAAGTAATGCGGCATTAAGTGTAATTACTAGGGCAGTAGAGACAATCGCGAGCGCAGACGTGAACCGCCCATTCGTGAACGATTTCATCAGATTGGGTTTCGACGTAAGTATCAGCAACGAGATCATCGGGACCGGCAGCACTAGACTGAGCACCACCTGGCTAAGGATCAGCACTTCAGTCGGATTGAAACTCAGTCCGACAACAACAAAAGCCGGTATCATTGTGAGTAATCTGCGTAGCCAGACCGGAATCTGGAATCCGACAAAACCTTGCATGATCACCTGACCTGCCATCGTTCCCACTGCGGAACTCGAAACTCCTGAGGCGATCAGCGATATCATGAATATTGTAGCTGTGCCGCCGCCCAGTATCGGAATTAGCGCATAATAGGCTGATTGAAGATCGGGCGCGGCTCCATGTTTGCGGTTGTAGAAAGCAACCGCGGCCGTCATTACCATCGCAAGATTGATCAGTGCGGCAACGGCTAACGCCACCATTACCTCGCGATTCGAAAACTTCAGTAATTTTCGCTGCTCGGCATCATTCTGTGGAATGATACGATCCTGTACGAGACCCGAGTGCAGATAGATCGCGTGAGGCATGACTGTCGCTCCGACGATTCCAACGGCGAGAGTTAACGCACCGTTCCCGCCAAACCCAGGAACCAAAATATGATCAGCGACTTTCGCCCACGATGGCGGCGCCAGAAGTAACTCGAGCAAATAACCAATTCCAACTATTCCGACAAAACCTATTATGACGAATTCGAGCGGGCGAAAACCCCGGCTTTGCAGACTCAAAATCAGGCATGTGATCACGCCCGCAAGCAACATCCCTTCGAAAAGCGAAAACCTTAGAAGCAATGACAAGCCGATCGCAGCGCCGAGAAATTCAGCAAGATCAGTGGCCATCGCGGCCAGTTCAGTCAATCCCCACATCGCCCAGACAACGACTTGGGGAAAATGCTCGCGACTCAATTCGGCCAAATTACGCCCGGTGACAATGCCCAGTTTGGCCGATTGGCTTTGTAGAAACATCGCGATCAACGATGCAACTACGACGACCGATAGTAAGTCATAGTTATAACGCGCGCCTGCCTGTAAGTTCGTGGCTAGATTGCCCGGATCGATATAGGCAATCGAGGCGATTATAGCGGGACCGGCAAACGGAAGCGCCGCGCGCAAACCTTGCAATTCGCCGCACAGCGCTTGCCGGCCGGCATCAATAGTTCGCTCGGTGAAACCATTGCTTCGGCCTGTCAATGTGCGGAAAAGCTCGTCATCAGAAATCCCGAGCTTTCCCGCACTTGAAACGCATCTAGCTAAGGACACGGATCACCCGCTGTATGCTCATTAACGTTTGCCGCTATCCGCTGGCTTACTCTCCACCGAAGAACGTGGATCGAGCGGGGGCGGCATCTCCGCATCTTTGTTAAAAGGCTGCAACTTGAAACCCCACGGCGAGGAAGAAACTAATTCAAAACCGGAGACTGTTTTGCCTTGCTCACCCGAATCATCGAAATAGGCGTGTGCAAATTCCTGAATACCGGCGAACTTGCCTGGTGGAAAATTATTAACAATCGCGTCGAGCGCCGCTTCAAACATCTTCTGATGAGCAATTTCACGCGTCATCAGGAAATTCAATGTCTCGCGGCAGCTACTGTCATTGGAAAGCTTGATGAGTCGCTCATAAACGAGTTTTGCTCGCGCTTCAGCCGCGATGTCCGACCGCAGATCCGCTGTCGGTTCGCCGATCGTATCTATATATGCAGCAGTCCAAGGAACGCCCATGGAATCCGTAAGTCTTGGTCCTGGCCCGCCTACGAGAGTTTGACCACTGTTGAGCGAAGCCTCGATAAACTTCTCATGCTTGCCGTCCAGCAATTGACCTAAATATCCGCTTTCAACTTCATCGATTTGTGCGCCGGGACTTCCCTTCAGCAATTGAACCAGCGTTTGGCCCACCATCTCGAGATGGGAAAGCTCCTCGGTAGCGATGTCCAACAGCATATCGCGGCGCTTCACATCGGGTTCAGCCCACCCTTGGGTGAAGTAACGCATAGCAGCGGCTAATTCGCCATTTGGCCCACCGAATTGCTCCAACAGCATTTTTGCAAATTCGGGATTTGGCTCGTCCACTCGTACGGTAAACATCATCTTTTGATTATGGAGAAACATCGATCACTCCCGTTGTTTTAATTGCCTTGAGAGAGAAATTGTCTATAAGAAGCCAAATTTTTAGCTAGTCCGTTTAATTATGTGTGATAACCTCCTTCCAGCCGACCTATAACGGACGGATGATCTCGAATTCAGCAATTCAGGCGCGCAGATCCAATTCACCAGAGCGAATGTCGTTTGGAGCGCAATCGATGTGCCACGACGATTACTTGCCTAAAGGTCGCTGAAACGCGACCAATAGTCGCAAAGATTTGACAGATGTAAGTTTTACTTCTGCTTCTCGGATTGGCTGCTAGCGCGACTAGCATTTTGGCGCGTCATAGACGATCGCATCCGAGTGAATCCATAGACAAGTTTCAAAGAAAAGGCCTACGCTCGCGTCATCCAAGCAAATTGGAGGACATAAATTATGCCGGTTAAAGGTCCATCGCCAGACGATTTGATGCGGATCGGTCATTCGCTCGGATTCAAGCTCACGAGTTCGGATGCGGAATCATTTTGTTGCCTGCTGCAACCGTCAGTAGCTGCGCTCAATAAACTCGATCAGATGATCGAGCCGCCACTTCCGGTCAAATATCCGCGCGATGGCGGATGGCGGCCAACTCTCGAAGAAAATCCGCTCAATGCGTGGTACTGGCGCTGTGAAATCAAAGGCGCCCCGGAGGGTCCGCTGCGCGGGAAAACCTTCGCAATCAAAGACAACGTGTGCGTGGCCGGCATCCCGATGATGAATGGAACACGTTTACTCGAAGGCTTCGTACCGAGCATCGATGCGACCGTAGTCACGCGGATTCTCGATGCGGGCGGGACAATTCTCGGCAAAGCGGTTTGTGAGAGTTTGTGCTTTTCGGGCGGTAGCCACACGTCCGATACCGGACCGGTAAGCAATCCACACAATCGCGCGCACAGCACAGGTGGCTCTTCGAGTGGCAGCGGAGCACTGGTCGCTGCTGGGGTTGTCGATATGGCGTTAGGCGGCGATCAAGGCGGCTCGATTCGAATGCCAAGCTCGTGGTGCGGAATCTATGGCTTCAAGCCGACATATGGATTGGTGCCATATACGGGCGCTTTTCCGATCGAAATGACTCTCGACCACCTCGGTCCGATGGCTACCAGCGCCGCAGATTGTGCGCTGATGCTGGACGCGATCGCGGGACCGGACGGACTCGATCCACGGCAGCGCGGCGATCTTCCTCGTAGTGCGTATGTTACGTCGTTAACAGGCGAGGTGAAGGGACTACGCCTGGCGATTCTGCGCGAAGGCTTCGGCTGGCCCGGAGCCGAAAAGGATGTGGATGAACATGTAATGAATGCGGCTCACGCGTTTGAGAAAATTGGCGCGACCGTAGTGGATGCGTCAATTCCGATGCATCGCGAGTCCGGAGGAATCTGGACTGGAATCGCGGCAGAAGGCGCGCTTGCGACGATGATTACCGGCAGCGGCCTCGGCACGAACTGGAAGGGCTATTACGCAACCGGAATGCTGGATGCATTCGCCCGAGGTCTGAAAACGCATCCCGATGATCTTTCGGAAAGCGCCAAGATGTTCTCAATGCTTGGACTCTATATGCGCGAACGTTATCACGGTCATTACTATGCCAAAGCGCAGAACCTCGCTCGTTCATTGAAAGCCGCTTACGATGATGCCCTCAAGTCTCATGATCTGCTGCTGATGCCGACACATGAGGTTAAGGCACCTCGGATTCCGGACCCTGAATGCTCCCGCGAGGAGTACATGAATTGCGCAATTGGCATGATCGCGAATACAGCGCAATTCAATGTGACGGGCCATCCGGCAATTACTATTCCATGCGGAAAATCCGATGGATTACCGATTGGCATGATGATTGTCGGCAGGACTGGTGATGATGCGATGGTTCTGCGCGCCGCTGACGCCTGGCAGCGCAGCTTCGGCTGCTAACAAGAGCGCATGGCAGTCAGAACCATGCGCATTCTATAAGATACAATTATGGTGCCGAGGGCGGGACTTGAACCCGCATGTGGTTGCCCACGGTGGATTTTGAGTCCACTGCGTCTGCCGTTTCGCCACCTCGGCACAGGAAGTTCGTTTCTGATTGAAACAGCTTCATCAGATATGAGCAATGGCTTGGCCCATCATCAGCATAAAAGCTATATGAGTAGAGATCGGCCAGCTCGGGCGAGCATTGAGGAACACGCTAATGTCGCAGAAAACACCAGAAATTGATATGGAAAAGGCGCAAAAGGTAGCAGAGCGAGTTTTTGGTTTGCTGGGAGGAGCCTATGTCTCTGCGATGGTGTATATGGGCGACCGCATGGGCTTGTATCAAGCGATGAGCGGCCAAGGCCGGTTGACGAGTGAGGAGCTGGCGCGCAAGACCGGTCTGCACGAACGGTGGCTGCGGGAGTGGCTGCAAGGACAGGCGGCGGCCGGGCTGATCGATTATGCGGGTGAAGGTAAATTTGCGCTGAGCGCGGAAGCGGCCCTCGTGTTGGCAAACGAGAATAGTCCGTTATTCCTGGCGGGCGGGTTCTGCAGTCTGCCGCAACAGATGGCGGTATTGGACAAGTTGCCGGAATCGTTTAAGAGCGGCGTCGGGCTTACTTATGATCAGCTCGGCCCGGAAGTAAATCGCGGAGTCGAACGGTTACTCGCGCCGTGGTTCCGCACGCAACTGGTACCAGTAGCACTACCGAAGCTGGACGGCGTAGTGAGCAAGCTGGAGCGTGGCGCAAACGTTGCCGACGTGGGCTGCGGCTCTGGGATTGCCCTAATCGAGATGGCAAAGGCGTATCCGCGTTCGAGCTTCCACGGCTATGACATTGCGAAGATTCCGTTGGCGCGCGCGATCGACAATGCTGCACAGGCCGGAATATCGAACATCAAATTTCACGATGCCACGCGAGAGCCTCTGCCTTCGGATGGCAGCTTCGATTTCATCACGACCTTTGACTGCTTGCATGATATGACTCGTCCCGATCTCGTGATGCTGGCGATTCGTAAGGCGATTAAGCCCGACGGTACTTGGCTGATCGCGGATGTGCACGGTCAGCCAAGCTTCGAAAAAAATCTGACGGATAATCCGCTGGCAGCATTCATGTACAGTATCTCCGTGATGTGCTGCATGTCGTCGGCGCTGTCCGAACCCGGTGGATTAGGATTGGGAACGCTGGGGTTTCCCGAGCCGGTCGCGCGCAAGATGACTGCGGAGGCAGGTTTCAGCCGCTTTGTCACCCGCGACTTCGAGAATCCGATCAATGCGTATTACGAGGTACGAGTGTAAATAGCGGGTTTAGGGCCAGCCGGCACCCGCGACCGCTACATCCATCGTATCAATACGCGCGCTGCGCTTTTCGCGACACTCTTCGGGATGAATGCTGTCCGAAAAGAGCACGAAGAGAATTTTGCGAGCGGGTCCGCCGAGAGCGCATGCAATCGGCATCGAGTCGCATCGGATGCGATCGGTGACTGCCCCGCCCTCCTCCACGCGTATCAATTCCTTATTGAGGGGCGAAGCAACCCAGACAGCATTCTCGACATCGAGCGCAATACCATCAGGCACGCCCTCGCCAAGCTCAGCGAAGATGCGCCAATCAGTTAGCGAGCCGTCAGGTTGAATTGTGTACGATGTTAGTCGATGGCCCATCGACTCACCGACGATGAGCTTTTTCCCATCGGCAGTAATCACCGTACCGTTAGGAAAGTCCAGACCCTCAGCAATGACGCGCGCGGAACCGTCGGGGTTGACCAGCACTAACTCGGCTGGTTTTTGCGGGGCGTTGGAGAGCAAGTCGTAACCAAAATTGCCGACGTAAGCCCGCCCTTTCCCATCAACCACCATATCATTGCAGTGGAAGGAAGCGAGATGGCTGATGTCAGCGTGAGTCTTGAGCTGGCCGTTTTCGAACCGTAGCAGCTTGCGATCAATCATCGAGACAATCAGTAAACGGCCATCGGGGAGCCAGCCGAGGCCAGAAGGCCACGTAGGAACTTCGACGATGTCGTGCGCATGACCATCGAGATCAACAGTGCGGACCTTGTGCGCATGCATGTCCGAAAACCACAGTTTGCCGTCGTGCCAGCGCGGTCCTTCAGGAAAGATCAGATCCCTCAGCAATGTTTTGAATTGAGCCATCGATGAAATCTCCTCGCCTGCGACGCTGAACTCGGATTAGCACAAAAGCTGTCCCGTGCAGAAACGATAACTCAGATCGATTCGATGAAACGTTTCACCCTTATCTCAGTTCAAATATTTTGACAGATGGTGCTGATGCATTCTTTGCTCAGATGGCTAAGAGACTGGCTATTGCCGGAACTGAGGTTAAGTACGCGACCGCTGTGGATAATGGGCGGCATAGGTAGCACGCTACTGGTTAGTACGACAACGTCGTATGCCGGCAACATCATCAATTTCGCGACAACCGGAGCGCCCGGCACTGCGATCGTGATATCGAATACTGCGCCGACGCAACTGCTCAAGGCCGGCAGCGCCCGCTACGGATGGACCGTTTTTTGTAGTGGAACGGCCGGCTCGATCGCAGTGATGGTGGAACCGGGCGATTCCTTTGGTAATGCAGCGGGGACGGCGGCGAACACCGTCGCTCCATCACAAACAATCGGGTTCCCAATTCCAGCGAATACGCTGATCAGCGATCAAGATTTCCCGCTGCGGGGACTCGACGCGCTCCATCAGCGGCTTGATGCCGAAGCGCAAGGCGGCGCTCCGACCAACTGTTACACGTGGGAGGAGCAGTAAACCATGAACAAAAATCTCGCGTGGCAGGATTTATTCGCAGTAAGTGCAAAGACTCACCGCGACAGAACCAACATCTGGGCGCTTGCGTTCGCGGTAGTTGCAATGGTGCTAACCTCATCGCGCATCGCGAACGCGGCTCCGTGGGGCAATGGCGGGGCTGGCGGGACGGGCGGCACAAGCGGCACCGTTAATTCTGGTGCGAGCGGTCAGCTTGCCTATTATCCCGGGAATGGAGCAGCGATCAGCGGCGCGACCGTTGGCGGCGATTGCTCATTCGCGTCGCCAAGCAGCTTTGTTTGCAGCAAAACCAACGGGCGGACGTTCGCAGCTTCAGCAACGACCGATACCACGAACGCTTCGAACATCTCGGCGGGAACGCTGCCGGCGGGACGCATGCCTGCACTGAGCGGTGACTGCACTACCGTCGTGGGAGGCGCCGCGACGACCTGTACGAAGACCAATGGGACGGCATTTGCAGCGTCGGCCACGACCAACACTACTAATGCCTCGAATATAACGTCGGGTACGCTGGCGACATCACAGGGCGGAACGGGCGATTCACTTGGTAAGTCATTAGTCCAGAACGTCGATCTCGTCGCGACCGGCGGATCGACTACAGTAGGGTTGCTGGTTAAGGGTGTGTACGGAGTGAATCCGAACGGCACCACCGTGCAGACCTCTTCAGCCGCCTCGGATCTCATCAAGGGTGTAGCGCTGAGCACGCAGTCAGCGAACGCGAACGTCGCAATCCAGTCATGGGGACCAGCGACCTGTATCTTCGATAACCAGAACGTGATTGGAAATACGGTCACGATGAATGGCACGTCGGGTGAATGTCATGATACTGGCTCGACTTCCAGTCCCGAGCCGGCCGCGCAGATGCTGGGATACTCGCGCACACTGAACAGCGGAGCCGGAACCGCGGCGTCAGTGGATTTCCGAATCGGCATGGGGAATGGCAATGGCTGCACGGTAGTCAAATGCATCGCCAGTTCGGTCACGACGTGCGGCAAGGGTACGTCAAACTGGACACCCATTTGCACGGCCTCAATCGGACCGTTTATGCATCGGACCGGCCCGGGAAACGTCGTAATCGGTCTTCGCGGCCAAGTGGTCTATGCAGAAATGGGCACTGAAACCGGCAATACGATGCCGAGTACGGCGACCTTCCGCATTCTGGCCAACAACTGCAACGGCGGAACAAATGCCGATGTTCATGGCTTGCCGATGTCGATCAACGCCAACGGCACCACCCTGTACCCATATACAACGACAGCCAATCAGCAAACCGAAACTGGTCCGTGGGTCGGCCAAATTCCGGCTATCGGCGAAGTCACGTTGGCAGCAAAAGACGCAATGTACCCGAACGCTTGCTCGGTCGAATATGACTGCGCCGAAGGAGCATCCGACGCCGTCGGCGCGCTCAAGATTTACAGCGGCTCGACCGACTCAAACGGCGCGAATACTTCGTCATCGGTCGAGTTCATGGCTTGCCCGGGTGACAATCTGTAGAGCACGGTTGGTGCCGGAGCAAATTACTCCAACGCACCTTGATTGCGCAGTTTGGCAACTTCTTCCGAGGAGTAACCGAGAAGGTCAATGAGTATTTCGTCGGTATGTTGTCCGATAGTTGGTGCGGCGGCACGAACGACAGTCTCGGTACGGCTCATTTTCCACGGGACGCCCGCGTGTTGCTTTTTGCCGACTTCGGGATGCTCCCGATAGACCCAATAGTCGCGCGCGGCTGAGATGGGAATCTTCCTCGGAGAGATATCGGTTATCCGCGACGACCGCGGCGGTAATTCCTGCGCGCTGCAAGATTTCCGCGACCTCCGCTGCGCGGCGCGTCAGCGTCCATTGTTCAATGATCGCCTCGAGCTCGTCCTCGTTTGTCTTCCGTGACTGCAAGCTAGCGAATTTCGGATCATCAACGAGCTCGGGGCGTCCTATCGCACGCGCGAGCCGCCCCCAATCAAGATCATCTTCACAGGTAATCGCGACAAATTGATCGATCGTATTGCCGAGCAGCTTCTCGGGCCGATCGAGGCATCGAAAAACGCCATGCGGCGCCATCAGCGGATCGCGATTACCGATACGGGTCGGCTCGATACCATTAAAGGTATAGTCGAGAATCCCTTCCGGCAGCAGCGCCATTGCGCATTCCCACTGACTCATATCGATATACTGGCCTTCGCCGGTTTTCTTGCGATGGAACAGCGCCGCCAAGATCGCGAATGCGCCATGCACGCCGGCATTAGGATCGGCATAACTGAAGCCGGAGTGCATCGGCGGCCAATCCTTGTAGCCGGTCAGCGCGGAGAGACCCGAGAGCGGGACCTGCGCCGGCCCATAAGCGATATAATCACGATAAGGTCCTGTGTCACCGTATCCGGATAGCGAGATCATGATGATATCCGGCTTGACCCGCTTGAGCGCTTCGTAGCCGAAACCCATCTTGTCCATCACACCATGCGCGAAGTTGTTGACTACAACGTCGCTTTTGGCGATTAGCTTGCGCGCGACTTCGTGCGCGGCGGGGTCCTTGAAGTTGAGCGTCAGTGATCGTTTCCCTTGGCTGTATTGATTGAAATAGCCGGAGCGATTGAGGCCGCCGCCCTTTCCCTCGGGCCATGGAGGTAGCTGCCGCGTCACACAGGGACGCGTGCGCGTCTCGATTTTCGACGACGTCCGCGCCCAGATGCGCCAATTGAAGCGTGCAATAAGGTCCGGCCCATACCCAGGTAAAGTCGGCAATACGAATACCGTCGAGCGGAGGCTTCGGCATCAGATCACACCTGATTGTTTTAATTCGGCAAGACGCTCGGCGCTTAAGCCGAGGCGCTTGCCGAAGATTTCGTCATTATGCTGTCCGAGCGTCGGCGCCGGCATGCGAATCGCCCATGGCGTCGCGCCATACTTCAGCGGCGCGCCGGGATATTTGTAAGTACCGGCCACCGGATGCGCGATTTCGACAAAGAAGCCGCGCGCCTTCAGATGCTCGGAATTAAGCAGGTCGCCCATCGTCGAGACTGGCGCGAACGGAACACGCTTAGCCTGCACCTTACGGTAGAGATCCAGTACGGTCTGCTGGGAGACGTATTCTTCGAGGAAGATTTTGAGCGCCTCCCAATTTTCGGCGCGCTTAATACGGTCAGAAAAGATTTCTTCGCTGGCCCATTCAGGATTACCCATCACTTCGACGAACCCGCGCCACTGATGCTCCTCGACGCAGCAGAGATAGATCCAGCCGTCTTTGCATTGCATCGCCTCGAGCGGCTGGATTGGCTTGCGCCCCAGCCGATTCGCGATCAAGCCCATGTACGGCCAGTATTCGAAGAACAATTCCAGTTGGGATGCGAGGGTCTCCTGAATTGAAACATCGATGTGCTGCCCTTCACCGTCGCGTATCGCAGCCATCACCGCGCCCATCGTAGCGAATGCGCCGTGCACGCCGCCCTGAAAACCGGATTGGTTGCCGAAAGTCTTCAGCGGCGGCATCTCAGGATGTTCCATCCCGCCGCCATTGATCGCGCAGATTCCGCCCGCGCACCACAGACTCAAATCAGAAGCGCGCCAATCGCGATGCGGCCCGGTGACTCCGTAAGGCGTAATCGACGTCATCACGAGGCGCGGATTCGCCTTGTGCACCCGCTCGAAAGTCAGACCTATCCGATCCATGTCGGGAGGCGTGACGTTATGCACCAGCACGTCGGCATCGCGAACCAGCTTTTCAAGCAGACCCATGCCCTCCGGCTTCGCCAAATCGAGGGTAATGCCATACTTGTTCGCGTTGAGATAAAGAAACAGGCCACTCTTTTCGGGATGCGGCATACCGCCGGGGAATGGTCCGCGTAAGCGGGCATGATCGCCGACTCGAGGACGTTCGACTTTGATGACTTCCGCGCCGAGGTCGGCCATCAGCTTGGTCGCATAAGGCGCTGAGACCAATTCGCCAACTTCAATAACTTTGAGACTGGACAAAGCTCCAGACATGATCACTCCAGCGAGAATTCAAG
Organism: uncultured Pseudomonadota bacterium; assembly: GCA_963831065.1. Lineage (GTDB taxonomy): Bacteria > Desulfobacterota > Binatia > Binatales > Binataceae > JAJPHI01. The sequence goes on from CAWHOQ010000016.1 coordinate 57,139, forward strand.
GGACAACTTTACGGAATGGCCGGACTTCGACGCGGGCGAAGACGCCCTGTGTCAAGTAGGGATCATGATTGGCGAATTCAACCGCCTCCGCTTCGCTTTCCATATCGACAATCATCAGACTGCCACTGCCATCAGTAAAGGGTCCGCCGATGACCATCCTGCCCGCCTTGATCAGCGGTTCCAGATTTTTAAGATGAGATGGGCGGACAGTTGGGGCGCAATCGCGCCCCTTCCGGTCCATCATAGCCGATAATTACAAAGAGCATTGTACATTCCCAAGCGGCAGTTCCATTTTTGAAGCCGATCGCAAGTTATCACGGTTTTTTCAGTCACTGGAACGCAATTGTCAATCCTTGGATCGCTCGTCCGGTAGTGGCGACGCTTCTTCGCGTCTACCTGTGATGAGATTCTCTCTGGATCACGGTGACATCTCTATAAGGTGTGCAGTAAGTCAGTTAAAGACTAAGCTGAGTGTGTAATGCGGCATCGATCTCCAAGAGATCATTCATACGTGCGAGTTGCACAGCAAGCGCTGCTTGCCGGTGGTCGTGACCTGGTCCGCGATCGCTTATTGTGTAGGTACGAGCTTGCGGGGGCTTTGTACCGGTCGAAAACGTCCACTCATAAGTGACGTTATCAACTACTGCCCGCGCCATATATCTAACGCCAGCATCGAGCGGCTTGCGCGGAACAATTACGATCGCACCTGCATACTCGAGCCCGGCTCGCCCGATCTTCTGGGTAAGCTCATCCGGATTTCGGTAATTCATAGCGTCGAAATGGGTCGGGGCCATTCGTTGTCGAGCGACAATAAATCAACTGTCGAGCCATCGGGAGGAATTGCGATTGGCTTGCCATAGTGGGCCCCCCAACCGCCGCTCCGCGCTTGACTTTCGCCAGTCAGCGGTTGGCCGCTCATGATTGATCGGCGAAACTGAAGATTTGGTGAGGTCGCGTCGCTCTGCACATTGATTGCGGCCGCACAAACGTTGTCCTCGCAGTAACTGCCGTATCCAACACTGCTGAGATGAGGATTCAGCAATGCGAACCGATGAAAAGGCGCCGCGATCCAGATATCGATGGCCCACGAGGCGGGCTGCGTTCCAATCGCGATTAGCACGTCGCTCGCCCGTCCAGCGACGAAGCCTGCATAGGAATACCATTGGTTTGAGCGATCCTCGATATGCATGTCCACACCGAGCGGGCGATGCTCACGGAGTGCGGCGGAATAGTTCTTCACAAGATATCGCGCGTGCGCCTGCTCACTCGGATCGAGATTGACTTTCTGAGTGACGGGATGCTGATTCGCCATCGCAGGTATTGATTCAGGCGTGCCAGCCAGGAATCATCGGCTCTTACAAGCTCGTCAGCCCAATGATCAATGTCACAGCCACTATCAAAGCTGCGCTAATTGTTAGCTTAAGCGCTTGTTTACAACTCACGGCACGAATAATTATCAAATATAGTCTGTAATGAGCCAGAACTTATTTTGATGGAATTGTGCCATAACCGATCATATAGATTACGAAGTAGGCCGTCGCGATTGCGAGCAGGACTGCAAACGCGAGCAGATCACGGACGCGAAATTCATTCTCATCGAGGCTGGTGGGTCGCGCGCCGATACCGAAGCCGCGTGCTTCGAGCGCCATCGCCATGTTGTTCGCGCGTCTTAGCGCCCCCATGAAGACTGGGATCAGAGCAGGCACATACCTCCGCATCCGCTCGAACACATTGCCGCGATCGAACTCGTAACCGCGCAAGCGCTGAGCTTGGAGGACTGTGAATGCCGAGTCGATAAACAGCGGCACGAGGCGGAACGCGAGGCTCATCGCGAAGGCGATCCGATAAGGGACGCGCAGGCCAACCAGGCTGGTCGTAAATTCTTCGATTGTAGTGGTCGAAAGAAACAGGATCGAAGCCGAAAGAAGCTCGGCGAGTTTCATGCCCTTGCCTAAGCCGAACAAAATCGACGGGCGGCTTAGATGGATGAACCATAGATTGATGAGCGGAGCGCCCTGCCGATAAATCGCCATCCATTCGATCATAGTCGGCGGAATCATTAGCAAGATGAACCAGCGGAAGGCATAGAAATTCGGCCAGGCGCGACTGATTTGAGCCGTCGCGACCATCAGCAGCGCAAGCGGCAGCAGTGCGAGCGGCTGATCGACCCAAAAGACCGACCAGAACATCACGAAAAGCGCGGCCAGCTTCACTACCGGATGGAGTCGATGGATTGCGCTGGCGCGATCGAGATAGAGCGATGTCAGCATGAGAAGAGGTATTCAGGACCGAGAATGCGGAATCTTGGCGGCGCGAAATTGCTCGACGAATTCTTCGACAGTCAACGCAGAAAATCCGAAGCGGCGTGCAAGTCGGGTGATTTCTGGCGGGCGAAAGGACGAATCCTGCAGGAGCGCATCGGCAGCAAAGAAGTCGCGGACGGGACCATCGAAGAGAATCCGCCCCTTGCGCATCAGCACGACGCGTCGTGCGTATTCCGCCACGAGCCACGGGGTATGAGTGATAATCATGATCGCGAGCCCCGCGCGATTGAGATCGGCAACCAGCGCCATCATGCGACGCTGCTCACGATAATCGAGCCCAGTAGTCGGCTCGTCGAGAATCAGAAGATGTGGCCGCAGTGCGATAACGCTCGCGACCGCAAGGCGCTGCCGCTCACCCTTGCTCAGCAGGAAAGGATCACGATCACGCATCGATTCGAGACCGACCGCTTGCAGGACTTCATCAACCCGGCGAGCCACTTCGTCCGGCGCGAGTCCGAAATTGCGCGGGCCGAAGCTAACCTCCTCCTCGACTGTTGCAGCGAAGATTTGATGGTCGGGGTTCTGAAACACATAACCGATTTGGCTGGCATTTTCGGAAGCATTCAGCGTGGCGCGATCACGTCCGGACAGCAGGACTGTTCCGGATGATGGTTTCAGTAATCCAACCAGATGCTTTGCGAGGGTGCTCTTGCCTGATCCGTTATGGCCGACAATCGCGACACATTCGCCCGCTGCAATCTTCAAATTGATCGTGTCGAGCACCAGCGCGCCCGACGAATAAGCGAAAGTCAAAGCACGAGCCTCAGCCAGCGGCGGTGAGAGATCAGGCTGCGATTCCGCCTCGCCCGACGCGTCGTCAGGACCGCGCGCAGAAGAAGACCCGTCGAGACGTGGCATCCGGACGCGCAGGACCTGCTCGGCATCATCGATATTCAATGGATGATCGATGATCCCGAAATTTGCGAACACGCGATTCAAATCCGGCGGACGAATCCCGCAGCTTTCGAGCAGATCGAGCCGCGTCAAGATTGCAGCAGGCGGTCCTTGCGCAACGATCTCGCCGGCACGCATTACGAGCAGCCGATCGGCAACGCGCAATTCCTCGATCTCATGTTCAATCACGACGAGGCTCAAGCCCTGTGCGCGCAGGCGCTGAATTAGCTCAAGCACTTCGGCGCGGCCTTCGGGATCCAAATCGGTGGTCGGTTCATCGAAAACAATTATGCGAGGCTGGAGCGCCAGCACTGCCGCGATTGCGAGGCGCTGTTTTTCGCCGCCGGAGAGCGAGGTTGGATCGCGGTTGTCAAAACCGCCTAGTCCGACCGCAGCCAGCGCCGGACCGATTCGCGAGATGATCTCGTCGCGCGGCATCCCGGTCTGCTGCATCGCAAAGGCGACTTCGAGTCTCACGTTAGTCGAGAAAAGTTGCGCCTCGAAATCCTGAAAGACCATCCCGACCTGAGGCGCGAGATCACAAACTCGTGCGCCGTCGAGTGGACGTCCACTCAGATAGACGAGGCCGCGAAATTCTCCATCATCGAAGCCGGGCACCAGCCGGTTGAGGCATTTGATAAGAGTCGATTTGCCCGCGCCCGACGCGCCGATTATCCCGACCATCTCGCCAGGCCTGAGCGCGAGATCAACGTCGCGAATCGCCGGAGTCTCTGTTCCGCGATAAGTAAAGGTGATGCGCTCGAGCACAGCGAGCGGCGCCAGCTCAGCCATTTTCATAGGAGCAACATGCCGGCGAAGGCGATCAGTATGAATGGACTGACTACGACCGCGATCGCTTTGTCGTACGGAGTTTGTGCAAAGCTCATGGGTATAAAATGGGGCATCCAGCGTCCGGTCGAGATCAGGTTGCCCGCAACCCAGGCGGCGAATTCACCGCCGGTTAACATGACGAATCCGAGGAGCCGAAGCGGTCGCGGATGCGGACGGACCTCGGGCATCAGATCGGCGTAGAGCAGATGGCCGGCGCGGACGCGCGGATAGACCGCAATCAACAGCAGCGGCGAGAGGACGATTGCCGATAGCATGTTATTAAAGATGATGACATTGCCGAGCACCCAGAAGGGTCGCAGCGCGAGCAGATTATCGCCCCATCCGACGAAATCCGCACACAGCATACTCGCGCTCAGGCAGGCCGCGATGTACTTCGCCAAAGTCCGAGGCGAGAGGTCAACGGGGCTTTCGCCGGAGGCGGCGAGCATTGTCCATACTTTATACGGGATGTAGCCGTAGGCGAGATTGCCGAAAAATCCAAAGATGTCGCCGGGGCCAACGCCGCCGAAAAAATCGCCAATCATATTGCCGATCGCGGCGCCCCACGCGGCTGCGGGACCAAACAGGAACGAACATACGACCGGAATCGCATTGCCAGGCCGCAGCTCAGTGACTCCCGGGATCAGCGGGATTACTTTGAAAGGCACCAGCACCGCAGCGTACAAAGCCGCCGAAAGAACGCACAGCACGACCATCCGGGTGTTACGCCACATCAGGCGCAGTTCGTGTCCGGTCGGTGAAACGCTCGGCGCGCGAGCGATTGTGCCGTCAGTTATGGCGGCGGCAATCAGGCCGGTATCTTCAGCAGGCGATAGCACGTGACGGCTGAGCAGTATTATGAGAATCGGAATCGATCAAGGATAGCCGCAGTTGCGATAAGTCGGCGGAATACGCAAGATTTGCCCTGAGACTCATCGCAAGGAGGCTCTAATGCCGATTTATGAGTATGAATGCGACCAATGCCATCGCCGGACCAGTGTTCTCACGTTACGAGTCAGTGAAAAGGCTGATGCGGTTTGCAATAAATGCGGAAGCAAAGAAATGCATCGGCTGATGTCGCGCTTCGCGATGCCGCGCAGTGAAGAGGCGCGCATGGATCGGCTGGCAGACCCGTCAAATTTCAGTGGCCTCGACGAGAACGATCCCAAAAGCCTCGCGCGCGCGATGCGCAAGATGGGCCGCGAAATGGGTGACGAGTTTAGCGGGGACGATTTCGACGACGCGATTAATGAACTGGAGAGCGGCGGTGATCTGGGCGGCGACGATAATGATAATGGCGGCGGGGAAGACGATGGCTTGTAATTCGCCGGACAGAGAAACAGATAAGGGGTCATCGCGACTAGGCACTTGAACTGGTAAATCATGCGCTGGAACAGGTGCAAGCGGCAATACAATTCGCGCATGAGCGCCCCGAAGATCACTATTCGCACTGAGGCGATTCGCAACGTACTGAAGTCTTGCGCGCCCGCCTAGCCGGACGCGGTTTTCCCCGACCGCGCGCACGCGCACCCGAAATGCGTGTCTATCCGCTTCATTTGCATATTTTCACCAGATCAGACCATAAAAGAGGCCTTCCCGTGGAATTGGAGGGCTATACATGTCGGGGATTCTGCAAGGTAAGGTCGCGCTCATAACAGGCGGAGGCTCAGGGATCGGGCGCGCTACCGCACTAAGGATGGCCCAAGAAGGCGCCAAGGTCATGATCGCCGACTACGTGCCGGAAGGTGCTCAGCGAGTAATCAAGGCGATCAAAGATGCTGGAGGCGAAGCGAGCTGCGTGGCGGCCGACGTTTCCGTCGGGAAGCAAGTTGACGCGGCGGTTAACAAGACGGTCGAAACCTACGGGCGGCTGGATTATGCCTTTAACAATGCCGGTATCGAGGGGACGATCGCCGAGACGATCGAGTACCCCGAAGATAGCTTCGATCGGACAATCGCGATCAATTTGAAAGGCGTTTGGCTGGGCATGAAGTATGAGATTGCGCAGATGCTCAAAAATGGCGGCGGCGCGATCGTTAATACAGCTTCAACGCTGGGTCTGGTGGCGCTCGAAGGAGCGTCGGCTTATAACGCGGCGAAGCACGGCGTAGTCGGATTGACCAAGACCGCGGCGCTGGAATTCGCGCAAAAGAACATCCGCGTGAATTGCGTCTGCCCGGGATTTATTCGCACGGCGATGGTCGAACGCGCGATGGACAAGGGCGCAGTGGCTGAAGAGCAGATGATCGCGATCGAGCCAATTGGGAGGCTCGGTAAACCGGAGGAAATCGCGGAAGGAGTGCTCTGGTTGTTCTCGGATGCCGCGTCATTTGTAACCGGCCATTCATTAACGATCGATGGCGGGTGGACTGTCCGCTAAGAACGAAATCCTTTCTGGGAGAGCTCAAATATGGCGGGACAATTAGACGGCAAAATTGCGCTGGTGACTGGCGGAGGATCAGGGATCGGGCGCGCGACCGCACTGCTGCTGGCGAAAGAGGGCGCTAAAATTATGATCGCTGACTATGTGCCGGAAGGCGCAGAGAAGACGGTCAAGATGATCAAAGATGCGGGCGGCACAGCGAGCTGTCTTGCGGCTGACGTATCGGTCACCAAGCAAGTCGAGATGATGGTCAACAAGACTGTCGAGACTTTCGGGCGGCTTGATTGCGCCTACAACAATGCGGGCATCGAGGGCAAATTCTCGGATACCGTGCAGTGCACCGAAGAGAATTTTGACCGCGTGATCGCGATCGATCTTAAAGCGGTGTGGCTTTGTATGAAGTACGAAATTCCGCAGATGCTCAAGCAGGGCAGCGGCACGATCGTTAATACTGCGTCGATTGCCGGACTATTGGGCTTCAACGGGATTCCAGCCTACGTCGCTGCCAAGCATGGTGTGGTCGGTCTAACGAGAACCGCTGCGCTCGAATACGCAACGAAGAATATCCGCGTGAATTGTGTTTGTCCGGGGGTAATCCGCACGCCGATGGTCGAGCGGGCGATCGATGGCGGCGGTTTCACCGAAGCGGAAGTCACCGCCGCTGAGCCAATCGGACGTTTGGGTAAGCCTGAGGAGATCGCCGCGGGAGTGCTGTGGTTGCTGTCAGATGCATCCTCGTTTGTCACTGGACATCCGCTAACGATCGATGGCGGCTGGGCCGCCCGCTAAAATTCAGGTAACCCGGCGAGGCGAAAATCATGGCGGGACAACTGCAAGACAAAGTCGTGCTGGTGACCGGTGGCGGCTCGGGAATCGGACGGGCCACCTCGCTCCTGATTGCGAAAGCCGGAGCGAAGGTGATGATCGCCGACTACGTGCCGGAAAGCGCCGAGCGCACGGTCAAGATGATCAAGGATAGCGGCGGCACAGCAAATTGCGTCGCCACTGACGTATCTGTGCCGAAGCAAGTCGAGGCGATGGTGGCCAAGACGGTCGAGACCTATGGCCGGCTAGACTGCGCGTTCAACAACGCCGGAATCGAGCACAAAATCGTCGATACGGTGACGGTCACCGAAGATGTTTTTGATCGTGTGATCGCAATCAATCTCAAGGGCGTCTGGCTTTGTATGAGGGCCGAGATTCCGCAGATGCTCAAGCAGGGCGGCGGGACAATCGTCAATACCGCGTCAGGCGCGGGACTGGTAGGAGTCGAGGGCCTCTCGGCCTACAACGCGTCCAAACATGGCGTGGTGGGTCTGACCAAAACTGCTGCTCTGGAATACGCCCAGAAAAATATCCGGGTGAATTGCGTCTGTCCCGGACTGATCAACACACCGATGGTCGCGCGGATGATCGATAGCGGCGGGATGGATGAGCAGGTATTCGTTGCCGCTGAACCGGTGGGCCGGATGGGCCAGCCAGAAGAAATCGGCGCAGGCGTGTTGTGGCTGCTGTCTGACGCGGCATCGTTTGTGACCGGCCATTCAATGTCGATTGATGGCGGTTACGTAGCTCGCTAACTCACCAAAAAATACGGAGAACTAAAATGGCGGGAGCTTTACAGGACAAGATCATCCTGGTGACGGGCGGCGGCTCGGGGATCGGACGGGCGACATCGCTGCGGCTGGCGCAGGAAGGCGCCAAGGTCATGATCGCGGACTATGTTCCGGCGGGTGCCGAGCAGACGGTCAAGATGATCAAGGACGCCGGCGGCACCGCCAGTTGTCTCGCCGCCGATGTCTCGGTCACTAAGCAGGTCGAAATGATGATCGCCAAGACCATCGAGACCTATGGGCGCATCGACGGGGCGTACAATAACGCCGGCATCGAAGGCAAAATGGGCACTGACACCGCCACCTCTGACGAGGCCAACTTTGATCGCACGATTGCGATCAATCTCAAAGGTGTCTGGCTGTGCATGAAATACGAGATTCCGCAGATGCTGAAGCAGGGCGGCGGCGCCATCGTCAACACAGCGTCAATTGCCGGTTTGGTGGGGTTCGAGGGCAACTCTGCGTACAACGCTTCCAAGCATGGAGTGATCGGCCTGACCAAAACTGCGGCGCTGGAATATGCGCAGAAGAATATTCGCGTCAATTGCGTCTGCCCGGGCGTGATCAACACCCCGATGGTCGCGCGGATCCTGGATACCGGCATGATGAATGAGACTGATTTGACCGTCGGCGAGCCGATCGGCCGCATGGGTCAGCCGCGCGAAATCGGCGAGGGCGTCGTGTGGTTACTCTCCGACGCGTCGTCTTTCGTGACCGGTCACTCACTGGTGATCGATGGCGGGTGGATCGCGCGGTAACGCTGGGGCGTGGCAATCCCACTCCACTGACTTGGATTCTTGACGCAGCTCGCAAACTCGCTTGCTCGCCCCGCGCGGCAACTGCGCTTCACTAGCCTTCCAGCAGCACGATTGCGGCGGCGGCCATGCCGTCGCCGCGACCCAGTGCACCAAGTCCTTCGGGATTTGAGGCTTTGAGATTGATGAGTTCTTCCGACGCGGCGAGTGCGCTAGCGAGCCGCGAGCGCATCGCGGATAGATGGGGCGCAAGCTTCGGGCGTTGCGCAAAGATTGTCACGTCAGCATTGCCGAGTCGCCAGCCCTTATCGATGGCGTGCTGCCAAACTGTCGCGAGCAACTGGATACTGTCGGCGTCCTTATACCGAGGATCATTGTCGGGGAAATGACGGCCGAGATCGCCCGCGCCGATCGCGCCGAGAATCGCGTTGGCCAAGGCGTGTGCCGCGACGTCGGCATCGGAATGGCCGCGCAGGCCATGCGTATGCTCGATCACGACGCCGCCGAGTACGAGCCGGCGGCCGGGTTCTAGCGGATGAAAATCGAAGCCTTGCCCTACTCGAAAGCGCATGTATTGAGGATCGCGCGTTGACAAGGGCGCGCGCGCCTTTCAAGCTCTAAAGTCATGTTGGAGTTCTGGAAACGTCCCAAATTTTGGATCGGTTTAATTGTCGTTTTATGGCTGGCGTATATCCTGAGCGCCAATTTGGAGCAGTCGGTCACGATTTTCTTTATTCCGTTTTTACTGCAACCAATTGTGCGGGTTTCGGCGGTCGTCGGCGCGTCGATGCTGGCGGGATGCCTGCTGACGTTGCTGGTTCAATTCTCGTGGCGCAGGCGCGCCTCAAAGTACGCTGCGGCATCAGTGGCCGCGGCTGAATCAAGCAGCAACACCGTCGCTTGATCTCCCGCACGCAGCAGATTGATGCTAGCCGGCCCGATCAGCAACGCATCCGCGCGCCCGAGCGAGCTCAGCACGCCTGAGCTTTGGTTGCCGGTCGAGACGGCAAACCAATGCCCTTCGCGATCTTCCAGCTTCACCCGGACAAACTCGGTGAGTCCGTTGGCGATTTTGATATCGGAGGCGCATCGGACTCCCATGCGCGGCAGTCCAAGATCATGCCGCCCCGCCATCTTGCGCAGCGCCGGTCGAACGTAGAGATAAAAGCAGACCATCGTCGAAACCGGATTACCGGGTAGTCCGAAGACCGGCTTGCCGGCAATTGTACCGAACTTGAGTGGACGACCCGGTTTTTGCGCAACTCCGTGAAAGCGCTGATGCAGGCCCAATTCATCCATCACCTGCTTCACGTGATCGAATTGCCCGACCGAAACACCGCCCGTTGATAGGACTACGTCAAAGGCGAGCGCCTCGGAAAAGCGCGAGCGGACTTCCGCCGGTTGGTCCCGCGCAACTTTGAGAATGACCGCTTCCGCACCGGTCTCAGCAATTGCGGCCGCAAGCGCATAGGCGCTGGAATTTACTACTTGTGCGCCACTCGGAACTTGATCGATATCGACCAACTCATCGCCAGTGGCGACGATCGCGACGCGTGGGCGCCGATATACATCGACCATCGAGCGATTCAGCGAAGCGAGCATTCCGATGTCCGCCGCGCTCAGCACTTTGCCTGACACAATAACGAGTTCGCCGCAGCGGAGGTCTTCGCCGCGCGGACGGACGAACGCGCCCTGCTCCGCCGGAGCGAGAATCTCGACTGTGTCATTGGTGCTGCGCGTGCGTTCGATCGGCACGATCGCGTCAGCACCTGCGGCGAGGGGCGCGCCGGTCATCGTGCGGATAGCTTCACCCGCACTGAGCGTTTGAGACGGCATCACGCCTGCGCCGACGGTCTCAAGGACTTTCAGGCGGGTCGGGTTACTTTCGCTTGCGCAGTAATGTCGGTGGCACGAACGGCGAACCCGTCCATCGCGGAATTATTGAAGCCGGGGATATCGCGCGGCGAGCGGATTTCTTCAGCGAGCACCCGGGCGAGAGCCTGAACGATCGGCACTCGCTCGACCGCCAAAGGAGCGACGGCCTCAAGCACCATCCCAAGAGCTTCGTCAACACTAATCATATCGTCAGCATACGCCGCCAAGTGAATGATGGAAAAGCCAGCTATCGTGTTGCGATGCTCAAGGCCTTGAATTTCTGAACAAAAGCACGTAGCGATTCTGGCGAATCAAACTCCGACCTGAAGGAGACGCAACAATGGATTTACGCCTTGCAGGAAAGACCGCGCTGGTGCTGGGTGGCAGCAAGGGACTCGGACGTGGAGTCGCACAGGCGCTTGCGGCGGAAGGCGTCGCGGTTTCAATCCTCGCACGCGGCCAGGAGGCGATCGACAAGACCGTAGCAGAGATCAATCAGAATGGTGGCCGAGCGACCGGCGTGGCGGCTGATCTGGCGAACTGGGGGAGTATCGAGCGGGCGGTTGATGAGACGCGCCGGCAACTCGGTCCGATCGATATTCTGCTCAATAACTCAGGAGGACCTCCGCCCTCTCCGGTTTTGGGTGTCGCTCCGGAGGTCTGGGAGGCTCAGTTCCACCAAATGGTACTGGCGCTATTCCGCCTGACCGATCGCGTAATTCCCGACATGAAGGCACGAAAATGGGGACGCGTTATCAACGTCGCTTCGGAGTCAGTGGTGCAACCAATCGCCGCGATCGGGATTTCGAGCACTTTGCGCGGAGCGGTTGTAGGCTGGGCCAAAACGCTCGCCGGCGAGGTTGCGCGCGACGGAATCACGGTCAATACGCTCCTGCCGGGACCTTTCGCCACCGATCGCGTCGCGCAAGTCGCGCGAGCAAGGGCGCAGCAGCAGAACATTAGTATCGAAGAGGTCAGTAAGCGGGTCGCAAATCAGGTTCCGGTTGGGCGAATCGGCGACCCGAGCGGAGTTCGGAGCCGTGGCGGCGTTCCTCGCGAGTCCGCTCGCGGGATATATCACGGGATCGATGATTCGGGTTGAAGGCGGAACGATTCGGTCGATTTAGGGATTAAGTCAGGCTCGGCGGCAGTTCAGAAATCCATTGTGGCAAGGTTCGCCTCGGTTGCTCCCGAGGGAATCCGGACCGGATAGGTCTCATCGCCCGGGGGGGCGCAATGGCGCACCAACGCCGGGTTCAGATAAAGCAAGGTATCGAGCGAGGTGTGCTCGTGGGCGGCGACCGTTTTGAGTGACGTGCCACCCTTGACCGGGAGGATTCGATAAGTCGGAGTCAGGTTATTTGCCACTGCGAGCTGGCCGGAAGCGCGTCGTTGGCGCGCGATGAGAGCTACTGCCATGAAACGATTGAGTAGCGAACCGGTGCGGCGCGGCAACCGGGTGACTAAATGATCGTAAGAGGCGTCATGCAACGCCATGTAGCGATCGACGCCACCCTCGCCATTATTCCAAGCAACCAGCGTCATCCGCCAGTCTGAGCCGACCTGATCGTGCAGTTCCTCCAGGTAATCAGCCGCTGCGCGAGTGGACTTAATTGGATCACGGCGCTCATCCACCCATTGATTGATCAGCAGGCCGAAGCGCCGTGCAGTATCGCGGTTCAGCTGCCATGGTCCGGCGCCTGAAGCAGAAAAGCCGCTCTCAGCAAAAGTCAGATAGACCAAATCTGATGGCAAGCCATGATGCTGCAATAGGGAAGTCATCTCGGTCATGTACGGCTTAATCCGCTTGAACGACCGCTCGAGGCCGACCGGCTGATCCAGATAACTATCGACGTACTGCTGCACTATTTGATTAAGTTCGAGCGGAAATGGCGGAACCATCTCCGGACTGTTGCGGACAAACGGCAGCATCTGGGCGGAATCTGAAAAGCTTGGCTGAGCGGGAGCGACGACCTCCGCCTCGCCCGAGGGAAGCAGGTTGGCTGCGATTGTATCAGCGGCGATCTGACCACTAGTCGAAAGCTGGCTCGACGAGTTGTTTGAGGAGTCAATTGCGGAAGAGCATGCGGCGAGCGGCAACGCGAGCGCTGCGGCATAAATCAGCCTTAAGACCTTCCCCTGCATACTGCCAGAAATCCCCGAAGTCGCTGCTACCGTAACCTCCCGAATCGCACGGATCAATGCAGTGGACAGTAAAAAATCTAATCTAAGAAATAAGCTAATTTGATAATGCTAGGTCTAGATTGGCCATCAGAGGTCTAATTCCAGTCCAGCACTGCGATGATGTGATAATCTGTCGCAAATTCGATGAAGCTGTGGCGCGAAATATTTGAGAGTCTGCCGGACGCGGTGCTGGTGCTCTCAGGATCACGAGATCCATTGGCCAGCAATGCTGCGGCTGAAAATCTGCTGGAAGCTTCGCCGCTGGAGCGTTCGCGAATCGAGCGCCTGTTCGTTCTCAATGAGTGGTTGGCGCGGATGGTTGGAACCTGTTTTGAAACCGGGCAGAGCCTCGACAATCCGGAAGACGTTTTGATTCTTGAAAAGCGGCGAGTCAGCGTCGGGGCGGAGGTCTCGCCGCTGGCTGGTCCGCGAGGCGAAATCAAAAGAGTGATCGTCTTGCTGCATGATCTCTCGTATCAGCGGCGAATGGAGCGAGCGATGGATTCCGAGCAGCAGGTTGCAAGACTGTCTCCCGCAGGATTGGCGCATGAGGTCAAGAATCCATTGACCGGAATAAAGGGGGCCACGGAATTGCTCGCTGTCCTGTTTAAGGAGGACGCGCGAGCGCAGCAATATTGCGAGGTTATTCTGCATGGAGTCAATCGGATCACTTCACTAGTCGAGCAGGTCTTGTCAGCTTCGGGACCTGCACGGCTAAAGCGCGAACCAGTCAACATCCATCGGATTTTACATCAGGCACTACGGAGCGCCGGCTTGTTTGAACCTTCCCCCGAGGGATTGATGGTCGAGCAGGTCTTCGATCCAAGTCTGCCGGAGCTTAATGGGGACGCGGAGGCGCTAGAACGGGTCTTCCTGAATCTACTTCGCAACGCGATTGATGCTATCAGGATGAGTCCGGACCAAGGTAAGCATACGATTCGCGTGCGGACTGCGATTGAGACGCAGTTCCGGGTCGCTTCGCGGGGGAAGAAGCGGCAATTCATGCGAATCGAAATCAGCGACAGCGGAAAAGGCATGACCCCTGCCGAGATGGGTCAGCTTTTCGCGCCCTTTTTCACGACTAAAGCAGAGGGGACAGGACTCGGCCTGGTGCTGAGCCAACGCACCGTCGCGCTGCACGGCGGGAAGCTTTGGGCGGAGCATGGCGGAATCGGGACGACCGATCCGGCCCACAGGGTAGACGCGAGTGAAGTATCAACGGCGCGACGCGGTATGACTTTTTGTGTAATCCTCCCACTAGGTCTGGAGTGAGGCATCGTTCGAGCGCACTTAGCAGCCTCACGTCGCCTGTGACCAGTATCTTGTCACATCCCATGTCACGTATTCGATACGCTTGCGTGTGTTGAAGAATTAATCGCTAGCGAAATTACCGCATGGGCTTTGGCATGACGGTTGCGCTATTAGGCGCTAAATCACTGAAAATGTATCATTTTCGACAATCTCGTATGATCAGCTGGGACAGCGAAGCATTCATAAAGGCGAGAAGCTATTTCGGTGCTGGCACAGGGCTCGATGTCCCATCGAGGGACAACGCCAGACCTGCCGAAGCCGACGCTTGGGCTACTAAGGTAATCCGGATTGGAATAGCTTGCACTCTGCCCTTTCAGCTGACGCATACGACCTTGATCTGGCTGCGTTTCTCCAGCTTCGCCCATTCGGTCGTGCCCATTTTAATCGCCGATTTAGCGCTGACACTGCTGATGCTCGGTTGGACATGGGGAGACTCGTTCACCCAGAACTGGCGCGAGGCGCTGTTCGCCTGGGCGTGCGCCCTCGTGCTCAGCGCGTGTTCCGTGAGCCTGATCACCAATCAGACCACCGCGTTGTACGTCGCATTGGTGATGATGCTCTTCGGAACGGCGGCCTTTGCGCCTTGGGGCGCCCGATGGCAATCAGGATTTATACTGGTAACACTGGCATCCGCGGTCGGAGCGGGCCTTTTGGACCGCCGACTGGACCCGTTCGAGCCATACCGGCTGATGGAACTCGCAACCGCCGCCGGAATCTCATTGTTTATCGCGACTTTGACCGAGCATTACCGGCGAGCAACTGCCACACGGCTCCAAGAACTGGAGGCTAATGAAGAAAAGCTTTGGCGGATTCTCGACGCCAATCCCGATGCGATGTCGGTCGCACGGCTTTCTGACGCGAAATATCTGAGTGTCAGTGCTGAGTTTTTGCGCAGCGGATACAGCCGGGCAGAGTTGCTCGGCGCCTCCGATGAAGAACTGAAAATTTGGGTAGATGATCAACGCCGTCGTGAGTACTGGGGCATAATACGGACGCGCGGCCACGTGCGCAATCTGGAAGCTGAATTCCGGCTAAAGTCGGGCCTCGTCGTGCATTGCCAAATCTCTGGTGTCGTGGTCGATCTGGGTCGCGGTCCTTGCGTTATCTCGGTGCTGCGCAACATCGAAAAGTTAAAAGCCGCCGAACGAGCGATTATTGCCGCTCGTGAAGCAGCCGAGGCGGCATCCCAATCAAAGAGCGAATTTCTCTCGAATATGTCCCATGAGATTCGCACTCCGATGAACGCCATTCTTGGAATGGCTGAGGTGCTAGCAGATAGTCCGCTTACGGTCGAGCAGCGCAAATACCTCAACGTCATGATGAACAATGGAACGGCGCTGCTGGACTTGATCAATGACATCCTCGATTTCGCCCGGGTTGAAAGCGGGAGGATGAAGCTTGAGAGCACCAACTTTGAAATCGGCGAGCTGGCCGAGCGGGTAGCCGAGACCTTCGCTATCCGGGCTCATCAAAAGCAGGTCGAACTGATCGTTGAGATCAACGCGGCGACCCCGCCGTGGCTGATCGGAGATCCATTGCGGTTACGCCAAATTCTCGTCAATCTCGTCGGCAATGCGATTAAGTTTACCGATACAGGTGAAATAAAGATCGAAATTCGTCCGGAAGACGAGAGTGGAAATCTGCATTTCGTAGTAAGCGATACCGGTATCGGAATACCTCCAGAGCAGCGCGAACGAATTTTCGCGAGCTATACTCAGGCCGACTCGTCGACCGCACGCAAGTACGGAGGAACCGGCCTTGGACTCGCGATTGTCAAGCAACTCACCGAACTGATGGGTGGCCGTATCTGGGTCGAGGGGGCGCCGGGTTGCGGGAGCGCCTTCCATTTCACCGCGCAATTCGAGCTCCCGGCGGGCGACGACGCCATCATGACGCCGATGGCGACGATCAAAGACCTAAGGGTTTTGGTAGTTGATGATCGCGAAACCACTCGCAGGGTTATCACGAATATTCTGGTCCGCCACGGAGCGATAGCTGACTGCGCGGCTGATTGCGACAGCGCGGTTGGACGTATTCATCGCGGCGAATGCTACGATGCGATCATAATTGACAGCCGGATGCCGGGAATTGACGGCTGTGAGACTATCCAGCGGTTAGGCGCGGCGGGCGCAGACGTGACCAGAATGATTCCGATGCTGAATGCGAATGACCTGAATGTCTGGTTACCGCGGCTGAAGACGCTTGGCATGGTGCGCCATCTAATTAAGCCGATCCGGCGCACAGAGCTTTGTAACGCGATCGAAATCGCAGCTAAAGGATTGCCATTGGAAAAAGGTGAAAGCACCGCAATGCGATCTCCGGCAAAGGCTTCAGCTGATTCAGTTCAACCGCTCGACCTCCACGAGGAAACCGCGCCGGTCGAACGTTCGCTGCGGGTACTGGTAGCGGACGATTCGAGCGACAATCGATTGCTGATTGATCTCTTTTTGAAAAAGGCCGGTTACAGCCTGGATGAAGCCGAGAATGGGAAGGTGGCGGTCAAAAAGTTTACGCAAGGCCGCTACGACGTCGTGCTGATGGACATTCAAATGCCGGTGATGGACGGCTATGCAGCGGCGCGGGAAATCCGAGAATGGGAAAGTCAGCAGGGACTGCCTCGTACGCCGATTATTGCGTTAACCGCGTCGGTACTGGACGAAGCGGTGGGCAGAAGCTTCGAGGCGGGTTGCGATACGCACGTGAGCAAACCAGTGCGTCGCAACACCCTAATAACTTCAATTAATGAGGTGGTCGCAGCGAAATCAACCGCGGCGCAAGGCACCGCGACAGCAACCGCCAAACCGGTGGGCCGCCGCGGCAAGCGGTTCTCGACGCCCGATGCCGCGACCATCGCAAAGACAACTCGCGGTCCCAATTCTGTTCTTCCGCGTTAGCCGGTTACCTTCGCGTACTCTCGAACCGCTCCGCTCCACAATCGGACGATAGTGGCGGTGATTGCAGCCCGGCAACTCAGTTAAGCTCGGCTTGACCTCACGGGCCATTGAAGCCGAAAATCCAAACAAGATTGATTCGGCTCGATTTGAAGTTGTCGCGATCGGGCGTCCAGATCTATGGACCACTCATGACAGAAAATATCGACGGCAACTAACGAGATCAGACTAGCTATGAACAGGGAGCGGTAGAATGCAGCAGGAACAAGTTACGGTTGACGAGAAGAATCGCTGGCGCGTCGAAACACCGGGGCATCAGGGATGGAATCGGACCGCACAGCCGCAGGATCCCGAACGCTATCTGATGATCTCGGCTGATTGCCACTGCAACGAGCCGGGAAATCTCTGGTGGACGCGCATCGATAAGAAGTTTCAGCCTCGATTACCGCATGTCGAAGTCGATGCGAACGGCGAGAAGTGGATGGTAGTCGAGGGTTATCAGAAGTCGCGTATCCGCGCGCGGAATATCCAGGACGCACCGAAAGGCGGCGAGGATCGACTGCGCGGCGACGCGGGCCGCGACCCGCTCGATCGGATCAAGGATCATATCCGCGACGGAATCGATGCGGAAATTCTGTTTCCCAACAAGGGGCTCTCGATGTGGGCCACACAGGACGTCGAGTTCGGTGCGGCGCAGTGCCGGGTCTGGAACGATTGGGCTTGGGAGACCTTCGGTCCCTATTACGATTTCATGTCGCCGCTGGCAGCAATTATGACCGCCGACGTGGATGTCGCGATTGCGGAAATCAAGCGCACCGCAAAAATGGGATTTCGTGGCGTGACCCTGCCGTCAAAGCCGATTTGGGGCGCGCATGACGCGCGCCATCCGAATTACAATCTGCCGATTTACGATCCGATGTGGGCGGTGATTCAGGACTGCGATATCCCGCTAACCTTTCATATCTCGACCGGCATGGATCCGCGCACCGCGCGCAAGGACGGCGGCGCGGTAATTAATTACGTCAGCCACGCCTGCACGACGGTAATCGAGCCGATGTCGTGTCTGTGTGCGTCGGGGGTGTTCGAGCGCTTTCCTAAGCTGCGTTTCGCGCTGATCGAATGCGGTATCGGATGGGTGCCGTGGGCGCTCGACGCGATGGACGAGGCTTACCGCAAGCATCATCTGTGGGCTTATCCGAAGCTCAAGCAGATGCCGAGCGAGTACTTCCGGCAGCACGGAGCAGCGTCATTTCAGGAGGATGCGGCAGGTCTTACATTAGCCGAGCCATTCAACCTGGTTGATAATTTCCTGTGGGCAAATGATTATCCGCACGCGGAAGGGACGTGGCCGCATTCGGCAGAGGCGATCGAGCGTCAGATGCAACATCTTAGTCACGAGAGTCGCGCTAAGATCCTCGGGCTCAATAGCGCGAAGATGTTCAGGTTTGATATCGAGAAGCTAATGGCGCGCCGAAGTCTGGCGTCCAATCAGGCTGTAATTCAGTAGAGGATCGGGAGGAATCACAGTGGAATATCGGGCATTCGGCAAAACGGGTATCCAGATTTCGGCAATCGGCTTCGGCTGTTGGGAGATCGGCGGCGGCTACGGCAGTATCGAGGAAACCGACTTTATCAAGGCGATCAATCGCGCACTGGACGAAGGAATCAACAGCTTCGATACCGCCGAGGCTTACGGGTTCGGCGCGTCGGAAAAATCGCTCGCCAAGGCGCTCGGCTCCCGCCGCAAAGAAGCGATCATCACGACGAAGTTCGGCGTCGGCTATCCCGAAGCCAAGGACAAGAACTTCCGCGACAGCAGCCGCAAGCGCGTGATGGAATCGATCGACAAGAGCCTCAAGGCGCTCGAAACCGATTACGTGGATGTGTACCTGATTCACTGGCCCGATCGCTCGATCCCGTTCGAAGAGCCGATGCGCGCGCTCGATGATCTGGTGAAACAGGGTAAAGTGCGGGCGGTCGGGCTCTCGAACTTCAAGCTCGACGAGATCAAAACCTGTATGGACGTGCGGCGCGTCGATGTCGTGCAGTATTGCTGGAACATGTTCGATCGGCGCATGGCCAAGGAGATTTTCCCGTATTGCCGCGAGAACAGTATCGGCGTGATGGCGTATGGCTCTTTGGCGTACGGAATGCTCACTGGCACGTTCAGCGAGGAGATGGACTTCGGCAAGAACGACTGGCGGTCCAAGCGGGGACAGTTGATGAATATCAATCTGTTCCAGCATCTGTTTGATCCGGATCACTTCCTCAAGAATCTGCGTGCGGTCGAGGAGCTGAAAGCGATGGCCAAGCGGTACAACAAAACGCTGCCGCAGCTCGCGCTCCGATGGACGACCTCGAATCCGGTCGTAAGTACGGCGCTAGTCGGATGCCGGAATCCGAAGGAAGTCGACGACAATATCGGCGCGCTGGGATGGTCGATTTCGGAAGCCGACATGAAGGAGATCGACGCGATTTTCGCGCGCCACGGCGCAGTCACAATGCCGGAAGTGTGGCTGGAGACACTCTGAAGAAACCGTTAGTCTATTTTTGTCAGCCAAGTTCAGGAGGCCTGTGATGCCCGTTCAGAAATTTGCATCCGATGACGAAGAATTTTCCGACCTTCGACTGTGACGCGCACGTCACCGAGCCGCCATGGCTGTGGGAGCGCGCCAAGGACTGGCTCACCAAAGATGAACTTGAAGCGCTGAAAAGCACGATCTGGTTCGATGCTGAAAGCCAACAGCTAATCGTCAACGGCAAGGCCGGCACTGGTATCGGGTCGCAGCGAATCCACGGCACGCCCGGCACGATCAACGTGCTCTCGCTCGCCGGGCCGGGTCTCAAGCACGACATTCAGCGTGCGATTGAACGTCCGCAATCTCAAACGCAGCACGGCGCTGACTGCCGAGCAAGCGGATTACATCGATCACAAGGGTTCCTATCGCGCCCAAGCCGCGCCTGCAAGATATGGATACGCAGGGAATCGATCAGGTGATGATCATCCCGACCGATATCGATACCTATCCGTGGCTACAAAACGCGGTCGGCGCGAAGGCGATGTGCAAGGCTTACAACGACTGGGCCTACGAGTATTGCCAGGAAAATCCGGAGCGCCTGTTCTTCGCCGCGATGCTGCCGATGCAGGATCCGAAATTTGCCGAACAGGAAGTTTATCGAGTCGCGGCTAAGGGCTGCCGCGTCGGACTAGTCCGCCCGATCGACGCGATGGGCAATTATCCGATTCAGCCAAAGTACGAGCGCGTGTGGCGAGGCGATGGAAGATACCGGGATGGTCTATGGGATGCATCCCGTTTCCGGCTTTCGGATCACTCAAGCCGCCCGGCTACACCGAGCAGCATTCGGGCGCGGAACTGATCAGTATCGCGGCCTTTTCCTCGGGTTTGCCGCATTACTTTCTGGTCAACGTGCAGGATTTCCAGGCCGAAGCGTCATTGTGGGTCGCGATGGTGCTGATGACAGGCTTCTTCGAGCGCTATCCTAAATTGCGGGCCGCGGTTTTCGAGGCATCGTCCACTTGGCTGAGCTTCGTCCTCGACGAGTGCGACAAGTACTATCGGCTCTATCGCAACGAGCGGCAGTTGCCGCCGCTCAAGCGGCTCCCGCGCGAGACATTCTTCGAGCATTGCGTCACCGGCTTCGAGGGTGATGAAGCGCCGCCGTCGCGCTTGCCGGAGTTCTACGAGAATATCCTCGCGTGGTCGTCCGACGTTTATCATCACGATGGCGACGATACGTGGCGCGCAATCGAGACGATGCGCAAATGCGAGCTGCCGGAGAGGTATCAGGCCAAGTTTCTCGGCGAGAACGCGCGCAAGCTCTACAAGATAGACACGCCGAAAACCTTCATCAGGGACCGCGTCACTGAGATCGAGCGCCCCGACTGGTGGCCAACCGCCGAGGAGATCAAAGAGTCGCTCAAGCCGGAAGCCGCTGTTTTACCTCATCGCGCCAACTTCTCTTTAGGTATCGGGCACGGACGGTAGCACGCGGGAATTTGACCAATGGCAAACAAGCGCTTCATCGTCTTTGATGCCGATTCTCACGTCGTCGAACCGGCCGAAATCTGGACCAAATACCTCGAACCCGAGTATCGAGCTTTGGGTAAGCACGCGCTCTGGCGCGAAGAGGGCAAGTTCGGCTCGTATCTAAAGATCAACGGCAAGATGTTCCGGGATACGATGAACTCGAATATCCCGCGACACGCGATTTGGCGTCCCGGAATGACTTGGGACCAGGTCGGCGAGCTCGATCCGCATCAGCGCCATCCGATGAACGAGGGAGCGTTTGATCCTAAAGCCCGGCTGCGGGATATGGATGCGATGGGTGTCGATCAGGCGTTTCTCTACCCGACCTGGTTTGCGGAGGGTTTTCATCTGATCGAGGACCCCGATGTTGCCTACGCTTTGGCGCGCGCCTATAACGACTGGATTGCAGATTTCTGTCAGGCGGCGCCACACCGTCTGTTCGCCGCCGCGATGGTCCCGCTGCAGAGCATGGATTACACGGTCGATGAGCTGCGCCGAGTCGCAAAGATTCCTTGTTTTCGCGGCGCCTTCATCCGTCCGATGTTCGTCGAAGGACATTACTTCACCCATCCATTTTACGATCCGCTCTGGGGAGAGCTGGAAAAGCTCGGATTAGTCGCGGCGGTTCATCCGGCTGCCGGCTTATGGAATCCCGAATGGACCTCGCACGCGCCGTTCTTTGAGAAGGTCAATCGCCGCTTCAATCAGCGATCGGTGATAGCCGATGCCGGCGGTGGACCGTTCGCGGGCGGTGGAGGCAGCCAGGGTTTCACCTTCGTGGCGACTCCTCCGCTGGGGCATCCGATTGCGCCAATCCTTTCGCCGTGGCTCGATAACCATATGTTCGTGGCGGCAACCCTGATCGGCTTTACCGTGATGCAACGCTATCCGGGGATGAAAGTGGTAGTCGCGCATGGCAAGGCGTCGTGGATGGAAGAGGTGCTCGAAAAGATGGAGGCCTCCACGCGCACGTTTCCGCTACTCCATTTCTATCCAGTGCGGACTGACGTGGAAGAGCTGTGGGAAGAAGGAAAAGTAATGCTTGGCTTTGACGCCGAGGAGCGGCTGATTCAGAAGCTACCGGACGATTTCGCCGAGAAAATCGTCTGGGGTTCGCATTATCCGAATCAGGACACGACCAGCGCATTCGAGGCGATCGAGACGCTGGTGCGAGCGCGAGTTGACGAGCCTATCTTAGCGCGGATGTTCGGCGGAAATGCCGCTGCGCAGTTCGGCGTCAAGTTGGAACTGCAGATTTCGAACTGAGAACGAGTGAACGGATGGCGGCATTAGCCGCCACCGTCTTCAGAGCGTCACTTTCCGGCATAGTGCGGCAGGACTTTATTGCCGAACAGTTCTAGTTGCCGCTTGACATCATCCTTGGGCAGGAAACCCTGATCGCCTTGCCACGCAAACCATTCCGGATTAGCCATCTCGACCAACTCGTCGAGGCCGCGACGAACATCATCAGGCGTTCCCATGTAGATGAATTTCACTCGTGAAAGACGATCCGTGGTGACTTCGGAAGCTGGGAGGTTCACCTTGCCGGTCGGGTACTTCGCTTCATCGGCCGGCTCACGCCACGCCTCAGAAAAGCCAAAGTGATGAAAGAATTCGCGGAAACCGAGTACGCAAGTGCTCTTGTCTGCATATTGGCGCGCCTGCTCGCGGGTTTCGGCAACGTTGATGCCGCGAACGACGCCGACGCCCTCTCCTAGTTTCAGATCGCGGCCTGCTTTGCGCGACTCCTCCTGATAAACCAGCGCGAGCTTCCGCACGACTTCCGGCTGCGGAAGTATAATCGTCGGTTGAAGACCCTCCCGCCCGCACCATCGCACGGTCTCTTCGCTCATGGAAAAGGCTTGAAACAATGGTGGATGGGGCCGCTGATACGGCTTCGGCACTACATTGATTTTCTGAATGCGTCCAAGCTCGTCAACTTCACCCGGAAAACCGTATTGACGGGTCCATTCGTGGGCAGGCCAAGGTGTGCCTTCTTGCGGGTAGGGATACTCCCAATGCTTGCCTTTGAAGGTGAATGGTTCATCACCCCAGGCGAGCTTCAGAAATTGATAGACTTCCTCAAACACCTCGCGATTGATGCGATCGGTCTCACTCTTGTCACTGGTGGTAGCCTGCGCATGAACCTTCTGCGCCATCTGATTGAGCCATCGCGCCTGATAACCACGCGCGAAGCCGACAATCGTACGGCCTTTAGTCAATTGGTCGAGCCAGGCGATTTCGAGCGCGAGCCGCAATGGATTCCATCCAGGGAGCACATAGCCGATCGGTCCCGCTTTAATTCGTTTTGTGTGCTGAAGGACATGCTGGGTGAGCACGGGCAGGCTGCCCATCTCGATGCCTTCGCTATGAAGGTGATGTTCGGGGAAGCCGACCGCCTCGAAGCCCACTTCTTCCGCCAATTGGGAAATCTCGACGACTTCTTCGATCATCCGCTGCCATCGATCAGGATGCATCGCAATTGGTCGTAGCGTGCGGCGCTCCTCAAGCGTCGCGGGCAGGGTCGGCAGGAAAAAATACAGGAACTTCATCGAAAAATCTCCATATATGGAGTATTCAATCTGAATATCGACTAGATTGAAAGATCGCTCCGGAGTCGGTAAACACCGAAACCACAAGCAGGACCATAGATGATTGAGTCTCGCCGGATGTTGAATGAAGTTATCGCGTCGTTGCGCAATGTGATCGCGCCAGCAATTGCCGATCCTTATCCGAAGACACAAGCCTATATGGCGGCAGTGATCTTGGAGATGGTCGCGCGACAGGTAGAGGAGCGCACCGATTTGGCCACGGTGAAACAGGCGGCGATCGCTTCGTCATTTGAAACGCTCGGGCGCAGTGAGGAAGTTGGTCGTCTTATCGCGGATCTGCCGCGCGACGAGGGTGGTCTGTGCCAACTGATCGAGCGGCTCTATGCTGAGCGTCAACATTTAGGCGAAGAGCTGTTCACGAACGCGAACAACAGAGTGCACGAGACATTACGAGCGCTGCTTGATCAGGATCTCAAAGTTGCGGGCGGAAAAGCCGAGGGTTGAGCAATGGCGGGCGAACGAACGATTCAAGAGAAGGTCGTCGATTATCTCAAACGCAAACTGCCGCAAGCGCGTGACCTGACGCTTTCGGACTGGGTGCAGACGGCGGTCGGCTGGTCGCACGAAATTTTCGTGTTTTACGCTAACTGGACTGAAAATGGGCGCTCGATGCGTCGCGGCTTCTGTCTCCGTCGCGATCCCGGCGTTGGCCTCCTGCGCGAACTCTCAAGCCTCGAGGAACAATTCCGCGTAATCAAGGCACTGGAGGAAACCTCCGCACCGACTCCGAGGGCGTACTGGTATGAGGCCGATACGTCCATTTTGGATGCTCCTTTCATCGTGATGGAGAAGGTTGAGGGCGAGGCAGTCGAATCCATGGTCGAAGGTTGGAAAGCAGTTCTATGCTGAGGCAGCGAAACGCGGGAAATTGCCGCGCAGCTTCGTCGAAGCGTTAGCTGCGCTGCACAATCTCGACTGGCGCGCGGCTGGACTCGATTTCCTTGGCGTGCCGGCGGAGGGCAAGGATTTCGCCCGACGCGAGATCGACAAGTGGGAAGGGCTGATTCGTCAATCGATTCAAAAGCCCGAGCCGGCGCTGACGGAAGTTCTCGCATGGCTAAAGGCGAATGCACCGTCGGTCCAGCGGCTCGCGTTTGTGCATGGCGCTTATCGCACCGGCAATCTGATGATCAAGGACGACGAGATCTCGGCAGTAATTGACTGGGAACTACAGGTGATCGGCGACCCGATGTACGACGTCGCGTACGTATTATCGGACCTGAATCGCGAAGGTTCGCCTTTGCTATCGTGCGTCGTCGAACGCGATTTCTTCATCAAGTATTACGAGGAGCTGACCGGTCTGAAGGTCGATTTTGAAGCATGCCGCTACTATCAAATCCTGTATATGATGCGCACGGCGGCGTTCTGGTTGAGCGCTTCTGGATTGTTTGCGGAAGGCCGCAGCAAGGATTTGCGACTCGCTCGCACGACCTACTCGGTACCGGTCGTGCTCGATATGGCGGCGAAGGCGCTTGGTTTCTGAGCGCTGCTGCGCTTGGCGAAAAGAATCAGGGAGAAATGCGATGCTGAGTGCGTTCGACGAGATGATGTGTCATCAGCTGCCGGCCACGATGGACCATGTGCATACTGATAATCCCGAGTGGACCGAGCGCATCTACGTCAGCATCTATAATGTTCGCGACAAGGACACGATTATAGGTTTCGGCGTCGGCCAGTATCCGAACAAAAATGTACAGGACGGCTTCGCCACAGTATGGCACGAGGGGAAGCAGTACAATTTTCGTGCATCGCGGACGTTGCGGCCTCGGATCGACGAGGTGAAAATTGGGCCGCTTTCGGTAGAAACACTCGAAGGTCTGCGCCGGTTTCGGATGCGGCTCGGTGACAATCCGTCAAGTTTGCGCTTAAACCTTGAATTCATCGCGTCAATGAATCCGCATGAGGAAGAGCACGATTTCCGACAAAGCGGCGGCAAAGTCGTGCAGGATATTTCGCGCTTCGATCAGATGGGACGGGTGCGCGGCAGACTTGAGTTTGGCGGCAAAGCCATCGAGCTGAACGAGCAGGATTGGTACGCCCATCGCGATCGCTCTTGGGGCACGCGACGCCCATTGCGCACCGATACGTCGGACGCGAAGCGCACGACATTCGCGCCATTTCTGTTCAGTTGGTCGGTGGCGCAGTTCCGCGACTACGCTTTGCATTGGCGTTTCGTCGAGCGCGGCCCGGGCAAGTACAGCTATTTCAGCGGCGAGCGGGTTTTGCCGTTCGGGCAGGCCGCCGATCCCGGATGGCATATTGACAAAATTGAGCAGGAATTTCGCTGGGACGCATCGGGACCGATTCAGACGCTCAAAGGCGGCGACCTTGATCTGAGCTTCAAAAATGGTGAGAAGCGGCACGTCTCATTTGTCACGCATCGGCCACGATGGCATCTCAAAGGGGGCGGCTATGGCGGATATCGCGGCTGGTATCATGGCGATAACAAAGGCGAGTATCACGTCGAGCACGACGTATGGGACTTGAGTGATCCCACCGTGCTCGTCGAAGCGAGCACGCTCAGTGATCATCTAATTGAATGGCGCTGCGGCGACGATATCGGCTTCGGCATCATGGAGTATGGCGTCGGGCCGGGCTACTACAAATATCAGGACATCCAGCATCTGCCGACGTTTTAAGCCAGTAATGTGCATGAATGTCCTCGCAAGGGTCTCGTGGCGAATCGCTTCGTGCTGGTCTCTCCACTGCGCGGCGCAAAGCAGCCGCTCCGGTCGGAATGACATGCAGGCTAACGTTTTGCTGATCGCTTCCACTGGCCATCCTGAGCCGGCGAGCGGCGTGAGCCATGTCGAAAGACCTCAGCGAAGCGATTTGTCCGACTACTAGTTGAAGGTCAGAACGGTGCGGGTGACTTCGCCGGCTTCCATCGCGCGAAACGCCTCATTGATCTGATCGAGCGGCAAGCGACGACTGATCATGTCGTCGAGATTCAAGCGACCCTGCCGATAAAGATCGAGATACTTCGGCATATCGAGATGGAAACGATTCGAGCCCATGTAGCAGCCCTGCACGCGTTTTTCGACGAATAGATGGCCAGCGTCAAATTCGACTTTCTGGCCGGGCGGAATCGCTCCGACCAGCGTCGCCAAACCGCGAGGGGCGAGACAATAGACGCATTGTTCGAGAACGCGTGGATTGCCGATCGCGTCAAAGGAATAATCGACGCCGCCATTGCTTAGCCGTTTGATTTCGCGAACCGTATCGGCAGTCGAGCCGTTGATTACAGCGGTCGCACCGAAATGTTTCGCGGTCTCGAGCTTATTGTCGCGAATATCAATCGCGATGATTTGTCGTGCGCCCGCGATTCTCGCGCCTTGGATCACTGAGATTCCGACACCGCCTGCGCCGAATACAGCAACCGAAGACCCGGGCGTGACCTGCGCGGTATTGAGCGCAGCGCCAACGCCGGTCGTCACGGCACATCCAAGCAACGCGGCTCGATCGAGCGGGATATCATCAGCGATTTTCAGAACGGCGCGTTCATGCAAGAGCATCTGCTCGGCGAATGCGCCTAAATCGGCGAACTGGTTCAGGCGTGAGCCATTCTGCGAAAGCCGCGGAGGCTCGTCGCGCCTGCGCTGGCAATTTGCGCGATTGGTGCATAGATGCGGTCGGCCCATCAGACATTGCGGGCAATTTCCGCAATAAATCGAGGTGCAGGCTATAACATGGTCGCCGGGCTTAACCGAAGTGACGCGCTCGCCGACAGCTTCGACTATACCGGCCGGTTCATGACCGAGGATGGCCGGCGCTTTCGCTGGTAGCGAGCCGTGGATGCAATGCAGATCACTATGGCAGACGCCGGTCGCAACTGTGCGAACCAGGACCTCATCGGCAGCGGGCCGGTCAATTTCGGCCTCTTCTATAGTGAGCGGTTGATGCAGAGCACGGAAAATCGCGGCTTTCATTGTTGACGGCCTCTCTTCGCCAGATATGTAGCACGAGTGCCCACAATCGCTATACTCATTCATCGCGATGATCTGACCTCTAATCTCTTGCAGCAGCAAAGGCGGCTTGAATGAGCGCCAAATCGTGCGGGAGCGAGCGTAAGAATTTTCAATAGCGACGCTACCGATTTTCTCTATAATCAATGAGTGGCCAAGTCCAGTTCCGACTCTGACCGAATAGCGCAAAGTACGCCGCC
Source organism: uncultured Pseudomonadota bacterium (assembly GCA_963831065.1). Taxonomy (GTDB): domain Bacteria; phylum Desulfobacterota; class Binatia; order Binatales; family Binataceae; genus JAJPHI01. The sequence goes on from CAWHOQ010000016.1 coordinate 85,026, forward strand.
TGACAGGACTGCGCCGGTCAATTTACCGGCAATTGACAGCACCGAGACCCCGCTCGAAGAAGAATTCGAAGCTTCGCGGGCCACCCGTCCACTCATCGCAATCATCGTTGCAACTGCGGTGCTTTATCTCGCAAGAGATATCCTGGCGCCGATTACCGCCGCAGTCATTCTGGCGGTAATCTTCAGCCCGATAGTGAGTCGTCTGGAGCGGTTTGTCGGTCGCATGGCCAGCGTCCGCCCTGGTGGTGCTGATGGCAGATCGCAATTCTTGGCGTCGCTATCTATTTCGTAACCGTCGAGCTTACGGTCGTAGCAGCCGAAGTCGCAGGCTATTCCAATAATATCGCAGACCAAACTCACCGCCCTCGGGCAGCACACTCCCGAATGGCTGCAACGTGTCGAGTCCGGCATTGCCGACGTTCGAGCATCAACTGCAAACGAGTTCCAGCAAAACAAGTAGCCCGACGAAGACAGTCGTAGAAACCTCGAAGTCGTCAGTCACTGACATGTTGCAACCGGCGATTCCGGTGATAACAGCCGTTATTGATATCTTTTTGATAATTATTCTACTTTTCTTCTTGCTGGTCGGCAGCAGCGATTTCGCGAGCGATTCGTACGCCTCGCCGCGCGCGCCAAAATAACGATTGCCGCTGAGGCGATTCAAACTGCGGTAGCTACGGTCAGTCGTTATCTTCTGTACTACGCGTTAATCAATCTTACGTTTGGGACCTTGGTGGGCTTGGTGCTGTGGTTAATCGGCCTTTCCCATCCGGCGTTCTGGGGTGGTTTTGCCTTCATGGCGCGATTCATCCCATATATCGGCGCGATTTTCTCAGCGTCCTGCCCGCATTAGTTGCATTCGCAATTTTTCCCGGATGGGCGCATACAATCGAGATTCTTGGGGCATACATCGTACTCGATCAAGTCTCAGCGCAGCTATTCGAGCCTTTCCTGATAGGCTCCGGCGTCGGCGTTGCACCGGTCGCACTGCTGATTTCGGCGATCTATTGGGCGTGGCTATGGGGTCCGATCGGCCTGTTGATCAGCACTCCTTTAGCCGCTTGTTTGAAAATCGCCGGTGATTACATTGAACCACTGAATTTCCTTGCTCTGCTGCTCGGTGCGCACACTAAAGGCGAAGATCATCAAGTCTATTATGGAAAACTGCTTGAGCTCGACTATGAGGGGGCACGTTCGTTTGCGACCAAATATCTCCGATCAGCACGGATTAGAGCGCACGATCAGAGATCTATTATTGCCGACGCTCGAACTTGCCCATACGGAGCGAGAGCAAGATCACATCAGTCAGGAGGTCGCGACCTATGTTGTCACTAGCACGCGCGACATCGCGAAAGATTTGGGGGACCGCCTGAATCAAGGACGATTGCCGGCATGCGGGCGCGATTGCTCGGCGTTTGCCCGCCAGGGGAGAAGCGTTTTGTCGAGCTGCTACTGCTGCTCGAATTGCTGCGTCAGGAAGGAGTTGCGGCCGGGTTTGCCGGCGAGAACTCCACTATCCCGCAGATTCGAGAATTTGCCCGCCAATTTCGCCCTGACCAAATTTATTTATTCTGCGCAACGCCAGATTGCTTACCTGCCGCACTCGAACTAACACAGGATCTCCACGCAGATTTCCCTGCGACAGTTATCGTCGCAACGGGGACGGCGGTTCAGAGCGCTTCGATCGAATTACTGAAAGCCGGTTGCGCACGAATCAGCGAAGGGTTTAATGAAACCCGCCGCATCGCACGTAGCCTGATCAGGCAACGGAGACCGTCCGTGGTCCGCGTTCGTTAGGCACTCCTATTTTCAATAAGTTCGGTTGAATGAGCTGGCGCAGCGACTCACGTGTCTTTGTTTTTCGGTGTACAACCATATTTCGGGAGATACGGTGGCAGGTGATGGAGGAGGAATCTCTTGATTCAACGAAAGATGAACATAATATACGTGACAAAGGTCCCGATCTGAAGAAATGAGCATTAAATCTTAAAACGTACAGTGCACTACCCAAAACCAAAATAAGCTCGTGCTGGCGAGCGTCGTGCTTTGGCTAAGCCGGATCACGCGTCTTTACACTTTCTGAGCGTCAAGGTGCTTCCCTTATGGCATCCAGAGCGACGACCGGACTAACGAACGGAGAGAGAGCTCGGGGCAATCCTTTTAGATCGCAAAAGGCGTATTCCAACATAATCATTGGCGGGTCTTGCCAATATTTGCCGCCTAATCGCCGCCACCTGATAAGCTCGATGATATCCGCGATCAACGCAGGGCAAGCCCTGCTGGTTCTGGTTGGAGATCGTGGATACGGCAAGAGTGAACTGCTCGATCGTGTCGTGAATGACCTCTATGATTCCGCACGATCGATTTTCCTGCGGTGCCGGGATGTAGGTGGGTCGGCCAAGCTGCCCGCATCGATCCTGGGCGCGCTCGGGATTCTGTCAAGTCAGCCTACTCGTACGGAGATGCTCGACACTCTGACGGAAGCTGCGCTTCAACAGCGGAACGCGGGCAAGCGACTGTTGTTGGTCCTGGATGATGCGAGCCAGCTTACCAATGAGTCGATTGAGGCAGTTCTCGAGATAGGAAAGGTGGGGAATGGGAACTGCCGGCTAATTCAAGTAGTGCTGTCCGGCGAACCTGCCTTTTGCGACAGGGTTTCTTCTCTCGCAGGATCTACCTTTGGACCCGCCGCGATCTGGACCTTCAAGATTCCAGCATTTTCCGCGAGCGAAGTTGGTGAATACATTGAGTATCGGCTGCGAACAGCCGGAGAAATTAGACCGGAGGTTTTCGCTGCGGCGGCCTGCGCGAAAATAGCCGAGATCAGTGGCGGTGTTCCGGCCACAATTAACAGTTTATGCGAAAAAACTCTCGACGCTGCCTGGCGCGAGTCAAAAAGAACCGTCGATTCCAGTCTTGTCGCGCAAGCTGCGATTCAGAATCAAGCCGATTTGTATGATACAAGAATTCGAGTCGCCGGTGACAGTCCGCCGGCAGCAGATTATCCGCTCAATTCTATTATTCCCGGAGAGCCGGATTTAAAACCGTTCAGCGCATTTGTTGGTCGGCATCGATTGATATTCACGGGAGCGGGTATTGTAGCGCTCCTTCTGACTATCGCGGCGATTCTGCACAACGATACATCTCCAGGTAATTTCACTGCGCAAAACAGGCTGCTGCTATCGCACCATCATCTTGCGAGAGACTTGAAGGTTGGCGCCGGCGAGCGCGCAGGATCATTCTATGCGGAGGGAAGTCGTGCGAACTTGAATGCCAGCGCATCAAAGAACTTGCCAGCGCCTATGGCCGGTCCGAATCACCCATTGACGTATGAGAACCCCTTGCCGCCTCCGCAGATCACGCAACTCGGTGATGGTAAGCCGCAAAAGCCGCAGAAACGGTCAATTTTGAATCTACGATTATCGCAAGATGGTGCACGATTACTTAGTACCGGTAACTACGACGATGCTATCAAGACATTTCAAACTGCGTTGGTCGCAGATCCAGGAAATCCCGATATACTTGGAGCAATTGAACGAGCAAATAAGGCCAAAGCTGCTGAACAAGCTACGGCTGGTAATCAGACTAACAAATCAATCGAGGATATGAACGGGTCGGTAGGTTCTTATAGGATTTCGACGCGAGCAGTTATCCAGCATCATGAGCAAAGGCCTGAAAGCGCCGTACAGGCGCAGGACGCGCTTCAGGTTGGCCGGAAACTGCTTGCGCTGGGCAATTATGATGAGGCAATCAAGGCATTTCGCGCTGGTTTAACTATTGACCCGCAAAATGAGCCACTGCGTACGGAGATGGCGCGTGCGCGCTCCGCTCAAACTGCTGAGGAGCAGGTCTTAGGCTCCCCCTAACGCCTGATCGATCAGAAATCGTCCGGCTTTTGGACACAAATCCGTGTTCGTCACGCGGAGCTACGTCATTGATCGTGTGTATTGGGCAATGGAGATCCTATGAAGCCAGTGGTGACCGTTCTGATCCTTCTGATTGGCTCGACGATTTTCGCCGCAGGAGCGAATGCCGGGCAGAACCGATCCCTCAGCCAAAACGATCTTCTTAAATTGCTGGCGGGCGGAGTTTATCCTTCCCGAGTCGCCGACCTCGTTGAAGCGCGAGGTATAACGTTCACTCCGACACAGCGCGATCTCTCCTCGCTGCGCGATGCGGGTGGAGGCGATGTGGTAGAGAGAGCAGTAGTCATCGCTGGACACTTTACCACTCAGCAGGAATTGAAATTGCCCAAGCCGCGACGACAGGTATCGTCTCGTTCTCATAATTTCCAAAATCAGATACCACTGCCCTCGTCGCCAGCCTTGGTCGTTCATCAGGTTTCACCATCACAGCCCGCGCCAGTGAAAGCGGCTGTGATGAAACCTGTCAACAATCCGCCTGTGCCGCAGGAGGTGGTCCGGAACTCGATTGCGATCGGTACTCGAATTGACGCACAAAACTGGCGACAGTATCAGCGATATATGCCGACGGGAATGATCAACTTGTTACGTGGCGGCTACTTCTGGCAAATGCCTGCCGATTTCGAGATGGAGATCAGCCCAACGACCAATCATCGGCCCTCACGCAGCTATGAGGAAGCGACCGCAAAATACAGCGGCGACGTACGTATCGTGCAGCTTCCCGACGGACGACGCGATCTTAAGAATTATCGTGGCGGGGAGCCTTTCCCGAATCCTCAATCACCGGACAAAGGTTACAAGCTGCTTGCGGATTTGTGGTACGCCTACGTTCCACATCTGATTGCCGGCACACCTGATAATCCCCTGACGATCTGCTCAATGACGCGTCAATCTTATGCTAGCTGCGTGAAATTGTCCTATGTATTTCGCCAGATAGCTTACAATACCGATCCGAGAGCTACGTCCACAGACGATGATTCCAACAAATACTGGTACTCCGAATGGATGTCTATCGAGCAGCCAGAGCAGTTAAGGTACACCACTCAACTAACGCTCTATCCCAAAAGCAGCCAGTCCCCAATTGAACAGTTTACTTTCGTTCCATCGCTGCGACGCTGGACGAGAGTTTCATTAGCTGCGCGCTGCAGTCCAGTAGCAGGCACCGATTATACGCAGGATGATTTCAAGCGAGAAGGTTTTAACGGCGGGATCGGATCGTTTAATGCCGAATTTCTTGGTCGTCAGAAACTGCTCGCATTAGATAGTAACGATGTCCCGATATTGGGTGATTTTCCTTCTGGTTATTATGCGACAATAGGGTGGCCAAGGCCGACATGGGCCAAGTGGCAGCTGCGCGACGTCGATGTGGTTGACGTGAGACGAATTTCTGCTGAACAGGCAGGCTACTGTTACGGCAAACGGATAATCTACGAAGATTCTGAATCGCACTATGCATTGTGGGAAGATGTTTACGACAACAAGATGCGATTTTGGAAGACTGGATTTATCGCGCAGCACACCATCCAATCGAGTGACTTGGGAGCTGTTCCCGGTGCGTTCACCTCAACTGCATGGGACGTGAAGCAGGATCATATCACTAATACCACCACGCGAAGTTCTGGCGGTCGAGATATGCTCGCCGGTGCCGACGTTCCCGCCGAGTACCGCGATTCGCGTGCATATTCGACTTTGTCGGGCCTCGCAGAAATAATGAAATAAATTCCTCAAATCTTTTCGTCCCGCGCACGCATGCCTAGAAGGCTTCGATTGGTTGGTGGAGGCCTTGTCGCCCATCAGCTTGATCGCAAGGCTGCTTCAATCCCGTCTAAACGTTTGTCCCTTTATACAATTGTCATGATTTATCAACATCTCTGCTCAACAAGGGATGATATTAACGTCTTTATCCCACAAGCTGGATAAAAGTGGGACGCACAACGCTCCCTCAAATAGTAGCATTTGCTCGCGGTTGGGGGTGGCGGACATAAATTCTTCTAGCTTGCAAGGTTGAGCGCGCCCTGGCCACAAGGGAGGGCGGACGCATGCTTGAAGCGAGACAGCCGCAATCCACGATCGCTTAAAGACATCCATCATCAAAGCAACTCATAGTGGTTACACGATCAAAGCGACTTATTAGCCCCTGTCATCTACTCCTGGGACTGGGAATTTTGCTCGGGTGCGGAAGCTCCGTCTCGCCACCTCAGGCGCAAATCGAGACTCCGATTGTCTCTACACACGGACAGGTGCTCAAAGATCAATCAAGCAACATGACGCCAGCTAACGATGATATTGATGGAGCTTCACTTGATGCACTCTGGAAGCATCGCATGGACAAAGAATCCAGTGATAACCCGCGCTCGAAATTTCACCCTTGGTGCGGGTGACCTGCTGCGTATTTCCGTTCCCCAGATCGATCAATTACGTGATCGTACAGTCAGGGTCTCTGAAGATAATACGATAGCATTGCCGCTTGTGGGGACGTTCAGTGTAGCTGGCATGACAGAAGATGAGCTTCGCCAGCAGCTGACTCACCGCGTCGCCAAATACATGTATCATCCGCAGGTCGAGGTGTTTTTACAACATACTGAAAATCGGCAAGTGGCAATTATGGGTTCGGTGAAAAGACCTGGCCGCTATATGCTCGCCAGTCGCAAGGACACGCTAATGACTGTAATAAGCCGTTCCGGTGGGTTCGCCGACGACGCTGCCTCACGCATTATACTCGTACCTGCCCCTGTCTCGAATAATCAGGGCAGGTTGTCCCGAATCAACAGTCCTATAACCGGCACTCCAATTTCTCTGCCGGTCCTTGCTGAAGTCGATTCTGCCGAAAAAACCACTTCAGACGCGCCCGATCCATTACGTAACGAAAAAGACCAGAGTGGGACAGCGTTGCCGGCCTATAACGACGAGCAGTATCTCATCGACCTTTCTCATCCATCTAATCAACGCTATTTAGAAATGACCGCAGAGCAAGGAGATGTCATTATTGTTCCGGCCGCAGGCCAAGTTACAGTTCAAGGTTGGGTGGACAAGCCGGGCGCCTTTAAAATAACACCTGGTATGACAGTGCTAGGCAGCATTGCCGCCGCCGGCGGAGCCAACTTTACCACTTCCGCCACCCTTCTGCGCACGCAAGAGACTGGCGGAAAGCTTTCAATGCCATTCGATTTGTCAAAGCTTAAGCGAGGCGAACAGACTGATCTGGCCGTTCAAAGTGGCGATGTGGTAATCGTGAATAAATCAATCATCGGCGCATTACCTTATACCGTCTTCTTTTTCGCCAGTAAGGTTGGATTCGGTCTTCCGCTATTTTGATTTTCTCTTCCATCCACCGTTGGAGAGCGGGCATGTCTAAACACTTTCACGTTCTCTGGCACGTAGAACACAATCGGTAGAGTTGCTAGTGCAAGAACAATCGCATTACTGGTTACAGGCTGTACCCTCCGCGACGCCAGCCGACCCAAATCGAGCCGCGCCAATACCTTTTGAGCCGGCAGCGGAGCCGTTCAATCCATGGAGTTATTGGCCGGTTGTACGACGCCACTTGATTCCCATTTTATTGCTCTTTCTAGTTGTGGAGATTTCGACTTTCTTAGTTCTTCTCACAAAACCTCGACTTTACACAGCCGTCGGAACCATTCTTATTGATCGACAAACCCCCGAAGTCCTTGCCTCGAAGTCGCAAAATCAACAGCCCAACCCAGACTCCGGAGAAACCTTTTACAATACGCAATATGAAATTCTTAGCAGTCGACGCCTGGCGGCTACAGTAATACATGATCTCGGGCTGGAGACTAATCCAAGTTTTGTCGGAATCACCGCGCCCCCGAGTGAGTTGAGCATTCTTCGTAGCTGGCTAACTTCGCTGATTTCTTCGACCCTCTTCGAGAAAAGCAAGGACCAGCCAGTCACTCGTCAGCAGCCGGAACTGTTTGGAGTCAAATCGCGTAGCATTGATCTTTATCTGCAGGATTTGTCAATACGACCGCATCCTAATACCAGCGTAGCTTCGATCGCGATTACCACCGGCAATCCAGCTCTGTCGGCGGAAATAGCAAATGCTCACATTCACGCTTTTATCCGTCAAAACTATACAGAAAATTCTCGCAGCGGAGCCGAAGCCGAAAAATACTTACTCGGCAAACTCGACGAACTAGAGGGGCGAATCGAAAAATCCGAAGGGGCGCTGAACGACTATCGGCGCCAGCGGGGAGTTCTTGCATTCTCGCTTGACGATAAAGATCAGATGGTCAGTGACCGGATGGCCACTTTAAACCGTGATCTGGTGCAGGCCGAGGCGCAACGTATCGCCCTAGAAGCAGACGTCGCTACCATAAAGAATAGCGACGTTCAGTCCCTGCCAGCAGTTACTGAGAGTGCGCTTATCCAAAGATTGCGCGAGCAAGCCGCCACGTTAGAAGGCCAATACGCTAGTCTGTCGAATCAATTTACTCCGGACTATCCGCCCGTTGCACAGTTACATGCTCAATTAGCAGAGATTCGTCAGCAAGAGCAGCACGAAATCAAAAAGATCGTCGATAGCTTAACCACTAAGTACCAGGTGGCAGTGGCCCAGGAACAAGAACTGAAGGACGATTTTGAACACGAAAAAGCACAGGCAATGTCACTTAAGGATGCATCTTTGCATGATGTAGTTCTTAGTCGGGAAGTGGAAACCAATCGAGCACTCTATCAGAGCGTGCTTGAGAGGATAAAAGTTCTTGGTGTGGATCGAGATTCTCAGGTTACCAATGTGATGACGATCGATCCGGCGGAGGTTCCGACAACAGCTTCTAGTCCAAAAAAGAAGCTGAGTCTCGTCGTAAGCGGGTTCCTCGCTCTTTTGGTAGGTATCGGAATCGCGTTGATTCGAGAGGCTGGCGACAGCGGGCTGAAGAGTGCTGACGAGGTTGAAGCTTTTCTGCGGATGCCAAATCTCGCACGAATTCCTCACTTCAATGATCCATTGAAGCGGCGAAGTATGCTTGAGAGACTCACACAACGAAAGCGTGGGCAGTTAAATGCTCCAGCGATAGATGATCGGGCGCTTCCGGTGCCCGATGCATTGGCTCTCGCTGGCGAAGCCTATAGATCGATTCGGACAGGTATTCTCCTCTCCCGCTCTGAGACGCGGCCAACCACGATATTGCTCAGTAGCGCCGGTGCGAGAGAAGGCAAGACGTTAACCGCGGTTAATACGGCCATAGTTTTCGCCCAAATGTTTGATCGGGTACTACTTATAGACGCCGATCTGCGACGGCCTCGCTGTCACGACATTATCGGCTGTAATAATGGACCAGGTCTCACCGAGGTATTGACCGGTTTCAGCAGTCTTCACGAAGCTATCCAGACGACAAGAATGAAGGGGCTGTTTCTACTCAGCGCGGGAATGGCAGCGCCTAATCCAACGGAGCTTTTGAGCTCTAAGAAAATGAAGGAAATTTTGTCGGCTGCTGCCTCATCGTATCAGCAAGTATTAATCGATTGTCCGCCCATCCTACCGGTAAGCGATTCTATTCTTTTATCTATTATCGTGGATGGTGTTGTGATTGTTGCAAATGGCCGAACACCAAGGACTCTCGTTCGCGAAGCGTGCGGACGACTAATCTATGTCGGGTCGAAAATCCTCGGTGTTGTCCTTAACGACGTTGAGCTGGACCATCGACAACATTACGAATCGTATTATCTTTACGGCTCAAATCGCTAGTCTTTAGCTGGCCTTCTCCCAGCTTCTATTTCGCTGCATTTAAGTTCGTAGATCAAAGCATCATTATGGTTGCCCGTCCTCAGCCTATCAGAATAGCGAGAATTATCACACGCTTTGGCGTGGGTGGCGTGGAACGACACGTGTCCACGTTAACCGCTAATTTGGATCGCACGAAGTTTCGCAGCTGGCTGATTACTGGCCGGGCAGAACAAAACGAACGAGAATGCATGGAACTTGCCATCGAGGCCGGTATCGAGCCTGTAATTATTCAGCGCATGCGACGTAGACTAGGTCTCTGGGATGTCAGCGCCTCAGTTACCCTGTACTCGATTCTGTCACGCATACGTCCGCAAATTGTTGAGACTCATCAGAGCAAGGCAGGCGCACTCGGACGAACTATGGCGCGTTTCAGTTTTCATCCGCTTCGACCCAAGCCTGTGTTGATCCACACTTTTCACGGCCACCAGTTTCAAGGATACTTCAAAAATTCAGTATCCAGAGTATTCGTGGCCGTCGAACGCAGGCTAGCTCGATTCACCGATATGATCATTACCGTCACGCCAACTATTCGCAGCCAGCTTCTTAATGAGTACCGAATAGCGTCGGCCGATAAGATTAGAGTCGTGCCGCTCGGGCTTGACTTTGCTTGGACTAATCAACTTCAGCAAGGTCGTGGCTGGCTTCGAGCGCTCGTTCAGGCAAATGAATCGACAATTCTGCTTGGAACCGTGTGCCGCTTAACCGAAATAAAAAATCTTGCCTTTTTGCTACGCGCGTTCGCGCGCCTACTGGCTAAACATCCAATAGATGCACGTCTGGTTATTGTCGGCGATGGTGAACTGCGCGAGCGTCTTCAAGCCTTAGCGGCTGAATTGAACATTTCCCGGTATGTGTCCTTTGTCGGCATAATCTATGATCGTGCACGAATCTTTGCCGACCTTGATGTGACTTGTCTTACCTCACGAAATGAAGGTTCCCCGCTATGCCTGATCGAGAGTATCGCAGCGGGTGTTCCGGTAGTTGCGACGAAAGTTGGCGGAGTCGCAGATGTCGTCACGTCGTCGCTCGACGGTGAGTTGGTAGAACCCGATAGCGAGGAGGCGTTCGCTGCAGCCCTCGAACGAATCGCTACTCAACATAGTCGAGTTTCAAGCGAGAGAAGCCTCTCGCTTAAAACCTACTACTCAATTCCGCGATTGATTAAAAACATGGAAGAGATATACGCTGAGTTGCTCGATCGATACCGTGTTCCGGCGACAGCGTATTAATCCTTTCAAATTATCTATCTTCAAACTGATGATGCTCGTCAATTTACTCTCGCGCTGCAGACTATGGCTTCGCACTTCCCTCGCCGGGCGCATATTTAGTGCCGCTCTGCTCATTGCAGTTCTTTCAACCATAGTTAAGGCTATGGGCTTCGGTAAAGAAATACTTGTTGCCCGCTACTTTGGCGCGGATGACGCACTTGATTCTTTCTATGCCGCCTTTGTGCTGCCTACGTTTCTAATTGGGATAGTTGCAAATTCATGCAGCGATGCGTTTATACCTACTTATTTGCAGATATATGAGCATCACGGCCATGAATCTGCGCAGAAATTGCTGTCCAGTGTCTGCACTATTTACCTTCTGATCCTTTTGACAGCTTCGTTGTTACTTGCGCTCTCCCAAGCCTGGATACTGCCGCTTTTGGCCTCGGGCTTCGGGCCCGCCAAGCTTCATCGGACTCGCTTACTGTTTTACATCCTAATCAGCACTCTTGCATTGAGCGGTGTTAGTGCGCTTTGGCGTGCGGTTTTGAATGCTCACGAGCGTTTTACGCTCACCGCAATCGCACCGATTGCCTTTCCTATATCGATCGCGCTCTTACTAATAACGGGCGCACCAATATGGGGTATATACGCTTTAGTAAGCGGTTCAATTATCGGCTTGATTCTTGAGTTGTCGGTAAATGGTTATGGGGTGTCCCGTTTGGGCTTGCGACTGTTGCCTCGATGGCACGGTTATGACTCGGGTTTGCGTCAGGTGCTAAGCCAGTCTTTACCAGCAGGCGCATCCGCGCTCTTGATGGGATCCACAGCTCTGGTCGACCAAGCTATGGCTACAATGCTGGGGCCCGGTAAAATCTCAGCATTGAATTATGCTAACCGAATCGTATCAATCGTCTTAAGCGTGGGAGCTACATCACTTTCCATTGCCATCTTTCCATCCCTTTCACGGCTTTGCGCAAACGGTAATTGGGAGAGCCTCAGGCGAGTGATTTCGACTTACTGCTACATCATCCTTTTGACTACGGTTCCAATCACACTTGTATTAATCGGCTTTTCAGATTCAATTGTCCGTCTTTCGTTTCAGCGCGGTGCTTTTACCATGCAAGTCGCGCATCTCGTGGCGCATGTTCAGTCGTTGCTGGCACTAGAAGTCCCGTTTTATGCACTTTGCATCTTGTGTGCTAGCGCGATCTGCGCACTCAAGCGTAATAATATTCTTCTGTATGGTACAATTATTTGTGTCGTCGCAAATGTTACCTTGAATTACTTGTTCATGAAAGTACTGGGACTCCCCGGCATCGCACTCTCGACTAGCGCCGTGTACGTGCTTTCTTTTATCTACTTGCGACTGGCGCTTAATCGAGCTCTGAGCAGAGAAGAAACAAATGTCACGAAAGTCCCGGCGGGAATGATTGAGCCCGAGCCTGTCTAGCAGTTGGCAACAATGAGTGAAGTGGCGGTTGCAATGAGCAAAGCCGACGAGGGCTTTTCATTTAGCTTCGAGCAGGTAAATGATCTGGAGTGTTTGGCTAATCAGTGGCGAAAGCTTGAAAGCTCATCTGGCGCATCTTTCTTTCAAAGTTGGGACTGGATTGGTTGCTGGATCGCCGAGGCTCAGGTACAACCCTGGCTCCTAATAGGTCGGCAATTCGGCCGCATCGCACTGCTCGGATTGCTCATATCGTCACGCCAACGGCGCCACGGTATGATCTGTGCGGATGCGCTCCTGCTGCATCAACTTGGCGACAAGGACAAAGACATTATTTCGATCGGCTATAACGGCTTTGTCGTTGATTCGAATGCGAATGAACAAATCATAGGCGAAGCGATTGCGTTTTTACGGCAGATCACCGCGGTGGGTTTTGTTGAATTGCAGCTCAAGAGTGTTTCGCAGAATTACTGGGATCACGCACAGCTATCCGGTTTCCGGAGAATATTGATTTCACAAAATGGCTCATGGCGAGTGAATTTGCAGAGAATTCGCCATTCCGGTCGAGCTTACATCGAATATCTGAGCGCAAATACACGCTACCAAATACGCAGAGCGACGAGACTATACAGGGCGCGGGGCACACTGACCACGACAGTCGCTCGCGACGAAAGTGAAGCGTTGCACTTCTTTGAAAGCTTGAAAAAGCTGAACACCACTTACTGGTTGAGCAGACAAAAGATAGGATCCTTTACCTATCCATTTTTCGAATGCTTTCATAGGCGCTTAATTAAAGACTGTCTATCCAAAGGAACCGTGGAGCTAGTCCGAATCAGCGCTGGGAATGATCCGATTGGCTACCTATACAACTTTGTCTATAATGGCACCATATATGCTTATCAAAGCGGGTTTGCTTATGAGGACGACCCTAAATTAAAGCCGGGCCTCATCAGTCATCAGCTTTGCATCGAGCGACATTTACGCAATGGCGCTGATACATACGATTTCCTTGCAGGTTATGGTCGATATAAAACCAATCTTGGCATAGCTGGCCCTGATGTTTTTGACCTCTCGCTTCAGAAGCCGACAATCTCACTTCGGATCGAAGATTTGCTCAGAACGGCCAAACGTCGGGCTATAAGCAAGATCTTCTCGCGAGATGTTGCAAATAGAATTCCCACTGATTAGTTGCAAGGTTAGTTCAGTTTACTTTTGCGCATAATGCTCTTTTTGTAATGATTAAATCCGGTATCTGCACGCTTGAGGATCTTCGAACCTTAAGTCTTAGTCCCAGCTCTTCATCGAAGGCTTGTTTCATCGGTTTGTACCACGAGCTCACGACGATCGAACCGACGGCAGCATCACAGATGCGCGAGACTGTGTTGCGAAGTTTTTCGGTTAGGAACGGAACCTTCAAGCGAACTAGTTGCAAAAGAACGTCGCAGTTCGACCGTGAAGTCCTGGGCGTTCTACGTTCCAACCTCGCCTCGCCGGATCAACATATCGTACATGACATGGGCGTATCAGACGCGCGTACTTCATGCGATTTCTTTGAGGCTTTTTCCGCGTACAATGGAGTAGAACCGGAATTCTTCGCAACTGATTTATGCTTCAATGTTATCGCACTCCGGCGCGAGCATACGCGCACGACAGTTGTAGTTGATCACTGCAACAGCGTTTTGCAGATAATGTTTCCACCATTTGTTCTATCCTCACGATCTGGCGTTCGAGATCGTTGCCTTTTTCCAATAAATACGCTTCTCCGGGTACTATTAACACATACCTCCGTCAAGCAAACTCTTCGCTTATATAAAGCCGGCGATCATTCAGTGTCACGTAGTGCCATATCGCTAATAAGTCCAGAAGCTCAATGCCTTGCCGCTCGAACTTGCCATTTTCACTTGGAACAATATGATGCATTCGATAGTGCCCCGAGAAGATACTCGATTGTGCGAGCTATGAATTTGTTCAACCGCAGTTACTTTTCAGATGCCATCATTTTCAAGGGAGTAGCGAACGTGCTGGGATCCCTTTCAGAGGAGGGAGCATTCATAATTGGGTCTAATGGCGATAGTGGTTCTGTCGTTAACGGATCAGTATATCTAAAGCGGCGCAATCGCTTTCAAAGTATATATACGTCCGGGAAAGGTTCCGAGATCGATGGACTCGTGTTGAAAGCGGACATTTATTGACTATGGCGTGATTTTTCGAGAGTCGAGATTATCTCATCAGGATGCGGCTACGTCTTCAGCGGTAGGATCACGAATGCTCGGTATACGACTTGCCTTGGTAGTACATTCCTTAAGGGCAGGAGGCGCTGAAAGAGTAGCCTCTACGCTCGTGAATTACTGGGCGGCATCCGGTGACCATGTCACCCTTATTACGCTTGACTCAGCATCAGAAGATTTTTACGAACTCGACGCTCGCGTGAGCCGAGTAAGTCTCGACGCAGGGTACAAGTCCTTTAATGGCTGGCAGGTGATTAGAAACTGTATGCGCCGAGTCATGCAGTTGCGGAAATTTTTCAATCATAACCAGTTTGACCTTATTTTAAGCTTCGGAGACAAGACAAACATTCAAGTATTGCTCGCAGGCTTATCTTCGGATCTAAAAGTTATCGCTGCGGAACATAACGATCCAAGAAAACACAAGATCGGCACCATCGCGGATGGCCTGAGACGACTTCTTTATCGCAGAGCGGAAGCGATTGTTGTTTTAACGGCCGGCATGCACGTCTGGGGTAAACAAATTGCGAAGCGGCGGCCGGTACACGTCATTCCAAATCCTATCAGTCAGCAGTTTTTGGGAAATCATCAAGCGCGTTCAACCAGTCATGGGCGGATTCTTCTCGCAATGGGACGCTTAGCTCCGCAGAAAGGATTTGACATTTTGCTGGAGGCTTTCGCACGCTGCGCTAGTCAGCATCCTAATTGGACTCTTCAGATAATCGGCGAGGGTGAGGAGCGCTCACGACTCGGCAAGATAGCGCACGATTTAGCGATTGACCGTCAAGTTGAATTTGCCTCAATTACACGACGGCCTGAAAAGGCGATGCGCGAAGCCGATCTATTCGTGCTTTCCTCGCGATACGAAGGATTTCCGATGGTATTGTTAGAAGCGATGGCGTCGGGCTTACCAGTTATAAGTTTCGACTGCTTGAGTGGTCCTCGCGAAATAATCCGTGATGAAGTCGATGGTATTTTGG
The DNA here is from genome assembly GCA_963831065.1 of uncultured Pseudomonadota bacterium. Lineage (GTDB taxonomy): Bacteria > Desulfobacterota > Binatia > Binatales > Binataceae > JAJPHI01. Next base: position 100,558 of record CAWHOQ010000016.1, read on the forward strand.
TGCCCCCCAATAATGTAGCTGAGCTTGCACGAGCAATGGATAGATTAATGACCAGCGAGAGCGAACGTCGAAGGCTCGCGTCGCGCGGAATTGAAATCGCTGACCGATTCGGTATCGAAACAATTGCTAGCAGATGGCGAAACGTTTTTAGCGAGGCACTCTGCTCATAGCGCACGTAAAGACCTCCTGCTTTCTCGCCTGTATAGACTCGACTTTTGCACCAGCAGTGCCGAATTGAACCAGATAAACCAAACTCAACGCGTCAAACTTGTATTTCTTATAAGATCACTCGCAATCGGGGGAGCTGAACGTCAGTTAACTGAGCTCGCCAAGAGTCTAGATCCGAACCGTTTTGACATTACTGTCCTATGCTTTTATGGCGGTGGCCAGTTTGCGAACGATCTCATTAAGGCAAACATTCCAGTGCTTTCGCTAGATAAGAAAGGCCGTTGGGATCTCGCCGGCTTCGGTGCACGTCTCATTAAATATCTTCGTTACTTGAAACCGGATATATTGCACTCCTACATGACTGGTTCAAATTTGGTAGCAGCCTTGGCCAAAGTGGCATTGCCTAAAGCGAAGATCGTGTGGGGTGTAGAAGCCGCCTATGTTGACCATAAGCAGTATGGCTGGTTGGAGCAAGTAACTTCACGAGTGGAGATATTGCTGTCGTTCGTACCGAGGCTGATCATCTTCAATTCATTCGCCGGCCGAGACTACCATTTGTTAGCCGGATTCTCGGGATCTCACGCAATTGTTATTCAGAACGGAATTGACATGGCTCGCTTTAGTCCGGATCCAATCGCTGGCGCGCAGCTCCGTTCGGATTGGAACGTTCCATCGGACGCTTTCTTGATTGGCCTGTCGGGTCGCTTGGACCCAATCAAGGATCATCCTACTTTCCTGAAGGCCGCAGCATTGTTCAGTCAGCATCATAGCGGGGCACGGTTCGTGTGCATCGGGGATGGCCATGGTGATTATTTGCAGCGGTTACAAATATTGGCAAAAGAGCTCGATTTAACTAATAAGGTCGTTTGGCCTGGATTTGTCGAGAATATGGTCGGAGCATATAATGCGCTTGACCTCTGCTGCTCAGCTTCACACAGCGAAGGCACCTCGAACACGATCGCAGAAGCAATGGCGTGCGGAATACCGTGCGTGGCCACTGACGTCGGTGATTCTCGACATATAATCGGTAATACAGGCATTCTTGTTCCGCCACGCGATCCAGAAGCTATGGCTGCAGGTTGGATCGCAATGAGACATCAAATTTGCCAACAGCCTCAATTGAGCAGTCTGGTACGACAACGAATCCAACAACGTTTGAGTCTAACACAGCTTGTCAATAGCACTTCGGACGCACTGCTTGGCACGTTGTGATTGAAATCATACATCTAACCTCGAGTTTCGGGCTCGGCGGTGGTGCTGAAGCTAACCTGCTACGGCTTGTATCCAACATGGACCGCGCGCGCTTTCGAAATACGATCGTCACCATGACTGAAGGTGTTCAGCATAAACGTTTATTCGCTGATTTGGCGCGGTCAGGGATCTCTGTTCACTCACTCAAGATGCGGCGCGGTATACCAAACCTGGCCGCAACCATACGACTGTTTAAGATCATCAGACGCACACGACCGCAGATTCTACAGACGTGGATGTACCATGCAGATCTGCTCGGCACTCTAGTGGGCAAACTTGCGCGGGTTCCTTTTTTAGCCTGGAATCTTCGTTGCTCTTCACTCAGTATTAACGATAAACGATATAGGTCCAAGTTTATAGTTAAGATTCTCGCGAAGCTGTCCTGGTTTCCAGGAGTAATACTCGCAAATTCTCAGGCCGGCATTCAGTTTCATCGCTCCGTGGGTTACTCGCCACACAACTGGTTATACATTCCCAACTCTCTCGATACCTTAGCCTTCCGGCCTGATCAAAATGCGGCCATTTGGCTTCGCGCTGAACTTCGCCTTGATCGAGAGGTTAGGCTGGTTGGCCTCATCGCGCGGTTTCATCCGTCCAAAGACCACGCTACCTTCATCGAAGCTGCTGGAGAGCTTGCGGCAGACGAGCCTACTGCTCATTTTGTTCTGGCCGGAACCGGGATAACCACAGATAACGATCGTCTGATGTGCTTGATAAATTCAACGGGCTTCCCAGAAAGATTTCATCTACTGGGGCATCGGACCGACATCGATCATATCACTGCAGGTCTCGATATCTCTTGCTCCTCATCGATTAGCGAAGGCTCGTCAAACATCATTACTGAAGCAATGGCGTGCGGGATTCCGTGTGTCGCCACTGACGTCGGTGACTCATCCATAGTATTGGGGAAATTCGGCAAAACAGTGCTGCCGCGCGATCCACACGCATTTGCTCACGCATGTAAAGAGCTGCTTAACTTATCGTTTGAGGAGCGACATGCACTCGGTCTTGCTGCTCGAGCGCGGGCTGAACAGTGCTTTTCACTATCCAGTATAGTTGCTCAATACGAGCAGTTATACGAAGACGTGGCTTTCTTTCTTAAAAACCGGCGATCTAGTTGCTACTGGGGTTTCTACATTTTGGAATCAGAACAGTAGATCGCGTAAAATTGTTAAGACCAACAGCTATTCATCAGCGACGTCACGTAACACTAGCTTAGGACTGCCGTATAGCGACAAGTAGATAGTTGCACCGGTCCGCTTTTAGATTAGTTTCTCTAGTTGCACATAAAACATGTTGAGCAAGGTGCAGATATGCGTCTAGTTGACCAAGTGTGTGAGCGATTTCGCAATCATAGCTGCGACATCGGAATCCTTGGCTTGGGCTATGCCGGCTTACCGCTCGCCTGTAGCTTCGCAGAGGCTGGATTTCGCGTCCTTGGATTCGACATCGATGAACGCAAAATACAAGCTCTCCATAAGGGTGAAAGCTATATAGGGCATATCGAGGAAGCGCGTATTCATTCGCTCGTATCTAGTGGGCGTCTCGTTCCTTGTTCGGATTTCCAGCGTCTCTCAAGCTGTGACGCTGCGATAATTTGCGTGCCAACCCCTCTTGCTGAAGGGCGGTCGCCGGACCTCCAATATGTGATAAACACTGCTCAAGCAGTACGAGGACAGCTTCATCGAGGTCAACTTGTAGTCCTTGAAAGCACTACCTATCCTGGTACTACTGACGAAGTTCTGCTCCCAATATTGAGCGAGTCAGGTTTGCGTGTTGGTGAAGATTATTTTCTGGCATATTCGCCAGAGAGGGAGGACCCAGCGAACAAGACGTATTCCACTAAGACCATTCCGAAAATTGTAGGAGGCACGACTTCGGGTTGTCTGAAAGTAGCAGTGTCTGCTTATGGCGAGGTTGTTGAACAATTGGTACCGGTTTCCTCGACGCGTGTGGCTGAAGCTGCGAAGTTGCTCGAAAATATCTATCGCTGCGTCAATATAGCAATGATTAATGAACTTAACCTGCTATTTGAACACATGCAGATCGACACCTGGGAAGTAATCAAAGCTGCGGCGACGAAACCATTCGGATTCACGCCCTTTTACCCGGGACCCGGTTTGGGTGGTCATTGCATTCCGATTGATCCATTTTACTTGAGCTGGAAAGCACGGCAGTACGATTTTCCAACCCGTTTCATTGAGCTCGCAGGCGAGATCAATAGTTCTATGCCAGCTCACGTGGTTGATAGGATTGCAGGTGGTCTCAATCTCTACGGGAAGCCTCTAAGAGGAGCCGAGATTCTCCTGATAGGGGTTGCGTACAAAGCCGATGTGGATGACGTCCGCGAATCACCGGCACTCGCGATCATAAGATCCCTGAGTTCAAAACTAGCGCGTGTTTCCTACCATGATCCCTTGGTTCCATTGTTGCGCTCGCGGCATCTTGAACGAGAAATGACGTCGATAGAGCTCACCGAGCAGTCAATCAAAGCTGCGGATGCGATCGTCATTGTCACTAACCATCGTGAGATCGATTATCAACTGATCGTTCAACATGCTTCGCTGGTTATCGATACACGGAACGCGACCGCTGCCTATCGGCAGGGCTGTAACAACGTAATCCAAATCTGATGTCAATTCAGGACAAGCGCACTTTCACAGATTCCTCGAAAAGATGACCATTAATCCGAATAGCGCTCCTGAAGTGCACAAAAACCCTGGCGAACTTAAGACTTTCCCGCCCTCAAGTTCGCGCCATACAGGTCAGTTTATTGTTTCTCTGGATTTCGAACTTTATTGGGGCGTCAGACATCGGAGGGATGTCGCTAACTATCATGCAAATCTAGTGGGAGCCCGTCGCGCGATTCCTGAGCTCTTAGAGCTTTTCACCGAATTCAAAATTCATGCAACTTGGGCAACAGTGGGTTTTCTTTTTTTCGATTGTACTCAAGCGCTACTCGACAATGCTCCTCGATTGCGACCTCGTTATGAGAATCCGGTACTTGCCGCATACGAGGATCTCCCGAGCATCGAATTGTGCGAACATTCCGATTCTATATTCTTTGCTCCAAGCTTGATTGAAGAAATTGCGCGGACTCCACATCAAGAAATAGGCACTCACTCTTTCTCTCATCATTATTGCTTGGAAGCGGGTCAAACCTTTGAAACCTTTCGACAAGATCTGTGCGCCGCTTGCGCCAGCGCGAGGATGCATGGGTCAGTGATCCGAAGTTTTGTATTCCCAAAGAATCAAGTAAGAAGCGACTATTTAAAGGCATGTGCTGAACTAGGAATCGTTGCTTATCGAGGAAATCCTTTGTCATGGCTGTATAAGGCAGACCCTGACCACAAGCAGATTCTTGTCAGACGCCTTGCCCGATTGCTGGATGCGTATGTGCCGCTAACTGGTAATAATTGTAGTACCGCTTCGTTCCAATTAATGACGAAAGACTTGCCAGTCAATATTCCGGCAAGCCGATATCTTCGGCCTTATTCGCCTTTTCTCAGTATCCTCGAACCATTACGTTTTTGGCGCATCAAACGGGACATGACAATCGCGGCCAAATCGGCGCAGCGATTTCATTTATGGTGGCATCCACACGATTTTGGCGCGAATCTCGCCGTTAATTTAGCTTTTCTTCGGCGGATTCTGAATTGCTTCGCTTCGCTCCGCGAATCGTACGGGATGGAAAGTCTTAACATGGAAGAGGCCGCGGCTCGCTCTCTCGCCAACATGTCTTAGTGGTCATTTGACTCCATGACAGCGAGCTTTGTTTAGCTGTCGTATGAGGCGAGTCGGTACATTTAACGTCGTATTTATATGTTATGGAGTGTAAGCTATGCCTGCTAGGGCTGCTGAGGAAGTCAAACTAATGACGTCAGGGAGAGTCCAATGCCCCGCCAAGCGAACTATGTTAGTGACTGGCGGTGCCGGTTTTATCGGCTCCCATATGGTACACGCACTGCTAAAAGACGGTCACACCGTCAGAGTGCTCGACAATTTTACTACTGGTAAGCGAGAGCGAGTGCATCACTCTGCAGAGTTGATCGAAGCTGATATTAGAGTACCTGATTCGATTGAACCTGCGTTTCGCTCGATTGATTGTGTTTTTCATATGGCGGCGCTGCCGCGCGTACCATTATCAATTGAAAAGCCATTAGACACTCACATGGTGAATGTAGTCGGGACTATCAATGTCCTGCTCGCTGCGAAACGAGCAGGTGTTCGTCGCGTGATATTTTCAGGATCGTCATCGGTTTACGGCAACCAGGTCAGCCTGCCGCTGGTAGAAACTATGACTCCCGATCCTCAGAGCCCGTACGCGTTACAGAAGCTGACCGGTGAGTATTACGTGCGACTTTTCGCCAGGCTCTACGACATGCAGACATTAACGTTAAGATATTTCAATGTATTTGGTCCAGAGATGGCCACCGAGGGCGCGTATCTCACAGTGATCAGTGCGTTTCTGCAAGCACGACGGGCAGGCTTGCCACTTCCGGTCGATGGTGATGGCGAGCAGACTCGAGATTTTACCCACGTGCGCGACGTCGTAAATGCGAACCTTCTTGCAATGAGTTCAACGATCGCTGACGGGCGCACTATCAACATTGGTCAAGGGAATGCGGTAAGCGTGAATTGGATCGCTGATCGGATCGGTGGTCCGAGGGTATTTCGACCTAGTCGTCGTGGAGACATTCGACATACCCTTGCCGATAATCGTGCTGCACGAGAGCTTCTCCGATGGGTGCCGCGCATCAGTACCTCTCAAGGTTTGCAAGAGTTACTCGGAATGCAGACACCGCAGCATGAATTTTCGAGAACTTCTAAGGAAATCCATCTATAACTCCGTAAGATTGCTACTTGTCTGCGAGTCCACCAAAGATAACTCTCTATTGATCGTTCTACTGCAGTAGTCACGCTGTATTCCAGCGCGATTGCGCTATCCGCGCACCACATTTTGAGGCGCCAATCACTAATGTTTGACGAGAGCGAACGCTCCCCTGTTTATCCACAATGCTGAAGCAACAGGCTAAAACTTTCGAGGGACTCGCACGCGCTGCCGACCTCGGTGCTATCGCGATATCATTCCTGGCTTCTGGAGCATTGTGCGCTCGATTAAAAAATCTCAAAGCGTCGGTCGCTTGGATTCCCGGCCATACGTTGTCGCCCTATCCTCGATCTTCCGACCAGTACGTACTTCTGGTTTTAACAAGTCTCGCGGCCTGGGTTCTTGTCTCACAATGGCGAGCGACTTACTCGTCAAGTCGAGCAGAACGGCCCGGTTCAATCTTAAAAAGCGACCTTATAACACAAGCTTGGTGGGTTCTATTGGTCGGCTACATTGCTTTTTTCTTGAAACTAGACCTTCTTAGCCGGACTTTTTTCTTCGTTTATTTCCCGCTTACAATCGCCACACTGAATTTGCGGCAGACCGGCTCTCGAACCGCTTTGAGATATTTTCGAACCAAAGGCTTCAATCTTCGCGACGTAGTCATTATTGGCAACAAAACCGAATCCGAACAGCTCGGCGAACTGATTCAGGAAGACGCAAAGAACGGCTATCGAGTAATATATCAAGACGAACTTGATGCGAATGAGAATACCCATTCCTTCGATGAAGCCTTCATCCTAGCCAACAGTGGCACGGCCGAGCTTGCACTGCGACTCGTCAAGCAAGGAAAACGGGTCCATTTTGTCCCCTGTATTTTGGACGCAAGACAGTTTCGTCAAAGTTTGAGTGAAGTTGCCGGAATTCCAGTGTTATCACTCGGAGGTTATGGGTTAAGCCGTCCTGAGGCTATGGCGAAGCGCAGCTTTGATATACTAGGTTCGCTTGCACTCCTTATAATCCTTTCACCGCTGCTAGCATTAATCGGGGTATTGATAAAAATGTCATCCCGCGGGCCGGTGCTTTTCAAGCAAGAGCGTGTCGGCGAAGGCGGGCACCGATTTCAGATATACAAGTTTAGAACTATGAAGCAAGACGCTGAAGCGATCCTTCGATCGAGCCCAGCACTATATGCAGAATACATTAGGAATAATTATAAACTGCCGAAAGGCGGCGATCCTAGAATCACTCGCACCGGTGCGCTGCTGCGAACGTCTAGTCTCGATGAGCTTCCACAATTGTTCAATGTTTTAAAAGGAGACATGAGTCTGGTAGGACCTCGCCCCGTCGTCCCGCCTGAAATCGCTAAATATGGTGACTACGCCCAATTGTTTCTATGCGTCAAACCCGGACTGACCGGCAACTGGCAAATTCACGGTCGGAGCGAAATCAGCGACTACTCACATCGCGCCGCTCTCGATATTGAATATATTCGCGATCAGTCGCTCAAGAATGATGTCGACATCCTTTTAAAGACTATTCCCGCGGTTCTGTTGCGGAAGGGTGCTCATTAGCGGGTCCGCATGCGAACGCATAGGTAGTTCTTATGTTCAGTTATGTTGACGCACAGCAGCTTTGAGCTTTGTTGGTTTTAGAATACTCGCATTAGCAACTCATTAAAGGAGATCGCGATGGACCGTAACGCTCCGGCTACTATTCACGAACACAGTTCTGTCATTCTCGGCAGCAGTGCTGCAAACCCTGCATTCAGTTCTGAAGCAGCCAAAGACATTCGTCCCCCTGCTTCTGCCGATCTATTTCCCGGGGTTGGTTTTCGGATCAGACAAGATATCCCCAGAGCCTCGCTCGATGTTGCGCAAATGTTCAAGGATTTCGGCCTCGCCGACATTTCCGATCACCTAAATCGTTTGTATACAGTTGATTCTGGAATCCGTTGTCTTTCGGCAGAAGATCGCAGGCTAGTCGGCCCAGTTTGCACGGTGAAGGTTTATCCTGGTGACAATTTAATGGTTCACAAGGTATTGGATATTGCCAAGCCGGGAGATGTAGTTGTTATCGACGCACGAGGATCAAGCGCTAATGCAGTGCTCGGCGACACAATCAGCATGAAAGCGCGACACCGTCGCATTGCCGGCTTTATTGTAGATGGGTATGTACGGGATCTTGCGCAAATTCGGGCACTTGATTATCCGGTCTATGCTCGAGGGGAAACACCGATTGGGCCACTCCATCGCGCCCCCGGGGAGATCAATTATCCGGTTTGCTGCGGGGGTGTGGTTGTCATGCCGGGTGATGTAGTTGTTGCGGATCACAGCGGCGTAGTCGTCATGCCCCAAGATTGCATCGAGGCGCTTTACGCGGAGCTCGTGCGACACAACGAACGCGCGGCTAGCTACCTTGAACGCGTCCGCCAGGGGCAATTTTCAAATGCGTGGGTAGATCAGCTGCTCGACAGTGCGCAATGCAAGTTCGATAGCTAGACTCGTCCATTATTTTCCCAGTTCCTTCTTGATTCTCAGTATGAGCTAATAAGCATCGATACGGGTTTTCTATGAAACTGTTCAATTCTAGCCTCAATTCTTACGCCGTGGCCTTTCGCCAGCATGAGTACATTCTGGCGAAGGGGGTAGTCGGCGAAAGCTTCCTGCGTTTCGCGGCGACGCAACTGGCTGACTGTCGATCATCTGGACATAACGAACTGTCCGCACGGGAAATCAAGAGTAAGAAAAAGCAGTATTTGTTCGACTTACCGGCCAATGGCGACGTTTTAGGCGAACTCGTGCAAGCTATTAGTGAATTGACAGGTACGCCGATTGAGCAAATGACTGTTTCTGAACGCCACATTATGATCTATGATGAGCACGCTGATCCCTTACCGCCACTGCACAAGGACCGGCTCGCCTCGCGATTTTCGATCGGCATTCCACTAGAGCCATCTTCGGATGCCCGCATAATGCTATTGTCAGAGGGCTCGCGGGATCAAAATCTTCTTGATAGAGCGGTATATTGCCCCAGATCGGCGCATACTGAGCTCAGTACTCAATTGAAGCTAGATAAAGAGGAGCGTGCTGAAATCCGCCCTTTACCAGGCCGCGTCGAACTAGACGTTCAGCCGGGTGATGCAGTTATCTTTGCCGGATCATCGATATTTCATGGCAGATCTAATGCCTCGCGTTCATCTATCCTCTACTTTAAAGTTAGCGATTTAAGACTCGATCCACTGTGTGAAGATCCGGCAACAGGGCCGCAACGGAATACGAGTCTCGATATTCTTCAGCATGCGAGTGATCAGTCACTGCTGGAGACTCATCTCGAATTATCACCTCGCCTGCAATCTATTAGTCGTGTCTATACGAGGTCGCACTGGGCGGTGGTCCTCCGCGCGAGCGTCAGTGGTGAAAGCGACTTTACGATCTCCGAGCAAGAGCTAAACTTGTTGTTTCGGATACGTGGACGCCAACGTGTCAGTGAAATTCTGGATGCTTCTAGCACTCAGTCTTCTCGGTCATGTTCCGATCTAACTAGCGTGCGCAGACTGGTTCAGCTTGGTGCGATCGACTTGCTGGATCAGAATGGATCTTCTACTGGTTTTGACTGGATTATGTGCAGAGATCTCTTCAACGGATCAAAATTGTACCGGTGTTTGGACGTAAGCCGTCTTAACAATGATGCTCCGCTTGTTTGATACCGTCAGTATCATTTCGAGTCAAACGACTTTACGTGCGCTTTGCGTATATTATTTCGCGAAGCGCGTCCTAATGAGCAAGTTTCGATTTGGCGTCAATACTATGCGCCATTCCAGAAGACAGTTTTATAACGCCATGTGGAAGGATGCAGCAGGCGCAATAGGTGCCACCTATTTTGGAATGGATCGGGGGGCTGCCGAGATTCGGCGCGACGACCTCGCGGTGCGAGTATGCGAGAATAAAACCTCTTTCGAGCGCAACGAGACGGTGCAGCTCGCGCGTGACAAGTCGCGAGTACGTATGATGCTAGCCGAAGCTTCGCTCCCCATTCCGAGGCAGGTTCAATTTCGGGTTGGACAGTTTCATACGGCACTTGCTTTTCTCCGGAGCTCTAAGTTCTCTCTCGTTGTTAAACCGGCCGCTGATACCGGTGCTGGAGCGGGCGTTTCAACGAATATCAAAACGTCTCGACAGTTGAGAGACGCCGTCGCGTGGGCACGTGCTTATGGACCTAAAATCCTAGCCGAGGACCAAATCGAAGGTGACTGCTATCGCGTCCTGGTAATGGAGGGGGAAGTTGTTGACGTAGTCATCAGACGCCCGCCCTTAATCATCGGCGATGGGCGGTCGACGGTAAGGCAGTTAGTGAAACGTGAGAACCTGCTTCGTCGCCGACATGGTATACGACGCGCACAGGTTTTGGTTCGATTCGATACAGACTTGCGAAACACTTTGACCGCACAAAAGCTCCGGCTAACTTCACGCCCTGCGACGGGTGTCCCGATCGTATTGAAGCGTGTCATTAATGACAACGGAACTGCGGATAATTGTCCGGCCAATGGTATACTTTGCTCGGCCATTCTCGAATCAGCTTGTAAAGCAGCTCACGTCATTGGAGCGCGTCTCGCAGGCGTAGATCTTATTTGCTCCGATCCGAGTATTCCACTCGAGCACTCGGGTGGCGCAATCATTGAAATAAATGTGAATCCGGGCCTTTACTATCATTACTCTTCAGAGCGAACAACCTATCCAGTCACAAAGGAAATCCTGAATAGATTCTTTCACAACACTTTATCTTCTTCAGTTGACCAGATTAACAATTAAGTGCGACTGAGTGGGAGTGTTGTACGATAATAATAAGGCAATGGTCAGCAGCAATCATATTTTTTGGAGTTCATCCGGTGATTTTTGCACCCGCAAACTGCGCAACCCGATCGATGCGAATGTTCCCGCAATAGTCTTAGGCGGCTCTCAAAATGCTCTTTCGGTCGCGCGAAATCTTAGCCGTGTTAATATCGATGTGAGCGCAATCAACTATCCTTACGAGGCTATTCGTTTTTCGCGGTATGCACGCTATGTATCCTTAGGCGGTGGAGATCCGACCGCGTGGCAGCGTTTTTTGCTCAGCAACGAGTCAAATTATCTTCGAGGAGCAATCTTGCTCGCTTGCAGTGATGAAGCGATTAACATCATCTGCAGCAACTATGATGTACTGAAGAATAAATTTCTATTAGAGGAAACCTCTTCAGCGACCAGATACGAACTACTAGATAAGTTCGTAATGTATCGGCGAGCAGAAGAAGCAGGAATTCCGACGGTTCGTTGTTGGCTAGTCAACTCGCGCGACACACTTGAAATGCTTATATCGGAATTCAAGTTTCCTCTTGTTGCAAAGCCTGTTTATTCTCCGCAATCTCGTGCGCTCAAAGTAAAAGCCACGGTCGTCCTCAATCTCGACAGTCTTATTAAGCTGCACAACCTTGCTTCTCAACGAAATATTAACATCGTGTTGATGGATCACATTCCAGGTGGAGATGATCGTCTCTGTAGTTATTTCACCTACTTAGACGAAGTTGGTAATCCTTTAGCTCATCTGACTAAGCGCGTAAAACGCCGGTACCCGGAGCACGGTGACGGAACATATCATTACACAGAATGGATTCCCGAAGCTGCTGCCTTGGGGCTTAGATTTTTTCGTCACTTGAACTACAAAGGGCTTGGAAATATTGAATTCAAATGGGACGAAAGGGACGGACGGCTCAAAATGATCGAGGCCAACGGACGCTTCGCCGCGTCTGATTGCCTGCTGACAAGAAGCGGCGTGAACTTGGCCCTGATTGCATACAATAGGATTCTGAATCGTCCACAGCAGCCAGTGCTCGAGTATAAGAAAAATTTGGTCTTGTGCCGTCCTATCGAGGATGCAAGTGCTGCGTGGCGACTCTACCGGCGCGGCGAGCTGCGACTGAGCGATTGGGTTCACGAGGTGTGGTCAACTAATTTATTTCCATTTTTTGAATGGCGTGATCCGATTCCTGCCCTTGTCGTTTTGGTTCATCGATGCTGGAAAATGGGAACAACGCTTCTCTCTCGCGTTAATTTAGCGTGCACTTTCTGGAAACGAGCTGCTCAAACGTGAGCCGAATAGGTATTTTGTATCCGGGTGGATTGGGCGCGACGCTCGGAAGAGCAGTCGTGCAGACCGGAGGTACTCCTATTACCTGTGTTTCCGATCGAAGCGAAGCCACCAAAAATCGCGCAATAGAATCAGGCTTCATTGTTAGGTCGTCTCTTGAAGAATTAGTGCAAGAATGCGATCTACTGATCTCGGTAGTCGTACCGGCGGCAGCACTTGAAGTCGCAGAAAGTATTGCTAAGGCGGTCGAGGCTGTACAACGATTGAACTGCTCGACGTACGGGCTTCTTTTCGTCGAGGCCAACTCCATTTCACCTCAAAGCAAGAAACGTATTAGCAACATCCTGTCGCAGAGAAACATTCGATGCGTCGATGCCGCCTACTTTGGTCCGAATAATCGCATCGGGCAGGAAAATGTACTTGCGTTGAGCGGTCCGGCTTCGGATGAAGCTGCCGACTTTTTGCGACCTATTGTTGACCTTCGAATCACGGGCCAAAGAGTGGGTGACGCCTGTGAATTGAAGATGGCCATGACGATAATCACCAAAGCTCTGCCTGCGCTTTTTCTAGAGATGGTGTGCGCGTCTGCAGCTCACGGTCATCTGGACTCCTCACTCGATTTGATGAGGCGTCTCTATCCAGGGATTCTTGAATTTCTTGAACGTACCTTGCCCACCTATCCGGCCCACGTGGCACGCCGGACACAAGAACTGGGCGAGGTTGTACAATGGCTTGATCGGCAGGGTCAATGTGGCGCAATGACTCGAAGCGCTATTGAGGTTCTAGATCGACTCCGTCGCGCCAATCTCGAGCATCGATCGGACTGGCTGTTCGAAGACCTTTTGCGTCAGATCGTTGAGACCAAGATATTAGCATTAAATAATCAAACAGCTGCTGAATAGCCACAGACCGTTATTGTTCAAGATACGCGACTACACAATTTATTCAGTAAGATTACGGATTTAATTTTCACCCAGTCACCTAAAATGATCTTTCCCCTGACTTTACTGCTGTCATAAACCGTGGTCGATCAATTCGCGCGCGTCTAATCCCTAAGAAACTTCTCTGACATATTGTGTCGCGGTTCACTCCATTTATTACCAGTGCAGCGAAGTCTAAGAATCCAAAGCCCTATGCTCACGCTCAATGAGATGGCGCGCCTACTCCGTGTCCATCCGTCGACGATTTATCGGCTGATTCGGCAACACAAAGTCCCCGTGTTTCGGGTCGGTTGCGAGTGGCGTTTTGATCTAGACGAAGTGAACAAGTGGATTGACAAATTAAATGGCAAGATTTCTGATACGCCAAAAGAAAAGCTCTTAGAACTGAATTCACTCACGCCAGCGATGCGTCGAAAGCGGCAGAAATAATTCCTATTTGCATACCGACATTCATCCACTTGGGCCCGAGTATCTTGTGCTGACATGAATTTCGGCCGCAGCTTAGACAGATTTATCCTGCAGTTTTTCGTAGGCGCACGCACAACCCAAAATTCCCGATGCTCACTCTCCGAACGAGAACGGGCATGCTATAGCCATTCCCGCCAATTTTTCGACAGGTGGAGGTCACAACGTCAGATTCGATTAATCCCTCCGTAATAGTTCCGATTTACAACGAGATTCGCACCGTCAGCGAAGTGCTCTCGCGAGTCTTAGATACTGCTTTCGACACCGAAGTGATAGTGGTAAATATGGTCTGCCACCCGCGCGCCCAACAGTTTAGAGGTAGAGTCCGTGACTAAATGACCTGCCCCCGAAGTTCGGACCAGTTGCAGGCAGAGAAACGGACCTGCGTGATCCAGTTAAGGCCGGTCTGACCGGCAGTTGCTGCACTCCACAGACTCAATTGAGCGACTCCAGTTCTGAGCTCGGCAGTTTTTCCGCCAGCGCCGTCTTCGGCCTGGGCGGCGCGGTAGCCTGCCACTGAGTGGCGAACACTTCCGGTGCGCAGTCATGGAGCGCACTATGCGGACGCACCCGATTATAATCCTGGCGCCACGCCTCGAACTTCTCCCGCACGTCAGCCAAGGTAAAGAAGACCTCGGTGTTGAGGCACTCATCGCGTAGCCGGCCGTTGAAAGATTCGATATAACCATTTTCGACCGGTTTGCCCGGGCGGATGAAATCCAGCTGTACCTGGTAATGGTAAGCCCACGCCTCCATCGCCCGACTACAAAATTCACTGCCATTATCGACCGTAATCGAGACCGGTGCGCCACGTTGGACGACGATCAGCGACAAGGCCGTCGCGACCTTCTGGCCAGTTAAAGAACTATCCGCCAATAGCAACAAGCATTCGCGGGTGAACTGGTCGACTACGGTCAGCACCCGGAACCAGCGGCATACGGGTACGCCGCGCGATTTTCTTACGCACCTTGGTCCGCACGGCCAGTCCATCGAGACGATACAACCGATAAACCCGTTTGGTATTCACTGGCCATCCCTCCCGTCTTAGCATCACGGTCAGACGCCGATAGCCGAAGCGCACCCGGCTCGCGGCCAATTCCCGCAAACGCGCGCGGAGTGCGTCCTGCGGATCGCGCCGACTGCGGTAATACAGCGTGGAACGATTCAGTTTAAGCAGCCCAGCCATCCGACGCCAGCTCAGCGTGAACGCCGTCTGCGCCCACCCGGCGAGCTCACGTCGGCGGCTGGGCCTTAGAGCTTTTTTTGCACGATCTTCTGCAGGATATGCCGATCCAGCGAAAGGTCGGCGACCAGCCGCTTGAGCTTGCCATTCTCTTCGCGCAACTGCCGCAGCTCGCGTAATTCATTCAAGGCGAGGCTGCTGTATTGCTTTTTCCAGACGTAGAAGATGGCTTCGCTGACGCCGTGTTCGCGGCAGATATCGGCTACTCGTGTGCCGCCTTCCGCCTGGCGCAACGCGCGCAGGATCTGCTCTTCGGGATGTCCTTGCTTTGCCATCTCGCTGTCCTCTCTCTCGTTGCAGAGGACCACGCGAAAGGCCGCTTACTCAACTTGGCCATGGTCCACTTTTCAGGTTTTGGGTCAAGCGACAATCTATTACCGTTTCACCGCTTATGCCTAGATGAACCTTCACGGGTAGCGATTACCAAGCGCTTTTGCCATTCGATTGCTGCCTTAACACGTGAATGGCTGTAACTAAGCGAGTTGTCAGCCGACAATATAAAGCGTGATTTCTC
>CAWHOQ010000017.1:0-127407 GCA_963831065.1 uncultured Pseudomonadota bacterium
GGTCGAAGGTGCTGGTGCCGCGTCCGACCTCGTCGAGCAGCAACAGGCTGCGCTCGGTCAGGCCGTCGAGCAGCCGCGCGGTCTCGCGCATCTCGACCATGAAGGTGGATTCGCCGCGCCGCAGTTCGTCGCGCGCCCCGATCCGGGTGAGCACGCGATCGGTCAGAGCCCAGCTGCGCTTCGATCGCCGGAACGAAACTGCCCATCTGCGCCATGATCACGATCAGCGCGACCTGCCTCAGATAGGTGGATTTGCCCGCCATGTTGGGTCCGGTGATCAGCAGCAGCTGGCGCGTCGTCGGGATCGGCGTCGAGATCGTTGGGCACGAACTCGCCCGCCTTCATCCCGGTTTCGAGCACCGGATGGCGTCCGTCGCGAATTCTCGAGCGCGCATGCCGGAATTCATCGCGGGACGCACATAGCCGCGCCGCCGCGCGACCGTCGCCAGCGAGCGCAGCGCGTCGAATTCGCCGACCGCGCGCGCGGTGTTCAGGATCATCCGCGGCATTGCACCGTGAGAGTCGCGCAGCAGCTTCATGAAGATCTGCAGTTCGAGTTCCTTGAGGCCCGATTCGGCGCTCAGAATCTTGCGTTCGAGTTCCTTCAGCGCGGGCGTCGTGAAGCGTTCCGCGCCGACCAGGGTCTGCTTGCGCTCGTAGTCGGCCGGCGCGCGATCGAGATGCGTCTTGGTGATCTCGATGTAGTAGCCGAAAATCTGATTGTAGCGAACCTTCAGCGACGGGATTTGCGTGCGCTCGCGCTCCGCCGCTTCCATCTGCGCGATCACGCCGCGCGCGTCGAGCGCCAGCGACCGCAACTCGTCGACCTCGGGACTGAAGCCGGCGCGGATCGTATTGCCGTCGCGCGGATTCACCGGCGGCTCGTCTGATAAGCTCGCATCGATAAACGCTGCCATCGCGAGCTGCGGCTCGAGCCGCATCCGCGATCGCGCGCAAGGCTCGCTGCGCCGCCCGCCCATCCATCGCTTGAGCGTCGCCACCGCCGTCAGCGATCTGGCCGAGCTTGAGCACGTCGCGCGGCTCGCGCGCAGGCTGCCGATCCGGCCCGCCAGCCGCTCCAGATCGCCGATGCGCTTCAGCGCGTCGGCGCTTCGCCGCCGAGATCGCAGCTCGAACAGCTCTTCGACCGCGTCGTGCGCGCGCGGATCGCCTCCAGATCCAGCAGCGGATAGATGATCCAGTTCGACAGCGTGCGCGCGCCGATCGGCGTAAGCGTTTCGTCGAGAACCGAGAGCAGCGATCCGGCGCGCGCGCCGTCGCTGGAGATGATCAGCTCCAGATGGCGCCGCGTGACCTCATCGACCAGCATGTACTCGGTCGCGCTGTAGGCTTGCGGTCGCGCCAGATGCGCCGAGTGGGCGGCCGAAATTCTCTTCCGCGTAGTGCAAAGCGCGCGCCAGCCGCGCCGGCGGCGCGACCCGCAAATTCCGTCATCCCGCTAGTAAAACGAGTCGCGAGAAGTTCCTGATAATTATGGGATCGAACGCTGCCGCTTCGAGTTTCGTCAGTGGATATCTTCAGTGAGGCGAGCATCTTCCAGCGACCTTGGCCTCGTCCTTCGGCGCAATAATTTCGCGCGGCGCGATTCGCGCAATCTCCTCGCGCAGGCTGGCCAGGCCGACGATCCGGGTCACAATAAATTCGCCGGTCGAAACCTCGAGCGCCGCGACTCCAAAGCCATTCGAGTCCGCGCGATCGCGACCAGGAAATTCTTCTCATCCGCGACCAGCACCGTCTCTTCGCCGACCGTTCCCGGCGTGATCACCCGCACGATCTGGCGCGGCATCAGACCGCGCATCGCCGCTCGCCCATCACCGCGCTGCACTGAGTTGAAATGCGCCGCCCTTATTGCTCGAACCTTCCGCACCGTTCGCGGTGGTCTGCTCGCAGATCGCGACTTTCAGTCCGGCCTTCAGCAGCTTCGCGATGTAGCTTTCGGCGGCATGGTAGGGAACGCCGCATAGCGGCACGCCATCCTTCGATCGCGACGTCAGTTGGATATCCAGCACGCGCGCGCCGATTTCAGCGTCCTCGAAGAACATCTCGTAGAAATCGCCCAGCCGGAACAACAGGATCGCGTCCGGCGGCGCCTTCTGCTTGACGCTGAGATATTGCGCAACCAGCGGTGTATGTTTGATCGGCACTGTCGCGCCAAAGAATATCTATCGCGCCGGAACTGCGCAAAATCTTAATTCACCATTTGCGATTGCCCAGACCGCAATCGCGGGATTAGATTCATCTTCGACTCGCCGGCGCGCGCGGCCCGGCAATCGAGGAGGTTCTTCCTCAATGGACGTGACTCAAGGCAAACGGCAACTGGCCGCCCTTTTCGAGCGCCTCGACCGTGACTCGCTCACTCTCAGGCAACATCCGACTATCGACGCAATCGAACGCGGCGCGCTCAGCCGTTCACAACTCCGTCACTGGGCCACCCAGCTCTACATCGGTAACAAAGGACACAATGCCAACATTCTCGGGCTGATTTACGCTAAGTGCGACAACTTCCAGGCGCGTCGCGCGATTGTGGAAAATCTGAACGAAGAGGAGCTGGGCCGGCAATCCGGCGTCGGGCGCTCGCATATGGAGCTTTACCTCGAGTTCGGCGAAGCACTCGGCATCCCGCGCACCGAGATGCTGTCAGCACGGATGTCACCCGACGCCACCGCAATGGTTCACTGGATGTACTGGCTGGCTGATTCGAAACCCTGGTACACCACGCTCGCCGGCATCAGTCTTGGGTTCCGAGCTGCACAATCCCGACGCTTACGTTCGCGTGATCGAGGGCCTCAAGCGCCACTACGGCCTCGATGACGACGGCGTGCGGTTCTTCTCAGTGCATGTCGAGGTGGACAAAGACCACGGCGATTCGAGCGCATTTTCGATCTTCAGCGCGATTCCGGAAAGCGCCGCGGCCGAAGCGCTGTGGGCCGTCGAAACCCATATCGAATTTATGCGCCGCCTCTGGGCTGATATAAATCCGGCGGCGCATTAACTGGTTAATAACGTGCTTCGGCGCGGGACAGTCCCTCATTCGCATCGAACAGCCGCAACTGATGCTGTGCGCGGTTGCGCGGAATCTCAACTGGATATTTCCCGGTGAAGCAGGCGTCGCAGAAGCCTTCGCGCTTCTCGCCCATGAACGAGTAAAGCCCGTCCCAGCTCAGATAGGCCAGCGAGTCGGCGGTGATGTACTCGCGGATTTCCTCGATCGAATGCGAGGAGGCAAACAGCTCTTCGCGGGTCGGCGTGTCGATGCCGTAAAAGCACGAATGCGTAGTCGGCGGCGCAGCGATCCGCATATGCACCTCGCGCGCGCCCGCCTGCCGCAGCATCGGGATTACCTTCCGCAGCGTCGTGCCGCGCACCAGCGAATCCTCGATCAGCACGATCCGCTTGTCGCGCAACAATTCGGCGACCGGATTGAATTTGATCTTGACGCCGAAATGGCGAATCGATTGCCGCGGCTCGATAAATGTCCGGCCGACATAGTGACTGCGCACCAGCGCCATCTCGAACGGCAGCCCGGATTCTTCTGCATAGCCCAGCGCGGCGGCGTTGCCGGAATCGGGCACCGGCACGACGATATCCGCGTCCGCCGGGGCATTCGCGCGCCAGCGCCCGCCCTGCATCTTGCGCACCTGATAGACATTGCGCCCGTAAATGAAAACTGTCGGGCCGCGCAAAATAGACGTACTCGAAGATGCATCGCTTGGCCGGCGCGGGCGCGAACGGCTTAAACGATCGCACCCCGTCATCATCGATAATGACCACCTCGCCCGGCTCGATCTCGCGCACATATTCGGCGCGCACCAAATCCAGCGCGCAGGTCTCGGACGCCACGATCGAGCGCGTCGTTCAGCTTGCCGAGCACCAACGGACGAAAGCCATGCGGATCACGCGCCGCAATCAGCATTGCTCGGTCAGCACCGCCAGCGAATAGGCGCCGCGCACCTGCAGCAACGCTTCGGCCACCCGCGCGGTCAACTCGGTCGCATGCGACCCCGCAATCAGATGGATAATCAACTCGCTGTCCGACGAGGACTGGAAAATCGAGCCGGTCGCCTCCAGCCGCTCGCGCAATTCCTGAAAGTTGACGAGGTTGCCGTTATGCGCGAGCGCGAGTCCCCCATGCGCATACTCGACCACCAGCGGCTGGCAGTTCTTGAGCGTCGTCGAACCGGTGGTCGAATAGCGATTATGGCCAATCGCGCTGGTGCCTTCGAGTCGCTCCAGCACTTCATTGTTGAAGATGTCCGCGACCAGCCCCATCCCGCGATGCGCAGATCAGAGACTTGCCATTGGACGAGACGATGCCGGCAGATTCCTGGCCGCGATGCTGCAACGCGTACAGGCCCAGATAGACCAGATTGGCGGCCTCCGGATGCCCATAAACGCCGAAGACGCCGCACTCCTCATGGAAGGCGTCGAGCTTGGACTTCATCCGACGTACGACTGAGAAATCGTCACTTGCCAGCTCATGATCGAACCGAGCCTCCCCGGCAATGCGTTTTCGTAGAGCCGCAGCAATTCGCAAATGTCTTCGTCAATCACATCGAGCGATACTGAGCGTCGGCGTCGCGGTGACGCGTCCAATACGACTGCATTCGAGCGGCGCGAAAGATCTCGCGAAGCGCCGCTGATGTTTTCTTCGGGAGCAGAAATGATCACTGTCGATGGCCCTTCGCCAAATAGCTCGTCTGCAGCGGACTCGCCAAGTCCGTTCGATCTCAGCTCCCAGAGCCAGTTCGTCAGGATTGAAGCAGGCCTCCGCCATCGCAACGGCGAGCCCGCCATCGGCGACGTCGTGAGCTGATCTTATCAGCCCTCTTCCGGCTGCATCAATCAGCCCTTCGATCAGCCTCTGCTCCCGCCCGAGATCAATCGAGCCGATTTCGGCTTGATCTGCGCCAAACAGCGCCGCAAATTCGCTCCCCGCCAGCGAGGGCGGCGCGGTCCGAATCATCATCATTGCGTCGCCCGGCGTACTTGAAGGCCTGCCCCACATGCAAGGCCACGTCGTCGAAGGACCCGACCATCGCGATCGTCGGCGTAGGCGGAATCGCCCGCCCTTCGGTCTCGTTGTAGAAGCTGACATTGCCGCTGATCACCGGTGTATCGAAAGCGCGCGCGGCATCCCGCAGCCCTTCGACTCCGCGGACGAACTGCCACATCATCTCGGGACGTTCGGGATTGCCATAGTTGAGGCAATTTGTGATCCCCGCCGGACGCGCCCCGCTGCACGCGATATTACGCGCCGCCTCGCACACCGTCGCGACCGCTCCAATGTACGGATCGATCGCGCAGACGCGCGGATTCGAATCGACTTTCAGCGCTAATCCCCGACGCGTGCCCTTGATTCGCAGAATCGCCGCGTCGCTGCCCGGCCCGACCACCGTGTTGCTCTGAACCAAGGCGTCGTACTGTCGAAAGACCCATCGCTTCGATCCAACATTCGGATTCGAGAGTAGCGCCCGCAGCGCCTCTTTCGGCTTGATTGTTAGCTTAGGGACGATAGTACGCGTCACATTTGATGGTTTGGGCGGTGCTGCCGGACGATCGTAAACCGGCGCCTGATCGCTAATCGCATGGACTGGGATATCGGCGACGATCGCGCTGCGATACGTTGCGCGCCAGCGGCCATCATCAGTAATTCGTCCAACTATCGGTGCGTGCAGGTCCCATTTTTCAAAAACGTCGATTATTTCCTGCTCGCGACCGCGTTCGGCCACGATCAGCATCCGCTCTTGCGACTCCGAGAGCAGCATCTCATAGGGCGTCAGCCCCGATTCGCGCAATGGAATCCGATCGAGGTCAAGCTCGATTCCGAGTCCGCTCCGCCCCGCCATCTCACTCGACGACGAGCTCAGCCCGGCCGCGCCCATGTCCTGTATCGCGACGATCGCCCCGGTCTTCATCGCTTCGAGGCAGGCTTCGATCAATAGTTTCTCGGCGAACGGATCGCCGACTTGCACGGTCGGCCGCTTCGACGCGCTTTCCGCGTCGAACTCGGCGGAAGCAAGCAGGCTCGCGCCGTGAATCCCGTCACGACCGGTCGCCGATCCGACATAGATCACCGGATTCCCGATCCCCTGCGCCGCCGCACTCTGCAAGTCCTCTTTTCGCGCCAGCCCTAGGCAGAACGCGTTGACGAGGATATTGCCGTTGTACGCCGCATCGAACATCACCTCGCCCGCGACCGTCGGCACACCGACGCAATTGCCATAGCCGCCGATTCCGCCGACCACTCCCGATAGCAGATAGCGGGTCCGCGGATGCTCAACTGCGCCGAACTTGAGCGAATTCATACTCGCGACCGGACGCGCGCCCATTGTGAAGATGTCGCGGATAATCCCACCAACTCCGGTCGCCGCGCCCTGATACGGCTCAACGAATGACGGATGGTTATGACTTTCGATCTTGAATACCGCAATCCATCCGTCGCCCACGTCGATCGCGCCGGCGTTTTCGCCCGGACCGCCAACCACTTTAGGTCCCTGCATCGGGAGCATCCGCAGATGCTTACGCGACGACTTGTACGAACAATGCTCCGACCACATCACCGAAAAGACGCCGAGTTCGGTAAAAGTCGGCGTGCGCCCGAGCAGCTTCAGAATCGACGCATATTCATCGTCGGTGAGTCCGTGACTACGCGCCAAATCGAGATCGACCGCCGGCTCGCCCGCGAGAGAAACCGGCCCGATGCTCATCGCGCGCTCTCGATTATTGACTGGAACAGCTTGCGTCCATCAGCGCCGCCCAGCAGATTTCTCTCGACCGCGTGCTCCGGATGAGGCATCAGGCCAAAGACGTTGAACCGTTCATTCGCGACGCCCGCAATCGCATGCATCGATCCGTTGGGATTCGCCTCGTTAGTCTCGCGTCCCTCACGATCCACATAGCGCAGGATCACCTGCCCGCGCTCTTCCATCTGAAGCAATTCAGACTCCGGCGCGACGTAACAGCCCTCACCATGCTTGATCGGTAAGCTGAGAATTTCACCACTACCCAACGATGACGTGAAGCGCGTATCAGGATTCTCCACGCGAACGGTTACCTGCTCGCAGATAAACGAAAGCGATCGATTCCGCGTCAGCGCGCCCGGCAACAGATGAGCTTCGCACAAAATCTGAAAGCCATTGCAAATCCCGATGACCAAACCGCCCTCTGCCGCAAACTTAACCACGCTTTGCATGATCGGCGAGAAGCGCGCGATCGCCCCACAGCGCAGATAATCGCCGTAGCTGAAGCCGCCCGGCAGCACGATACATTCCGCGCCGTCGAGCCGCTCATCCTTATGCCACAGCAGCTTCGCGTCCTGCCCAGAACGTCGCGCAGAGCGTATAAGGCGTCGTTGTCGTCCAGCGAACCCGGAAAGCGAACGACGCCCCATTTCATCCGTCTTCAACCTCGAAACGGTAATCCTCGATCAACGGATTCGCTAACAGTTGATCGCACATTTCGCGGGTACGTTGCGCAGCTTCGGCCTTAGATGCGGCATCGATCTCCAGTAGGATATAGCGCCCGACGTTCACCGATTTAACGTTCCCGAAGCCCAAGCTCCTGAGCGCTCCCTCGATTGCCCGCCCTTGCGGATCGAGTATCCCCTTGCGCGGCGTAACGATTACTTTGACTATCAATGTAGGTTGCGGCTCTTGAGAGGCCTTCGGACTGCCGCCCTCAATCCTCTACTCTCCGCAGCATCTCCTGATAAGCATCCTCGACATTCCCGAGGTCGCGGCGGAAACGATCCTTGTCCAGCTTCTTGCGCGTCGCCTTGTCCCAAAAACGGCAGGTATCCGGGCAGATTTCGTCGCCGAGCAGAATCTCCCCCTGATGGCGCCCGAATTCCAGCTTGAAGTCCACCAGGATGATTCCGCGCTCGTCCAGAAAACGTCGCAGCACATCGTTGACTTTCAGCGCCAAGGCATGAATCGTCTTGAGTTCGTCCTCGGTTGCCCAGCCGAATAGCAACGCGTGCTCGCCATATATCAGCGGGTCATCGAGCGGATCGGATTTGTAGTAGTACTCGACGATCGGGAATCGCAGCTCCTCGCCTTCATCCCGCCCCAGCCGCTTCGCCATCGAGCCGGCCACGATATTGCGCACGACCGTCTCGACCGGCACGATCTGAAGCCGCTTGCACAGCATGTCGCGATCGTTCAGCCGCCGCACGAAATGCGTTTTGACGCCATTCTTTTCGAGCAGCCCGAAGAACAGCTCCGACATCCGGTTATTGATGACGCCTTTATCCTCGATTGTGCCTTTTTTCTTGGCATTGAACGCAGTGGCGTCATCCTTGAAATGAGCAATTACCAAATTGGGATCAGGCGTGCTGTACAGCTTCTTGGCCTTGCCCTCATAGAACATCTCCAGTTTTTGCGGAGCGTCTTCCACGTCAAACCTCCCAATGTACGGCGGAACAGCTTTTATTCTACTAGGCGGTCAGTGCGTCGCAAATCCGGCGTGTCACGAGGCGATACGACAATTCACACCCTGTCGATAAGCGTTCATCGATGGCTCACTGCCGTTTTCCGAAACCGACTACTCTCGCGATCCCGAGGGCGCGAATCGCTCGACCAATTCCACTGCGTATCCAAGGTACTGTCTCGGTTCGAGCCGCTTGAAGGCTTCCCGCGCTTTCTCATCCAGCGGCAGACCTTGGATAAACTCCTCGATCATCCGCCGATCCACAGTCCGTCCACGCGTCAATTCCTTGAGTCGCTCGTATGGTCGCTCCAGATTGTAACGGCGCATCAGGGTTTGGATTGCCTCCGCGACCACTTCCCACGACTTCTCATCATCGAAGCTGGCGGCAAGTCGTTTCTCGTTGATTTCAAGCTTCTTCAGTCCGCGTTCCAGAGAGCTGAGCGCGATTATCACATGACCGAACGCATTGCCCATCGAGCGCATCGCCGTGCTGTCGGTCAGATCACGTTGCCATCTTGCGATCGGCAGCTTGGCCGCCAGATGCTCGAACAGGGCGTTCGCCAGTCCAACATTGCCCTCGCAATTCTCGAAGTCGATCGGATTAATTTTATGCGGCATCACCGACGATCCGACTTCGCCGGCGGTAATCTTTTGCGTGAAGTAGCCAAGCGCGACATAACCCCAAATATCGCGCGCGAAACTGATCAGTATTGAGCCTATTCGGATCAATGTATGGAACAGCTCGGCGAGAAAATCATGACTCTCGATCTGCGTCGTCAGCGGATTCCACGCGAGACCAAACCCCTCGACGAACTGCCGCGAATGCGCGATCCAGTCCACCTCGGGATAGGCGAATCGATGTGCATTGAAGTTGCCCACCGCGCCGTTCGCTTTGCCCAGATATTCCTGTCGCCGTAACTGCTCGATCTGACGTTCCAGCCGGTACGCGAAAATCGCGAACTCCTTGCCGACCGTTGTGGGCGACGCCTCCTGCCCGTGCGTTCGCGCGATCATCGCAACATCTTTGAACCGCCGCGCCATCTCACCGAGTTCACCTGCCACGCGCTCCAGCTTCGGCGTCAGCTCGTGGCCGGCGAACTCTTTCAGGATCAATGCATAGGCGAGATTGCTGATATCCTCCGATGTGCACGCAAAATGGATCATTTCGAGCGGCAGCTTCGATTGCCCCACTCCGATCTTCTCCTTGAGGAAATACTCCAGTGCTTTCACGTCGTGATTGGTTTCCGCTTCCAATTCCTTCACGCGGCGCGCATCAGCTATTCCGAATTTCTCATAAATCGCTCGCAGCTCTCGCCTTGTCGCTTCATCGAGAGGCGGCATCGCATCAATTGCAGAATTCTCTGCCAATGAGATCAGCCACTCGATTTCGACTCGCACCCGATAGCGAATTAGCGCGAATTCGCTGAAGTACTGGACCATCGCGCGCGTGCGCGACCGATAACGCCCATCGCTCGGCCCAACCGCCAGCAGAGCTTCATCAATCTCGCGATATTTCGTGTTGTCCATTTCCATTATGAAGCGATCTTTGGCGCTTAGCGCCCAGTATGTCCGAAGCCGCCATCTCCTCGCGAGCTTCCCTGCAGATGCTCCACTTCGATCAGTTCCGCATGCGCCACTGGCGCGATCACTAGCTGCGCGATTCGCTCACCGGGCCGGATCACAGTCGGATGCTCGCCTAAATTTATAAGAATGACCTTAATCTCACCGCGATAATCGGCATCGATTGTCCCCGGCGCGTTGAGTACGCCTAACCCCTCATCGAGCGCGCGGCCACTGCGTGCGCGCACCTGCCCTTCGAATCCCGGCGGCAGCTCGATCGCGATCCCGCTCGGCACGGCGGCGCGTTCGCGCGGCGCTAGCGTGATTGACGCGTCGAGGTCCGCCGCCAAATCCAACCCCGCCGATTGCCCGGTCTTATACGCCGGCATTAGCGACGTCGCGCGAATTCGCCGAATCCTGACCTTGGGAGATGCCACTTCGATTGCGCCACGGCTCCTGATTGCATTTCGGCAAATTCAATGACGCCGCGCAACTCCGCTATTCGTCCGACTCCGCTGGAACAGCGTGGGCTTCGGCGCTACACTCCAACGCGCTTTGTCTTACGTTTGAATGAGTGAAAGGATTATCAGATGGTTCGTAACCGCCTTGGATCCGTGATTCTCGCCACCATACTCGCAATCGTATCGTTCGCCTCATTCACTATTCTCGCATCAGCGCAAACTAAGATTAACGGAATAGACCCGTTTCCCAAAAAGCTCAAAAAGAGTGGCAGCTATCTTCAAACCTCTAATGTCACGCTCAAGAACACTTCGGACACCGCGGTTCTAATCACCGCCTCGAACGTCACCCTTGATCTTCAGGGTTTCACGATCGCCGGTCCCGGCAGCGGCACCGGTGTGGGTATCGACGCATCGGGCTTCTCCAACGTCACGATTGAAAACGGCATAATCACCGGGATGGGCGGTGCGGGGATGAAGCTCGGTCCTAACTGCATCGTGCGCAATGTTCAGGTGCTCAGCAACGGCAGCGATGGCATCGATTGCGGGCCGTCCTGCCTCGTCAGCAATTCGGTCATTTCGAGCAATCTCGGAGCGGGCCTGAACTTCACCGACACAACCAGCGGCTACGTCTCTGACGTGCTCAGTGGCAACGGCTCGACGATTACGAATGGCACGAATCTCGGCGCGAACGTGTGCAACGGCTCGACTTGCCCGTAGCTGGACCTTCAGAGACAGCGCTCGATAATTGCGATCGCGTCAGCTAGTTCTTCATCGGTGATCACGACCGGCAGGAACAGCCGGATACACGCCGGATCGTGGCCGCCGTAATAGAGCACGAGACCCGCATCGAAGCATCGCCGGATAAGTTCCCGTGTCGCCCCGAGCGCGCCATCACGATAGCGGAACGCGATCATCGCCCCAACGCCGTCTATTTCCGAGATCATCCCGGGATGCGCTCGGGCAAGACATTCCAGATGCTCGCGCGTCAGCCGCTCCAGCTCCTGCTCGCGGCCCTGCGGCCCGAAATATCCGCCGCTCGTCAGCTTCTCGATCATCCGGATCGCCACCGCCATCGCGACGGTTGCGCCCGAATAAGTTCCCGAGATTAGCGCCGGATCAGGCGCGAGGCTCCTGCGAAACAGCATCGCACTGCCCTGAAAAACCTTGCCGATCGTGATCACGTCAGCGTAGTCATCGAGATCGAGTCGGCTCGTTGCAAAAAGCTCGCCGGTCCGCGCAAAAGTCTGCACTTCATCGATCCAGACGAGGATCCCGGCGCGGCGGCATTCCTCGAAAAGCGGCGCGAAAAATTCACGCGGCGCGGTCACGAAGCCCGCCTCACCCTGCACCAGCTCGACGATAAATGCCGCGAACTGCTCGCCCTGCTCGCGATTATCTCGCGCAACGCCGCCAGCGTTTCGGCTGAGGAGCCTGTACGTGCGCGGTTATAGAAGGGCAGATACTCAACCGGAAATGTCTGCGGCTGTCCGACTCGGTAGTCCGTCCGATCGGTAATCTCGGCCATCGCGCTGGTCCGCCCATGGAAGCATCCGCGAAACGCGATGATTCCCGACCGTCCTTCGCGCTTCTGCCGCACCAGCTTGAGCGCATTCTCGTTGGCATCCGCGCCCGACAGCGACAGCCAGCAATGCTCCATGCCGCGCGGCGCATGGGCCAGCAGGACCTTCATCAATCGGTGATATTCGCGATTGAAAACGAGATTGCCCTGCATCACGAGGTCGGACGCCGCGGCGCGCATCGCCGTCTCGATCAGATCGAGATCGCCGTGTCCGAACAGATGCACCCCGATGCCGAGCGTCAGGTCGATTACCCAGCGCCCATCGGCGAGCATCACCCGCGCGCCGCGCCCGACTCCCGATCCTAAATACGGATAGAACACCGGACGTCCCCGCAGGCCCGCGAGGTCGCCCAGTTCGGCGCTCATCTGTTCCGTATTGAGCGGCGGCCGCGCGGTCTGCTGCGCCTCCGCGATCGCGTCACATATCAGCCGGAGCCCTTCTTCAAACTTGGGTCCGAAATCCATCGAGGGAACTGTCTCGAATCTCGCGATTACTACTTCAAAGCGCGCATCGAGAAGCCGCGATCATTGAAACACAACAGCGATCGCTTGCCTTGCAGGGTCGTTTCGAGCACGCACTCATGACCCCACAGCCGCTGCACGAAAGCGAGCGTCTTTTCGGCGTATTCGAGCTGCAGATCGCGGCCGTCGTGATAATGCTTCAGATAGAGCGTCCGGTTGTGTCCGAAGTCGGCGTCCTCAACCTTGATCACCGGAATGGTTCCGGTACCGACGCTCTTGATCAGCGTCTCTTTGACCTGCTTCCAGCCCTCTTCGTCCGAGACTTTGTCAATCACCAATTCGTCGCCGCGCGGTTCGTACTCGAACATGTCCATCTCGCGCATCAGCTCTTCGGTCAGATAGCGGCGCAGGAATGAGGAATCGCGCTCGATTTCACGCGCCTCAAAAATCTTTTCCGTGCCGTTCTTGCTCGGCGCGCCATACTTCTTGATCTCGTCCGGCGTCGGCTCGGTATGACGACGGTACAATGTCCTCCCAAATTTTGAAGCCCGAGATGATACGGATTGATCTGACCAGGCATCGGGCGCAGCACCTGGTTGTGCCGCACGATAAATTCCAGATGCAGTCCTTGCTCGATCCCGAGCGACTCGACGATCTTCTTGTGCCAGTAGCTCGCCCAGCCCTCGTTCATGATCTTGGTTTCCATCATGGGCAGGAAATACTTGGTTTCCTCGTCCACGATAGTCAGCAGATCGCGTTCCCACTCCGCCAGAAACGGATTGTAATCGCGAATAAACAGCAGCAAATCCTCGTCGGGCTCCGATCGGCACCCGCTGCGTTTCCGGCTCCTTGAATTCAGGCCGCGCATGTAACCGATGGAACGGATCGACCCGTGGCTGCGCATTGTCGATCGCGCGCTCGACCTGTTCTCCGCGATTCAGCTTCTTGATCGCCAGATTGCGCCGGCATTGCAGCGCCAAGCGCATGCGCGGAATCCAGAATCCGTTCGACCTTCTCGATTCCGATCGACGGGTCCTCGGAATAACGCCGGACCCGTAACGCATGCGCCTTGAACGTCTCGATCGTCAGGTCGGCGCGGGTCGATTTGAAGGTGAAATTATTTTTGAAAAAATCATTATGCCCGTACACGTGCGCGATCGTCAGAATCTGCAAGCAGCAGCGTGTTGTCGCGCATCAGGTAGGCCAGCGCCGGATTCGAGTTGATCACCATCTCATACGGCAAGCCGTTGACGCCGTAATCGTACAGCGTCTTCAGCTTCTCGTAGGATTTCCCATATGACCAGTGCGGGTAATGCGACGGCATCCCGGAATACGCCATGTAGCCGAGCATCCCGTTGTGATCGCAAATCTCGAATTCCTGCGGATACCAGCTCAGCCCGAACTCGGCCGCCTTGTCGCGAATCCGCTTGTCCCACTCGGCCAGTTCACTGATTTCGTAATTCGCCATCGATCACCATCTCCGCTGATTAGCGCCGCCCGCGAATCCTCGCGAGATTACACTGCATAGTCCGGTCATTCCTTTACGCGATCCTTTGACAGGAATGCCTTGAACGACGGCCAGATATCTTCCTTGCGCTCGATCAGCACCGCCTGGAAATTCGGCACGTCGAGCCGCCGAAACACATTCAGCATCGAGGATTCGTAATAGCGCGAGCCTAACGGTTTGATCTCGCCGTAGCCGAACAGATTGCAGAGCTCGGACAACTCTTTCGCCGTACGCAGCGCGGCCGGATTATCCGAATCGAAGTTGTCGCCGTCCGAACAATGGAACGCATAGATATTCCAAAGCGACGGATGATACCGCTCGGCGATGATATCCAGCGCCTTCTGATAGCCCGAAGAAATAAAGGTGCCGCCCGACTCGCCCTTGTGAAAAAACTCTTCCTCGGTGACTTCGTTGGCTTCCGTATGATGCCCAATGAACACGATCTCGACATTGCGGTAGCGCGTCGAAATGAACTGATAGAGCAGGAAGAAGAAGCTCCGCGCCAGATACTTCTTCATCGTGTCCATCGATCCCGACGTGTCCATGATACACATCACGACCGCGTTGGAATCTTCGCGCGTGTCGGTCTCCAGGTGCTTGTAGCGGAGGTCATCCTGATGGAACGGGAAGCGGCGCTTGATCACCGGCGCTGCTACCGCGCCGTTCTCGCCTTCTTCCAGCAGTTCTTCAGCCTCCAGTAACTCTTCACTCTCGCCCTCGATCGGGACCTCGATTTCTTTCGGCTCCTGTAACGCACGCCGCCGCCGCGTCGCCATGATTCGCATGACCCGCTGACGCGCCGTCCGCCGCTTGTCGAGCCGCACCCGAATCCCGACGTGACGATAGCCTTTCCGCTTGCTCGATTGATCCGACGCAATCTCGCGTAGGGCCGCCGCTCGAGATTGGGCAGTTCGAGGTCCTCGAACATGATCTCGATCAATTCTTCAAGCGAGACGTCGGTTTCGTAGTAATCGACTCCGGGCTTATCGCCGGCCTGCCCGTCGCCCTTGCCCTGGCCGTCTTTGCCGGTTTTGCCCACTACCTGGCCGCGGCTGTGCATTGCCGTCGCCGGTGCCGACGCCGCGGCGCATTATCGCCGTAAATAAAGCGGTATTCCTTGATTCCGCGCAGCGGAACCTTGATTACCTTGTCCTTGTTTTTTCCGATAATCGATTCTTCGGCGATTATGTCCGCGATATTCTCACGGATCGACTCGCGGACTTTCTCGCGATGGCGCAGCCGGTCACCTGCCGACCGATCTGATCGCTCAGCATCCGACGGTCGATATTCGCGAAAAATAGTGTCGTTCATAGCGACCTCTCGCCTTGAATTATATCCTCAAGGCTCATCGCAAACGATGCATACTGTGTCAGGCCATGCGGGCTAAAATCCGGAAAACTTCGACCGTACCGTCGCCCGCTCAATGGACACGAAAACGCCTCGCCCGGCTTCTCTTTCGCAAGATCACCTGACGAGGCGTTTTGCGGCACTCACTGAATGCTCAATCCTTCCACAATCCTCAATCCTTCCAGAGATTGTTCGCTGCGTACTTCAGCACCACGTCGACGCACGATTCGCAGTAGCCGTTCTCGAGCAGGTTCTTCACCATCGAGCTGTACTTCTCGCTCTGCTCCTCGTCGCGCGTGCGCGCCTTGGTGATGATCCGCGAGATATCGCGCACCGAGGTCATCAGCTTTTTCTCGATCGCTTCTTTGAGCGGCTCGTAGCTGCGATAGCTGACCTTTTCGCCGCGCCGCGAGGTCGCCCACAGGTACGCGATCACTTCCTGGCGGAAACCATCCGCCGCCGAGCCGATAATCGCGATCTGCTCCTCAATCGATTTCAGGAAGCCCTCGTCCGGCGGCAGCTCTTCCTTGGTATTGCGATCGCGCACCTTGGTCTTGTTGACGTACGCCTCGGCATGGTCGAGATAGTTCTGGAAAAGCGCCTCGGCCTGCTCCTGATAGGAGTAATACAAACGCGCGCGTGATCTCTTTTTCGAGCAGGTCCAGATATTCCTTGTGCAGCGTGTCCTGCAGGAATTCGAGATACTGCTTGCGCGTATCGTCGGGCAGGTCGGCCTCTTTGGTCATCGAGATCAGCGCCTCGCGCACGTTGATCGGATTGATGCAGTTGCCGGAGACGTTATCCGACAGCGCGTTGTCGAGCGCCTTCATGATGAAGCGCGTCGAGATGCCGTTCATGCCTTCGCGCTTGGTGTCTTCCTTCAACTCCTGCCACATCGATCTTCTTGGTGCGGCCCTTCTCGACCACTTCTTCGCCATTGTACAGCCGCAGCTTGGTCATCAGATCGCATTTCGAGGTCGGCTCGAGCCGCGACAGAATCGCGAACATCGAGGCGAGTTCCAGCGTATGCGGCGCGACGTGCGCGCGGAAATCCGAGTTGCGGATGATCTTCTGATAGATCTTTACCTCTTCCGACAGCCGCAGGTTGTACGGCACCTTGACCACCACGATACGATCGAGGATCGCCTCGTTGGTGTGGTCGGCCTTGAACTTCTGCCATTCGGCTTCGTTCGAATGCGCGATGATGCAGGTATCGACGTAAACCATCCCGTGACGGCCCGGCGCCGGAATGACCTTTTCCTGCGTCGCCGTGATCATCGCATGGAGGTATTCGGTCTCGTTCTTGAAAACCTCGATAAATTCGACAATTCCGCGATTGCCGACGTTCAGCGCGCCGTTGAGTTCCAGCACGCGCGGATCGCCCTCGGAATACTGATCGAGCTTCGAGATATCTTCCGAGCCGATCAGCACCGAGGTGTCCTGATTATTCGGATCGACCGGCGGCACCACGCCGACGCCGACCCGATTGCGCTTGGAGAAATTGCGCGTCTCAATCGGGAATTCCTCGTAGCGCTGGCCGATACTCTTCTTTGAGGCGATAACGGCATACCGGGCACAGGTCGCCCTCGATATGCACGCCGAGCATCTTCTCGAACTCGCGCCGCAGATGGCGCGGGATCAGATGCAGCGGCTCCTCGTGCATCGGGCAGCCCTCGATCGCGTAGACGGAGTCGCCTGCTCGAGGCCGCGCTGGACCCGCTCGACCAGCGAGCTCTTGCCGGAACCCACCGGGCCCATCAGGTACAGCACCTGGCGGCTTTCCTCGCCTTTGAGCGAGGCCGAATGGAAGTAGCGCACGATCTGCGCGATCGTGCGTTCGATCCCGAAAAACTCGTCGGAGAAAAAGTTATAAACCTTGATCGGCTCGTCTTTGTAAAGCCGCTTGGTGCGCGGATCGTCAGTATCGTGAACGTTGCGCGTGCCGTCTGACGATAATCATGTCGTAGATACGCGCGTGAGAGAGCTTGGTGGTCGTTGGATCGGCTTGACCATTTCAAGATATTCGAGCAGGGTTCCGCGCCATTGCTTTGATTCGCGCTCGGCGCGGTCCCGTTTGATTACCTGCTCGAATGTCATTAGTTTCGGCCATCAGCAAACTCCTTGGTTAGGCGAGAAATTCAAATGGCCTTTCACTGCGGCAGTGAATGCCGAAGATATAATCTGCTCTGCTCGGAACTTCCGTTGGCCGAGCGCCCCCGTTTCAAGTATAAAGACGGCTTTTGCATTGAAGCAAGTCAGCTTTCCGTCGTTCACTGGCTTATCCACAAATTTGGACGCGTCTAGTCGCATCTGCGACTAATTAGTCTACCTCAATGTACTGACGTAAATTCATCGCGATTCTATTCATAGGCGATCTAACCCGTCCGGCACTCCGACCGATTCTCCGATAGCCAGCTTCCCCCGATCGCGCTCGATCTGCGCTGCAAAGACTCGCTCGTCATGCGCGAACGATACCCACCACCGCTCGGCAGCCGCGCGCCCGAGATAATGCGCCTTCTGCTCCATCGTGCGCATCGCATCGAGATCATACGCCTGATTCCATGGCCCGCGAATATGCGACCGGGTCGGCACGATATCCGCTAAATGCACGAAGACGTCATCACCCGCTTGCACTATCGCAATCTGATGATCCGCCGTATGCCCACCAGTCACACTCGCGGTAACGCCTGAAATCAACTCCGTCTCGCCTTCAACGCTTCGATCTTTTCGCGCGTGGGCTCAAGACATTCCTCGACATGCCGATAGGCTGCCCGCAAACGCTCGTTCCGTGAGCTCTCGCGCGACCTCGATCTCGCCTCTCTGCACAAAGATGCGTGCGCGGGGGAACGCCGGTTCTAATGCCCCGCTGGGCCGCCGCCGTACGATCCCCCCGCAATGATCAAAGTGCAGATGCGACAGCATCACGTGAGTGACATCGCCCGGCTCCATCCCGAGCAGACGTAATCCGTCGAGCAGCCATCCTTCGCCATGATCGAAAATCTTGCCGCTCGACAGAACTCAGCCGATTGCCGATTCCCGTATCGACCAGCATCGCTTCGCGGCCTCGCATGATCAGCGGGCAGGTGAGATTGAGCCGGATTCGATTCTGCTCGTCCGCCGGATGCGCGCGCTTCCACAGCTCGGACGCGGCACCACGCCGAACATGCATCCGCCGTCGTTACGCCAGATGCCATCGCTTAGAAAGGCGACCGTAAATTCCCCAATCTGGATTGTTTTGGGCGGCTCCATTCTCGTCAGGTTCGGAACGCTTCGTTTTCCCAGATTTACTTACATCGGCGTGGCTAAATGCCGGCCAACCATAAACCCAAGCCCAGCGCGACCATCCCTGCTATTACGACCAGATCATACCACCGTAATAGTTCGCGCACTCCGGCGGCGAGATCGTCCGGCGCTCCATTGATCACATTTCGTCGAAGCCGCAGGAGACCTTCCATCGCGCGCCACAAGGCCCACAGCATTAACCCTAATAATGCGATTTTTGCGCTCAGAATTCCGATAAATTCACCCGGCAGCGCCATGCCGTGTTGCTTCGCCGCAAAGATAAAATTACCAAAGCCGGTAACTACGACCAGACTAGCACATACGATCGCTACCCGATTAATTCGCGGCGCGGCGCGCAAGACAAATTCCGTTAAAGCGGAACCTTCCTCCGCAAGTCCATAGGACGCGATCACTAAACTCGCGATCACACTGATCCAGGTCACTCCACAGATGACGTGAATCCACAGGACGATCCCCGGCAGTCCCACCACTTCCGCAGTTGCAAACGCGGCGGCCCGCAAGGCGTGGCTTTGCGCTACACCTTGCGGGCCGCCGTAAAGCACCGATCCTACTCAGTCTCTTGCTGACTCTTCATCTGCTCGATTTGCCGTCGCTGATTCTCAATTTCGGTCTGCTGCGACTGGAGCTGCGACTGCGTTTGCGCATTCTGCGTATCCTGATTCTGCATCGCATTACCCACGGCAAAACCGCCCACGCCGCCGATCGCACCGCCGATCGCCGCTCCCGCCGCCGGCGCGCCCACTGCTGCGCCAATTATTGCGCCAGTACCCGCTCCGACCAGTGCTCCGATCCCGGTACCCTTCTCACGGGTGCTAAGCGGTTGTCCCGAGCACCCGATCACGCCGAATAGCATTGCGACCGCAACAAGTAGTGTGACCGTCTTCTTTACTATCGAATTCATTGCTTCTTCCCCACCGGAAAATCAGCCATCAAATCCCTAGATCAATATGTGGATTAGACCACCATTCCTTTTTAATACTAAGTTCCCTTATTGGGGGATGGAAGCTTCTTTTTCAGGCAATCCGGCAATCGTTTTGCCATTTTCATCGGCCAGTGCCAAGCCCGGTTTCCCGTGCGGACCTACGTGCAACTCTGCCCGATCTTTCCCGTTCGAATCAAACAACGCCAGCGCCGGTGCTCCCGTCGTCGCGACGCCTAATCCGGCTCGCGCTCGGCCGGTATTCGGATCATACAGAGTCAGGCTTGCCTCGTTATTCGCACCAACCGTCAGACCCGCGAGAATTCTGCTGTCGCTGCCATAGACCGTCACACCATCTCGACCGCCCGGGACAGCCCCAATCAAAACCCGCCGCGCCCCCTTCTCATCATAGAACCCGAGTGTCGCGGTTCCATCTTCCGTCACTCGCAGCTCGGTTCGGTCACGCTGATGCCCATCGTACATCGCCAGATCTGCCATCCCGCCCTTGGTAATATTCATGATGGCGCGCCGAGTTCCCGCGCGATCAACTAATTCAAATTCTTGCGCCCTTACCGCACGCATACTATGTGCCGCCTCTACCGCTGAGGGCGTCAGTTCCAGCGCCATCAGTCCGCCCAAAACCCGCCACCTAAAGCGAGCGCTGCGAAGATCCAGTTCTTACCCTTGTTCATGCTTTAACGCCCTCCTGTTCTCTGGCGCGTGCTCACAGCTTCCAATCATCGCGCGGTGAAAGCAACCCGACATTGCCTGTGGGTACCGTGATCGAGAATTGGCCTTCCGCGCGATGCTTCACAATATTTATTCGGGCTAAACCCGCGTGAAACGCCCTTATGCTCAGCGCCATGATAGCCGCATCAGAAGCATCTAGGGTCGCCACCTCCGCCGCCGCGTCAATCCTGAGCCGTCTAGCAAGAGCGCCTACCAGATGCTGTCTTGCTTGTAGTGCGACCGCCTTTCGCGTCCCGTTCATTTTCGAAGGCAATCCAACTCCGTTGTTCCACAGACGAAACTGCAAGTCGGGATAGCTCTCCCAGCATCTCACGCCCATTCCTTCGAGCGCACGATAGGTCGCGAAACCCGCTATCATGAAACGAGTGAACGTCCCGCCCCGGCAGACTTCTCCGCCCGCTGGTAGTCCGAACATCTCGCTGCCCAGCGCCCGCAGATGCGGCTTGCAGGATGCAGCCGCGATCTGACCAGCGAAATACTCCAGCTTGGGTGTCGGAAACATTGATAGGCGCAACGTGGCGCCGCTTGCTTGCGTGATTTGCCGCATTGCTCTTCGCAGTTGTTCATCGATTACGCGCCCGCGAATCTCCCCTTCACGGAACACCAGCGCGCGTTTCGAGTAGTCCAAATTGCGCGGCCAGCGCGGCGAGTCAATTAAGGCCAACGAATCGGCGTGCATCTCGGGCGCCGCTCTCCTGATTCGCTGCGTCAATTCCTGAATCGCGGCCCCCTCTCCCGGACTGCTTGTACCGATTCCGCGCAAATCTACTCGCGCCAGCTTCAATCTTGGGCGCTTCGCTTCTATCAAAGCGATATCAAGAAAATTCTCGCCAACGTCTATCCCGGCGACGCTTCGGTTAAGTCCTTCGACGCTCCGATCGACCCGGAATTGGTTGATTGAGTCTGATAGAGTAGCTGGTACTCGCGCCTGCCGCCGATTACTTTCTTGACGTAATCCCGAGTCTCGCGGTAACCGATATTCTCGACCCATTGATCGTCATCCCCGGGATATTGTTTAACCCATCGTGCAACTGCCTGCTCGCCGCCATTGTACGCAGCAACCGCTCTGAACGGATTACCCGCGAACATATCCATCAGTCCCTTCAAATAGGTAGTCCCGATTCGCAGGCTAATTTGTGGATCATAGAGATCGAGCGCTGTCGGACTCAGCCCCGCCACCGGCGCCCAGTGTGCCGCCGTCGAGGGCAGCAGCTGCATTAGACCCCGCGCGTCCGAAACTGATCTCGCCTGCGGATTATAAAGGCTCTCCTGCCGAATCAGCGCCGCTACCAGCCATGGATCGAGCTCATTACGCGTCGCCGACCCGTTGATCTGTTCCCAATAGCCACGCGGATAACGAATCCGCTCCGCCATTGCCGTGCTGATCTCGCCTCGCGCCGTCATTCGATTTGCCAGTTCAATCGCGTCATACCACGCCCCAGTCGCTTGCATCTCCGCGAGTGCGAACCTGCGCAGCTCGGAGTTGCCCGCTCCAGCGATCACGAGTAGCTCCCCCCACTCAAGTCTCGGCAAGCCCATGCGCCGGAAAGCAGCTATGCGCGTCAGATGAAAATTGACCCCAGTGTCGGCTGAAATTGGTGTCACGCCCGCCTGAAGGTCCGGTGCTGACGCTGCGGGTAGCTGCGGCGGATCTGCTTCCACCAGCCGGCTCGACAGCGACGGATAGTAATTGCTGCGGGTATCGTGCGCGACTGCTTCCCAGATTGCGCGTGCTTCGCTAATATGCCCCACCCGCGCCAACGCTCGGCCCTCCCAGTATCCAAACATCGCGGCGTCAGTCGCCGCCGCATGTTGCCGCCTAGCTCCGAACTCGGCCGCTGCCGCCGTATAGCGATTCATCATATAAAGCATGAAAGACGCCCGAAACCGCGCCGCATCCGCCGCTTCGCTGTCCGGATAGCGCTCGATCAGCCTCAGATAGGCACTGCGGGCCGCCCCTAAATCACCATCATCCTCGTAGGTCCGCCCGATCTCGAAGTTCGCCTCGGGCGCATAATGGCTACGCGGAAAGCTGCTCACCACCCGATTGAAATAGCTGCGCGCCGCCGCAGTATCGTTCGCTCGCCAATAGAGATGAGCCAGCGTATTCATCGCCGTCGCCGCATGTTTCCCACTGGGCGCGAGCGTGAGCAGCTCTTCCCATGCCGCTCGAGCTTTATCGCCGCGCGTCGCCTCTGCGCGAATCCAATAAAGTTCCTCGCGTACCGAATCCGCGGGTGCGAGCGCCAAGGCCGCTCGGACCTGCTTGAGAGCCGCATCGGCCTGGCCCTCACGAACCAGTAGCTGAGCCTCTTTGTAATGATAGCTCAGCGCCGATACACCTCTCAGCTCCGGATGAGACCCGAGCACCTTGTACGACAGCGCACGCGCCGACGCATCAACCGCACCCTGCGGGTTCTCTTCGCGAACCACTTGCGCGATTCGATATGCCGCCGCGAAATCGTTCTGGGCGAAGGCCGCCTGCGCGACAATCAATCGCGCTTGCTCCTCAAGCCCGCGCTCGCGCGTGCGATTCGCCACCCGTCCTGCCGACTCCAGCGCCACTCCGGCCTGGCCTGCGGCTAATTCTAGTTGTGCGTACTCTACTTCGGCGGTTTCGGCGAATATGCTTTGCGGATAACTCGTAAACAGCCGTCGGTAGTTTTCGGCCGCGTCCTGCTCGTCATTTAATTTGGCCTGCGCACCTCCGAGATAGAACAATGCGTAGTCCCCGACTTCCGGCAGCTTGGCCGACGCTAATTGCATCCGCCCAATCACGGCCGGAAAATCCGCCCGCTGATACGCCTGATAGCCCTCCACGAAGGCCTGTCCGGGATTGGTCGGCACGACCTTATTCGACTCAAACGGAAGCAATTGACCGCTTGCCGCTCCGGGCAAAAGCGCAAAGATGAAAATTCTTGCAATTTTCCTCCCGAGACCCAATCGTCGCCTACCCGCGCATCGCATGCCGCAATAGTGTACGCTTCTGCCCATACTTGATCATGACTTTCTCGCAACTGATCCTCGCCTCCGCCTCGCCGCGACGGAAAGCTCTGCT
Organism: uncultured Pseudomonadota bacterium; assembly: GCA_963831065.1. Taxonomy (GTDB): domain Bacteria; phylum Desulfobacterota; class Binatia; order Binatales; family Binataceae; genus JAJPHI01. The sequence goes on from CAWHOQ010000017.1 coordinate 23,395, forward strand.
CGCCACCGCCGGGCTTACCTTCGATGTAGTCGAAAGCGGCATCGACGAGACCCGTCTCCCTTCGGAAGATTCGTGCACCTACGCCACCCGGATCGCCGCGAACAAAGCTCTACATGTCTCCACATTGCATCCCAACGCACTTGTCCTCGGCGCTGATACCGTCGTCGATCTAGACGGCGAAATCCTGCTCAAGCCGCTCGATCCCGCCGACGCCCGCCGGATGCTGCGCGCGCTCTCCGGTGCTACTCACACGGTCGTTACCGCCTTCGCCCTCGCCCGCGGCGGACTTGTCCTCGAAAATCATCCTGTGCTCGCCCGCGTAACCTTCCGGCCCCTAACTAACGCGATTATCGATGCATATCTTACGACCGGCGAACCCTTCGACAAGGCCGGCAGCTACGGCATCCAGGGCGCGGGCGCTGATTTCATCCTCAGCGTCGAAGGCTCGCGTGACACCGTGATGGGCTTGCCGGTCCGCGAAGTTCTCACCGCTCTACAGCTTCACGGCTATGCTGACTGAACAAGAAATCCGGCAACGCCTCAATGAGGTCCAGGCGCGAATTGCCGACTCGCTCGCCCGCGTGCACCGGCCACCCGATACTTGCCGACTCGTGCTCGCGAGCAAGACTCAGTCTATCGCCGCGCTCCTCGCCGCCTATCAGTCTGGCGCACGTGATTTCGGCGAAAACTACGTGCAGGAAGCCATCGCGAAACAAGAAGCTTTGGGGAAGCTCCGCCCAAGCCTAATTTGTCATCCTGAGCTGGCAGTCCGCCCTGATTCTGTCGAAGGAAGCAACGCGAACACTAGCGGAGCGCGTCCTCGCGCGAAGCGAGCAGGCGAGTCTGCGAGCTGCGCGAAGGTCTGTATCGAAGGACCTGCGCGAAACGACCCTAAAAACATTCACTTGCGCGGAGCTTCTATAGCCGATCTCTCGGACGTCACTTGGCATCTGATCGGCCATCTCCAAACCAATAAGGCGGCAGCCGCCCTCGCGGCCTTCTCGATAATCCATTCTCTCGATAGCGAACGCCTCGCCACGGCTCTTCATCGCCTGCAACCCGCGCCCCCAGTCCGCACCCTGCTCGAAATCAATCTCGGCGGAGAATCCTCCAAGACCGGTGTTGCTCCGGACCACGCTGAAGCGCTGCTCGCCGGCGTCCGCGACAAAGTCGAAGTGCTCGGCCTGATGACCATACCGCCGTACTCCATTGATCCATCCCGCTCGCGACCTTACTTTGTTCACCTGCGTGAGCTTCGTGATCGCCTTGCCGCGGTTTCCGGCCTTGCGCTGAGTGAACTCTCGATGGGCATGACGGACGATTACACCATCGCAATTGAGGAGGGGGCCACTATTGTGCGCGTTGGCCGCGCCGTATTCGGCGAACGAACCTGATGAAAAAACTTGGATTTATTGGCGGCGGCAATATGGCCGAAGCTCTCATTCGCGGACTACTCGAAAAAGAGATCTTCACCCCGGACGATCTGATCGCCTCCGATGTCGATCCGACACGTCGCCGCAAACTTGCCCGCCAACTCAAAATCGCGACCACCGACAGCAATCACGAGGTCCTACGCGAGTCCCGCGCAATCCTGTTTGCCGTCAAACCCCAGAATATTGACGATGTCCTGCGCGACCTCGCCGCGCTTTTCGCGCCGCTCCCGGCGAAACCGCCCGCCCGCGTTGTGAAACCGCTCGCCCTCAAAGACCGCCTCTTCATCTCGATTGCCGCCGGTATCACTATTGCCCGCTTCCTCGACGCCTTCGGTCCCCAAGCCCGCGTCATCCGCGTGATGCCCAATGCGCCCGCGATGGTCGGCCATGGGATGGCCGCCCTGGTCCGTGCTCCCGGTGCGAGCAAAGCCGACGAAACCTTCGCCTTGCGCCTCTTCCAATCCGTCGGTGATGCGGTTGCCCTTGCCGACGAAGACCTACTCGACGCCGTGACCGCCCTCAGTGGCAGCGGCCCCGCTTACGTCTATCTATTTGTGAAATCCCTCACCGACGCCGGCATCGCCGAGGGCCTCCCACCCGCGCTATCGCTCCGGATGGCTCTCCAGACTTTGCGCGGCGCGGAAGTGAATATGCGCCAATCCCCGCTGGACGCTGCCGAACTCATCCGTATTGTCGCCTCACCCGGCGGCACCACCGAAGCCGCCCTGCGCAAATTCGCCGAATCCGGCTTTTCTGATATTGTGGCTGACGCATTGCACGCCGCTGCCGAGCGCTCCCGCGAACTCGGCCGCTCCTAGGAGTCAATTCGGTGTTCGTCTGGACCAACCTCATTGTATGGATTGCCGGAGCCTTGCAGGAACTCCTTTGGGCCTTACATCTGGCTCGTGATTATCTCCGCCATCCTCACGTGGATCGAGCCGAATCCCTACAACCCGATCGTCCGCTTTATCTATCTGCCACCCAGCCAGTCTTCGATTTCGTCCGCGAGCATATTCCCGTAGTTTTCGGCGGCATCGACCTCTCGCCGATCATTGTAATTCTGGGTTGGAATCGTTCTGATTATTCATCTGAATCCCCAACCTACTCCGTTTGGTTTCGCCCGACCCTGAGCGTGACTCAGTTGGCAATTTTAAATTGCCCACCAGGTCTTCGGCTTCGCCTGAATTGACAACCCGATCGCCGGTGATTACCTACCAAGTATCGCTTGTTCAATGCGCTATGCCGACAGCTTAGAGTAAACTGTTCTATGCCGATCTACGAATATAAATGCAATAAGTGCGGAATCGTCGAAGTGATGCAGCGGATTACTGAGGGTCCGCTGAAGCAATGCCCCAATTGCCAAGGCAAAGTCGAACGGATTATCTCGCATACCTCCTTCGTCCTCAAAGGCAGTGGATGGTATGCCACCGATTATGCCAACAAACCCAAAGCTGAACCCGCTTCGGATTCGGCTCCGGCCTCGACGCCCGCCTCCGGTGATTCGAGTGCCAACGGCTCCGCCTCCGAATCCAAACCGGCCGCCGAGGCTTCCAAACCCGCCGAGAAGCCCGCCGCCAAGTCCACCGATTGACGCGCATTCGGAACTGAAGCGGCCCGTCTCTAGCGGGCAGCAGGGTAGACAATCTCACGTGGCGGGTAGCATTCTCCGCCACTTTTTTGTTTGAATCACTCCGATGCGCGCCCTCTATCTCGACTCCTCCGGCCTGACCCTCCGCCGCGATTACCCGGAACCTTTCGTGCGACCGGGCGAAAGCCTCGTCCGGGTCACCACCGCCGGAATCTGCGGGACCGACCTCGAACTCGCGCGAGGCTACATGGGTTATAGTGGCGTTCCCGGCCATGAGTTCGTCGGCATCGTCGCACAAAGCTCGCGTCCCGACCTGCTCGGCCAACGCGTCGTCGGCGAGATCAATGCTTCATGCGATACTTGCGATTTCTGCGAACGCGACCTCGGACGCCATTGCCCTAACCGCACCGTTCTCGGCATTCTCGGCCGCGACGGCGCATTCGCCGATTACCTGAGTCTTCCCGATCGCAATCTTCTCCCGATTCCCTCATCGCTCCCCGACGAAGTCGCCGTCTTCATCGAACCGCTTGCCGCCGCCTACGAGATCTTCGAACAGACCACCATCGCGCCAGCCGAAAAAGTCCTGATTCTCGGCGACGGACGTCTCGGCGCAATCGTCGCGCTCGCCCTCAAAGCTGAATCTTATTCGCCACTGGTCGGCGGCCATCATCAAGCGAAACTTCAACTTCTTGAACATCTCGGGATTAAAGTTGAACTTGAGAAAAATCTCCGCCCCGGCTTCGACCTCGTCATCGATTGCACTGGCAATCCCTCCGGCTTTACTCGCGCTCTCGAACTGGTGCGCCCGCGCGGACGCATCATTCTCAAGAGCACCGCTGCCGCTGATGCGCCAATTAATCTGGCGCCGATCGTGATCAACGAAATCACTGTGCTCGGCTCCCGATGCGGCCGCTTTGCTCCCGCGCTCGCCGCGCTCGAATCCGGCAGGTTCGATCCGCGCCCGTTGATCTCCGCTCGCTTTCCCCTCGACGACGCTATCGCCGCTTTCGATGCCGCCGCGCAGTCGTCGAACTTCAAGTGCTTGTTGCAGATTGCCTGAGCTTTGGATGGGATCTCGCCCGCGCAATAGCGCCCCGATTCTCGTCGGCATCGACACCGGCGGCACCTTCACCGATCTGGTCGCGCTGCATTGGCGGCGCAGATCCGCGTCCACAAGCTTCCCTCCACTCCGCACGATCCCGCTGCCGCGGTGATCGCCGGACTTAAAGCATTGCTTCAGGGTCAGCTTGCCACGATCGTGAACTACAGTTCGACCGTCGCGACCAACGCGCTGCTCGAAAAAAAGGGCGCTCGCGTCGCGCTGTTTACCGACGCGCGGCTTCGAGGACCTGATCGAAATTGGCCGCCAGAATCGCACCGAACTCTATGCGCTCGCGCCGCGACGACCCGAACCGCTGGTGCCCCGCGCGATGCGTTTCGGGGTCGGCGGGCGCACTTACTTCGACGGCCAAATTGAAGCTCCACTTGAAGCTCAGCGAGCTGACACGATCTTCGCGCGAAGTCGCCGCGCGCAGCGGCGCCGAAGCCTTCGCGATTTGCCTCCTCCATTCGTATGCGAATCCGGCAAGCGAGGATGCCATCGCCGAGGCGCTCGAGCCGCTCGGACGCCCGCTCTCCGTTTCGCATCGCGATGCTGCCCGAATATCGCGAGTACGAACGTCTCTCGACCACCGTCGTCAACGCCTACGTCGCGCCGCGGATGGTCTCGCATCTCGAGCACCTCGAATCGCGACTCGCCGGCTCGCGGCTGCGCGTGATGCAATCGAACGGCAGCGCGATCGGCGTCGCCCTCGCGCGTGACGAACCGGTGCGCACGATCCTGTCCGGCCCGGCGGCCGGCGTTGTCGGAGCGGCCGCGATGGTCGCGCGCGCTCGGCATCGATCGCTTCATCACCTTCGACATGGGCGGCACCTCGACCGACGTGTCGCTGTTCGATCGGCCGCGCCAGGATCCGCACGCTCAGTTATCCCGACGGATACGCGGTCCGCACGCCTGTGATCGATATCCACACCGTGGGCGCGGGCGGCGGCTCGATCGCCGCGCTCGACGCAGGCGGCGTCGCTGCAAGGTCGGTCCCGAGAGCGCCGGCGCCAATCCCGGGCCGGCCTGTTATGGTCGCGGCGAACTGCCGACCGTCACCGACGCGGACCTCGTCGCCGGCCGGCTGGTCGCCGAGAATTTTCTCGGCGGCGCGGATGCGGCTCTATCCCGATCGCGCCGCCCGCGCTATCGCCGCACTTGCCGCCGCGATGCGGACCAAAGCCCCCGCTCGCGGCGCGCGGCGTGATTCGCGTCGTCAATGCCAACATGGAGCGCGCGATTCGCGTCATCACCGTCGAACGCGGCTTCGATCCGCGCGATTTCGCCCTGATGGCCTTCGGCGGCGCCGGTCCGATGCACGCCTGCGAACTCGCGCTCGATCTCGGTATCCGCCATGTCGATCCTGCCGCTCAATCCCGGACTCGCTCTGCGCGTGGGGCGCGTTGACTGCCGCCGCTCGGACGCGAGATATTCGCATGACGGTGCGCGAGCGAATCCCAACCTTCGCCTGCCTCCAGCAACGCGCGCAGCCGCTGATCGATCGCGCCCGCGCCGAACTCATCGCCGAAGGCGCGCCAGCCACGGCGATCCGCCACGAGCTATGCGGCCGACATGCGCTATCGCGGCCAATCCTACGAAATCGAAGTGCCGCCTCGGCCCAAAATTCATCGACGAATTCCACGACCTCGCATCGGCAGACTTTCGGCCATGCCGCGCCGGAGCTGCCGTCGAAGTGGTGAATCTCCGCCTGCGCGCTTCTGCGCTCGGCTCCGTCGATCAAACCGACCGACGCCTGAAGTCTTCATCGCGCAAGCCCGTCCCCGCAATTCGCATGCTCCGTGATGGTCGGCGCCGCGCCGATTCGCGCGCGATTGCCGGTCTATGCGCCGCGAGTCGCTCTTCGGCTGGCACGGTGCGCCGAATCTCTGCGGTCGACCTGCGCAATCATCGGTCGAGCTGAGTGCCACCGCCTACGTCGCGCCCGAAGTTCACCTGCGCGTGCGACGACTATCGGCAACCTGCATCTGGAGGCGAAATGCTGCACGATGAAGCTCGACGCCGGTCACCCTCGCGGTGATGAACAATCGGCTCGCCGCGATCGCCGAAGAGATGGGCGTCGTGCTCGGCCAGACCGGCTTTTCGCCCAATATCAAGGAGCGTCACGATTATTCCTGCGCGCTGTTCGATGCGCGCGGCGAGCTGGTCGCGCAGGCCGCGCACATCCCGGTGCATCTCGGCTCGACGCCGCTTTCGGTGCGCGCCGCGATCGAACGGCTGGAACTCGAGCCCGGCGACGTCGCCGCGGTCAACGATCCCTTCGCCGGCGGCACTCATCTGCCGGATCTCACCGCTGGTCGCGCCGATTTTCCTCGGCGGCGAGCGCGGCCCTTCGCCTTCGCCGCCAATCGCGCCCATCACGCCGATATCGGCGGGATGGCGCCCGGCTCGATGGCGCTCGCGACCGAGATTTACCAGGAGGGCTTCCGCCTGCCGCCGGTCAAATCTGTATGTGGCGGCGAAGCCGGCGCGCGACGTCTTCGAGCTGTTTCTCGCCAACACGCGCGTGCCGCGAGGAGCGCGAGGGCGACCTGCGCGCGCAAATCGCGGCCCTGCGCGATCGGCGCGACGCGCATGCGCGGGCTGGTCGCGACGCAGCGGGCAGCGCACGCGTCGCCGCCGCGATGGAGGCGCTCAAGGATTACGCGGACCGCCTGATGCGCGCGGCGCTGCGCAAGATTAACCCCGGGCCTCTATCAGCGCGGAAGACTTCCTCGACGACGACGGCTTCGGCACCGGGCCCGATCCCGATCCGCGTTGCGATCCGCATCGGCGGCGGCCGCGCGAGTGGTCGATTTCACCGGCTCGGCGCCGCAGGTGCGCGGCTCGGTCAACGCCAATTACGCGATCACCCTCTCGGCGACCTTTTACGTGATGAAGTGCCTCGCGGCCGAGGCGGTGCCGGCCAACGAAGGGCCTGATGCGCCCGATCAAGCTGATCGCGCCCGCAGGCTCGATCGTCAATGCGCTGCCGCCCGCGGCGGTCGCGGGCGGCAACGTCGAGACTTCGCAGCGGATCGTTGACGTGCTGTTTCGCGCGCTGCGCCAAGGCCGCGCCCGATCGCATCCCGGCCGCGAGCTCCGGCTCGATGTCGAATCTGACGATCGGCGGCTACGATACTTTTCGCGACGCGGCATTTCTCCTACTACGAAACGATCGCGGGCGGCGCCGGCGCCGCGCCCGCGGCATCCGGGCGCTTCGGGCATCCATACCCACATGACCAACACGCTCAACACGCCGATCGAGGCGCTGGAGGCGTACTATCCGATGCGCATCACCGAATATCGCATGCGGCGCGGCTCCGGCGGCGCGGGCAAGTTCGACGGCGGCGACGGCCTGGTGCGCGAACTCGAATGCCTGGTCGAGTCCAACGTCAGCCTGCTCACCGAGCGGCGCATGATCGCGCCGTGGGGACTTGCCGGCGGCGGCGACGGCGCGTCGGGCGCGAACTATCTCATCACCAAAAGTGGCAAGCGCCGCAAGCTCGCAAGCAAAACCAACCTTCGTCTCTCCCCGGGCGATCGCCTCCGCCTCGAAACCCCCGGCGGCGGTTCCTTCGGGAAAAAGCGATAATTCTTTCTGTCATTCCGATCGCAGTGCGAAGTGCGGAGAGAGGAATCCCGGTATCTTCCAGTTAACGCCGCGCAGCATCGATGGGAACAATGACGATACGAGAGAAACGCGTTCAGTAAGCAAAGAAATGCGAAGAACTCCAGCAAAATCGAACCATCTAATCTTCGCGCACGCAGCCTTGCTGCTCCTTCTGTTTTGCGCTGCGCCAGTCAAGTGCACGGTCCACGGCAGGCGCCAAGCCGGCCCAAGTTGTGGGATGTAACAGTGCCACCAGGAAACGATCCTGTGCAGTACCTTGGCCATCGGTCGCGATGGTGTTATCCGCGGCACAACTTTCGGTGGCGCTCGTATTTTCGCACTCGGCGCAGATGCTCGATTCGCCCTTCCATAGAATCGGAAAGCCGGATCTTTGCGATGACAGCCGGAAGTGACGGCGCTATCTACATTGCCGAGGATAAGGACGTTTACTCTTATCCCTACGCCGAATCGAAATCTCACTCAATTATCAGCGCCTTCCGTAGCGGCGATGGGCTCAAGTGGCGCTCCGGTGCCGACGGTTTCGTTCGTGCGCTCGCGGTTGCGCCTGACGGCTTGCTGTACGTTGGCGCTAATCAGGTGGAGGCACTCTCGCCAGATGGTTCCATTAGGCGCAAGTTTCCGCAGTGCGCCCATCCGCTCAGCTTGGCTATAACGGAAACAATGCTCTATGTCGGAGGTTGGGCTGCCCTACAATTTCCTCCAATCCCTCCGATTTGCGCCTTTCATACCGATAGTGGCGACCCCAATCGGGAATTCTCGCCCCGCACATTCGTCCTATAAGCTTACTCGCTGGCAGAAACGGCTTGCTCTATGAGACCGAGGGTTGGCCAGGGCACATTACTTACGCGCTCGATTCGCAAACCGGCGTTCTCAAGTGGCAATTCAAAACGGCAGGAATGCCGCTGGTGTTGGCCTTGGGAAATACCGGCTTGCTTTACCTCGGCGTATTCGACGGCAACGTTTACGCCCTCGACGCCAAAACCGATGCACTTCGCTGGATATTTTCGACCAAAGGCAACGGTTGGGGCTACAAATGAAGTGGCCATATCGAGCGATGGAATAATTTATGTTGGTGTTGCGACCGGGTAGTTGCGATTAGACCCCCTCAGAATCTCAGCCCTGGCCCCGCAAGATGACTCGTGCTTTCACTCGATACGCGGCTTTTAAATCCGTTAGTCAAGAGTGAGCCTTGCACGATTACCTCGATTCTGCTTGCTGTTTTCGCCAACTCGTCTCGATTTTGGAAGGCGAGAGTCAACCGAGACTACCGGGTACGGTGGAGAATGCCGGGCTTATCAGGCCGATTCCAGGCAAGTTCGAGCCTTTCATTTCTCCTTAATAGCCCATCATCCACTCACGGCCATCGCACCCGACCGGACAATATGTTCCTCCATTGCCGCTCGCAACTTGGCCGAACGCGCATGCGCCATCCTCATCCGTGATTATGGCGCTAGTTCCGGCAGTTTCGCTGTTACAGGCCGGAAGCTCGGCAAAAATAGTCGTAATTTTCTGCAAATTTGCGACCCCGGTCAGCGGGCCATGCATATTGATCTGTCCTGCCGGGTCGAAACTAGTTCCATGATAGACGTTTGGGGCATCGCAGTTTATCACGTAAGTGGCGTCATAGGTGTGAAAGTCAGTGTCGATGCAATTACCGATGGGCGTATTGATAGTCCAACCACTAGGAAGCCAGACTGAACTTTCCGTAATGCCTAACCCATTATCGCCGATTTCGTTGATCAGAATCGGGGTTATGTTATTGCAATTCTGAACTTGGCCCGGCAGGAGTTTTGGATGCGAAGGTCCGATTCCCGGATGATTGAACTGGGGCCAGCTTCGTCGATGATCGCGACGCTACTGACGCCCTCAATCGAATTTTTCAAATGGGCATTGATCATCCAGCCATTCAGCTTCAGCTCCTGGTTAAATCCCTCGATATTGCCGCTTTGATAATTCAACCCTCTTAAGTTGGCGTCAGCGACAATTGCGTAGGGTACAGCTGGAGCGCCATTTGCTGCGATGAAGGAGTCTCCGAGACTGAGGCTTCCGAAATCGGTGCCGCCTAGATGAATCGCCGGACCGCCACCAGGATTAACAACCAAGGAGGACCTTCCGAGGAATGAAACTCCGGACATGGATTGGGGCGGCGCAACGATCTGCACATTGCTCGTGATGTTCAAATCGTTGTAGTTAGAAAAAAGGACGGGATTATCTGCTACGAGGTTTACATGAACAGCACTCCAAATCTCCGCCCCATAGTTGAAGATTGCGATCGAGCTGCGCATTCCATTGGCATTCGGAATGTGCGGCAAATTTATGGTGACCCGGTTCAAGTGAGTGTGCTGAGCATATTGACAGCAAGTTGCGGATGAGCGCGCCTGCTGAATCGCCAGGGTGGTCGCGTTTGCGCCGACGCCCACAATGTCGATTTGCTCAATGGTCAGGAAGTTTAAGCCTACTGCGTCGAACAGGACGGCGGAACCAGTTTCAGCAGATATTACGGAACCCCAGTAATTGTTCCCGCTGAACTGATCTGCGGTTGAATCGCCTAAAATCCTAATTGCGATCCGATTAGTTAGATGGATCGTTTGCGTGATCTTGTACACAGCTTGCATGCCATTGGCCCGATGCGCCGGGATGTAAAGAGTCCCTCCATAGGCCAAGTGGTCGACGGCATTTTGAAAACACGTCGAATCATCATGATTGCCATCGCCAGCGCATTTCCAATTCAATACGTTAACCCAACCTGACGCGCCTTTTGCATGCGCGGCCTGCGGCGAACAAAGAACCAAGATTATGAGCATTACATAGAACATTTGTCGTCGTTTAAGAGACCACTGTCTGCGCAGAACCATCGCACCTCCGTCAGTTCGTCCTCGAACTCGCCCGCGACCGGCTTGCGGATCAACCTCCACCGGGGCAGATCGCGATACAGGACGTACGGCAATGCCAGTCCGCGCCCGGCCTGGCCATCAATGACGTTGCGCTGAACTTCGGCTTACCTTGTAAAGCGGCATGCACTGATAATCTTAAGTGTGTCATTGAATTAACTAATTGCCAGCTTCAAGTTAACCTTCATTAGCTAATTGCAGCTTCAATTTAACCTTCATTAGGCGCTCAATGGCGTCCTAGATTTATTTATGACAGGAGCTTATCTGCTCTATATCGATGGTCTTAGTCATTACGGCTACGTTGTCACGCGACATAGGCTTCTCTTGCCGCGTGGGGAGCACGGAATCTCGCTTTGCAACCCATGCGGGCAAGGGTGCCGCGTCATTCAAGCTAGGCCAGGGAGCGCTGTGATGTTCTAGTACGTCCGCGGTGCATTCCGCGACAGATGAAATCAAACGATAGAAGTTGATTATTTCACTCCATCGATGGTGCTCATCAAACGTTACTACTTGCCGGGACAGCTCGAAGCACGCCTCGCCGAGTTGGTCGACTTCTACAACTACCGGCGTTACCACGAAAGCCTCGGTAATCTCACTCCATCCGATATCTACTTCGGCCGCGGTCCAACTATTCTCGCTAGCGGAGCACGTCCTCGCGCGTAGCAATAGGAGAGTCTGCGAGCTGCGTTCAAACATCGATCACCCGTTCTCGCTCCCGCAGCCCATCGTGTTATGAACCTGCATCACCATCGCAAAAGGACACCCATCAGATGCGCTTTGATAATAAGGTTGGACTCGTCACCGGCGGCGGCTCCGGGATCGGCCGCGCGACTGCGATTGGCTTTGCCGCGCGCGGCGGCGCTATCGCCATCGCCGATATCAACGGCGAAAATGCCAAAAAGGTCGAAGCCGAGATCAAGGCGGCCGGCGGCAAGGCTCTCGCGCTCGTCGCCGACGTCACCAGCGCGTCGGATATCGACATGATGATCACCAAAACGACCAGTACCTTTGGCCGACTCGACTTCCTCCATAACAACGCCTTCGGGATGCCGCCGGTGCAGGCCAACAGCCCACTTATCGCGCGCACCGGCGACGTCAGCGACGAGGTCTGGAATCGGATGATCGAGGTCGGCCTGACCGCGGTCTTTCGCGGAATGAAGCGGGCGATCGCGGTAATGCGCGCACAGGGCGGCGGCGCAATCGTCAACACCGCCTCAATTTCAGGCCAGCGCGGCGACTATGGAATCGTCGCCTACAATGCCGCCAAGGCCGGCGTGATCAATCTTACCCGCGTCGCCGCGATCGAATATGCGCGGCATAATATCCGCGTTAACTGCATCTGTCCCGGCGCAATCGATACGCCACTAATTGCCGCAGTAGTAGCCGTCCCTGAGGCGCGCGCAAAGTTCGACGAGGTGATCCCGATGGGCCGCCTCGGCCGTCCCGAGGAGATGGCCAACGTCATTCTGTTCCTCGGCTCCGACTTAGCGTCGTTCGTCACCGGTGCATCGTTCGTAGCTGATGGCGGCCAGACTGCCAAAACCGGTAGCCCATCGTTCTTGCCGGAGTGACAGCCAGGAATCTCGACGCGGACCTGATTTGTCATCCTGAGTGAAGCGAGCCTGCGAGCGAAGTCGAAGGACCTCCGCGAAGCGCTTCTAAAGAATATCCTTGCGCAGAGGTCTTGGCGGAGTGGCGCGACTGCGAAGAGTCCGCATCTGGTGATTCCTCGCGCGCCAGACAAAGCAGACGCGCGGGAATGACAGTAAATCGGCTCCATCGGCGCTGACGCCTGAGCCTTGCCGAAACCGCCGCAAGGTGCGATACAACTATTAGTCAGGGCCTTCACTTTGAATAAGGAGGGACTAACGACGGCTGATTCATCGCGCGGATGCGGACTACGCTTCGCGCTCATACTGTATTGTTATTCAACCAACAAAATCATTTATAGACATTCTGTAGGCATCCTAACCTAACGAGGAGGGCAAGCCCCGATGGCAGAACAACACGTAATTTCCGCTGATTCCCATATGATGGAACCAGCCAACCTATGGGTCGAGCGGGTGGACGCTAAATTCCGCGACATCGCCCCGAGGGTCATTAAGAAAGACGAGAAATCCGGCTACGTCTTCGTCGCGCCCGGCGTTCCATCATTTCCGGTCGCGGGCGGATTCGCCGCGGGACGCAGTGGCGAGGACCTCAAGGATTTTTTGAAGAAAGGTCAGGACGCTGGCTATATCACGGCGCGTCCTAGCGGATGGGACCCGGTCGAGCGCCTCAAGGATCAGGATATCGACGGAGTCGAAGCCGAGGTCTTATACACCACACTCGGGATGACGCTGTTTGGCTTGCATGACGCCGACCTCCAGCGCGCCTGTTTTCGCGCCTACAATGACTGGCTCGCGGAGTTCTGTTCGCATAGCCCCAATCGGCTGATCGGCGCGGCGCTGATTTCACTTGAAGATCTCGATGATGGTGTCAAGGAATTGCAACGCGCGGCCAAGATCGGACTGCGCGGTGCGATGATCTGGGGTGCGCCGCCCCGCGAACGCCCTTACACGTCGAAGGATTACGATCCTTTCTGGGCTGCCGCGCAAGACCTTCAGATGCCGTTGTCACTGCATGTGATCACTGGCAAGAAGCCGCCTAAATCCGAAGAGGACCGCGAGAAGATCAAGCGCGATCGCGATCCGTCATTCGTGCGCGGCTATATGAATCTGATTCATGAAGTTCAACGCTCGCTCACCGATATCATTTTCGGCGGCGTGATGATGCGTTTTCCGAAAATCCGCATCGTCTCGGCCGAGAACGACACCGGCTGGATCGCCCACTATATGTACCGGATGGACCATGCGTTCGAGAAATTCGGCGCGCTGATGAATCAGCCGCTCGACATGAAGCCGAGCGAGTATGTGCGGCGCAACATGTGGGCGACCTTTCAGGACGATCCGATTGGGCCGATGCTGTTCAAGTATTTCGGCGGCGACAACTTCATGTGGGCGTCGGATTTCCCGCACACCGATTCAACCTGGCCGCATTCGCGCAAGGTGATCGAGGAGAGCTTTGTCGGCGTGCCCGAGGATGTGACGCGCAAGATCATTTATGAGAATGCCGCGAAGCTGTATCGGATCAACCTCAACTGAAAACGCGTGAAGATGTTCGCGCATGGCAGCCAGTCCCTTAAGTCATTTCTGAGCGACGCTAGGTGGAACGAAGTGGAGCCGAGCAAGTGAGTCTGCGAGCTGCGTTTGAGAAGCGAAGAATCTCGGATCCGAGATTCTTCGCTGCGCAGACTCCGTTCAGAAGTGACAGAAGGGCTTTATCGGGAGATTTCGAAATGGCTTATGACCTATTAATCAAGAATGGCACCGTGGTGGATGGCACCGGCGCGCCGCGTTTTCGCGCCGACGTCGCGATCTGGGCGATCGGATCGCCGAAATCGGCAAAATCAACGAGGGCGCGAAGCGCGTGATCGACGCGTCAGACTTGATCGTATCGCCGGGCTTCGTCGATCCGCATACGCATTACGATGCACAAATTTGCTGGGACCCTCTTCTGAGCTGCACGTCGTGGCATGGGATCACGTCGGTCGTGATGGGCAATTGTGGAGTCGGCGTCGCGCCGTGCAAGCCCGAGACGCGCGAGATCGCAGCTTGGGACCTCACCAATGTCGAGGCGATTCCATTCGATTCCCTCAACAAGGGCGTGACCTGGGACTGGGAGACCTTCCCGCAATTTCTTGATGCTGCCGGCAAGCGCGGCTCGGCGATCAACCTCGGGTTTCTCGCGCCGCTCACGCCGTTTCGTCATTACGTGATGGGCAAGGAGTCGATGGACCGGGCGGCAACGCCCGAGGAGACCGGCAAAATTGCGGCCCTCCTCGATGAAGCGATGAGCGTGCCGGCGCGCTCGGTTTTTCGACCACGACGCTCAAGCAGCATATCGGCTATAAGGGGCAACCGCTGGCCTGTCGTCTCGCGAGCAAAGACGAGCTGAAGTCCTACGCTAACGTGCTCAAGAAGCAGGGCAAGGGTTCGATTGAAGTCGCCCTGACCAAGAAGATCGCGGTCGTGCAGGACGACGAGTACGCACTGCTCGACATGCTGCTGACCGAGAGCGGACGGCCGGTGACGTGGCTCGCGATGGCTTCGACGCCGCGTCATCCGGAACGCGCGCTGGAAACCCTCAACCGCGTCGATCCGCTAATCAAACGCGGCGGCATTCCACAGATCCTCTGCAAGCCCTTCGTCTCGCAGCTCGACCTCCGTAATCCGTTTACCTTCGCCGACAACGAAGTGTGGAATCACGTCTTCAATCAGCCGGTCGAGGCGCAGAAAAAGATCTACGCGGACCCGGACTTTCGCGCGAAGTTCCGCGAGAGTCTGTCACGGCCTCATCTGTTCACCGGCCGCTTCCATCGCGTCGAGATTCTCGAAGTAACAAACCCTGCGCTCAAATCGCTCGAAGGCAAGAACGTGCAGGAAGTCGCCGAGATGCGCGGTGCGGACCCGCTCGACACCTTCCTCGATCTCGCGCTGGAGGACGATCTCAATCTCCAGTACACGATGCAGCAGTATCACGAGGACGGCATCCAGCAGTTAATCACCGATCCGCGCACGATGATCGGCCTGAGCGACGGCGGCGCGCACGTCGATATGCTGTGCGACGCGGGATACGCGACTTACCTGCTCGGTAACTGGGTACGCAAGCGCGAGGCGATCCCCCTCGAATTCGCAGTGAAGCGCATCACGTCCGAGCCGGCCAACTTCTTCGGCATCCGCGAGCGCGGTCAGTTGAAGAAAGGATGGAAGGCCGATGTTGCGATCTTCGATTACAACACGGTCAACTCCGCCCGCCGCGCGACGATGCAGAACGATCTGCCCGGCGGCGGACGGCGTCTGGTGATGCCGGCTGAGGGCATCGAGTACACCGTGGTCAACGGCAAGATGTCATACGAGCATGGCAAGCAAAGCGGCACATTGGCTGGTGAGGTGATTAGGTCACGCGCGGCTTAAACCTTCATCGAAGTTCAGCGCGGAGGCCCGGATAACGCCCGGGCCTCTTTTTTTGGCTTTTGGTCTGTTGGACTCAGCATCTGATTGCCGATAAGAAATTAACCTGGATTGCTTTTGACAAATTTAGAAAAGAAGTGCTCTTCTAAGGAAAAGTCTGGTTGGAGGGAGAACAATATGGCGGCCGGTAAAGAAATCGGGGAGTTTTCGTTGAAGTCGACCTCGCTGACGCTAAGTCCGGGGCCCGGCGGGAGCACTCTTATCCAGGGCAATATGGAGGGTACTGCGACGGGCTTCGGCGCTGTACTCGGCACCGCGACATTTGTCGGTGGCAAGAGCGGGACATTCAGCTACTGCGGCGCGGCCTATCTCGATAATGGCGAGACCAACAACGCGACCGGAAGCGGCACTTATGAAAGCTGCGGTAAACATCGATGGCGCACCGTCGGGATCCTTAGCATCGCGGATGGTCAGACCATCGTCAGCGAGGGCGAGATCGATCTGGCTGCGCGTTCGTGGAAAGGAAAGCTGTTCGAGAAGAAGTAATCTCGGATTTGATAGTCAGCTGATGGTAGTGCGTCGTCGCTGATACCAAGGGAGGATAGCTCTATGTCCGTGGGGTCGTTACTGGCACGAGTACCGGAATCGGTCTAGCTACTGCCGTCGCGTTTGGGCGCGCCAAGCACGAGGTCTATGCGGCCATGCGAAATCCGCAAGCTGCGCCTGAACTTTCCGCGATCGCGCGGGCGGAAAAGCTGCCGATCAAAATTGTCGCGATGGACGTTGACGATGATCAGTCGGTCGGCGGGACGATCGCAAAAATATTGGCCGAAGCCGGCCGGATTGACGCGCTGATCAATAATGCCGGGATCCACACGAGCGGCGCGATCGAGGAAATTCCGCTCTCGGATTTTCGCCGCGTGATGGAGACCAACTACTTTGGCGTCCTGCGCTGTATCCAGGCGGTGCTGCCCGGCATGCGTGAGCAACGGAGCGGGCATATCGTCAACATCTCGTCGGTCGGAGGCCGGATCGCGAGCTTGTCGCAGGGACCCTACACCGCGTCCAAATGGGCATTGGAAGCGATAAGCGAGGAGCTAGCGCCCGAGGTCAAGCCGTTTGGCATTCGGGTGGCCGTGGTGGAACCAGGCGTTACACCTACGCCGATCTTTGGCAAAATCCGGAAGATTCCATCCGATTCGCGCTATCCGTTAGAGCGTCGGATGAACGCCCTCTACGATGCAATGGCGAAGAACGCTCCGTCCGCATCAGAAGTGGGCGAACGGATCGTCGCCCCGGTGCAAAGCGGTACTTGGAAATTCCGTCACCCAGACGGTCCATTTGCGGAATCGTTCCTCCAGTACCGCGCGGCGCTCTCCGATGAGCAATGGATAAATCTGCGTGCGATTGAAAACGACAAGGAGTTTGCCGCGACTGTCAAGCGCGACTTCGGACTCGAAATCGACCTGTGATGGTAATGATTAGCAACCGATGACGCAGTGACAAGGAGGGGGGCCAGATGTTTGAATCCAGCCCATCCGCCTCGTTGATGGCACAAATCGGATTGTGATCAGGTTACGGTCCAGCCGCCGTCGATGATGAACGGGGCGCCCGTGGCGAAGGACGCGTCGTCGCTCGCGAGGAATAGCGCGACCTTCGCGATCTCTTCGGGCTGCGCCATCCGCTCCAATACCGAAATGCGCTTGATCGCCGCCGGATTGGGCTTCGCGTCGCCACGGATCCGCTCGGCCATCGGCGTTTCGATCGCACCGGGACAGATCGCATTGACCCGGATGTTGTAACGGCCGTATTCGAGCGCGGCGACGCGGGTCATCGCGATCACGGCTGCTTTGGCTGCGGAATAGCCAATGCCGCCCTTGATCGCGACCAGACCGGCGATCGAGGCGGTATTAATAATCGAGCCGCCCCGCGCCTTCATCATATGTGGCAGTGTGTACTTCATTCCGAGGAAAACACCGCGCAGATTGATCGCGATCACGCGATCGAAGCCCTCCTCCGTCATATTCGAGGTGAAATTCGACTCGCCCTCAATGCCGGCGTTGTTATAGAGCACGTTGGGCGCGCCGAGCTTGGCGACGGTCTCCTCGACCATGCGCTTGACGTCAGCGGCTTTTGAAACGTCGGCGGGGATCGCGATCGCTTGCCCGCCGTTTTTGGTGATTTCGGCGACCGTCTCCTTGACCGCGCCTTCGGTAATATCAGCGGCGGCGATTCTCGCGCCTTCTTTGGCGAACAGCAATGCAGCGGTTTTTCCCATGCCGGAGCCTGCGCCGGTTATGATCGCGATTTTATTTTCGAGCTTCATTTGGCATCTCCTGTCGAGCGATTCTCACGCATTGGCATCTTTGATGCTCGGATTGGCGTCTTTGATGCTCGGATAAGTCCCAGCAAGGCAATAGCATTGAAGATTGGGAATGAAAACGCTTGCGCATAATCTCAGCCTGTACGTTATCGGCGTGATTATGGCGGTTCTGGTATTGAGCGGCGCGAGCGTTCGAGCACAGCAGTCGCAGCAACTTCCATTTCCACAGAGTCAACTACCGCCGCCGGCTTACCATCGCCCGCGCGCGACACCGAGCCCCGCGCCATCTTCGGCAGGCGTCGTGACGATTCCACAAATCCAGCAGGCACAACCGCAGCCTACACCGCCACCGGCGCCGGTTTATCATCCGGTCCCGCAGATAACACCCGCGCCGCCGCTTCCGGCGATCTTCCGCGGATGTTGGCAAGGGCGCGTCGATTACGTCGATACGATCCAGCGACTACCCGGCGGCGCACGCATTGGGCCGTGGACGCCGAAGACTTATCGTTTATGCTACCGGCGGACCGGAAATGGTCCGTTTGAGCTGACTTTCACCGAAGCGGGAATCGCGCGGAGTAACAAGATAACGAACGCCACCGGCAAGATGGATGTCGTTTCAACCGACGGGCGCACCTACGCCGCGATGCGCTCGCTGCTGCATTTCGACGAATATCGGCTGCCCTCGGACCCTTCCGGCGGTCGAACATTTCCGGTCGATGAGCTAACGCAATTGCAATGTAATATCGAGCCGGACGGGATGCATGTCACCGGCAATGTTTATGGCGAGCGCAACGGCACGCCGTGGTTCCGCGCGTCGTGGCATGCCATCTTCGTACATACTGCGGATGAACAACCGTTGCCGGAGTGACTATCAGCGGCGCAAGCGGCCGTCGCGATCAACGCGCGTGCGCAGCGCTTCAACTTCTTCGTAGGTTGGTGGCTTAGTTTCGGAAACTGATGACGGGATTACAAGCTGGAAGCCGGTTTCGCGAATCACCGTATCGACTGCGATGCCCGGATGCACGGACTTAAGCCGCATCCGGCGCGAGTCCTCCTCGAAGTCCATGACTGCCAGCGGGGTGATGCAGAGTGCGGGACCACCCCCGGGAAAGCCCAACTTCTTGCGCGCATCTGCGCCGCCGCTACCCCATCCGAAGGCGCTGACGTAATCGCATTTTTCGACCAGCACACGCGGATTGTGATTGTTAAGCACGATGTAATAGCGGCCGACGTGAGTACTGAGCGTTGGCGTGCCGACGGAACCTGGACCGCGGAACTTCAAGTCTTGATAATCCGGGCCGACGCCGATCAAATTCGTATTGCCGAACGCATCGACCTGCACGCCGCCGATAAAGAAGACGTGATTCGACCAGTCCTTGATCCGATCAAATCGATGGCCGGTATCGCTGTACGATTCGGCCCATCGGACCGCGCGCCGATCCCATCCATAGGCCGGCATCGGAATCGAGTCGAGGTGCGCAACATTCATCCGTGCGCCCAGGAATACCAGCTCCATATTGGGACCGTGCGTCAGATGAGCCAAGCGCACGGCGGCTTCGGGCACGGGCGACGCGACGCCGACGCGGAGCGTCTCGCCGTCATTAAGCTGGCGCGCGAGATAGATCGCCATCAATTCAGGGATCGAGTAATCAGCTGGCATAAAGAATCCGCTTAGCTTTGCGATACGAGTTTCGTGGATGGAGAGTTATCCGCGACGCGGCCGGTCGCGATAGATTCCGCCGCGAAGATTCCCGCGAAACGCCTGGGGTAAAATCTGCTGAAAGCGATGCCGACGCCCATTCCGGTCATCGGCACGGCGAACCCGAGAGCAAACACGTGACCGACGTATAATGAGAGGGCGCCTAGGACCGCACCTACAGTGAAAATCATTGCCCACACTATGGTCATCTGGACATTCATTCTATGGAAAAGTGGACGGTGCCAAACTTCCGGAGGCGATTGCTCGCGTGCGTACTCGACCGTGAATGGCGAACCGCTGAAAATCGTAATCCAAGCAACGAGCGCAAAAATCCCCCATACGAATGGTAGGTGATAATGCTGAATAAGGGACGTTCCGTCGGCCAGGATGACGAGCGCCACCGTCGCGAAATACGCCAGCGAGGTGCAATCCATGGTTTTCACTGCGCGCCGCGAGTATTGCATTGCGAGGATTACGGCCATGATAGTAAGTCCAGCGAGCGCACCGTTCATCCACTGACCGGTTCTCGCGAAGTAACCATAAACGATCCATGCAACGAACCCCAAGTTTGCCCATATTCCGGCGCTTTTCTCAGTTCGCAGCATATTGGTTCAGTATTCGTGTAACGCGAGCAGCCGCTTGATGCCGATCTTTTCGAGATAATCGCCGAGGCTCGCCGGTTCCGTGCAATAGCGGGCGAGATACGCGTCCATCGCTTGGCGATTGCCGCGAGCGGCGGAATCCGCAGACTCATTGTATTCGCGCAGATGCTCGTTGTCCTGAACATAATAGCCGCGAGAATAGAATGGATGTGCGCCGAAGGGCGCCCGCACAATTGCGTCAGCCGCCGCGATAGTCGTCTTCCATGGATCGGCGCGGACTTCCTCGTTCGCGATTATCTTTTCGACCTGTACGATCGTGCGGTCGGCGGCGCGATATAAGAACAGATCGATCCATCCGGGACCGCCGACATGCTGAACGTTGCCGTAGGCGTCGGCGTGGGCAGCATGAAGAATCGCGATATCAGGCTTGATCGGAGGGACAGCGATCAGAGTCTCGCCATTGATCGGATCATTGAAGATTTTCAGATCGCGATTGACCTCGGGAATCGAGGTGCCGACGCCGCCGCGCCAGGGTAGGAATGGCAACGATTGTGCTGCGGCCTGCAGGCCGGCACAAAGAATACCTTCTTCGCATTCCCATACCTCGATTTCGCCGCGTTCGGCTGCGCGTCGAAAGGCGGGCGTCACCGGATTACCGAAGCCGCCGCCGGCATAGTAGCTGACGACTTTACGGACGCATCCCGCAGCGATCAGGAGATCAAGCGAAAAGCCCGCATCGACAACCGTCAAATCCTTAATGCCGCGCCGGATGATCTGCCGCACGAGCGCCATCGGGGTCGGCTGGCCGATCGCGATCGTCATCCCGCTTTCGATCCACTCGGCAGCTGCGGACTCGTCGACAATTCGCTCGCGTCGATTATTACTCATCTGCTCGTTTCTCGTTGGCGATTCTACTCGGAGGTTAGTACACTCGCGCCATCGATTCCCATAACTCAAGGGAGAGCACGCGATGGCAATGATCAATTTTGACGATTATCGCAACCGTTACGGCACGATCAAAATGCAGCGCGAGGACGGCATCCTCCAGATGACGCTGCATACGCAAAATGCGGAACTCAAATGGGGGATGCAGCCGCACGAAGAGCTGTCCTACGCCTTCAACGATATCGCGCGCGATCATGAAAATCGCTGCGTGATCATCACGGGGACCGGCAACGCCTTTTGCGCCGAAGCCGACGCCGGCAATGGGCGTGGCGTGCCGATCAAGGGCACGGGCGAGGCGGCGCCTTTCGGCGTCCGCTCGACGAGCTGGGATCACATCTATAATGACGCGAAGTATCTGCTGATGAACCATCTCAATATCGAGGTGCCGATGATCGCGGCGGTGAACGGTCCGGCGCTGATTCACGCAGAACTCGCGGTGCTGTGCGACATCGTAATCGCGTCGGAGAACGCGGAGTTTCAGGACGCGCCGCACTTTCCCAATGGCGTCGTGCCGGGGGATGGAGTGCACGTCGTATGGCCATTGGTGCTCGGTCCGAATCGTGGCCGCTATTTCCTTTTGACCGGGCAGAAGCTCTCGGCACGGCAGGCATTGGATCTAGGGGTGGTCAGCGAGATCGTGCCGCAGGATAAGCTGGTCTCACGCGCCTGGGAATTGGCGCGGCAGATTACGAATCGGCCAAGCCTGGCGATCCGTTACGCACGCGTCGCGATCACGCAGAATCTCAAGAAGCTGATGTTGGAAAACCTGGGCTATGGGCTGGCGCTCGAAGGGCTGGGCGCGGTGCAATCGTTTCCGGGCGCGCGTGGACCGAAGAAATAGCAGGGAGCGTGAGGATTGGTCATCGACGGGCGAAAACGCCATAATTCCGCTGTCGGCGCCTGCTCCAGACCGGCGCGTCAAGAGGAGATCGCATGAAGCTCGGAATGTTTTTGATGCCGTCGCATCCGCCCGAAAGAACTCTCAAGGCCGGACAAGATTATGATCTCGAAGTGATCAAGGCCGGTGACAAGCTCGGCTATACCGAGGCTTGGGTCGGCGAGCACTATACCGCACCGTGGGAACCGAATCCGTCGCCCGACTTGTTGATCGCCCAGGCGCTAATGCAGACTGAGCGGATTGTGCTCGCCCCGGGCGCGCATCTACTGCCATATCATCATCCTGCCGAGCTCGCCTGCCGAGTTGCCTTCATGGACCATCTCGCGCAGGGGCGCTATATGTTCGGGATCGGCGCGAGCGGCTTGCCGAGCGACTGGCAGCTTTTCTGCGTTGACGGCTTCAAGGGCGAGAATCGCGATATGACGCGCGAAGCGCTCGACATGATCTTGAACATCTGGGCGAGCGATGGCGGTTACAAGCACGAAGGCAAGTATTGGAAGGTCGATGTGCCCGCGCCGATGCTCGGCACCCTCAAACATCACATCAAGCCCTTTCAGCAGCCGCATCCACCGATCGGGATCGCGGGTTTCAGCCCGAATTCCGATACGCTCAAACTAGCGGGCGAGCGCGGCTTTATCCCATTGAGCCTGAATCTCAGCACCGCTTATTGCGCCTCGCATTGGGATGCGGTGGTCGAAGGCGCGCAGAAGACTGGGCGCAATCCGACGCGCGACCAATGGCGGATCGTGCGGGAAATCTTCGTCGCGGATACTGACGACGAGGCGTATCGGCACTGTGTGAAGGGCATGATGGGCCGGATGATGAGCGAATACCTGCTGCCGCTCTTCAACGACTTCAAGTTCACGCCGCTGCTCAAGGACGACCCGAAAATCGCCGATGAGGATGTCACACCGGAATATCTGGCGCATCACGGATGGCTGGTCGGTTCGGTAGCGACGGTCAAGCGCAAGCTCGGCGAGATGGTCGATCAGGTGGGCGGCTTCGGCACGTTGCTGCATTTTGTCTTCGACTATGCCGACAATCCGCAGCCGTGGTTCAAGTCGATGCGGCTAATGAGCGAAGAGGTAATGCCGCATTTTGCCGAGCGCACCCGCAACGGCGTCGCGGCTCACGCGTAAGCGGGCAGAATTCCTCGGAGGTTTGGATGGGGCAAGTACGTCATCATCTGCTGATCGCGACCGCAATCCTGGCGCTCGGGTTCGGAATTGGATCAGCGCGAGCGCAGTCACCAGCTTCGGCACAGCCTATGGATATGTACACGTCGCCACAGCAGATGAAGTGGGGACCCGCTCCTTCGATTGTACCAAAAGGGGCGCAAGCCGCGGTTCTGGCAGGTGATCCTTTCAAAGCAGGCTCAGAATACACACTTAGATTAAAGATGCCGGCGGGCTACAAGATTCCACCGCATTGGCATCCCACTGACGAAAACATAACCGTGCTCAGCGGAACGTTAGGCGCGGGCTTGGGTGACAAGTTCGACAAGAGTAAGGCCAAGTACTTCAGGACTGGCGGCTTCGTGCGGATGCCCAAGGAAATGCATCATTACGCATGGGCAAATGGACCCACGACGATACAAGTGCATGGCACAGGACCATTCGCGTTCATTTATGTGAATCCGTCCGAGGACCCTCGTATTAAGAAGTGATCTGAAAGTACCTGTTGGCGAAAAATCGACGAGACGTGAATCATGAGTGACTACACAGTCAAAGATAAAGTCGCGATTATCGGGGTCGGCGAGACCAAATACTATAAGCGCGGGCAGGCGCCGAGTCAGTGAGTTTCGCCTCGCTTGCGAAGCGATTATCAAGGCCGCCGACGATGCCGGAATCGACGTACGCGAGATCGACGGCATCTCGGGCTATGCCGACGATCGCAACGATGCGTCGCGGCTGGCGACTGCGCTCGGCCTCAAGCATCTCGGATTCGCCGGGATGGTATGGGGTGGCGGAGGCGGCGGCGGTTCAGGCGCGGTCGGCAATGCTGCTGCGGCGGTCAATGCGGGATACTCGAAGTATTGCGTGGTCTTTCGCGCGCTCGCGCAGGGGCAGTTCGGGCGTTTCGGACAGGCGCCGGTGAGTAATTATGTTTCCGGCGCTCCCGCTTATCACCGCGCCTTATGGATTATATGTACCGGCGCAATGGGTCGCGTTGCGCACGCGCCGCTTCATGCACGATTACGGCATCAATCAGGAGCCGCTCGCGGCGGTCGCGATGGCGGACTACTACCATGCTCAGTTCAATCCGCGCGCGGTGATGTATGGTCATCCGCTGACGCGCGAGCAGTACGACAAATCGCGCTGGATCGCTGAGCCGTTCCATCTATACGACTGCTGCATGGAGAACGACGGCTCGGCAGCGCTGATTCTCACGACCGCGGATCGCGCGCGCGACGCGAAGAAGAAGCCCGCTTACATCATGGCGGCGGCGCAAGGCTCGAACTATCGTCACAACGCAACGGTCGAAAACTCAAGTCGACTATTCGTCGTCGAATTTCAAAACGCTCGCGCCGCGTCTGTTCGAGATGGCTGGAATTACGCCCAAGGACGTGGACTGCGCGCAGATGTACGAGCATTTCAGCGGCGCGGTCATGATCAGTCTGGTCGAGCACGGCTTCTGCAAGCCCGAAGAGGTGATGGAATTCGTCACCTTCGAGAATATCACTGCGCCTAAAGGCAAGTTGCCGGTCAATACCAGTGGCGGCAATATCGCGGAGTGCTATATGCACGGACTTGAACTCGTTAACGAAGCAGTGCGGCAAGTGCGCGGCGATTCGACCTGTCAGGTGCCGGATTGCAAGATTTCGCTGGTCGCGTCCGGCCCGATGGTCTCGCCGGTCAGCGACTTGATCGTGCATAGCATGTAGAGACGGCAGGCGAGATTCTTCGCTGCACTAATAAAAACCTGAAGAGAATTTCCGTTGGATTGCGGTAAAACGATTTCATACAACTACAACTTTTAAGTCATTCTGAGCGTAGTGAAGAATCTCACCTGAAAATTCTTGAGGTCGGGGCCCAAATGGCTACTGAAAAGAAATACTACTTACCCGAGGGATTACCTACTCCGCGCGCGCCGCGTGACGGCCTCGGCAAGGAATTCTGGGAAGCTACGAAGCGTCACGAATTGGTCGTGCAGCAATGCCAAAGCTGCGAGGCCTTCCAATGGGGTCCGGAACGGATCTGCCATAAATGCCACTCGACCGACATGGGCTGGCATAAGGTTTCCGGACGCGGCCGTTTGTACAGTTATACCCGCACTTGGAATCCCGGTCCATCCGGCGCTGCGCGAGGCTTGTCCATATATCGTCGCGGTCGTGCAATTGCCGGATGCCGGCAACGTGCGGATGGTCGGTAATCTACTCGGTGATCCGCAGCAGAACCCGCCGTTTGACTGCAATGTCGAGGCGGTCTTCGAGGACCATCCTGACGCGACGCTCGTGCAGTGGAGAGTGGCGAAGTAGTCGAAAGAGTTATCAGCTCTAATAACCGCCGAAGCCGCCGCCAGTCGTCTCCATTCGCTGCAGCTTATCGGCTGGCAGTGTGTATGGATTATCAGTCACGAACCACTGCTTCACCTTGGTTTGCGTGAAAGCAGGCTTTGCGTTCTGCTTTGTGACCTGAGCAGTCTGCCCGGTTTGAGCGTTTCCGTTGCTGGTAGCCGTTGATGTGCATCCGGCTACAACTAGCAATGACAAAATAATAATAAATTTAAGCATAGCGATAGCTCCTTGGAGGGCATGACCGTGACCTCCGCACATCCGCTATACCGCTCGCGAGCTTCGATTGTTCCCACGCACTTTAAGAATTACTCGAAGCCGAGATTTGAGATGAGAGTACGAAAGAGAAAAGCGGCAGGCGACTAGGTCGCCTGCCGCTGGTTGCTGACAATCTTGCGCTAGACTACGCGCGCATTGCTTCGAGCGAGACCAGGTCTTCGCGCTTGGTGCCTGCAGTAAGGGGTCGCGAGCCCGAGGCGCGCTCAAACGGATCGACGATCCCGAGTTCCTTGCCGATCTCGCGGACCGCCGGCAGCACTTCCTGTCCGAGCAGCCGGATGCTGGTCATGCGATCCTCGAAACTGACCGGCCCCTGGCTCTGGAATACGCCGAAAGTACCCGGACGCAGCGTTTCGAGAATCTTGCGGATTTTCGGGATTACCGACTTCGGGCGTGCCCGCGATAATCTGCAATCCCGCGACCGCCTTCGGATAGGCCTTGTACACTGCGGCCTTGGCTTCTTCGACAGTGGCCTCGCCGCGCGCCATCCGCTTGCGCGTGCTATCCGCGACTTGTTGTAAAGTAACGTCGCCGGCCGGCTCACTCTCTTTCGCACGACCGAGTTGCTCGGCGCTGACCCCGAGGAATCCGCCCGACCCGGCGGTCATTGTGCGCGCAAGACGCTTGGTCGCTTCCTTCGAGTTGTAGCCGGGCGGCAGAGTATGCTCGGGGCGCGAGAAGGCGCCCTGACCACCGCCATAGAGATGCGCCCGGCCGAGTTCTTCGGCCTTCTCCTCGGTCTCCGCAACCACGACGTGTTGCAGGTAGCCGAAGTTCTCGGAGCCGGCCTGATAGCCGAGCTTGGCCGCCGTATCGCCATAGATGTTCCACAACTCCGCCGTCGCCGGCAGCGCGGTACCAAGGCCAAGATAGGGATACTTGTGCTCGGCGCACCAGACCACGGTTTCGGGGCTGAGCACGCCCGGAATCATGATCGGCGGAATCGGCTTTTGATACGGCGTTACCCACGGGTTGATATAGCGATAGTTGAAATGCTTGCCTTCCCATCGGAACGGACCTGGGCGGGTCCACGCCGCCAGAATCAGGTCGTGCGCCTCGTTGAAGTATTCGCGATTGTAGGCCGGGTTGGCATTGTTGAAAATCTGCTCGCTGCCCGCGCCGCGTACCCATCCGGGAGTCAGGCGGCCGCGCGAGATGCAATCGATCGTCGCCAGTTCTTCGGCGACCCGCAGCGGATTCTTGAACGTCGGCAGTGGATTGCCGAGCAGCACGATACGCGCTTTTTTGGTGATGCGCGCCAGAATCGACGCCTCGACGTTCATCACCGCGCCCATGCAGAAGGGCGTGCCGTGATGCTCGTTAAGCATGATCGCGTCGAAACCAACATCTTCGGCGTAGACCATCTCGTCGAGATATTCGTTGTACAGACGCGCACCGACTTCGCGATCGAAGTACTTGTTCGGGAGTGCGAAATAAGCCCGATTCTTTATCAGCTCATCTTCGGGAACGTCACGATAAGGACGCTCCGTAAAATACATCAGTTGCATTTGCTTCTCCTCGGCAACACGGTTGAGTGGTTACCGGCCTTAGACGCGTACCGAATCGTCACGCTTCGGCGCACGCTTGAGTGCGTCGAGATCGACCAGCGAATCGCGCTGGGTGCCGGGCGTGTAAGGCCGCGAACCCGGCTTCACCTCGAAGGGGTCCTTGATGCCGAGTTCCTTGCGCATACTCGCGCATCGCCGGCAGCACTTCCTGGCCCATCAGGCGCACGTTGTTCAGTCGATCCTGCACGGATACCGGTCCCTGCGCCGTGAAGAGCCCGAAGATTCCCGGCCGCAGCACTTCCATAATCAGCCGGAGTTTCGGCATCACCGATCTTCGGCGTGCCGATAATGATCTGCAGGCCGTCCTGCGCTTTTTGGTAGTTGGCGTAGATTTTGGCTTTCGCCTCCTCGACTGAGACTTCACCGCGTTTCAGTCGTTCGCGCGTGTTGCCTTTTTCCTTGTGAAGGTTCTGCACGCCCCCATGACCGGTTTCGGCGAGCTTCTCGCTAGTGATGCCGAGGAAGCCATATTCCGTCGCCTGCTTGGCGAGGCGGCGGGTCGCCTCCTTGGAGTTATAGCCGGGCGGAAGCGTATGCTCGGGACGCGAGAAGTTTTGCGCGCCGCCGCCGAAGAGCGCGCCCTTACCCAGCTCCTGCGCCTTTTCCTCGGTTTCTGCGACGAAAATCTGCTGCAGATAGCCGAAGTTCTCGCTACCGGCCGTATAGCCTTCTTGGCCGCCGTGTCGCCGTAGAGATTCCACAATTCGACTGTCGCCGGCAGCGCGGTACCGAGACCGATATAGGGATAGCGATGCTCGGCGCACCAAACCACGGTTTCGGGGCTGATCACGCCCGGAATCCAGATCGGCGGATGCGGCTTCTGGTAGGGCAGCGCCCACGGATTCACGAAACGATAGGTGAAGTGCTTGCCTTCCCATCGGAACGGCCCCGGCCGGGTCCAGCCGCGATCACGAGGTCGTGAGCTTCGTTGAAATACTCGCGGTTGTAGGCGGGATTGGCGTTATTGAAGATCTGCTCGCTGCCCGCGCCGCGGACCCATCCGGGGACCAGGCGGCCCTTCGAGATGAGATCGATTTCCGCCAGCTCTTCCGCCATCCGCAGCGGATGCTTCAGCGTCGGCAGCGGATTACCGAGCAGGACGATCCGCGCCTGCTTGGTGACGCGCGCGAGGATCGCCGCCTCGACGTTCATCACCGCGCCCATGCAGAACGGATTGCCGTGATGCTCGTTGAGCATGATCGCGTCGAAGCCGACTTCCTCGGCGTAAATGGCTTCGTCGATATACTCGTTGTAGAGGTCGCGCGCCGAGCTTCGGCGTCGTAGAAATGATTCGGCACGCCGAAGAAGCTGCGGTTCTTGATGACTTCTTCTTCGGGCACGTATTTATAGGGGCGTTCCGTGAAATGCATAATATGCATGGCTCATTCTCCTTGTAGTCCAGCTCACGCTATGCCCGCACTCAGGCGAGGAAATCGCGCACCAGCTTGATGAACTCAGCGGATTTTTCGATCTCGGGCCGATGGCCGCAATGGTCGAAAATCGTCACTTTGGTTTCGGTGTTCTTGAGCGCTTTGCGATAAGCATTCCGCCGCGCTCACCGGCACGATCGCATCTTCGCGGCCCCAGATGATCTGGGTCGGCAATCCCGTCACGCCCTGCAAGAAAATGCTGCAAGCGACGGATTATTCATGATCGGCTCCCAGGTCAGCCGGGCATTTTCCGTGCGCGCGTCTTCAAACGCCTCGAACTGCTCGGGGGTGCGCTCGCCGCCATAGAGCTTGGCGAACTCGGGCGTAGCTTCCGCATCATAGACGCTCAGCTCGAGCGAGGTGCGTGCCGTGACCGAGAAGACGTCGGTGATTTCGCCCTCCGGTGGCTTGATTCCGGCGGGCGCCACTAGCACCATCTTGTGAAATTGCTTGCGGATTCGCCGCGGCCATCTCGGCCGCAGCCCAGCCGCCGGTTGAGAAGCCGATCACATCGATTGGCGCCAGATTCATCTCGCGCAGCACCCAACCATAGAACAATCCTAGTTCATGGATATTGCGAATCCAATCGATCTTCGGCGACTTGCCGAGCGCCGGCTGAATCGGGATCAGCAGGGTGTGATCCTTGGCCAGCGCCGCGTGCCAACTCAGCCATCCGGGATGGCCCAATTCTTCGTGCAGCACGAGCAATGGCTTGCCCTGTGCCGCCCTTGATGATCGCGAGGTTAGTCCCCGCTACCTGGGTGACTTCTTCTGTCCATTCTGCCATTAGATTTACGGTTCCTCCGCTGTTTTCTCCAACGGTAAGCGCCCGCTGTGGTCGCCTCCGCCAGTTTTGGATTTCGAGCGCGTCGTGATTCGCGCGCAAAAGCTCAGGACGCCTTTGCGAGATTCCTCTGCGGGCCGCGCCTTCAGCAACACGTTGCTGCCATATAGCTCATTCAACTCTGTGTCGGAGATGGCGAGCATCTCGCGCAGAATCGCGTCATTATCTTCGCCGAGCCGCGAGGCTTTCAGATCGGTGCGATCCGGCCAGTCAGAAAACTTGACCGGAAAGCCCGGGATGTCGAACTCGCCGAAAGCAGGGTCGCTCACGCGCCGGACGGTCTTGCGTCTCGCGCAGATGCGGATGCGCCATCGCCTCTTCGAGCGAATGCACCGGGCCGCAAGGCACACGGAACTTGTCCAGTTCGGCGACAACACTATCGCGATCGGGGAAGGTCGCGAACCAGTTCTCGATAATCTCTTTCAAAGCCGCATTATTGCGCACGCGACGGCCGTTGGTGGTGAAGCGCTCGTCAGTCGCGAGTTCCGGTCGCCCCATCGCCTTCGCCAGCCGCGAGAATTCATGCGGCTGCACCAGCAGCATGATATAGCCGCCCGGGACATTCGAAAATGCCTGACGGGCTGCCAACCGGATGCTGCGAGCCGTTGCGCTTGAGCTTGAATTTGTCGCCGCGAATCGACTTCACCGGCACGGCCAATTCGTGCATATGGAAGTAAGTGTCGAGTCAGCGATGCGTCGAGATACTGGCCTTTGCCGGTGCGCTCAGCGTTGAGCAGCGCGAAGCCGACCGCCATCGCCGCCGCGACTCCGGTCGAAACGTCGCCGATCGCCATCGTCGGCAATGATCGGCGGTCGATCCGGCTCGCCGAGCAATCCCGAAACTCCGGCGAACGCCGCGCCGATAAAGTCATAACCCGGCCGATCGCGTAACGGTCCGGTTTGTCCGGCGGCGGATACCGAGCACATCACGATCTTCGGATTAATCTTGCTAAGCGCGTCGTAACCGAAGCCCATGTCGGCGATTACGCCGGGGGCGAAATTCTCCACGACGACATCGATTTTCGGGATCAATCTGAGGAGCAGCTCTTTTGCCGCGGGTTTATGCAGGTCGAGCGCGAGACTCCGTTTACTGTGATTGTGCTGAAAATAATAGGTGCTCATCCCGTCCTTGCCCATCAATCCCATCGTGCGGACGTGATCACCCTCGAGCGAGCGTTCAACTTTGATTACATCGGCGCCAAGTTCGCCCAGAATCCGGGTACAGGTCGGTCCCGCCACGAAATGGGTGAAGTCGAGAACGTGATAACCCTTGAGCATCAGTGCCTGCTGCTCCATGACGCCTCCCAGTTGAGTCGCGGCCAAGCTTGCCGCAACCGCAAACGGTCACCTTAGTCAAGTCTTCGCGGGAACTATACTAATGTCCGCGACCAAGTGTCCACTGAACTGCGCTTCGTGGAAGGCTGGTCAACAAAAGGCCGCGGAGCTATTTGGCCGTCCCCTTTAAATCGACTGGCGGATAATACGGACGATCGCCAAGCGCATCGACGGCGGCGAAGAATTCCGGGCTGGAGGCTTTGCCGATTTCCTCGAGTTCGAGCGCTTGGCGGACGAAGTGCCAGCTATTCGGGCAGAGCTTTTTTGCTGCGTCAAAATAATATTGCGCGTCAGCTTTATGTCTCTGAGCGAGCAGATATTGTCCGAGCCGGAAATTGGCGTTAGCAAGCGTCTCATTGATTGATGGTCCGGTTGTGCGACGCTGAATCTCCTCCGGCGAAAGTGCATAAGGACTCGCGTCGCCGCGCGCCACCCAGTCACGCAGCGCATCGATATAATTCTGGCGGCTCGTCTTGCCCTGCTGAGCAACATCGGGCTTCATCGCAAACGTCGCGCGATCCATCGTGCGAAAGCCGTCTGTCGCGCCGGCTGGTTCGGCAGGCCGGACGATGCGGCCGGCTTCGTTGATCCAGACCGCCATCGGGACGTTCGTCATATTGTAGAGTTCCGCGACGACGTGACGCTCGTCGATCAGATTGGGATAAGTCGGCGGCGCCGCGTGGGCGCACTGCTCCGCTGTCCAGCCCATGACGTCCTGCAACGGCGGCGGAATTTCGATTGTTGCGGGCCGAATCCAACGTCTCGACCGCCGCGCGTCCGCCGGTATCGAAAGCCACTGAGACGATCGTGAAATTGCGATCCTTCAGCTCCTCATACACGCTCTGCCAGACTGGCAGATCAAAGCGGCATCCTCACCACGACGCCCAAGACATCAGCAAGACCTTCTTGCCGCGATAATCCGATAGCGAGTGCATTTTACCGTCGAGATCGGGAAGCGTGAAGTCCGGTGCGTCCAGCGAGCGCAATCGTCCCGCGATCACTTCCGGCGCCTGCCCAAACGACCAAACCGCGTGCTGATCGTCATGCACGAGCGGCTGACCGAGATGACGCGCGAAAGCCGCCAGATTGAACTGACCGTCGGAGCGCACGAACTCCGCCTCTCGGCCAAATGGAATCGGGACGCATCGCTCGCCGAGACAGGCGCCTTGCGGCTTGAGCTCCCATCCGGTGGCGCGTGTTAAATCAGCGGTCGTGAGCCAGAGATTTTCGCGATCCGGGTTCGCGCTCGCCACGGTAGTAGTCTTATCGCCATAGATAATTGTCGCGGACATGATGGGGATTCCTCTGAGCGGAGATTATTGGACGCAATATGCTATGTCGAGGATTGCCGAGCATCGACGAGCCAGAGGGCGCTTGACTGACGTAAGCCGTACAATGCAAAGATCACGAAAAATTGGGTACGCGAATGGGTAATCGAGCATGTGGTGGTTATGGCCACATTTGCGGCGTCTGTGGGCGGCCGCCGGGGCCGTCTCCGTCGGGCTGATCGTCAGCTATCTCTATAGTTTAGCGAGTGCACAGCCGTTGCCGGATCAGCGCTTGGTCGGGCATCTCCTTAATGATTATTGGCGATGGATTGGCGGAGCGCTGATGGTGCTGGCGGCCGCCTCGGGAGCGGCCGCGCGAGCGCATCGACGACATGAGGCGCGCGCGCCGCAGCCGCTACGGATCAAGCCAGGCGGATGGCGCAAGTGGCGGCAGCGAAAGCGTCCTGAATTAACCGCAGCGTCGAGCGCGTCCGGGTCCGGTCTGATGGTTGGACGTGAGACCGAGCTGGCGCGAATCAATCAATGGCTGGTGCAGGTCAGAACCGGCGTGCGCCGCATAGTTTTCGTGTCTGGCGAACCGGGAATCGGCAAGAGCACGATAATTAGTGCATTCCTCGACTCGGTTACAGGCGATCGCGCTGTGCGGATCGCACAGGGGCAGTGCGTCGAGCAGTATGGGGCGGGCGAGCCTTACATGCCGATCCTCGACGGGCTGACGCGGCTGTGTCGCGCGCCGGGTGGCGAGCGAATACTCGCGATTCTGCATCGGCTCGCGCCAGCCTGGCTGGCCCAGATGCCGAGCCTGGTCAGCGCGGAGGATCGCGTCCGGCTGCAAGAGCAGTCGCAGGGCATCACCCAGCAACGCATGCTGCGCGAGATGGCCGAGGCGCTCGAAGCGCTGTCATCCGAGACCCCGCTGATCCTGCTGCTCGAAGACCTGCACTGGAGCGACTACTCGACGCTGGACCTGATCGGAGCCATTGCGCGGCGCAGCGAACCCGCGCGGCTGCTGATTCTCGGGACGTACCGCCCGGTCGAGATGCTGGCCGGCGAGCATCCGCTGCGCGCGCTCAGAGCCGAACTCGAGCTGCATCATCAATGCGAAGAGCTACGGCTGAAACTGCTCAGCGAGTCGGACATTGCGGTTTATTTACAGCAGCGCTTCGTGAACGGCGGTGAAGAGAAGTTCGGCAGCCTCGCCCCGGCGATTTACCGGCGTAGCGAGGGGAATCCGCTATTCATGGTCAACGTCGTGGATTATCTGGTCGCGCAAGGGCCGGAGTTCGACGCGAGCAAACTCGAGGCACCGCACAGTCTCCGCCAGATGATCGAGCGCAACCTCGAACGGCTCACTTCCGATGAGCAGTCACTGCTCGAAGCGGCTAGTGTGGCGGGAGCAGAGTTCTCAGCGGCGGCAGTCGCGGCGATGCTGGAACGTCCGTGCCGGAGATCGAGGCATGTTGCATGAGGCTCGCGCGGCACGAGCAATTCGTCGGCGCGAAGGGGCCAGTCACTTGGCCTGACGGGACGGTCGCGAGCGGCTTCCGTTTTCATCATGCGCTCTATCAGGAGACGCTCTATGGACGACTTCCGGCGGGCCATCGAATCGAACTCCATCGGCGAATCGCGCAAGAGAAGAAAGTGCGTTTGGTGAACGCGCAGGAGAGATCGCGGCAGAACTGGCGAATCATTACAGTCGGGCCAACGAGAGGGAGAAGGCGATCAAGTTCTTTCAAATCGCCGGTGAACGAACACTCGCGCGGGGCGCGATGGTCAAGGCCGAAGGCCACTACAGCTGTGCGCTGGAATTGTTGCTCAAATTCTCCGAAACTCCGGAGCGCGATCGTTGCGAACTCGCACTTCGACGTAGTTCTTGGCCCCGCGCTCATCGCTGTTAAAGGTTGGGCGGCCCCGGAAGTGGAGCATACCTATTCCAGAGCGCTCGAACTCTGCCCTCATTCGGGAGAACCTTCTCACCGCTTCTCGGCTCTTTTTGGACTGCAGGCTCTTTACGCGCATCGACCGAAATTGCTGGCGGCGCTTGAGATAGCGGAACAGGGACTCGATCTAGCCCAAAAGGCCGGGAATCTCTCTCTGTTGCTGGAGGCTTATCATATACTCGGCTATAACTTGCTGTATTTAGGAGAACTGAAACTCAGCCTGGGACTATTCGGAGAAGGGAATCGCTCTCTACAATCCGAATACCATGCACTGGCATTTACTTATGGGGAGATGATCCAGGAGTCTGTTGTCTGTGTCATCACGCCCTCGCCCTTGGTCTCTTGGCTATCCAGACCGAGATCTAAAAAGTGCGCACGAGGCCTCAGGCTTGCGCGAAGTCTGCGCCATCCTTTGAGCCTGGCGTTGCTCTGATCTTTGGCGCCATCGTTCTTCAATTCCGGCGAGAGACTCATTTGGCCAGCGAGTGGATAAGCGAGGCATTGAGGACGTCGACCGATCACGGGTTCCCGTATTTTTTGGCGTGGGGAACTATCCTTTTGGGACTGGACCAAAACGGAGCAAGGAGATCGAGAGGGAATCGACCTGATAGGCAATGGCTTAGCAGGCGTATCAAGCGACCGGCGCAGGATCATTTCGACCATACCCATCTGGCGCTGTAGCCGAAGGCTTTCGAGCAGGCAAAACAGATAGACGAAGCGCTGGAGATGACGATGAAGGCGCTGCCCTGGACAGACAAAAACGACGAGCGCCTCTATGAAGCAGAGCTATATCGTCTTAAAGGCGATCTGCCGCCAAGACGAATGCAAAAGCGAAGAAGCAGAAAATCTGCTTCCGGCATGCTATTGATGTAGCGGTTGCCCAAAGCGGTAAGTCTTGGGAATTACGGGCGATGACGAGCCTGGCACGATTGCTCGCCAGTCAGGGTAATCGTGACGATGCGCGCGAGGCTCACCGAAATCTACAACTAGTTTACCGAGGGCTTCGACACCGCCGACTTGAAGGAAGAAGGTCCTGCTCGACGAGTTGAATCACCCCAATTATTAACTGATGATCCTTTCTAGCAACATCTAAGGAACCCGCGATGCTGATCGAAAATCCTGACGGCGACTTCACCTTTATCCGCGGCATCGGGCCATTCTCTGCCGGCGTCCGTGCGCACCCTGGATTCGGGATCGTTCATAGGTCGTTCAAGCCTTACGCGCCGCTGAATCGAGGCTATGATTTGATCGAGCGCCATTTGAACGATGCTGGACGTCCAATGGCCGCGTTATGTGGAATTCAGTTGCGAATCCCGCAGCCGCTCTCGCGCGAGGGTTTTGAGCAGTTCAATCGGCCGTACATCGAGAAGCTGCGCGGGTGGGGGCTCGAAATCGATGGGTCCAATCCGGTGACGCGCACTAATGTCGCACTGGAAGTTAATCCGATCGCAGAACCTTCGATCGCGAGCTTCTTTTACACGATGGCGTCAGCGGATGATCGTCCGAACTGGGTAATCTCCGGTGTCCCTGAAATGATGTCACGCGACGGTGCGATCCAAATTGTCGCGGCTGGCGACACTTCGACCGAAGGAATGCAGCAAAAGACGCGACGCGTTCTCGATGTAATCGAGCGATATCTCACGGAATTGCAACTGAACTGGACACAAGCGACCACCGTGAATCTCTACACGATCCATGATCTGCATCCGCTGCTCACTGCGCTGATCCTCCCAAGAATCAGCGCAGCGCAAATCGGCGTCACGCTCCATCATTCGCGCCCGCCGGTGACCGGGCTGGAATTGGAAATCGACGCGTGGTCGGTGTGCCGGGAAGAAATCTTGGCGGCGTGACGCTGCGCTGTGATTAAGCGCGCGCCGCTTTGCCCCGGCACTCGGGGCAAAGTCCGTACAGCTCCATCTTATGGCGCGTCAGTGTAACACCGAGCTTTTGCGCGACGCTCTGCTGCATTTTTTCGATTGCGTCGTCTTCAAACTCGATAATCCTGCCGCAATCCTCGCAGATAAAATGATCATGATGATGTTCGCCGGCGACTTCATAACGCGCCTGCCCCTCATCAAAATGCCGCTCGGACAGCAGTCCACATTCCTTCAATAGCTTGAGGGTTCGATAGATAGTCGCATAACCAACGTGTGGATTGACCTTTTTGACCTCGGCATACAACTCTTCGGCGCTGACGTGACGGCCGAGCGCGAAAAATACTCGCGCGATGTCATCGCGCGGCGAGGTGGACTTGAGGCCGCGTTCGCGCAGGCGGGAGTGAAAGACGCCCATGCGCCGGCTCGGTCTTCCACCGTCGGTGCGTGACTCGGCAATTCGATTATCTTCGACGCTGGCTTCCGCACGCGTCATCGCAAATCACTCACGCACTCTCTGCGGTTGCTTGCAGTACCCGGCGGGCTGCCGGCGAGAGATAGAACTGCTCGTGCGCACGGCCCCGCAGCGCCTGCGCGAAGACCTCTATCTGATCATCCGGCGGCATCTCGCGATCAATGATGATCAGATTTTCGTCGCGCAAGCGGCATTCGCCGCCGCGTACCCGGTAACCGACCTCACGTTGAATTTTTTCGCGCCGCACGACGATACCAAGCCGCTGAGCCGCGTCGGCCAGTTCATCGGCGATTTTCAAAAGTCGGATTCGTTTATCGCTCATTGCAGGTACCCAAACGTGGATTGATCGGCAGCGTTAGTATAGCTGATCGTGGCGATAGCTTGAATCCGTCAATACGGGTACCTCTACAGCTGCACATGGCTATTTATTGAGTCGATTGCACCGGACAGGGCAGCGTCGCATCCTGATCCGATGAAACTCTAATCGCCGCCCGGTTATCAAGCTCGGAGTAGTTGATTTTGGAATCGAAGAGGCTTCATTGCCGAATGGTATGAAGCTTGACCTTCCTGTGATTCGTCATCCCGGCGCTAGCGCGATTGTCGCGCTGGACGATCGCGACAACATCGTTCTGCTGACTCAATATCGTCACGCGATCGGCGGATGGTATCGCGAGATTCCCGCCGGTTGCCGCAATCAACCTGAAACCGCGCTCGAATGCGCCATGCGTGAACTGCGCGAAGAAACCGGACTGTCCGCTGGTCGATGGGACCATCTCGGCAGTATCGTGACGATCCCGAGCTTTTGCGACGAGCGCATCGAACTCTTCCTCGCTCGTCAACTCTCAGCAGTTGAAGCTCAGCTAGACGCAGACGAGGTCCTGCGCGTTGAGCGCGTCGCGTTACGGGAGGCTTTGCGGATGATCCGTGCAGGCGAGATTATTGATGCTAAAACTATCGCCGCCTTACATCATACCCAAGGCTTCTTGGGATGATTGTTCGAATCTGGCGATGCCCCCATAATATTCTTGCCGAGCTTCATTGCTTATTCGATGTTTATTTCATCAGGGAACAAGAAGGTCGTGCTTCCATCAGCAAATTGCACCAGAAACATGCGACGATTGAGATTATTCACTTCGCGAATGATTCTAGGCGACTCATTAAACCTCGTATGACCATCATGGTCTCGAACAGGCTTTAAGAGATGACAATGCTTTCCTACAACTTCTTCGCTATTTATGACTTCCATATGTAGCTGCCTCTTTTATGTAAGGACTATGATGTTGTGTCTCATATCGACACAATAGATGTAGCAAATCTCACGCCGCAGAATAAGCCGTCATTCTTCGTTATCAACAGACTTAGCCGTGATTGCCCACACATCTGTCCACCGAAGCGATTCAGTTTCCGCTTGGTGATCGTAGCTATCGATCAGCGATTTCGCTTACGCTTACCGATAATCACAGATTGGCGGATCGAATAATCGAGATTTCGGAGCATATTCGCTTGGGTTTTTGAAGGTTCGGGAAGGTTTTACATGACCACTATCTATCCATTGGTGATGGGCCGGGACGCGATGATCTCGACCGAGCATTATCTTTCCGCCTCTGCTGGGGCGCGAATCTTCGCTCGTGGCGGTAACGCGATCGATGCAGCTGTAGCAGCTACATTGGTTGAGGGAATTGTAAATCCGCATATGCACACGATCGGCGGCGAAGCACCGATGCTCATTTATGTGGCAAATGAGCAACGCGTGGTTGCTATCAACGGCAACATGATGACGCCTAAACGCGCCACGATCGATCTTTATCGCGAACGCGGGCTGAAACTCGTACCCGGCGAAGGATTGCTGGCGGCGGGAGTTCCTGCGGCATTTGATGCGCTCGCCAGCGCCCTTGCCAATTTCGGTACGATGCGGCTGGCGGAAGTTGCCGAACCCGCCCTCCACCTATGCGAAGACGGGATGCCTGTACACGCTGGCCTCACCGGACATGGTGAAACTCCCGAGGATTCGTCAGGCCTGATCGGAGTGGCTTCGCTGCTCAAGCTTGAGCAGAAGTTCCGTGAGAAATGGCCGACTAGCCTCGAGCTCTACATGCCGGATGGTGAGGTACCGCGGCCCGGGGAAATTATCAAGAATCCCGCGTTGGGACGTTTCTTCCGCCGACTACTCGACGCGGAGGCAGCGGCCAAGAACCAGGGCCGCGAGGCTGCAATCGATGCCGCGCGCAATCGCTTTTATCGGGGCGATATCGCCCGTGAAATCGTCCGATGGTCCGATGCAAACGGCGGCCTCTTACAGGAAAGCGATCTGGCCAATTTCTCCACTAAGCTCGAAACTCCACTTAGTCTCGACTACCACGATGTTACAGTTCACAAATGCCTGCCTTGGTCGCAAGGACCAGTATTTCTGCAACAGCTTCGGCTATTAGCAGGCTTCGACCTGCGCGCGATGGGCCACAATTCGGCCGATTACATCCATCATCTGGTGGAAATTGCTAAATTGGCGTTCGCCGATCGGGAAGTTTATTACGGCGATCCTCAATTCGCACAGGTTCCAATCGAGGCGCTGCTATCCGAGCAGTATGCGGCGATGCGCCGGCCGCTAATCCATCCACATCACGCCTCGATGGAGCAGCGGCCAGGTGATCCTATCGGGATGCGTCCATTGCTGAGCAGCAGCACGCCCACGCCTCGTTCCTGGGGACCGGGAACCGTTCACGTTACCGCCGCTGATGGGCACGGGAATATGGTCGCCTGCACCGCAAGCGGCGGATGGATTCCAAGTTCTCCTGTAATCAATACGCTCGGCTTCCCGCTTGGTACTCGACTGCAAACGTTTTTCCTCGACGAAAACCATCCCAATTCTTTGCAGCCCGGCAAGCGTCCCCGAACCACGCTGACGCCCTCTTTGGCGACCCGCAAAGGCAAACCCTTTCTGTCGTTCGGGACGCCCGGTGGCGATCAGCAGGATCAATGGACCCTGCAATTCTTCTTGAATCTGGTCGATTTCGGAATGGACGTGCAGGAAGCGATTGAAGCGCCGCGTTTTTCCACCGCGCATTTCGCCTCCAGTTTCCATCCGCGCGCTGCGCGTCCGGGAGTTCTGCGGATCGAGAATCGTTTCAATCCGAAAATCTTTGCGGAGCTCGCGGAGCGCGGTCATGAAGTTGAAGTCCGCCCGCCCTGGTGCGAGGGCCACGTGTTGGGAATTCGCTTCGATCCTGATATCCGCCTGCTCGCCGGCGGCGCTGATCCGCGAGGTCAATTGGCCGTTGTGATGGCAGCGCAGGCGATCGGCTGGTAGCCGTTGCGACGTTAACTTCAAAGCTGAACGAATTGATAGCCTGAGCGAGAACCAACTGGGGCGTGGGTTTGACGATCTGCGTTGCTCGTAACTGAGTCGTTGGTCGTTATACCAATCCTTAAAGGGAGTTTTCTTAGTATCCGAGCGGCGCGGTTTCTGCTCTCTCGCATTCTCAGGATTTGAGGCCGTAAACGAATCGTATCGGGCGGCGTCTAATCGCAAGGGAGTCAGAGATTTGAGGAGGAAAGTTATGCGTCGTCGTTGGATAGGATTTGCAGGACTTGCGCTGGCAACGGCGGTCGCATTCGCCGGGTGCTCCGGCAGTCAGCCATTATCGACTCGTGAGGAAGGGACCGGGTTGGGCGCGCTGTTGGGTGGTGGTTCCGGGGCGTTAATCGGAGCGGCAACCGGCCATCCGGCGCTCGGAGCTTTGATTGGTGCCGGCGCGGGTGGCGTCGGCGGCTATGCAATCGGCAATTCAATGCAAAATCAGGAGAACACCAGCGCGCAGACCGAGAGCCAGCTTCAGCAGCAACAACAAGAAATCGAAAGTCAGCGCCGCCAAATCGAACAGATGCAGCAGAATCAAGGAACAGAGTAAGCGTGAGTTTTGATTCGGGGGAAAGCGGAGTCTGGAATGGCTCCGCTCTTTTTCCTTTAAGCCGGACGACACAATTTGCACGGCCGCATCCCAGCTGCTGACGCACCTCGTGGTCCGGGGAAAATCAGCATCCGCTCGCGATTAGCGCGCTTGGCCGCTGAACAAGTTGGCCGACAGAAAATCCGGGTGCCAAGATGCCCATAGACCGCCTCTACTGGTACTCGCTTCGCGCGATCGGGGCTGAAGCCTTCCGCACGTAACAACTTGAGCTTACGCTCGATGCCCCCGCCGTAATTCCCGATCGAGCCGTCCGACTTGATCACGCGATGACACGGCACATAGATCGCCACCGGATTTGATGCGACTGTATTGCCGATCGCGCGCTGCGCCAAAGGCGCACCGATCATGCCCGCTAACGCCTGATAGGTGACGACCGCACCCGCCGGGATCCGCCGCAAGCGGGTTAGCGCCCGACGCTGAAAGTCACTCTCGACCAAGCTCAAATCCACCGGACGCGCTGTCACCGCCTCAGCGTCGCCGCGCAGGAGCCGCTCGATTTCTTCTGCGACTTCAGCTGCAACTACGGAATTTTCCACCAGATCGAAGCGCGCTCGCAGTTCCGCCGGAATTTCTTCCCGGGCACTTGCGTCCAGAAAGCGCATGGTAAGCAGTCCGTGCGCACTCTGCGCTATCAGCAGACGCCCCAACGGCGAGTCCGCGACGCCGATATCGACCCGCGGACGGCGAATCCGGCGCAGAACCAGATCGAGTCGTCGATGAGCTGTGTGTAACAACTCGTCCATCCCGGCGGGTTCCGCTTCATAAGCATCGAACATTGCCTCATCGATTTCTTTTTCGCCGCGCATCAAAATTTACTCCGCTACTCTTAGCTTCTTCATGGCCTGATAGACGTCCGCCCGCGCCGCCTCATCTGAGCATCCGAGCGCCGCACCGATCTCCCCGTATTCCAGGCCGGCGAATTTACGCATAATCAGCGCCTCCCGTTGTTTTCGCGGGAGCCGCCCAATAATTGATTTCATATCGATCATGCC
Source organism: uncultured Pseudomonadota bacterium (assembly GCA_963831065.1). Taxonomy (GTDB): domain Bacteria; phylum Desulfobacterota; class Binatia; order Binatales; family Binataceae; genus JAJPHI01. Next base: position 65,024 of record CAWHOQ010000017.1, read on the forward strand.
ATCCGGCGCGCCGTTATTTCCCGACGAATGGTTTTCATTTATTTCCGCGTCAACCATCACGCGCCCGCGCCGCACGCCATCACGCACCCGATTCAGACAAAGATTAGTGGCAATGCGGAACAACCAGGGTCTAATCCCCTCGCGCGACTCCAGCCGCGAATAGGCTCGATAAGCGCGCAGCCAGGTCTCCTGAAAAAGATCGAGCGCATCCTCACGATGCCGCGTCGTGCGCAGGATGAATCGCATGATTTCACGCTCATGCCGCTGTATGGTCTCATCGAACGGCGGCGGCAACTTATCAATTGGAGAAGTAGCCATTCGCAATGTATAACCCTCGACAGGTGCATCCGTGAATTCGGCAATTTTTGGGATCAAATGAATCCGACGGCAATTATCGGGGTCTGGGCTGCCCTCTTTGTTTTGAGCCATCTCATGATTTCGAGCAATGCGGTCCGGCCGGCTTTGGTGGGGCGAATCGGCGTGCAGCCCTATCGCGGAATTTACTCGTTGGTTGCGTTCGCGACTTTTGTCCCGCTCGTCGTTGTGTTCGCACGACACAAGCACGCAGGCCCCGTACTTTGGTATCTCCGTAGTGAGGACCCGGTCCGCTGGCTGGCGTGGGCTTTGATGCTACTTGCGCTGATCTTACTTGCCGGCAGTTTCATCAATCCCAACCCAGGGGCCATCGGTGCGGGAAGCGGAGTAAAGGTCGGTGGAATTCTTAAAATCACGCGGCATCCGAGCTTCGTCGCGATTGCGCTATTCACGATTGCGCATTTGCTGATGAATGGCTGGGCGGGCGACGTCCTGTTCTTCGGGAGTATCGGGATTCTCGCGATCTTCGGCGGGATGCATCAGGACCGGCGCAAACTCCACGAGCTCGGCGCGTCCTATCGCACGCTGCTTGATCAAACTTCTTTCTTTCCGGGAGCCGCTCTCATCCGCGGTCGCGCGCACTGGCGATCGTCGGATATGCCTTGGGCCGCGATCGGGATCGGCGCCGCGGCGACGGTGGTGATCGTGATGTTCCATCCGATGCTCTTTGGCGGGCGCCCACTCGGTTAGCGGGTCTGATCCGGTCCTAATGCGCTGGGCCGTGCGCTCGACTAAGATACTGTCCTATGCTGCGTTTTTTGACTGCGGGTGAATCACACGGCCCGGAACTCGTAACGATTATCGAAGGCGCTCCCGCCGGCTTCGATATCGACGTCAGTGCGATCAATCGCGACTTGGCGCGCCGCCAGAAAGGTTATGGGCGGGGTGGCCGGATGGCGATCGAAAAAGACGAAGTACGAATTGTTTCAGGCATCCGCTTTGGCCGTACGATGGGCAGTCCGGTTACATTCATCGTTGAAAATCGCGACTTCAAGAACTGGGAAAAGCGGATGTCCGCCGATCCGCAGGATCGCGGCGGCGCCAAAATCGTGACCCGTCCGCGCCCCGGTCATGCCGATTTAGCAGGTGTGCTCAAATATAACCTCGAAGATATTCGCGATATTCTCGAACGGGCGTCGGCACGCGAGACTACTGCGCGCGTGGCGGTCGGTTCGTTCGGCAAGCAACTGCTCGCGCCTTTCGGCGTGACGATTCTCGGTTACGTGGTCAGCATTGGCGCGACTGTGGCGCACGCGCCTGAAGCCATCAGTATCGAGGAACTTGCGCGCGTTACCGAGGAATCGCAAGTACGGGTTGCCGATCCCGGCGCCGAGCGCGCAATTATCGCCGAAATCGACGAATGTAAGAAAAGCGGCGACACCCTCGGCGGAATTGTCGAAGTGATCGCCGGCGGCCTGCCAGTCGGACTCGGTAGCCACGTCCAATGGGACCGCAAGCTCGACGGCCGTATCGGTCACGCCCTGATGAGCTTGCAAGCAGTGAAAGGCGTTGAGTTCGGAATGGGCTTCGAGGCGGCTCGCGTGCGCGGCTCCGCGCTCCACGACGAGATCGGCTATGATTCCGAGCAGCGCCGCTTTACGCGTCATTCCAACAATTCCGGCGGCACCGAAGGCGGGATGAGCACCGGCGAGCCGCTCCGGGTGCGCGTTGCATTCAAGCCACTCTCGACGTTAATGCGTCCGCTACGCTCGGCTGATATTCGCACCAAGGAGGAGGCCGTCGGCACGATTGAGCGCTCGGACGTCTGCGCGATTCCTGCCGCTGCGGTGATCGCGGAAGCTGCCGTCGCTTTCGAGATTGCCGCTGCGTTTCTCGAGAAGTTCGGCGGTGACTCGATCAGCGAAATTACCCGAAATTATCGCGGCTATCTCGATCAGGTGCGCAGTTACTAAGCTCTCGGCCTCGCGATGGCGGCAAAGGTCATCCTCACCGGCTTTATGGCAACCGGCAAAAGCGCGGTCGCGCGTGCGCTGGCCAAGGAACTCGGCTGGCCGCATCTCGATTGCGATAGCGAAATTGTCACGCGCGCCGGGCGCACGATCCCGCAAATCTTCCGCGACTCGGGCGAGGCGCATTTCCGCACACTCGAGCGCGAGGTCATCGCCGCGCTCGCCGCAGACCAGCGCCGATGCCCGCACTGCTCGATGCTGCGTCCCGCGGTGATCGCTACCGGCGGCGGCGCGCTCGTCGATCCGCACAATCATGCCTCTACTCGTTCAAATCGGCGAGATTGTTTGCCTGACCGCGCGGCCCGACGTGATTGCGCGCCGGGTCGGCGCGTCGGCGCGCTCGCGCCCGATGCTTACGCAAAGCGGCAAGCCTCTGACCGAACGCATCGCGGAACTGCTCGAATCGCGACGCGAAGTCTATGCCCGGGCAACTATCACAATTGACACCTCGGATCTGAAAATTGATCAGGTGGTCGATTCGATTATCGCGGCACTCGCGCGAAAGCGATGGGAACGATGCCGTCTTTCCGCGTAGAACTCGGCGCCGCTTCACATGCCGTGCATGTCGGCTCTGGACTCATCGGCAAGCTGGGCGCACTTGCTGTAGCTGCTGGGATTAAAACCGGACGCGCCGCACTCGTCACCGATTCCAATGTTGTAAAGCTTTATGCGCGAGCGGCTAGCGAGGCGATTGGGGCCGCAGGCTTTCAAGTCACGCTGCTTGAAATTCCTGCCGGCGAGGCCAGCAAATCACTCGAAACGCTTGGTGAAATCTATAATCGGTTGACGGCGGCCCAACTCGATCGCTCGTCGGCAGTTTTCGCGCTAGGCGGCGGCGTAGTCGGCGACGTGGCGGGCTTCGCGGCGGCGACTTACCTGCGCGGACTTCCGTTGATCCAGGTTCCAACGACTCTCGTTGCGCAGGTCGATTCGGCGCTGGGCGGCAAGACCGCGATTAACCATCATGCGGCGAAGAATCTGATCGGAGCGTTCTATCAGCCGCACCTGATCGTTGCCGATACTTCGACGCTTCTGAGCCTGCCCTCGCGCGAATATCGCGAGGGGCTGGGCGAGGTGATCAAATACGGCGCGATCATGGATGCGCCCTTTGTCGCATGGCTCGAACAGTCGCTAGCTGCGATTCTTGCCCGCGAGCTCGCCGCGATCGAGACGATGGTCGAACGCTCGCTGCATCACAAGGCGTTCATCGTAGCGAATGATGAGCGCGAGGGCGGCCTCCGCAAAATCTTGAATTTCGGTCACACGCTCGGTCATGCACTCGAAGCGTCGGCTGGTTACGGCAGCTACCTTCATGGCGAAGCGGTCGCGATCGGGATGGTTGCGGCGGCCCGGCTCTCGCAGCGTTATGCCGGACTCAGTTCAGATGAGGCGGCGCGGCTCGAAACTTTAATCAATGCAGCGGGACTTCCTACCAAGATGCCCGAGGGCTGGCGCGACGAAAGCTTTCTCCGCGCGCTGCGGCTCGACAAAAAGCGCACTGACGATGCGATCGAATTCGTCCTGCTCGATCGTCTCGGACATGCACTCACCCGCAAGCTCAGCTTCGATCAGGTGATGGCAAATTATCTAGCCAAATGTTAGTCCGCTGGCGACGCGCAGACCTTTCCAAACCCGGACTGCCAATGCCGAACCGCCGCGATTAGGAAGTCGGCCAGCATAACTGTATCCTGAGCGGCGAGACTATCGCGAATCGTCAGCGCTAGCGGAGTCGCAGCACAAGTCCGCGTGAGGAGTGAAGCACAGCGCCGGCAGAATCGCAGTGATCGCAAACCCGGCCAAAATAACCAGTCCTGTATCGCTCATCGGATGTTATTAAGCTGTCGCCGTAATAGTGCAGCGAGATTGTCTCTGCGCGATTTGCGCATTAGCCTCATTGAGCGTAAGATCGAAGTTCTTCGACTGGCTCGCCATCCTTCGAGTGACACGCCATCGGTCGCAGGACTCCCGCGAACGGCGCTGAAAGATGCAATGGCTAAAAATCCATGAATAGGACACTATACCAGTTTTTGCAGGTAGTGCCTCTGAATCCGGTGTGCCAACGCCGAAAGGTGTACGGGTCAAAAAGATACTGGGAGTTGTGCGAACTATTGATATCGCCGGACCAAACACCCGGTTCTCCACTTATTCCCCAGAGCTTGCGGCCCATGGTGAATTCCGCCGCCGCGGCAACACCCCAGACCGCCACGCCAGCGAGACACCATGGCCAGAGCGGGCCGGGTTTACGCTCGCGCCGTCCTAGCCACGACTGGCGTTCTTGAGGCATTGATCCAGTAGATCGAGTGCTGCGGCTGAGAACTTGATCATATTCGCGTACCGATCGCCGATTCCCGTCTCCACAGGAATCGCACGTTCAACTGGTCCCGCGACCGCGATACAGGTGAACCCCGGCGGATTACCATAACGAGTTCCGGTCGGTCCCGCCGCGCCAATCTCGGAAATTCCCCACGTCGCCGACAGGCGCTGGCGTGCCCCCCGCGCCAGAATCAATGCCAACTCGGGCGTGACCGACTTGATTCCAGTGAAGGCCGCGTCAGGAATCCCGAGCAACTCGCGCCGCGAATCGCGCGTATAGACCACTGCACCGCCCGTGAAATACGCCGACGCCCCGGGCATCGCCAACAGCGCCGCCGAGATCAATCCGCCGGATGACGACTCGCCGACTGCGATCGTTTCATGCCGCTCTTTCAAGATCGCGCCGATCTTCTCCGCCGCCGCAATTAGTTCCTGCATAAGTCGTCCGCCCTCTGTTCCGAGATGGGCTGACTCTAGTCGCGTCAGCCGAAGCTCGCAAATTCGGAGGCCGGTTCGCTCTGCTCCGAGGATTGTTACTTATCGAAAAGTCCACTACACAACGTAAGATAAGCGTCACATCTACAAGGCTTCTAGTCGCGCGAGGAGAGAATTCTATGGTCAAAAGTCTTAATCACGTCGCGGTGATGGTCACCGATGTCGATAAGTCGCGCAACTTCTATCAGAACGTCCTGGGCCTGGAAAAAATTCCGCGCCCGGAGACCAAAGTGCCCGGTGAGTGGCTCGGCCTCGGCGATCGCCAACTTCATCTGATCGGCGAACCTGGACCGCAAGGCAAAATAGATCCGCGCCGGCCTCATTTGGCGCTCGGCGTCGAGGATCTCGAAGCAGCCAAAAAGAAACTTACCGAGATGGGTATCCCGTTCGTTGACGCATCTAATGGACAGACCGTCATTCCGATGACCGAAGCAACGCTACGTCTAGTCGGACGCCAACTCTGGCTCGAAGATCCCGACGGTAACATGATCGAGCTACGCGAAGAGTACCGGTAATCACGCCAAGGGCGCTCGCCTGCTTCCGCCCTCCCCTTTCAAGGCGATACTTAGTGTGAGATGGGAATTGGTCAGGGCGTCCAGCGCGTAAAATCAAAATTCTTCGGTAATTCGACGAACAGCACGCGGGCCGGCCCGCCGATTACACGCGTAATATGCCCCTTACCTGTCAAATCGTCCGCGATGAACGCCTGCCCGGCCGTCGCGCGCCGCTTCTCGCCATCGCTCGTCCCCACCTCGACCTCACCCGACAGCACCACTACGATCTGACTGGCAGGCGCGTGATGCCATCCCTGATCGAGTCCCTCGGGTAACTCGACGAATCTGATTGCCGGCGACGGCCACGCATTTGATTGTTTCAAAGTAAAGCCAAAATTGTCGGCACGCGGCTGGTCAATTGGAATTTCGATTTCCTGAAAACGCGATTCGCCCGTCTCGGTCGTATGAAATCGAGTAACTTTCATTAAGAATCTCCAATCATTCCAAGATTTCTTCAGACCCATTTACCGGCGGAGGTGGGAGGGAGTCGAACCCTCCGGCGACTGTCTTAGCCGCCAAGCCGGTTTTGAAGACCGGTGGGACCACCGGGCCCCTTCCTCCTCCACGTTTCACTTTTCATCGAAGCAATATTAGGCCGCTTCTCCTCGGTATTGCCATAATTGTATCCGATCGGTGTTTGATTACGTTGAAGGTTCGCTGCTCCCGGAAACGATCCTTCGCGGGATCATCACCGTTGCCGAGAACGAGCAGATGCAACAGTGCCAAGGGTTGCGGCTCGCGCGCCGATTGATTATCGTAGCATACGAGCATCTCAGTAACTGTCTTGCAGACACACTCCGTTCGGCAAGTGCGTACTATTCACCATCAGCGATGGCGGACGCGCGCGCCCACCGTAACAGCTCTCACAGTATTGGTCTAAATGCGCTGCATGAGGCGTATTGTTTCACGCGCATTGCAGCGTCTCGCGTATAACCGACGGCTAATCGTCTGCTCCAACGACCTGAAAACTCAAAATCGAGGCTTCTGCATGCCATGAAATGCTTCGGCGATGCTTCGGCGAAATTGCCTATTCCGGTAAGCGGCAGGCTCCGTGGTCTGCGCTTCTTTGCGATGGTGGTCTGCGCTTTACTGGTTGTTCCAGATCGCCTTAATTCGCAGCAAAGTACGACGCTCTCGCCTGCGGTTCCATCTTATCACCGCTCTCATCACCGCAGCTCGGTCATCATACATCAAATCTCACTTCGAGACGCAGCCTTATCATCGGCAATCAACAGGATGGCTGGAGATTTACAGACGGGGACGAGCAATCCATTGCCGACACTCTGTGCATCAGGCGGCGGCACGCTGTGTCGAGTCGCAGGCTCAGCATCAATCAAAAACCTTGCGGGTGATAGCATTACCGACGATACGGCAGCCCTGCAAAAGGCTCTGAATAGGGGGGACGTGAATCTGACCGGCGGGCGTATTTATCTGATCCATGGCAGCATTGCGATGCCAAGTTTCCGCACGCTCCAATGCCAACCGGGCGCCATTCTCCGCAGTGATAATAATGCTGCGGGTCAGACTGCAATCCTCAACTTCTCAGATACCAGCCACAGTACCGTCATTGGCTGCATGTTCAAGGGTGCCTATACCAAAGGCGTTAGCCATCCCAACTATGCCGTTCTTATGTCGGGCGGCTCTTACAACGTACTAGTCGGTAACACCTTTTCCAATTTTCCGGCTGCGAGTGCGGTTACACTTTCTGATGCTACTACCGCCAATGTTGTAGTAATGAACGATTTCGAAAATAACTTTGATCATGGATTCGAAGCGCGTGACGCCATCGACACCAACCTGCGCCTGAATCGGGTCAACGGTAAGCTGGAACCCGCCATTCCCTTGCGCAGTCAGGCGGGCGGCACTCGACTCCAGCGCGATTTCTGGCGTGCTCTCGCCATTCTGCAAGGATCATCGTCGTCCATAACCGATTATCAAATCGTTGCGCCCGGCGCTATTTTTCGCGGTCATCTCTGTCATGCTGATGGCGTCAGCGACGATACAGCCTGCTTACAGTCCGCGCTCAATATGACCGGCAATGTGCTAATCGCAGCAGGAACTTATGCGCTCACCGGCTCGGTCAGAATTGGAAGCAATCACAACGTCCTATGCGAACGCGGCGCAACACTTCTAGACACCACCGAGATCAATCATGCGATGCTCGACATTGGTACTGACGGAAAATCGGACGGCAACGATACTATCATGGGATGTAATCTCACCGGCGTTGATAATTTTGGCAAATTCGCTAACACGTATAGTGAACTCATCGAAATCGCGAGTAACCATAGCAATCCTAACAATATCATGGTCGCGGGAAATGGTTTTAGTAATGCCGCTGGTGACAATCTTATTACGTATTCACCGTGCGGTCCCGCCAATTTGGCTCCTTGTCGCGGCGGCGGGCCCGCGAGCTCTGGCCCGCACAACGTCGCCGTCCTTTTCAACAACTTTGATTTCGCCGCGATTCAGAGTGCTACCCACCTGAATGGAGGACAGCACCTTAACGTCGCGTTTAATCGCTACCGCGATGCCAATGCAACCGATGAGGCCGACTCAAATGTCCGCCAAATCATCACTGCTTCCTGGCGGCATAACTACGCGACGGCTGATCAGCCCGAATGGGACTCTATTAATGATACCTTTCAGAGCTATTCAATTGGTTGCAGCGGCCGCGGCGGAATTAATGACGACTATACCGGCTGTATCACACTAAACTCGATCTTCGATGGCACCGGCGGCGGGCAGCATCCGATGGAGCTCGACGCGTGGACAGGTAGTAGCAACTGCGCTCATTACAAAAACAATCGCATAACCCACGGTGCGATAGTAGCCGGTGGCAGCTGCTGATCCAGCCTTTCTTGCCCGGTGCCCTATATCGTTCAGGTGTTTCACTTCTTTGCCCATTGAGACAGCCCCGCTCGCTCGGACGAGACTATTGTATGTCTTTGTATGTCCTTCACGACTTTGAGAGGACGCGCGGCACCTTGCAGCCGCGCGTCCTCTCTATAAATCAGCAACCATTACTCAGTTGCGCACCATTGCTAAGCGACTCGTTCAGGTAGTGACCGCCGCCCCCTGGACAACCAGACGGCTCCAGTAATACAGTTGGTCCATAGTTGCTGGTTCCATCAATATTATTATCGAAGGACCAACAGCCGCTATCATTTTCTGGGATCAAATCGTCCCCCGTACAGCTATGCCATGGCCCGTACATTTGATTGTTTTGCGGATCTAGCCAACCATACTTAGTAGTAAATTTGTTATTGTACCACCATGTTGTCATCACCTGTAGGACATTCGAGTCGACCTCGTCATCGTCAACGCAATCGATGCTGGTATTACCCTCGACCACGATGTTTTGACCGCCATTCAGATGAAAGCCAGGTTGTGAACAGTGCTCCACTGTGCTGTTCACGATTGAGATATTGCTAGGTCCTTCGGTACCGGGTGACCCGTCATTGCATGCCGAGCCGATATTATTAGTGCCGCAGGGTGAATACGTCAGAAGGGCATCGCCTTGCGCATCACTAAATGTATCATTTTCAATCAAAACATTATTGGTATGCAGTCCCCAGCCGCTTGCGATTTCAAGCAGTTCGCTATACCCGCTCGTTCCGCCGCGATAGTTAGCAAAGCTGCCCGGCGAACCAACTACAAAATCGGTTCCCTGTAATGTGCAGCCGACAATGCTGTTATTTCCGATACTCGACGACGAGTATCCTATCTGGAACATACGCGTCGTTAAATCTTGCGTATCGAGAAAAATAGCACCACTTTGGCATGAGATGTTTCGCCAGGTAGGTATGGTTACATTTCCGCCAATCGCGTAAGTCGCGGGAGCTACGAGAATGTCGCTGCTATTGAGAGCTGCCTGAATTCCTGCCGTATCGTCGGTGACGCCGTCGCCATAAATCACATAGCCATTGACATTTGCCCCTGGTTTGATGGTTATTGGGTTTTTCAGAGGCGGTATTGATTGAATGGCGGGCGGAGTTGGAACCCCACTCGGGATCGATGGACTCGCGCTAGGAGTCGGCTTCGGTGTTGGCGTTGAGGTAGCCGTGGGAGTTCCAGTCGGCGTGGGTGTCGGACTCGGACCGCTTCCGCAAGTTAATGTCACTTGCTGTCCGGATTTGAGCGGAGTCCAACTATTATTTGATCCCGGACTCCCACATCTGACTAGAATAGTTGCATTAGGATTTAGTGTGACTGTAGATGCGGGAGCAGATGACGTGCATCCTACAGTTATGGTTTGCCCTTGAGCAAGCGAATACCAGCTGCTGTTAGGCCCAAGTTGGCGTTGACATTGAACCATAGTGCTGCCGGGCGATGATAATTGATTCGCTTGCGCAGCTGATACCGCGGCTGCCGAGATCGCTGCTACCCACAGCGCGATCGTGTACGATCCTCTCATCATTATGACTCCCCCCGATTCGAGTTGCAGTTTGCATCAACGCTTAAGCGGAAAAGACCGAGGTGCGTGACGCATTTGTGATTCGATAGAAATACTTAATGGTCTAACCTGGCGTTCTTCTATGCATAATTTGTCTCCTCCTGCGTCATTTACGGTTGCAAGCTAATGAATTATTAAGTGCAGCACCGTTAAGTGGGACTCGCTTCCGAGTAGCTATTCGATTTCAAACAAAGAGACTTCAACCGGCTGAGAAGCGAATTGATTCGACCCAATTCGCATCGCCGATCTCGCGATTTTGCGACTTGCAGATAGCGCCAGGATTGTCGGCGCAAGCGAAACGCAAGGCCTATACCTAGAACTCGCGTCCTGATCACTGGCGGCGAGAAAGCTAAGTTAACGTCCGAAAAAACGATGACCGATGGAAAAGAGGACCATAAACTCGGCGCAGCCTGAGATCGTTCGAGTCGCGGCCGTGCAAGAGCACGCTCAATATCAGAAGTGGCCTCTGACCGAGATCATTGCGGTCTAATGGTCTGTGTAGTTGGAAATGAAATGTGAGATTACAGTTGCGCCATCGCACTGAGCTGATTTCAGAAATCAAAGTTGTGCGGCTCTGCTACAATCCGAAACGAGAGTAGCCACAAAGCTTGGACCGTGCCGTTATGCCGCTAATGTCTGTCCAAAGAAAATTCGATCTCATTAATTAGCCCCGCTTTGACGAACTCCCGAGGGAACCTCTGCACAAGTCTGCTCTGTCATCCCGAGCCGGCAGTCTGCCCTGAGCCTGTCGAAGGGAGCAACGCGAGCCGTGTCGACGCTAGCGGAGTGCGGTTACCGCGCATAACGAGCACAATGGCGGCGGAGTCTGCGACGCGCGGCCAAAATAACCAATCGGCGAGCTGCGTCAGGAATCTATCGAAGGAACTCCGCGCAGCGATGCTCAAAGAATTCCCTTACGCACAGATTCCCTAGTGTCGTCACTGAATCTAACAAGTTCATCTTGACGTTCTATGCTAATAATTCCGATAAAAACAGAGCGCATGCCACTCATCCAAGCAGTAGCATTTGCCTGTTATTGCACCTAGGAATAGAGGTTGGCCCTAATTTAGATGCTGCTCGAGCCTTAATCATCCGGAGGGCGGACAATGCTCGATACTCTTGACGGCACTACGGATATGAAATCTATGGTGCTGGCTGAAAATACTAGGCTCGAAGGATCACGCGCCGGAACCAAATGAATCGGTTTTATCTCATCCGTTGCATACGGGTTGGCACTGCCCTGTTGCTTATTGGGCTAGAGTTCACAAACTTCATCCCCTATATGGCGGAGTTTGCCAAAAAAGGAGTTCAGCACTCTCGCTACCCCTTCCAATATGCAGCATACGGGATTTGCCTTCTTATCATTCTGCTTGACTGGACAAATTTGAAACGTTTACTGGGGAAAAGTATTACACTCTGGGCTTTTGTCCTGCTTATATTGCTCACTTGGGCAATGTTGATACGCACCTTTAACGTTCCGGTCGGTTACACCGACTATCTCTTATTTCGCACATTCGGAACCCAAGTTAATAGTATCGGTTTTTTGCTAACTTGCGTGATAATATTCGATGACCCCTACGTCCTGTCGATTACTAAGCGCGCGGTCATGTTTGTGACCCTGGCAGGGATTCCGCTGATTGTGTACGACGTGCTCCGTCCCGGTACCTTCAGCAATATTCCTACACGAGGCGCGGGGCTTTACGTACAGCCGAATAGCGCCGGAATGGCTTTGGTGTTCGGATGCCTGATAGGTGCCAGCACAATTCGTCGTAGCTGGACTCGGGAGATGTTCGTACTGTGCTGCCTGATTGGCATACTCGCGACCTTCTCTCGTGAGGCGATACTCTCATTTGGCGTAATACTAGTTGCTGGATGTCTGAGTGGGACGTTCTCCGCGCGGCGCCTCCTAATAGTTGCGAGTATTTTTGCTGGCTTATTTCTCGCTAGCCATTTCCGTACGGCCCTCTCCGATAAGAACATCAGCTCCCAGGACTGGGCGAGGTTGACGCTTCAGTGGTCGGACTCTAGTACCAAGTCCAGAGAGCAGCTTGCCTACAAAACCCTCAAAGCGTTCGAGGATGCGCCGCTTATCGGGAACGGATTTGGGACGACCGATTTCTGGGGGGACGATCCGGGGCATAACTCGTACTTGGTTCTCATGGCGGATTGCGGAATCATTGGTGTGTTGGTAATACCGGGATTGATGTGGAGCATCAGACGAAAAGGTTGGGATTTTAATGCCTTCGCTGGTAGTTTTCTCCTGTGGGGCGTGTTTAACCACTTGGTATTAAGCGAACTTTTTTCTTTGATTACCATCGCGATTTTCGCGGATGAGCTGCCGGATAATAGTAAATCGGCTTCAGTTTCTTCGCCGTCAAATGCACCAATAGCTATACGACCCGGGAGCCGTGTCGGAATCGCCTAGCGGGCGCATCGAGAAACTGAGACCCGGAAGACTCTGGTGACGATTATCTCAACTCGCCATTTTGATCTGAGCATTCTCCCCGCTTGCCCGTGATAGAATACCGATATTCAGGCTACTCCGAATTCCGTTCAGAGTGCTGATATTCCCAATTGATTTCGCCTATTTTCAATCCGGAAGCCCTCCGGTAACTGCCTTAACCGCTAAGACGATTTTGAAGACTCGTGGGACTTCCGATCCGATCTCTATGCTCTTTCCGCGGCACTCGCTGTTCGGGTTGCTTGCCGGCGATTCGACGAGAGAGTCGTTCAACGAAAACAAAAAGCGGCGGCACGAGAAAAATAGCGATGCCGCTCGAAAAAATCATTCCTACAATAGTTACCGTGCCGATAAGCTGGCGGGATACACCGCCGGCGCCTAAAGCGTACCACAGCGGAAATAGGCCGAAAATGAAAGCGAATGAAGTCATCAAGATAGGTCTCAAACGCAAACGCGCGCCATTCAGCGCGGCCTCGATAATTGATTCGCCTCGCTCAAGCTCTGCCTTGGCGTACTCAACAATCAGAATCGCATTCTTGGCCGACAGTCCGATCAGCATGATGAGGCCGATCTGCGCGTAGATGTCATTATCGAAGCCCCGCGCCCAGAGCCCGACAAACGCGCCGCACACCGCTATCGGTACGCTGAGCAACACGCTGAATGGTAGTGACCAGCTCTGATAAAGCGCCGCCAGAATGAGAAACACTAAGACTAGTGATAGTATAAATACTCCCGCACCACCCCCCGCGGCAGCTTGCTGATAAGTGATTCCACTCCACGCGTACCCCATATCGCGGGGCAGTACGGTGTTCGAGAGCGCGACTAATCGCGCTCATCGCGTCGCCGGTGCTATGGCCCGGCCCCGGTGTCGCAAAAATCTCGATGCTCCGGTATTCGTTAAAGCGCGTAGTATATTCCGGACCCGTTGTCCGATTCATGCTGACGAGGGTGGCAAGCGGGACCATCCCACCGTTCTTATTACGCACATAGAATTGGCCGATATCGCTCGTATTATTCCGGTACTGCGGTTCTGCTTCGACAAATACCTTCCAAACCCGTCCAAACCGATTGAACTGATTTACGTAAATACCCCCGAGTAAACTTTGTAGCGCTCCATATACGTCCCCGATAGGAATGCCGAGCTTGAACACCTTGTCTCTGTCCACGTCGGCAAAGAACTGCGGAACAGCTGGACTAAAAGTTAGATTCAAACGTGCGAGTTCGGGTCGCTTGCGCGCGGCGGCGATAAACTTTTGCGTGTTCTGCCACAGATAATCGACATCATGCCCGCCCCTATCCTGAATAAAGAAATCGACGCCGCCAGCTTGGCCGATTCCCGGAATTGCGGGAGGCAAAAAAGCTGCGGCTTGCGCGTCCGGAAACGCCGCGAATTTCTGATTGAGGGCAGCCACAATCGCGGACGCCTGCAATTCCGGCTTCATACGCTGGCTATAAGGCTGTAACTGGCAAAAATAGAGCGCGCTTCGCGGACTGGTGGTTTGAGAGAGCAGGCTGAACCCGGCAATACCCGTGTAATAGCGCACCATCGATTCACTTTTTAGGATCGCATTGAGCCGCGTCATTACCGCATCCGTGCGCTGGAGCGACGCTCCTTCCGGCAGTTCGACGTTGACTACGAAATAGCCCTGGTCTTCGTCCGGCAAAAATGAGCGCGACAGCGTCCGTCCCAAGCCGCCCGCCAGCAGCGTGAACCCGATCAGAATCGCAAACGCCAGCACCAACTTGTGCACAAGAAAATTAGTGACGCGTACATAGCCTGTTTGTGTACGCTCGAATCCGGCATTAAAGAGGCCGAATGCAAATCCCAGCGGACCTCGCCGACGCGTCGTTCTGGGCCGCAGGATCAGCGCGCCCAAAGCTGGGCTCAGCGTGAGCGCGTTGAAGGCCGAGATGAGCACCGAGAATGCGATCGTCAGCGCGAATTGACGATACAGGGAACCGCTGATACCTGTCATGAAAGCGGCGGGAATAAAGACCGCCGACAGCACCAACGCGATTCCTACCAGCGCTCCACTGACTTCGTCCATCGCCTCGAGCGCCGCCTCGCGCGGCGAGCGCCCCTGCTCGATCTTCACTTCGATTGCCTCGACCACGACAATCGCGTCATCGACCACCAGCCCGACGGCCAGCACCAGCCCGAGCAACGAGAGCGTGTTAATCGAAAAGCCGACCGCCGGAAAGAACATGAATGCGCCGACCAGTGACACCGGGATCGTCAGAATCGGGATCAGCGTCGCGCGCCAGCTCTGCAGGAAGATAAAGACTACCAGCACTACCAGCCCGATCGCTTCGAGCAGGGTCTTGACGATCTCCCACGCTCCCTCTGTGACCGGCACCGTTGTATCGAGCGTTAGCACCGACTGCATGTCCCGGGGAAAACGCTGGCTCAGCTCGATCATTTTCGCCTTGACCAGATTGGCCGCTCCCAGCGCATTCGAACCGGGCGTCTGATAAAGCACTACATTTGCCGACGGCGCGCCATTGATATACGACTCCGTCGTGTAGGTTTCTGCGCCCAGATCGATGCGCGAGACATCTTTGAGACGGACGAAGGAACCGTCCGGATTGGCCCGCACGATGACATTGCCGAACTGCTCCGCAGTCATCAGCCGTCCCTGTGCTGTCACTGGATAGGTAAATTGCTGTCCCGGAGGTGCAGGTGCGCCGCCGATCGTACCGGCGGGATTCACCACGTTCTGGACTGTAAGCGCATTGACCAAGTCGGTTACCGTGAGTTGCAGGTTGGCCAGCTGGTCGGGCCGTACCCATACCCGCATCGCGTAGTTGCCGGCGCCAAAAATTTTTGCTTGACCAATTCCCGGAATGCGGGCGAGTTCGTCCTCGATATTGATCGCGGCATAATTAGACAAGAATTTCTGGTCCCAGGTCCGATGCGGCGAGGTGATTGAGTAACACTAACAGCGGGAGGCCGACGGTCTGCTGTGTCGTCAGCCCATAAGCACTTACCGCGGCTGGCAGGCTCGATTGCGCCTGCGCTAGACGGTTCTGTACCTGCACCTGATCGATATCGATATTAGTCCCGACGTCAAAGCTGACCTGTAGAGACATCGTGCCGTCGTTGCCGTTAATCGACTGCATATAGATCATGTTCTTCGCGCCGTTGACCTGCTCTTCAATCGGCGTGGCTACTGACTGCTCTACGTCAAGCGCATTTGCGCCCGTGTACGTCGCGGCGGTTTGAATTTTGGGCGGCACGATATCGGGGAACTGTGCAACCGGCAGCCGGAAGATCATCACCCCGCCGGCGATTACGAAAAAAATCGCCGTCACCATCGCCACGATGGGCCTGTTTATGAAGAATCTCGACATGGAACTATTCTTGAGCCGATCCGGGGTTCGGTGATGCGATGTCGGCTGCAGGTGCTGCAGACGGCGCTGACGATAGTTTGCGCGCGACGATTGGCCTTACTTGCATTCCATTTTTGACATCCTGTACGCCTTCAGTCACGACCCGTTCGCCCGCACTGACACCTTGGTCAATCAGCCATAAGGCGCCGACTTTATTTCCAGGCTTGACGCTGTGAATCGTGATTCGATTATCAGCACCAACGCTCGCAATCTCGTATTGTCCCTGAATCTCAAACACCGCGCTTTGCGGAACCAGGAGAGCGTCACGGCGCACGCCGATCTGCGCGCGGATTTTGGCGTACATGCCAGGGCGGAGGATGTCTTCAGGATTGGGAAAAACGGCCTGAAGCTCAATCGTCCCGGTCTGCACATTTATCTGTCGATTCGCGGCATAGAAATGACCGGGATGGGCATAAACAGTCCCATTGTCCAGGATTAGCTCAAATGACACGCCAGTTCCGGTTGCCGTTCCGTTCTCGCGCGCATTAATTCTCCCGGCAAAGTGCAGATATTCTTTTTCGCTAATCGGAAACGAGACTTTTATTGGATCGATCTGCGAGACTGTCGTGAGCAATGTGGTGGTGTTTACCAAATCGCCGACCTGCGCCTGCGCGATTCCCGCCACACCGTCGATCGGTGAATAGACCTTGGTCCAGTCCAGATTGAGCTTCGCCGCTTCGACCGCCGCTCGTGCCGTTTTCACTTGGCCTGAAGTCGCGCGCGTGGTCTGGGTCATCGTGTCGAACTCCTGTCTTGAAATCACTCCGGCCTTGACCAGCCGTGTATAGCGGCCAAGCTCCTGCTGATTTTGTTTCAACTGGGCCTGCTGCTGCGCAAGATTTCCGAGGGCCTGATCGAGCGCAGCCTTATAGGGGCGGTCATCGATCTCGAACAAGAGCTCACCGGTATGGACCTGAGCGCCATCCCGGTAATCCTGCTTCAAAAGATAACCGGATATTTTCGGCAGAATTTTCGCGTTGATGAATCCCTCGGTAGTGCCTATTGATTCCGCGTAGATCGGGACGTCTTCCTCGACGACAGTCGCAACCGGAATTTGTGGGATTGAGGACGGTCCTTTGGAGGCGGAAAGGGATTTGGCTTTAGAGCATCCGGCGATCGCCAGAACGATCATGGCTGTCATGCCGGCAGCTATGAATCGAATTGCCGATGATCGGTTAGTCTGATTGCCGCTGGCCCTCATTATTCAGTGGGCGGCTTGGATTTTTTCAATCCAAACCGCGAAAGCTTGAATAAAGCTCTTCAAGAAATTGCGCGTACCCTCGTTCGTGATGTTTCCCTCCTTATCGAAAAGGGCTGCGGCTCCTCCGATATAGGCCTCGGGCTGCTGCATGGCTGGAATATTCAGAAAAACGAATGATTGACGCAGATGTTGATTGGCGCCGAACCCGCCAATCGCGCCGGGCGAGACACTGATCACTGCCCCGGGCTTCCCGTCCCACGCGCTCTGGCCATAGGGCCGCGAACCAACATCGATCGCATTCTTCAGCACTCCCGGAACCGATCGGTTGTATTCCGGCGTAACGAATAAAACCGCGTCAGCCGCTTTTACCTGCGCGCGAAAGGTAACCCACTCAGGTCGTGGTGCGCCTTGATCATCGTCGTCCTGATTGTACAAAGGCAATTGCCCAATCTCGATAATTTCAAATTGAAGTTCTGCGGGCGCAAGAGCGATCAGCACTTTGGCCAGCATGCGATTATATGAGCCTTTGCGCAGGCTCCCGACGAATACAGCAACTTTTCGTGTAGTGTTCATTGATTCTGATCCTTTCACTGACGGGAATTGTACGGATAGATGTCAGTCGGGGCGTACATCACGATGCGTTTGGCGACGCGCCCAGCGGATGAAAGCTGGCTCATCTATTCAAGGACGCTTCCTCATAGGAAATCAGCTTTCACGCACGAATCAATTGTTCATCTGATTTTCAACGCGTAGCTGCGTGTCGGAATCTGCAACTTCCGGCGACACGGCATTTGGTCCTTGTCAGAGAATCTGTCCGATCAATGGAATCGAAATCAGGCGTTGCGAGAAGAGAAAGTTAGCGATCAGCGAACGATCAAGGCTTATCGGAGATCATCGCCAACACACCGCTATACTGCAGCATGCCGGGCGCCCCGGCGAACGGTCCAATCTCAAAACCAGTGAATAACCCCACTACCGGAACGCTTCCAAAGTGTTGCCCGATATAGGCCGAATCGTGATCAGGTATCTGGTAAAGTCCCGATCCGCGAGAAACGCAATCAAAGTAGAGGCCGAAAGCGGGCGCCCGAGAGCCGGTCGCACGCATCCCCTCCAGCGTAGTTTTTAATTCGGCGCGTGACCGCTCAGCGTCGCGTAGGACGAATCCGACTACATCATTGATCTGCGGTCGATGCGCGACTGCGATCGCGCCATGCTCAGGACTGAGCCCTACGATATTGCGTACATAGAAGCTGCCGCGCTCGAGCTTCTGCATCCCCTGAGATGCGGGCACGCCGAGCATGACAAAGGCGAGCGCGCGACGGGTATCATCCGCGAGCGGCCCGGCCGCTTCCGTAAAGACGTCGAAGGCGCGGCGGCCATCGAGCTCAAGAATCACGTTATCTCGCACTCCGGTGACACGATGCGCCGGGCCGAGCGGCGCGACCGCCAACGCCGTACCAACGTTTACGTCAAAGTCGCCCGCCAGCAGCATCGCGGAAATCGAATTCGAGCTGACCACATCACCGCAAAACTGAAAGGTTTCGCCGATCGAGGCGTCTTCACTCGCACCACCGCCAATCAAGGTCACCTTGGGCAACTCGGCGGCTAAAGCCGCAACGAATGATTCAGCATCAAGATTATAGGTATCGGCAAAAATCGCGAGGAGATTGCTTGGGCCGAGCCGCGGACGCACGCTGTCGGCCAGCTCATGCGCCACTTCACGCGCGCGGTTGCGCAACTGCGGGACAAAAAACCGCGATACCGTGATCGCCTCGCTGCTAAAGACCAGCACTGCCACCGATGGTCCGTTCTCGAATTCCCGGCCATTCGCGATTGCCCCAATAGTTCCGCATCCCACCACATTAGGAGTGCCGGCAGTTTCACTGACTGTGCGGACGAGCAGCGGATAAGCGCCGCCATGGCGAGTACTTGCGAAACAGAATGCGGCATCGGCGGTACGCAAGCCCGCATGTCGCAAAGCAGCTTGGGTCGCGTCCATTGCGGCCGTGCGCGGATTTAGAGCTACTGAATAACCAGCACCTGCCCGAATCATCGCAAGCCTCGCATAATCCAGATAATCACGTCACCGCCAGCTTTGCAGAATTAATCCGACGCGAGAAGAGTTGGCCGGTAATAATGCGCTCCGCACAGCGCTGCTACAGCCAATTCGTGAACCGTCATACCAAGTAAGCTGGATGCGGATACTGGCGGATAATGCGCCGCCCGGATCGATCGGACCCGGGCGGCCCTTCCCCCTTGTCTCCCCGATCCTTCGCAGTTCGGGGAGTGTCCAACGGTGTTACAAGAGTCGTTCCATACTATAAGTGTTGATACAGACGCGACTTACCTATGCGAAACTAAAAATCTCGCCGCTTACAGCATCTGACGCACCATTGTGAATAGAACAATCCTCAATCGATAAGTTGCGAGGTCGCGCGCTTTCGTTGCCGCGATGCAACGAAGAGCCGAATTTACCCGATTATTCTACGTCCGCACTATCCAGATAGCGTTGACAGGTTATGATCGCGCCAATAGTATCGCGCAGTAGTAGAAGGGGCGCAGCATCTCCCCTATCGACTCCTCCGCGAGTCCCACGTCCGACCTAGCGATCTGTGCTACGATCCTGCAATAAAAAATCTTTGACGCGCGTGCGTTGTGGTAAGTGCTTTAATGTTCAGCCATGATGCAGGAGCATGACAGGCAGCAGTCTTGGGCGGTCGCCAAGTTGGTAAGGCACCAGGCTTTGGACCTGGCATTCGAAGGTTCGAGTCCTTCCCGCCCAGCCATCATCCGTTGGGACATCTATTTACATAACCGACGCCGCCATCGCGCGATGATCGCCATGCTGGAGGGAGCAAATGTCTGAGCGCGCCAAGGATCAACTTGAAATTTTCACGGGGAATTCCAATCCCGCACTCGCCCGCGAAGTCGCCGAGCATCTCGAGGTCAGACTCGGACAGGTTGAGGTCGGCCGCTTCCCCGATGGTGAAGTGATGGTTGAAGTTCGCGAGAACGTGCGCGGCGGCGACTGCTTCGTCATCCAATCAACTTGCTCGCCGCCCAACGAAAATCTGATGGAGCTGCTGCTCCTGATGGACGCGCTGCGGCGCGCTTCCGCCAAACGAATCACGGCAGTAATCCCGTACTTCGGCTACGCGCGCCAGGACCGCAAAGTTGCGCCGCGCGTACCCATCAGCGCCAAGCTGGTCGCCGACCTGATTACCGCGGCGGGCGCTCAGCGGGTGCTCACGGTCGATCTCCACGCCGGCCAAATTCAAGGCTTCTTCAATATTCCGGTGGATAATCTCTATGCGATGCCGGTGCTGGTGCAGTATCTGCGCAAGCGCCTTGATGGGCGCCGAATTACCGTGGTCTCGCCCGATGCAGGCGGCGTCGAGCGCGCGCGCGCCTTCGCACGACGCCTCAACGCCGATCTCGCGATCATCGACAAACGCCGTCAGCGCGCCAGCGAAGTCGCCGAAATGCGACTGGTCGGCGAAGTGCGCGATTCGATCGCGCTGCTGATCGATGACATGATCGATACAGCCGGCACAATCACTGAAGCTGCCAAGGTGATACTCGATGCGGGGGCGGCTGAAGTAATGGCCTGCGCGACCCATCCGATTCTGTCCGATCCGGCCTGCGAGCGGCTCAACCGCTCGCCGATCAGAGAATTAGTCACCACCAACAGCATTCCTTTGCGTCCAAAGCGCAGGCCGAGCTGTCGCAAATCAAAGTACTCTCGGTAGGCGCTCTGATAGCCGAAGCGATCCGCCGCATTCATAATGAGGAATCGGTCAGCTCGCTCTTCAATTGAACGGGAGGATCGACAAAGAGATTGAGAGGCAAAGATGGAAACTGTCGAACTCGGCTGTGAAACACGTGCGGTCCGGCCGAAAGGGCTGATTAATCGTATCCGGCATGCAGGGCCGCGTCCCTGGTGTGATTTATGGCAATCTGGGTGCAACTACGCCGATCGCGGTTGGCGGCGTCGAGCTGAAGACGCGGGTTCATACCGCAGCGCGTCAGCGCCTGATGCGCCTCAAGTCGGACACGTCCGAACTTGACGGCAAACACGTAATTGTCAAGGACATCCAGCGCACTCCCGTCAGCGGCGATATTCTGCACGTCGATCTGTATGAGGTTGATCTTAATAAACCACTTCGCGTCTCGATCGCGCTTAGATTTACCGGGCGAGCGGCTGGGCTCGTCGATGGCGGCATTCTGCAGCCGCTGGAACGCAACGTCGAAGTGGAGTGCTTGCCGTTAGAGATTCCCGAAGCGATCGAGGTCGATGTCACGCCACTCAAGATTCACGACGTGATGCACGTCTCGGCGCTTAAGTTTACCGGTAACGTGAAACCGATATTCGACAGCGACTATCCCGTCGTCACGGTATTACCGCCAACCGTCACCGAGGCTCCCACAGCCGCAGCAGCGGCCGAAGGCGAGGCGGCTCCCGCCGAGGGCGCCGCGGCGGCTACTACAGCGCCCGGGGCTGGCGAGGCTGGTGCAAAAGAAGCCGGCAAGAAAGAATCTGGAAAGAAAGGTTAATGTTGATCATGCCGCGCCTTCTATTTCATCGGCGCGGCATGATCAACAAGTTCCAGTGCGCGATGCACTGCGGCCGCGGGATCGTCGATATGTTCGATCCCCGCGATCTCAGCCCACGCACGCAGGCCAATTATCGGACGTCCGAGCTTGAGCGCCAAACCGATTTCAGAGAGCGTACCGCCCTCTCCAAACATCGCGATTACCGCGCCGGCGCTGGCCACGACGATTACATTGCGCGCCTGACCCATACCGGTCGCGATCGTGAACTCTATATGAGGATTCGCCTCGCTGCGATCGTATCCGGGAATAATCCCGATCGTATGCCCGCCAACCGATCGCGCTCCATGCGCTGCCGCTTCCATCACGCCACCCCTCCCGCCGCAGATCAGAATCGCATTCGCTTCGGCAAGATTCCGACCCACTGAAAAGGCTAGTTCTTCCACGTCAGGTGCGGCGCGCGCAGCGCCAACAACGGCGATCACTGGCTGTCTCATCTCAGATACCGAGGGTACGCGGCAATTCGGCAAGATCGTTAACGATCAAGTCCGGTTGCGGGATATCCTCAGATATTGTCGATAATCCTTTGCTGATCCACGCCGTGCGCATCCCCGCCCGGGTTGCGCCTAGGATATCGTCGCGCGGGGTATCGCCGACAAACAGGATTTCATTGGGATCAAGCCGCAACAGACCGCAGATATGATCGAAAATCCGACGATCGGGTTTCCGCAATAACACCTCGGCGGATATTACAATCGCCTCGAAGAGCTTGGCGATACCGGTATCGTTCAAGACATCGTAACCGCATTGCGTGTCGTCGAAGTTGGAGAGCAGACCGAGCCGATACTGCCGCGCGAGCTGCTGAGCCGCTTCAACTCGACTTCGCGGTGCCCAGGTCGCGGCGCGCACCGCCATCATATGGGTACGTGTCAAAATTTCGGCGAGCTCCGACCGTTTTTCGGCGGATCCGAGTCTCAGGCCCGCCAGTGTGCGGGCGAAGCGCTCGTGGCAGGTAATCTCAATTCCCTTGCGCTCGCGCTCTCCTATGATCTCCTCGACCACCGCCGAGTAAACCTGGATAAAGCGCTCTTGATCGAAGTCTGCACCGAATAACTCCTCCATCTTAGGGAACACCCACGGCATCGTCGTGCGCACCTGACGACCTTGCAGCTCCATCAGCGGCAGCCGCTCCGGTTCCCATTTGACCAGCGTGTCGAACAGGTCAAGTACGATAGCCTTGAAAGCGAGCTTAGGCACGGGTCGCGAGCGCGGCAGCGCTGCTCAGAAGCACCAGCAGATTAATCAATATCACACCGCCATTAAGGGTTACGGATAATCGATGGAGCTGCTTGAATTCGGCCTCTCGCGAAGCATCGGGGTTAGGTTGACCTGCCACTGGCCGAATCACCTCGATTCGCGGGCGAATTACGCCTCCGGCATAGAACGTAAGCCCGAGCGCAACTGCCAAGCCTATGGCTGCCAGTGACCACCATAACTTCGGTTCGTAGCTGAAAACAAAGTAAATCGCGAGAATTAGGCCTATAATTCCAGCAATATAGCCCAGTAAGTAATAACGGGGAAAGATTGCGCCAACCACTTTGCCGGCCTCACTAATAGTCAGCGTAGCGAACACTGCCGGCGCCGTAAAAATGGTAAAGAACACCATCCCACCGAGCCAGCAGGTCAGGCATAGAAGATAAACAAACAAGGGTGCAATCATCAGGCGTACCAGTCCCGTTCCCGTACGGATAATTCGTTGTACAACGCCTCAACCATGACTGCTTTAAGGCTCGACAACGTTAGTTTAGATAAGTTTTGCTTGCGCCTGGAATTGGCTGGCGTTGTGCAAAGCCGGAGTCGATTGAATGCCACGCCACGATAGCAGGTTCACCGAACTGCCAACATAGAAAAACAACGTGATTGTCCTCTATTTCGCAGGGAAAATCGATCAATCCAAGCTCGATGTCCTTCAAAAAACAGCCGTGTGACTCGATTTTATTGGCGAGTTCGGCCATCCGGGTAGCCAGCTCTTTTAATTCCGGATGTTCTTCGATCACTTTAGGCAACTCGCCTGGCTGAATCTCCTGGCCAGCTTTCATCAGCTCAGACATTTGCTCGCGCAAGTTATTGGCATGCGCTTGCATATCACGAATCAGGAGTTCCAAAACCGGAATTAACGCGGTGGCTTCTGTCGGGCTGAATAGTTTATCGAATTGATGATACGGCAATTTACTGGCTCGTCGTTAACGCATGATTTGATGCTGAAGGAGTTGCGAGGAAAACGCCTTGTCGAACTTGAGACCGTATATTACGTTAAAAAGTTACGGTCGGGAAAGCGCGGCCGGCATTTCGTCACTATCTTGACGGGACCTTGGGCTTCATCGGTGCCGGAGTTGATGCATGACTGATCGAACACAAAATGAAAAGCGATTTGAGACTGAAGAAGATCTAAGCCAAATCGAAATCCCTGATCTGTTACCGGTGCTGCCGTTGCGCGGCATCGTGATTTTTCCTAGTCAAATTCATCCATTTCTGGTTTCGCGAGCTTCCTCGCTCAAACTTATCGAGGATGTCGGCCAAGACTCGCGTATTATTGGCTTGGCCGCCCAAAAGAATCCAGATGACGAAAATCCGCCACCTGAAGGTTTGTACCAACGCGGTACGGCAGTCCGGATTCTTAAAATGCTCAAGTATCCTGATCAAAGCGTCAGGGTGCTCGTACAAGGGCTCGCGCGTACCGAATTCAAAGGTTATGTGCAGCGTGAGCCCTATTTTATCGCGAAAGCTGGACGGCTGACCGAGAGCTTCACGCCGGAGAAAGAAACTGACGCTTTACAGGCGAATCTGGTTGGCCAGTTCTCGAAGTTCGTATCATTAGTTCCGTACCTGCCGGACGAGTTGCAGGTGATGGCGATGCAGGTGCGAGACGCGGCTCGCCTAACCGATCTCGTAGCCTCATATCTTAAAATCGCCATCGAGGAATTGCAGGATCTCTTAGCTACGCTCGACGTGCGACAACGTCTGGAAAAACTGCTCGTAATCCTGAGCCGGGAAATCGAGTTGCTCGAACTCGGTCACAAAATTCAGTCGCAAGTTCAGTCTGAGCTGAACAAGAGTCAGCGCGACTATTACTTACGTCAGCAACTCAAGGCGATTCAGAAGGAATTGGGCGAAACCGATGGCCGTTCGTCCGAGATCGAAGACCTCGAAAAGAAAATTACTGACGCCAAGATGCCCGAAGACGCTCTGAAGGCAGCCACCAAAGAGCTCGATCGCTTGCGGATGATTCCACCGGAGTCAGCCGAGCATACGGTCGTGCGAACTTATATCGATTGGCTGGTGACGCTTCCATGGAGCGCCACCACTGAGGACAACCTTGATATTAAACATGCACGCCAGATTCTTGATGAGGATCATTACGATTTAGAGAAAGTTAAGGAACGCATTCTGGAATTTCTTGCCGTCCGCAAGCTAAAGCAGGACACCAAGGGTCCGATTCTGTGCTTTGTGGGGCCGCCGGGAACCGGCAAAACTTCACTGGGTAAATCGATTGCACGAGCGCTCGGACGTAAGTTCCAGCGGTTATCGCTCGGCGGAATCCGCGATGAGGCCGAAATCCGCGGTCATCGGCGGACCTATATCGGCTCGCTGCCCGGGCGAATTATCCAGGGACTGCGCAATGCCGGCTCGAACAATCCTTTGTTCATTCTCGACGAGGTGGACAAGCTCGGTGCGGATTTCAGAGGCGACCCAGCCTCTGCGCTGCTCGAGGTGCTGGACCCCGAGCAGAACAACACTTTTGCTGACCATTATCTCGACGTTCCGTTTGATCTCTCGAAGGTACTGTTCCTGACGACTGCGAACGTCCTCGATACTATTCCGCACGCATTGCGCGACCGGATGGAAATTCTTGAGCTGCCGGGCTACACCGAGGAAGAGAAGCTCCAGATCGTTTATCGTCATCTGATTCCCAAGCAGCTCACTGAAAATGGGCTGGGTGAATCGAAAATCGAGTTTACTCGCGAGGCGGTGGCCGAGATTATCCGCAGCTATGCGCGCGAGGCGGGCTTGCGTAATCTCGAACGCGAAATTTCGCGTGTCTGCCGCAAGATTGCTCGTGCGGTGACCGAAGGTGAAGCTCCGCCGGAACAGATCAAAGTCGAGATGCTGCAAAAGTATCTCGGGCCGCCCAAATATTTCTCCGAGGTCGCCGAGCGCGCCAATGAGCCGGGTGTCGCGACCGGCCTTGCCTGGACACCAAATGGCGGCGAGATCATTTTTATCGAAAGCACTCGAATGAGTGGCCAGAAGGGCCTTACGCTTACCGGCTCGTTGGGCGACGTGATGAAGGAATCGGCGCAAGCGGCGATGTCCTACATCCGCTCGCATGCCGACGCACTGGGAATTTCACCGGAGTTTTACGACAAGTCCGATATTCACGTCCACGTCCCGGCCGGCGGCATCCCCAAAGACGGCCCCTCGGCTGGCGTCACGATCGACTTCGTCGCTCGCTTCATTGCTGACCGGACGTCCAGTGCGCTCCGATATCGCGATGACCGGAGAGATCACGTTGCGGGGCAAGGTTTTGCCGGTCGGCGGTATCAAAGAGAAAGTTCTTGCCGCGCGCCGGGCAGGCATCCGCACTGTGATCCTGCCGCGCCGCAACGAACATGATCTCGACGATATCCCGCCGGAGTTGCGCAGCGAGATGACCACCATCTTTGTCGATACGATCGACGAGGTGCTCCAGTATGCGCTGCGTCCCGCGATCGATGGCTCTTCGATGGATCATCCTGATAACACCTCGGACGGTCGTCACGAGCCGGCCGTGCAGGCCGCTGCCCCCAATCGCAGGAGCTTAAACTAAGCCCTGCGACTACGATGAATCTCCTTCGGGAGGGCGCGGCCACCGGTCCGTACCCTCCTGAATTTCTCTTCTACCTTCTGCCTTCGAAACTAGCCGGCCCTTTATTGTCTCTCTCACAGCTCAGGTGTTCATGATTCATAGAAGTGAACAAATTGTTCACGCCTAAGTAACGCCTTCGTTTGTGAACGCAACATGGAGGAATAACCTGTGGCAAACACCAAAATAGCCGTCTTCAATCCGGGCAATTTTCCGACCGCCAACCGCCCAATCCATGGCGGCAGGCAGCGTTTGAGATGGGCCATGCATCAGACCATATTGAAATCATTATCGATGGCTGCGCTCGTTTCCATGCTCGTCGTCTCGACGCGCTATGCAGCGGCAGCAGAATGCAAGACTGTTACAGCCGATCAGACCGCCACGCTCACGAGTGCGACCACGACTACCGGTGTAATCACCCACGGCGGCTTTCTCAATGGTACGACCACCGATACTTTCACGTCAGCCCTTACCGCGACGCCTGACCCGAGTACGTTCTCATTCACCGATACATTAATAATCAGTGCCAAAGGCCGAACCCTGACCGACACCGACGTGACAATCTACAACTTGTCATTGAATGCCTTCAGCACTATCTCACAGATTAGCAGCGGAACCGGGGAGTTCGCGGGTGCGACTGGAACACTCTTTATATCTGGTTCGAGTACTGACGGTATTAACTTTACCGACAAGATTGTCGGGCAGCTTTGTCTGCCTCGGGGAGATTAATCACCGGGAACCACCTGCGTTTATCTCGAACGTTTTTGGAAACTCATAAAAGGGGTAGCCATGACCGACTACGAAGTAGCTATCGTTGGTGGCGGAATAGGCGGAGCGGCCTTGGGAAAGGTGCTCGCCGAAAATGGGTTGAAGGTACTGATCGTCGAACGCGAACGTGAGTTCAGAGATCGAGTGCGCGGCGAATATATTACGCCTTGGGGCGGAGCCGAAGCGCAAAAGCTCGGCTTATATGACGCGCTGCTCGAAACCTGCGGCAATCAACAACCTTACTGGAACGCTCTCGGCAGTCCAGTCCGCGATCTAAGACTCACTACTCCGCAGCAGCTTCCCGCAATCACTTTTTATCATCCCGTAATGCAAGAAGTGCTCATGGATCGAGCCAAGCGGGCGGGGGCCGATGTCCAACGCGGCGCCACAGTGCGGAGACTCACTCCGGGAAAACACCCCGTCATAACTGTTGAGGATGGCACTCAGCTATGCGAATTTGGCGCACGCCTGGTTGTATGTGCAGACGGAAGAAGCTCGGAAGGTCGTGTCTGGGGTGGTTTCGCTTCCTCTCGCGGCGAACAGCGCCTCATGATCGCGGGTGCGCTGTTTGAAGGCATTTCCAGCCCACCGGATACCACGGTAGTTGCATATAGTACCGTTCGTCGTCAGGTCGCACTGCTTACGCCACAAGGTAGTGGACGCGCCCGCGGTTATCTCGTGTATTCACCGGCAAGCATTCCCAGGCTTCAGGGCGAAGCTGATGCACCACGTCTAATTGAGGAATCGGTGAGCGCCGGAATACCACAGGAACATTATGCGGGATGTCGCCCCGGCAATCTCTTGGCGAGCTTTGATGCAA
Organism: uncultured Pseudomonadota bacterium; assembly: GCA_963831065.1. GTDB lineage: Bacteria > Desulfobacterota > Binatia > Binatales > Binataceae > JAJPHI01. The sequence continues at coordinate 93,281 of CAWHOQ010000017.1, forward strand.
CCCCAACCTGGACCGAGCATCCTTATTGTGACGGCGTCGCCCTGATCGGCGATGCAGCAGGCGCTACCGATCCTACATGGGGACAAGGCTTGAGCATGGCCTTGCGGGATGCTCGCGTGCTCGGGAACTATCTGCTGGATTCTGACGACTGGGACCAAGCAGGCAGCCTCTATGCGCAAGCACGGGATACCTACTTCCGAAACCAATTGACCGTCGAGAACTGGATTTTCAACCTCATGTTTGAAATGGGCCCCGAAGCTGACGAGAGACGCGCACGGGCGTTACCGCTGATCGCAATGGAGCCTAATCGCTATCCAGATCATCATTTCAGCGGCCCCGACTTGCCCTGCGACGAACGCGTGCGTCGCCGCTTGTACGGCGAAGAATGATCTTCCGCAGGCAGTTTCCTTAATGGATTTCGACTAAACTCTCGGCGGTGAAGATCGCAATCATCGCCGCCGAGATGGGGCCTTATGCCAAAGCAGGTGGACTAGCCGACGTAATCGGGGCGCTGCCGCAGGCGCTTCAGCGTGTAGGCGCCCAGCCGTCAATCATCCTGCCGGCTTATCCCTCGATCCTTGACCACTACGAGACTGCCGCGCTCGATGAGGATCGCACGCTGATGCTTGGTTCGGAGCCGCAGAGCTATCGAGTGTTACGCGTAAAGGCCGCCGAAAACATTCCGCTTTTTCTTATCGATCATTCGGGCTTCTTCGCGCGCAATGGAATTTACGGCGAAGGCGGCGCGGATTATCCGGATAATGGGCAACGTTTTATTTTTTTTGGCCGGGCCGGCGCTGATCTCGCAGCAAGCCTGACGCCGGACATTCTCCATGCGCACGATTGGCACGCGGCCTCATCGGTGATCGCGTCGCGTGCCGACGGCGGTTTGCGCGCTGCTCTCGCGAAAACGATCACTGTCTTCACGATTCATAATCTCGCGTTTCAGGGAATCTTCGAGAATAGCGTTTACCCACTGCTCGGAATTGACTGGTCCTGGTATTCGACGCGCTATTTAGAGTTCTTCGGACGGGTCAATCTGATGAAAGGAGCGATCACATTTGCCGACGGTGTTTCGACGGTCAGTCCAACTTACGCTCACGAGGTCGCCAATAGTCCCGAGTTCGGCTTTGGCCTCGAAGGAACTTTACGCGACAAGGGAGACCATTTCGTCGGGATTCTTAACGGCGCCAACTATAATGAATGGGACCCTTCCGCCGACGACCTTATCAGCGTGCGCTACACCCCTTCCCGACGTACAGGCAAGAAAGCCTGCCTCTACGATCTGCGCGAAGAACTCCATCTGCCGCATCGGTTAGGCGTTCCAGTAATCGGGATGGTCACACGCATGACCGAGCAAAAGGGGGCTGATTTGCTCGCGCGGGCGCTCGATCAGGTCATGTCGATGGACCTGCAATTAGTGATGCTCGCGAACGGTGATCCGCAGATGGAGCAATTCTTCCGGGATTCGGAGCGGCGCTATCCTGAAAAGCTGCGCGTCATATTAGGATTCGATAATAGGTTAGCTCACCGTATCCAAGCCGGCAGCGATATGTTCCTGATGCCCTCGCGCTACGAGCCATGCGGTCTCACCCAGATGTATGCGTTCAAATACGGCACTGCGCCGATTGTGCGGGCGACCGGCGGCCTCAAAGACACCGTAGTTGATTTCGATCCGGCAACCGGCAGCGGCACTGGCTTCACCTTTGCCGAATCCACGCCCGAGGCCCTGACTCAGGCGGTCCATCGCGCGCTCGATACTTATCTTGATACTAGGCAATGGCAGCGGCTGATGACCAACTGCTTCAACGCCGATTTTTCTTGGGATCGCGCGGCTCGCGAATACTTCGCGTGGTTCGAAAGATTGCTTGGCGATCGCGCAAACAATCCCGTATGAGTCCGCCTGCGCCGAATACCGCCTGGATTGTTTACGCCGACGGCTCCTGTATCGGCAATCCCGGCCCTGGCGGATGGGGCGTGGTGCTGATCGATCCGGCCTGCGTCCAAACCGAATTTTCCGGCGCGAATCCTTCCACCACCAACAATCGGATGGAAATCACTGCGGCAATCGAGGCGCTCCGCCGGATTCCAGACGGCGCATCGGTGAAGCTCCATAGCGATAGCCAGTACGTGATCAAGACCATGACGCTCGGATGGAAGCGACGGGAGAATGTCGATCTATGGCCGCTGCTTGACGCGGAAGTGGACAAGCATCGCGTGGTTTGGCAATGGGTCCGCGGGCATGCGGGCGACCCGCTCAATGAGCGTGCCGACGAACTTGCGCGCAGCGCCGCCGAAGGTCGGATGGCGCAGCCGCAGCGCCCGGCCGGAACCACCCTCCAGACGCGCCCTTCCGGCGAGCAACACCCGAACGTCATCGCTCAGCTCACGCCGCTGCTCCGGCCCGGCGAAACCATCCGCCGATGCCCGAGCTGCGATCGACCTTTTGTTGCCGTCCAGGAGTCTCGATATTGCTCACTTGTCCCCTGCCAGTTTCAGTCCCGTTCCCGCTGACGACGGTTCTGGCGTCACGCGTCGCGCACTCTTTATACGAGTTGACGCGGACCTCATCTCCGGCCTTTAATGCGGCATGGCCGGAATTGTTTCTTACGGATCATACATCCCCTATCGACGACTGAAGCGCGCCGCGATTGCCGCGAGTGCTCGGCGTACCGGCAGTCACGCGGCGAGCGCGCTGTCGCCAGCTTCGACGAGGACAGCGTCTCAATGGCGGTCGAGGCTCTGCGCGACGCGCTCAAGGGTGCGCCGCAGGCTCAGGTCAATTCGCTGCTCTTCGCGACCACTACGCCGCCGTACGGCGAGAAGCTCAACGCCGCGATTGTCGGCGCAGCCGCACAATTGCCGGTGGAAATCCGCGCCGCCGACGTGACTGGCTCGATTCGCGCCGGACTCTCGGCCTTGCTGCAGGGACTCGAATCGGCGCAGGCCAGCGGCGGCTATGCTGCGGTCGCGATGGCCGATGCCGGCTCGGCGCACCCGAAGGCAAGATGGAGCAGCAGAGCGGCGATGGCGGTGCCGCGTTCATCCTCGGCAACGACAAAGTTATCGCCGAGATCGAAGCGAGCGCCTCTCTCACGCGCGAGTTCCTCGACAGTTGGCGCGCCCCCGGCGAGCGCTTCGCCCATTCATGGGAAGAACGCTTTACCCTGACTCAGGCTTACGCGCCGCTGCTGCAAAAGGCCGTCACGACGGTCCTCGAAAAGGCTGGCGCAAAAGCCAACGACATCTCCACGCGTGATCCTCGACGCGCCTAATCCGCGCGCCGTCGATGAGTTCGCGCGGGCGGCCAAAATCGATCCCGCGAAAATCGCCGATGCGTTCGCTTTAACGGTCGGGCAGACCGGCGCGGCGCATGTCGGCCTGATGCTCACCGCCGTACTGCCCGTCGCTGCAAACCGGGCGATCGTATCCTGCTGGCGGGTATCGCTGACGGCGCTGACGCCGCGATCTTCAAAGTCACGCCGGCCGCCGCGGCCTTTCGACCAGCACATTCCGTCGGCCGGATGATCGAGTCCAAGGGTGATGTTTCCTACGCGCAGTTATCTAAAGTGGCGCGAAATCCTGCCCACCGAGCCGCCGCGCCGCCCCGATCCCGAGCGCCCGGCGGGGCCGCCGATGCTGCGTGCATCGACAATGGAAATATCGGCCTGATTGGCAGTCCGATGCACCGCCTGCGGTACTCCGCAGCTTCCGCCGCAACGGGTCTGTGTAAAATGCCAGGCACGCGATAAGATGGAGCCCTATGGTTTTGCCGATCGCGTCGGCCGAGTCGCTACCTATGCGTTTGACCGCCTCGCGTATTCGCTCAATCCGCCAATGATTAACGTCGTGGTCGATTACGAGGGTGGCGGGCGTTTTCTGTGCGAGATGACTGATTGCGAACCTGACAAAGTTGCGATCGGCGATGAAGTCGAAATGACTTTTCGCCGGCTCTTTACCGCCGACGGTATTCATAACTATTTTTGGAAGGCGCGCCCCAAGCGCTGACCGGACGCCCCAGGAGGAAGCATGGCTAGTAGAGGAATCAAGGATCGTGTCGCGATCATCGGTATGGGATGCACCAAGTTCGGTGAGCATTGGGACAAGAGCGCTGAGGACCTGATGGTCGATGCGGCTTATGATGCCTATGCCTCCGCCGGCGTTGATCCCAACGACATTGACGCTTATTGGCTCGGCACGATGGGCTCCGGAGTATCGGGACTGACGCTCAGGAGCCGCTCAAAATCCAGTACAAGCCGGTTACCCGCGTCGAGAATATGTGCGCGACCGGCTCCGAGTCGCTGCGTCAGGCCGCTTATGCGGTCGCTTCCGGCGCGTTCGACATGCGCGATGGCGATCGGGGTCGAGAAGCTCAAGGACTCCGGCTTCTCCGGCCTGGTCATGACCAACCCGCCGAACGACGGCACTCCGGCCAACATGACGCCGCCGGCGCTGTTTTCGCTGCTCGCGCCCGCCTACTTCAAGAAGTACGGCCTCGATCCCGGAAAAGGGCAAGCGAGGTATCTGGCGCGCATCGCCTGGAAGAATCACAAGAACGGCGCGAAGCAATCCCAAGGCGCAGTTCCAGAAAGAAGTCTCGATGGACGCGATCAAGAACTCACCCAAGATCGCCGATCCACTATGCATCATGGATTGCTCAGGCGTATCCGACGGCTCTGCCGCCGCGATCGTGGTCCGCGCCGAAGACGCGCACAAGTACTGCAAGAATCCACTATATATCAAGGCGCTCTCCTTCGTCGCCGGACCCGCCGAAGGACCGCTCTCGCAGGAGTACGATTTCACCAGCTTCCCCGAAGTCGTCGCGACCGCCAAGCGATGCTTACGCGCAGGCCGGCATCACCAATCCGCGCGAGCAGCTCAGCCTCGCCGAGGTGCACGACTGCTTCACGCCGACCGAGCTGGTGCTCTACGAGGACTTGGGCTTCAGCACGCGCGGCACCGCCTGGCAGGACGTAATCGAAGGCTTCTTCGATCTCGAAGGCAAGTTGCCGGTAAATCCGGATGGCGGACTGAAGTCGTTCGGCCATCCGATTGGCGCCTCGGGCCTGCGCATGATGTATGAGAAGTGGCTCCAGCTTCGCGGCGAGGCGGGTGCGCGCCAGATCAACCATCCGAAGCTCGGACTGACCCACAACCTCGGCGGACAGCCGGGCCGTTGCGTCAGCTTCGTATCGGTGGTCGGCAGCGAACTCGGCTGATACGTTCGGATAGTACTTGATACCGGGAGAGGGCCGCGCCTTCTCCCGTTTCTATTTGTATGCGCTCGCAACCAGCCGTCTGCACCCGATCTGTGCTAGCTTCGCTGATAGGAGTTTGATCGTGAATCTCGAACAGGTGCGCGACCGCTTGGGGCAGCTCTCTGATCGCGGCAACGATCTCGTCAGCAGCCGTTATAAGTCCGAGTACTCGAATCAGGAATTCGTCGATACCGCGGCGTTCCGCGAGTGGCGCGTTGGATGCGTCGCCTTTCTGCATGAAGCGCTCGGCGCGGATAGTCCCTACGCCAAGGAGTTCGAGTTCAATTGCGACAGCCCTTTCCTCTCTGCCGTGGCACGCGGTCAGGCAGTTCTGCGCGCCGCGCGCGAATATATCGAGTTCGGACCGGTGGCCCGCGTCGAGGAGCTGGTCGCTGCCGAAATCTTCACCGACCTGATCGGAATGGCCGGACGCCTTTCCCGTGAAGGCCACCTCGTCGCTGCCGTGACCGTCGCCGCCGCCGTGCTCGAAGACGTAATGCGCCGTAGCGCGCGTCATCGGAAGATCACGATTCGTGAGAACGTGGACAGCATCACCGAACTGAATGTGAAGATGGCCGCCGCGGGTGCGTATCCGGCGATGCTCAAGAAGCGCATCGATGAATGGGCGGCGCTTCGTTCGCAGGCCGAAACCGGCATTCTCGCCGATGACATGCATACTGAGGTCGAGAAGATGATCAGGGGCGTCCGGGATTTCGTCAACGACCATCTATTCTAGACGCTCGCGCCGAAGGAGAACCCGCGATGGCCTCGAAACACATCTCCAAGTCCGCCGCAGTTCGCGCTCGCCTCGCTCATCCGATTATCGATTCCGATGGCCATCAGATGGAATCGGCGACGATCTTGACCGATTATCTCAAACGAGTCGGCGGACCATCACTGGTCGAGCGATACCGCAAAACCACGGTTGACGCCCTCTCTACGGACTGGCGCAGTATGACGCCCACCGAACGCCGTGCTCAATGCGCAATACGTCCTACTTGGTGGGCAGTTCCGGCGCGCAACACTCGCGACCTCGCTACGGCCCTGTTCCCACGTCTGTTTCATTCTCGGATGGAAGAACTCGGTCTCGATCTCTCAGTGATTTATCCCACTTTAGGTCTGGTCGCCCTCCAGATTGATGACGCGGAACTACGCACCAGCGTTTGTCGCGCACTCAATCTGATGAAACGCGATATGTTCGATGGCCTGACCAATCGTTTGATTCCCGTCGCGACCATCCCGATGCATACCCCCGCCGAAGCGCTCGCTGAGCTTGACTATGCAGTCGGCGAGCTGAAGTTCCGCGCGATCATGATGGCCAGCTATGTCAAACGCCCCGTTGAAGCCGCACTTCGTATCTCTCTGGAGGCCGCTCGCTACAGCTACTGGATGGACACTTTCGGTCTCGACAGCCAGTACGACTACGACCCGGTCTGGGCGAAATGCGCCGAACTCGGCGTGATGCCGACCTTTCATTCACTCGGCTATGGATGGGGCAGTCGCGCGACGCCGTCGAGCTATCTGCATAACCATCTCGGGAATTTCGCCTCGAGCGCCGATGCGATCTGTCGCGGTCTCTTCCTCGGCGGCGTACCCAAACGCTTTCCGCAGCTCAAGTTCGCGTTCATGGAAGGCGGCGTGGCGTGGGCGCGCAATCTCTACTGCGACCTCCTGTCGCATTGGACCAAGCGCAATCCCGTCGCGCTCGAAAATTACAATCCCGCAGCGACCAATTCGGCTGAGTTCATGGGATTGGCCGATCGCTGGGGCGGTGAATTCGCCGGACGCGCCGCCGAGATTCTCGCCGGTCAACAGCATCTTTCGCAGCGTGGCGACGATCCGCTGATTCACGACGAATGGGCGCCAAGCGATATCACCGGTCCAGCCGATATCAGCGAGGTTTTCAGCCGCCAGTTTTATTTCGGCTGCGAAGGCGACGATCCACTGAACACGCTGGCATTGCCAAGCGGCCACGGCGATGCCTTCGGCCCTCGGCTCCGCACCCTCTATGGTTCCGATCTCGGTCATTGGGACGTGCCGGAGATGAACGAAGCCGCTGAGGAAGCTTACGAGCTAGTCGAGCATGGGCAACTCGATGCGGAAGCGTTCCGCGCGATGGTCTTCGACAATGCGGTCGAGTTCTGGACCTGCGGCAACCGCGATTTCTTCAAGGGCACCGCGGTCGAAGCCGCCGCCAACGCGCTCCTTAACAGCCGTTGATATATGTTCCGTTAATCCGCATTCCCCAAAGCCTTCATGTCATTCTGAGACGAGTCTGCAAGGCGAAACATGCCCTTGAGGAGGCGCGAGCCGACGAAGGGAATCTAGCGGTCTCTTATGCACGATCTAACGCATTAGCTTCTTAATCTTGGCTGGCATCCGGGGTTCTTCGGTCGCGGACTCTCTCAGAATGACATGAGAAACAATTGATCCCTACCGTTCGATCGGTAGCTGCGCGTCGTTCCATTCGAGCATCCCGCCTTTGAGATTGGATACGCGCTCGAATCCCATCGCGGTTAGAATCGCCGCCGCAGTCGTACTGCGCACCCCAACCCGGCAGATCGCGACCAATTCATCATGCTTGTGCTGATCGATTTCGCCGGTCCGCTCTGATAACTCCTTCAGCGGAATCAGGATTGCTCCACGAATGTGACCCAGCTCACCGCGAAATTCCGCCAACTCGCGCACGTCGATCAATACCGGCGGCTGCGAACTCGCCAGCATTCGACTTAGTTCGGACGCCTCAATCTGGCGTACCGCGTTGAGTTGCGCCAGCGGCGGAAACTTGATCGAAGACGCATCGATCTCACTCTGATTCGGTTGCAGAACCTCCTGTATGGTGTCAGGAAGCGGCAGCCCGAGATTATTCATTAGCTGGACGTATTCCGCGCGGCTCCGTCCCGCGACGCGCGGATTACTCATTCGCTCCTCACCTATCGTTGACTGCGTATGTCCTCGATAATCATGCGCCGGAAGAACTATTGTGTAGTCGGGCAGCGTGAATAGCTTCCGCTCAATGGAATCATAGCTCTCGCCCGGATCGCCGCCTGCGAAATCGGTACGGCCGGTGCCATGAATCAGCAGCACGTCGCCGGTGAACACCCGATCACCCACGAAGATGCTGATCGAATCCGGCGTATGTCCCGGCGTGTGCAGCACCCGCAACTTTAATTCGCCGACCTTTAACTCGTCGCCGTCCGCGACGTGACGATCGACGTGCGGATTCGGCGACCGCCGATGCATCACCACGGTCGCGCCGGTCAGCTCCGCGAGTTCCGCCGCGCCGCTCCGATGGTCCGCATGGGTATGCGTATCGATAATCAATTCGAGCTTGCAATGATAATACGCGAGCAGTCCAAGATATCGCTCGATCCGCTCCCGCACCGGATCGATCAGCGCCGCCGATCCCTGCTCGGACGTCACGAGATAGGTCTTGCATTTGCCATGATTCGCTTCGAGAAACATGATCCCTCCCGGCTTGCAGCTTAGCTCAATTCGTCCAGCAAGGCTTTGGCTTCCTTCAAGTCTGCCGTATCGAAGCCTTCGGTGAACCAGTTGTAGATCTCAGCGAGCATCGTCGCGCCTCGTCGCGATGACCCTGCTGCGAGCAGCCGCGCGAGACTTGTAGTAGCGCGCAGCTCTAGCGATTTCGCCTCCATCCCCCGCGCCAACTCGATAGCCTCCCGGAAGTCCTGCTCCGCGAGTTCGAACTGTGCTGGCGCGCGCTTCGCAGTCGCAGTTCACCGCGCAGCCGGAGCGCTAACGGGCGATGGAGCAACTCATCGGGATTGGTCTGGACGGCCTGCTCCACCGTCACGAGAGCTTCGTCATACGCACCCGCAACGGCCTGCGTTTCGGCCAGTTCGATAAGGAACGAAGCGCGGTCCCCATAAAAGTTCATGCGGTCAAGTTCCGCAATGCCGCCCGAATCTGGTCCGCAGCGCCGCCCGTATCACCCATTTGGGCACGCGCCCAAGCGCTGCGGTTTTTGCCGAGCGCGTTGATGAATGGAAGCTCCTGCGCGATAGCGAGTCGCACCGCTTCGTCACCAGCTTCAAGCGAGCGTCGATAATCGTGACGCAGTTCGTAAACATAGCTGCCAACGGAGAGAGCAAATGCGGTAGCGAAAGGATTCTTTTGGCGCCGGGCTATTGAAAGTGCTTCTTCCACAAGCCGCACAGCCCGATCGGGGTAACCAAGAAACCATTCGGTGTGCCCGGCAAAAATACGCGCACTAACTCCCTCGGGTAGGGCTTTGTCGCTAAAATCCTCTTCGCGATAGTACTCCATAACCTTTCAATAGAGTTGGCGCGCTCCGATCAGATCGCCAAGAATATGGCGCGGGAACGCTTGCGCGTGCATGCGCGGTAATGAATGCCAGCGTACTTCCGCCGCGATGGGCGATCTCGAGCATCTGGTCGGCCAAGAGCCAGCGCCGCACGCTGTTCGCCCCGCAAAGTAGCTCCCGTGCACAACTCGGCCAAGATGTTTATCGAATCAGCGCCACCGCTGCGTTCGGCCACGACCCTTGCGCGTGTGTACGCTTCGACCGTTTCAGCGGCGGACCATCCCCGCGTCCACTGCATCACTCGCCCAAACGCGACTTGCAAATTCAGTTCGTGTTTATCGCGCTCGGTCGATTCAGGCATGGTCTGCAATAGAGGCGATCGCGCTGCGATAGTGTTGCTCGGCCTCGGGATAGGCGCGTCGGTCGACCGCGCGAGCGCCAGCGAGTCCAGATATTTGATCGCCTTGTGATCGTCGTCACAGTGGCCGTAGTGATACGCCAGTTCCGCCGCGATTTCTCCTGCGCGTTCACCAAACGCAGTTTCTTCGCTCTGCGCAATGCGTCGATGCAACTCGATGCGATGGCCCGCCGGCAAGCGTCCATAGAGCGTCTCCTGATACAGCGCATGATGGAAGCGGAAGCCGCTCGCGATCGTGCCGTCAGGCCAGATGACTGGCTCCTTGCGTTCCGACGAACTGTTCGCGCCGCGCCAGTCTCGTGCAGCACGCCTCGATCTCCGGCACTGTGCGCTCCAAGCGCCGCGACGGCCGCGGCCGAGAACTCCGCTCCGGCCACGCTCGCCGCTTCCAGCACCGACTGCTCATCGAGCGTCAGCCGTTCGAGATTGCGCTCGATCATCTGGCGGAGATTGCGCGGCGCTGCAATTGTGCTCGCATCGAATTCCGGCCCCTGCGCCACCAGATAATCCACCACATTGACCATGAACAGCGGATTCCCCTCGCTGCGCGCACGGTGGGCAAATCGCGCGGGACTCGATATGCCTCCGCGCGCGGCTGCCGCGCTGGAATCACTAAAACCGTTCACGAAGCGCTGCTGTAAGATAAGACTGCGACGTCACTCCTCACTCAGCAGTTTCAGCCGCAACTCTTCGCATTGCTGATGCAATTCGAGTTCGGCCTTGAGCGCGCGCAGCGGATGCTCGCCTGCCAGCATCTCGACCGGTCGGTACGTCCCGAGAATCATCAGCCGCGCCGGTTCGCTGCGCCGCGCAATGGCTCCGATCAAGTCCAGCGTCGAGTAGTCGCTCCAGTGCAGGTCTTCGAGCAGCAGGATCAGCGGGGTCTCGGATGACAGCGCTTCGAGCGCCTCGGCCATCTCGCGCAGCATGCGTTGCTGGGTGATGCCCTGCGACTGCCCTTGCAGCCGGACGCGATCCTCCGCGCTGACCAGGCTCGGCATCTGCGCCAGCCAGGCCGGCGCGAGCCGATGCAGGGTCGCGAGTATTCGCTCGCCACCCGGCGCGCGACACAGCCGCGTCAGCCCATCGAGGATCGGCATGTAAGGCTCGCCCGCCCCATACTGCTCGACGCACTGCCCCTGTGCGATCCGTACAGCGCGATCGCCCGTAACCGAGTCGAGGAATGCACTAATTATCGTGCTCTTGCCGATTCCCGGTTCGCCAGACACGAAAACTACGCGGCGCACGCCGGTTCTGACCTGCACCAGCCATTGATTGAGTCGCGCCAGCTCGGTCTCACGTCCAACCATCAGACCGGACCCGGACGCGCTCGACGCTGCGGTTAATTCAGGACGCTTTCGCTGCCGCCACTTGCGCCATCCGCCTGGCTTGATCCGTAGCGGCTGCGGCGCGCGCGCCTCATGTCGTCGATGCGCTCGCGCGGCCGCTCCCGAGGCGGCCGCCAGCACCATCAGCGCTCCGCCAATCCATCGCCAATAATCATTAAGGAGATGCCCGACCAAGCGCTGATCCGGCAACGGCTGTGCACTCGCTAAACTATAGAGATAGCTGACGATCAGCCCGACGGAGACGGCTCCGGCGGCCGCCCACAGCCGTCGCAAATGTGGCCATGACCACCACATATGGCCATCCTAAGGTGACGCAGTTGGAATTAGCAATCTGTGACAAATACTCCGTTAGTCAGGCCCGGGACCGCTCAGCGTGATATCCGGCGCGACTTGAGATCGCGAAAGCTCCGACCTGCGCTTCGAGCCGATTGCGCACTCCCGCACACACCATCTCGCATAATTCGTGAAGAGTCGGATCGCAGATCGAGTAATAGACCGTGCTGCCTTCCTGCCGTCTCCCGATTAGCCCGGCATCCTGCAATACCCGCAGATGCTTGCTGATATTAGGCTGCGTCGTTCCAATCATTTTTGCGAGCGCCGTCACGCTTGTTTCGCCGCCTTCGAGCGCTTGCAGGATACGCAGCCGGACCGGTTCGCCCATCGCGCGAAAGCGCACCGCCACCAGCTCCAGCGCCGCCGCCGGAATTTCATTGAATGCATTCAGACCATTGACTTTCGGTTTGTGGGCGCGCATAAATATATTACTATATGGTTATATGATAATAGTCAATCGACAAGATAGACTTTTCGCTTGACTGTGAAGGAGTAGCCTCATGGCGCAGAACTCGATGACAATTCCACCGCGCGAAGCGAGCGACACCCTGACCCGCAATCCGGCTTGCCGGGTTATTGACGTTCGCGAATATCCCGAATGGCAGGCCGAGCGGCTCCCCCGTGCGACCCTGCTCCCGCTTTCAACGCTCGCCCCTGAGCGCATCGACGGTGACCGCACCGCGCCCGTCTTGATGCTCTGCCGCACCGGTAATCGCGCAACTCAAGCTGCTCAGCGGCTGCGCACCGCCGGATTCTGCGACGTTAGCGTAATCGAAGGCGGCCTCGAAGCCTGGAAAAGCGCCGGGCTGCCTTTCGAGCGCGGCGTCTCCGCGGTCTGGTCATTGGAACGGCAGGTCCGCTTCACTGCGGGCGCGATAGTAGTCACAGGTATCGCGGGCGCTCTGCTTCTCTCACCCTATTTTCTGATTCTCTCGGCGGGTATCGGCGCAGGCCTGATGTTCTCCGCTGCGACTAACACCTGCGCGATGGGGATGCTGCTCGCGCGGATGCCGTGGAATCGAGTCCCCGCACCCACCGGAACTCCCGCGCTGGCCGAAGGACACCGCTGATTTGCTCACCCTCACGATTACTCTGATCGCTCTCGCGTCGGGCGCCGGATTTGTCGGGGCGCTTTCGGGTTTGGGCGGCGGGATGTTCATCGTACCGGCGCTGGTGATGCTCACGCATCTACCGATACAAACTGCAATCGGCGCGAGTCTGCTGGCGGTGGTCGCCACCAGCGCCGGGGCCAGCGTCGCTTTTGTCCGCGATGGCTGGACCAACCTGCGCGTCGCCATCGTGCTCGAATGCGCCACCGTAACCGGCGCGTTGCTCGGCGCATTTGCTGCCGGTTGGCTCCCGGCGCCTCTGCTGGAAGCGCTGTTCGCGCTGACCATGCTGCAGTCGGCGTGGTTCGCATTTCACAAGCGCGACACCGAACCGCTGCCCCACAGTGACGCGCTATGCGCCCGTCTGGGGCTCGGCGGCTCTTTGCCGGAAGCGGACGGCCGCATGAAATCTTATGGCGTCGCCAACCTGCCCGGTGGCGGGTTGCTGATGCTGCTGGCGGGCGTCATGTCGGGCCTGCTCGGTATTGGCTCGGGCGCGCTTAAAGTAATCGCGATGGATCAGGTGATGCATCTGCCGCTGAAAGTCTCCAGCGCTACCAGTAATTTCATGATTGGAGTGACTGCCGGAGCCGGCGCAATCGTCTTTCTCGCCCGCGGCGACGTCGCTCCGATGATCGCCGCGCCAGTGGCGCTCGGCGTGACCGGCGGCGCGATTTTTGGCAGCAAGCTCCTTCCCTATGCCAACGTCCGCTGGCTGCGGATACTCTTCGTAACTGCCCTTCTCTTCATCGCCGCTCAGATGGGCTGGCGGGTTTTGAGTGGGGTGTGATTATGCGGGCCATAGCGAAGTCTATTTCGACCCCTGATTATGTGAGTGCCCATTCTTCACAGGACGACGATGACTCGCTGCTGCGCCGCTGGACGCCCGTTCTATTGCGCGTGACGCTCGGGGCAGCAGTTCTGCTGATGTCTATCGGTATCGCAGTGCGGGTAGCGCAATCGACGCATCCGACTGTATCAATCGGGCAAACTCGCAGCACAGTGGATTCCTTTGCGCCAATCACGCTTGCCGCCGCGGCGCACGGTGATGCGTTGGCGCTCGCGACCCTCGGCCTCATGGTCTTAACGCTTGTGCCATTGATTCGCGTCGGCTTCTGCCTGCTGTTCTTTCTCCGCCAACGCAACCTTCTCTACGTCGCGATGACCGGTTATGTGCTGGCAGTCTTGACCGCCGGGATCTTCCTCGGAAGGATCGGGTGATCGCGTGCAGATTATGAGAGACGTTAGTGCGCTACGGTTTTGTCATTGATCACAATCGATGTATTGGCTGTCACGCCTGCACTGTCGCATGCAAGGAAGAGCATAATGTTCCGGTCGGCGTCTTCCGCACCTGGGTGAAATACATCGAAAAAGGCGAGTTCCCCGCGACTTCACGTCACTTCGGCGTGATGCGCTGTAATCATTGCGACGCCGCCCCCTGCGTCGAAATCTGCCCGACTAACGCTTTGTTCCATCGTCCCGACGGAATTGTCGATTTCGACAACCAACGATGTATCGGCTGCAAATCCTGCATGCAGGCCTGTCCTTACGATGCACTCTACATCGACCCTGAAACCCACACTGCCGCCAAATGTAACTTCTGCGCGCATCGCGTCGAACTTGATCTCGAACCTGCCTGCGTGATCGTTTGTCCGACTCGCGCGATCATCGCGGGCGACCTCGACGATCCGCAAAGCAACGTCAGTACGATAATCGCGACGCAGAAAGTCGCTGCGCGTAAGCCGCATAAAGGTACCGAACCGAAGCTTTTTTATACGGGTATTGAAGGCGATTTCCTGCAACCCACCACGATGCGCCCGCAGGCAAGCCATCTTTTTGCCGAGCATAATCCCGCGGCGAACCTCGACCTGTTGGGAATGATTGATGGTGCGGATTCTGCCTCCGGCGCCGCGCGCGTCGTCTATGATGTCGCCCATCCGCGGCCGTGGGGTTCGATTCCGGCCTTCTATCTATGGACTAAAGCGATCGCCGCCGGAGTGCTGATGCTCGCGACGCTGTTGATAGCGCTCACTGCGTCTGACGTATTCGCTTCCCGAGCCGCCCTCTTCACCCTCGCTGTGCCTGCTGTCGCGCTCGTCTTCGTTGGCCTGACCGCGCTCCTTCTGATTGCCGACCTGAAACGCCCTGACCGCTTTTACTACATTCTGATCAAGCCGAATCCCAAATCGTGGCTGGTCTGGGGCACCTGGATCCTGATGCTCTATGGTGCGCTCGCCGCAGGATGGCTCGCCTATGGCCTCCTCGGAACCACGCCGCCCGAGGCTTTCCGCATCGCCGCGGCCTGTTTTGGCGCTGCCTCGGCAGCCTACTCCGCCTTTCTCTTCGCACAGGCCAAGGGACGCGATCTCTGGCAAAGCCCGCTCTTTCTCTGGATTCTCTTGACGCAGGCATTCGTCGCCGGCGCCGCGATGCTGCTCATTCTCGCGCTTCCCTTCAACGCGACTGCTCTGCTCGCCCCACTCGACCGCGTACTCGCGATCGCGATCTTGATCAACGCCCTGATGATTCTCGGCCAACTCGTATTGCCTCCTTACACCGCCGAAGCGCGCCTCGCGATTGCGACGATGCGTCGCGGCAGGCTCGGCATAATCCTCTGGCTGGGCGCAATTCTGGCCGGAACGATCGCCCCACTCGTGCTGCTCGCCTCGATGCCGCAGACCGGAACTCTCGAAAGCATAATGCAAATCCTTACGGCAGTGCTCGCCCTTACCGGCCTGCTCTGCTTTGACGAAGTGTGGATCAAGGCGGGCCAAGCCCCCCCACTAAGCTGAAGAAATTGAATGTCCGACGAATCACAACCGCTTAATCCGGCCGCGCTCGCCCTCGAACCTCCGTCTAAGGGTCTCCACAGCTTTCCGCCCGTCTCGCGATGGGACGATTGGACCGAGTACGATCCCGCGCATTGGCCGCGCAAAGTCGAAAAACGTTACTCGCTGATCCCGACGATCTGTTTCAACTGCGAGGCCGGATGCGGTTTGCTCGCCTACGTCGATCAGGCCACGGGCCGCATCCGCAAGTTTGAGGGCAACCCCGCGCATCCGGGTAGTCGCGGCCGCAATTGCGCCAAAGGTCCGGCGACGCTCAACCAGGTCAACGATCCCGAGCGCATCCTCTATCCGATGCGCCGGGTTGGCGCGCGCGGCGAGGGCAAGTGGGAGCGCGTCAGTTGGAGCGAAGTCCTCGACGACCTCGCCGCGCGCATCCGCAAGGCGTTGCAGGAAGACCGTCGCAACGAAATCATCTATCACGTCGGACGCCCCGGCCATGAACTGCTCTACAATCAGCGCATCCTTCACGCTTGGGGCATCGACGGCCACAACAGCCACACTAATATCTGCTCTGCCGGAGCCCGTACCGGTTATGCTTTCTGGCAAGGCTACGATCGCCCCTCGCCGGATTACGCCAACGCCCGTTTCATCCTGCTCTTGAGTTCACATCTCGAAGCGGGCCACTACTTCAATCCGCACGCCCAGCGCATTATCGATGGCAAATTGAACGGCGCGAAAATCTGCGTCATTGATACGCGCCTCTCTAATACCGCCGCGCGTGCCGATTACTGGCTCTCGACTTGGCCCGGCAGCGAGGCCGCGGTCCTGCTCGCGATGGCTCTCGTGATCCTGCGCGAGAACCTCTATGACGCTGACTTCATCCGCCGCTGGGTCAACTGGGAGGAGTACCTCCGCGAGGAGCATCCCAGCCGGCCTCTCACCTTCGACTCCTTTATCGACACGCTCAAAGAGGTGTATGCGCAGTACACTCCCGATTTCGCCGCCCGCGAGTCCGGCGCAGACCCCGCCGTAATCGAGCAGGTCGCCCGCGAAATCGGTCGAGCCGGCCATGCCTTCGCCGCGCAAGTCTGGCGTAATGCCGCAGCTGGCAATCTCGGCGGATGGCAGGTTGCCCGCGCCCTCGAATTTCTCTCGGTGCTGGTCGGCGCAGTCGCGACTCGCGGCGGCACCGCGCCGGCCGCCTTCAACAAGATCGTCCCAGCGCCCCCGATGATGCCGCCGCCGCCGCTCGCCTGGAACGAGCTGATGTGGCCACGCGAATTCCCTCTTGCCTTCTTCGAGATGAGCTTCCTTCTCCCCCATTTCCTCAAGGAAGGTCGCGGCAAGCTCGCCGCCTATTTCACGCGCGTTTACAATCCGCTCTGGACCAATCCCGACGGGATGACCTGGCGCGAGGTCCTCGCCGACGAAACCAAAATCGAACGCCACGCCTGTCTCACGCCCACCTGGAGCGAGACCGCCTGGTTTGCCGACTACGTCCTGCCGATGGGTCTCGCGTCCGAACGTCACGACCTGATGAGTCAGGAGACCCAGGCCGCGCGATGGATTGGCTTTCGCCAGCCCGTCCTGCGCGTCGCGATGGAAAAACAAGGTCAGCGCTTCGCTACTACCTGGGAAGCGCATCGTGCAGCCGGCCTCGGCGAAGTCTGGGAAGAAGACGAATTCTGGATCGAGCTGTCGTGGCGGATCGATCCCGATGGCTCGCTCGGTATCCGTCACTACTTCGAGTCGCCGAGCCGCCCCGGCCAGAAACTAACTGTAGATGAATACTACGAATGGATTTTCGATCACAGCGTGCCCGGCCTCCCCGCCGCCGCCGCTCAAGAGGGACTTACTCCGCTCGCCTATATGCGTAAGTACGGCGCATTCCTCATCGACGAAGGCGATTATCGCGGCCACGAACAACCCCTCTCAGTCTCTGCTTTGACTGACGCGACGGTTGACGCGAACACCGGCCTCGTCTCGAAAAACAGCGCGGCGCTCGGAGTCCAGATCGACGGCGTCGCCCAGGCCGGTTTCCCAACCCCATCGCGCAAGCTCGAATTCTTCTCGAAAACCCTCAAGGATTGGAATTGGCCCGAGATGGCGATTCCCGTTTACGTCCGCAGCCACGTGCATCGCGATAATCTCGACCGTGCACGCGGCGAGATGCTCCTGCTGCCGACCTTCCGCCTCCCGACCTTGATCCACACGCGCAGCGGCAATGCCAAATATCTCAACGAGATTTCTCATCGCAACCCCGTCTGGATTCATCCCGAAGACGCCGCGCGTCTCGGCGTGGCCACTGACGATCTCGTAAAAATCAGCACCGAGATCGGTTATTTCGTCGATAAAGTCTGGGTCACCGAGGGCATCCGCCCCGGCGTGCTCGCCTGCTCGCATCATCTTGGACGCTGGCGTCTCGCCGAAAAGCTCGGCGGAGAACAATGGTCAACCGCGCTGGTCGATCTGAAACAGGTCGAACCCGGCCAGTGGATGATGCGGCAAATCCATGGCGTCCGCCCCTTCAAAACCGCCGAT
Source organism: uncultured Pseudomonadota bacterium (assembly GCA_963831065.1). Taxonomy (GTDB): domain Bacteria; phylum Desulfobacterota; class Binatia; order Binatales; family Binataceae; genus JAJPHI01. Next base: position 111,366 of record CAWHOQ010000017.1, read on the forward strand.
CCCGATTCGGAACGCGTATGGTGGCAAGACGCGGGCGTGCATCAGAACCTGATCTTTCCCGTTCAGCCCGATCCGATCAGCGGCGCGCATTGCTGGCATCAGAAAGTGATGGTCGAGAAAGCCGCGCCGCAACCGACCGCTACGGCGATATCTTCGTTGATACCAACAAATCGCACGAGGTCTATCGCCGCTGGCTCACCCTCGCACGCCCCGCCCCTGGTCCCGGCGGCCTGCGCCGCCCGCTGTGGCTCCCCCGCGCCTACCGCCCGTCAACCGAGGCTTTTTATCTCATAAATACGAAAGCGCCCCCAGCTAGATAGATTCGGATGATACTCGCAGTCTGTCGTCAATGGAGAGCTGCAAGCTTGACTCAGAAGGTGCGTTCTGATGAGAGCGGCTTACATGTCATTATAGATACCTGCGATGATTCCGGCTGCAGATCGCTATTATACAACTCGAACGCCTCATCGATGGCCGCGAAATCGTCATTCGTGCGATTCGGCCTGACGATAAGCAATTACTGCTTCAGCATTTCAACTCTCTCAGTCAGCGCTCGATTTACTATCGTTTCTGCGGGTTCAAGCGCTCACTTAGTGATGCAGATCTCAGGACATTCACCGAGCTCGATTTCGCCCGGAATGTTGGCTTAGCCGCGACCCTGGGCCGCGGCGTCGATGAAAACTTCATTGGTGTGGGCCGCTACGCTCGGAGCGAAGATAGCTCGCGCGCTGAGATCGCTTTCGCTGTCATCGACAGTTATCAAGGTCAAGGAATTGGCACGCTACTGCTGAAACACCTGAGCCAGCTCGCGTGCGCGAGCGGAATCAAGGAGTTCACCGCTGACGTACTCGGCAGTAATCAGCAAATGCTCGAGGTGTTCGCCAACAGCGGTTTCCATATCGCCTACTCCAATCACGACGGTACTGTCCGGGTTGTTTTGAATACTAACTCATTGCCATCAAGCCCGACGCTGTAAGCTGGATGACAATCTGTGAATCACGTGTCCACCCTTCGAGAGGCGCATGCGATTACCCGAGACTGGTCGCCAGCTTGCTGAGACTAATGCGCGCACCAATCACGATGAGCGCGTCGCCGGAAGCAAGCGTCGCATCAGGAGCGGGAATTAGACAAATTGGCTCATCGCCCCGCTTTGACGCCACGATCCGCACGCGATCGTAGATTTGCTCAACTTGAGCGATAGTCTTGCCGCTCAGTTGACTTTGCGCCGGAAGTACGACTTCTTCGATACTGATTTCTTCGTCGCCGCGTCCGGGCAGAATCAGTCCGAGAAAATCTACTACAGATGGACGCGCGATAGAGTTGGCGATACGCAGGGCGCTCCATTGATAGGAAGAGATAGCCCGCTCGACTCCGGCGAGGCGCAGGTGTTTCAAGCCAATCTCAGATTCCGCGCGAGCATGTATCCGGATTCGCGGGTTAGCGCTGCGCGCCGACAAACTGATGTAAACGTTATCGGGGTCGGAAGCTGTCGCGATCACGATATCAGCCGCTGTTGCTATTCCAGCCTGCTGCAGTATCTCTTCGTCGAGCGCCGAGCCGAGAATGTAAAGCTCGTTCGCGCGGACGAGCTCAGACTCTTTGCGCGGGTCGCTTTCCACAATCACGTGCGAGATCCTATTACTACGAAGTTCTTCGGCCACGATCGCGCCGAATCTTCCATAGCCGCAGAGAATTACGTGATTCTCAAGATGATGGATTTTTCGGTCCATCGAAGTTCTCCCAACCAGTTCCCGAAGTTGTCCGCCCACTACCATCTCGGTTATGCCACCAAAAAGATAAAACGCCGCGCCGACACCGATCAAAATCACACTCATCGTGTAAATTCGGCCAGCGGTATCGAGCGGCTTCACCTCCTCATACCCTACTGTCGTGATCGTGATGATGGTCATGTAGAGGGCGTCGATGAACGACATCCCCGAAACGAGCATATAGCCGGCCGTGCTGAGCGCAATCAGCACTGCAATAAGCACGACCGTCAGATAGATTCGTCGGACTGCTTGATTCATCGATAACGCGGATTACCAATCTGATATCAGAGTCGTCATTGTCTTTGCGCAAGTTTCCCAACACAATTATCTAGCAAGCGCAAAGCGGGGTAAGAGCAATGTCGTTTCCTTATAAAAGGATCTTATGTCCGATCGATTTCGACGAGTATTCGCGTGACGTGCTCAAAGAAGCCGCGATGCTTACCCACAGCCAGCAAGGCATTTTGTACGTGCTTCATGCAGTCCGCATCAATCCGCTCGTAGCACAAGGTGCGACTGAAGGACCCGGGGCAAGTGAGTTGCTCAAGTCGCAGCAGGAGTTCGCACAGGCGCGCATTGACGAAATGCTGACCGGAATACCGGTCCACGTAAAGACGCAGGTGTTGATCGAGTTCGGCGAGCCGGCCCTTTGCATCATTGACGAAGCGAGAAAACTTAACGCAGATCTAATTGTTATGGCTACGCATGGCAGAAAAGGTTTGATGCATCTGATACTCGGCAGCGTTGCGGAGCGAATAGTGCGCGAGTCCCCGACGCCGGTACTCACGATACGGCCCACAGCTCTCAACGCATCAGAGTAGAACATGCCGTGGAATGAAATATATTATCCGCACTCGATGCGGAATCTGTCGCCCGAATACGGAGTAAAGCAGTCGAGATCGCAAACGCTTGCTGGAGAGGATTATGACAAGGGGAAGCGATCCGCATTGCTATAGCCAAGGCTAAGGAATGGGCTGAGCGCCAACGAGAGATCTAGTACGCCAACGCCGATCAAATGAAATCGCGGACCCCGCTCCGGGAGCTTAACTGTTCGCCAACGCCGTCTCGAACACCTCCAGCGCCGCGCGATCGTATAGCACGAATTCCACCCGTTCGAGCGAAGTCTCGCCCTTCAGATGCGCCCGCACTTCGGCGAGCATCACCTCGGCGCATCGCCCGAGCGGAAATCCCGCGATACCCGTGCCGATCGCCGGAAACGCAATCGAGCGCAGGCTGTTCTCTTTCGCGAGCCGCAACGAATTGCGAGTCGCCTCGCGCAGGTCCTGTTCCGAGGTCCGCCCGCCGAGCCGCATACTCGCTGCATGAATGACATGTTTTGCCGACAAATTGCCGCCGCCCGTGATTGCGGCCTCGCCGACTCGCACCGGCCCGATTCGATTACACTCCTCCTGAATCGACGGACCACCCTTGACGCGAATCGCGCCTGCCACCCCGCCGCCGAGGATCAAGTCGTTATTTGCCGCGTTGACGATCGCATCGACCTGCGCCGCCGTCAAATCCCCCTGCCGCAGCACAATCTTGGATCGCCAGCCACCATTCATTGCCTAATCCACCGATTTCAAAAACCCGATCAGCGCCTCATTGACCGGCTCGGGACGCTCCGCCTGTACCCAGTGCCCGGCCCCTTCAACGATCACTTTGCCTTTCAGATTCGGCACCCAGTTCTGCATATTTTCGACCCAGTTGCCGGGAAATGACAGTACGAGGTCCTTAGCCCCGGCGATAAAGAATGCCGGCGGCTCAACTTTCGCACTAGCAAGCTGCGGCGTGATCTCGGCGTTACGATCGATATTGCGATACCAGTTCAGCGGCCCGCGAAAGCCGTCCTTTTCGTACTGGCTGACGTAGTAATCGAGGTCTTCCGCGGTCAGCCACGACGGCAGTGATGGTGGGTCGATCAGTCCTTCAAGGAACTTTGCCGACGCGGGCTTTGGTGTGAACCAGGTTCCCTGCGGGGCGTCGCCTGAAATCGAGTAGTAGATCATCCGCAACGATTTGCGAATATCAGCGTTTAGCTCGGCCTCGGCTACGCCCGGCTTTTGGAAATAGACGATATACCAGAAATTATTGCCAAAGTTCTCCTGCTTAGTCAGCAATCCTGCCTGCCATCGCGCATACGGGACACTCATCCCGACCACCGCCCGCACCCGCTCACGATGGAGTAGCGCGGTATGCCACGCCACCGGCGCCCCCAGTCATGGCCGACCACAATAAACCGCTCGTGACCCAACGCGGTCGCCATCCCCGCAACATCGGCGCTCAGATCAACGATATTGTAGGCGTCGATCGCCGCCGGCTTATCGCTCCCGCCATAACCTCGCTGATCGGGAACCGCGACCTGAAAGCCTGCTTCGACGATCGGATCAATCTGATGCCGCCACAAATACCAACTCTGCGGAAACCCATGCAGGAGGATCACGAGCGGCCCCTTTCCTTCAACTACCGTCCTTAGAGTGATGCCGTTCGTCTTGATCATCTCGAAATTGCGCTGCTTCATGGCACTGTTCCTTTGGCGATTTATCTATCCCAGCTTGCTCGAATACGCTAGGACCTTCCTTTTTCCGCCTTCCACTTCAGGGAAGGGAGTTAGGTCGAGTCTGCGAGCTGCGTCAAGAATCTCCCTTCGTGGGAAGCAACTCGAACACCGGATACCGTCCGGCGAACTCCGCGAACGCACTTGCAGGCGAACCGGCGGGCAGCGGGAAATAGCGCTGCACCGTCGTCTTATACCGATCCAGATATGCTTTCAGGACGGCGGGTTTATCCGCATCGGTCAGCGCCCGAATCGCAAACTCGTGCTGCGCAAATGCTTTCTTCAATACGACCCGCCCGGCGGCCTCTGCGTTGCGTACCCATTGCGAGCGTCCACGCGGACACACGAGAAATCGCTGCTCGCCAAGCGTGAGCAGATCGACCGGCGCTGAATAGCGCTTCCCGCTTTTGCGGCCTCGCACTTCCAGCAAATAGTTGTGCGGCAGTGCTATTCCGGCCCTTACCATCAGACCGAACAGCCGGTTGAAAGCGCGTTCGATTCCGCTCGGCTTGAGAAAATCCGCATCACTCATCCTGCTATTCGCTCCACGTCAAGGCGAAATCATTCAGGAATGAAAAGCTACTTGTTTCACGTGAAATATCCCATTGTGCAGATTCGAAACCCATCATCACGCGTACTGTCAGCATTGTTCTCGCTCGCCTGTGACATGGATTATAATGACCCGTCGAAACCGGCGAGAATTATGATCGATTTCCAGACTGCTCCGGCGCGTTATCGTCATTGGCGGCTAACCTGCGATGGTCGCGTCGCAACATTAGCCCTGAATGTTGACGAGAACGGCGGGATTGCTCCCGGCTACGAGCTCAAACTCAACTCATACGATCTCGGGGTGGATATCGAACTCTACGATGCGATCCAGCGCCTTCATTTCGAGCATCCCGAGATTGCGGCAGTGATAATCACCTCCGCGCGGGAGCGCGTGTTCTGCGCCGGCGCGAATATCCGGATGCTCAGTCAGGCGGCGCACGGCTTCAAAGTCAATTTCTGCAAGTTTACCAACGAGACGCGCAACGCTATCGAAGACGCAACTGCCAATTCCGGTCAGTACTATCTCACTGCGATCAATGGCCCCTGCGCCGGTGGCGGCTACGAGTTGGCTCTGGCGACCGACTATTTGATTATGGCCGACGACGGCTCGACCAGTGTGTCGCTGCCCGAAGTCCCACTGCTCGCGGTACTGCCGGGCACCGGCGGCCTGACGCGGCTGGTTGATAAGCGGCGCGTGCGCCGCGACCATGCCGATTTCTTCTGTACGACGGAAGAGGGGATCCGCGGGCGTCGTGCATTTGAATGGCGGCTGGTGGACGCCGTCGTCCCACGCACTCAGCTGCATGACGCGGCGCTGAGCAAAGCCGCCGAATACACTGCACGCTCTAAGCGGCCCTCGAACGCACACGGGCTGTTACTCGGTCCGCTCAATCGCCGGATCGAAGCAAATCGAGTGACCTATGATCACCTGACGCTCGAGCTCGATCGCGACCGCGTAACAGCTCAATTCACAATTCGCGGGCCTTCACAGGACTCGGCTCTAACCCAGCAGATGGACATGCTCGACGCTTCGTTCTGGCCGCTGGCGTTCGCGCGTGAACTCGACGACGCGATCCTCCATCTCCGCTTCAATGAGGAGACCCTCGGCACTTGGATCTTCAAGACAGTCGGCGACGGGCGCAAAGTCGCGAGCTACGATCGGCTGCTGCTCGCGAATCGCGATCACTGGCTCGCAAATGAAATTACTCATTATCTCAAGCGGGTTCTCAAGCGGCTTGAGGTAAGCTCACGCTCGCTCTTCGCGTTGATCGAACCGGGTTCGTGCTTCACTGGTATGCTGCTCGAAATCGCGCTGGCTTGCGATCGCATTTATATGCTGAGCGGCAATCGCGAAGGCGAGAAACTTCCGGATGCCCGCATCGAACTGACGGAAATGAACTTCGGTCCGCTGATGATGTGCAACGGATTAACGCGCTTGCAGAGCCGGTTTCTCGATGACCCAGCTCACCTCGAAATTCTGCATGAAAATATCGATAAGGAACTCGACGCAGAAAGTGCGCTCGAATTAGGACTGGTCAGCTTCGCGCCCGACGAAATTGACTGGGACGACGAAATACGGATTGCTCTCGAAGAGCGCGCCGCTTTCTCGTCGGACGCACTGACTGCGATGGAAGCGTCGCTGCGCTTTGCCGGACCGGAGACGCTCGAAACCAAAATTTTCGCGCGGCTCTCCGCCTGGCAAAACTGGGTGTTTCAACGACCCAACGCAGTCGGTGAGAATGGGGCTCTCAAACGCTACGGCTCGGGCAAGCGGGCGGACTTCGATCGACGGAGAGTATGATGCGGATTGATTATTCCGAGCGCATCCCGAACAACGTGAATCTCAGCGAGAATCGCCGACTCCAGCGCGCGCTCGAAGCCTGGCAGCCGCACTTCCTGAACTGGTGGCAGGAACTCGGCCCGGCCGGCTTTCAGAATGCCGAGGTTTATTTGCGCACCGCAATCTCCGCCGACGCCGACGGATGGGCAACCTTCGGCCACGTCCGGATGCCGGATTATCGTTGGGGCATCTTTCTGGCCGAAGCCGAGCCGGATCGCAAGATCGGCTTCGGCGACCATCTAGGCGATCCCGTATGGCAGGACGTTCCCGGCGAATATCGTGCGATGTTGCGGCGGCTCATCGTGACCCAGGGCGATACCGAACCCGCCTCGGTCGAGCAGCAGCGCCATCTGGGAGCGACGGCTCCCTCACTTTACGACCTCCGCAATCTTTTTCAGGTGAACGTCGAAGAGGCGCGCCATCTGTGGGCGATGGTCTATCTGCTGCACGCTTTCTTCGGACGTGACGGCCGCGAAGAAGCCGAGGCCTTGCTTGAGCGTCACTCCGGCAGCTCCGATCATCCGCGTATCCTCGGCGCTTTCAACGAGCCGACCCCGGACTGGCTGGCCTATTTCATGTTCGCTCATTTTACTGATCGCGACGGCAAGTATCAGTTAGCGAGCCTCGCGGAATCGGGCTTCGATCCGCTATCGCGCACCTGTCGCTTTATGCTGACTGAAGAGGCGCATCATTTGTTCGTCGGTGAGATGGGCGTAGCCCGCGTCGTCGCGCGAACCTGCGAGCTGATGAAACAGCACGGGACGGATAAGGTTGCAGAATATGGCGGAATCGAACTGCCGCTGATTCAGAAATATCTGAACTTTCACTATTCAGTTTCACTCGACCTCTTCGGCTCGGAGCTGTCCACTAACGCGGCTAATTACTACACCACCGGACTAAAGGGCCGCTTTCGCGAGCTCGATCGTCATGATGATCATCAACTGAAAGAGTCTCAGCATCAGATGATGCATTGCGACGGTGAAGTAATCAGTGAGAAACCTGAGCCGATGTTGCTCGCGCTTAATGAAGTGCTGCGCGACGACTACATCGCTGATTCGGTCCGCGGCATTGCGCGCTGGAACAAGATTATTCGCGCTGCTGGCTATGAGTTCGAACTAAAGCTGCCGCACCGCGGATTTAATCGAAAAATCGGAGAATTCGCTCGCGCGCATATCTCACCCGAAGGGCATCTCATGTCTGCCGATACCTGGGCTGCAAACGCGTCGGAATGGCTGCCGACCGAGGCGGACCGCGCAGCGGTGCGCTCGCTAATGCGCCTGGTCACCGAGGCGGGAGAATACGCCGGATGGATTTCGCCGCCCGCGCGGGGGATTAATCATCAACTGGATGATTTCGCATACGTGCGTTTCACTTTCGCAGACGATCGCGTCTAATCCTTCTCCGCCGCAATGAGATCGCGGATTCGTACTCGCGTATGCGACGGCCGTTCTTTCGCGGAGTCAGACTCCTGATTGAGGCGCAAGCCGAGCCAGAAGATCTGCGATACTTGACGTACTGCCTCAGCCGCAGTCACCGGTGACGCTGCCAGAAAATCCGTTTCGATCATCCGCATCACCGCGGCAAACAGTGCTTCGGCGGCGACCCGCGCTTCGATCTTGCGGAAAATATTCTCCCGCTCGCCGCGCTCGATTACTCGCACCATAGCGTCCGTGATCTGCCTTTGAAATCTTTTTACTGCGCGAGCACTCGGCGGAAAACGCATGTAATCACGAAGATAAACCGGCGACATATTCTCCAGATTTCGCACCATTGTTTCGATACAAGCCGTAATCGCCGCCTGAACGTCAGGAGCCTTCTCAACCTGCGCGATAAGTTCTCGCTCCTGACGCGAAATGCGGCGAGCAATCACGACCTCGAAAAACCGTTCACGCCCCGGCGCGATCGCATAGAGCGTACGTTTGGAACAATGCAGCAGTTGAGCGAGATCGTCGGTGCTGAGATGCAAAAAGCCTTCTTGCCTGAAAAGCTCTTCGGCTTCGTCCATCAGGCGTTCAAGGCGATCCGAGGGATGATGATATTCGCTGTGGCCATTTTGCATCAGCATTGGACGGGTCATAGTGCCTCCCGCTCGAGCCGAATTCCCAATCCACCCAAATCTTCGGGAGCGTAAGCGATGTCAGCGGTTTGACTCATATCCGGTACTGTGAGTATAAACATAGTACCATACGTTCCGGCGCGGCCGTAACCTCGTGAGCGGACCATGCGTGGAGCTTTCCGGTTGTTCCAGCAACGACGTAAGCACTACGTTTCCGCATTTTCCGCGACCCAGTCTGCGGCGGCATGCTTCTGTGGGGAGCACTGAGATTTCCGCGTTTTAGGGACCTTAGATTCTTCCCCGAACATAAGGTCCCGTCCCCAAGACGTGCGACTCAGCTTACTCCCCAGAGGCATGCCGCAGGGTCCTCTATAGCTTTAATTGCAGGAGATCGAAAGCCCTGCGATATTAGTTCTAGTGAGACGCGGAAAGAATTCAGCTAATTGGAGTGGACTTCTTAACGCTCGGGAAGCTAATCAATCTCGGTCATTGCTGTTATTTGCCGGCGTCCCCGGCGGGTGGAGCTTGAGCGCTTTCCTGTGCGCATTTTTGTAAAGCGGCCTCAAAGCCCGAGGTGATTTTCCGCAAATACACGATGCCGCCGTCAATCTCTTGTTCGGAAAGCTGCTCAACCATTCGATGTACCAGTCGGCGTCCTTCAGCGACCATCATCTGGAGAAATCTCTCGCCTTTGGCCGTCAAGAGGACCTGCTTTTCCCGCGCCGAATCTGGGTCCTCCACAATCTTGAGTAGACTCAAGGGCGCCCGCGACATTCCGCGCAAAGCCTTCGTGATGGCTGAGCTGCTGACCTCAAACCAGGTCTGGAGTGAGCGCTCAATATCCTTGCGGCGCATTTGGCGCTGCTCGACGCCTTCGGAGTGAATCAGCCACAGAATTGCGGTCTGCTTGCGCGTGATTTTACCGCCGCGCATCGCATCTTCAAAGGCGATCCCGGTTTTGTAGTGCACCGGATAAAAGAGTTCCAGCAGTTCCGTGACCCGCTGCTCCGCGAGATTCCGCGACGAATTTGGCGATTCCATAATTCAGGCCGATCGATGCAATCCAACTTTCGAGGAAATTATTTCCGACAGACATTATTACCGGCCACTAACGAAAACGGAAGATGAGAGCAGGATTTCCGAGCGAAATTTCTCACCTCCGTCCGGCAAGCAAATCGCCTGAGCAGGAGTTCTCGGGGAAATGTTATGCCATTCCTGAAGTAGCAACTGAAGGGAATCCGCGCGATCGTCTGCGCGACTGCCGGTATCTTCCACCTACGTTCAGGCGACTTAATACGCGGATCTCAAAATCGGCGCAATACGTCTCGATTGTCAGTGACAGTAAAGCTTTCCCTGGTGATCCCAGCGGGAGTCGAACCCGCGTTACCGACGTGAGAGAACGAAATGACCTGAGAGCATCGAGTAACACCGAGTGTTCTCAGATGTCTTGAAACGCAAGGATTATAAGGAGAATTCGCGCATCGAGGGTCACTGAATACCACAGAGCGCGATGGCCATGAGGCACTGATTTGGCACCAGAGTTGGCACCTATTTGGCACCAGTCGTACGCCTCAAAATTGACCCAATTGTTGCCTCCGAGCACCCCTCCCATTAACCTCAGTTGGCCGACAAGGTTCGTGATGGCGATCCCTCGCAATTTCGGCGAGATTTCCTATCGTTGCACGATGATACCCTAGTGAAACTTTCACGCCGGTAATACGGCTCCAGTCACGTAACGACCCATTGCGCTTTTGGACGATTTAGCTCCTAAGCAGTCCGCATAATCCGCCCGCAACCGGCCCCTTGGTTGTTTTCGTGGTTGTACGAGACGCCTGCCTCGGGCGCGCGTAGAGGCGCCGATGAATCGGAAGGTAGCAACTCTGCTAGTCATTGACTCAATTTCAACGCAGCGCCTGTACACCGAAGCTCTAGTGAATCACGGGCTCAAGCGAATGGTTTATTCGCTCTAGGCCCTCGGCAATCGCTAAATACGTGCTTATGGAAATTCTTGGGCGAGAGGCAGGGTTGCCGCGCCCAACGCCACGCCGGGTTTCATCGAGCCAACCTTGATGAAGGTTTTCGAGGTCGGATGATAAACTTCGGCGGCTCCGGTGGTCTTGGCCAGTTTGGTGTCCGTCCTCCCGCCGAAGCCGCCCGCGACCAGTACGGTTCCATCGTCGAGCAAGACTGCGGCGTGACCTGCATGTGGATGCTTCATTGCCGAAGTGCAGACCGTCTGGCTGGTGTTGTTAGCAGTAATCGTGATGGGGGCGCCGCCGAGGCAGGAAAAAGCCTTCGTCGTCGGATCGTAAATCTCCGCTCCCTGCGCAACCGAGCCGGTAAATGATCCGGCGCCGCCATTACTGAAGATTATCACCTGCGTCACATCAAAACCGCCGGTGATCAGAACTGTCCCGTCGGGCAGCAGCGTAGCGCCGTGCAAGAGCAGCGGTTCCATCAGCGGTCCTGTAATAGGCGTAAACGTCTGCGTTAATGGGTCGAAGATATCGGCTGCCGCAGTCGCGACAAAATTCCCTCCGACCGACCCAGCGCTGGCGCCGCCGGCAATCAGCACCGTACCGTCGCTCAGCGCTGTCGCAGTGTGGAAGGCGCGCAAGTCTGACATTGTGCTGCTAACCGGTGTGAAGCTGCCCGTGGCAGGATGGTAAAGCTCTGCACTGTTCAGAGTTATGCCCTGCAGACCGGAGACGCCGCCGCCATTATTAACCAGGCCCCCCGTGATCAGGACGTCCCCGGCAGAAGGACCCGTGGTTAATAGCGTTGCGGTGTGAAAAGCACGCGGGCTGTTCATACTGCCGACAGTCGGCGTAAAGGTCCCGGTTGCCGGATCAAAAATCTCTGCGCTGTTCAGAGGATTGCCCGACGCATCGAGTCCGCCGGTAATCAGGACCGTGCCATCATTGAAAGGAGTCGCGGTACATCCGATGCGCGGTTGGCTCATCGCCGCGGTCATCGTCGCGAATTTAGCAGTATCACGACCATACTCCTCACTGCTGCCAAGTGCAGTCAGAGTTAAATTAATCAAGCCTTTGCCAGGAGCCGCAGCCTGGGCGCCCCCGACTATAAAGAGCGGCAGCTGATTGCTCGCTGGACCGACGGCTAAGGTCAAGCCACAGGCCGCTGCGCGATCGACGTTCAGTTTGCCGGTCTTAATGAATTTCTTGCTGGTAAAACTATAGAATTGCACGTTGCGGGTTGATGCGGCGCCCTTGATTCCTCCGGCGATCACAATGTCACCGATACCGGGAGCGTTGCGAGGCTCCTTATCAGTCTCAGCGGGGGTGGGGGTAGCGGCAGGCGAGCTGTTGATTGTTTCGACCGACGGTGATGTGAACTCTGGATCGAGCCCCGGTCGCGCATGGGCGGAATCTCCGGCCTGCATCAGTAATCCGAGAGCACATAACGAAATTACCCGAGCGAACCAGCAGCGATTTGTTCCCATCTTCTATCTCTCCGGTCTTCTTGATGGCTTATTGCTGCTGTATGGTAGTTATTAATCACATGATATGTGGCTTTTAATTAACACCACTAGTTGGTGGTTACGTAACAAACTGCACAATCAATATTCTATTCAGACAACGTTAATGCACCAAAATCGCTGATCTACCAGTTTTCAGATGCTATTTGCTTATATCTACCGTCCAAAGGCAGCATGCTTCAAAACTGTTTTCGATGAAGGCGTTCTGCCCCAATCGGCCCAACCTGCGACAGCCGAAGTGGCGGCGCTGCTCAGCTGGCCCCCGGATTAGGACAACTCCGACTCAATCAGCAACTCCGGCCCTTCGTTCTTGACGCTGTTGACGAGTGGCGAGACCTTCCGGATTTCCAGCAGGTCCTGCGAAGCCGGAGCAAGTAGACCGCGCAGGTCCTTCACCTCGGATTTTGGACTGAGCCACAATGCTAGCGCATCGCCTTCGAGAATCGCCGGCATACGTTCATGAATCGGCGCAACCAGAGAGTTCGCTGCGGTCGTGACGATTGTGAATTCCTGGAGATAGCCCTCCCCAATATCGCGCCACTGCCAAAGGCCAGCCATCAGAATCAGCCCATCATCCGGGCGATGAAACCAGAAGGGGCGGCGATCGGATGTGCCGGCAGGTCCGGACCATTCATAAAATCCATCGGCCACGACCGCGCAACGCGTACTCCGGAGCAGCTCCCGCCATAACGGACGCGAGGCCAGTGATTCTGCCCGTGCGTTGATATTCCGCATCGGTCGACTCTGGCCATCGTGCGCCGGAGTTGCGATGCCCCACACCATCGAAGTGAGTTGACGAACGCCGCTCTCCGCAATCGTCAGAATCGGCACTTGCTGCGTCGGTGCGATGTTGTAGCGCGGCTCCCAGAGGTACGAGCCACCGCTGCTGTCGACGTGAAGCTCGCGCTTGACCGATTCGAGCTCGGCTCGGCGCAGCGTGTACCGCCCGCACATCAGATAAGAGTCGAGGCTGAGATCCCGAACGACGAGCTGCATCGCGGCGAAGGCTCCATGTGCCGTTCCGCGATCGCAGCTCAGCTTCTCGCGGATCTCGCGATCCGGATGGAGAAGGTTCCGGTAATCCTTGACGAGTCGCGCTTGATCGGCGGCCTGTTGGGAAATTTTCTTTAGTTCGAGCGCTACTTCGATATAGGCGGACAGAGGCCAGTTTTCCGGATGATCCCCATCGAGGCTCTTGAACTGTGGAACGCGAGCGACCGCTTTTGATATGGCCTCCTCGCGCTCGTCACGCCTGGTGCTAGGACTCGCGATGGCCCATAGCAGTAAAGCTTCTACAGCGGCACCGGCGATGACCGTCGATGCCTTCCACTCACCATTGTTCAATGCGATATTGGCAGAGGAAACGTCGCGACGGATACTCTCTCTGAGCGGGGTATCAGTGATGAATTCCAGGCCGCTAGTGGCTTCGGAAATCGCCTCGTCGGGGCATTTTTGGAGCAAGAGCCAGAGCGTCGTCAGCACATTGCCGCCGCCTATGGATGGCCAATAGATACTTCCGCCGCGCTCGCTTTGTTTGAGGAGCTGACGGAGCGAGGCGATGGTCTGCCTATAGGCCGAAAAGTCGTCTCGCGATTGAACAAGCAGTGAAGGCGGGATCTGCTCAAGCAGATCAACCAGCGCCGCCACTTTGTGTGCATCGTTCGCCGGGTCGAAAAAAGTCGGCGCTTGCGACAGTTTTTGGACCCATGCGTAGTCGCGGGCCAAGATAGCCAGCACGTCTTTGGGGTAGATAGTAGGCATTCCGTCAGGGTCTCCGCTTCTTCTTTCGCTTGGCCACTAGCGCTTCATCTCGGCTGAGCGCTCGGTCGCTTCAAGGCTCTTGGAGCGTCTGGAGCGCGATTCTGCTGCATCTTTCGGAAAGCTGCTGCTTGACGCGATTGTCTGAATTGATTTCGCCGAGCACCCCCTCCCCCAACTTCATTTTGCCGACAAAGTTCGTGATGGCCATCCTCGGAGTTTTGGTGTGATTTCCTATCGTTGCACGAGGGGTCCAAAGGGGTGGAGCTGTGTTATCGACGTGAAACTTGACTAATCATCGTCCGCCGCGCGCTCTTCTCGTTGCGACGGACTTGAGCGCTCGGGTTTGCCGGCTATTCTTGGAATTCAACACTCTTGATGAACGCTGCGCTTTTACCTCCATTGCCTGCTTTGGAGGTATCAATGCCGAAACCGAGACCGCTGATCCGCGGAGTCTCATTCTTCCCAAAATAACTCCTGAACGCTCGATCGAGGTCGAACTCCGAGACTATCATCTCCCCAGGGCGCGGTTTGCCCAGGCAAACAAACCGGCCCCCCGCATGGAAAAACCGTCCTTTATACGGCACATTTACCTGATCATTCTGACAAAGGAACAGGCCTATAAAATAGGGGCTGTTCGGGACCAGGACGTTACCACTGGAAAGCTTCTTGGCGCCAAAGAAGATATACAGCATCAAAGCTTCATTGTTCACCTGTTTTTCATACGAGGCGTTCTGAGGATATTGGTTGACACCCCACGTGATCCTGACCTTGCTTACCTGGTCAAAATCTACGGAGTCATTGAAGATAAAGCCGCTCATGCGAGCCTTCGCTTCAAGCGTCAGGACAGCATTGTGGATCGAGAGTCCCAGGAGCTTGCGATTAGTCGCGTCTTTCTCCAGCTTAAATCCTTGGCTTTTGAGCCACTCCTCCACCGGACCTCCGGTATAGCCGGAGAAATCAATTAATGGGTTACTTTGATTGTATTTGCTCTGATTAGTCCCTCCGTTGCACCCCCGGGATTACCTGCCATGAGAGAAATGACCACGAAGGCGAACAGGATCACCGAAATCCACAGCGCACAACCATTTAATCGACGTTTCTTTGACATATCTATTATGGCCAAGGCGGATGATGTTCCAACCTCTCACGTTGGATTTTCCGAATAATCGCAATGGCGAAGAATACCGCGTTAAGTTTCTAGATAGGTATCTAAGATGATGTCGACGACACGCAGCTGCGGCTTGACGCATCCGGAGCGCTGGCCGCACCGAACATCCACTGGCCTGATGTGCCAAGTTTGCCAACATCATCGGAAGCCGGGTTAGAACTGTGAAGCGAAACTGAGGTGCAAATTCCAAACAGCTCGCAACAACCAGATAGGAGAACTATTCCGGAGACCAAAATCAGTAATTTCACCATAGTACTGCTCCTAAAAACTACCAAAACCCGCAATGCGCTAGAGACTGAGCTCTCCCAATCAGGCAACCCAAAGTACGTGCCAACTGACTATTTTTCGCGTAAACGATCTTGGCACTGGAATGCAACTCCCGAGCTGACCAAGATTTAGCCAGGGAGGCTTACCATGAGATCTTCGACTGCATCGTCTCTATTCACGCTGGCCGTCACCCTGACCGCCACCCCGGCGGTGGCCCAAACCACCAACCAGCCGGTAGAGGAAGGCGCAGGCGTCATCGCCTGGATCGTGGTGGGGCTGATCGGCGGTTATCTGGCCAGCCGGATGGTGAACAAAACCGGTGAGGGCATGGTCCGCGATATTCTTCTGGGCGTGATTGGCGGGATTGTGGGCGGGGTCATCTTCCATCTGTTCGGCGGGCGCGGGGTTACCGGGTTCAATCTGTGGAGCATTCTGGTCGCGTTTATCGGCGCGGTGGTGGTGCTGGTCGTCTATCACGCCATTACCGGGCAAGGCCGCCGCGCTGCCCTGTGACTTACCCCTCAACGGCCAAAGCGCGCGTCGTTTCCTGACTCGGCCGGGTATAAGAGGGCGAGCAAACAG